>JYOE01000016.1:0-627 GCA_000955875.1 Terrabacter sp. 28
CTCGAGGTTGATGCCGCCGTAGGTCGGTGCGATGCGGGCGACGGCGTCGACGATCTCGTCCACGCTGCCGGTCTGCATGCACACGGGAACCGCATCGACGTCGGCGAAGTGCTTGAAGAGGACGGCCTTGCCCTCCATCACCGGCATCGCGGCGAGCGGGCCGATGTCACCGAGGCCGAGCACGGCCGNNGCGACGGTGTTGCGCCGCGACGTGTAGGCCGAGGCAAGGGTCGGGTCGGCCGCGATGGCCAGGGAAACCTGGGCGACCCCCGGTGTGTAGAGCAGGGAGAGGTCGGTTGCGTCGCGCAGCTGCGACGTGGCGTGTACCCCGAGCTTGCCGCCCTCGTGGACGCGGAAGACCGGGTCGCTCGGGTCGAAGAGCTGGCTGGTGGGCAACGCACTCATGCTGGAACACCTCGTTCGCATGGAGAAGAAAAGGGCAGACGCCCTCACTGGTGGAACAGTGCCGGGGGTCTGGCCTGCAAGCTTCGTTCTCGCGACGGGGGTTGCCCGAGGCCATCATTCTGGCACGTCGACTGCCGGCGGCCCAGTGTGCGGCGCGCGGTGTGACAGCAGTCTCAGCCGGTCTGGCTGCTGCTGCCGATCGTCTTGAGCAGGGCGTCGACG
>JYOE01000016.1:643-7794 GCA_000955875.1 Terrabacter sp. 28
GGCGTTGACGACCTTGACGATGCGGCTCGTCATCGGGATCTCCTCGCCGAGCTCGCGCACCTGCCGGTAGGGAGTCGTCTGGTGCTCGAGGATGAGAGCCACGCTCTCGAACACCTGGGTCTCACGGACGATGGCGACGGTGTCGGCCTCGATGCGTCGCTGGTCGGCGGGCGCTGCGAGCACCGTCGCGCCACCCGGGATCGGTTCGACGAGGGCGACCTGACCGATGTCGTGGAGCAGGGCGGCGTACTCGAGGTCGAGCAGCTCGCGCTCGGACAGGCCCAGCTCACGGCCGACACGGACGCTGAGGGCGGCCACCCGCTCGGAATGCCCCGACGGCGTGTAGCCCGCGGCATCGGTGAGGCGTGACAGGGTGCGGATGCTCTGCAGGTAGGTGGCCCGGATGCTGACGTAGCGCCGGAACGCGAAGAGCGTGAGCACCAGCGGGATGAGGAAGAGCGGCAGTGCCGCGATGCCCATGGGAGGCGCGGCCAGGGCGATGAGCACCCCCGTGACGGCGACGGCCATCGACATCGCGAACGACGAGCGCACCTCCTCCACGAAGGTCCGCCTGAGGTTGGCGCGGGCGGAGGTGGCCCGGAGCACCGAGGTGAAGAGCGTGTCGGCCACGAGGGCCGCGACGCACGTCAGGAGCATCAGCGCGGCCCGCTGCCAGGGGTCCAGGTGGTCGGCGGGAGCCGGACTGCCTGGCTCCTGCCCCAGGGCCACGTCGCGGTAGAGCACCGCCACGACGACCACCGACACGAACCGTCCCGTCGTCTCGACGATGCTCGTCTCGCGGCCGGCCAGGACGCGTACGGCCGTGCCGAGCGCCATGGCGACCGCCGTGGCGGCGATGACCAGGACGGAGCCGTACGTCACGTGCGAGCCGGAGGGGATCTCGGTGGTGAGGGCGAGACCGAAGGCGGCAGCCATGGCGATGGGTGCCGACCCCCGGAAGCCGGGAGCCGAGAGGTGGAACCACTCGCCGACCACGATCGTGACCGCGAAGGCGCACACGACACCGAAGGCGGCCTGGTCGTCGAGGCCCGGGAGGTCACCGGTCCGCAGCACGCCCATGACGGCGGCGACCAGGCCCACGAGGCCCAGCACCAGGGCGACGGGCTCGCGGCGCGCGGCCCCTCTCATGCGACCGAGCCGCTCGTGAGGGGGTGCGGCCAGACATGCTTCTCCAGTGCCGCGACCGTGGCGGCCACGACCTCGGGGTCGTAGCGTCCCGGATCCGACCGCAGTGCACGGGCCACGTCGCTGATCGAGGCGTGACCGGGCTCGTCCGGGTCGCCGACGAGGGCCTCCACCGCCGACGTCACTGCGACGATGCGGGCCGCGATGGGGATCGCCGAGCCCGCCAGGCCGTCCGGGCGCCCCGATCCGTCGAAGCGCTCGCTCTGGTGGCGGATGCCGGACCGCGCGTCCTCGAGGAAGTCGATGCCCTCGATCATGCGCGCTCCCATGACGCAGTGCCGTTCGATGGCGCGGCGCTCGACGGGCGTCAGGGNNCAGTCGGGTGGGAACGCCCAGGTGGCCGATCTCGTGGAGGGTCGCGGCGTAGCGGACCGTCCCGATCTGGCCCGGGCCGAGGCCGAGCTCCTCGGCCACCCACTCCGCCAGTCGGGCGGCGCGCCGGCTGCGGGCGACCGCCGCCGGCTCCTTGGTGCCGAGGGCCGTGACGAGGGTGTCGACGGTGCGCTCGTGCGACCGCACCTCCTCGCCGTACTGGATGAAGGCCCAGCGCGCCGCGAGGAGGGGCGCCATGACGAGCAGGGCGCTGAAGGCGCGCAGGTCGACGGGGTACCAGAGCACGACNNAAACCCGATGATGCCGTAGCCGACGTACGCGAGGCCGGAGCTCGCGAGCACGCTACGCAGCACGACCCAGACGGGCGCGCCCTGGTCGAAGTGGAAGACACCGGCGAGGAGCACGGCGTTGACGAGGCAGCCCACGACGTCGGCCGCGATGAGGGGAAGACCCACCTGGAGGGCGAGGTCGACCGCACCGTCGAGACCGACGGGGTCAGTCCTGCCTCCCACGAGCCGGTAGACGACCGCGATCGACGTGCCGATGAGGCTGCTCATGGACATGTTGAAGAAGGTCGCCGACCACCGACGCTGGTTGCGGTCGATCGACAGGGAGACGAACCCGACGAGCCAGGCGCCGAACACGCCGGAGATGACCGCCGAGGCGAGCAGGATGATCGAGGTGAAGGAGAAGCCGAACTTCGAGCTCACCGCCGGCTCGCGCAGCTGGAAGCTGATGACCCCCATGAAGCACAGCAGGACCAGGGGACCCAGCTCGTTCGGCGGGTCGTACACCCAGGCAAGCGCTCCCACCGCGACCGCCAGCGCGAGGACGACCGTGAGGTACGTGCGCAGGCCGCGCGACGTCTTGCGCCGCTCCCGGTCGGCCGTGGTCTGGGTCACTGGTTCACGCTAGCGCGACGGCGCCGCAGCGGTTCACACCGCCACGGCGCCGTCCACCAGGGTTCAGGTCGATCAGCCCGGCCACGACCACACGTTGGCGAAGGCGGTGAGGGCGCGCGAGGCGAAGTCGTTGGTGGCGAGTGCTGACAGCAGGGCAGCGAACATGTTGGGGGGCTCCTTGACTCAATATGTGTTCCGGATGCGTGCGCCATGGAGGGGCGTTGCTGCGGCAGCACAGAACAACTGAGGTTTCCCTCGGGTAGCAGCGTCCCAGAATCGGCAGGCGCACATAAGGGATCCGATCGCCGTCGACCGGATCCATACCAAGATTTTACCGTTGAAGGGGCAAGGAGGTGGGCGAATCGTCCCCGAATTGGGCCGCCTGCGACNNCCCGCACGGGGACGAGACCGCAGCACCCAAGGAGAGCCGACGATGAGCAAGCGCGCCCGCAAGCGCCGCTCCCGCAAGGGCAACGCCGCCAACCACGGCCGCAAGCCCAACGCCTGAGCCGCAGACGTCAAAGGCCCGCACCCGATCAGATCGGGGCGGGCCTTCGTCGTCTCCGTCGTCTCAGCGTGCGGCGGGGTCAGCCCCGGTCGACCTGGATTACCGTCATCGAGATGCGCGACATGATCGTCATGCGCAGCGCCTCGGGTGCCTGCTCGCACTCGCACGAGCGCTTGATCAGCGACTTGAGCGTCGTGTCGAGGTCGTACTCCTTGAGGCACGGACCGCACTCGTCGAGGTGCGCCTGGATCTTGGCGCACTCCTCCGGACCCAGCTCGCCGTCGAGGTACTCGTAGACGCGCAGCAGCGCCTCGGAGCAGTCCGTGCGCGCCTCGTTGCCGGGCGCGCCCGCCGTGTGCTCGTTCATGACCGGCTTCCTTCCGTGCCGTCGCCCGTGGCCCCGGCGGTGCCGCCAGAGCCGGCCGTGACGAAACCGCGGTCGGCGGCATACGCCGAGAGGAGCTCGCGCAGCTGGCGCCTCCCCCGGTGCAGGCGGCTCATCACGGTGCCGATGGGCGTGTCCATGATCTCGGCGATCTCCTTGTAGGAGTAGCCCTCGACGTCGGCGAAGTAGACGGCGAGCCGGAACTCCTCGGGGATCGACTGGAGGGCGCGCTTGACGTCGCTGTCGGGCAGGTGGTCGAGCGCCTCCGCCTCTGCCGAGCGCAGTCCGGAGGACGTGTGCGACTCGGCTCGTGCCAGCTGGTAGTCCTCGATCTCGGCCGCGTCGGACTCGAGGGGCTGGCGCTGCTTCTTGCGGTAGCTGTTGATGTAGGTGTTGGTGAGGATGCGGTACATCCACGCCTTGAGGTTCGTGCCCGGCTTGTACTGGTGGAAGGCGGCGTACGCCTTCGCGAACGTCTCCTGGACCAGGTCCTCGGCGTCGCTGGGGTTGCGCGTCGTGCGCAGCGCGGCGCTGTAGAGCTGGTCGAGCAGGGGCATCGCCTCGCGCTCGAAGCGGGCCCGGCGGTCGGTCTCGCTCTCGGCGGCGACGTCGACGCTCGCGTCGGCCGCCTGCTGGGCGGCCGCCTCGTCGACGGGGGCTACCGTCGACGCCGCTCCCGGCTCGGCGAGCCGCAGGGCGGCACTGGGGTCGGTGTTCTTGTCCTTTGCCATCGCGGTCCAGCCTAGACCGGTCGGCTGGGAGTTCCGGCCGCGCTCGACGGGCCGGCCGTGCCAGGGCAGCGCGGGGGCTTCCTCGGGTGCGCGGGTGGGGCTCGTGACCATGCCTGCTGCAACGACCCCTAGCCGGGCAGCATTCCCGCGATGGAGGTCAGGGCCTGGGTCAGGGCGCTGCGCGAGCCCTTCGGGAAGCTGTGCGCCCCCGGGACCTCGACGAGGGTCGTGCCCCCGGGGAGGTGGGGACGGAGCTCGTCGGGGGTGCCGAACGTGTCGTTGGTGCCCTGCACGACCCAGGAGGGGTCGGGCGCGAGGGCCAGCTCATGGGCGCGCAGCTTGTGGGGCTGCCCGGGCAGGTGCAGGGGAAAGCTGAGCAGCAGGCCGGCGTCGGCCTCGAGCGGGCCCGCCGTGCGGCAGGCGACCCGGGCCCCGGCACTGCGGCCGCCGACGACGAGCGGCCTCGGCAGCCTGCCTCGGCCGTTGATGAGCGCCTCGACGATGGGGACCCAGGCCTCGTCGAGGGTTGGAGGCCGTCCGGCCACCCTCCGTCCGGCTACGAGCCAGGGCTGCTCCACGAGGGCAACGGCCCAGCCGGCGCCGAGGAGCGATGGCACCGAGCCCTCCCCCGGCGCCGTGGCCCAGCACCACCGTGCCGCGCGCTCGGGTGGGTCGCTGCACGTGCGCCCGCCCGGGACCGCCGGGGGTCTCGATCACGCGGACCGTCGCCCTCGTCGGGCCGCTCACGCGCCGATCACCTCGCCGGTCATGGGGTCCACCACGCCCTCCAGCTCGGATGCCGGGACGGGCTCGACCAGGGTGGGACCGTTGTTGCCGGTGGACCCGACGGCACGACTCACCGGGTGGGCCTCGAAACGGCCCGGGTCGGCGAAGTCGAGCACGCCCTGGACGTAGCCGGGGTCCTTCTCGTCGGGGTCGAGCCACTGCTCCCACTGCCCGCGCTCGAGGACGAGGGGCTGCCGGTCGTGGATGCGGTCCATGCCGGGGTCGGCCGCGGTCGTGATGATCGTGAACGACGTGAGCCAGGCACCGGGGTCGCCGTCGGGCAGGTCCTTGTCGCGCCAGAACTCGTAGAGCCCGGCGAAGGCCACCGGGTCGCCGTCGGCGCGATGGATGAAGAACGGCTGCCCGTCGGTGAGACCTGCCACTCGTACCACCCCTCGGCGGGCACGATGCACCGCCGGGACAGGGCTGCCTTGGCGAAGGCGCCCTTGCCGAGCACCGACTCGGCCCGCGCGTTGGTCATGCGCAGCCCCATCTTGACGTCCTTGGACCAGGCCGGCACGAGACCCCACGTGAGCAGGCGCAGCTGGCGGGTCGGCTCGGCGCCCTCGTCGGGACCGTCGCTGCCCCGGGGACGCCGCGTCAGCACGACGGGCGCCTGCTTCGAGGGGGCCATGTTCCAGTCGGGCTCGCCGGCCGGTGGGTTCTGCGGGTTCTTGAGCACGCTGCGCGTGGGCTCGGCCGTGTGGTCCTCGTCGACGTCGAACGCCTCGATGAGCTCGTCGGGCCGCGCGCTCGCGGCATACCTCCCGCACATGCGGCACAGCGTATGCCGCTGGGCCGACGAGGGCTCGGCACCGGTGGGCGCGGCCACCGGGGCCGTGGGTATGTCGATACCGTAGGTGTCCACAGGTCCACGATGGTCGCGACGCTGGAACGCGCCGCCGGCCAGAGGAGGAGTTCCGCATGATCGTCCGCCGTCTCGCCCGCCCGCTGCTCGCATCCGTCTTCGTCGCNNCCCCGCGGCACGCACCGACCAGGCGGCACACCTGCTGCAGAAGGTGCCCGGCCAGGTGCCGGGGGCCGAGGTCGCCGCGAAGGACCCCGACCTCTTCGTGCGGGTCAACGGCGCCGCGCTGCTCGGTGGCGGCCTGCTCCTGGCGACCGGACGCATGCCGCGCCTCGCGTCGACCGTGCTCGCTGCCTCCGTCGTGCCGACGACGGCCATCGAGCACGCGTTCTGGGACGAGACCGACCCGACGCGCAAGGCGCAGAGCCGCAGCCTCTTCCTCAAGAACGTCGGCCTGCTCGGCGGCCTGCTCCTCGCCGCCGTCGACACCGAGGGCAAGCCTGGCCTGGCCTGGCGCGCCCAGCACGCCACGAAGACCACGCGCCGCGAGGCGCGGCACGCCAAGCAGACCGCCAAGCGCGAGGCCCGCCTCCTCGCCCATCGAGCACAGGACGTCGTGAGCTGAGTTGAGTCCCGCTGATCCATCGCCCCAGTCCCCCTCCCCGACCGGTGTCGCCGCAGGCGACACCCTGACGGCCGAGCCGGACTGGGCGGCGCCGCTGGCCCCCGGACCGCTCGACGCGACGGTCGCACTGCCGGGCAGCAAGTCCCTGACGAACCGCTATCTCGTGCTGGCCGCGCTGGCCGGCGACCGCTCGCGCCTGCGGGCGCCGCTGCGCTCGCGCGACACGCTGCTCATGGCCGACGCGCTGCGGTCGCTAGGGGTGCGCATCGACGACGTGGCCCCCGAGGGTGAGTCGGCAGCCGGCACGGCCGGGGCCGTGCCCGACTGGCTCGTCACGCCGCCCGAGACCCTCACCGGGGGTGTCACCGTCGACTGCGGCCTCGCCGGCACGGTCATGCGCTTCCTGCCCGCGGTGGCTGCGCTCGCCGACGGGCCGGTGCGGCTCGACGGCGACCCCCAGGCGCGGGTGCGACCGATGGGCCCGGTCATCGACGCGCTGCGCGCCCTCGGCGCCGAGGTCGACGACGAGGGCGGCTGCCTGCCCCTGACGGTGCACGGGCGGGGCCGCCTGCGCGGCGGGTCGGTCACCATGGACGCGTCGGCGTCGTCGCAGTTCATCTCGGCACTGCTGCTCGCGGGCGCTCGCTACGACGAGGGCGTCACGGTGCACCACGACGGCAAGCCGGTGCCCAGCGAACCGCACATCCTCATGACCGTCGAGACCTTGCGCGACGCGGGGGCCATCGTCGACGACAGCGAGCCGAACACGTGGCGGGTGGAGCCGTCCGAGATCAACGCGCTCGACGTCTCCGTCGAGCCCGACCTCTCCAACGCCGGCCCGTTCGTCGCGGCCGCCCTCGTCGCCGG
>JYOE01000016.1:7811-16975 GCA_000955875.1 Terrabacter sp. 28
CTGCTGCGCGAGATCCTCGACACGATGGGCGCCGACGTCCGGCTCGACCGCTCCGGGCTCACGGTGGTGGGCAGCGGCGAGCTCGTCGGCATCGACATCGACCTGCACGACGCCGCGGAGCTGACGCCGACCGTGGCCGCCCTGGCCGCCCTGGCGTCCACGCCCACGTGGATCCGCGGTGTCGCCCACATCCGCGGGCACGAGACCGACCGCCTCGCGGCACTGACGACCGAGCTCAGCGGCCTGGGCTCGCACGTTGACCGAGACCGACGACGGCCTTCGCATCGCCCCCGCCACCCTGCACGGCGGCCGGTTCCGCAGCTACCACGACCACCGGATGGCCACTGCGGGCGCCATCATCGGCCTNNCGTCGAGGTCGAGGACATCGGCACCACCCGCAAGACGCTGCCCGACTTCGTGGGCCTGTGGCGCGGGATGCTCGACGGCTCAGCGCCCGTGGTGCTGTCCCGATGAGCTGGCGGGACCTCGACGAGGGAGACGTCCGGGTCCGCCCGAGCCGCAAGGGATCGAGGCCCCGCACCAAGGAGCGTCCCGCTCATGCCGACGCCGTCGTCGCGATGGTCATCGGCGTCGACCGTGGCCGTTACACCTGTCTCGTGCCGAAGGGCGCGCTCGGCAAGAAGGAGCCCGAGCGGGTCGTCACGGCGATGAAGGCGCGGGAGATCGGTCGGACCCGCGTCGTCGTCGGCGACGACGTNNCCCGACGCCCTCGCCCGCATCGTCCGCATCGAGGAGCGCCGCTCCGTGCTGCGGCGCACGGCCGACGACACCGACCCCTACGAGCGCATCATCGTCGCCAACGCCGACCAGCTCGTCATCGTCACGGCCCTTGCCGATCCCGAGCCGCGCCCGCGCATGGTCGACCGGTGCCTCGTCGCGGCCTACGACGCCGACCTGGAGCCGCTGCTCGCCCTGACCAAGGCCGACCTCGTCGACCCGGCGCCGTTCCTCGCCAACTACGCCCCGCTCGAGGTCGANNCCGCCGACGGCTTCACCGGCCTCGAGGACCTGCGGGAACGCCTGTCGGGCAAGGTGTCGGTGCTCGTCGGGCACTCGGGCGTCGGCAAGAGCACGCTCGTCAACGGCCTCGTCCCGGGCGCCCTGCGTGCGACCGGGGTCGTCAACGACACGACCGGCCGCGGCCGACACACGTCGACGAACGCCGTCGCTCTGCGGCTGCACGGCGCCGACGGTGCCGACGACGGCTGGGTCATCGACACGCCCGGCATCCGCTCGTTCGGCCTGGCCCACATCGACGTCGACCCTCGCCGCCGGCACCGACGAGTGCCCCCGCGGCTGCACGCACGACGAGGAGGAGTGCGCCCTCGACGCCTGGGTCGCCGACGGCCACGCCGGCGCCGCCGGCCCGTCGCGGCTGGCCTCGCTGCGGCGTCTGCTGTCGAGCCGGTCGGGCGAGGAGCACTGAGCCGCAGCGGCATACGGCTCCTCGGTCGCCGTGCATGACGATCTGGAGAAGGCGCGCCCGTATGCCGGGTGCTCCCCGCCCGCTCGCCGGGCGTTGCCGCTAGGTTGACCCGGTGACCTCCTACGACGACGACCTCCGTCTGGCCCACGTCCTCGCGGATGCCGTCGAGCGGGTGACCATCGCGCGCTTCCGGGCCGCCGACCTCGTCGTCGAGAGCAAGCCCGACCTCACTCCCGTGACCGACGCCGACCGCGCCGCCGAGGAGCTCGTGCGGACGCAGCTCAAGCGCACGAGGCCCCGCGACGCTGTCGAGGGCGAGGAGTTCGAGACCACCGGTCACGGACCACGNNACGAAGAACTTCGTGCGCGGCGTGCCCGTCTGGGCCACGCTGATCGGCCTCGTCGTCGACAACAAGCCGGTGCTCGGGCTCGTGTCGGCACCTGCCCTGCAGCGGCGCTGGTGGGCGGCGACCGGGTCCGGGGCGTGGACCGGGCGGTCCCTGTCGTCGGCGCGGCGGATGTCGGTGTCGCAGGTCGGCCGGCTCGGCGACGCGTCGCTGTCGTACTCGTCGCTCGCCGGGTGGCGGGTGCGCGGGCGCCGCGACGACTTCCTCGACCTCATGGACGACTGCTGGCGCACCCGCGCCTACGGCGACTTCTGGTCCTACATGCTCGTCGCCGAAGGGGCCGCCGACATCGCGGCGGAGCCCGAGCTGGCGGTTCACGACATGGCAGCCCTCGTCGCCATCGTCGAGGAGGCCGGCGGCCGGTTCACCGGGCTCGATGGTCGTGAGGGCTGCTGGAGCGGCAACGCCCTGGCGACGAACGGGCTGCTGCACGACGAGGTGCTGAGCCGCATCGGGATGCCCTCCGAATGAGCGGTTCGGCAGCGAGCTCCACCGTGCGACAGGGGTTGTCGACGTGAACGGCACCGACACAGCGGGCCCCGCCACGTCGGTGCGCCCGGCCACCGCAGGCGACGTGCCCACCCTCGCCGCCGTCGCCGCGGCCACGTTCGTGCTCGCGTGCCCGCCCTCGATGTCACCGGAGCGCGTGGACGCCTTCGTCTCGGAGGTGCTCTCGGCCGAGCGCTTCACGGCCTACCTGGCCGCCCCCGACCGCCACCTGCTGCTGGCCGAGCGCGACGGCTCCGCCCTCGGCTACGCCATGCTCGTCGTCGGCGAGCCGGCAGACGAGGACGTGCGGCATGCCATCCGCCTGCGCCCCACGGTCGAGCTGTCGAAGATCTACGTCCTGCCCGAGGCCCACGGCACCGGGGCGGCAGCCCTGCTCATGCAGCGCGCCCTCGAGTGGGCCCGCGCCGCGGGGGCCGCTGGGGTATGGCTCGGCGTCAACCAGCAGAACGAGCGGGCCCAGCGCTTCTACGCCAAGAGCGGCTTCGAGCGCGTCGGCACCAAGCGCTTCCTCGTGGGTGGGATCCATGAGGACGACTACGTCATGGAACGCACCCTGACGCCCCTCCTCTGACCGAACGCNGCGTTCGGCGAGGGTTCAGAGATCAGGCGTCCTGGACGACGGTGACGTCGCCGAGGCCGAGCCGCTGCAGCGCCTCGAGGTGCTGCGAGGCGTCACCGACCATGACGATCGTCCAGCCCGCGCCGGGTGCACCGGCGGCGATGCCGGCCCCGTCCGCGAACCGGGCGTAGGCCGCGTCGACACGGGCCCGGTCGACCGTGACGAGGTCGCGCAGGTTCGCCGTCGTGAACTCGGTGGTGCGGCCGTCGAGCGCCATGCCGACGGCCTCGTCGGCGATCGTGTCGGCGGTGGCGTAGCGGCCGGGAGCCGTCTTCGCGATGAAGTCGACGCCGGAGCGGACCTCCTTGTCGCTGAAGCCGTCCCGTCCGCTCTCGAGGATCTCGACGAGCAGCCGCAGCGACTCCGCCGTCGAGTCGGCACGCACCGACCCCGACGTGAGGAACACTCCCCCGCGCCGGCGTGGACGGAAGCTCGACCGGATGCCGTAGGTGTAGCCCTTCTCCTCGCGCAGCACGGCGTCGACGCGTGCGTTCGGTGAGCCACCGAGCACAAAACCGAGGACCGGGTACGGCGCCCAGCCTCCTTCGACGGACCGGTCGGGCCCCGGCGCGCCGATGACGAACTCCGTCTGCACCGAGCCGGGCCGCGAGACCAGCACGATGCGTCCGCGGTCCGGGGCCAGCGAGGCTGCGTGGTCGAGGTGCCGCGGTCGGTCCACGGGCCCCTTCCACCAGCCACCGAGGGCCGACTCGACGAGCGCCGGGACGTCGAGACCCTCCAGGTCGCCGGCGACGACCGCGGTCACGCCCGAGGCGACGACGTGGCTCTCGTGGAACGCTGCCACGTCGTCGCGCGTGATCGCCTGGACGGTCTCGCGGGAGCCGCCCGTGGGCCGCGACGACCGGTCGTCGGCGGCGTAGAAGGTGCGGACGAACTCGAGCCCGGCGCGGTGGGCCGCCACGGAGCGCTCCTGCTCGATCTCCGCCAGGCGGGTGCGCACCTGCCTCGCGACCTCGGCCTGCGGGAACACCGGCTCGGTGAGGATCTGGCGCAGCAGGNNCGATGGAGAGGCCGGCATCGGCCATGCCTGCACCGAAGCTGACGCCCTTGCGCTCGAGCAGCCGCGCGAACTCCTCGGCCGTGTGGTTCGCGGTGCCCTCGTCGAGCGTCCGGGCCATGATCGAGGCCACGCCCTCCCGTTCGCGCGGCTCGTCACGCAGCGACACGGGCAGTCCGAGTCGCACCGACAGCACGTACTGCCCGGGCACGTCGTAGCTGATGAGCCGCAGACCGTTCGGGAGGTCGTGCTCCTGCCCCTCCGGGAAGCTCCACGGCTCGGGCGGGGCCACCACGGGGCGGGCGACGGCGGTCATGCGGCCTCCTCCGAGTCCTTGCTGGAGTCGCTGTCGTCGCTCGAGTCGTCCGGCTCCTCGGCGGGCACGCCGGGGTCGGCGAGGTAGCGCACCACGGCGCGCGACTGCGGGTCGAGCCAGGCGGCAGCGGCGTCGCGGGCCTGCTCGCCCGTCACAGCGCGGATCCGCTCGACGAACGTGTTGACGTATGCCGGGTCGTCCGACAGCAGCGCGTGGTGGCTGATGTGGTCGGCGCGCTCCTCGATGCTCGCGAGGGCGCTCAGCCACGAGCGCTCGGTGTCGGCGATGACCGACTCCAGCTCGGCGGCATCCGGCCCCTCGGCGATGAACCGATCGATCTCCTCGCAGACCGCGGCCTCGACCTGCTCGACGTCGNNGATCGTGCCGAGGCCGACCCCGTCGACGAGACCCATGGTCCAGCCGCCGACGGCCACGGCCGTCTCGTCGGTGCGCACCAGGCGGCGCACGAGCCGCGAGCTGGCCAGCCCACCGAGCACGTCGACGGCCACCTGGCAGGCGAGGTAGTCGGGCGTGGTGTCGACGGGCAGCCGGAAACAGACGTAGATGCGGTCGTTGGGCACGTCCCCGACGCGGTCGAGGCGGACGGGCTCGGAGAGCGGCGGCAGCTGCTCGAGCCGCTCGCGCGTCTGCAGCTCGATGGGCGGCAGGGGTCCGAAGTACTTCTCGGCCGCGGCGAAGCCCTCGTCCGGGGTCACGTCGCCGACGAGGGTGAGCACCGTGTTGTTGGGACCGTAGTGCGCCCGGTAGAAGGCGTGGACGTCTTCGAGGGTCGCCGCGTCGAGGTCCTCCATGGAGCCGATCGTCGGGTGGTGGTACGGGTGCCCCTCGGGGAAGACCGTCGCGTAGATGTCGATGAGCGCCTTGCCGTAGGGCACGTTGTCGTAGCGCTGGCGCTTCTCCTCCTTGACGACGTCCCGCTGGTTGTCGAGGTTCTCCTGCGTGACGGCGTCGAGCAGGTGGCCGTGGCGGTCAGCCTCGAGCCAGAGCGCGAGCTCCATCGCGCCCGTCGGCACCGTCTCGAAGTAGTTCGTCCGGTCGAACCAGGTCGTCGCGTTGAGCCGCGCGCCCTCGTCCATGAGCGCCGAGAAGTGCTCGCCCGAGGCGACGTTGCGGCTGCCCTGGAACATGAGGTGCTCGAAGAGGTGGGCGAAGCCGGTGCGGCCCGGGCTCTCGTGGCGGCTGCCGACGCCCACCCAGAGGTTCACCGCGACGTTGGGCACCGTGTGGTCCTCACTGACGATGACGCGCAGGCCGTTGGCGAGCGTGCGCTCGACGAGGGGATACGAGATCGCTGTCACGGGCTCGACCCTATGCGACGAAACGGTGACGAACGGCAGGTGCGCCACTGCTGGGGCCACCGGCAGTGCACAATGCTCTCCGCCGCATCCGGCACAGAACCTTCACAGGAAGCACCGTCATCACATGAGCGAGCACACTCCCGCCGAGCAGGCGACCCCCGGGACGACGTCGGGAGCCGTCGTCCCGCCGGCACCCCAGTCCGGCACCAGCACGCACGAGACCGCCACCCCCGCGGCCGAGCCCTCCAAGCGGGCCGCCCTGTTCAAGCGGTTCGGCGGTGCGTTCCTCGCGATCATCGCCTTCTTCGCCTTCCGCGCCTTCACGGCGGACGACGGCACGCACGGCATCAAGTCCGGTGAGTGCGTCGCCGCCGTCGGCACCGACGACTTCAAGAAGGTCGACTGCACGGACTCGACGTCCTTGGGCACGGTGACCTTCATCCAGACCGACACGGCCACCGACGAGTCCTCGGCGATGACCCTGTGCGAGAAGCACGGCGCCCAGGGGGCGTTCACCAGCGCCGCCAGCGAGGGCGGCACGGGCACCGTCGTCTGCGTCGCCGACCCGAAGTAGGCGCGCGACCGTTTACCTCGTGACCAGCGCCCCTGCCGACCGCCATCGGCAGGGGCGCTGTCATGTCCAGCACACTTGACCAATCAATGGTTATGGTTCGCGCCGATAGCATCACTTCGCGCTATGATTGGTTCATGGCTGCATCCGGCGACCGCGACGACCTGCTGGCCGCGATCCGGGAGAGCGTGATCGGCGACGACCACGTCATGGTCGGCCCCTACGGGCCGCGCCGGGTCACGTACGCCGACTACACGGCATCCGGCCGGGCACTCTCGTTCATCGAGGACTTCATCCGCGACGAGGTGCTCCCGCGCTACGCGAACACCCACACCGAGAGCTCCGGCACCGGCCTGCAGNNCGCCCGGCGCACCATCCGCGACGCCGTCGGCGGCGACGAGGACACCGTCGTCGTCTTCGCCGGCTCCGGTTGCACCGGGGCGATCGACAAGCTCGTCGGCATCCTCGGCCTCCGAGTGCCCTCGAACTTCGAGGACCGTTGGCACGCGAGCGCGCTCGTTCCCGCAGACGAACGGCCCGTCATCTTCATCGGTCCCTACGAGCACCACTCGAACGAGGTCATGTGGCGCGAGTGCGTCGCCGACGTCGTCGTCATCCCGCAGGACCTCGACGGGCACGTCGACCTCGACGTCCTGCGCGAGCGCCTGACGGCATACGCGCACCGGCCGCTGCTCATCGGCTCCTTCTCAGCCGCGAGCAACGTCACCGGCATCGTCACCGACACCGACACGATCTCGACGCTGCTCCACGAGCACGGCGCCCTCGCCTTCTGGGACTTCGCCGCGGCGGCGCCCTACGTCGACATCGAGATGTACGGCCGCGGCGGGCGCGGCGTGGCCCACTCGGCGGCATACAAGGACGCCGTCTTCCTCAGCCCCCACAAGTTCATCGGCGGGCCCAGCACCCCGGGCGTGCTCGTCGTCCGCCGTGAGCTGATGACCAACCGGGTGCCCGACGTGCCCGGCGGCGGCACCGTCAGCTACGTCAACCCCGCCGACCACGACTACGTCACCGACCCCGCCCACCGTGAGGAGGGCGGCACGCCCGCNNGCTCGTCTTCAAGCTCAAGCAGGCGGTCGGCGTCGAGACGATCCGGGCCCGCGAGGACCGGTTCCTCCGGCGAGCCGTGGAGGCGTGGCAAGCGGAGCCGTCCATCGAGATCCTGGGCAACCTTGAGGCAGAGCGGCTCTCGATCGTGTCGTTCGTCGTCCACGCCGCTGCTGGGCGCTACCTGCACCACAACTTCGTCGTGGCGGTTCTCAACGACCTCTTCGGTATCCAGGCCCGCGGCGGCTGCTCCTGCGCCGGCCCCTACGGCCACTACCTGCTCGGCATCGACCTCGAGAGGTCCCACGAGTTCGAGCGCGAGATCGGCCGGGGCTGCGAGGGCATCAAGCCCGGCTGGGTGCGGGTCAACTTCAACTACTTCATCTCCGACGTCGTCGCCGACTACGTCATCGAAGCCGGCTCGACGACTACGACTTCGAGCCCGCCACGGGGCTCTGGAGGCACCGCAACGGCCCCGTCGAGCCGCCCCTGCGACTCGACCGGATCGGCTTCGAGCACGGGCACCTCACCTACCCCGCCCAGGTCGAGCGTGCGGGCGAAGAGGCGCTCACGGGCTACCTCGACGAGGCCCGGGCGATCCTGGCGGCGGCCGAGCCGAAGCGCTGCGACGAGGCGCACGTCAACGTCGACTTCGACCACCTGCGGTGGTTCGAGCTGCCCGTCACCAGCCTGTCGCGCTGAACGCCTGCGTGTGGACGTCCGCGCTCGAGACGTCGATGCAGCCGGACGTGGCGCACCCGCCCGCGCACCCTGCTCTCCGGCCGGTCACCCACCGTGCAGAGCACGTCGGTGGTCGACGAGATCCTCGAGGACCTCACCGACCCGCGCCACGAGCGAGACGTGGCCGACNNCCGCGCCCCGGGCACGTGCGCGACGAGCCACTCGCCGTGGGCTGCGGGCACCATGAGGTCCTCACGGCCCTGCCACACCGCCACAGGCACGCTGAGCGACGCCACGTCGAAGCCCCAGTCGTCGCAGAACGCGAGGTCGTCCTCGACCCACCCCTGCGGACCGACCCTGACCGCCTCGCGCCCGGAGGCGGCGACGTAGTCCGCGAGCGGGCCCTCCAGCGCCCGGAGGTCCGACGCGCTGAGCAGACCACCGAGCGCCTCCACGACCTGCTCCCCGGTGACGTGCCGGAACGACCGCGCCATCTCCTCGACGGCGGGCACGAGCGCCTCGCGTCCCCGGAAGGCCAGTGAGAACTCCTCGACGTTGTCGTCGCCCATCCCGGCCAGGAAGTCGAGGTCCGGCTGACGCGAGGGGGCGGCGCCGGCGATGGTCGCCGCCCCGAGGCAGCGGTCCGCGAGCAGCGCGGCGCACGCCAGCGCGTGCGGCCCGCCTCCCGACCACCCGATCGTCACGAACTCGTCGAGTCCCAGGGCGTCGAGCACCACGGCGCTGTCCGCGGCGGCATCGGCGACCGTGCGCCCAGGTCGCGGCGTGCTCCCGCCGTAGCCGGGGCGGCTGTAGGTCACCCAGCGCAGCCCCGACCTGCGCGCGGCCTCCATCGCTGCCGGCCACGGCACCGCGCCGCCCGGGGTGCCGGAGTGGTAGAGCAGCGGTAGCCCGTCACCACCTGCGTCGAGCACGTCGAGGGAACGTCCGTCGGGCGTCGTGACCGTGCGGGTGCCGGCGTCGGCGTCGGCGTGGGGGTGGGTCATCCGCCCACGCTAGAGGGTGGAAACGGGCACGTCGTCCGAGCATCGCCACGTGGCGTCGTGCTGTCCTCGGCGCAGCATCCGTGACCGCGGCGTTGGATCCCTTGCTCCAGACGTGTCGAGCCAGAGGAAACACGAAAGGCCCCCACACTGTGGGGGCCTTTCGTCACCGCGCGATGCGCTGTTAGTAGCGGGGGCAGGATTTGA
>JYOE01000017.1 GCA_000955875.1 Terrabacter sp. 28
GGAGAGAGACCGCCGTCGAGCCGGCGAGCTCGAAGTGTTGGTGGACGGTCGTCAGCGGGGGCCAGAACTGCGCAGACTCGGCCATGTCGTCAAAGCCCACGACGCTCACCTGGTCGGGAACGGCGATGCCCCTCTCGTGAAAGGCGCGCAGGACACCCAGGGCCATCTGGTCGTTGGCGACGAACACCGCGCTGACGCCAGGGGTCTCGGCCAGCTCGAGACCCGCGCGATAGCCCGATTCCGGAGTCCAATCCCCGGTCAAGGCGGGAGGGACCTCGCGCCCCAGCGCCGTCAAGCAGCTCTCCCACGCCTGCCGCCGGGCGGTCGCGGCGTTCGACACGGCTGGACCCGCCACATGCCAGACGGTGGAATGGCCCAGCTCCAGGAGATGGTTGACCGCCAGCTCGGCACCCTGCTGCTGGTCGGCGTCCACGGCCGGGTAGAGCGGGCCCGTATGCGCGTCGACTATGACAACAGGGAGATCCTGTGGAATGCCGAGGGCCGCGGCCGTAGCATCGCTGGTCTCGAGGATGAGGATGATGCCATCCACCGCCTCCTGGCCCAGCCGCTGCATGGCCCAGGAGAAGTTCACGGCTCCCGCTTGACCGCCTTCGGACGGGATCTGGATGAGTTCGACGGCGTAGTTGCGGAGCGCGGCTTCGTTCGCGATGGCGCTGATGGTGCGCACGTTGCCGAACGACTCCACGTCGAAGGTCACCACGGCGATCGAGCGGAACGTTCCCGACCGGAGCGCGCGGGCGGCGATGTTCGGGCGGTAGCCGAGCTCTGCCATGGCGCGTTCGACTCGTTCGCGAGTCCCCTTGGCGACGTTGCCCATGTTGTTGGCGACGCGAGAGACGGTCTGCCCAGAGACCCCTGCACGCTCCGCCACATCCAACAGGGAGACAGAGCGGGTCCGGTCCGCCGGCAGCCTCATGGGCAGTTCCTCCGCAACGATCTTGACGAGTGTTGACGTCATCATAGTAGTATCCCCAGACTTGATAACGTCAACATCCTCCTCTCAGCACGGATGGGCCTCCCAATGTCGAGAAACGCCCCCCACGCGGATGCGCAACCACGCAGCGCGCCCCGCCGCCCCAGGCAACGGTGGACGGGCTTGTGGTTCCTCGTCCCGTTCCTCCTCGTCTTCGCCGTGACGATCTTGGCGCCGGTGATCTATGCGGTGGGCCTCAGCTTGTTCCGGGACCGGCTGGTGGGTGGGATCTCCTTCGTCGGCTTCGACAACTACGCCCAGGCCTTCACTGACGAGAAGTTCCACGAGGGCTTGCTGCGAGTCTGCGCATTTCTGGTGGTTCAGGTCCCGGTCATGCTGGTGCTGGCGCTCGTAGCGGCACTGGCTATCGACTCCGGAAGGCTCGCGGGAGCGAGCTTCTACCGCGTGGCTGTGTTCGTGCCCTACGCCGTACCGGGTGTGGTCGCCGTCCTGATGTGGAGCTTCCTGTACTCCGACCGGTTCGGTCTGGCCGGGAATCTCAACGACCTTCTCGGGTTCGACCTCCTCAAGCCGTTGGCGGACGAGTGGATTCTCCCGTCCATCGGAAACATCGTCACCTGGGAGTACGTCGGCTACAACATGCTGATCTTCTACTCCGCGCTCCGCACCATCCCAGAAGAGCTGTACGAAGCTGCCGCCGTCGACGGGGCAGGTCCCCTCCGGGTGGTGGGAAGCATCAAGCTTCCGGCGCTGCGCGGTGCAATCGTCATCGCCACGATCTTCTCCATCATCGGCAGCTTCCAGCTCTTCAACGAGCCCAACATTCTCCGCAGCAGCGCACCGGGACTCATCCCCACCTACTTCACGCCGAACATGTATGCCTTCAACCTGAGCTTCCTTGGTCAACAGGCGAACTATGCGGCGACCTTGGCCATCATCATGGGCGTCGTGACGGCCGTCATCGCCTACATCGTCCAGGTGCGCGGCAGCCGTCAGGAGACCCAATGAGACGAAACCCGTCCCCGGTCCGCTCTCACCCGGCGCGCCAGCGTCGCTCCGTCATCCTCACGGTGGTGATGGTGCTGTTCGTCATCTACTCGCTGCTGCCGTTGGCATGGCTCGTCGTCAGTTCGACGAAGACCCAGAACGACCTGCTGTCCTCGTTCGGACTCTTCCCCAGCGGGCCCTTTGCGTTCTTCGACAACGTCAAGCAGACCCTGACCCACGACAACGGGATCTTCCTTCGCTGGTTCGGCAACACCCTTCTGTACGTCATAGCCGGCGCCGGTGGGGCGACGTTGCTGGCCGCGCTGGGGGGCTACGGCCTCGCGAAGTTCTCCTTCCCCGGCAAGCGGATCGTGTTCGCGATCATCCTGGGCGCCATCGCCATTCCGGGCACTGCGCTGGCAGTCCCCACCTTCCTCATGTTCAGCCGGCTGGGTCTGACGAACACGGTCTGGGCGGTCATCATCCCCTCCCTGGTCTCCCCCTTCGGGCTCTACCTCGTCTGGGTCTACGCCGGCGAGGCCATCCCGACCGAACTGATGGAGGCGGCACGCATGGACGGCGCCGGAGAAGTCCGCATCTTCTTCACGATCTCCCTCCGGCTGCTCGCACCCGGGGTTGCCACGGTGGGGTTGTTCGCGATCGTGGCCACCTGGAACAACTACTTCCTGCCTCTCATCATGCTCAGCGATCCGGACCTGTACCCACTCACCATCGGTCTGCAGCTCTGGAACTCACAAGGCGCGGGGATCGGCGCACAGCCGATCTTCAATCTGGTCATCACCGGCGCCCTGCTCACGATCATCCCGATCTTGCTCGCCTTCCTCTTCATGCAGCGGTACTGGCAGTCCGGTCTGTCTGCAGGAAGCGTCAAGCAGTGACCGCTTCCATGCGCCACATCCACTGATTCACCAACAGCACCGCTCATCGAAAGGAACACCATGAAGCGTCGCATCGTGCGCAGCGTTGCCGCGACGATCGCCATCCTCGCCGGAATGAGCCTGGCTGCCTGCAGCACAGGCGCCGACCCGGCGAGTACAGGTGACAAGGGAGCTCAGGCTGTCGATGCCGCTCTGAAGAACGGAGGCGAGATCACCTTCTGGAGCTGGAGTCCGTCCGCGAAGAAGCAGGTTGCGGCGTTCGAGAAGGCCTATCCGAAGGTGAAGGTCAACTTCGTCAACTCCGGAGGCGCAAGCGACAGCAACCTCAAGCTGCAGAACGCTTTGTCCGCCGGAAAGGGAGCGCCAGACGTCGTCCAGATGGAGTACATGTCGGTGCCGCAGTTCGTGCTCACGGGCGGGCTGCTCGACCTGACCGGGTACGGTTTTGCAGATCTGAAGAACCAGTACACCGCGTCGAGCTGGGCGAACATCAGTCAGAACGGCATCTGGGGGCTTCCCCAGGACGCCGGCCCCATGGCCCTGTTCTACAACAAGGCGACCTTCGACAAGTTCGGACTCCAAGTGCCCAAGACCTGGGACGAGTACATCGATGCCGCCCGCAAGCTCCACGCCGCCGACCCGAAGTACTACATCACGAACGATCCCGGCACCGACGGTGGCTGGGGTTCGGCGATGCTGTGGCAGGCCGGCGCCAAGCCGTTCCAGACCGACGGTGAGACAGTGACGGTGAACCTCCAGGACGAAGGATCACAGCGTTACGCCAAGACCTGGGGGACCCTGGTGCGTGAGGGACTGCTCGACAACATCGGCGGATGGAGCGACGAGTGGTTCGCGAATCTCGCCAGCGGGAAGATCGCGACCCTCCCGGCCGGCGCCTGGATGCCCGGTGTGCTCGAGACCGGCGCCGCTGCCGGGTCGGGCAACTGGCGGGTCGCGCCCATGCCGACCTACGGAGACGGTTCGGCGGCCACTGCAGAGAACGGCGGTAGCACCGAAGCGGTGACGAAGCAGTCCAAGAACCCCGCGCTCGCCGCCGGGTTCCTCAGGTGGCTGAACTCCTCCACCGAGTCGGTCGACATCTTCGTCGACTCGGGCGGCTTCCCGGCCACGACCGCGAAGCTGCAGTCCGAGGAGTTCCTCAGCGCGAAGCCGGCGTACTTCGGCGGGCAGGAGATCAACAAGGTGTTCCTGCAGGCCTCGAAGTCCGTGCTGCCCGGTTGGCAGTACCTGCCCTGGCAGGCCTACGCGAACAGCGTCTACGGCGACGCGATGGGGCCGGTCTACGCAAGCCACGGCGACCTGTCCAAGGCGCTCGCCGACTGGCAGAAGGCGAACACCGCGTATGGCCAGGAGCAGGGCTTCAAGGTCAAGCAGTAGGACCCCCTGAACGAGAGCGCGGCCCGGACGTCGGTTCCCGGCCGCGCCCTCGCTCGCACCAAGGAGTTTCCAGATGAGCACTTCGCGTTTCGCCTATGACGACGAGACGTTCCTCCTCGACGGCGAGCCGTTCCGCATCGTGTCCGGTGCCTTGCACTACTTCCGAGTGCACCCGGACCAGTGGGCCGACCGTATCGAGATGGGTCGCCTGTTGGGACTGAACACGATCGAGACCTATGTCCCGTGGAACGCGCACAGTCGCGCGCCCGGCACGTTCGACGCGACCGGGGGACTCGACCTCGGACGGTTCCTCGACCTCGTCGCGGCCGCGGGGATGCATGCGATCGTCCGTCCCGGTCCCTACATCTGCGCCGAGTGGGATGGCGGGGGGCTGCCGGCATGGCTGCTCGCGACGCCGGGCGTGAAGGTCCGCACGTCCGAGGCCAGCTACCTCCGTGCCGCCGACGAGTATCTCTCCGCAGCACTGCGGATCATTGCGCCTCGGCAGATCGACCGCGATGGACCCGTGATCCTGCTGCAGGTCGAGAACGAGTACGGCGCCTACGGGGAGGACGCGGAGTATCTCCGCGCTCTGGTCGACATCTATCGGCGCAACGGGATCACCGTCCCCTTGACCACGGTCGACCAGCCGGGCGGCGACATGCTCCGGCGCGGTGGCCTCCCAGAACTGCTGGCCACGGGGTCCTTCGGGTCGCGGGTGGACGAGCGACTCAGGACACTGCGCGCCCACCAGAGCAACGGTCCGCTGATGTGCTCGGAGTTCTGGTGCGGTTGGTTCGACCATTGGGGCGGATATCACCACGTGACCGATGCGGCGGAGTCCGCGGACGGTCTGGATCGCCTGCTCAGTGCGGGGGCGTCGGTGAACATCTACATGTTGCACGGAGGGACGAACTTCGGTCTGGCCAACGGTGCGAACGACAAGGGTTTGTACCAGCCCACGGTGACGTCCTACGACTATGACGCTCCGCTGGACGAAGCTGGGCGTCCGACGGAGAAGTTCTGGATGTTCCGAGACGTCATCCGACGCCATGAACCCGTTCCTGCGCTGGATGACCGGGAATTGCCGGCCGCGAGCTTCGTCGTGCCCGAGTCGACGCCCCTCTCGGGTGCAGGCTCCCTCGAGGAGGTGGATCCCGGTCTGTGGTCGCGGCACGAGCATCTGCCGACGATGGACGACCTCGGGCTGGTCAACGGCTTCCTCCGCTACCGCGTGAGCCTGTCCGGGGGCGACCAGCCGGCGATCCTCAAGTTCGCTGAAGTGCGCGATCGGGCCTGGGTGTCGCTCGATGGCGTGCCCGTCGGGGTGCTATCACGCACCGCGGGCAACCACGCGATCGTCCTACCACGGGCCCACGGGCGGCTCGAGGTGCTCGTCGAGGACGAAGGCCGCGTCAACTACGGGCCCCGCATCGGGGAGGTCAAGGGACTCATCGGCCCGGCGACCGTCGACGGTCGTTCGGTGCTCGGGTGGGAGGCCACGGCGGTGGCGCTGGAGTCGATGCCGGAGCGAGCACTCACGGGGGAGGACTCTCCGGTGCCCTTGCGTGCCGGTCTTGTCCGGTCGACGTTCGTGCTGGACGCACCGGGTGACCTCGCCATCGATACCAACGAGCTGGGTTGGGGCGTGGCCTGGGTCAACGGCTTCTGCCTGGGACGCTATCGGCCCAATGGCCCGCAGCGCACCCTGTTCGTGCCCGAGCCGGTCACGAGCCCGGGGCCGAACGCGGTGGTGTTGTTCGCGCAGGAGCCGCCGCTCTCGAGGGTGCTGACCTTCCGCTCCTACCTGGACCTGGGGCCGATCGATGACTGAGCTCTCGCCGCGAATCCGGTTCGGTGGCGACTACAACCCGGAGCAGTGGCCTCGCGAGGTGTGGCCCGAGGACGTTCGCCTGATGCGAGCGGCAGGAGTCACGTCGGTCACCGTCGCGGTCTTCGCCTGGGCCCAGCTCGAGCCGTCACCGGGCCGCTACGAGTTCGGTTGGCTCGACGACGTGCTCGACCTCCTGCACGCGCGCGGAATCCGGGTGATCCTCGCGACGGGCACGGCGTCGCCACCCGCTTGGCTGGCGCACCTATACCCGGAGTCGCTTCCCGTATCGTTCGAGGGCGTCCGTCTGGCGTTCGGTTCACGGCAGCAGTTCAGCCCCAGCTCCAGCGCGTACCGCAAGCACGCGCTCGCTCTCGTCGAGAGCATCGCGGCCCGCTACGGTCAGCATCCGGCGGTCGAAGCCTGGCACGTGGGGAACGAGTACGGCAATCATGTCGCGCGCAGCTACGATCCGGAATCGGAGACAGCGTTTCGGGACTGGCTCCGACGACGATATGGCACCGTCGACGAGCTCAACCGGGCCTGGGGAACCGCGTTTTGGTCCCAGACGTACGGCAGCTTCGACGAGGTCGCCGTCCCGTCCGCTGCTCCGATGATCCGCAGCCCCACCCAGGTCCTGGACTTCGACCGCTTCAGCTCTGATGCGTTGTTGAGCCTGTACCTCGCCGAGGCCGAGATCCTGCGGGCGCACACCCCACACCTTCCGCTAACGACGAACTTCATGGGCTTCTTCAAGGACGTGGACTACTGGGCGTGGGCGCCCCACGTGGACCTCGTGTCGGACGACCTCTACCCAGACCCTGCGGACGCGCGCAGCCATATCGTGTCGGCCGCGACGCGGGACCTGATGCGGTCACTCGGTGGAGGACGCCCCTGGCTGCTCATGGAGCAGGCGACGTCAGCCGTGAACTGGCGACCCCCGAACGTGCCGTTGGCCGACGGACGTCACCGGCTGAACTCGCTGCAGGCGGTCGCCCGCGGCGCCGACGGCATCCTCCACTTCCAGTGGCGGCAGTCCGCCGCCGGGGCGGAGAAGTTCCACTCCGCGATGCTCCCGCATGCCGGCGAGGGCACTCGGGTGCACCGGGGTGTGCGGGCGCTCGGCGCTGAGCTGGCTGAGCTCGGCGATCTCGTCGGCGCTCCAGTAGAGGCGAGCGTCGCCGTGTGTCTCGACTGGGACTCCTGGCGAGCCATCGAGCAGGACGGGACGCCGGCGTCGGTCGACTACATGGACAGTGTCCTGCGCTTCTACGAGGGGTTCCTCCGCCGTTGTGTCGCGGTCGACTTCATTCACCCCGAAGCGGACTCGGCCCGGTACGACATCGTCGTCGCACCCGTCGCGCATGTCCTGTCGGACGCCGCGCTCCAGGCGCTGTCCCAGGTCCCGGCGCGATGGGGCACCTTGGTGGTGACCTACCTCAGCGGTGTGCTCGACGCTGACCTGCACATCCGCTTGGGCGGCTACCTCGGTGGCCATGGGCCGCTCCGCGATGCCTTGGGCGTGCGCGTGGAGGAGTTTGCTCCAGCTCCGCAGCAGGACTTCTCGTTCTCCGTCACGGGATCCCTCTCGGGGGAGGCGGACTTCTGGCAGGAGCTCCTGCTGGTCGATGATGCGGAGGTCGTGGCACGGTTCGCCGGCGGATTCGCCATCGGGTCCCCAGCAATCACCCGCAAGAGTGACGGCGGGGAGGCATGGTACGTGGCAACTCGTCCGTCGACCGATCTCATGGACAGGCTCGTGAACCTCTGGCTCGACGGCGCCGAGGTGCCAGCGGGCTTCGACGCACCCACGGCGGAGGCGGAGACGGTCGTCCGCGGGCGGCGGCGCTTCGTCGCCAACCATGGGAGCACGGCGGCCGAGTTCTCGGTCGACGGCCGACACGTCGCGCTCCCCGGCCACGGCGCGATGTGGATCGACAGGACATGAGCGCCGCCGGGAGCCGCCGCGGGACGGGTGAGCACTCCCTGTGGTTCGATCGTCCGGCCTCCGAATGGACTCAAGCGCTACCGCTCGGAAACGGGCGAATCGGCGCGATGCTCTTCGGAGCGCCCGATATCGAGCTCATCCAGCTCAACGATGGGACCGCATGGTCCGGAAGCCCCGCCAGCGCCCGGCAGCCCCCACAGCTCGATCCCGTGGCGGCTCGCGCCGCGCTCCAACAGGCACGAACGGCCATCGACGTGGACGATTACCCCGCGGCCACGGACGCGCTCTTCCGTGTCCAGCACCGGCACAGCCAGACGTTCCTTCCGTTCGCCGATCTGCGGATCACCTCCACCGGCGCCGACCGCGTCACGGGATACCGCCGGGAACTCGCTCTCGACACCGCGACACACACTGTGACCTTCGACGTGCCCCAGGGCACGGAGACGCGGGAGACTTTCATCAGCTCACGGGCGAACGTCCTGGTGCACACCATCACCACCACGGTCGCCTCCGGCCTCGACCTCGACCTCGAGCTGTCGACGCTGCTGCGCACGCTGACGAGCGAGGGCGCCGACGATCACGCCGCGCTGCTGGTGAAGATGCCGGCGGACGTTTACCCGCCCCACGACCGCGCCGAAGCAGCCGTCGTCTACGAGGACGACGACGCGTCCTCGCTCCAAGGCGCGGTCGTTGTCGGCTGGACTCACGATGGCCGCAGTCATCCCGCGCGCCCCGGAGCGCTGGCGGCGACCGGGGTCACCACCGCCACCATCGTCGCGACCACGGAGACCACCTTCGCCGGGATCGGGCGACCGCCGGTCGGTACGGCGACGGACGCACGCGGGCGCGCCCTGCGACGGGTGGAGGCCGCGCTCGTCGAGCCACAGGACCTCATTGGGGTGCGGCACCGCGCCGACCATGCACAGCTGTACGGCCGCGTCGAGATGTTGATCGCGGCGCCCGACCGGAGGGCCACACCAGTCGACCTGCGACTCAGGCATGCGAACGCCGATCCGCGCGGTGCAGTGGCCGCGGACCCCGCGCTCGCCGCCTTGCTCTTCCACTACGGCAGGTACCTGCTGATCTCCTCTTCCCGCGAGGGAGGTGTCCCCGCCAACCTCCAGGGCATCTGGAACCCGCTGCTCCAGCCGCCGTGGAGCTCGAACTACACCACGAACATCAATCTCCAGATGAACTACTGGATGGCGGAGTCGACCAACCTGACCGACTGCCTGCCGCCCCTCTTCGACTTCATCGACGCGCTGCAGAGGAGTGGCACGGAAACAGCTGAGCGCGTCTACGGACTGCCGGGATGGGTGGCCCACCACAACTCCGACGTCTGGGCGTACTCCCTCCCGGTCGGAGAAGGTGCGCATGAGCCGAAATGGTCCTTCTGGCCGATGGCGGGTCCGTGGCTGGTGCGACACCTGTGGGAACGCGTCCTGCACGGTGCCGGCGAGGACTTTGCGCGCCGGTGCGCCTGGCCCCCGATTCGCTCCGCTGCCGAGTTCTCCGTGGCCTGGCTTGTCGAGCAGTCAGACGGCACTCTCGGCACGTCGCCCTCGACCTCTCCCGAGAACGAGTTTCTCGGCCCGGACGGGCGTCCCGCGCAGGCTGCACGTTCGGCCGCCCTCGACCTCGTCGTCCTTGCCGACCTCTTCCACATGGTGGATACGCTGGCAACGCGGCTGGGATTCGATGAGGACCCCGTGGTCCGCGCCGCACGTGACGCGCTTGCCCGGCTCGACACGCCCCGTATCAGCCATTCGGGCCTGGTGCAGGAGTGGAGAGACGATGTCAGCTCCCTCGATCCGCACCACCGCCACCTCAGCCACCTCTACCTCGCGTATCCCGGCGACTGGCGGTTGAACGCTGAGTGGTCGCGCGCGGTATCGGCCTCGCTCGATCAGCGGGGCGACGAGTCGACGGGGTGGTCGCTAGCCTGGAAGACGCTACTTCGAGCCCGACTGCACCAGCCAGAGCGAGTGGAGAACCTTCTCCGACTTGTCTTCCGGGACATGGAGATCGACCGAGGACCGTTCGTCGGAGGGCTCTACCCCAACCTCTTTGCGGCGCACCCGCCCTTCCAGATCGACGGCAACTTCGGGTACACGGCGGCAATCGCCGAATGCGTCGTGCAGAGCCACCTCGGGTCGATCGACCTGCTGCCCGCTGTGCCACCATCACTCGCGTCCGGCGCGGTACGGGGCCTGCAGGTTCGGCCGGGTGTCGAGGTGGCCATCGAGTGGAGCACGGACTCCGAGGGTGACGTCGTGCTCCAGCAGGTATCCCTGCGCGCCCTCGCGTCTGGTGCCATCGGTGGACACCTCATCCGCTACGGGGGTCGGGAGGTCGTGGTCACGCTCGAAGCCGGGGTCCAGACCGTACTGACACGCGATGACTTCCCCGCGGCGGGCACCTGAGCCGACTCGCACCGACTCACGAAGGTCCACGGCTCAGGGTTTCCGTCCAAGGCGTCGTACAGGGCTCGGCGCGTTGGTGTGCCTGGAGGAGTGGCTTCGCGCGACCTCAAAACACAGCGGCGAGATGGAGAAGGTCATCGTGGCTCTCGACACCATCGACACCGCAAGGGTCACCATCCGGGAGGAGGGCAAGGGGTTGATCTTGGCTGATGCCGCGAGTAACGTGACCGAACAGATCCCGGAAAGCGCATTCCAAATTCGCGGTGTCGAGTCACACGCCTCGGTGACCAACTGGCACAGAGGAATCGGGGACCGACGGCAGCGCAGAAGGGCCGTGGACCGAACGAGCACACGCTCTGCGTGCTGGCCTGCGAATTCGCACTGCGGACACTCGCTGCATCGACAAGGTCATAGGAGATCGCAATGCACGTTTCACTGAGTGGCCAGCGTCGGCTGCTCGCGACGCTGGCCATCGCCACGTTGGGCTTCGCCCTCACCTGTGTCGGGTCGGGAGGTCCGGCCCTCGCCGCAGCTCCCGAAGCCGATGGCATGGTCGCTTCCGCCGTCGGTGGCTCTGCCATCGTGGATCCGGACATCGGCCGTGGGCAAAGCACCGTCATCAGCGCCACCGGCTTCGCTCATCCCGGGATCGTCAGTTCCCGCGACGAGCTCAACCTCATGCGGGACATGGTCCAGAAGGGAGTTGAGCCCTGGCGCAGCGCCTACGAGCAGGTCCGGCAGGATCCGCGCGCCAGCAGCAACTACCAGCTGCAAGGGCCGCTTGCGGTGGTCCAGGGCTTCAACCGCCCCATCGAGTACACCATCGGCACGGACGGCTTCGCCGCTCACGCAAATGCCCTGGAGTGGTACGTCACCGGGAACCCGGCCTACCGAGACAAGGCGCTCGACATCATCCGTCAGTGGTCGGCCACGTTGACCAACCTGACCGAGTTCATTCACGCCGCGCCGGGCGTGGCACGGATGGCCAGTGCCGCCGAGATCCTTAGGTACACCAAGGGTTCCGGCTGGACCGACGCGGACACGACCGCCTTCAGCCACCTTTTGCGCATCGTCGCGTCGCCGCCCCCCGTCGGTGTCGACCGCGATGACATGTTCCAGAACCAGGCCGGCTACGGACACATTGCGCTCTTCGCGGCGGCCGTCTTCCTCGACGACAAGGCTCTCTACGCGAAGTACCTCAACCGTGCCACGGTCGGTACGAACCCCATTCCTGGGCAGGACTTCTCGCTAGACCGTCAAATCCGTGACAACGGCCAGCTCAACGAGATGGGTCGCGACCAGCCGCACGCTCACGGCGACCTGACGACTCTTGCGGAGATGGCCCAGACCACGTGGATCCAGTCCCGCGAGGGCAAGCTCGGCGACGTTGGCAAGGACCTGTTCACCTATCACGACAACCGGCTGCTCTCCGGTGCGGAGTTCTTCGCCATGTACAACCTCGGCTACGACGTTCCATGGACGCCGCACCAGCTCAACCCCACCACGGTCTACAAGACCGTGTCGCCCAGCACTCGGGGTCAGTTCACCGGCAAGCTCAGTGAGTTCAACGTCAACTCGCCGCTGAAAGCCCTGATCTACAACCACTACCATTACCAGCTCGGCGTGCCCGACAAGGACATGCCGTACCTGTCCGCGATGGCCAAGCAGATCGGCTCGGACTGGAACGACCTGCTGTGGACGCCGGCCGCCGCTGCCTCGACGCAGACGCCCGCCGGTCCGCCGGGACCGGACGGCAACTATGGCCCGGACCCGTCCTTCGAGCGGGTGGCCGCCGCCAACTGGACGGAAACGTCTGGCAAGAACGACATCCGCAACGACCCCTGGGTGGATGCGGACGGTTCCCGGCTCATCGTGCGTGACATCCAGCAGGGCGGGTGGATCAAGTACGCCAACTTCGACTTCGGTGATATCCCGCGCGACACCTTCCTGCTCCGGGGAGGGGCGAGCACGACGGTGCCCACCCAGGTCGCCATCCACCTCGACTCGCCGACGGGCGAGCTCATCGGCAACGCCACGATCGCGCCGACCGGGTGGTACACGATCTTCCAGACCACCGCGACACGGCTCGTTCGGCCCCTGACGGGCAAGCACACCATCGTGCTCACGTTCACGGGGTCGAACAACGTGTACCACTGGCAGGGTGCGGTCGACTGGATCAAGGTCGCGTCCGGCTCCGCACAGCTGGACAACGCAGCCGCCGCAGCACCCGTCCAGCAGGGAACGAAGCCCGGCCCGGACAGCTCGGTCACGCTTGCCACCGGCGCCTCCATTGGGTGGAAGGACCTCGACTTCGACAACGGAGCCCAGTCCTTCACCGCCAAGGTCCGCACGACCGGTCCCGCCACGCTGGAGCTGCGCACCGGATCGGTGGACGGGCCGGCCGTCGCGAGATACGACGTGCCTGACACCGGTGGCGCCTGGCGGCCGGTACAGCGGGAGCAGCAAACACGTGCGGTCGTCGGCCGGAAGGACGTCTACCTCGTCCAGACCAGTGGGGCGGACGTCTCCCTCGGAACGATCCGCTGGACCGAAGGCGTCGACCCCTATGCGTCCACTCCCGCTGCGGCCGTGATGGGCACTCCTGCTGGTCGGTCAACCGTGTTGGGTTCCGGGTCGGCGCTTCTCGTGCAGGCGAAGAGCACGATCGCGCTGCCCCTCGTGGAGTTCAAATCGGGCGCGCAGACCCTGGCGATGACATACCGCAGCGCCCTGCCCGTCTCGGTGAAGGTGTACTCGGACACGTTGGGCTCGAGTCCGATCGCGGTCGGCGTGCTGCCGGCTGCACCCGACGGACAGTTCCGGACCGCGAGGCTGCCGGTCAAGCCGTCGCCGACGCGAGCGCACATGCTGTTCGTCACCGTTGAGCAGCCGTTGGTCCTCAAGCAGGTGCAGGCCGACCCGGTGAACGCCGCGCCGCCGGAGCTGACGGTGAGGCTGCCCGAGTCGGTGCAGACCGGTGCGGAGGTCCGCATCCCGGTGAGCGCCTACGACGCGGACGGCAACACGGTGAGGCTCGCCGCCGAGTCCCTGCCGCCAGGCGCGCGGCTGGACAGGACCCTCATCGTGTGGACCCCGCGCCAGAGCGGTGACCAGTCGATCGTCTTGGTCGGCGACGACGGCCACGACATCACGCGAATGCCGCTGACCATCACCGTCGGCTGACCGATCAGGACACGCGAAGTCGGGACGGCCGCCCCGGATCCTCCTGCGGGGCGGCCGTCCCACGACGTGGGCAGCACCGCAACTAGGCCAGGGCCCGGGCCAAGACCAATGCGGGCACGGTTCAGCCGACAACCAGTCGCCCGAAAGCCGGCAGGCGGCGCTGCCGGTTGTCGGCGGAATGACGGCGCAACAGAAAAGCGCTCCTCACAGCGCAAGCAGTGACCCGCGGTGCGACGTGCGCCGGGGGAGTGGACGAAGGAGACCACGCATGGCCGAGCTCAGCCGACGACAGATCATCACGTACGGCGCCGTCGGCGCCGCAGGTGCGTATCTCTGGGCCGTCACCGATGACCCCGCATCGGCAGCAACTGCCGCACGCGCAGACGCCACCATCGCAGCCGCACGCGACCGCATCATCTTCGGCGCCCCGGCCTCGGAGGCCGCTCACCAGCTCACCGGCACCCTGTCGAGCACCGTGACCGGCGCCGTGGGCCAGTCTGCGCGGGTCCTGGGCGGTCATGACCCGGCCGACATGTGGGGCGGCACGATGGCCTTCACCGTGAAGGTCCACCCGCAGTCGACGACCTACCTGTCCGTGAAACTCTGGGGTGGGGATTGGGCCGACCTCGAGGACGAGTGGCGGCTGCAGCTATTCGCGGATGGGAAGGTCGTCGGCTGGTTCGACCAGGGGCCGGTCGACAACCTCGACCAGATGAGCCTCAGCCCCCGCATCCCGGGCCACTTCTTCCTGCACACGGTCCCGCTGCCCGAGGGGATGACCGCCGGCCGGCAGAGCCTCGAGGTCGAGATCCGCGCCATGGGTCGGATCTGGGCCTACGGCGGGAGCGCGCAGGCGTTCTACAAGCCTATGACCCACGCGAGCCGCCCCGTCTATGCGGCCTACACGCACACCGACCCGTACTTCATCCCCGGACCGGACGACGAGTTCGGGCCGGGCGCGAGCCGCAGCAGGCGCGCCGACGACTCGGCGACCGCGATCCAGGTCGTTCGCGACCGGGTCGTGAACGACCAGGTGGCACTGCTCGACGCCACTCCACCGAGCGCCATGGACCCGTGGGCATGGATGACCCTCGTGCACGGCTACGAGTGGTCTGACGGTCCCGCCTACCACCAGGCACGAGCGGTCACCAAGGTCGCCGAGGCGATGGACGCGTACTACCTGGCCTGGAAGAAGGACCCCACGCTGCTCACCGCCTCCGGCCAACAGTGGCTCGGGTTCGGGCGGGTCGGGCAAGCCATCGACCGGCTCTGGGCAGACATCGGCCCCCTCCTCGACCAGCAGGTGTCCCTGGGGTCGACAGCGGTGACCAACCCCGGTTTCGAGGTAGGGCTGGTCGGCTGGGCCAGGTCGACGTGGGGCGCCGGCAGCACGGGCACTGCGCAGGTCGACGCACAGGTCGCGCACAGCGGCACCGCGTCCGTGAAGGTGGTCGCGAACCCTAACGGGACGGTCGGGAGCACGGTCGGCGTCAGCCTCAACGGAAAGTACCGTCCGGTGGTCGGAACCGGCACCTATCGCGTGTCGGTCTGGTGTCGCACGGAGAACCTCTCCGGCACCGAGGGCGCCTACCTCGACGTGCTCTTCTACACGGCCGCGGGAGTGGCCAAGGCCGACCAGAAGTTCGGCCTCCTCAAGGGAACCCACGACTGGACCCAGATCACGGCGGAGGTCACGGTCCCGTCCGACGCCACGAGCGTTCGCCTCGACCTTCGGGCCCGTGGCGAGGGGACGGCCTGGTTCGACGATGTGGAGCTGGTCCAGACCTCGGGCGAACCGCCGACGGCGGACGGGCTACCCAGCCGGCGCAGCGCATACCGGGAGATGCTCCTTGCCAGCCGGGACTACTGGCGGCAGAACCAGCGCCACTACACCAACCAGGTCCAGTTCACCAGCCTCGGAATCTACCTGTGCAACAAGGGACTTAGTCTCCTTTCACCAGCAGACGCATGGCCCGAGCCCAAAGCCCGCGAATGGCTCTACGAGGCGGTCGGACTGGCCCCCCTCAGCTCGGGTGAGTTCGCCGACGGGTCGAAGAAGTGGAAGCTGGGCCACAACTACTACCTGTACACACCAAAGGGCCTGAGCCGGGAGCTCGGGTACGTCGGCAGCTACGGTGAGATCGTCGTCGATCTGCTCACCTCGATGTACGAGGCCGTCACGACCGGGGCGGTCTCGACCTCCGACGACCTCCTGCGCCGGCAGATCGAGAAGGTCCTGACCGCGCGCGGATGGTTCCGCCACGAAGGAGCCGACACCGAGGGCAACCGCGTCATGAAGCTGGAAACCATCATCGGTTGGCGCAACGAGCACTATCCCGGCGAGGCGGACTACGCGGTCCCGCTGGACAAGGACATCAACCCGATGCAGGCTGCGGCGACGTTCCCGACGGCAGAGTTCGTCGGGTGGACCCAGGAGCTGGTGGCGGACGGCCAGCTGGGTCCGATGCTCGAGCTCCTCCACACCGACCTGTCGTCGCGGATCGGTCTGACCGCCGGCAGGTTCATCATGAAGGACCTGCCGGCGTTCCTCCGGCACGCGGCCAGCCCTGCTCGCCTGCCGGGCGGCTGGGACCAGCCCGACTTCCTCTTCGCGGACGAGCTCGACGGTGTCGTGGCCCTCAAGCGAGGCGACGAGATGCTGTACGTGTCGCTGTACTGGCGGGCCCGCCAGGCCGTCAACCGCTGGTCCCGCGTCCACCTGCTCCGACCCGACCTGGAGCGCAGCGGGACGATCCGGTGCGATGTCGACTTCGGCTCTGCCCAACCTGTCGGCACGTACACGGTCCAGGACTGGGTCTGCTGGGACTACGCGGTCAACGACAGCAACGGCCACGCGCTCAACCCGGGCGGCTGGACGCCCACCGGGCAGACCCTGCATCAGGCCTTCGCGGGCGTGCAGCTCCCCATCGCGCAGACTCCCGACGACATGGACCCTGCCCTTGGTGCCCGCGGCGTCGGCGTCGAGTCGATCGGGGTCGGGAGGGCGCCGTTCTACTCGTTGTCCTACGCCGGCTACCACATCGCGATGAACACCACGACGGACCAGACGTTCACCTGGCACGCCGAGGCGTCCGGGTCCGGTGTCGACTGTGCCAGCGGGGCACGGGTCACCCTGCAGCAGCAACGCACGGTGAGGCCCGGGGAGACGCACGTCCTGTTCGACCCGAGCTCACGCACGAGCGCCTAGCCCCGGCGAAGACGTCGGTGGGACGCATGGCGGTGTTGGCAACAGTCCGGGCAGCTGTCAGGGGTGTCGCCAGGCCGGAAAGCGGTCACCAGCAGCTGAAGCCGAGCCTCACCAGACGAGGCCGGATCGCATGACGAAGAACTAGGCAAAGGAGCCGAGATGTCTGCACCACCCCCCGTATCCTTCCCGTTGCGCCGAACGAACGCAGGCGGTGCCTCATGACCAGCCGCGACGTCAGCCGGCGGGCAGTGCTCGGCGCCGCTCCCGCGGCGTTGTTCGCCGGGGCGCTGCTCGCCGATGGGCAGCGGCCAGCTGCTTTCCCGCGCGGCCTGCTCACTGCGTCGGCGACGGTCGCAGAGCTCCGCCGCACCTTCGTCCACCCCGGCATCCTGCACACGGCCGAGGACCTGGACCGGATGCGTCACGGGGTGGCCCAACGCGAAGGCCCGATCTACGACGGGTTCGCCGTGCTGGCATCCGATGCCCGGTCCAAGGCCGACTACAGCATCCGCAACACCGGCCAGATCACGACGCTCGGCCTAGGCCCCTCGATCTACAAGGCCGAGTCGGGCGAGGACACCCGCGCCGCGTACCAGAACGCGCTCATGTGGGCCGTCACTGGTGAACGAGCCCACGCGGACACGGCCCGCACCATCGTCGACGCCTGGTCGGCGTCGCTGAGCCGGATCTCCGGCGCGGACGCCGAGCTCGGCGCCGGTATCCAGGGTTTTCGCATGGTCAACGCCGCCGAGCTGCTCCGTCACACGGGCTATGACGGCTGGAGCGACCACGGCGTCGCCCGGTGCACCGACTCGCTGCTGCGCGTCTGGCACCGTGGCGTCTCGCCGTACGCGCTCTACGCCAACGGCAACTGGGACGCGATGGCCATCATGGTGCTGCTCGGCATCGGCGTCTTCGCCGAGCTGCCCACCCTGTTCGAGGATGCGCTGCGCTTCGCCGCGGCGGGCGCCGGCAACGGCAGCGTCCTGAACCGGGTCGTCACCGAGGCCGGTCAGGGGCAGGAGAGTGGGCGCGACCAAGGTCATGAACAGCTCGCCCTCGGCCAGCTCGGCAATGCCGCGCAGGTGGCGTGGAACCAGGGCGTGGACCTGTGGGGTTTCGCCGACAACCGCATGCTCGCCAACGCCGAGTACGTCGCGCGCTACAACATGGGCCGCGACGTGCCGTTCGTCCCAGACCTGGACCGGACCGGGAAGTACAGCAAGACTGCGCCGTCCCCGTCCGCGCGCTTCCAGCACCCTCCCGTGTACGAGATGTACTACGCGCACTACGCCGGGGTTCGTGGGATCCTGGCACCGGAGACGCAGTCGGTCATCTTCCGCGGAGACGGCGGCACCCGAGTACCCGAGGGCGGCAGCTTCGACTTCCCCGGCTTCGGCACGTTCACCTGCGCCGATCCCGCTCCGCTCACGGTCCCGCACGCGTCAGCTCCGGCGCCCCCCGCTGGGGTCACCGCCCTCGGGGACGCGCGAGGCGTCACCGTGTCGTGGATCGCATCCGTCGGAGCCACCTCGTACACGCTCTGGACCGCCGACACCGCTGCAGGCCCGTTCCGGCCCGTGGCGCACCAGGTCCCCGACGCGCGGGCCCTCGACGCGGGTGCACCCGGTGGGCTCGTGCGTCACTACCGCGTCACCGCGTCCAACGCCGTCGGCTCCAGCCCGCCCTCGGCCGTCGCGGCCGCCAGTGCCGGCCTGCCGCCCGGGTGGCGCTCGGCCGACCTCGGTAGTCCGACGCTGCCGGGCGCTGCATCCTTCAACGGGCAGCGGTTCACGTTGACCTCGGGCGGCGACAGCGAGGACCTGCACCTTGCCTACCGGACCATCTCGGGGGACGGCTCCGTGACCGCCCGACTGACGTTCCCGCTCAGCTCTCAGTACTCGAAGGTCGGCGTCCTCATGCGGGACGGGCTCGAGGCAGGCGCCACCGAGGCGGCCATGCTCGTACAGGGCCTGCCACTGCACTCGTGGAGCGGCGTCTGGAGCGTGCGGGAGCGCCGTGGCGGGCCGGTCGAGGGAAGCGGCAGCACGCCGGTCCCACCCGCCCAGCAGGAGGCGATCACGAGCCGGGCCGGGTTCCCCATCTCGAACCTCGGTTCTCTGCCCGCGTCCGCGACGCCCCTGCCTGCCCCAGTCGTCGAGGGGGCCGGCGACGGCTACCGGCTGCGCAAGCCGGTCTGGCTCCGCGTCACCCGACGCGGGGACGTGTTCAGCGGCGCGGTCTCCGTGGACGGTCGGTCCTGGACCGAGGTCGGGACCTCGCGCGTGCCCATGGGCCGCGCTGTCACCGTCGGTCTCGCCCTCACGTCGTGCCTCGGGGTCAGCTCGGGGCCCGCCGAGACCGGGGTGGCCGCCTTCGACGAGGTCACCGTGGAGGCGGGCCCCGGACAGTCGTGGCACGCGGACGCCCCGGCAACGGTGGCGCAGGACCTGCGCGCTGTCGCCGGCGCAGGCACTGTCGACCTGACCTGGACCGACGCCGATCCCGCCGCCCGCTACGAGGTCGGACGCGACGACCGCGGAGCCACCACGATCATCGGCAGCGACGTCGGACCGATCGGTTTCGGCACCCTGCTGCGCTACACGGACGCCTCGGGCCCGACTGCCGGCGTCGCCCGCTACCGGGTCCGTCGGGTCTCGAGCGCGGGGGTGGGCCCATGGTCCGGCCTGGCGGTGGCCGCGCCTGCGCAGCGCAGCGCGCCCCGCATCATGATGGCCGCAGCGGTGCCAGCCAACGCCGGCGCGCCGTTCCGTCTGCTCGTCCGTGCCACGCCCGATGCGGCGCGCTTTGCCGCCACCGGGCTGCCGCCCGGGCTGTCCATCGACGCGGCCACCGGCGTCATCAGCGGCACCCCGACCCGAACTGGGGACTTCTCGGTGAGACTTCGGGCCACCAATGCGGCAGGGTCGGCGAACGCGGACCTGCTCGTGGAGGTCGCGCAGCAGCCGCCCGCGCCGTGGGCGCACACCGACCTCGGCGACCCGATCTTCGACGAGCGTGAGTGGGGGACCCTCGGCGTGGTCGCCCTGACGACACCCGGCATCTCCTCCGTCGACGGTGCGGAATTCATCGTGCGCGGAGCCGGCCCCGGGCTGTCCCAGAACGGGCAGGGCATGACGGGCCAGTTCCTTCACCAGCTGGTGGCGGACGGGCACACGGTGACGGCCCGCCTCACGGGCAGGCAGGGCGACACCCTCGCTCGTGGGGTCGACCGGGTCGGCGTGCTCGTCGCGAAGTCGCTCTCGCCGTTCGACCAGGCCGTGGGCGTCGTCGTGACCGCGGGACAGCGCGCCGAGCTCATGACGCGCCGAACCGTGGCCGGTGGGACCACCTTCACCGGCGCCATCTCGGTGTCCGGGTCACCCTGGCTGCGGGTCAGCCGACGCGGCGACTCCTTCGAAGCTGCGGTCTCCAGCGACGGGACGACGTGGTCTTCGCTCGGCGCGACGACGGTGCCGCTGTTCGGTGACGCGCCGGCCTACATGGGCCTGGTGAGCTCCTCTGGAGTCGCCGACGCTCTCGTCAGCGCGCACTTCACCGACCTCACGGTCGTCCCCACGCCGGCCACCGCGCCCGTCGCCACGCCACGTGAGGGAGCCTCATGAGGTCGACCGCCGCGGCGTAGGGACGGTGGCGAGTCCTCGTCGCGCGGGGCGCTCGCCTGCGCGCGGCGACCGCAGAGGGCAGGACGCCACGCCCGGACGCCCGTGAGGGCGTCCGAGCGTGGCGGTACCCCTGCGGAGGCCGGGCGCTTCAGGCCTTCGTCGGCTTGACCTTGACGTCCTGACCGTTGACCCGCACGATCACGTTGCCGTAGTTGCCCGCCCGGTCGGCCACCACCCGGTAGGAGATGACGCGTCCGTCCCGCCAGGTGCAGCTGACCTCGTACCCGCCACGAGCGCGCAGCCCGGAGAACGAGCCGTCCTTCCACTCGACCGGCAACGCCGGCAGCAGGTGGATGACCGTGCCGTGGCTCTGCAGCAACATCTCGCAGATGGCGCCGGTGATGCCGAAGTTGCCGTCCATCTGGAACGGGGGGTGGTTGGCGAAGAGGTTGGGCAGCGTGTTGAAGCGGAGCAGCCCCCGAACCATGAACCGGGCGCGTTGCGCGTCGCCCAGGCGCGCGAAGAGCGCTGCGCGCCACGGCCACGTCCAGGAGCGGCGGCTGTCGCCGGAGACGGTCTCCTCGCTGAAGGGGGTTCCTGGTTGCTCACCGCACCGGGCCTTGAGCGAGACGAGCGCGGCCCTGGCCAGGTCCGGGGTCTTGGTGGGGGTGATCTGCCGGCCCGGGTAGACCGCGAACAGGTGGGAGGTGTGCCGGTGGATGTCGGTCGGGCTGTCGCGGTCGACCTGCCACTCCTGCAGCTGACCCCATGACCCGATCTTGTTCGGGGCCAGCCTGCGCTGGAGGTCAGCGACACGCGCACGGTGTTCGGGGTCTGCGTCCGGGTCGGTGGGGTCGTCGCCGTACAGGGCGTCGTAGGCGTCGAGGTAGTTCTGCAGCAGGTCCCAGATGATCTGCTGGTCGTACATGACGCCGTCCTCGCGGGGACCGTGCTCCGGGGACCATCCGTCGGGTGAGTACAGCAGGCCGTCCGCATGCTCGACCAGCCGGTCCTCCCAGAAGTCGCAGATCTCGCGGATCAGGGGCAGCGCCGTGTCGCGCAGGTACCGCTTGTCCTGGGTGAAGGCCCAGTGCTCGAACAGGTGCTGGGCGTACCAGGCGCTGGCAACGGTGTTCCACTGCCACGAGTTGCCGCCGAAGATGCTCTGGCTGGTGCGAGCCGTCCACCCGCGGGTACTCGCGCCGAACGCGTGCCGGGTGGCCACGCGGCTGGGCACGGCGGACTGCCGGATGAACTCGACCAGCGCCTCGTGGCACTCGGAGAGGTTCGCAGTCTCGGCACCCCAGTAGTTCATCTGGACGTTGATGTTGTTGTGGTAGTCGGATGCCCAGGCCGGCTGGTCGCTGTCGTTCCACAGCCCTTGCAGGTTCGCAGGCAGCCCGCCCGGGCGCGAGCAGCTCGCGAGGAGGTACCGGCCGTAGTGGAACATGGCCTGCTCGAGTCCGGGGTCGGGCGCCCCTGCGGCGTAGCGGGCCTGACGCGCGGGGATCGTCAGTGCCGTTGTCGCTGCGTCAGTGCGCCCCCAGTCGACGGCAACTCGCGACATGAGCGGTGCGAATTGCGCCAGGTGTTCATCGCGCAGTGCCGTGAAGCCGCGCGACGCGGCTGCAGTCACCGCCTTGCCCGGGTCCGGGTCGGCGCCGCGCCAGCCGGCCGACGCGTCGAGCGCGTAGTTCGTCCTCCCGTCGACCACCAGGGTCAGGGTGCTCGCTCCGTCGAAGCGAAGGCTGGCTCCGTCGGAGGAAAGAGTGCCGTCGGTGTCGGCGACGCTGACGGTGCACGCGTGCTTGAGGCCGTTGGCCATGGTGCCCGACCAGGACAGCTCGCGCGCATCCTGACGCACGCTGGTCGGGGAGCCGGCCTGCCCTGCCGTCAGGGACAGCTGGCCCGCGAACCCGTCCGGGTCATCGGTGCGGTACCGGACGACGAGCACGTCCGCGGGCTGGCTGGCGAAGGCCTCCCGGACGACGGTCCCGGTCACCGTCGTGAACCGCGTGACGTGGAGTCCGCTGGCCGGGTCGAGCGCCCGCTGGTAGTCGGCGAGCGCCCGCAGTGCGCGCGTGTCCAGGTTCGGCCCGGTCAGGGCGATCTCGGCCACCTGCAGCGCGGCGCCGGTCCCGAGGAAGGTCAGCCGGTAGGACCGGTACGCCGCCGCGCCCGAGACCGGGAACGAGCGGGTCTGCCCGCGTTCGGTGAAGCTCACCCCGGACTCCGCTGCCAGCCCGACCCAGGAGAGGCCGTCGTTGGACCCCTCGAGGCGCCACGCGGACGGGTCGTCGCCCGGGCGGTCCGGGGCCGAGGTCATCGAGTAGCCGGAGATGGCCTGGCTCTGGGTGAGCTCGACCTGCCAGGTGACCTCGCTCGTCGGGTTCTCCACCCGCCACACGCTCGCAGGGTCCGCGTCGACGCTGCGCAGCAGCGCGGTGGATGCCGCGGGGCCGGCGCCGGCCGAGTGACCGCTCGGCGAGGTGAGGTACATCGTCGGCCGGGCGCCGAGCTCGACACCACCGAGGGCGATCTCGGCGACCTGGAAGTGGCTCACGCCGGCCTTCGGAACGAAGACGAGCCGGTAGTACGCGTACGCGGTGGTGTTGCCGGTCGTGAACTCCTTCGTCTGAAACCTGCTCTCGAAGGGGCCTGCCAGCGTACGGGCGTCGAGGGTCTGCCACGTGGAGCCGTCGAGCGACCCTTCGAACGTCCACTGCTGGGGGTCGCGCTGGGGCACGTCGTTGGCGCTGGTCAGGCGGTACGTGGAGACCACGCCGGGGCGGGGGAGCGCCACCTGCCACGTCACGGTGGGCGGGGGTGGGCTGATGCACCACTTCGTCGTGCTCTTGCCGTCGTAGCTCTTGTCGAGCCCTTCGCTCGCGGTGGTCTGGTACGGGCCGCCGGGGGCGCTCACGACCGGGCCCCGCACGAAGGACACCTGCAGGTTGCCGAAGTTCCGGAACGACCCGAACCCGGTCATGCTCGTGTCGTACGCGGAGTCCGGCTTTCCGGCGAGTCCGTTGTCGTAGTTGTTGACGCCGCCCCACAGGCTCTGCTCGTTGAGGTGGACCCGGTCACGGTCCGGGTCGCCGAAGAGCATCGCCCCCAGTCGCCCGTTGCCGATAGGCAACGCCTGGGACTGCCAGTCGGTGGCCGGCACCGAGTACCACAGCGAGCGAGATGACAGCTGCGGCCAGTCCAGCGAGGTCGGGACCAGGGTGCTTGCTGCCGCCGGCGTGCCGAGCCGCGGTGCCGCAGCCGAGGCTGCTGGCGACGTGAACAACGGCGCGAGCGCCGCCACGCCGCCGAGTTTCAGAATCGTTCGTCGGGACGTGTTGCTTGCGGGCATACCCAGCCTCCAGAGCGTCATTGATCCGATGATTGACCTCGGCATCTGGGTCCTACTCGACCTAGTGCCGCATGTTCGGCAAGTCTTCCCGGAAATCCATCGGATGTCTACAGCCGGTAGTGCGCCGGATCCCACAGGCCGCGTTCGGGTACGACAGGCACCCACGGGAGCCCTTCGCGGCCGACCGCGCGCGTGCGCAGCCGGACCGTGGTGCCCCTCGCGTGGCGATCCCGGGTGGAGGATCAGGAGGTCGCGTCGGTCGGACCCGATTCGTGGGAGACGCGAGGCTGCATGGTCGCCGGCCCGGCCCCCAGGGCCTGACGCAGCCAGAGCTCGATACCGGCGATGTGGACGGTCGACCAGCTGCGGGCGACGTCGGGCTCGCGCGCGGCGATGGCATCGACGATGGCCCGGTGCTCGGCCATGGTGCGCTCGATCGCGCCGGTCTGGGTGAGGCCACGCCAGACGCGGGCCCGCTGCGTCGGGCCGCTGAGGCCGTCGAGAAGTGAGCCGATGACGGCATTGCCCGAGCCGTCGGCGATCTGGCGGTGGAACTCGAGGTCGGCCGCCACGAGCTCCTCGATGGATGGAGCTTCGTCGACCGCATCGAGCCGGCGGTACAGCTGGGCGATCTCCTCGTCGCTCATACGCAAGGCGGCCATCGCCGTCGCCGCAGGTTCGAGGATGCGGCGCACCTCGAGGAAATGCAGCACCGTGTCGTCCTGGTGGAAGTCGACGACGAACTCCATGGCACCCATGAGCAGGGAGGGTTCCAAGCTCGTGACGTAGGTGCCGTCGCCCTGGCGCACGTCGAGCACGTGGATCAGGGAGAGCGCCTTGACGGCCTCCCGAAGGCTGTTGCGGGACAGGCCGAGGCGCTCAGCGAGGTCCGCCTCCCGGGGGAGCCGGCTGCCGGGGCGCAGGTCGCCGGAGACGATCATCCCCTTGATCTTGGTGATCGCCTCGTCCGTCACGGCCATGGTGGACTGCTTTCCGCGGGTGTGGTGGTGGCTCGAGATTACGGGGTGCCGGTGCCCACGCGACGCAGCCGCGTGGGCACCGTGAGCCTCACTGGTAGAGGACTGCCTGGATCTTGGGGTCGTTGATGTTCTTCTTGTCGTACCAGAAGTAGCCGGTGTCGATCTTCTTCTCCAGGGACTCGCCCTTGACCGCTCGCATCGCGGCCTTGACGAGGGCCTCACCCATTCCGACCGGGTTCTGCGTGATGGCCCCGGCCATGACGCCGGAGTTGATGGCATCGATCTGGGCCTTGCCGGAGTCGAACCCGATGATGGTCACTCCGGTCCTGCCGGACTCCTGGACGCCCTTGACGACACCGGTCGCCGAACCCTCGTTGGAGCCGTAGATGCCCTTGACGTCCGGGTTGGCGGCCAGGATCGACTTGGTGATGTCGGCGCTCTTGGCCTGGTCGCCGTCGCCGTACTGCACCGGCAGCAGGGTGATCCCGGGGGCGTTGGCCTTCATCCACTCGATGAACCCGTCACGGCGCTGCTGACCGGTCAGGCTCGTCTGGTCGTGCACGACCATGGCGACCTTGCCCTGTCCGCCCAGCAGCTCGGACATGTGCTTGGCGGCCTCGGCGGCGGCGGCCGTGTTGTCCGTCGCGGCGGTCGTCAGGGGCACGTCGGAGTCCACGCCGGAGTCGAAGGCGATGACCGGGATGTTCTGCGACTTGGTCTGCTGGAGAAGGCCCTCGGCCGCCTTCGAGTCGAGGGCGGCGAACCCGATGGCTGCGGGCTTCTTCGCGATCGCGTTCGTCAGCATGGTGATCTGGGCCTCGACCTCCTTCTCGGTGGCGGGTCCTTCGAAGGTGATGGTGGCACCCTCCTTGGCGGCCTCCTGCTCGGCGCCCTTCTTGACCGCCTGCCAGAACTGGTGCTGGAAGCCCTTGGAGACGATGGCGATGTAGGGCTTGTCGCCCGCGCCGCCGTTCGAGCCCGGGCTGTTCGTTCCGGTCTGGCCGCACGCGGCGAGCGCGAGGGCGAGCACGGAGGTCGCGGCGGCCGTCATGAGGTGACGTCTGCGCATGGATCTCTCCTTCAGTGTGGGTTGGCGGCCGGGGTGGCCAGGGGTTCCGGCTCGCACCGGACGGTTCGGGTTCAGCGGGTGCTGGCGCGCTTGCGGGCCATGTCGGCGTAGACCGCGACGAGGATGACGACGCCGAGGATGACGTTCTGCCACTCCTGGGGTATGGACATCAGCTGGAGCCCGTTGTTGAGGACCGAGATGATCAGGGCGCCGATGATGGTGCCGAGGATCGAGCCCTTTCCACCGGCCAGCGAGGTGCCGCCGATGACGACCGCCGCAATCGCCTGGAGCTCGTAGCCGGCGCCCGTGGCAGGCTGCGCCGAGCCCAGTCGCGCCGAGATCATCACTCCGGCAAGCCCGGTGAAGAGGCCGGCGAGGGTGTAGATGAGGATCTTCCACCGGCCGACGTCGATCCCGGACAGGGCCGTGGCCTCCTCGTTGCTGCCGATGGCGAAGGTGTAGCGGCCCAGGATGGTGCGCCGGATGAGGACTCCGGCGACCGCGGTGGCCAGGATGAGCACGATGACGGCGTTGGGGAAGTTGAGTCCTGGGATGAGGTTGCCGGTGGAGACCTGGAGGTAGCCGGGCGTGTCGTTGAAGTAGATCGGGGCGCTGTGCGAGACGACCAGAGCCAGCCCTTGGGCGACGAGCATCGTGGCGAGGGTCGCGATGAAGGGTGGCAGCCCGAGCCGGGCCACGTTGAAGCCGTTGACGAAGCCGAGCAGTCCCCCGAAGAGGACGGCCAGGACGAGCCCGAGGGGCCAGGGGAGGTGCCAGTTGACGATGAACTGGCCGGACATCACGGCGCACAGGGCCATCCCGGTGCCGATGGACAGGTCGATGCCGCCGGTGATGATGACGAACGTGGTGCCCAGGGCGAGCAGACCGATGACGACCGTGGAGAAGAGGACGTTGACGATGTTGCCGTAGGTCATGAACGTCGGGCTCGCGACCGAGAAGAAGATCGCGATGACGATGAGACTTGCGAAGGCAAGCACCTGCTGGAGCCGGTCCCGAAAGGTCGAGGGAGGAGCCAGCGGAATGCTGGTGACGCGGGGCGTTGTCTCGGTGGTCATGCCAGTCCTGCCTTGTCGGCTGTCGTGTCGGATGGGGAGGAGCCGGTGCTCTCGTCGGCCCGGAGTGTTGCCAGGTGCATGACGCTCTCCTGGGTCGCTTCGGCATGTGACAGCTCACCGGTGACGCGGCCTTCGCTCATCACGAGCACCCGGTGCGCCATGCGCAGGACCTCGGGCAGCTCGGAGGAGATCATGATGATCGACTTCCCTTGCGCCGCAAGGTCGTTCAGGAGGCGGTAGATCTCCTCCTTGGCACCTACGTCGATGCCGCGCGTCGGTTCGTCGAAGATCAGGACGTCGCAGTCCTTGGTCAGCCATTTGGCGATGACCACCTTCTGCTGGTTGCCGCCGGAGAGGTTTCGCACGTCCTGCTTGATCGAGGGCGTCTTGATGCCCAGTGCCTTGACCGATGCGGCGGCCCGGGTGGCGATGGCCTTGTCATCGACGAAGCCGCGGCGTGAGAAGTGGTCGCCGAGGGAGGACAGGGCGATATTGGTCTGCACGCTCTGCTCGAGCAACAGGCCGAGGTGCTTGCGGTCCTCGGACAGGTAACCGATGCCGAGCGCGGCTGCCTGCGCCGGGTTGGAGATACTGACCGGTCGTCCGCGCAGGGTGATGGTGCCCGCCGTGATGGGGTCGGCGCCGACGAGGGCGCGAGCCACCTCGGTACGACCGGCCCCCATGAGCCCGGCGAAGCCGAGGATCTCGCCGCGTCGAAGGTCGAAGCCGACGTCCTGGAGCAGGGCCTTGGTGGACAGCCCGCGGACCGACAGGAGCGTCTCCCGGTCCGCCCGCACGTTCTCGGGTCGGGCCTGCGTCTGGATGGTCCGCCCGACCATCATGGAGATGACCTCGGGCATGGACGTGGCGGCGGTGTCGACGGTGCCGACGTAGCTGCCGTCGCGCAGCACGGCGATGCGCTGGGAGATCGCCTTGAGCTCGTCCATGCGGTGGGAGATGTAGATGACGCCGGTCCGGGGCGAGACGAAGCGTCGGATGAGGTCGTGGAGCACCTCCACCTCGGCGTCGTTCAGGGCGGCGGTCGGCTCGTCCATGATGAGCACCCGTGCGTCGTGCGACAGGGCCTTGGCGATCTCGACCATCTGCTGCTTGGCGACGGTGAGCGAGCCGACGACCGCCCGAGGGTCCAGCGCGAGCCCGAGGCGCTCCAGCAGGTCGGCGGCTGCCTGGTTGAGCCGGCGGTCGCGCGTGAAGATCCTGCCGACGCGCGGTTCACGGCCGATGAAGATGTTCTGCGCGACCGTGAGGTCGGGCATGAGGTTGAACTCCTGGTGGATGATGCTGATGCCCAGCGACTCCGCGTGCTTGGGCCCCTGTGGCGTGAACGGCTGGCCGTCCAGGCGGAAGCTGCCCGCGTCAGGGGTGTGGATCCCGGAGAGCAGCTTCATCAGTGTCGACTTGCCGGCGCCGTTCTCGCCCACCAGGGCCAGCACCTCGCCGTGACGCAGCTCGAGACCCACACCGGTCAGGGCCTTGACGCCCGGGAATGCCTTGCTGACACCCTCGAGCTCGAGGAGAAGCTGGCTCGTCACTGCGCACCTCCGGCGCCGGCTGGGGTCACGAGACCCTTGCGGAACAGCGCGTTGCCGTAGACACGGGTCTCGCCGGTGCGCACCACCAGCTGCGCCCCCTCGACGAGCTCGTAGAAGCCGAGACGGTCGACGTAGCGAACCTCGGCATGGGTCACTCCGGCGGCCTGGGCCAGCTCCTCCTGCACGGGCAGGACGGTCGCGTCGGCCGTGGCCATGAGGTCGAGCGCGGGCGTGTCGTCGGGTGGCAGCACCGACCGTATGGCCGCGAGCACGTGCGGCGAGGTGGTGCCCGGCATGTCGATGACGACGCGTCCCACGCGAGCGGCCGGGAAGTGGGCATCGACGACGGCGACGGAGTCCGAGTGGCCCATCGCGTCCAGATGAAGCAGCACGGCTCCGGTCAGGAGGGGGTGCACCCCTTGGAGCATTTCGATCACGTCCTTGGAATCGGGGATACCTCGAAGGGAGGGGTCGCGTGTGGCTCACCCGGTCAGGGCCAGGTGATAGGTGCGCGCCGCGGTGCCCCACCACAGGTCGGACTGCTCGGAGGCGCTCAGCTCGCCGATGAGCGGGGCGATGACCTCGACGGTGCCGCGGTAGCCGGCGTGGACGGTGGTCATCGGCCAGTCGCTGCCGAACATCAGCCGCTCGGGGCCGAACGCCTCCAGCGCGGTGTCCCACGCAGGTCGGACCGCCTCACTGTTCCACGGCTGTCCGGAGACCTCGAGCCCCGACACCTTCGCGACGACGTTGGGAAGACCTCCCAGCTGTCGCAGCGCGTGTTGCCACGGCTCGAAGGCGGCGCTTCCTCGCGGTGGTTTGGCCAGGTGGTCGATGACCACGACGAGCTCATCAAGGTCCTGGGCGAGCCGGGTCGCCGCGCCCATCAGCCGCGGGTAGGCGTCGGGAAGGTCCACCGGAACGCCTCGGCGCGCACACACGGCCAGGGTCGCGCGCACGCCGGGCAGGTCGAGCAGGTCGTCTCGCGCGTCGTCGTGGACGAGCTGGCGGACCCCGCAGAACGCGGCGGAGTCGGACCACTCCTCCAGCGACTGCTGGGCCGCGGCCGGCTGCTCCAGGTCAACCCAGCCCACGACCCCGGCCACCCAGTCGTGCGCGGCCGCGACCTCGAGCATCGCTCGGGTGTCCTGCGCGTCGTCCGCCGCCTGGACGAGGATCGCGTTGTCCACTCCGGCGGCGGCCAGCTCTGCGGCCGCCTGAGGGGCGGTGAAGGCCCGGTGCAGGTCGCCCTGGCCGGCAGTCAGCCACGTGTACACCCCCAGCGCGGGGTCCCACAGGTGCAGGTGCGCGTCGAGGCGTCGAGCGGTGCTCATGCCACGACCGCCGGAACGAGGCCCTCCGCCTGCAGCGCCTCCCACAGTGCGGGTTCGGGCGTCGCGGTCGCACGCTCGACGTTCTCGCGGACCTGGGCCGGCGTCCGGGCTCCGAAGACGACAGAGGTGACGGCCGGGTCGAGGGCGGCGTAGTGGAGCGCGGCCGTCGGCAGGTCGGTGCCGTGGGCGATGCAGATGTCGGCCAGGCGGTCCGCGCGGGCCAGCATCTCCGGCGAGGCCTGCGCGTAGTCGAAACGTCCGGAGGGCCGGACGGTGGCCAGCAGCCCAGAGTTGTACACGGCCGTCGCAGCCACTGTGACGCCACTGGCCCGACAGGCGGGAAGAAGTCGCGCCGCTGCGGTGTGGTCGATGAGGGTGTGTCTCCCGGCAACCATGAGCTCGTCCGTGCCGGCGTGCTCGGCCGCAGCGAAGAGGGCCTGCTCGTCCATCGACCCGACTCCGATTCGGCTGACGAGCCGTTCGTCGCGCAGGACGGCCAGCGCCGGTAGGCCGGTGTTGCGGGCCTCGTCGGGGTTCGGGGCCTTCTCGGGGTCGTGCAGGTAGAGCGTGTGCACTCGGTCGAGTCCCATCCGGTCCAGGGACTCGCCCAGGGACGCGCGGACGCCCGAGTCGGAGAAGTCCCACACACGGGTGAGGGTGCCCGGGACGTCGAACAGCTCAGGGTCGCGCTTGGGCCCGCCCGGGTTCGGTCGAAGGAGTCGGCCGACCTTCGTGGACACCTTCACGTCCTGCATCGGCATGCCGCGCAGGAACCGGCCGAGTCGGGTCTCGGACAGCCCCAAGCCGTAGTGGGGCGCCGTGTCGAAGGACCGGATGCCGCAGTTCCACGCGGCCTCCAGCACTGCCTGGGCCTGGCCCTCCCCGACGGCCTCGAACAGGTTCCCGAGGGTCGCGGTCCCCAGGGTGAGGGAGGCCAGACTGAGCGTCATGACCGGGGGACCTCGTACTTGATGATGCTGGCCGGGTACATCTCCGTCGAGGCTCCGGGGGCTGTCGGTGCGACATAGTGACCGTCGCGGATCTTCGCCGGGGTGACGAAGTGCTCGTGCAGGTGGTCCACGTACTCGATGAAGCGGTCCTGCGTGGTGCCCGAGACAGCGACGTAGTCGAACATCGAGATGTGCTGCACGGCCTCGCACAGGCCGACGCCGCCCGCGTGCGGGCACACCCGCACCCCGAACTTGGCCGCGAGCAGCAGCATTGCCAGGTTCTCGCTGACCCCGGCCACCCGCGCCGCATCGATCTGGAGGACCTGCAGGGCGTCTGCCTGGAGGAACTGTTTGGCCAGCACGCGGTTCATCATGTGCTCGCCGGTCGCGATCGGGATCGGGTGCAGCGCGCGCGATATGGCGGCGTGGCCGATGACGTCATCAGGAGAGGTGGGTTCCTCGACCCAGGTGATGTCGTGCTTCCGGAGCGCCTTCACCCAGTCGATGGCCTCGGGCACGTCCCATCGCTGGTTCGCGTCGATGGCGATGCGGATCTCCTCGCCGACGGCGGCGCGGGCGATGGCCAGCCTGCGCTGGTCGTCGGCCAGGTCCGACCCGACCTTCAGCTTGATCTGGGTGAAACCCTCCGCGACCGCTTCCTTCGCGAGCCGCTCGAGCTTCGCGTCGTCGTAGCCGAGCCATCCGGGGGTGGTCGTGTAGGCGGGGTAGCCGGTGGCGAGCAGGTGGGCTGTCCGCTCCTCTCGGCCCGGCATGGCGGCGTGCAGGATCTCGAGCGCATCCTCGGGGGTGAGGACGTCGGTCAGGTAGCGGAAGTCGACGCAGTCGACGATCTGCTCGGGGGTCATCGTCGCCAGCAGCTGCCACAGCGGCAAGCTGGCTCGTTTGGCCTTGAGGTCCCACAGGGCGTTGAGCACCGCCCCGATGGCCATGTGCATGACGCCCTTCTCGGGGCCGAGCCACCGCAGCTGCGAGTCGTAGACGAAGAGGCGCCAGGCCGCGCCCATGTCCTCGAGAAGCGACTCGACGTCTCGCCCGATGAGGTACCCGCGTAGTGACTCGATCGCGGCGACCTGCACGTCGTTGCCACGGCCGATGGTGAACACGAAGCCGTGTCCCTCGAGGCCGTCGTCGGCGTCGGTGACGAGGCGGACGTAGGCGGCCGAGTAGTCGGGGTCGGGGTTCATCGCGTCGGACCCGTCGAGCAGCAGCGATGTCGGGAAGCGGACATCGTGGGTACGCACGGCGATGAACTGGCTCATGACTCTCCTTCGAGGTGGACTTGCGTCATCAAACATCCGATCTTTATCGTGTGTCAAGCACGCTTCACGCCGACGTTCCCAACGTGTGAACGGAAGTGTCGGCCCCCAACGTCGGAGGTATGTTGTGATCTTGTCCCGGTTCGGACCAGTCGGCGCCGAGGTGCCGGCCCTGCGGCATGACGGGGACTGGGTCGATGCCCGCCCGGTGCTGGGCGCACGACCCGAGCTGGGCGGAGACTTCGGTCCGGCCTTCTTCGCCGCGGGCGGCCTGACCCACCTGGCAGCCGCGGCCGACGAACTGCCGTCTCTCGACGTCGCCGGCCAGCGCCAGGGCGCGCCGATCGCGCGTCCCGGGGCGGTGGTCTGCATCGGGATGAACTACGCGGCGCACGCCGCCGAGTCCGGTGCCCTGCCACCGGAGCAGCCCGTCATGTTCCTCAAGCTGCCCAATACCGTCGTGGGACCGCACGACGAGGTTGCGATCCCGCGCGGCAGCACCAAGACGGACTGGGAGGTCGAGCTCGGGGTCGTCATCGGTCGGCGCATCGCCTACCTGGACTCGGCCGACGAGGCCCTCGAGCACGTCGCGGGCTTCGTGACCGTCAACGACGTCTCGGAGCGTGACTTCCAGCTGGCCGTCTCGGGCGGCCAGTGGAGCAAGGGCAAGTGCTGTGCCGGCTTCAGCCCGACCGGGCCGTGGCTCGTGACGCCCGACGAGGTGGACCACGGCTCGCTGCGGCTGCGCAGCTGGGTCAACGGCCAGCCTCGTCAGGACTCCTCGACGGCGGACATGATCTTCAGCGTGGGCGAGATCCTGCACCACCTGAGCCAGTACCTCGTCCTGGAGCCCGGTGACCTCGTCCTGACCGGCACGCCGGAAGGTGTTGCCCTGTCCGGCCGCTACCCCTACCTGAGCGCCGGCGACGTCTGCGAGGTCGAGATCGGGGGCCTCGGTCGTGGCCGCCAGCTGTTCGTCTGAGCATTCGCGAACCACCCAAGGAGCATCATGAAGGACTTTGCTGGCCTCGTTGCCGTAGTCACCGGGGGAGCCTCCGGCATCGGTGCGGCGGTCGTCACCGAGCTCGCCGGCCGCGGCGCCAAGGTGGCCGTGCTGGACCGGGACCCCACCGGGGCGACCGTGTCGGATGACGTGATCGCGCTGGTGTGCGACGTCTCGGACGATGCGTCGGTCCGGGCAGCCGTCGACCGCACCGTGGCACAGTTCGGCGGCCTCGACATCGTCGTGAACAACGCGGGGATCGGAGCCCAGGGTGCGGTCGGCGACAACGACGACGACGAGTGGCACCGGGTCTGGGACGTCAACGTCGTCGGGGCCGTGCGAGTCACCCGCGCGGCCCTGCCGCACCTGCGCGCCTCCGCCCACGGTGCGGTCGTCAACATGGGTTCGATCGCGGCCACTCGAGGTCTGCCACAGCGGGCTCTCTACTCCGCCTCGAAGGGGGCGGTGCACGCCTTGACGCGCGCGATGGCGGCCGACCACATGTATGAGAGCGTGCGCGTCAATGCGGTCGCCCCGGGAACGGCCGACACTCCCTGGGTGGCACGTCTGCTGGCGACCGCCTCCGACCCCGAGGCGGAGCGAGCCAGCCTCAACGCGCGTCAGCCGCACGGCCGGCTGGTCTCTGCCGCCGAGGTCGCCTCCGCGGTCGCCTACCTGGCTTCACCGGGCTCGGGCTCCACGAACGGGGTCTGTCTCGCCGTGGACGGCGGGATGGACAACCTGGTGCCGCGCCCCCCATCGCCGAACCGGCAGTCCTGACGTGCGCCCGATGCGGGTCGCCCTGTTCGCCACGTGCTTCAACGACACGATGTGGCCCTCGACCCCGAAGGCGGTGGTCACCCTGCTCGAGCGTCTGGGCTGCGCGGTCGAGTTCCCTCGCGCGCAGACCTGTTGCGGGCAGATGTTCACGAACACGGGGTACGCGACGGAGTCGGTCCCGCTGGTGCGGTCCTTCGTCGAGACGTTCACCCCGTACGACGCCGTGGTCGTGCCGTCGGGGTCGTGCACGGGCTCGGTACGTGAGCAGCACGCCGCCCTGGCGCGGCGGGTGGGCGACGCGGGCCTGGAGCGCGCGGTGTCCGAGCTGGCGCCCCGCGTCCACGAGCTGTCGGAGTTCGTCGTGGATGTGCTCGGTGTGACGGAGGTGGGCGCGTACTTCCCGCATCGGGTGACCTACCACCCGACGTGCCACTCGCTGCGGATGATCCGCGTGGGCGACCGGCCCCTGCGGCTGCTGCGCGCGGTGCGGGGCATCGACCTGGTCTCGCTGCCGGCGGCCGAGGAGTGCTGCGGCTTCGGCGGGACCTTCGTGATGAAGAATCCCGACGTCTCCGTCGCGATGGGCTCGGACAAGGCGCGGCACGTGCGTGAGACCGGCGCCGAGGTGCTCGTCGCGGGTGACAACTCGTGCCTCGCACACGTCGGCGGTTTGCTGTCGCGGCACCGGGCCGGGGTGCGCACGCTGCACCTCGCCGAGGTGCTCGCCGCGACCGAGGACGCCCCGTGGCGTCCGGGGGACGGGGTCGACCACGAGGTGGGCTCGTGAGCCGCACGTTCGTCGGCATGCCGGCCTTCCCCCTCGCGGCCCGGACGGCGGTGGCCGACGCGCAGCTGCGGCGCAACCTCGGGCATGCGACGGCGACGATCCGAGCCAAGCGCGCCGCGGTCGTGTCGGAGGTGCAGGACTGGGAGGCCCTGCGGGCCAGGGGCGCCGAGGTCAAGGACCGGGTGCTGGCCAACCTCGACACCTACCTGCTCGAACTCGAGCAGCGACTCACCGAGGCCGGCGCGACGGTGCACTGGGCCCGTGACGCCGACGAGGCCAACGCCATCGTGGTGACCATCGCGGGCGAACGGACCGCCGCCGACAGGGAGGCCGGGCGGGCGCCCGAGGTGGTCAAGGTCAAGTCGATGGCCACGCAGGAGATCGGGCTCAACGAGGCGCTCGAAGCCGCGGGCATCCGCGCGTGGGAGACCGACCTCGCCGAGCTCATCGTGCAGCTGGGCGACGACCTCCCCTCGCACATCCTCGTGCCGGCGATCCACCGCAACCGGGCCGAGGTGCGCGATATCTTCCGGCGGGAGATGGGCCGGGCGGGCCGCCCTGCACCCGAGGACCTCACCGACGAGCCGGCCCGTCTGGCCGAGGCGGCACGCCTGCACCTGCGCGAGAAGTTCCTCCGCGCGAAGGTCGCCGTGTCAGGTGCGAACTTCGCGGTGGCCGAGACCGGCACGCTCGTCGTCGTGGAGTCCGAGGGCAACGGCCGGATGTGCCTGACGCTGCCCGACACCCTCATCACCGTCGTCGGTATCGAGAAGCTCGTGCCGACGTGGGAGGACCTCGCCGTCTTCCTGCAGCTGCTGCCGCGCAGCTCCACCGGCGAGCGGATGAACCCCTATACCTCGATGTGGACCGGGGTGCACGCGAGGGAGGGCGTCGGTGACGGCGAGCCCGTCGGCGACGGCCCGCAGGACGTGCACGTCGTGCTCGTCGACAACGGCCGGACCGACGTGCTGGCCGACGTGGTCGGGCGGCAGGCACTGCGCTGCATCCGCTGCTCGGCCTGCCTCAACGTGTGCCCCGTGTACGAGCGGGTCGGCGGTCACGCCTACGGCTCGGTCTATCCCGGGCCCATCGGCGCGGTGCTCGGTCCGATGATGCGGGGCCGGCGGGGTGCGCTCGAACAGTCGCTGCCCTACGCGTCGACGCTGTGCGGCGCCTGCTTCGACGCGTGCCCGGTGCGCATCGAGATCCCGGAGCTGCTCGTGCACCTGCGCACCCAGGTCGTCGAGCACCACCGCGCCCCCGGCAGCCGCGGGCTGCCCAAGCCCGAGGCCCTCGCGATGCGGGCCGGCGCGTGGACCTTCGCCGACGCCGGCCGCTACGAGAAGGCCCAGAACGCCTCGACGCTCGCCGGGCGCCTCGGTGACCGGCTGCTGCACGGGCGCGGCACGGTGGGGCGGATGCCGGGGCCGCTGTCCGCCTGGAGCGACGCCCGAGACGCCCCCGTTCCTCCCAAGCAGACCTTCCGCCAGTGGTGGGCCCGCACCCACACCGACACCCCCGCCGACCCCCGGCCCGACACCCACGAGGGAGGCGTCCCGTGACCGCCGAAGAGGGCTCGGCCCGGGACGAGGTGCTCGCTCGCGTGCGCGCGGCTCTCGCGACGCCCGGCACCCACCACCCGCGCACCGACGTGCCGCTCACCGTCGCCCGGCCGGAGGGCGTACCGGTGCCCTCGGCTCACGCCAGCCTGCTGGACCTGCTCGTCGACCGGGTCGAGGACTACCGCGCCCGCGTCGTGAGGTGCGCCCCCGGCGGCCTCGCCGACGCCTTACGCGCCGCTCTCGAGGGCGCCGAGTCGGTCGTCGTGCCAGCCGGATTCGACGGCGACCTGCTCGACCTTGCGGGTCCGCGGCGCGTGGACGAGAGCAGTCTGGGCGAGGTCCACGACGTCGAGGGCATCGCGGCCGTCGTGTCGACCGCGACCACCGCCATCGCCGAGACCGGCACCATCGTCCTCGACCACGGGCCCGGCCAGGGACGACGCGGCTTGACCCTGCTGCCCGACCTGCACGTGTGCGTCGTCCGTTCCGACCAGGTCGTCGCCACCGTCCCGGAAGCCGTCGCCGCGCTCCGCCCCAGCATCGACCAGCGCCGCCCCCTGACGTGGGTCAGCGGCCCGAGCGCGACGAGCGACATCGAGCTCGACCGCGTCGAGGGCGTCCACGGGCCACGCACCCTGTGCGTACTCCTGGTTGACGTGGCTTCCTAGCGGGTCGCCTCGACCGATGCACGTCCGTGGAACACCCACCTGCTCACCAGGGCCGGGACCAGGGGGCCGGCCACGAGCAGAAGGGCCGGTCTTTGGCCGACCAGCGCCAGCCAGGCGAAGGTGAGCACCGCACCGCCCGCCGCAGCGACGGGGGAGCGCATGAGGACGGGAGGCAGCAGGCGCGCGGCCCGGCGCACGGTCGGTGGGTTCGCGTGGGCCGCGCACTCGAGCACCGCCAGCCACGTGGCCGTCGCCACGGCAGTCGCGACGAGGAGGAAGACCAGGGCGACGGCGGCCACCGGTGTGGCCACCTGGAGCCAGAAGACCGCTGAGAGCACGGCGCCGGCAGAACCCACTGCCAGCACCAGCCCCACCAGGGTCCAGTCCCGAAGCGCGCGTGACCATGATCGCCAGAAGGCTGCGAAGGGCGCGGGTTCCTCATCCCTGAGGACCCGCTCCAGCACGGGCTGGAGGGCGATCGCGGACGGCGCGGCCGTCACCACGGGCAGCGAGGCCAGCAGTGCGAGCATGTTGAGGAGGACGAGACAGCCGGGAAGGGAGAGCCATCTGGGCAGCTCCCCGGGGTTGGGCGGTCCTGCGGCCGGCCGGCCGTCGGGCCTCGTCCGGCTGGGCGACATGACGTGGATCCTATCGTTGGCACCGGGTGCACCATCGGCCCCGGCCGTGGCGAGCCGGGTTGGAATGGAAGGCGGGAAAGGGCTTGCCGGTCCGGTCAACCTACACCTATAGTTGGCCGGAAAGCGCATTCCGCTCAACGAAGAGAGGCTCAAGTGTTCAAGCGATTCGCCCCCTCGGCAGTGGTGGCTGTGGCCGCCATCGCCGCCCTGTCCGCCTGCGGCAGTGGCAGCGGTTCCGGCGGCGGTGCCGATGACAACCCGACATCGGCATCCGGGACCATCCGCGTGCTCGTGCCCTCGTACCCCGCGAGCAACGACGGAAAGGCGGCCCTCCAGAAGGTCATCGACGCGTTCCACAAGACGTACCCGAACGTCAAGGTCGAGCCAGACTTCGCCACGTTCGGCACGCTGAACGAGAAGATCTCCACCTCCATCGCCTCCGGCCAGGGCTACGACGTGTACGTCACCGGCATCGGGTGGATCCCGCCGTTCGCGTCGAAGGGTGTCTTCAAGGACCTCAGCGAGTTCGGTGTCACGAAGGACAGCCTGAGCAAGGGCGCGGCCCCTGCCCTGCCCGCCGCCGAGTACAACGGCAAGATCTACGCCGTGCCCCTCATCTTCGGGCCCAAACCGTTGGCCTACAGCAAGAAGGCCTTCGCCGCAGCCGGCCTGGACCCGACCAAGCCGCCACAGACGTGGACGGAGCTTCGTGCAGATGCCATCAAGCTCACCAAGCGCGACGGTGGCAAGATCACCCAGGCCGGGTTCGACTTCTGGGCGCCGCCGTCGTCCTACCGTCAGGACTTCGTCACCTTCCTGGGTTCGCTCGGGCAGCCGATGTACAAGGACGGCAAGGCGAACTTCGCCACGCCGGAGGGTGCGAAGGCGCTCGACGAGATGGCCTCGCTCATCAACGACGACAAGGTCAGTGACTTCGGCCTCGCCTCCCCGGACGGCCAGCCCCTCGTCTTCACGGGCAAGGCGGCCATGGGGGTGGCGGGCGGCTACGTCGACTGCGCGAAGGTGGGGCAGGCACGGTGCGACGACCTGGCGTTCTTCAACCTGAAGGACCAGGACACCGCGATGTTCTCCGGCGGCCAGCTCGCCTCCGTCGGCGCCCAGTCGCAGCTGCCGAAGGCCAGCTACGAGTTCGTCAAGCTGCTCAGCTCCCCGGAAGCGGCCTCGGACATCGCCAAGCTCAACTTCGGCGTCCCGGCCGTGGACGGCGTCGACCAGCTCGACGTCGTGAAGAGCAACCCCGCGAGCGCCTTCGCAGCCACCCAGCTGGACCACGTGGTGTTCGAGGGCGGCAGCACCAACTGGCTGGAGGTCCGCAACGACTTCGGTGCGCAGCTGGACACCGTGCTGCTCGGCAAGGCCGACGCGGCCACCGTGCTGCAGGGCCTGGCGAGCAAGTAGCCACGGCGATCGACCGGAAGTAGGTCAGCATGACAGCGATCAAGACCGAGGTGGCGGGGCCGAAGGCTGGCCCGCCACCCGGGGTCACGAGGCGACCGGTGAAGGACCTGCGGGCGTCGCAGAAGCGCGCCGGCTGGGTGATGCTGGCGCCGGCGCTGATCCATGCGGCGGTGTTCCTGCTCCTGCCGATGGTCATGCTCGTGGCGCTCAGCTTCACCGACTACCAGTTCCTGGGTGCCTACCACTGGGTCGGCGTCGACAACTTCCTTCAGCTCATGTCCGATGACCGCTGGCGGACGGCACTGCTCAACACGGTGCTCTACACGCTGGTGACGGTCCCCGTCGCCATGGCGATCGCGCTGCTGATCGCGCTGGGCCTGAACTCGGGTATCCGTGCCCGGGGGGCCATGCGCGTGCTGTACTACATGCCCCAGGTCACCGCGACGGTCGCGGTCGCGACGGTGTGGCTCTGGATCTACCAGCCGGACGTGGGCTTGGCGAACAGCGTCCTGGGCCTCTTCGGACTGCCGCCACAGGGGTGGCTCACCAACCCGAACCTCTCGCTGCCGTCGCTGATGCTCGTGGGGGTCTGGCAGGGCCTCGGCGCGAAGATGGTCGTCTACCTGGCGGCCCTGCAGAGTGTGAGCCGGGACCAACTCGAGGCGGCACAGCTGGACGGCGCCAACCGGTGGCAGAGCTTCTGGAACGTCACCTGGCCGGCCCTCGGCCCTGCCCACTTCTTCGTCTTCGTCACCTCGACGATTGCCTCCTTCCAGGTGTTCGACCTGGTCTTCGTCATGACGAAGGGCGGGCCCGGGTCGAGCTCGACGGTGATGACCTACGAGATCTACGAGGAGGCGTTCCAGGGCCTCAAGCTCGGGTATGCCGCTGCCCAGTCCGTCGTGCTGGTCGTGCTCATCGGGGTGTTCACGCTCGTCGGGCTGCGACTTCAGAAGGTGAGCTCTGATGCCTAGGCCGCACGCAGCCCCCGGGCGCCGCGGCCGCGGCGTGTACGTCCTGACTGCCGTCATGGCTCTGGGCGCGGTCGCCATGGTCGCACCCTTCGTGTGGATGCTGCTCACGTCGCTGAAGTCACCGTCCGAGCTCACCGAGTTCTCCTGGCTCCCCGAGCAGCTGCGCTTCCAGAACTACACGGAGGCGCTGACGGCAGCCCCCTTCGCGCGCTACTTCCTCAACACCGCGCTGCTCACGATCGGACAAACAGCCTTGACCCTGGCCTTTGCCACGTCCGCCGGCTACGCCCTCGCATGCACGCCGATCCGGGGCCGCAAAACACTCAACGCGTTCGTCGTCATCCTCATCATGGTGCCGTTCTACGCGATCCTCATCCCAGAGTTCCTCGTGGTGAAGTCCATTCCGTTCTTCGGTGGCAACGGCGTCACGGGGCAGGGCGGCACCGGCTGGCTCAACTCGTGGTGGGGTCTCATCATTCCGCATGCCATCGCCCCGATCTACATCTTCCTGGCACGTCAGTTCTTCGTCAGCCTCCCGGAGGAGCTCGCCGAGGCGGCCAGAGTCGATGGGCTTTCCGAGTACGGAATCTTCGTGCGGATCATGCTGCCGCTCATCAAGCCCGCCGTGATCACCATCGCGGTCTTCCAGATCGGTGCCGCGTGGAACAGCTTCCTGTGGCCCCTGCTGATCACGCGCGACGACTCGCTCCGGCCGATCCAGGTGGGCTTGGCGATCTTCTCGCAGGACCCTCTCAACGTGCAGTGGGCCTACCTCATGGCGGGCGCCACACTGGCCGTGCTGCCGATGATCGCCCTGTTCATCGCCGCTCAGAGGTACTTCATCGAGGGGATGGCCTCGGCCGGCCTCAAGGGCTGACGCGGTTCGGACGAGCACGACGCCAGGTCCGGGCATCGCATCGCCGTCGGGACGCCGCTGCGCGCTAGCATCTGGGAAGGCGCTTCCCGTGGGGTCTGCCCACCAACTCGATGAAGGATCCGCAGTGAATGCCATGTCGCCGGGGCCGGTAACGCTACAAGACGTCGCCAATGAGGCCGGCGTGTCCCTTGCGACCGCCTCACGAGCCTTCAACGGCAGCACGCGCAAGGTTCGGCAGGACCTCAAGGAGCGAGTCCTCCTAGCTGCGGCGAAGCTGAACTATGCGGCCAACGGGCCTGCGCAGGCGATGGCGCGGGGCAGGACCAATGTCGTCGGGCTCATCGTCCACGACATCTCGGACCCCTACTTCGCCGCCATCGCTGCGGGAGTCATGCGTGCCGCGGAGGACCAGCACCTGCTCGTGACGCTCGGTAGCACGATGCGGCGTCCGGAGCGGGAGCTCGACTACGTCCAGGTGCTGCGCGGACAGCGCAGCCGGGCTGTGATCCTGGCCGGCAGTCGCGTCGATGATCCTGAGCTGCTCTCTCGGTTGCGAGAGGAGTGCGCAGCTTTTGAGCGCGCCGGCGGTCGCGTCGTCGTCATCAGCCAGCAGAAACTTCCGCTGGACACCGTCGTCGTCGAGAACCGCAGCGGCGCCAGGGCCCTGGCCCAGCGGCTGGCGTCACTGGGGTACCAGCGGTTCGCGATTCTGGGAGGGCCCACGCGTTTGCTGACGGCCCGCGACCGCGTCCAAGGCATCCGCGACGGCCTCGCCGCAGCTGGACTGCCCGCGCCGGTGGTCCTCGAGGGCGCGTTCACGCGCGACGGCGGGCACGACGCGATGCGTGAGCTGCTGACGTCCAGGGAGGGTCTGGACTGCGTCGTGGCCGTCAACGACGTGATGGCCGTCGGTGCCATGGCCGCGTGCCGGGACGCAGGACTGCACCTGCCCGAGGACCTCGCCCTGGCCGGCTTCGATGACATCGCGACCCTTCGAGACGTGCACCCGAAACTGACCACGGTTCGCCTCCCGCTGGAGCGCATGGGCGAGACCGCGCTCGAGCTGGTCACGACGGGCACAGAGGGGGAGCCGCACCGCACCCGTCGGATCCGCGGCGAGGTCCTGATCCGCGAAAGCACGCCGCTCCGACCGACGCGCTAGCCATGCCCGGCCGTCAGGTTGGTCTGACAGGCCATGGCGGTCAGGCCATCGTCTGCAGCTGCGTGGAGGTGACCGCGCCGACGAGCTCGCGGCCCTCTGCGAGACGGACCGCGTTGTCGACGGCGTGATCCCCGAGGCGAAACAGCTCGTTGCCGAGCGCGCCCGCGACGTGGGGGGTGGCGACGACGTTGTCCAGGTGGAGCAGCGGCGAGCCGTGCGGGAGCGGCTCCTCGGGGTCGGTCGTGTCCAGGACGGCCCGGAAGCGGCCGGAGGCGAGGGCCGTCACGAGGGAGCCGTGGTCCACCAGGCCCCCGCGTGCTGTGTTGATGAGCGTGGCGCCCTCCCGGATGAGGTTGATACGTCTCGCGTCGATCATGTGCCGGGTCGAGTCGAGCAGGGGAGCGTGGAGGCTGATCACGCTGCAGGCGCTCAGCAGCTCGTCAAGGCCGGCGAGCCGGACGCCGAGGCGGTCGGCTTCCGCGTCGCTCACGTAGGGGTCGTGCAGCCAGATTTCCAGGTCGAACGGGGCCAGAAGCTCAAGCACGCGACGTCCGATGCTGGAGGCGCCCACCAGCCCCACGCGTCGGCCGTAGCAGCCGGCGTCCTTGAACTCCTCGAGGGTGTCGACACGGCCACCCGAGCGGTACAGCTGCTGGGCGCGGAAGACCTCCTTCGCGCTCAGCAGGATCATGGCCAGGGCGTACTCGGCCACCGGCAGCGCGTTGACCTGCGCGGCCGAGGTGACCACGATGCCTCGGTCCCAGACCACCGGGTCGAGGTGTCCGCGCACGGATCCTGCGGCGTGCAGCACCCCCTTGAGGTTCGGCAGCCTCGCGAGCACCCCAGCGTCGATGCGAGGGGAGCCCCACCCGGTGATGAGGACCTCGACGGCTGCGAGGGCAGCGTCGTCCTCATTCGAGAAGTCGCGAATCGTGCGAGCCGCGTCCACGTCGTAGACGGACCCCAGGCGTGCCGCAGCGGCAGGGGTCAAGAGCCGCGGTGGAAGGTCAGCGGCCATGGCGAGTGCCGCGCAGCGCGTCTGAGTCATGGGACGCTCCCGTCCGTCAGGGCACGTAGTGCCCGAGCCTCGGTGGCCACGAAGTCCGGGTTGTCGTCGACGACGAACTCCAGCAAGAGGTCCACCGGCTTCCGTGTCGCCAGGACGTCGAGGGCGCCACGCCACAAGTCGCGGCGACCCACCAGTGGCAGGCGGTGGGTTGCCGGCCACCAGGAGAACACGTGGACGGCGCTCACCGCGTCGAGCACCTGCGCGAGGGTGTGGACGGCATCAGCGTCGGAAACGTCGTTCGGAGGCTGCCAGTACGTGGAGACGGAGGGACGGTCCACCTCCCGGAGCAGGTTCAGCGTGCTCTGGGCGTTGTCCGTCAGCGTGTCGGCGTGGAACTCGAATGACAGTGAGACCCCGTGTCCTGCGGCGATCTCGGCCGCTTCGCGCGTCGCGGTGACGACGCGCAGGCGCGTCAGGGGATCGGCATGTGCCGAGGCCACCGCACCGGCCCAGATCCGAGCCCGCTGGGTGCCTAGTCGCTGGGTCGCCTCGATCACAGCTCGGACCTGCGGGGCGTCATCGACGCCGGCACGCCAGTACGAGCCGTAGGAGGCCACGCGCAGGCCCGCGTCCTCGGTGCGCCGGCGAACCTCGTCCAGCCGGGCGAGGTCGCCAGGGGGCGCGTGCACATCGGCGCCCCACTCGATGCAGCCCAGCCCCGCACGTGTTGCCACCTCGACCACGCGCTCCACGGACAGCTTTCGCAACGTCACCGAGCACAACCCGAGGTGGCGATCTGGGACCGCATCTAGCACTGCTGACTCCTTCGGGACCACAAGCTACTGGCGCGAGTATGGCAGGCAACCGCTTTCCGCACCACTACCCGCCCGGGCTCCATCGTCTGCGACGGCCGGTCGGACCGAAACTCGGGAAACGCTTACCGCTCCATCTTGCGAAGAGGTGTCTAGCCCTATACCGTTGCTGGCAAGCGCTTTCCCATAACGGTTGAGGACGGGACATGACATCCAACTCCATCGGCATCATCATGAACGGCGTCACCGGCCGCATGGGCTACCGGCAGCATCTCGTGCGCTCGATCCTGGCGATTCGTGATCAGGGTGGCGTCGAGCTGGCTGACGGCTCAAGGGTGCAGGTCGACCCGGTCCTGGTCGGACGCAACCTGGAGAGGGTCAAGGAGATCGCGGAGCGACACGGCGTGGATCGGTACACCACCGACCTCGACGCCGCGCTGGCCAACCCCGAGGACGAGATCTACTTCGACGCCCAACTGACATCCGTGCGCGAGGAGGCCATCCTCAGGGCGATCACCGCCGGTAAGCACATCTACACGGAGAAGCCGATCTCCGAGTCGCTGGAGGGCTCGCTGCGGATGGCGCGCGCTGCCGCGGAGGCCGGTGTCAAGAACGGCGTCGTGCACGACAAGCTCTACCTGCCGGGTCTGCTCAAGCTCAAGCGGCTCGTCGACGGTGGCTTCTTCGGCCGCATCCTGTCGGTCCGTGGGGAGTTCGGCTACTGGGTGTTCGAGGGGGACTGGCAGCTGGCGCAGCGTCCCAGCTGGAACTACCGCTCCGAGGACGGGGGCGGCATGACCACGGACATGTTCTGCCACTGGAACTACGTGCTGGAGAACCTGTTCGGCCGAGTCGAAGCAGTTACCGCCAAGGCCGTCACGCACATCCCGCAGCGCTGGGACGAGCAGAACCAGCCCTACACCGCGACCGCAGACGACGCCGCCTACGGCATCTTCGAGCTCGAGGGCGGCATCATCGCCCAGATCAACTCCTCGTGGGCCACGCGGGTGCACCGCGACGAACTCGTCGAGTTCCACGTCGACGGCACGGAAGGCAGCGCGGTCGCAGGCCTGCACCACTGCGTCGCGCAGCACCGCGCCGAGACGCCGAAGCCGGTCTGGAACCCAGATCTCGTCGAGCCCACCCCGTTCCGGCAGCAGTGGCACCCGGTGCCGGACAACGAGGTCTTCGACAACGGGTTCAAGGCCCAGTGGGAGCAGTTCCTGCGCTATGTCGTCGGGGAGGGTGAGCACGCCTATGACTTCCTCGCTGGTGCGCGAGGCGTCCGCCTTGCTGAGGCCGGGCTGCAGTCCTCGGCCCAGGGTCGGCGCATCGAGCTCGGTGAGCTGTCGGCATGACGGTCCTGGACCTGCCTCGAAGCGACGGCACCTGGCAGCGGCTGCAGCTGCGCGAGCCGACCTCTTGGGCGACCCCGGATGGGCCGCCCCGCAGCCGTATCGCGTTCGGTGCGGCTCACGTTGTCGCCGACCCGCTCGGCGAGAATGTGCCCGGAGCACCGGCGGTGGTCGACTGGGAATCGACCCTCGGCTTCCGCCGGCATCTGTTCGCCCACGGCCTCGGGGTCGCAGAGGCGATGGACACCGCCCAGCGCGGCATGGGCCTGGACTGGGCCACCACCCGCGAGCTGGTCCGCCGTTCGGCGGCCCAGGCCCGGGCCGTGGGTGCGCGCATCGCGTCTGGCGCCGGCACCGACCACCTGGGTGCCGACGTCTCCCGCCTGGCGCAGGTCCAGGCCGCCTACGAGGAGCAGCTCGCGTTCGTCGAGTCGACCGGCTCGCAGGCCATCATCATGGCCAGCCGTCAGCTGGCGCAGCTGGCCACCGGGTTCGAGGACTATGCCCGAATCTACGACCGGCTGCTGACCCAGTGCGAGCGGCCCGTCATCCTGCACTGGCTCGGAACCGCGTTCGACCCTGCCCTGGGCGGCTACTGGGGCTCGGACGACATCGAGGTCGCCACGAAGAACTTCCTGTCCGTCATCGCCGACCACACCGACCGCGTCGACGGGGTCAAGGTGTCGCTGCTGGACGCCGAGCACGAGAAGGGGCTGCGTGCGGCCCTGCCCGAAGGGGTCCGGCTCTACACCGGCGACGACTTCAACTACCCCGAACTCATCAAGGGCGACGGCAGCCACCACTCCGACGCGCTGCTGGGTATCTTCGCCGCCATCGCCCCGGCCGCCGGGGCTGCCCTGACGGCCCTCGACGCCGACGACGAGGCGGCCTACGACGCCGCCTTCGCGCCCACCCTGCCGCTGGCCCGGCACGTCTTCGCCGCCCCGACCTACTACTACAAGACCGGCATCGCCTTCCTCGCGTGGCTCAGTGGGCACCAGCCCGGATTCACGATGGTCGGCGGCCTGCAAAGCGCCCGCAGCATCGTGCACCTGGCCGACACCGTCCGGCTCGCGGACGCGGCCGGGCTGCTGCCGGACCCCGACCTGGCTGCCCACCGGATGCGCCACCTGCTCGCCGCCGCAGGGCTGAGCCGATGAGCGCCGGGCTGGAGCGGCTCTCGCTCAACCAGAAGACGACGAACTCGTGGTCCCTGCCCGAGGCGGTCAACGGGTGCGTGCAGGCGGGTCTGCAGTCCATCGGGGTATGGCGTGAGCCACTGGCCGATGTCGGTCTTGACCGGGCCAAGGCGCTTATCGACGCCGCCGGGCTGCGCGTGTCCTCGCTGTGTCGTGGAGGCTTCCTCACCGCCGCCGATGACGGCGCGTTCGAGGCGGCCGTCGCCGAGAACGTCCGGGCGATCGAGGAGGCCGCGACGCTGGAGGCCGACTGCCTCGTCATGGTCGTCGGGGGGCTGCCGGACGGCTCGCGTGACCTGCCGGGCGCCCGAGCCCGTGTCAGCCAAGGCATCGACCGGCTCGTGCCGATCGCCGCCGAGCGCGGCGTGCGCCTCGCACTCGAGCCGATGCACCCGCTCTTCACCGCTGACCGCGGAGTCCTGGCCACCCTCGGCGAGGCCCTCGACATCGCCGAACCGTACCCGGCCGAGCACGTCGGCGTCGTCGTCGACTCCTTCCACGTCTGGTGGGACCCGCAGCTCGAGGAGCAGGTCGCCCGAGCCGGCCGCGCCGACCGCATCGCCAGCTTCCAGGTGTGCGACTGGATCACCCCGCTGCCCGCCGACTCACTCCTCTCGCGGGGGATGATGGGCGACGGGCACATCGACTTCCGCCACCACTACGAGCTGGTGACCGCAGCGGGCTACACCGGCGACATCGAAGTGGAGATCTTCAACGCGGACATCTGGGCCACCGACCCGGCCACGGTGCTGGAGACCATGAAGCGCAGGTACCTCGACGTCGTGGTGGCCTGACCATGCACGTCGTCATCGCTCCCGACTCGTTCAAGGGAAGCATCACCGCCACGGACGCGGCCGAGGCCATCGCTGAAGGCTGGGGCGCAATCCGTCCTCATGACGAACTGCATTGTCTTCCAATGGCCGACGGTGGCGAGGGGACGTCGAACGTCATCGAGGCGAGCGTCCCAGGCACCCGACGGGTCGCCACGCGGGTGCTCAGTCCGGCAGGCCCCGCGATGGCGTCGTGGCTGCTCCTGCCGGACGGCACGGCCGTCGTCGAGCTCGCCGTGACATCCGGACTCCCGCTGCTGACCCAACCGGACCCCCTCGGGGCCCACACCTTCGGGTTCGGGCAACAACTGGCCGTGGCGGCCACCCACCCCGGGGTGAGGCGTGTTGTCGCAGCGCTCGGAGGGTCGGCAAGCACGGATGGCGGCGTCGGCGCGCTCACGGCACTCGGTGTCCGGTTTCTCGGGTCTGGTCCCCTTCGTCTGCCGCTCGGTGGCTCCCACCTGGTCGACCTGACCCGAGTGGACACGTCACGGATGATCCCACCGGCGCCGGAGGGCGTCGACGTCCTCGTAGACGTCGACGCACCGCTCCTCGGCCCCGCGGGCTCGGCTGCCGCCTTCGCCCCACAGAAGGGGGCAAAGCCCGACGAGGTCCGGCTGCTCGAACGCGGGCTGCGGACGCTCAGCGCCGTGGTCGGCAACGATGGGAGCGCCCCGGGCTGTGGGGCAGCTGGGGGCACGGCGTTCGGCCTGTCCGTACTCTGGGGTGGTCGCCTGGTCAAGGGCTCGGAGGCGATCGCGCGGCTCACGCGTCTCGACGAACACGCCGCAGACGCCGACCTGGTCATCACCGGAGAGGGGCGCTTGGACGCCCAGTCCTTCAACGGCAAGGTTGTCGGGCGCGTGTCACTTGCTGCCGGGCCCTCCACTCCGCTCTGGGCGGTCGTCGGGCAGGCCGCACCAGAGGCGAGGTCGCAGATCGCCGAGGTGGTCGCTCTCGACGAGCTCGCCCGATCGGCACACGACGCCATGGCCGATCCGGCCCGGTGGCTTCGACAGGCCGGGATGCACCTCGCGCGGCGCGCTGGCCCCGGATCCAACGACATCACACGAAAAGGGGCATGACCCATGACCGTCGCCCAGACCGAGCCCTCCGTCGAGCACCTGCTCTGGCTCAAGGACCAGCGCTGCAAACTGCTGGAGCTTGCCCTCTCTGCCGTGCATCCGGCGGGCGGCTTCGGCTGGCTCGACGAAGCCGGTGGCCTGATGGAAGACAAGGGTGTCCAGCTGTGGATCACCGCGCGGATGACGCACGTCGCGGCGTTGGCGGCTCTCGAGGGCGACCCACGTGCCGCAGTCGCCGTGGACCACGGCGTGACCGCGCTCGAGTCCACGCTCAAGGACCACGAGCACGGCGGCTGGTTCGCGGCTGTCGACGGGACCGGCGTGGCGAACACGGACAAGCGCGCCTACGAGCATGCCTTCGTGATCCTGGCCGCAGCCAGCGCCGCCGCCAGCGGGAACTCGCGGGGTCGGGTGCTGCTCGACGAGGCACTGCAGGTCTTCGACCAGAGGTTCTGGCGTTCCTCTGACGGGCTGGTGGTCGATGTCTGGAACCGCGACTGGACCGACCTGGAAGCGTATCGCGGGGTCAACGCCAACATGCACACGGTCGAGGCGCTGCTCGCCGCCGCCGACATCACCGGGAACCTCACGTGGGTCGACTACGCGGCGCAGATCGTTGAGCGTGTCGTGCACCGGTTCGCGGCCGACTCCTGCTTCCGCCTCCCTGAGCACTTCACCCAGGCGTGGATGCCGCTGTGGGACTACAACATCGACGTGCCGGCGCATCCCTTCCGTCCCTATGGTGTGACCATCGGGCACCTCTTTGAGTGGTCGCGGCTGACCCTTCAGGTCCGGACCGCTCTTGGTGACCGGGCACCCGCGTGGATGCTCCACGATGCGATCTCGTTGTTTCAGCGCGCTGTCGCCGAGGGCTGGAACGTGGACGGTCGGGACGGATTCATCTACACGACGGACTACGCCGGCACCCCGGTCATCCGAGATCGCCTGCACTGGGTCGTCACCGAGGCGATCGCGGCCGCCTGGGCCCTGCACGAGGCGCTCGGCACGGCCGAACCTCTGGCTCTCTACTACGAGTGGTGGGACCACGCCAAGGCTCGCTTCATCGACTCGTGCAGCGGTTCCTGGCAGCACGAGCTGGACCCGAACAATCTTCCTGCCAGCACAGTCTGGTTCGGGCGCCCGGATGTGTACCACGCCTACCAGGCGGCCCTGTTGCCCTCACTGCAGAGCGTCACATCGTTCGCAGGTGCTCTTCTGCAGCCCTGATTGGGTCGTCAGGGACGTCATGGCTGAGACCCGGGCTCCCGAGCGCTCGGGCCTGGGGATTGGACGCCGCTCCGATGCCATGGACAGGAAGGAGCCGACTGCGCCCACGCTGGGAAGGAGCCGCTGATGCCGATGATGCTCGGCGTGGTCAGGCAGTCCCGGGTCGTTCGGCTGGTCTTGGACCGTGGAGCCGCGGGCGCCAGCCTCGCCTACCTGGCCAGCGAGCTCGGTGTCTCCGTCAGTACGGTGCGGCGCGACGTGGCGGAACTTGTCGGGCGTGGCCGGCTGGTGAAGGTGGCTGGCGGCGTGATACGACCCCACGTCGGAGCTGGCCTGCCATCACGGCAGCCCGACCCGGCCTCGGTGGAAGTGCTGTCCGCTTTGGCGCGGGTTGCTCTGCGCGATGTCCGTCCCGGAGACGTCGTCGGTGTGGGCACCGGACCCGGCGATGTAGAGATAGCGCAGGCTCTTGCCCTCGTGCAGGACGTGACTGTGGTGACCACCTCGATCCCTGCGGCGAACGCCCTGCACCGCCAGCAGACGTCCAGTGTGGAGCTCGTGGTGCTTGGTGGCATTCGTACGAGGGGCGACGGGGTCGGCGGCCCGGTCACGGTCGCTCAGATCGCCGCCCTTCGTGTGGATCATCTGGTCGTCGGCGCCGAGGCGGCCAACCTGTGCGACGGGGTCACCGTCGGTGACGTACTCGATGGCGAGTCGCTCGCGGCCTTCGCGCGCGTCAGCGAGGCCGTCAGCGTTCTGGTCCCCGCATCTGGGTGGGACACGGTCAAGCTGTATTCGGCGTTTCCACTCCCTTCGGTGAACAGGGTCGTGACGAACTGTGCTCCCCCCGCAGACGTGGCACGCCGGTTGGGAGATCGACTCACGCGTGTGGACGGGCCCGGTGCTCGAACATCAGGGTCCGGAAGGTAACGAGCTGACGCGGCCCCGGGGATGCGACCGGTTGGTGCTGGGCGCGATGGCGATGCTCAGGGCTCGGAGGGTACTGGCTGTCGCGTCATCGACGAGGGCGCACCGATGCGCTCGCGCGAGCTGCGCGATGGTTCAGCCCAAAACTCAAGCCAGTCTTCCGGTCGACGGCGCGGTCGTCCGACTTGTACAGCGGCATGCACGCTGTCCTCTCCACGCTCGATCGCGGGACGGGTTGCGAGCCACCGCAGCGGCGCCCTCGTCACCCCACGGGCAACAGCTGACCAGCACCGTGGTCTCGCCGTGCGGCCGCAGGCGACGACGCAGACCCTGACCCGGAGGTTGTGCTTTCCGTTTGCACCGAAGGCCTGAACGAGCTCGCCGTCGACCAGAACGTCCAGGTTCTTGAGATCCGGTCGCCGACGCGGAGCTTCACAGAGGTCTCGTCGGTCGAGATCCAGTTCGTCACAGCCGCGGCGCGAGGTACGTCACCGGCGTCACCGCACGAGTCGCGCGGGCGCCCGTCGTCCGCGCGCGCCACGCCGGCGCAGGCGACCTTCCGAAAGGCGGTCGATGGCGCTTGGGATCCGAAGCACAGGGGCGCACCTCTGACGTGAGCAGACTGGACAAGGATCGTGTTGCCTGAGGTCGGTGAGGTGGACCACTCCGCAAGAAGTTGGCCTGACGGCACACCCTCGGCCGGCGGCGCCACACCCGGGTTCGGCGGAAGGCTCAGGACAAGCGCCAGACGGTCGTTGAGCGGAACACCTCGCCCGGTCGAAGGACTGTCGAGGGCAGGTTGGGCCGGTTGGGGGCGTCGGGGAAGCCCTGCGTCTCCAGTGCGATACCAGCGCGGGCCCCGTACCGCCGGCCGGACAACCCGACGATGGTCCCGTCGAAGTGGCCGCCGGTGTAGACCTGCACGCCCGGCTGGTCGGTCTCCACGGTCAGGGTGCGCCCGCTGCGGCCCGTGAGCACTGCGGCGGTCCGCATCCCGGAGCCACGCACGACGAAGTGGTGGTCGAGGCCGCGAGCGAAGCGCAGCTGTTCGTGGTCGCTGGCGAGCACGTCGCCGATCCGGTGCGGGGTGCGCCAGTCGAGTGGCGTGCCGGTCACGGCGGCCAGGCCGGTGGGCAGCAGATCCGGTCCCACGGGTGCCACGGTGTCGGCCTCGACGCGCAGGACGTGGTCGTCGACGCTGCCGGACCCCTCGCCGTCGAGGTTGACGTACGCGTGGTTGGTGAGGTTGACGACCGTGGCGCGGTCGGTCGTGGCGGTGTAGTCGAGGCGGACGGTGCCTGGCCCGATGCGGTAGGTGACCTCGACCTCGAGTCGGCCCGGAAAGCCTTGGTCGCCGTCGGGGCTGGTCAGCCGGAGCCGGACGTGGTCGGCGCCCGTCTCGGCCACGGTCCATCGGCGTCGGTCGAAACCGTCGGCCCCACCGTGCAGGGTGTTCGCGCCTTCGTTCGTCGTGAGGTGGTGCTCGTGGCCGTCGAGGGTGAACGTGCCGCCGGCGACGCGGTTGGCGTACCGGCCGACGACAGCGCCGAGGTAGCCGCCGCAGATGGCGTAGGTGCGGGCGTCGTGGTGCCCGAGGACGACGTCGACCACCCCGTCCGAGTGGTCGTCTTCCACGACGAGCCGGCGAACGGCGGCACCAGCCGTCAGCACCTCGAGGGTAAGTCCGTCAGTGACGAGCTCGATGGAGGTCGCTTGGTGACTGGTCGTCACGGGTTCTCCTGTGCGGGGGTGGTAATCACGGGCGTGATGTCGGGCGGCCGTCGTGTGGCGCCCGGCACCGGTTTAAGCAGTCCTCTCCGCGCACGGGCTGCATCTTCGGAGCCGCCAGACGCAAAGTTAGCGCTAACATCCTGGCCCCTGCTTACGGTTGGGTTGGCTATAGGGCTCGGACAAAGAGTTGATGGGGGTCAATGTTAGCGCTCACACTTGTGCTTCAAGTGGTATGTCGCCACGGCGGACGAGTGGGTCGGCCGAGCCCAGGCGCCAACGAGGGCGTCCCGCGTTTGGAGGTAGCTGGGTGCTGAAGACGACGCTTCTGGTGGTCATCGGTGCCGTGGCACTCGTCGCGCTCTCGGCTTGTGGCGACGGCGACAGCGCTGCGACCGGCTCCGGCGGTGGCGAACGGTTCCGCCGCCGACGGTCCGTCAGGGGCTCAGGTCACCATGATGGTTTGAAGCCCCTGTGCCGCAGATCGATTCGATCAGCGGCCAGAGCGTCCGGGCGTCCCACGAGAGCGCCGCCGCGCCTTCCGTGGCCCAGCAGAAAGTGGCTCAGGCATGACGACGACCATGCCAAGTACGAGGCGTCGCGTTGTGCCCGCCCTCATGGGCCTGCCGGTCGGCCGCGTCAAGGTGGCCGTCTACGGTGTCAGCGGGCTCTGCGCGTCGATCGCCGGGCTGCTCTCCAGCGTCTACATGCTCTCGGGCTACGGGCTGCACGCCGTGGGCATGGAGCTCGACGCCATCGCGTCGGTCGTCATCGGCGGCACGCTGCTCTCCGGCGGCGTCGGGTTCGTGCTCGGCTCGCTCCTCGGGGTCCTCGTCCTGGGTGTCATCCAGACACTGATCTCGTTCCAAGGCACGCTGAGCTCATGGTGGACAAAGATCGCGATCGGAACCCTGCTGCTGCTGTTCATCGTCATGCAGCGCCTCTTCACGAGGAGGGCGAGGTGACCGACACCGCGGCGCGGGCCCCCGTCATGCAGGACGTCGCGCGGCTCGCCGGCGTCTCGCACCAGACCGTCTCGCGCGTCATCAACGGCGCCACGAGCATCCGGCCCGAGACCCGCGAGCGGGTCCTGCAGGCGATCGAGCGACTGGGGTACCGGCCCAACACGGCGGCCCGCGCCCTCGTCAGCGGCCGGTCGGCGACCATCGGCATCATCGCCACGGCGTCGACCCTCTTCGGGCCGACGAGCGTGCACCGCACGGTCAACGTCGCCGCTCGCGAGGCAGGCTTCTTCGCCTCGTCGGTGTCGCTGTCGGAGATGACGCGCGAGGGCTTCGACGCCGCCGTCGACCACCTCGACCGACTGGCCGTCGAGGGCATCGTCGTCATCGCCGGTCACGACGAGGCGCTCGAGGTGGCCAGGTCGCGCAGCGCCCACACCCCGTTCGTCATCGTCGAGGGTGACCTGACCCGGGCCCGTCGCACGGTCGGCGTCGACAACGTCGCGGGCGCCCGCCTGGCGACCCGGCACCTGCTCGACCTCGGCCACACCGAGATCGCCCACATCACCGGCCCGCTCGACTGGGCCGAGGCCCGGGCCCGGTCCGAAGGCTGGCGCGCCGAGATGGTGTCGGCGGGCCTGCGCCCCATGGAGCCGGTGGCGGGGGACTGGAGCGCCGGGAGCGGCTACCGCGCCGGGCTGCACCTCGCGGCGGACGAGGCGGTCACCGCGGTCTTCGCCGCCAACGACCAGATGGCCATCGGGGCCCTGCGCGCCCTGCACGAGGCCGGCCGGCGCGTGCCGGAGGACGTCAGCGTCGTCGGCTTCGACGACGTGCCGGAGGCCGAGTACGTCATCCCGCCGCTCACCACGGTCCGCCAGGACTTCGAGCAGATCGGCCGTGAGGCCATCGCCATGCTCACGCAGGTGTGATCTCCGGCGACAACGACCAGGAGCCGAGCCTCATCGACCCCGAGCTCATCGTCCGCGCGAGCACCGCGCCGCCGCTGTCGACACGACCGCCCCGAAACCCCTGAAGCCCCAGGAGCACCCACACATGACCAGCCCCGCCCTCGCCCCGCCGCGCTACGTCGTCGGCGGCGACTTCGGCATGCTGTCCGGCCGGGCGCTCGTCGTCCGCGTCGACGACGGCGCCGAGCTCGGCTCGGCCGTCCACGAGTACGCCCACGCGGTCGTCACCGACCGGCTGCCGGGTGGGGGCGCGACGCTGCCGCCCGAGTGGGCGCTGCAGGTGCCCGAGGACTACCGCGACGTGCTGCGCCAGGCCGTGCCGGCGGCTGTCGCCGCCGCAGGGATCGACCCGGCCGACGTCGTCGGCATCGCCACCGACTTCACCGCGTGCACCGTGCTGCCCACGACGGCCGACGGCACGCCGCTGTCCGAGCTGGCGCAGTGGGCCGACCGGCCGCACGCGTACACCAAGCTGTGGCGCCACCACGCGGCCCAGGGCCAGGCGGACCGGATCAACCGGCTCGCCGAGGAGCGGGGCGAGGCGTGGCTGCCGCGCTACGGCGGGCTCATCAGCTCGGAGTGGGAGTTCGCCAAGGCGCTGCAGGTGCTCGAGGAGGACCCCCAGGTCTACGCCGCCACCGAGCGGTGGGTCGAGGCTGCCGACTGGATCGTGTGGCAGCTGTGCGGTCGTTACGTGCGCAACGCGTGCACGGCCGGGTACAAGGGCATCCGTCAGGACGGCGCGTACCCGTCGGAGGACTTCTGCGCCGCCCTCAACCCGGGCTTCCGCACCTTCGTGGCCGACAAGCTCGACCAGCCGATCGGCGAGCTCGGTTCCCGTGCAGGCGGGCTCACCGCCGAGGCTGCGGCCTGGACGGGGCTGCCCGAGGGCATCGCGGTGGCCGTCGGCAACGTCGACGCGCACGTGACGGCGCCGGCGGCGCAGGCCACCGGGCCGGGGCAGGTGGTCGCGATCATGGGCACCTCGACGTGCCACGTCATGAGCGGCGAGGTGCTGCGCGAGGTGCCGGGCATGTGCGGCGTCGTCGACGGCGGCATCGTCGAGGGTCTCTACGGCTACGAGGCCGGCCAGTCCGGCGTCGGCGACATCTTCGGCTGGTTCACCCGCACCGGGGTACCGGGCGAGTACGCCACGGCCGCAGCGCAGTCCGGGGAGTCGGTCCACGAGCACCTGACGCGTCTCGCCTCGCGCCAGGCGGTGGGGGAGCACGGGCTCGTGGCGCTCGACTGGCACAGCGGCAACCGGTCGGTCCTCGTCGACCACGAGCTGTCGGGGCTGGTCGTCGGGCAGACCCTCGCGACCCGGCCCGAGGACGTGTACCGCGCCCTGCTCGAAGCCACGGCCTTCGGCACCCGGGTCATCCTCGAGGCGTTCCGCGACAGCGACGTCCCGGTCTCCGAGCTCATCATCGCCGGAGGCCTGGCGAAGAACCCGCTGCTCATGCAGGTCTACGCCGACGTCACGCGGCTGCCGCTGTCGGTGATCGGCTCCGAGCAGGGCCCGGCGCTCGGCTCGGCGATCCACGCGGCGGTCGCCGCTGGCGCCCACCCCGACGTCGCCGGCGCCGCCGAGGCGATGGGCCGGGTGCGGCGCGGCGTCTTCGTGCCCCGCGAGGCCGAGGCCGAGGCCTACGACGCGCTGTACGCGGAGTACCTGGCGCTGCACGACCACTTCGGCCGTGGCGGCAACGACGTCATGAAGCGGCTGAAGGCTCTGCGACGCAAGGCGATCGAGGGTCGCGAGTCGACGTCGCCGGTCACCGATCCCGGCCCCTCCTCCACGCTGGAGGTCAGTGCAGGCGGTGAGGCGGCGTGAGCATGGCCACGGATGTTAACGCAACCATCGCGGCTCTGAGGCGCGAGGTCTGCGCCCTGCACGCGGAGCTGACGCGGTACGGGCTCGTCATCTGGACGGCGGGAAACGTGTCCGCCCGGGTGCCCGGCCGCGACCTCATGGTCATCAAGCCGAGCGGCGTCTCCTACGACGACCTCACGCCCGAGAACATGGTCGTGTGCGACCTGCGCGGCCGCGTCGTCGAGGGCGACCTCGCCCCGTCGAGCGACACCGACGCGCAGGCCTACGTGTACCGGCACCTGCCCGAGGTGGCCGGTGTCGTGCACACGCACTCGACGTACGCGACCGCGTGGGCCTCACGGGGAGAGGCCATCCCGTGCGCGCTGACGATGATGGCCGACGAGTTCGGTGGCGAGATCCCGGTCGGGCCGTTCGCCCTCATCGGTGACGACTCGATCGGCCGCGGCATCGTCGACACCCTGACCCGGAGCCGTTCGGCCGCCGTCCTCATGCGCAACCACGGCGTCTTCACCATCGGCAAGGACGCCCGCTCGGCCGTCAAGGCCGCGGTCATGTGCGAGGACGTCGCCCGCACCGTCCACATCGCCCGCCAGCTCGGTGAGCCGATCGCCATCGACCCCGCCCACGTCGACTCGCTCTACGACCGCTACCAGAACGTGTACGGCCAGCGCTGACGCGCTCGGCCCAGAAGGAGACTCCCCATGAGCACCGCCTCCGACCCGCGCCACTCCTCCGACCCGCGCGAGGTGTGGTTCCTCACCGGCAGCCAGGGCCTCTACGGCGAGGACACCCTGCGCCAAGTGGCCGAGCAGAGCCAGACGATCGCCAAGGAGGTCGACGCAGCCGGCCAGCTGCCGGTCAAGGTCGTCTGGAAGCCGGTGCTCACCGACGGGCAGGCCATCCACGCCGCGGTGCTCGCGGCCAACGCCGCTCCGGAGTGCGTCGGTGTCATCACGTGGATGCACACGTTCTCCCCGGCCAAGATGTGGATCACCGGCTTGGACGCGCTGCGCAAGCCGATGCTGCACCTGCACACCCAGGCCGGTATGGAGCTGCCGTGGTCGACGATCGACATGGACTTCATGAACCTCAACCAGGCCGCTCACGGCGACCGCGAGTTCGGTTACGTCGCAGCGAGGCTCGGTGTCGCCCGCAAGGTCGTGGCCGGCCACGTCGGCAACCCAGTCGTCCTCGACCGCGTGGCGGCGTGGGCCCGGGCCGCTGTCGGGGTCGCCGAGCTGCGCTCGCTGCGGCTCGCGCGCTTCGGCGACAACATGCGCGACGTCGCCGTCACCGAGGGCGACAAGGTCGAGGCCCAGCTGCGCTTCGGCGTCTCGGTCAACACCTACGGCGTCAACGACCTCGTCGAGGTCGTCGACGCCGTGGCCGACGCCGACATCGACGCGCTCGTGCGCGAGTACCTCGACGCCTACGCCGTCGCCCCGGAGCTGCGCCCGGGCGGCGACCGGCACGCGTCGCTGCGCTACGGCGCCCGCATCGAGGCCGGTCTGCGGACGTTCCTGCTCGACGGCGGCTTCGGCGCGTTCACGACGAACTTCGAGGACCTCGGTGGTCTGCGCCAGCTGCCGGGCCTGGCGGTCCAGCGACTCATGGCCGACGGCTACGGCTTCGGCGGCGAGGGCGACTGGAAGACCTCCGTGCTGCTGCGCACGACCAAGGCCATGGCGCAGGGCCGCCCGGGCGGCACGAGCTTCATGGAGGACTACACCTACCACCTCGTTCCCGGGCAGGAAAAGATCCTCGGCGCGCACATGCTCGAGGTGTGCCCGAGCATCGCCGGATCCGGTGCAGACCGGCAGCCCTCGCTCGAGATCCACCCGCTCGGCATCGGCGGAAGGGAGGACCCGGTGCGGCTGCGCTTCACCGCGGCCCCAGGGGCCGGCGTCGTCGTCGGCATGAGCGACCTCGGTGACCGCTTCCGCCTGACCCTCAACGAGATCGACGTCGTCGACCCCGACGCCGACCTGCCGCGCCTGCCCGTGGCGTGCGCCGTGTGGGAGCCCCGCCCGAACCTGTCGACGTCGGCCGAGTCCTGGCTGTTGGCCGGCGGGCCGCACCACACGGTGCTGTCCACCGCCGTCGGCACGCCGGAGTTCCGCGACCTCGCCGAGATGGTCGGCACCGAGCTCGTCGTCATCGACACGTCCTCCACCCCGGAGTCCACCCGCGACACCCTGCGCTGGAGCGCCGCCTACCACCGCCTCGCCGCCCGCCTCTGACTCCGCGAACCCGTCACGGCCGCCGAGCTGGCCCAGGCATACTTGGCCAACGCGTGGTTCGACGCCCACCAGGACGACCCCGGAGTTCGGCTACCGGTACCTGGCCGACGAGGCCCGCGACGCCGCCCACCAGACCTGCAACCGGACGACGTGGCGGCTCTGCTCGGACAACCGGTGGTGGAGCGCGTTCGGAAAGAAGCGCGGCAAAAACGGCAAGAAGCGCAGGCCTCCGGTGCATGGCTATCTCGTCAAACGCGAATTCACCGCCGCCGCGCCCAACCGCCTGTGGCTCTCCCTCACCGACAAGGCCGTGCTCCCGCTTGCGACCGGCGGCAGTCTGGCGCACGCGCTCGCCATCGACTACGGGCTGCGGCCGGTGCTGTCGTCCATGGGAGCCCGGCACATCGTTCAGGGCTTCCTCGTGGTGGACCAGTTCCTGGCGACCTCGGCGACCTGGGCCGGCCCTGACGATCGACGCCGAGGTCCAGCCGGCCCTGATCGCCGTCGTCGACGGCTTCCTCGAGGCCCTTGGCCACGCTGTGCCTACTCGGCTGTCGGCTTGACCGGACCGGGCATCGGCCGAGTGTTGGTCTCAGATCTTGTCTCGAACGGACTCGTCCACCGAGCGCGCCTACAGTGCGCCGGGTCCCGGTGCGAGCACGAATGAGCCCTCACGGCCCGTGCCGGACACGTGTCGGCGGAGCTCGAAAGCGTGGGTCATCGAAGGCCTCAACGCACAGTCGGTGGCTCGGCTCCCCGAAGGGGCTTCTGCCACGTTGGTGCGGCTCGCGAGAGCCGTGGTCCGGCCCAATGCGGCTGACGACGCCTGTCGTCGGCTGCTCGTGGGGAATTCGTGGGCAAGTTCCATCTGCGAACTTCTTATCGCAGGTGAATGAATTGCACTGTGCGGGCTGTAAATCCGTCGCGAAAGCTTCGAAGGTTCGAATCCTTCACCTGCCACCCAGTGCCCGAGAGGCCCTGACCAGCGGAGACGCGGGACAGGGCCTCTTGCATGTGCCAGGGGCTTGATCGCCGGTCGATGGCGCGAGCTACGCGGTCTCGGGCGGCTGCCAGCCCTGGTCGGCCCGGATGGCTCGCGTGATGCGGTGACTGATGTCGCGGAGCTGGCGCCGCTGCGGCTGGGTGAGCCGATCGAGGACGAGCCGGTGCACCGTCTCCACGTGACCGGGGGTTGCCTGCTCGAACGTGCGATGGCCGGCGGCAGTCAGGATGCCGAGGGTGTAGCGCCCGTCGCTCGGGTCCGGGGTGCGCTGCAGCAGTCCCTTGGCCTCCAGGCGGGTGGCGGCACGGGACAGGCGCGACAGCGAGCTGTTGGCGTAGCCGGCGAGCACGCTCATGCGCAGCCGGCGGTCCGGCGCGTTGGCAAGCGCGTAGAGGATGCCGTACTCGAAGTGGGTGAGTCCCACGTCTCGCTGCAGCTGTCCGTCCAAGGCGGGCGGTAGCCACTCGAGGACGGTGGCCAGCGCGGCCCAGGTCTCCAGGTCCTCGCCCTCGAGCGATGCGGGGTGGCCGGCGTCTGACATGCCAGCAGCGTAGGGCAGGGCGTGGGAGAACCGCCGATCCATGACTTGACTGAGCAAGTGATAACGTCGTCGATGACTTGACCAAGCAAGTCCGCGGACGATCGGGAGCAGGCACAGAAGCATGGACATGCAGCTACAGGGCAAGCGCGCCTTCGTGAGTGGTTCGACGCGGGGCATCGGGTTCGCGATTGCGGAGGCCATGCTCGCGGAAGGCGCCTCGGTCGTCATCAACGGCCGGGACTCGGGTCGTGTCGACGCGGCGGTGGACCGCCTTCGGGAGCTCGTGCCGGGCGCCGACGTGAGCGCACTGACCGCTGACTTCGCGGATGCGACCCAGGTGCAGCGCATGCTCGACCGGGTGGGGCACCTCGACGTGCTCGTGAACAACGTGGGGCAGTTCGACGTCACGCCGTTCGAGGCGATCTCCGACGCGGACTGGCAGCGCTACTTCGACGTCAACGTCATGAGCGGAGTCCGGCTCTCTCGTCACGTCCTAGACGCGATGCTCGCCACGGGCTGGGGGCGGATCATCTTCATCAGCAGCGAGTCCGGGGTGAACGTTCCCGCTGACATGGCCCACTACGGGATGACCAAGGCGGCAGTTCTGGCCCTCGGCAACAGCCTCGCCAAGCGCACGCGGGGCACGGAGGTCACGGTGAACACGATCCTTGGCGGACCCACCTACTCGGACGGCGTCGCTGACGCGGTCAGCCGGATCTCGCAGGCACAGGGCATCCCTGTCGATGACCTCAAGAGCGCCATCGTCGCCGGCAACCGGACGTCACTGCTGCAGCGCTTCATCGACCCGTCAGAGATCGCCAGTCTGGCGGTCTACCTGGCGAGCCCGCTCGCATCCGCGACGAACGGCGCCGCGGTACGCGCAGACGGCGGAGTGCTCACGTCCATCCTCTGATGCGGGTGGCCCGACCGTGGTTTGCAGCACGTGCGTAACAGCGCAGGGAGACCACGCCCACGACGTCGGGCTCATCGAGCCGCTCGGTGTCCGAGCCAGGCGAGGGCGGCGACGACGAGGGCCGAGGTGCCGGTGTCGAGCGTCGGTTGCACGACGGGCGCGAAGCAGGGGGAGTGGTTGACGGGCACGTCCTTGGCGACGGTGCCCGCCTCGACGGCCGCGCGGTACGCGTCGGGGTCGGTGCCGCCGATGCCCCAGTAGGTGTAGGGGACGCCGAGCGCGGTGGGCAGGTCGCTGAAGTCCTCGCTCGCGCTCTGCAGCGGCAGCTCGGTCGCGAGCTCGCCGAAGTGCTCGGCGAAGGCGGTGCGGACCCGTTGCGTCGTCGCGTCGTCGTTCACCGTGGGCGGGAACCGGTCGAAGAGCTCGAACTCGGGCTCGCCCGGCGCATCGGACGCCTGGCACTCCGCGACGACGATGCGGCGGATCGCCTCGAGCACCGACGCGCGGGTCTGCTCGTCGAACGTGCGCACGTTGAGCTCGAGGACGGCGCGGTCGCCGATGACGTTGCTCTTCGTGCCGGACTGGATGCTGCCGACGGTGAGGACGGCCGGCGTCGTCGGCGCGACCTCGCGTGAGACGACGGTCTGCAGCCGCACGACGATCATCGCGGCCAGCACGACCGGGTCGACCGCTGCCTGCGGCATCGAGCCGTGGGCGCCGCGCCCGTGCACCGTCACGCGCATGCTGTCGGCGGCCGACAGCACCGCTCCCGACCGGGTGCCCACGGTGCCGGCGACGCCGGGCAGCACGTGCTGGGCGAGGGCGACGTCCACCGGGCCCACGACCCCGGCCAGCCCGTCGTCGACCATCCGGCGGGCGCCGTCGCCGAGCTCCTCGGCGGGCTGGAACAGCGCCACGACCGTGCCGCTCCATGCATCGCGGTGGCGGGCGAGCAGGTCGGCGGCGCCGAGCAGGCAGGTGACGTGCACGTCGTGGCCGCAGGCGTGCATGACAGGCACCGGCTCGGCGGAGTCCCCGGCGGTCGCCGTGGCCGTGCTCGCGTACGGCAGCCCGGTCGCCTCCTCGACCGGCAGGGCGTCCATGTCGGCGCGCAGCAGCACCGAGGGGCCGTCGCCGTTGCGCAGGATCCCGACGACACCGGTGCCACCGATGCCTGGGGTCACCTCGTAGCCGCTCCCGCGCAGCCGCTCGGCGACGGCAGCTGCCATCTCGTGCTCCCGGTGGGACAGTTCCGGGTGCTGGTGCAGGTGGCGGTAGAAGTCCTCCTGCCACGGCCGGCACCCCCCGAGGTCGGACAGGACCGTCGTGGCTGCGGAGGGAGAGCTGGTCATCGTGCCTCCTGGTGGAGCGGGACCGGGGCTGATCCACGATGTCACGGATGGGGCGCCGCAGGGCGTCGAACTGCTCATGACCGCATACCCCAGCGGGTATCATGGGGAACGGGACGGGGCAGGCCCTGAAAGGGGGCACCGATGGAGCGACAGGTCCTCGTGGTCGACGACGAGCCGCAGATCCGCGCCGTGCTGAGGGCCTACCTGGAGGCCGACGGGTTCAGCGTCACGGAGGCCGGCACCGGTGGCGATGCGCTGCGTCTGGTGCGTTCGGAAGGGCCCTCGCTCGTGCTGCTCGACGTGCGCCTCCCCGATGTCGACGGCATCGAGGTGCTGCGCACCCTGCGCCAGGAATCGCAGGTGCCGGTCATCCTCGTGACGGCCCGGTCGGAGGAGGTGGACAAGCTCGTCGGCCTGGGCGTGGGTGCCGACGACTACGTCACCAAGCCCTTCAGCCCGCGTGAGATCGTCGCGCGAGCCAAAGCCGTGCTGCGCCGCGCACCGCGCGATGCGGCGACGACCGGCGACGCGAGCCCTTCGCGCCGCGCCGTCGCCGTGCTCGCCTTCGAGGGTTTGTCCATCGACGAGGACCGGCGCGAGGTGCATCGCAGGGGCGTCCCGGTCGAGCTGTCCGCCCTGGAGTTCGACCTGCTGGCCGCGATGGCCCGGAGTCCCGGTCGCGTCTTCTCCCGCGGGCAGCTCCTCGAACAGGTCTGGGGGTACGACTTCTTCGGCGACGAGCGAGTCGTGGACGTGCACGTCCGCAACATGAGGCGCGCCCTGGGCGACGACGCGGCGGACCCCCGGGTCATCGGCACCGTCCGAGGGGTCGGCTACCGCTTCCTGCCCGATGTCCTGGAGGGAGCGTCATGAACCGTCTGTCGACACGACTCGTCCTCTCGCACCTGGTCGTCGCACTCATCGGGACCGTCGCGACCTTCGTCATCGTGCGGCAGCTGGCCCCCACGCTGTTCGACAGCTCGATGAACCGCGCGGGCATGGGCACCGGGATGGGCATGGGGCGCGCGGGGGAGGCCTCACTGCGCACGCAGTTCGCCGACTCGGTGGACCAGGCACTCCTCGTCGGAGCGCTCCTCGGCAGCGTGGCCGCCGCGACGTTCGGGGCGTTCGCCGCCTGGCGGCTCCTGCGTCCACTGGGCGCCATGGGCCGTGCGGCGCGCCGGATGGCAGGCGGTGACTACGCCACGGTCGTGTCGGTGCCGCACGAGGCCGAGCTCGCCGAGCTGGCCACCGACCTCAACCGCCTCGGCGCCGCCATGGCGGGCGCGGAGGCCCGCCGTGTCCGCCTGCTCGGGGAGCTCGCGCACGAGATGCGAACCCCGCTGACCGTGATCGACGGCTACGTCGAGGGCATGATCGACGGCGTCCTGCCTCGCGACCCGGCCTCGCTCGGTAGCGTCGGCGACGAGGTCCGCCGGCTGCGGCGCCTGGCCGACGACCTCTCGGCGCTGTCGCGCGCGGAGGAGGGAAGGCTGGACCTCGCCGTCGGGCCCTACGACCTCGGCGCGCTCGTGCGCCGCGCTGCGGAACGGATGCGTCCGCAGGCGCAGGACGCCGGGCTCGAGCTGCACGCTCCGGCCGCGGACGCGGTCGTGGCCCTGGTCGACCCGGACCGGTTCGCGCAGGTTGTGACCAACCTGGTCGGCAACGCCATTCGCGCCACCGCCCCGGGGGGCCGCATCGCCGTGACGTGCACGCGGCGTGACGGGCAGGCGCTGGTGCAGGTGTCCGACACCGGCGAGGGCCTGGACGCGGCCGACCTCGAGCGGGTGTTCGAGCGCTTCTACCGGGTGCCCGGGCGCCGGAGCGTGGGTGCCGAGTCCGGCTCGGGCATCGGGTTGACCGTGGCCCGGGGCATCGTGCGCGCACACGGCGGCGAGCTCACCGCCGCGTCGGCCGGGCGCGGTCGCGGTTCCACCTTCACCGCGGCTCTGCCCCTCTTCGCCGCGACGCACCCCACTGCGACGCACCCCGCCGCGACGCACCGCACAGCGACGCACCCCGCCGCCCCGCGTCCCGTCGCGGCGTCCGACCCGACCGGTCCTGCGGTCGACCGGCGACGGCGGTAGTCAGCGGGCGTCGTCCCACATCGGGCACGTGCCGTCCCGGTCGGTCGCACCCACCCGGGCGCCCGGCCCCATGCCCGCACCCGGGCCCATGCCGGCACCCGGGCCCATGCCGGCACCCGGGCCCATGCCGGCACCCGGGCCCATGCCGGCGCCCGGCCCCGTGACGGTGCGGCCCGCTGCCGCGGCCTCGAAGGCGGCGAGGTGGTGCTCCGACGCCCGCTGCAGGTGGGTGAGGACCTGACGCACGTCCGAGGCGGTCGTCTTCGTGACCGCGGTCCGCAGGTCGGCGATGTCGCGCTGCTCCAGGGCGACGCCGACCTGGTAGGCGGCGGCGAGCGACGCGTTGCCCTGCGCCAGCCAGCGGTCGTAGAGCGACTGGATCGTCGCGTCGGCGTACGTCCCGGCGGCCTTGCCCGACCCGGGGTCCGTGACGGCATACCTCGTCAGGAGGGTGCCCATGGCGTCGAGGTGGCGCTGCTCGCTCGCGGAGATCCACGCGAAGGGCGTCCCCTCGCCGTAGCGTGCGGCGAAGGCGGCATAGAGGTCGCGCGCCATCCGCTCCTCCTCGCTGCCGAACCGCAGCAGCTGCGTCAGGGCTGCGTCGGCCGCGGTGGCGCTGCTCACCGCAGCGGCGGCCTCCGGAGGTACCCCGGCGACGCCTCCGGAGGCAGCGGCGGCAGAGATCCCGGCGCCCGCCCCCACGACGACGGCTGCGGTGGCGAGAGCCAGCGGGCGGGTCATCCACGTCTTCATGGTCCTGTCCTTCCCGGACGGTGGGCTCGGGTGGTCCGAGTCCTTCACACCTTCAGTCAACGCGTCGTGCGTGAAGGGTGAACGGGGCCTGGTGTGAAGCCTCCGTGTCGGCCGCGAGACCCGTTCTCTCGATACCCCTAGGGGTATCTGTTATGGTGGTCCAGAACTTCCCGCCACACCTGGAGGAACCGTGATCTTCACCCAGTACTACCTCGACTGCCTGTCGCAGGCGTCCTATCTCATCGCCGACGAGAAGAGCCGTCTGGCCGTCGTCGTCGACCCGCGACGCGACGTCGCGGAGTACCTGGCCGACGCCGAAGCGCGCGGCCTGACGATCGTCGGAATCATCAACACCCACTTCCACGCCGACTTCGTCTCCGGGCACCTCGAGCTGGCCCGGGCCACCGGCGCGTGGATCGGCTACGGAGACGCGGCCGTCGCCGACTTCCCGGTGCGCTCGCTCACCGACAGGGAGCGGATCTCCCTGGGTGACGTGACCCTCGAGGTCATGACGACGCCCGGCCACACGCCCGAGTCGATCTCGGTCCTCGTCCGCGAACACGCCGACGACGAGGTCGCCTACGGCGTGCTCACCGGAGACGCCCTCTTCATCGGCGACGTCGGCCGCCCCGACCTGCTCGCCTCCGTCGGTGTCACGGCGACCGAGCTCGGGCAGATGCTCTACGACTCGGTCCAGCGCAAGCTCATGGGGCTGCCCGACGACGTACGCGTGTTCCCCGCCCACGGGGCGGGCTCGGCCTGCGGCAAGAACCTCTCGACCGAGCGCCAGTCGACCATCGGTGAGCAGCGGCGCTTCAACTACGCGTGCCAGCCGATGACCGAGGAGCAGTTCCTCGAGGTCGTGACGGCCGGGCAGCCCACGGCACCGGCCTACTTCGCCTACAACGCCACGCTCAACAAGCAGTCCCGCGACCTGCGCGACCTCGACGCGAGCGTGCCCGCACTCGATGGCGCCGAGGTCGAGGCGGCCCTGGCCCGCGGCGCCCGCATCCACGACGCGCGCGACGTGCAGGAGTTCGCGGCGGCGCACCTGCGCGGCTCGGTGAACGTGCCCGTCGACGGCCGGATGGCCGAGACCGTCGGCATGGTCTTCTCGCCCGAGAACGAGATCGTCGTCGTTGCCCCCGAGGGCCAGGAGCAGGAGGTCGCCACCCGCTTCGCCCGCATCGGCTACGACCACGTCGTGGGATACGTGGCGGACGTCGAGGAGTACTTCCTGACGCACCAGGACCAGGTCGACCGGGCCAGCCGCCTGTCGGTCGCCGACGTCGACGAGGCGACGGCGCGCGCCGACGTGCAGGTCGTCGACATCCGCAACGCCGGAGAGATCGAGTCCGGCATGGTGCCCGGCGCCCGCCACATCCCGCTGGCAGAGCTGGGCCTCCGGTCCCATGAGCTCAACGCCGAGCGCCCCGTCGTCGTCTACTGCGCGGGCGGTTGGCGCAGCTCGGTCGGGGCGAGCCTGCTGCGCGCCGGCGGCTTCGCGGACGTCTCCGACATCCTCGGCGGCTACGGCGCCTGGGACCTCGCGCACGCCAGCGCCTCCTGACCCGCGCCGGCCCGCCACACGGCATACGCCCGTCCCGCTCGGAACCCGCGCCACCCCGCCCCCCGCGCCACCCGCGCATCACCCCGTCCCCGGCACCCGCCGGCAAACACCAAGGAGAACCATCATGTGTCGACCCGCCACCTGCCGGACCTGCGGCAAGACGACCTGGGCCGGCTGCGGCCAGCACGTCGACCAGGTCATGCGCAACGTCCCCCCGGCCCAGCGCTGCGACGGCCACGAGAAGGGTGAGTCCGCCTCGGGCGGCTTCCTCTCGCGGCTGTTCAACCGCTGAGCCACCAACCCACACCGCAGGGCCGCCTCGCATGCTGATCGCCATCCCGCTCGGGATCGCCATCGGACTGTCGCTCGGAGCCCTTGGTGGCGGGGGCTCCATCCTGACCGTCCCCGCCCTCGTCTACGTCCTGGGTCAGGACGCGCGCACGGCCACGACGAGCTCGCTCGTCATCGTGGGGCTCACCTCCCTGCTCGCCCTGGTGCCGCACGCCCGCGCCAAGCGCGTCCGTTTCGGCCAGGGGCTCATGTTCGGCGTGCTCGGCACCGCCGGCTCCTTCACCGGATCCGCGCTGTCGACCTCCGTGAGACCCACGACGCTGCTCACCGCATTCGCGGCACTGATGCTCCTCGTCGCGGCCCTGATGGTCCGTCGCGCCGTCAAGGCGCCCCGCGAGCTCGGCCACGCCATCGACCCCACCGTCGAGCCGATGATGACGCTGCGCCCCTTCAGCTGCGCCTGCCCGCGCGCCGCCAAGGTCCTCGTGACAGCCACGATCGTCGGGCTCCTCACCGGCTTCTTCGGCGTCGGCGGCGGCTTCGCGCTCGTCCCCGCCCTCGTGCTGGCCCTCGGCTTCCCCATGCCGGTGGCTGTCGGCACCTCGCTGCTCGTCATCGGCGTCAACAGCGCCACGGCGCTCGCCGCGAGGCTCGGCTCCGGGGCGGGTCACCTCGACTGGTCGATGATCGGGGTCTTCACCGCTGCCGCCGTCGTCGGCAGCCTCGTCGGCGGTCGACTCGCCGGCCGGGCCAACCCGCGGCACCTCACCATCGCGTTCGCCACGCTGCTCGTCGTCGTCGCCTTGTACACGGGCGTCCGGTCACTGGGCCTGATCGGCTGATGTCGTTCCAGCGCACGCGCCAGACCGGTGGCGAGCCCCGGATCGTGCTGGGGCTCCGACAGAATCTCGCCCAGTTCGGGACGCTCGTGGCCGTCAACGCCCTCGTCGGCGGCATGCTCGGCCAGGAACGCACGGTCGTCCCGCTGCTGGGCAAGGACGTCTTCGGGCTGATTGGATTCACCGCCGGGCTCGCCTTCATCCTCGTCTTCGGCCTCGCCAAGGCGCTGACCAACTACGTCGCCGGCTCGTGGATGGACCGGTTCGGCCGCAAGCCGGTCCTCGTGGCCGGCTGGCTGGTCGCGCTCCCGGTGCCGCTGCTGCTCATCTGGGCCCCGACGTGGGGCTGGGTCGTCGCGGCCAACGTGCTGCTCGGCGTCAGCCAGGGCATGACCTGGTCGACCACGGTCGTCATGAAGATCGACCTCGTCGGCCCCGCCCGGCGCGGCCTCGCGATGGGGTTCAACGAGGCCGCCGGGTATGTCGCCGTCGCGGGCACCGCTCTGGCCACCGGGTATATCGCCCAGGCCCACGGCCTGCGCCCGGCGCCCTTCCTGCTCGGCATCGCCTATGCAGCGCTCGGGCTGGGGCTCTCGACCCTGGCCGTCAAGGAGACCCGCGGGCACGCCCGGCTCGAGGCGGCCGGCCACAGCGCCCGCCCGGACGGTCGGCACGACCACCTCCACGACGCGCTGACCAGCCGGCAGGTGTTCACCCAGACCAGCTTCCGAGAGCCGGCCCTGTCGGCAGCGAGCCAGGCCGGACTGGTCAACAACCTCAACGACGGCCTGGCGTGGGGCGTCTTCCCGATCCTCTTCGCCGGCGTCGGCCTGTCCGTGTCGCAGATCGGCATCCTCGCGGCGATCTACCCGGCCGTGTGGGGGCTGGGCCAGCTCGTCACCGGCGGCCTGTCGGACCACGTCGGTCGGAAGTGGATGATCGCCTCCGGGATGCTCGTGCAGGCCGTCGCGCTCGCCGTCATCGCCGCCGTCGACTCGTTCGCCCTCTGGGCCTTCGCCGCGGCCCTGCTCGGCGCAGGCACCGCCATGGTCTACCCGACCCTGCTCGCCGCGATCGGCGACGTCGCACACCCCGCGTGGCGAGCCCGGGCGGTGGGTGCCTACCGGTTGTGGCGCGACGCCGGCTTCGCCGCCGGGGCGGTCCTGGCCGGTGTCGTGGCCGACGCCCTCGGGGTACGCGCCGCAGTCTGGGTCGTTGCGGCCCTCACCGCGCTCTCGGGGCTGCTTGTCGCTGTGCGGATGTACGAGACCCGCCATCGATCCGACACCTGATGCGGAGATCCGGGTCCGCCGCCCGTCACGGTCGTCGGTCGTCGAGCGGTGGACTGCCCCCAGCGTTGGAGCGACGCGTTCGGCGTGGGCGCGCCTGATGCGCATGAGTCCGGACCCACCCACCGGGGTCGCCGCTGGTGTGTCGTGATGCGGGGGCTCAGGCCAGGCTCAGGAAGAGCTTCTCGAGAGCGGCCTGGTCCTCGTCCTGCAGGCCCTCGGGCGAGGCCATGCACTCGCGCAGGTTGGTCGAGATGATCGCGAAGCCGGCCCGGTCGAGCGCCTTGTTGACGGCCGCGAGCTGGGTGACCACGTCGCGGCAGTCGCGGCCCTCCTCGATGAGGCGGATGACGCCTCCGAGCTGACCCTGGGCGCGCTTGAGCCGGTTGAGGATCGGCGCCATCTCCTCTGCTGTCGGTGTGACCATGCGAGTCTCCTTCTGGTTCATGGCCGGCGTGCGCCCGACGCCGTGAGCGCCTGGAGTGCCTGGGCCAGTCGGTCGTGTGCGTCTGCGGCGATGTCTGCGAGCCGGTCGTTGCCGGTGAGCTCGACCATGGTCGCCGGGTCCATAGCCTCGACGAGGGTGTGGCCTTCGCCGATCGAGCGGACGACGACGTTGCAGGGCAGCAGGACGCCGATGGACGGCTCTGCCTCGAGGGCGGCGTGAGCCAGTGGTGGCCGGCAGGCGCCGAGGATCACCTGGGGGGCGATGTCGACGCCGAGCTTGGCCTTGAGGGTGGACGCGAGGTCGATCTCCGTGAGGACGCCGAAGCCGACCTCAGCCAGCCGGGCCCGTGTCTCGGCGACGGTCACGTCGAAGTCCGCCTCGACGGTGGTGGTGAGCGTGTAGTCCATGTCTCTCTCCTGATCTCGGGCGCAGGCGCGTCCTGGGGCGCAGCGCACGGCCTGGTGGCTGCTGGTGGGGCTCAGGCGTCGGCCGGCTGCGCCGCAGTGACCTTCGCGCGCACGTCGTCCATGTCGAGGTTGCGGACGGCGGTGATGACCTGTTCCAGCGCGGCGGCGGGGAGCGCGCCCGGCTGGCTGAAGACGAGGATGCCGTCGCGGAAGGCCATGAGGGTCGGGATCGAGGTGATGCCGGCGGCGGCGCTGAGCTGCTGCTCCGCCTCGGTGTCGATCTTGCCGAAGACGATGTCGGGGTGCTTCTCGGACGCGGCCTCGTAGACCGGGGCGAACATGCGGCACGGCCCGCACCACGAGGCCCAGAAGTCGACGAGGGTGATGCCCTCGCGGGTGATGGACGACTCGAAGTCGGCGGCGGTCAAGTTCTGCGTGGACATTGAATCTCCTTGGACAGGAACGGCTTCTCTCGGACACCAATATACCCTATGGGGTATACAACCCAGCCGGTCGCGCCAACATTCCCGCGCCTGACGGCATGCGGCCTGGGGCATGGGGAACGTGGGAGATCCTCGGCGACCCGGGGCTGGCCCCGCGCCGGGTAAGGCGTCCTAGACCTCGTGCGGGTAGTCCTCGTCGTCCTCCGACGGCACGTCCTCGAGCTGTTCGAGCCGGTCTGCCACATCCGCGGTGTCCGTCGACGTGGGTGGTGCCGCAGTGTCGGAGGACCGGTCGCCGGGCTCGGGTGCCCCTGCGGGGGTCTGCTGCTCGAGCCGATCGGCCTCGGGGACGTCGACACGGGGATCGGGGTGCTGTGCGGTCACGGTGGACCTCCTGACCTGATGGCCGTCGAGGGTCGTGGTCCATTCGCCCTCTTGCTTAAGGATGGCACGCGTGGTACACCAAATCTATAGCACTCGACATAGATCCTCGGTTCTCGGGACTGCCCGGCCCGCGCGTTCTCTCTCGCGTCTGACGCTCTTGGTGCAGCGCGACGTCCACGCCTCGACGGCGTACGGGTTCGCGCGGGTCGGGTCACCGCTCCTGGTGCCGCTCACCGTCGAGGGTGGCGAGACACTCGTGCAGGCTGCGCAGCCGCCGATGGGTGTCCGCCCCCGCGCGCCCGAGCCGGCTCTGGACGTCGCCCAGCAGCGGCAGGAACCGCGCTCCCGCGGCGAGGTGAGCCGCCTCGCCGTCGGCGGTCAGGAGCACGTGGTATGACCTTCGGTCCTCGGGGTGAGCGGCCTTGCGCACGTGGCCGCGTCGTTCGAACCGCTTGATGTAGCTGGACACCGTCGTCGGCGGGGCGGCCATCCAGCGCGCCAGCTCGCTCGGCGTCATCCCGCGTGTCGAGGCGAGGATCGAGTAGATCGCGAACTCGTCGGCGTCGAGGCCCGACTCCCGGATGGCCTCGTCGATGAGGGCGGTTGCGGCCCGGGACACCAGCCAGACGTCGAAGAGCACGTTGGACAGCCCCTCAGGCACCTCCGGCGCCCCGCTCTCGCCTCGGCCCGACGGGCCGGGAGGTGAGCTCTCTCGTGCCATCACTGTCGGCCAGCGTCGTCGCGGACCGCGCCCACTCCGCCTCGGGACGCACGCCACCTGTCGCGGGTCGTGCGCGCGAGGAGCAGGACCACGACCCCGACGAGCACGAGGCCCGCCGCCCAGGAGGCGATGTTCTTGGCCCCCGACGCCAGGCCGAACAGGGAACTCGCCACGCTCGGCTCGGGGTGGGCCGCGAGCGCCAGCCAGGCGCAGGCGTTCTCGAGGTAGTCGAAGGCGGCGCCGAGGAGCGGCAGGACCGAGAGGGCGAGAAGCCGTGAGTCGGGCCGCGTGAGTCGGGAGATGACGAAGGCCAGCGCCGTGGCGAGGAAGAGGCCGAACACGGCGGGGTAGGCGAGGTCCGCCAGCTGCAGGTTGCGGTAGCTCTCGCGGCCCGCGACCCCGCACGCGTCGAGGAAGCGCAGGACGGCCGTGGCGCTGGGAGCGAAGCGCACGTCGGGTGGCGCCTGCCGGCATACGGCCTCGACCCGGGGGATGGTGAACGGCAGGGAGGTCGCGAAGAAGACGGTCGCGAACGTGGCGTACGCCGCGCCGCTCCCGAGCAGCACGCGCCCTCGTGCCATCCGCGCCATCGTTCTCGCGACGGACCCAGTGACCCCCGGGTCGTCGCTCGGGCTCGAGTGGCGGGGCAGTGTGACGGGCTTGGTGCGTGTGGTGGACACAGGGGGCTCCTCGGGGTCTCGCGGACGAGATGCTGCGAAATCGCAGTACCTAGATGGTGCGATCTCGCACTACCCCACGTCAAGGTCCCTCAGCGGCGAAGCGGTGGGGCCGTGCTGCCCCGAACGACCAGCTCGGTGGGCAGGGTCGTGGAGGCCTGCGGTGCCACCCCGCCCCCGAGGAGGTCGAGGACCAGCCGGCCTGCGATGACGCCCTGCTCGACCGGCCGCTGCCGGACGGTCGTGAGGTCGGTGAGCTCGGCCATCGGGTGGTCGTCGATCCCCACCACCGACACGTCGTCTCCGGGACGCAGCCCCGCACGTCGCAGGGTGCGGATGGCGCCCAGGGCCACCTCGTCGGAGTGGGCGAACACCGCGGTCGGTGGCTCGGCATGCCCGAGCAGCCGCCCCATCGAGGCGGCGCCGTGCTCCCCGCCCCAGGGTGCGGTGACGACGAGGGTCGGGTCCGCCGGTATGCCGGCGCGTTCGAGCGCGTCGTAGTAGGCGGGCGAGCGGGTTGCGCTGAGGTTGGGCTGGTCCGGGTCGACGGCCTCGAGCATGCCGATGCGCGTGTGGCCGAGATGGAGCAGGTGGTCGACGGCCTGCCGGCTGGCCTCGTAGTCGTCGATGTGCACGGACGGGTAGGCCGCCGACTGGCCGCCCGCGGCCACGATGTGAACTCCCATGGTCTCCATGCGCGTGCGCTCGTCGTCCTCGACCTGGAAGCCGACGACGACGACCGCGTCGACCTTGCGGCGGGCCGGGAGCCGGTCGAAGAAGTCGCGCCGGTCGCGGGCGTCGCCGACCTGGTAGAGCAGCACGTCGAGCTCGGCCTCGCGCAGCACCGAGTCCAGCCCCTCGACGACGGACCCGAAGAACCAGCGGGACAGGTGGGGGACGACGAGGGCGACGCGCCCGGTGTTGCCCTTGGCCAGCCTGGACGCCTCGGGAGAGACGACGTAGTTGTGCTCCTCGGCCACGCGCAGGACGCGCGCCCGGGTGGCGGGGGCGACGTTCTTGGCGTTGCTCAGGGCCCGCGACGCGGTGCCGACGCCGACGCCGGCCAGCCGGGCGATGTCGACCAGGGTCACCTTCGACGGGGCGCGAGATGCGGTCAAGTCGTCCACGGGTACACCGTACGTCACTGGAAACGCATCCATGCCGCGGGCCTTCGGCACGCGTGGCGCGCCATGGGGGGAGACATAGCCGTCTTGAATTCCGGAGCTTTACATTGACAGACGTCCTCGACTGCCATCACCATCGGAAATGGAAACGTTTCCAGCGCTTCCATCCCGCCTCTGGATGAGGCAGTGGTCGGCGACACGAGGTGGCCGGCTCCTTCAACGACGCAGGAGGAATCCATGCAGCACGCAGGTCACCGTTCCCGTCCCACCCGTCGATCCGTCGTCGTGGCGCTTGGCGCCCTCACCGTCGCCGGAGCTGCCGGCTGCTCCGCCCCCGGGCCCGCCGCGTCCGACGCGGCGGCGGCCGACGCGACACCGACCACTGTCAGCACCTCGGTCGGCTCGCAGCCCGTGGCGCTCAGGCTCTACGACGGCCAGGGCCTCAAGGCCGTCGACGACGCGCTCATCGCCGCGTTCACCAAGAAGCACCCCACCGTGACGATCACCCCGACCTACGACCCCGACAACGTGACGACGCAGAACCAGCCGCGGCAGCTCGCCTCGGCCACCCCGCCCGACCTCGTGCGCGTCATCTCCGTGACAGCGGGCACGAAGAACAACCTGCTCACGAACCTCGACGCCTACGCGACGGCATACGGCTGGGACAAGCTGCCCGCCTCGCAGCTCGCGCAGTTCCGCGCGAAGGACGGCGTGGCCGGCTCGGGCTCGCTCTACGCCAAGGCGAGCGGCTTCACGATGACGGGCCTCTACTACAACAAGAAGCTCGCGCAGCAGGTCGGCATGACGGCCCCGCCGAGGACGGTCGACGAGCTCGCCGGCTACATGGACAGGGCCAAGGCGGCCGGGCTGACCGGGATGGTCGTCGCGAACAAGGAGGGTGGTGGCGTCTTCCCGTTCCAGCTGCTCGTCAACTCCGCCATGGGCCCCGAGAACGTTTCGAAGTGGGTTTTCAACGCGCCGGGCGCGACGATCAACACCCCGGAGGCCGTCGCCGCCGCCAAGACGGTGCAGGGCTGGAACTCTGCCGGGCTCTTCCCCGCCTCGGTCAACGCCCTCGACGCCACCGCGGCCGACGCGCTCTTCGCCTCCGGCAAGGGCCTCTTCTTCCCGTGGGGCAACTGGGACGCGGCGAACCTCGACAAGACGATGCCCGGTCAGGTCGGATTCTTCCCGATGCCGCCTGCGACGGCCGGCGGCCAGGTCGCCGCGATGTCCGACGCCGCAACCGCTTTCGGCATCCCGTCCAAGTCCGAGAACAAGGACGCTGCTGCCGCGTTCCTCGACTTCCTCTCGAGCGACGAGGCTCGCCAGATCGCCGTCGACAACGGCTTCATGCCGAGCGGCCTCAGCTCGCAGACGGCCCCGACGATCAAGAGCGGCTCGGTGCTCGGTGACGTGACGAAGGCCTTCGGCGAGGTCTCCGCGGCGGGTGGCCAGGTGCCCTTCGTGCAGAACGCCACGGCCGGGATCTCGAACCGGGCCTGGACGCCGGAGAGCCAGCTGCTCTTCGAGGGCAGCTCGACGCCCGAGCAGTTCCTCACCAGCGTGCAGACCAAGTACGACGAGGAGCTGAAGCGATGACCGGCGTCGGTGTCCTGTCTCGCGCGGACCTCGGCGTCAGGTCGAGGGCTCGCTGGGCGGGCTGGCTCTTCGCCCTCCCCGCCCTCGTCATGTATGCCGTGTTCGAGCTGTACCCGATCATCACGGCCGTCCAGTACTCGTTCTTCGACTGGGACGGCATCAACGTCAGCAAGCCGGTCGGCCTCGCCAACTACACGCGGGTCTTCACCGAGCCACAGCTGCTCGCCTCGATCGTGCACTCCTTCATCCTCATCATCTTCTTCACGTTCCTGCCGGTGCTGCTCGGGCTCGTCGTGGCCTCGATCGTGCGCGAGATCCGGTCGAAGTGGGCGGGCGGCGCGGCGCGCACGCTGATGTTCCTGCCGCAGATCATCCCCGGGGCGGCCTCGGCCATCGCCTGGACGTGGATGTACTCGCCCGGCGGCGCCGTCAACCAGCTGCTGCGGGCGCTCGGCCTCGACGCGCTGACGCGGGCCTGGCTCGGCGACTTCACGTGGGCGCTGCCTGCGGTCGGCATCATCGGCACCTGGCTCGCGACCGGCCTCTGCACGCTGCTGCTCATGGCCGGCATCGGCAAGATCGACGGGAGCCTCTACGAGGCGGCCTCGCTCGACGGCGCCAACCGCTACCACCAGTTCCGGGCCATCACCCTCCCCGGGCTCCGACAGGAGATCGGCGTCTGCGTCACCATCACCATCATCGCCGCTCTCGCGAGCTTCGACGTGGTCTTCATGTCGACCCAGGGCGGTCCCGGCTACTCGACGCAGGTGCCGGGCGTGCAGGTCTACCAGCTCGCCTTCACCGAGAACCGGATCGGCCAGTCGTCGGCGCTCGCCGTCGTGCTGAGCCTCATCGTGCTCGCGGTCATCCTGCCCATCCAGCGCCTCTTCAGGGAGAAGTGATCCCCGTGCTCGCTCGACTGCGCGACACCGCGCCCAAGACCGTTCTGCTCACCGCAGCCGCGCTCTTCTCCGTCTTCCCGCTCCTGTCGATGTTCTCGGCGGCCCTCCAGCCGCAGGGGAGCGCGCCCGCGGGCATCTCGTTCCCGACGAACCCCCAGTGGCACAACTTCGTCGACGCCTGGAACGTCGCCAACATCACGACCCTCGTCCAGTCGAGCGCCGTGCTCGTCGTCGGCGTCGTGCCGATCGCGATGCTCATCTCCGCGATGGCCGCGTACGCCATCGCCCAGCTGCGGATCCCCTTCGGCAACGTCTTCTTCCTGCTCCTGCTCCTCGGGTTGACGCTGCCCTACGAGATCGTCGTCGTGCCGCTCTACTACCAGATGCAGCAGCTGGGCCTGCTCAACACCCAGCTCGGCCTCATCCTGCCGCTCATCGGCCTGAACATGCCCTTCGCCGTCTTCTGGATGCGCACGCACTTCCAGTCCGTGCCGGCGGAGATCTCCGAGTCGAGCTCGATCGACGGGGCCGGGCCGTGGAAGGCGTTCCGTCACATCCAGCTCCCGCTCGCCGTCCCCGCGCTGGCCTCGCTCGGCGTGCTGATGTTCCTCAGCACGTGGAACCAGTTCCTGCTCGCGATCGTGCTCATCGACGACCCGAACAAGCGGACCATGGCAGGGGCGCTGCAGGGATTCGTCGGAGCCCACTCAACCGACGTGGTGCTGCTCAACGCCGGCGCGCTGCTCATCATGGCGCCGACGATCCTCGTGTTCCTCCTCTTCCAGAAGTACTTCATCCGGGCCATGCTCGCCGGCGCCGTCAAGGGCTGAGCNNCCCCCCCCCCCCCCCCCCCCCCGCCAGTACAGGGAGCTTCCCCGTCATGTCGATGACCCCGCCCAGCGCCACGACCGACCGCGACTGGTGGCGCACCGCCGTCGTCTACCAGGTCTACCCACGCAGCTTCGCCGACGCGAACGGTGACGGGATCGGCGACCTTCCCGGCGTCCGCAGCCGGCTGTCCCACCTCGCCGAGCTCGGCATCGACGCGATCTGGCTGAGCCCCTTCTACCCCTCGCCACTGGCCGACGGCGGCTACGACATCACCGACCACCGCGACGTCGACCCACGTCTCGGCACCCTCGACGACTTCGACGCGCTGGTCACCGATGCCCACGAGCGCGGCATCAAGGTGATCGTCGACATCGTCCCCAACCACACGTCCGACCAGCACCCCTGGTTCCTCGAGGCCCTCCGGGCGGGCCCGGGCTCCGCCGAACGGCGGCGCTACATCTTCCGCGACGGAACCGGCCCGGGAGGCAGCGAGCCGCCCGCCGACTGGCAGTCTCACTTCGGGGGCTCGGCCTGGGAGCGCACCGACGACGGCCAGTGGTACTGCCACCTCTTCGCCCGCGAGCAGCCCGACCTCAACTGGGACGACGAGCAGGTGCGCGAGTACTTCCTCGACACCCTTCGCTTCTGGGCCGACCGGGGGGTCGACGGCTTCCGCATCGACGTGGCGCACTCCCTCGCGAAGGACCTGTCGCACCCGCTGCGCAGCCAGCCCGACCTCGACCGCGTGCTGCCGCTCGACGGCTCCGACCCGCTCTACGACCGCGACGAGGTCCACGAGATCTATCGCTCCTGGCGCAAGGTGTTCGACGAGTACGACCCTCCGCGGATGGCCGTGGCCGAGACGTGGACCCCCACCTCGAGCCGCACCTACCTCTACGGCCGGCCGGACGAGCTGGGCCAGGTCTTCGACTTCTCGCTGCTCAAGGCCGAGTGGCACCCTGACCAGCTCCGAACCGTCATCAGCCGGTCGATCGAGGAGCACACCTCCATCGGCGGGGCCATGACGTGGGTGCTCTCGAGCCACGACGTGCCCCGCCACGCCACCCGGTACGCGCTGCCCGTCGGCACCGACCTCGATGCGTGGCTGAGCAGCGACGGGACCCTCGTGCCGCTGGACCCGGAGGTCGCTGCCCGCCGGGCACGGGCCGCCACCGTCCTGATGCTCGCGCTGCCCGGGTCGGCCTACCTCTACCAGGGGGAGGAGCTGGGCCTGCTCGAGGCGGCCGACCTGCCGGCCGACGTCCTGCAGGACCCCGTCCACGAGCGCACCGGTCACCAGCTCAAGGGCCGCGACGGATGCCGGGTTCCCCTGCCGTGGACCCCCGAGGGCAGCTCGTTCGGTTTCGGCGACAACGGCTCGTGGCTGCCGCAGCCCGCGTGGTTCGGGGCGTATGCCGCCGCGCCCCAAGGCGGACGCGCCGGCAGCACGCTCGAGCTCTACCGGCAGGCGATCGCCTTGCGCCGCAGTCTGGTTCAGGACGAGCACTTCGCGTGGATCGACACCGGGGATGCGGAGGTGCTGCGGTTCGAGCGCTCCGAGGGGTGGCAGTGCATGGTCAACCTCTCCGCGCGCCCGGTTCCGGTGCCGGGACAGCTGCTGCTCACGAGCGAGCCCGGGAGCGAGCCCGGGAGCGAGACGGGCCGGACGGCATACGCCGAGCTGTCTTCCGAGGCTGCTGCCTGGTTCCGCCCTGCGCGCGAGGAGTAGCAGTCGACAACGACCCGACGAGTCGTCTCGGGCGGGGGGGTCGTGGTTGCAGGACAAATCGGACGGGTACGGGCCTGACCGACGTCTACCAAGTGACGGCCCGCCGAGAACGGAGACCTGCGATGAGTGACCACCCGACCGCCGGCCTGTCGGCCGAGGAGCTCGCTGCCGAGACCTCGACCGCGCTGCCCGACAAGGAGGTCGTCTCGATCCTCGACCTCAACGCCGACATCGACCTCGCCATCGACGCCGCAGCCCCGATCGACCTCGCCGTCGCCGCGAACGCCAACGTCGCCGCACCGATCGACGCCGCGGTCGGAGCCAACATCCTCTCGGTCGACTCGAGTGCCCAGGCGCTCAGCGACCAGGGCGTGCTCATCGACCAGGGCCTCGACAGCGACGCCACCGCGAACGCCACGCAGGACAGCGGGATCGACCAGGGCAACGACGTCGTCGACGGCGGCTCGGCCGCGCCCGCGACCGACGGCAGCGCCCCGACGGGCTCAGCCACGGAGGGTGCGACCGAGCCGACGACCGAACCGACGACCGACCCGACGACCGACCCGACGGGCAGCGTCACCAGCGGCGGCCTGCTCGACGGCGACCTGCTCGACGTCAACGTCAACGTGGACGCCGACGCCGACGTGGCCGCGCCCATCAACGGCGCCGTCGCGGCGAACGCCAACGTCGCTGCACCCATCGACGCCGCGGTCGCCGCGAACGTCGGTTCGGTCGGCAGCGACGCCGTGGCGGTGTCGCAGCAGGACGCGATCATCAACCAGGACATCACCGGGTCTGCCGAGGCCACGTCGGACCAGACCTCCGACATCACGCAGTAGCCGGCACGTGACGATCCTGTCCGGCCGGACGCCGGGGAACGACGGCGTGGAGTCGTCGCTCCCCGCCGCGTCCGGAATCGCTGCGCCCCAAGGCGACCCGCCTGTGTTGGCTGCACCCGTGCGAGCCGAGGGCGTCGAGCTGATCGGCGAGATGGCCGGGTCGGGCTACCGGGTGCCGCCGTCACTCGTGCGGAGGCAGGACGGCCAGACCTTCCAGCTCACGCCACTGCTCTACCTGGTGCTGGCGTCGGTCGACGGTCAGCGGTGCTATGACGAGCTGGGTGCCCACATCACCGCGGTGCAGGGGCGCACCGTGACCGGCGAGAACGTGCGCACCCTGGTCGACGAGCAGCTGCGACCGCTGGGCCTGCTTGCGCGCGCGGACGGCAGGCAGCCCGAGCTGAAGAAGTCCGACCCGCTGCTCGCCCTGCGGTTCAAGTACGCCGTGAGCGACCCCGACCTGACGCGGCGCCTGACGGCACCGTTCGCCCGGCTGTTCCACCCCGTGCTCGTGGCGCTCGTCGTGGCGGTCTTCCTGGCCGTCAGCTGGTGGGTGCTGTTCCACGAGGGGTTGGCGTCCGCGACGTACCAGGCGTTCGACCAGCCGGGCCTGCTGCTCGTCGTCGTGCTCGTCACCGTGCTGTCGGCCGGCTTCCACGAGTTCGGGCACGCCGCGGCCGCCCGACGAGGCGGCGCAACCCCGGGTGTCATGGGGGCGGGCATCTACCTGGTCTGGCCGGCGTTCTACACCGACGTCACCGACTCCTACCGGCTCGGCCGGGCCGGGCGGGTCCGCACCGACCTCGGCGGCCTCTACTTCAACGCGATGGTCGCGGTGGCGACCGCGGGGGTCTGGTGGCTCACGCACTGGGACGCGCTGCTACTCGTCGTGGCGGCGCAGATCCTCCAGATGGTGCGGCAGCTGACGCCGCTGGTCCGCTTCGACGGATACCACGTGCTCGCCGACGTCACGGGAGTGCCGGACCTCTTCCACCGCGTCGGGCCGACCCTGCTCGGCATCCTTCCCTGGCGATGGAAGGACCCCGAGTCGCAGGTCCTCAAGCCCTGGGCGCGCGCGGTCGTGACCGTGTGGGTACTCGTCGTCGTGCCGATGCTGGCCTTCTCGGTCTTCACGATGGTCATCGCCCTTCCGCGGGTCCTCGGCACCGCGTGGCGCAGTCTCGGCGCCCAGACCGAGGCCCTGGCGCGGGCGTGGGCCGACACCGACCTCGTAGCGGTCGGCGCACGCGGCGTGGCGATCCTCGCGGTCACCTTCCCGATCCTGGCCATGGCGGTGCTGCTGGCTCGTCTGGTGCGACAGGTCGTCGGTGCGGCCATGCGGCGCACTCGTGGCGCGCCGGTGCAACGCGGGGTGGTCGTCGTCGTCGCACTGGCCGTCGTGGCCGGCCTCACCTGGGCCTGGTGGCCGCGGGAGGGGAGCTACCGCCCGGTGCAACCGTATGAAGGCGGCACCCTCGTGCAGGCCGTCCAGGCCCTTCCGGCGTCACCGGGGCTTCGGCCCTCCGCGACGGGCCTCGCCGAGGGCGGCCGCGGGAGCGTGGTGGCGGGCTGGGGCAGGAACGACCCGCGCCCGACTCGTGAGAAGCCACAGCTGGCCATGGTGCTGGTTCCGCACGGCGCCGGCCCGGGTGCTCCCGGCCCGGGCCCTGACAGCATCCCGCCAGGGGCCACAGGCTGGGTCTTCCCGTTCGACAAGCCGCTCGCCCCGGACGTCGGAGACAACCAGGCGCTGGCCGTGAACACGACCGACAACACGATCCGCTACGACGTGGCGTTCGCCCTGGTCTGGATCGAGGACGACTCCCCAGCACTCAACACCAACGAGGCGTACGCCTTCTCCAGCTGCGAGAACTGCGCCGCGGTGGCGGTCGGTTTCCAGGTCGTGCTGGTGACGGGTGACAACCACGTGGCCGTTCCCCAGAACCTCTCCGGCGCCGTCAACCACGACTGTGTGAACTGCCTGTCCTATGCACTTGCTTCGCAGCTGTTCGTCACCCTCGACGGTCCGCTGAGCGCAGCCGGGCAGCAGCAGATCGCCGCGGTCTGGAAGCAGATCGCCGAGTTCGGTGCTCATATCGCCGAGGTCCCGCTCTCCGAGATCGACGAACGGCTCACCGCGTACAAGCAGCAGATCCTCGAGATCATCGAGAAGGAGCAGGGACCGCTCGCGCCGAGCGAGCCGGCCGGTGGCGAGAGTGGCGCCACTCCGACGATCGGCACGACGCCCACGACCGTCGCGACCGGCACGGACCCCGCGCTCCCGCCGGACGGCGGGTCCACGGAGGACGGGGCTGTCGAAGGACCGGATCCGTCGACGTCGACCCCCGCCCCCAGCGCCGACATCGACAGCGGTTCCTCCGGCGACCCTGCGCCCACCCCCACCTCCGACGGCGCTGCGACCCCGACGAGTGGTGGCACGAGTGCTGGGGCGACGACGGCACCGTGACGGCGCCGTGACGGCCGCCGGGTCAGATGCGCTGGCTGCGTAGGCGGAGGGCGTTTCCGATCACGCTGACGGACGACAGCGCCATGGCGGCCGCGGCGATCATCGGCGAGAGCAGCAGACCGAACGTCGGGTAGAGCACGCCTGCGGCGAGCGGTATGCCGGCGGCGTTGTAGACGAAGGCGAACACGAGGTTCTGACGGATGTTCGACATGGTCGCCACCGACAGGGCCCGGGAACGCACGATGCCGGTGAGGTCCCCCTTGAGCAGCGTCACTCCGGCGCTCTCGATCGCGACGTCGGTGCCGGTGCTCATCGCGATCCCGACGTCGGCCGCGGTGAGGGCAGGTGCGTCGTTGACGCCGTCGCCGGCCATCGCCACGACCCGGCCCTCCGACCGGAGCTCCTTGACGACGTCGCTCTTGTGCTCGGGCAGTACCTCTGCCTCGACGCGGTCGATGCCCAGGTTCCGCGCCACGGCGTTCGCGGTGACCGCGTTGTCGCCGGTGAGCATGACGACCTCGATGCCGTCCTCTCGCAGGGCGGCCAGGGCTGCGGGAGTCGTCTCCTTCACCGGGTCGGCGATGGCGAGGACTCCCGCCACCCGGCCGTCCACCGCGGCGTAGACGGCGCTGGCCCCGTCGGCACGGAGGGCGTCCGCCTGGTCGTCCAGGCGTGCCGTGTCGACTCCCTCGGCGGTCAGGAAGGCCTTGCTACCCACAAGCACCCGGCGTCCTCCGACGAGGCCGGTGACGCCCTTTCCGCTGGGCGCGTCGAACTCAGTGACCTCGGGAAGGTCCAGCGCGGCGTCCCGTGCGGCGCTGACGACAGCCAGTCCGAGCGGGTGCTCGCTGGCGCGCTCGACGGCGGCGGCGAGCCGGAGCACCTCGTCCCGGTCGCCGCCGTCGGCGGTTGCGACGTGCGTGACCGACGGGCGCCCTTCCGTGAGGGTGCCGGTCTTGTCGACGACGAGGGTGTCGACCTTCTCCATGACCTCCAGGGCCTCGGCGTTCTTGATGAGAACGCCGAGCGAGGCGCCCCGCCCGACCCCGACCATGATCGACACCGGCGTTGCCAGGCCCAGCGCACACGGGCAGGCGATGATGAGGACACTGACCGCGACGACGAGGCCGTGGGCCAGCCGCGGGTCGGGACCCACGGTGGCCCACACGACGAACGCCACCACGGCGACGCCGATGACGGCGGGCACGAACACCGCCGAGACCCGGTCGGCGAGCCGCTGGATCGGGGCACGCGACCTCTGGGCGTCGGCGACCATCTGCACGATGCGGGCCAGCATGGTGTCGCGGCCGACCCGTTCGGCGCGGATGACCAACGACCCGGTCTGGTTCACGGTCCCGCCGATGACGCTGTCGCCCTCGACTCTGGTCACCGGCATCGACTCGCCCGTGACCATGGACTCGTCGACCGTCGACCGGCCCTCCTGCACCGTGCCGTCCACGGGGACCGACTCGCCGGGACGGACGCGCAGCAGGTCGCCGAGCTGCACCTCGTCGAGGGTGACCTCGGACTCGGGTCCGGTCGGGTCGATGCGGCGGGCCGTCTTGGGCGTGAGGTCGAGCAGCGCGCGGATGGCGCCGGACGTGCTCTCGCGGGCGCGCAGCTCGAGGACCTGTCCGAGCAGGACGAGTGCGGTGATGATGGCGGCCGCCTCGAAGTAGACGGCGACGGCGCCGTCCATGCGAAACGCCTCCGGGAACACCCCGGGCGCGACGGTCGCGACCACGCTGAAGAGCCACGCCACACCCGTGCCCATCGCGATGAGCGTGAACATGTTCAGCTTCATCGTGCGAACGGAGGTCCAGCCGCGCTGGAAGAACGGCCGGCCCGCCCACAGCACGACGGGTGTGGCAAGGACGAGCTGGGCCCAGCCGGCGGCCGTCGCCGAGATCGCGTCCTCCAGGGCGGGAATGAGATCGCGGCCCATCGAGAGGACGAGCACAGGGACGCTGAGCGCGACCGCCACGACGAACCGTCGCGTCATGTCGGCCAGCTCGGGGTTGGGACCGCTGCCCGCGGTCACCGTGACGGGCTCGAGCGCCATCCCGCAGATGGGGCACGAGCCGGGGCCCGGCCTGCGGATCTCCGGGTGCATCGGACACGTCCACTCGACGTCATCGCCGGGTCGGGCGGCTGGCGCCTTGGGGTTCTCCGAACTGCCAAGGAAATGAAGGGGATTCGCGATAAAGGTGGCTCGGCAACCGGCGGAGCAGAAGTGGTGGGTGTGGCCTTGCAGCTCGTGGTGGTGCGCAGTCATCGCCGGATCGACGTCCATGCCGCAGACGGGGTCGCGCACCAGTGACCGCGACTCAGCGGTCGGGGCCTCACGGTTGCCGTCCATACTTCCAAGGTACCCCTATGGGGTATCCAGTCAAGAGGCACCTCGACCTGGCCCGAGGAGCAGGCGGCGTCAGGCGTCGTGGCCGAAGCGCCAGGCCGTCGTGCTGGCGTACGTCTCGCCGGCCCGCAGGACGGTCGAGGGGAAGCCGGCGTGGTTGGGTGCGTCGGGAAAGCCCTGGGTCTCCAGAGCGATTCCCGCGCGGGCGGCGTAGGGCGTACCCCCCGGTCCGGTGATCGTGCCGTCGAAGTGCGCCCCGGAGTACACCTGCAGGCCCGGCTGGTCGCTCTCGACGACGAGGGTGCGCCCGGACGCCCCGCGGAGGACGGCCACCTCGCGCAGTCCCGAGCCGCGGACCGAGAAGTTGTGGTCCAGGCCCCCGCCGTGCCGCAGCTGCTCGTCGTCGGTCGCCAGGACGTCACCGAGTCGGCGCGGGGCACGCAGGTCGAAGGGCGTGCCGGTCACGTCGCGCAGCTCGCCCGTGGGCAGGAGCGCGGCATCGGTGGCGGTGAAGGTGTCGGCCGGCACGGCGAGGGTGTGGTCGTCGACCGGGCCGCTGCCCTCGCCGCCGAGGTTGAAGTACGCGTGGTTGGTGAGGCTGACCACGGTGTCGCGGTCCGTCGTGGCACGGTAGTCGATGCGCACGCTGCCCGGTGCCACGGTGTAGGTGACGGTGACGTCGAGGGCGCCCGGGAAGCCCTGGTCGCCGTCGGGGCTGTGCAGGCCCAGGGTGACGTGCGCGGCGTCGCGATCCAGGACCGTCCACTCCCGGCGGTCGAACCCCTCAGGACCGCCGTGGAGGGTGTTGCCGTTCTCGTTGGTCGCGAGCTCGTGCACCACGCCGTCGAGTGAGAAGCGGCCGGCGCCGATCCGGTTGCCGTAGCGGCCGATCGTCGCGCCGAGGTAGTCGAGGCCCGTGCCGTAGTCGGCGCGGTCACCGAACCCGAGCACCACGTCGAGGGGTCGGTCCTCGTCGGTCAGGGTGACCCGGCGGACGGCTGCACCCGCGGTGACCACCTCGAGGATGATCCCGTCTGCGGTGAGCGCGATCGAGGACGGGCTGGTCATCTGGTCTCCTGGGGGCGTCGGGTTCGGGTGCGGCAGGGGCCGGCTCGCGACGTCGCGAGCCGGCCCCCGGGGAGCGTCAGCTGAGCAGGAAGGTCGACTTCGACCCCGAGGCCGGGCCCACGACGAGGCGACCCTTGTCGTGTCGAAGGTAGGACCCCGGCGCAGAGACCGACTGGAGGGACACGCCCCTCGGGTTGGCGAGGCCCGGCTGCCGACGGAAGCTCGCCTCGGCAACATACGTGCTGCTGGCCTCGTCGACCGGTTCGATGCGCAGGCTCGTTCCGGTCACGCGCACGAACCGGTCGGGGAAGTTCACCGACTGCAGTGACACCGTGTCCGTGCCGGCCCTGCCCGGCACGAAACGGAACTGGCTGTCGGCCAGCTCGCGCACGTCGGCGTCCACGCGCAGGTCGTAGGCGAAGTGCCTGACGAACGACGACGCGGAGTCGGCGGGGGAGAGCCGCACGATCGGGCCGCCCGTTCCCACCGGCACGCCGAGGAGCGGCGTGCCGTCGGGGTGCCAGTAGAGCCGCTGGGCGCGGGCGTGCCGGTTCGGGTCGTAGAGCGGGTCGCCGACGATGTCGCGGTAGTCGCGGGCGTGGTAGACCATGACGTCCGTGACGCCGTCCTCGGCCACGGTGAAGCTGTTGTGGCCGGGGCCGTACTGCCGCGTCTGCTCGTTCGTCGTGACCACGGGGTCGGCCCCCTTGCTCCACGCCCCTGCGTCGAGCAGGTTCGAGCGGGCGTCGGCCGTCAGCAGGCCCATGCAGTACCGGGAGTCCGTGGCGCTCGCGGAGAAGGTGATGAACACCCTGCCGTTGCGCACCAGCACGGCCGGCCCCTCGTTGACCTTGAAGCCCTGCACCTCCCACGACCGTGTCGGCGTCGCGATGCGCACCGGCGCGCTCGCGAGCGCGAAGGGGGAGGCCATCTCGGCGATGTAGAGACTCGTGTTGACGGCGATCTCGGGCTCACTCTGGGCCCACACGAGGTAACGCCGGCCGAGGTGCTCGAAGGTGGTGGAGTCGAGCGCGAACGACGACCAGGGGGTGACGATCTGTCGTGGCGCGCCCCAGCCCGAGGGCTCCCGCGGGTCGGCGAGAGCTGACTCCATGACGTACATGCGGATGTTGAAGACGTTGCCCGCGTCGCCGGCCGCGAAGTAGAGGTACCAGCGGCCGTCGATGCGGTGCAGCTCGGGGGCCCAGATGTGTCCGCCCATCTGCCCGGAGGTGGGACGGCGCCACACGACCGACTCGGCGGCGGACCCGAGGCCGGTGATCGTGTCGGCACCGCGCACGACGATGCGGTCGTACTCCGGGACGGAACCGGTGAAGTAGTACGTGCCGGAGACGGGCAGCGTGACGAACGGGTCGGCGCGCTGCCAGACGAGCGGGCTCACGGTGGGCGCGCCGTACACCTGGGCGTCCGTGAGTGGACTGGTGGCCGCAAGGGCACGGCCGGCGAGCTGTGGCAGTGCGAGGCCACTTGCGGCGAGCGCGAACCCGCCGAGGCCGCCGCCCAGCAGGGTACGTCGCGAGAGTGCGTGTGTCATGGCGGTCTCCTACTTCATCTGGACTCGGAGGAAGGTCACCGAGTTCGGCTCGAAGGTGCGGGTGAACGTCGACGCGATGCCCTTGACGGTCGAGGTGACCGGCTGCACGGGCTGGGCCGTGCGGGTGTTCTGGGCCTCGGGGTCGCCGGAGATGACGGTCATCTCGGCCTTGCCCACGACGCGGGACGTGCCGAGGTCGATGCGTGTGCGTGCCGGTGCGTCCTGGGCGTTGACGACCTTGACGATGAGCTGCTGCCGCGCCACGTCGCGGGTGACGACCTGCGCGAACGGCTCGGTCACGGCGTCGTCGCGGAAGCTGCCCCACAGCGCGCCGTCGAGGTACAGCTCGACCTGGCCGCCTCGCACCTTGACGCTGACGTCGTAGGTGCGGCCCGTCTGGATGGTGTTGGGCTTGGCGAGGAGCGTCTGCTTCGCACCGCCCACCGCCTTCTCGACCGCGCCCTGGGTGTTGTTCCACCCGCCGAGGTTCCACCAGTAGTAGTTGCCGGAGTCCTTGACGCCGAAGCCGATGAGGAAGCCCTCGACGCCAGCGGTCTTCGTCGCCTTGAGGTTCAGGTCGTAGTCGTGCCAGGTGACGTCGCCTGCCCGCACCAGCGTGTCCTGCGCGGCAGCGTCGGACTGGACGTAGGCGCCGTCCTGCACCGACCACGTGCCGCGGTTCGCGAGGGACGTCCACCGTGACGCGTCGCCGGAGAAGTCGTCCTTGAACAGCTCGGTGCCGTCGGCCCCGGTCACGGTGACGTCGTCGTACTTCGCGGCGGTGGCCCACGTCGACAGGCCGATGGCCCCGGTGATCGGCTTCGCCTGTGCGACAGAGCCGCTCGCGCTGCTCGGGACGACCTCGTCGCCGACGTTGTTCATGAAGAGCTTCTGCACCTCGTAGCTCGTGGAGCCCCACGAGCCGGCGTTGTCGAACCAGATCATGTCCGGCTTCCACTGCACGTAGTCGATGTTGGACAGCAGCGGCGCGTAGGACGCCATCTTGACGACGTCCGCGTTGCGCTCGAGGCCCGTCATGTAGGCCGCCTCGGCGAGGGAGTTGCGCAGCTTGTTGTCGAGCGAGGCGTACTCGCCGAGGAAGACCTTGGGGCCCTGGCGGTCGTAGGCGTCGTAGCGCTTGTTGTTCTGGAGGAACCAGTCCGGGCTGTTGTAGTAGTGCTCATCCAGCATGGCGGTGCCGTGGCCCTTGTTGAGGTCCCACAGCCGGTCGAACGTCGACCCCGTGTCGTCGGGCCCGGAGTTCGAGATCACCGTGATGTCGGGGTGCGCGGCCTTGATGGCCGACTCGAACTTCACGAAGTTCGCGAAGTACTGGTCGGGGAGGTTCTCCTCGTTTCCGATGGCGATCCGCTTGAGGCCGAACGGTGCCGGGTGGCCCATGGCCGCGCGCTTGGCGCCCCACTCGCTCGTCACGGGACCGTTGGCGAACTCGATGAGGTCGAGGGCGTCCTGGATGTGGCGCTGGAGGAGGGCGTCGTCGACGGTGGCACGGTTCTGGCCGCAGCCGGTGACGAGCGCGGGCAGCACCGGCACCGGCTGGGCGCCGATGTCCTCGGAGAACTGGAAGTACTCGTAGTAGCCGATCCCGTAGGACTGGTTGTAGCCCCAGAAGTTCGCGTTCGTGGCGCGTTGCTCGACGGGCCCGATCGTGTCCTTCCACTGGTAGCTGCGGGCCCGCGGGTAGCCGTTCGCCGCGTCGTACGCGTACATGCTCCCGGTGTTGACGAGGCAGCCGCCCGGGAAGCGGACGAACCCGGGGTGCAGGGCGGCGACCTTCTCGGCGAGGTCCTTGCGCAGGCCGTTCGGGCGGCCCTTGTAGGTGTCGCGGGGGAAGAGCGAGACCATGTCGAGCCGCAGAGTGCCGGTGCCGCCGGCCTCGACGCCGAGACGCCCGGACGTCGTCGAGGCGGTGGCGACGAAGCTGCCGGCGTACTTCGTCCAGGCGTCGCCCCTGACGTCGATGCGCAGCGGGGCCGCGTATGCCGTCGTGCGGCCGCCGTCGCGCAGCGTGACCGTGAGCGGGGTGCCGGCGGCGGCGTCGGTGCGCGCCCAGACACTGAAGTCGTACGTCTTCCCGGCCTCCACGCGTACGCCCGTGTTGTAGCCGGCGTTGCTCACGCCGAAGGTGGCCCCCGTGGGGTTCGCCAGGGCGAGGCGCAGGTAGCTCCTGTTGCGCTCGCCGAGCCGGTCGGCGTCGTCGACGGTCGTCGCCGTGCCGGCACCTCCGGCGGTGGCGGACGTCGACCACGACGTGAGCCCGGTGTAGGAGCGGTTGTCGGCCGACGAGTACTCGAAGGAGCGGTTCTGGACGAGCTCGGCGTAGAGGCCGCCGTCGGCGGCGCGGTTGATGTCCTCGTAGAAGACGCCGTACATGGAGTCGTCGATGGTCGGTCCGGTGGACGCCGGGTCGACGGTGATGGAGTAGTCGAGCGGGGCGGGAGTGGCGGTCCCGGCGGCGGCCTGCGCCGACGGGAGCCCGGCGAGCAGTCCGACGCCGAGGACGCCGGTCGCCAGACCCGCCACGACACGTGCGTGTGTCATGGGGTGGGGCCTTTCGTGGAAAGGAAGGGGGCTGGTCCGGGTGTCCTCCGCGCGCGGGGCAGCACCGGTCAGGAGCAGCCCTGCTCACGAAAGTGAGCGCTAACATAGCAGCCGCTCCGAATGCGTCAAGGGGGCAGAAAAGATTCGGACGGGGGGTTGACGCGGCGCGATGTTAACGCTCACACTCTTGCCTCAAGTGGCCTGACGGCCACGGCGGACGAGGAGGTCGGCCGCACCACGGCGCCAATGAGGGCGTCCTGAGCTTGGAGGAAAGTCCAGTGCTGAAGAAGATCCTTCCGGTGGCCGTCAGTGCCGTCGCCGTCGCGGCCCTCGCGGCCTGTGGCAGCTCCAGCGGGGCCGCGGCCGGTGCGTCCGGCGCCGGCGCCGGGGGCGGCGACAAGATCGTCATGGGCTTCGCGCAGGTCGGAGCCGAGTCCGGTTGGCGCACTGCCAACACCAAGAACGTGCAGGAGTCGGCCAAGACCGCCGGCATCGAGCTGAAGTTCTCCGACGCGCAGCAGAAGCAGGAGAACCAGATCAAGGCGATCCGCAGCTACATCCAGCAGAAGGTCGACGTCATCGCCTTCAGCCCCGTCGTCGAGACCGGTTGGGACACCGTGCTGCTCGAGGCGAAGCGCGCCAACATCCCCGTCATCCTCACCGACCGGGCGGTCGACTCCGAGGACAAGACGCTCTACAAGACCTTCCTGGGCTCCGACTTCGTCGCCGAGGGCAAGAAGGCCGGCGAGTGGCTCGTCAAGGACAGCGAGGGCAAGAGCGAGGTCAACGTCGTCGAGCTGCAGGGCACGACGGGCGCAGCACCGGCGATCGACCGCAAGGAGGGTTTCGCCGACGCCATCAAGGCGGCCCCGCAGATCAAGGTCATCGCGTCGCAGACCGGTGACTTCACCCGGTCCGGTGGCAAGCAGGTCATGGAGGCCTTCCTCAAGTCCAACCCGAAGATCGACGTCGTCTACGCCCACAACGACGACATGGGTCTCGGAGCGATCGAGGCCATCGAGGCCGCCGGCAAGGTTCCGGGCAAGGACATCAAGATCATCACCGTCGACGCCGTGCACGACGGCATGCAGGCCCTCGCCGACGGCAAGATCAACTACATCGTCGAGTGCAGCCCACTGCTCGGCGACCAGCTCATGGACCTCGCGAAGAAGGTCGTGGCCGGTGAGTCGGTGCCCGAGCGCGTGGTGACCGAGGAGACGACGTTCACCCAGGAGCAGGCCAAGACGGCGCTGCCCTCGCGCAAGTACTGAGCCCCCGACCCGAGGTCGCGCGGCCCACACGCCGGGCCGCGCGCCTCGCCCGATCGACGGCTCCCGCCACCCTCCGGGTGTGGTGGCGGGGGCCGTCCACCCGACACCCGGAAGCGAAGGACAGGACGTCATGACCGACACGCCGAGACCGACGACCGCCCCGACCGGCGACCCCGTCGTCGCGATGCGCGGGATCACGATGGAGTTCCCGGGGGTCACGGCCCTCGCGGACGTCGACTTCCGCCTCCTCCCCGGTGAGGTGCACGCCCTCATGGGTGAGAACGGGGCCGGCAAGTCGACCCTCATCAAGGTGCTCACCGGGGTCTACACGGCCACGTCCGGCACGACGGAGCTGCGCGGCGAGCGCGTGGCCTTCGCGGGACCCGCGGCGGCCCAGGAGGCCGGTGTGAGCACCGTGTACCAGGAGGTCAACCTCTGCCCGAACCTCTCGGTCGCGGAGAACATCCTGCTCGGGCGCGAGCCGCGCCGGTTCGGGGCCATCGACCTGCCGGGCACCCGGGCCCGCGCCGCGGAGCTGCTCGGCCGGATGGGCCTGACCATCGACCCGGCCTCGACCCTCGCCGAGCACCCCATCGCGATCCAGCAGCTCGTGGCCATCGCCAGGGCCGTGGCCGTCGACGCGCAGGTGCTCATCCTCGACGAGCCCACCTCGAGCCTCGACCAGGACGAGGTCGCCGAGCTCTTCCGCATCATGCGCCACCTGCGCGACCAGGGGGTGGCCATCCTCTTCGTCTCGCACTTCCTCGAGCAGGTCTACGAGATCGCCGACCGCATGACGGTCCTGCGCAACGGCCGACTCGTCGGCGAGCACCTCACGCGTGACCTCTCCCGGCTCCAGCTCGTGTCGGCGATGATCGGCCGCGAGCTCGGGGTGCTCGAGGAGGTCGAGCGCCTCGCCGAGGACGCCGGGTCCGGCACCTCCGGGGCGCCGCCGGTCCTCGAGGCCAGCGGGCTGGGCCGACGCGGCTCGATCGCCCCGTTCGACCTGACGATCCGCTCCGGCGAGGTCGTCGGACTCGCCGGCCTGCTCGGCAGCGGCCGCACCGAGCTGGCCCGGCTGCTCTTCGGGGCCGACCGCGCCGACTCCGGATCGGTGCGTGTGGGCGGCAAGGACGTCTCGCTGCGCACGCCCCGCGCCGCCATCGCCTCGGGGATCGCGTTCTGCTCCGAGGACCGCAAGGGCGAGGGGATCCTCGCCGACCTGTCGATCCGCGACAACCTCGTCCTCGCGATGCAGGCCGCGCGCGGGTGGGCCCGGCCCATCCCACGGCGCACCAAGGACGAGCTCGTCGCCCGCTGGATCGAGACCCTGGACATCCGCCCCGCCGACCCCGACGCGATCGTCGGGCGCCTCTCGGGCGGCAACCAGCAGAAGGTGCTCCTCGCCCGCTGGCTCGTCACGAACCCGCGGCTGCTCATCCTCGACGAGCCCACGCGCGGCATCGACATCGGCGCCAAGGCCCAGATCCAGAAGCTCGTCGCGCAGCTGGCCGCCGAGGGCATGGCGGTCGTCTACATCTCAGCCGAGCTCGAGGAGGTGGCCCGCCTGTCGCACCGCGTCATCGTGCTGAAGGACCGCGCGAAGGTCGCCGAGCTGGACGCCTCCGCGACCGTCGACGACATCATGGGACTCATCGCCGAGACCGACGCCACCGCCGCACCGCGCGTCGGCACCGCCGCCCGGACCGAGCAGGTGGCGTCATGAGCGCAGCAACCGCCACGTTCGCCCAGCGGATGCGAGGGAGCCGCCTGCTCTGGCCCGTCGTCGCCCTCGTCGCGCTGCTGCTGGCCAACGCCGCGCGCAACCCCGGGTTCCTGTCGGTGCGGCTCCAGGACGGGCACCTCTACGGCAGCCTCGTCGACATCCTCAAGAACGGCGCGCCGACCCTGCTCATCGCCCTGGGCATGACGCTCGTCATCGCCACCCGGGGCATCGACCTGTCCGTCGGTGCGGTCGCCGCCATCGCCGGAGCCGTCGCGTGCACGACGATCGTGGGCTCGAGCGACCCCACGAGTCCGGCGGCCGCGGTGACCGGCATCGGGGTGGCGCTGGCGTTGTGCCTCGTGCTGGGCCTGTGGAACGGCTTCCTCGTGTCGCTGCTCGGGATCCAACCGATCATCGCCACCCTCGTGCTGATGACCGCCGGGCGCGGCATCGCCATGCTCGTCACGGACGGCCAGATCATCACGGTGCGCAACGACTTCTTCCGCGAGATCGGCGCGGGGTTCCTCCTCTTCCCGATCTCCATCCTCATCGCGCTCGCGGCCCTCGTCGCCGTCGCGCTCGTCACCCGGCGCACCGCGCTCGGCCTGCTCATCGAGTCGGTCGGCATCAACCCCGAGGCCAGCCGCCTGGCGGGCCTGCGGTCCCGGACGATCATCTGGACCGTCTACGTCTTCGCGGCCGTGTGTGCCGGCGTCGCCGGCCTCATGATCAGCTCCAACGTCAGCGCCGCCGACGCGAACAACGCCGGACTTTGGATCGAGATGGACGCGATCCTCGCGGTCGTCATCGGTGGCTCGTCGCTCGCCGGCGGGAGGTACTCGCTGTCGGGCACCCTCGTCGGCGCCCTCATCATCCAGACGCTGACGACGACCGTGTACTCCATGGGCATCGCCCCCGAGGTCACCCTCGTCTTCAAGGCTCTCGTCGTCATCGCCGTCTGTCTGCTGCAGGCGCCGAAGATGCGGGCCCGATTCGCTCGGCGCAGGCCCGCCGGCCACCCCGCCACGCAACCGTCTGCCGATGCGGACAGCCTTGCGGCGCAACAGGACCCGGCCGACCACGACGCAGCCGAGCCGGATGGTGTCGCGGACCGCCCGGTCGCCGACGCCGTCGACGCGCCCGACACCAAGCAGAAGGTGACCCAGTCATGACCACGACCACTCCGGCCAGGCACCGCGTCCCCGGCCTGTCCAAGGTCCCCGGCATCCCCGGCCGCGTGCTCCCCGTCGTCGCGACCTTCGTGCTGTTCGTCCTGCTCTTCGGCGTGGGCTCGGTCCGCTACGAGGGCTTCACGTCGGGCCAGGTCTTTGCGAACCTCTTCATCGACAACGCGTTCCTCATCGTCCTCGCGGTCGGCATGACGTTCGTCATCCTCACCGGCGGCATCGACCTCTCCGTCGGGGCGGTGGTCGCCCTCTCGACGATGCTGGCCGCGGCGACGCTGCGCGCCGGCATCCCGGCACCGCTCGTCATCCTGCTCGTCCTCGCCGTCGGCACCGGTCTCGGGGTGCTCATGGGGCTGGTGATCCACCACTTCGAGATCCAGCCGTTCATCGTCACGCTCGCCGGGATGTTCCTCGCCCGCGGCCTGTGCTTCGTCATCGGTGTGGAGTCGATCTCGATCAAGGACCCGTTCTTCCGAGCCCTCGCGACCGGCACGATCGAGCTGCCCGGTGGGGTGGTCATCACGTGGAGCGTCGTCATCGCCCTCGTCATCGTCGCCGCGGCCGTGTGGGTGCTCCACCGCACGCGCTTCGGGCGCACGGTCTACGCGATCGGCGGCAGCGAGAGCTCGGCCACCCTCATGGGTCTGCCGGTCGCCCGCGTCAAGGTCGCCGCGTACGCCATCAGCGGGCTCTGTGCCGCGGTGGCCGGGCTGCTCTTCTCCGTCTACATGCTCTCCGGCTACGGCCTCCATGCCGTGGGGATGGAGCTCGACGCCATCGCGTCCGTCGTCATCGGGGGCACCCTGCTGAGCGGTGGCGTCGGTTTCGTCCTCGGCTCGCTCCTCGGCGTGCTCGTCCTGGGTGTCATCCAGACGTTGATCTCGTTCCAAGGCACGCTGAGCTCATGGTGGACAAAGATCGCGATCGGAACCCTGCTCCTGCTCTTCATCGTGATGCAGCGGCTGTTCACGAGGAGGGCCTCGTGAGCGACACCGTGTCGCGCGCTCCCGTGATGCAGGACGTCGCACGGCTGGCCGGCGTCTCGCACCAGACGGTGTCGCGTGTCATCAACGGGGCCTCGAGCATCCGACCCGAGACCCGCGACCGGGTGCTGCAGGCGATCGAGCGGCTCGGCTACCGGCCCAACACGGCGGCCCGGGCCCTGGTGAGCGGCCGGTCGGGGACGATCGGCATCATCACGACGGCCTCGACGCTCTTCGGCCCCACGAGCGTGCACCGCACCGTCAACACGGCAGCTCGCGAGGCCGGCTTCTTCGCCTCGTCGGTGTCGCTCGCCGAGATGACCCGTGAGGGCTTCGACGCCGCGGTCGACCACCTCGACCGGCTGGCCGTCGAGGGCATCGTCGTCATCGCGGGCCACGACGAGGCGCTCGAGGTGGCGCGTTCGCGCAGCGCGCGGCTGCCGTTCGTCATCGTCGAGGGCGACCTCACGCGGGCGCGGCGCACCGTCGGCGTCGACAACGTCGCCGGGGCCCGGCTGGCCACCCGGCACCTCATCGACCTCGGTCACGTCGAGGTCGCCCACGTCACCGGTCCGCTCGACTGGGCCGAGGCCCGTGCCCGCGCGGAGGGCTGGCGTGCCGAGATGGTCGCGGCGGGTCACCGGCCGATGGAGCCGGTGGCGGGGGACTGGTCCGCCGAGAGCGGCTACCGCGCAGGGCTAGAGCTCGCCGAGAAGCCCGACGTGACAGCGGTCTTCGCCGCCAACGACCAGATGGCGATCGGGGTGCTGCGCGCCCTGCACGAGGCCGGCCGCGCCGTCCCCGACGACGTCAGCGTGGTCGGTTTCGACGACGTGCCCGAGGCGGAGTACCTCATCCCGCCGCTCACGACGGTGCGCCAGGACTTCTCCGCGATCGGCCGGGAGGCCATCGCGATGCTCACCGCAGCCATCTCGGGCGAGACCGACCAGGTGCCCAGCCTCATCGACCCCCAACTCATCGTCCGCGCGAGCACCGCGCCGCCGGGCCGGACCAGGAGCAGCACGACATGAACGAGCAGGCCACCGGCGTAAGGCCGACCTACGTCGTCGGCGTCGACTTCGGGACTCTCTCGGGGAGAGCCCTCGTCGTCCGGGTGTCCGACGGCGCCGAACTCGGCTCGGCCGTCCACGAGTACGCGCACGCCGTCGTCACCGAGCGCCTCCCCGTCCCCGGGACGGCCGCGCTGCCGCCCGACTGGGCGCTGCAGGTGCCCGAGGACTACCGCGAGGTGCTGCGTCACGCCGTGCCGGCGGCGGTCGCCGTTGCCGGGATAGACCCGGGTGACGTCATCGGCATCGCGACCGACTTCACCGCGTGCACGGTGCTGCCGACGACCGCCGACGGTGTGCCCCTGTGCGAGCTGCCCCAGTGGGCCGACCGCCCGCACGCCTGGGTCAAGCTGTGGCGCCACCACGCCGCGCAGGCGCAGGCCGACCGCATCAACGCCCTCGCCTCCGAGCGCGGTGAGCCGTGGCTGCAGCGCTACGGCGGCCTGATCAGCTCGGAGTGGGAGTTCGCCAAGGCGCTGCAGGTTCTCGAGGAGGACCCCGAGGTCTACGCTGCCATGGACCGTTGGGTCGAGGCGGCCGACTGGATCGTGTGGCAGCTCTGCGGCGACTACGTGCGCAACGCGTGCACGGCCGGTTACAAGGGCATCCGTCAGGACGGCGCATACCCGTCGAGGGACTACCTCGCAGCGCTCAACCCGGGGTTCGCCTCGTTCGTCGACGACAAGCTCGATCACCCGATCGGTGAGCTCGGCTCTGCCGCAGGGCGGCTCACTGCGGAAGCTGCGGCGTGGACGGGTCTTCCCGAGGGGATCGCGGTGGCCGTCGGCAACGTCGACGCGCACGTGACCGCCCCCGCCGCGCAGGCGACGGCACCCGGCCAGATGGTGGCGATCATGGGCACCTCGACCTGCCACGTCATGAGCAGCGACGTGCTGCGCGAAGTTCCCGGCATGTGCGGCGTCGTCGACGGCGGCATCGTCGACGGCCTCTACGGCTACGAGGCCGGACAGTCCGGGGTCGGTGACATCTTCGGCTGGTTCACCCGCACGGGTTTCCCGGCCGGGTATGCCGCGGAGGCAGAGGCCCGCGGGCTGTCGGCCCACGAGCTGCTCACCGAGAAGGCGTCCACCCAGGCGGTGGGGGAGCACGGCCTCGTCGCGCTCGACTGGCACTCGGGCAACCGGTCGGTGCTCGTCGACCACGAGCTGTCGGGCCTCGTCGTCGGCCAGACCTTGGCGACCCGACCCGAGGAGGTCTACCGGGCGCTGCTCGAGGCGACCGCCTTCGGCACCCGCGTCATCCTCGAGACCTTCCGCGACAGCGGCGTCCCGGTCACCGAGCTCGTCATCGCCGGCGGCCTCGCGAAGAACCCGTTGCTCATGCAGATCTATGCCGACGTCACGCGGCTGCCGCTGTCAGTCATCCGTTCCGCCCAGGGCCCGGCCCTCGGTTCGGCGATTCACGCCGCCGTCGCGGCGGGTGCCTTCCCCGACGTCGCTGCCGCGGCGGCGGCCATGGGGGGAGTCGAGCGGGCGGCGTTCGTGACCCGCGAAGGCGACGCGGCGGCATACGACCTGCTCTTCGAGGAGTACGTGCGGCTGCACGACCACTTCGGTCGAGGCGGCAACGACGTCATGAAGCGGCTGAAGTCCCTGCGCCGCAAGGCGATCGCCGGCAAGGACGAGGTGCGCCAGGCGCCCGGGCCGACCGCCCCGACCGCCCCGACCGCCCAGGAGGTCCGCGCAGGAGGTGAGGCGGCGTGAGCGTGCTCACCGATGTGAACGCAACCATCGCGTCGATCCGGCGCGAGGTGTGCGCCCTGCACGCGGAGCTGACCCGCTACCAGCTCGTCATCTGGACGGCCGGCAACGTCTCGGCGAGGGTCCCTGGCCGCGACCTCATGGTGATCAAGCCGTCCGGTGTCGCCTACGACGACCTGACGCCCGAGAACATGGTGCTGTGCGACCTGCACGGCCGGGTCGTCGAGGGCGAGCACGCACCGTCGTCCGACACCGACGCCCAGGCGTACGTTTACCGGCACCTGCCGCACGTCGGCGGCGTGGTGCACACGCACTCGACGTACGCGACGGCCTGGGCGAGCCGGGGCGAGCCGATCCCCTGCGCCCTGACGATGCAGGCCGACGAGTTCGGCGGGGAGATCCCCGTGGGGCCCTTCGCACTCATCGGCGACGACTCCATCGGGCGCGGCATCGTCGAGACGCTCACGGCCAGCAAGTCGGCCGCCGTGCTCATGAAGCAGCACGGTGTCTTCACCATCGGCAAGGACGCCCGCTCGGCCGTCAAGGCGGCCGTCATGTGCGAGGACGTCGCCCGCACCATGCACATCGCCCGACAGCTGGGCGAGCCCATCCGCATCGACCCGACCGACGTCGACTCCCTGTTCGACCGCTACCAGAACGTCTACGGACAGAAGGACACCCCATGACGAGCACGCACCCGGCACGCAGCGACGAGCGCGAGGTCTGGTTCCTCACCGGCAGCCAGCACCTCTACGGCGAGGAGACGCTGCGCCAGGTGGCCGAGCAGTCGCAGGCCATCGCGAAGGAGATCGACGCGAGCGCGGTGCTGCCGGCGCGGGTGGTGTGGCGGCCGATCCTCGCCGACGCCGCCGCGATCCACGCCGCGATCCTCGAGGCCAACGCGGCGCCCGAGTGCATCGGCGTGGTCACCTGGATGCACACGTTCTCGCCCGCCAAGATGTGGATCACCGGGCTGGACGCGCTGCGCAAGCCGATGCTGCACCTGCACACGCAGGCCGGCGCCGAGCTGCCGTGGTCGAGCATCGACATGGACTTCATGAACCTCAACCAGGCCGCGCACGGCGACCGCGAGTTCGGGTTCGTCGGGGCGAGGCTGGGGATCGCCCGCAAGATCGTGGCCGGTCACGTGAGCAACCCGGCCGTGCTCCAGCGGGTCGGTGCGTGGGGACGGGCGGCTGCCGGCGTGGCCGAGCTGCGCAGCCTGCGGCTGGCCCGGTTCGGCGACAACATGCGGGACGTCGCGGTCACCGAGGGCGACAAGGTCGAGGCGCAGCTGCGCTTCGGGGTCTCGGTCAACACGTACGGCGTGAACGACCTCGTCGAGGTCGTCGACGCGGTCGCCGACGCCGAGGTCGACACGCTGGTCGCGGAGTACGAGGACGCGTACGCCGTCGTGCCCGAGCTGCGTCGCGGCGGCGAGCGCCACGAGTCGCTGCGCTACGGGGCACGCATCGAGGCCGGGCTGCGGACCTTCCTCACCGAAGGCGGGTTCGGCGCATTCACGACGAACTTCGAGGACCTCGGCGGGCTGCGGCAGCTGCCCGGCCTGGCGGTGCAGCGGCTGATGGCCGACGGATACGGCTTCGGCGGCGAGGGCGACTGGAAGACCTCGGTGCTGCTGCGCGCGACGAAGGCGATGGCGAAGGGAATGCCGGGCGGCACCTCGTTCATGGAGGACTACACCTACCACCTCGTGCCCGGGCAGGAGAAGATCCTCGGCGCGCACATGCTCGAGGTCTGCCCGACGATCGCCTCGCGGCAGCCGTCGCTGGAGATCCACCCGCTCGGCATCGGTGGCCGCGAGGACCCGGTGCGCCTGCGGTTCACCGCAGCGCCCGGCCCCGGTGTGGTCGTCGGCATGAGTGACCTCGGCGGCCGATTCCGCCTGACCCTCAACGAGATCGACGTCGTCGAGCCCGACGAGGAGCTGCCCCGCCTCCCCGTGGCGTGCGCCGTGTGGGAGCCGCGCCCCAGCCTGTCGACCTCGGCCGAGTCGTGGCTGCTCGCAGGCGGGCCGCACCACACGGTGCTGTCCACGGCGGTGGGCACGGAGGAGTTCCGCGACCTCGCCGAGATGACCTCGACCGAGCTGGTCGTCATCGACGACGGCTCGACGCCCGAGAGCGTGCGGCAGGAGCTGCGCTGGAGCGCGGCTTACCACCGCCTCGCCGCCCGCCTCTGACGAGCGGCGAACCCCAGAGCCCCGGTGGTGCGGGGCGTCAACCGCGTACCGCCCGCGCCACCGGACTCCACCCGGAGGCCCCCGGAGCCCTTCTGGGCTCGTGTGATCGAGCCGCCAGGGGTCAGCCGGCGACCAGGACGCCCTCGGGCAGGTCGTGCAGCGTGTGGGCCAGGTGGGCCGGCGGCGGCGCATCGCTCACGACCCCCGAGATGGCCGACCAGTCGCACAGCAGCACCGGCGCCGTGGTCGTGAACTTGCTGGAGTCGACGAGCAGGATCGTGCGCTGCGCGATCGCCATGAGGGCGAGCTTGGTCGGTCGCTCGTTGTCGGTGGACACGTAGATGCCGTGCTCGTCGGCCGCGGCAGCCCCGAGCAGCAGCGTGTCGACCCGCAGCCCCCGCGTCGACTCGACCGTGCGCGGACCGACGAAGGCCTGGCTGTCGGGGAGCAGCTCGCCGCCGAGGCCGACGAGCCGGCTGAGCCCCCGCGCGAGGGCCAGCTGCATGACCGGCACGGAGTGGGTGACGACCGTCCCACGGAAGGTCTCGGGCAGCGCCTGCATGGCGGCATACGTCGTCGTGCCCGCGTCGATGGCCACGGTCGCGGTTGCCGGCAGGGTCGCGACGGCGAGGGTCCCGATGGCCTGCTTGGCGTCGGAGTTCTCCTCCGCGCGTCCGGTGAAGGCGGGGGAGTGGAGCGACTGCCTCAGTGCGCTGACGCCGCCGTGGACGATGCGCACCTTGCCCTGTTCGGCGAGCTTGCGCAGGTCGCGGCGGACGGTCATGTCCGAGACGCCGAGACGTCGCGTGAGCTCGGTGACCGAGACGAATCCGGTGCCTTCCACGCGCTCGAGGATGCTGCGCCGCCGGTCGGGGGCGGTGTCGTAGCGCATGGCACCGGATTCGGCCCCCTGATCGGCCCTCAGCTCGGCCCTCAGCTCGGCCCCTGACTCACTCATCGACGACTCCCACTCGCTCAGCATACGTGAGTTACCGACCAGAATTTGTTGACTTTCCAACATCCACTGTTAGGGTATCAACATCAACTGGGACGCACGAAGGAGTGCAGGACGCATGGCAAGCACACAGGCTGTCGAGGCGGTCTTCGTCGGAGTCGCCACCCTCGACGCGATCGCCCTGGTCCCGAGCTTCCCCGGGCCCGACCAGCGCGTCGTCGCGGACGAGGTGTCCTACGCCGGCGGCGGTCCCGCTGCGACGTCGGCCGTCACCGCAGCGCGCCTCGGCGTGCGCAGCGCCTTCGTCGGCACCGTCGGCGACGACGCCAACGGGCGGGCGGTCCTCGACGGGCTGGCCGCCGAGGGCGTCGACGTCAGCGGCGTCACCGTGGCGCCGGGCGTGGCCACCGCCGCCAGCGTCGTCGTCGTCGACCGACGGCGCGGCAGCCGCGCCATCTGCAACCGGCCGGCCCCGCGCATCGACATCTCCGCCGGCGTCGCGCTCATCGCCGCCGCCCCCGTCGTGCACGCCGACCACGCCGGCTGGCAGCCGGTCCACGAGTCAGGGCTGCTGCGCGAGGGTCAGGTGCTCTCCGTCGACGCCGGCAACGACATCCCCGGTTTCGACGCTCGAGGCGTCGGTCTCTACGTGCCCACCGTCGAGGCCCTCGAGCGCCTCCACGGCGAGCGTCCGGTGGACGATCTGCTGGCCCTCGCGCTCGAGCAGGGCGCCGACGTCGTCGTCGCCACCGACGGCGCCCGCGGCTCGCACGCGTTCGGGGCCGACGGCCGGCGGGCGTATGCCGCCGCACACGCCGTCGACGTGCTGAGCACCCTCGGTGCCGGCGACGTCTTCCACGGCGCCCTCGTCGCGGCCGTCGTCCGCGGCCTCCCCCTCCCCGAACAGCTCGCCTTCGCCAACGTCACGGCAGCGCTGTCGTGTCGTGGGCTCGACGGGCGCTCACGCATCCCACAGCTGCCCGAAGTCCTCCAGGTTCTCGAGACCCGGCAGGCCGAGTCCCAGCCCGAGCCGGCACCCTCGGCCTGAGCCGGACGCCGTTGGGCCACCACGACATCCGCCCAGTCATCCCCGCCACCTCACCCCTCTCACCCACGACGCCGACCACGCCGACCACGCCGACCACGCCACGACCCGCAGGAGAGAACCCATGACCGAGACGAACCCCGACACCGCGACCGGGACACGCTTCCGGCTCGAGGACGTGGCACGACCGAGCGGCGGCTTCGCCATGCTCGCCGTCGACCAGCGCGAGGCGATGCGCGCGATGTTCGCCGAGCACCAGGACGCGCCCGTCACGGACCAGCAGCTCACCGACTTCAAGGTCGCCGCCACCCGCGTGCTGACTCCCCACGCGTCGGCCGTGCTCGTCGACAAGCAGTTCGCGTTCGACGCCGTCGTCGACGCAGGCGCCGTGGCCCCGACCTGCGGGCTCATCGCGGCCGCCGACCACTTCATCGCCGGCAACGGCGAGTTCGTCACCTCGGTCGAGATCGACCGCGCGGTCGACCCCGCCGCCGTGCGCGAGCAGGGAGCGGTCGCCATGAAGCTGCTCGTCATCCACCGCCCCGACGAGCCCGCGGCGACGCGGGTCGAGATGGTCGAGGAGTTCGTCGAGCGCTGCCGCGCCGCCGGCCTCGTCAGCATCATCGAGCCGGTGGCCAAGGCCCCGCGCGCCGGCGGCGCCTGGGACTGGGACGCGTGCGTCATCGAGGCCGCGCGCGAGCTGGGGTCGCTGGGGGCGGACCTCTACAAGGCCGAGGTGCCGTTCAAGGGGCAGGGCTCCGACGACGAGATCCGCCGCGCCTGCGCCGAGATCACCGAGGCCGTCGCGTCGCCCTGGGTCGTGCTGTCGTCGGGCGTCCCCGCTGAGCTGTTCCCGCACGCCGTCGAGCTCGCCTGCCACGAGGGGGCATCCGGCTTCCTCGCCGGCCGTGCCGTGTGGGCCTCGGTCATCGGCAGCGACGACATCGAGCGCGACCTCCGCGAGGTGTCGATCCCGCGCCTGCAGCGGCTCGGCCAGATCGTCGACGAGGCAGTCGGGCGATGAGCACCACGCAGGCCCCCAAGGTCACGCTCGTGGCCACGGCACGCCCGACCTTCGCGGTCGACGTCGCCGAGCGGCTCGCCGGCGAGGCGCGTGCCCTGCTCGTCGAGCTCGGCGCCGAGGTCAGCGGACCCGACGCCCTCGTGATGACGCCCGACGACGTCGCGGCAGCCAAGGCGTACGTCGACGGCTCGGCCGACCTCGTCGTGAACGTCTGCGCCTCCTTCTCCGACGCGACCCCCGCCCTCGAGCTCTACGGCGACCTCGAGCAGCCCGTGCTGCTGTGGTCGTTCCGCGAGCCCGGTCCGGTCGGTGACCGCCTCTGGCTCAACTCGATGTGCGGCGCGAACCTCTTCGGCCACGCCCTCGTGGTGCACGCCGGGCGCACGCCGCGACTCGTCTACGGAAACCCCGACGAGCCCGAGACCCGCAGCGTCCTCGAGGCCGCCCTCGCGGGGCGGCTGCCCGAGGTGGTCCCCGCCCCGACCGACACCCGCGAGCGCAGCGAGCGCGCCGACGTCGAGCCGGCGCTGGAGTCGCTGCGCGGTCGCCGGCTCGGCCTCGTCGGCGACGCCCCTCCCGGCTTCACGCCGAGCCAGTACGACGGCGACCTGCTGAGCAGGCTCTTCGGCATCGAGGTCGAGCAGGTGCCCGTGGAGGCCATGTTCGAGCAGGTGGGCTGCGTCAGCGACGCGGACGCGGCGGCCGAGCACGACGCGGCCGTCGAGGCCCAGCCCAGCCTCGCCTCCGTCGACGCCGGCCAGGCCCTCACCTCGGCACGCATCACGACGGCCATGCGCGGCTGGCGCGACCGGGAGACCCTGTCGGGCATGGCGATCCGCTGCTGGCCTGAGTTCCCCACCCAGCTCGGTGCCTGCCCGTGCTCGTCGCTCTCCCGCGTCGCCGACGAGGGCACGCCGACCGCGTGCGAGCGCGACGTCTACGGCGCCGTGACGATGCTGCTCATGGAGGCGCTGGGATCCGGCACGACCTACCTCGTCGACACCGTGGAGCTCGACGCGGAGCAGAACGTCGTGCGGCTCTGGCACTGCGGTGCGGCCGCGACGTCGCTCGCCGCCGACCCCGATGACGCCACGCAGTCGACCCACTGCAACCGCAAGCTCGGCGTCGCGGGCAACTTCCCCCTGCGCACCGGCCCGGTCTGCATGGCCCGGCTCACCGAGGACCCCGAGCGGCCCGGGCAGCTCCGGCTGCTGCTCGCCGCCGGCGAGTCGATGCCCGAGCCGAACCGGTTCCAGGGCAACACCGCCGCCGTCCGCCTCGACGGCGACGCGTCCACCTTCGTCACCGGTCTGGTGACCGGCGGCTTCCCCCACCACACCGTTCTCGCGTGGTCCGACGTGCGTCCGCAGCTGCGGGCCGCCGCCGACCTCGTCGGTATCTCGGTCGTGGACTGGTAGTAGCACCCTCGCAGGACCCCAAGGAGAGACAACGATGTCTGACACGCCCAAGATCGACCGCCGTCGGTTCCTGCACGGCCTCGGCGCCCTCGGCGTCGGGGGAGCCCTCACTGCGTGCGTGGGCCCGACGATCACCTCGCGTGGTGCCGGGGGCACCGCGGCCGGCTCGGCGGCACAGCTGCTGCCGCCCGTCAACAGCTCCAAGGCCACCGGCCCGGTGTCGTTCGCGCACTGGCGCGCCGAGGACAAGGCCGTCTTCGACACGCTCATCGCCTCGTTCCGCAAGGCGAATCCGCAGGCCGACGTCACCCAGGACATCGCGCCGTCCAACGACTACCAGAGCACCGCGCTCCAGAAGATCAAGGGCGGCAAGATCGGGACGGCGTTCACCGCGTTCCGCGGCGCCCAGTTCGTCAACATGAACAAGGCCGGGCTGTATGCCGGTCTCGGCGCCCAGCCGTTCGTCGACAACTACTTCGCCGAGCTGATCAAGACGGGCCAGGCCGACACCCGGGCGCAGATGGGCCTGCCCTACCAGCTCGTCTTCAACATGCCGATCTACAACGAGGCCGCCTTCGAGGCTGCGGGTGTCAGCTCGTTGCCGAAGGACTGGGACGGCTTCCTCGCGCTGTGCGAGACCCTCAAGGGCAAGGGCCTCACGCCGATCGCGTGGCCGGGCGGCGAGCCGGCCAACTCGGGCCAGCTCATCAACTCGATGGTGATGAACAACATGCCCACCGACACGGCGTTCGCCGACATCGAGGCCGGCACCCGCAAGGTCACCGACGACTGGTTCATCGCCACGCTCAAGCAGTACCAGCAGCTCGCACCGTTCTTCGAGGCCAACTCGACCGGCACGAGCAGCGAGCCCCTGCAGCAGCTCTTCGCGAGCGGCAAGGCGGCGATGCTCGCCACGGGCTCGTTCCACATCAGCGCCGTCCGCAAGCTCGGCGCGAAGTTCCCCATCGGGCTCGTCGCGCCCATCACGGTGGATGCGGCGAAGGCGAAGTACGAGGGCATCTACAACGCGACGTTCATCCTCGGGGTCAACTCGGCCGGCAAGGGCCAGGACGCCGCCCTCAAGTGGGTGCAGTTCCTCTCCGACCCGGTCAACGCCGCCGTCTACGCCAACGGCACCGCGCAGCACGTCACGGTCAAGAACGTCGAGTACACGAACGCCGACCTCAAGCACAACGCCGCGTGGCTCGAGAAGAAGACGATGCTCGCGCCCCGCTTCCAGTTCAACAACCTCGACATCAGGGCGGCCGTCGAGGCGGCGTGCGTCGCCGTCGTCGGTGGCACGTCACCCGACCAGGCTGCGGCCCAGGCCCAGGGCGTCGTCGACCAGAAGCGGAAGTGACATGTCCACGACACTGACCTCCGAGCGTCCCCCCGAAGCCCCGACCGGTCCCGAGCCCGAGCGTCCGGACGGGCGTCGCAACCCGATGGCGGCACACCCCGCACTCTGGCTCTTCCCCGTGCCGGCCCTCGTCCTCTACATCACCTTCTTCGTCATCCCGACGATCCAGGGCGTCGTCTACTCGGTCACCGACTGGGACGGCTTCAGCCCCACCGCGCAGTTCGTCGGCGTCGACAACTTCGTGAAGATCTTCACCGGTGACGACCTGTTCCGGAACGCCCTCGGCAACAACCTCAAGTTCATGCTGGTGGTCGTCGTGTTCCAGACGGTCTTCTCGCTGGCACTGGCGGTCTTCCTGACGAAGAACAGCAAGTCGTCCGTGGCCCTGCGGTCGGTGTTCTTCTTCCCGACCATCCTGTCCAGCGTCTCCGTCGCGTTCATCTGGAAGTTCGTCTACGACCCGAACTTCGGGCTCGTCAACTCCGTGCTCGGCGCCGTGGGGCTCGACCGGTTCCAGAGCGCCTTTCTCGGCAACGACGGGCAGGCCATCTACTGGGTCGCACTGACCCAGGTGTGGTTCCACGTCGGCCAGATGATGATCATCTTCATCGCCGGTCTGCAGCAGATCCCGCAGGAGCTCTACGAGTCGGCCCAGACCGACGGGGCCAGCAGGTGGCAGCAGTTCCGCCACGTGACCCTGCCGATGGTGGCTCCGGCCACCGCCGTCGTCATGGCGTACACGACGGTGCAGTCGTTCAAGGCCTTCGACCTCATCCTCGGCCTCGGCGGCAACCCGCCGAAGGGCTCGCTCGACATCCTGTCGACGCGCATCTACTCGGGCTTCGCGAACTCCCAGTTCGGTTACGCCGCAGCCGAGTCGCTCGTCTTCATGGCCCTGATCGCCGCCATCACCTGGATCCAGCGCCGTGCCGTCAAGGCCAGCAGCCCGGACGCGTGAGGAGAGTCCCATGACCTACAACCTGTCCCGACGCGTCGTCCTCGGCGTGTATGCCGTGCTCGTCATCGTCCCGCTCGTCGTCGTGATCTTCGGATCCTTCAAGACGAGCCAGGACCTCTTCGCCTCACCGTTCACACCACCCACCGACTGGCAGGGCGGCAACTACTCGAAGGTCGTCAAGGACTCCGGTCTCGGTGTCGCCTTCCGCAACAGCGTCATCGTCACCGGGCTGTCCGTGCCGCTCACGCTGTTCGTGGCGAGTCTCGCGTCCTACGGCATCGCCCGCACGACGGGCTGGAAGAGCGCGCTGCTGTTCGGCTTCATCGTGCTCGGCATGGCGGTTCCCGCACAGGCCAACATGATCCCGCAGTACGTCCAGTTCGAGACGTTCGGCCTGACGAACTCCCTGCTCGGCCTGGTGCTCATCAACATCGTCGTCACCCTGCCGATCGCGGTGTTCATCCTCACGGGTTTCCTCAAGACCCTCCCCAAGGAGCTCTTCGAGGCCGCTGCCGTCGACGGGTCAGGGCCCTGGCGCACCTACCGCTCGGTGGTCGTTCCGGTCTCGGTGCCCTCGCTGTCGGCGACCGCGATCTTCCTGTTCGTCATCCACTGGAACGACCTGCTCTACCCGCTCCTGTTCATCAACGAGGCCGACAAGCGCACCATCCCCGTGGCGCTGCTCTCGTTCCAGGGCGAGTTCCTCACCGACTACCCGCTGCTCTTCACCGGCGTCGTCGTCGCCTCCGCGCCGATCGTCATCGCCTACGTGTTCCTGCAGCGTTACTTCGTCGCCGGCATCACGGCCGGCGCCGTGAAGGGCTGACCATGACGCACGAGACTCCGTCCTCCTCCGCGTCCACGGGCGCCGTCCTGCTCCGCCGCGCGCGCGACGCCCGGGTCGACGCGCAGGGGACCACGGCCACGCTCGCCGTGGACGGGCTGCCCGGTGTGCAGCTGGGCGTCATGCCGGGCTGGCTCACGGGGGAGCCGCTCGAGGACCAGGGTGTCGAGACGCAGATGCCCAACCTCCCCGACATCGAGCTGCCGCCCACCGACGTCACGCCGTTCGAGCTCAGGGTCACTGCCCCGCGGCCCGACTGCCTCCGACTCACCGTGGGACCGAGCGGCGCATCCGCGCTGGCCGACGACGGCACCTCGACGGGCATCGTGGTCCATCCGGCGCCGGCGCCTCAACGGATCGCGCTGGAGCAGAACGAGACCCACGTCGTCCTCACGACCGGAAACCTCCGGCTGGAGGTCGGACGGGCACCCTTCACCCTGCGTCTCGTCGACGAGGCCGGCGGCGCCACCATCCTGCGCACAGCAGACCGCCTGCGCCAGGTCGCAGGCCTGCTCACCGCCCCGTCCGTGGTCGCCACCGGCGGCACGACGACGCTCAACCTCGAGCTCGGCTCCGACGAGGACGTCCTCGGCTTCGGCGAGCAGTTCGGTCGGCTCGTGAAGAACGGCCAGCTGCTGCGACTGCGCAGCGAGGACGCCTGCGGCACCGGCACCGGCATGGCCTACAAGCCGGTCCCGGTCTGGCACTCGAGCCGCGGCTACACCGGCTTCGTCAACACGGGGGCCGTCGTCAACGCCGACGTCGGGCACTCCCGACCCTCCGTGCTCTCCCTCGGCATCGAGGACGGGGCGATCGACCTCTACGTCTTCGCCGGCCCCGACCCGGGTGCACGACTGACGAACTACACCGAGCTCACCGGGCGTGCTGACGTGCCGCCGCCGTGGGCCTTCGGCTACTGGATGGGCCGCTGCCGCTACCACTCGAGCGAGGAGATGCTCGAGGTCGCGCAGAGCACCCGGCGCCACCAGGTGCCGATGGATGTGCTGCACCTCGACCCCGACTGGCTCGTCGTCGACCGGCTCAACACCGACTTCATCTGGAACACCGACCGGTTCGGCGACCGCAAGCAGTTCGTCGAGGACCTCGCCGACCTCGGCCTTCGGCTCTCGGTGTGGGAGCTGCCCTACCTCGACCCGGCCTCTCCGCTCTTCGACGAGGCCGAGCGCGAGGGCTACCTCGTGCGCCGCACCGACGGGACGCTCGCCGGCATCGTCAAGACGCCGACCCCCGACGGGCGCATGCGCGCTCTCATCGACTTCACCAACCCGACGGCCAAGCGCTGGTGGCAGGAGAAGCACCGCGCCTTCCTCGACGACGGGGTCGCGGTGTTCAAGACCGACTTCGGCGAGGCGCTGCCCGACGACGTCGCCCTCTACGACGGCACCCCCGCCAACCAGGCGCACAACCTCTACCCGCTGCGCTACAACGCCGCGGTCTCCGACGCCATCCGGGAGTTCACGGGACGGGCACCGCTCGTCTGGGGGCGCAGCGGCTGGGCCGGCTCGCACCGCTACCCGGGTCAGTGGGGAGGCGACGCCGAGTCGACCGTGGCCGGCATGCAGGCGACGGTCCGTGGTGGGCTGTCGTACGCGATGAGCGCCCCGGGCTTCTGGAGCCACGACATCGGCGGCTTCTTCGGGCCCGAGCTCACGCCGGCTCTCTACGTGCGGTGGACCCAGCTGGGTGCGCTGTCGCCGCTCATGCGCGCCCACGGGCTGCGCCCCCGCGAGCCGTGGGCCTTCGGTGAGCAGGCCCTCGACATCGCGCGTGAGTGGGTGCGACTTCGCTACTCGCTGCTGCCCTACCTCTGGCAGGTGGCCCGCGAGTCCGCGGCGAACGGCTGGCCCGTGATGCGGCCGCTCGGCTTCCACCACTCCGACGACCGGGTCGCGCGCAGCGTCGACGACAGCTTCCTGCTGGGCCGAGACCTGCTCGTCGTGCCCGTCTTCGACGACGGCGACGCCCCCGTCAGCCGCACGTTCTACGTGCCCGAGGGCGAGTGGTTCGACCTCGACGACGAGACGAGGTATGCCGGTCCGGCCTTCCACACCGTCACGGTGCCGCTCGACCGGATGCCCGTCCTCGTGCGCGGTGGAGCGACGATCCCCCGGGTCGACGTCGACGAGTCCGTCCGGTCGGTCGACGACCTGCACGGGCGGCCCTGGACGCTCCACGCATACGGCGCCGGGGCGCCCGACGGCGCGGACGCCACCGACGGCCTCGTCGGGTTCGACGAACAGCCGGCATCCTTCGCCGGACCGGTGGTGCGACATGGGGGCTGACGAAGGCAGGTGGGGCGACCTGCAGGAGAAGCTCGCCCGCCTCGCCGAGCTGGCGCGCAGCCACGGCGTCGACACCGTCGTGCTGCGCGAGCCGGCCAACCTCACCTGGCTCCTCGGCGCCCGGGTCAACGTGCCGCAGACGCTCGACACCGCGTGCCTCGACGTCATCGTCCACGTGCCGGCGTCGGGCGCCGTCGGCCTCACCGTCGTCACCAACGCCATCGAGGCGCCGCGGCTGCGCGATATGGAGCTCGCCGGCCTCGACGACGCGTGCGAGACGCGGTGGGAGGTCGTGCCATGGTGGGAGGGCCGTGACGGGAAGCTCCCCACGGGTTCCCGTGTCGCGGGCGACCGGCCCCCGTCCGGCGCCGTCCCCGTCGGGGCCGACCTGGCGGCAGCCCGCCGACAGCTCACCGGACTCCAGCGCAGCCGCCTTGCCGACGTGTGCCGCGACGCGGCCGCTGCCGCCACCGCTGCAGCGCAGGGACTGACGCCGAGCACCACCGGCTACGCCGCGGCTGGAGCGTTCGCCCGCGAGCTGCTGGACCGCGAGCTCGACCCCATCGTGCTGCTCGTGGGCGGTGCCGACCGGCTCGAGGCGCACCGGCACCCGCTGCCCGTGGGCGAGCCCGTCGGCGACCTCGCGCTGCTCGTCGCCTGCGGACGGCGGCACGGGCTGGTCGCCAGCGTGAGCCGCATCGTGTCCTTCGCCTCCCTCGATGCGCAGCAGGAGGACGCCTACCGCCGGCTGCTCTCCGTCGAGCAGGCCTTCCTCGACGAGAGCCGAGTGGGTGCGCGACTCGGCGACGTCGTGGGTGCCGGCGCTGCGGCATACGGCCGCAACGGCTTCGACCCCGACGAGTGGCACCGCCATCACCAGGGCGGCCTCAGCGGCTTCGTGCCACGGGAGTTCCCCGCGCACACGACGAGCGACGTCGTGCTCGGCGACGGTGCCGTCGTCGCCTGGAACCCGAGTGGTGCCGGCTGGAAGGTCGAGGACACGACGCTCGTGCTCGACGACGGTCCGCGCACCCTCGTGCACGACGACGCCTGGCCCACGGTCGAGGTGGGCGGTCGCCGCCGCCCTGGCGTGCTCGTCCGCTGACGCCCCATGACGTACGGAAACCCTGAACGCAAGGAGACTGCAGTGCCCACCATCGCGAAGAACCTCGTCGCCGGCACCTGGGAGGAGGGCGAGTCCGCCCTCGAGGTCACCAACCCCGCCGACGGGAGAGTCGTAGGGCAGGTCGCCTGGGGCGGACCCGACACCGCCCGTCGTGCCGCCGACGCCGCAGCGGGAGCCTTCGGCGATTGGTCCGAGCTGCCCGCCCGGCGGCGTGCCGACATCCTCCTCGAGGCGTCCCGGCTGCTCGCCGAACGCGCCGAGACGATCGGCGCGACGCTCGCCCGCGAGGCCGGCAAGCGGCTGCCCGAGGCCGTCGGCGAGGTGGCCTTCAGCGCCGAGTACTTCCGCTGGTTCGCCGAGCAGGCGCGCCGCCCCCACGGCGAGGTGATCCCGCACGAGGCCGCCGACCGGCGCCACCTCACCGTGCGCCGACCCGTCGGCGTCGTCGCCTCGCTGACGCCGTGGAACTTCCCGTGCTCCATCCAGGCGCGCAAGCTCGCCCCGGCGCTCGCCGCCGGCTGCACGGTCGTCGCGCGGGTGTCGGAGAAGGCCCCGCTGGCGGCGACGGAGCTGATCCGCACCCTCGTCGACGCCGGCGTGCCCGACGGCGTCGTCAACCTCGTGCACGGCCCCGCCCGCGAGGTGACCCAGGCCCTGCTCGACCACCAGGCCGTGCGCGCGGTGTCGTTCACCGGGTCCACGCAGGTAGGCCGCGAGATCATGGCGTCCGCCTCGCGCAGGATCGTGCGCCCGTTGCTCGAGCTGGGTGGCGACGCCGCCTTCGTGGTGTTCGACGACGCCGACCTCGACGCGGCCGTCGAGGGGGCGATGCTCGCCAAGTTCCGCAACACCGGCCAGTCGTGCATCGCCGCCAACCGCTTCCTCGTGCACGAGGACGTGCACGACGAGTTCGTGGGGCGCCTCGCAGCTCGCGTCGAAGCGATGACGATCGGCGACGGCCTGGCCGACCCGCTGCCCGACCTCGGTCCCGTGATCGACCAGTCGCGAGTCGATGCCGTGAACTCCCTTGTCGACGAGGCGATCTCGCTCGGCGCCAAGCGCGTCACCCAGGAGCGCGACCTGCCGACCGCAGGGACGTTCGTGGCGCCGACGCTGCTCACCGACGTGCCGACGACCGCCGGTCTCGCAACCGAGGAGGTGTTCGGCCCCGCCGCCGCCGTCTTCCGGTTCCGTGACGACGACGACGCCGTCACGCGGGCCAACCGCACCGAGATGGGTCTGGCCGCCTACGTCTGGTCGGCCGACGTGTCGCGGTGCTGGCGCACGGCCGAGCGCCTCGAGGCCGGCATCGTCGGCGTCAACAACGCACTGCCGTCCGTGGCCTTCGCCCCGATGGGTGGCGTCAAGCAGTCCGGCCTCGGCCGTGAGGGCGCCGCCCTCGGGCTCGAGGAGTTCGAGGACGTCCGCTACCTCGCCCTCGGGCTCTGACCCCGCCATGACGACCGACCAGGACGCGACGGCATGAGCACCGAGCTCGTGCTCCTGCCCCTCGGCGTCATCGCCGGGGCGCTGACCCAGCGGGTGACCGGCATCGGTTTCGCGCTGGTCTGCGCGCCGCTGCTCGTGCTCGTCGCCGGGCCGTTCGAGGGCGTCGTGCTCTCGAACCTGCTGGGGCTCATCGTCAGCGCCGTCGTGTTCGTCACCCAGTGGCGCGAGACCGAGTGGCGCAAGGGCCTGCTGCTGGCCGTGCCCGCGCTGCTCGCGATCCCGCCAGGGGCCTGGGTCGCGCGCAACGTGCCCGCGCCGCAGCTCATGGTCATCATCGGGCTGACGGTCATCGTCGCCCTCGCCGCCGTGGTGCTCAGCGACCGGGCCCGCGTGCTGCGCGGCACGTCGGGCGCGGTCGTCGCCGGCGGGGCGAGCGGCTTCATGAACGTCACTGCGGGAGTGGGCGGCCCGGCCATCGTGCTGTATGCCGTCAGCACCTCGTGGGAGCACCGCAAGTTCGTCGCGACCTTCCAGTTCTTCTCGATCTTCACCAACCTCGCGTCGCTCGCAGCCAAGGGCGGCCTGCCGCGGGTGTCACCGGCCGCCCTCCTCGTCTCGCTCGGTGCACTGTTCGTCGGGCTGCTCGGCGGGGAGGCGCTCTCGCGACGGGTGGACCACGAGATGGCCCGCCACCTCGCCATCGGGCTGGCGCTCGCGGGCGCGGCCTTCACGGTCGTGAAGGGAGTGCTGGCGTGGTGAGCGCGCGTCGCGGGCGCCCGCCCTACGTGGCCGCCATCGACCAGGGGACGACGAGCACCCGCTGTCTGGTGGTCGACGCGGACGCCACCGTCGTCGGCAGCGCGCAGACCGAGCACCGGCAGCACTACCCGGCGCCGGGCTGGGTCGAGCACGACGCCGAGGAGATCTGGCGCAACACCGTCCACGTCGTCGAGGCGGCCCTGCGCGACGCGGGACTCGAGGCCGCCGACATCGCGGCGTGCGGCGTCACCAACCAGCGCGAGACCGTCGTGGTGTGGGACCCGGCGACCGGCGAACTCGTGCACCCGGCAGTGGTGTGGCAGGACACGCGTACGGCCGAGGTGTGTGCGCGTCTGGCCGACGACCCGGCCACCGTCGAGCGCGTGCGCGCGATCACCGGGCTGCCGCTGTCGACCTACTTCAGCGGGCCGAAGATCGCGTGGGTGCTCGACCACGTGCCGGGAGCCCGTGAACGAGCCTGCGCGGGTGACCTGCTCGTCGGCACGGTGGACTCCTGGCTCGTCTGGAACCTCACGGGCGGCCCCGACGGAGGGGTGCACGTCACCGACGTCACGAACGCGTCGCGCACGCTCCTCATGGACCTGCGGACTCTCGCCTGGAGCGACGAGCAGCTCGACCGCCTCGACGTGCCGCCGGCGGCGCTGCCCGCGATCCGCAGCTCGTCCGAGGTCTACGGCACCGGCCATCCCGGGAGCCCCCTGCCGGGCGTTCCCGTGGCCGGCGCGCTGGGTGACCAGCACGCCGCCCTCGTCGGGCAGGCCTGCTTCGAGCCCGGCTCGTCCAAGAGCACCTACGGCACCGGCGGCTTCCTGCTCGCCAACACCGGTGAGGAGATCGTCCGCAGCGACCACGGGCTGCTCACGACGGTCGCCTACCAGCTGGGCGAGAGGCCGCCGCACTACGCGCTCGAGGGGGCCGTCGCCGTGGCCGGCGCCCTCATCCACTGGCTGCGTGACCGCCTGGAGCTGGTCCGCGACGTCGCCGAGGTGGAGACGCTCGCGGCGAGCGTGCCCGACAGCGGGGGCGCCTACGTCGTGCCCGCCTTCTCGGGACTCTTCGCCCCGCGCTGGCGACCCGACGCCCGCGGCGTCATCGCGGGCCTGACGGCCTACACCTCGCGGGCGCACCTCGTGCGGGCGGCGCTGGAGGCCACGTGCTTCCAGACGCGCGAGGTGGCCGACGCGATGCGTGCCGACACCGGCCGTGACCTGGACGAGCTCAAGGTCGACGGCGGAATGGTCGCCAACTCGCTGCTCATGCAGCTGCAGGCCGACGTGCTGCAGGTGCCGGTCGTCGCCTCCGAGGTGACCGAGACGACCGCGCTCGGCGCAGCGTTCGCCGCCGGCCTCGCGGTCGGCGTGTGGGACAGCCCGGAGGCCGTGGCCCGGGTGCGCCGTGTCGGTCGGCGGTGGGAACCCGACCCCGGCTCGACGCTCGCCACCATCGGCTGGAGCGGCTGGAACAACGCCGTGGACCGGTCGCTCGGCTGGGCCACCTCCGAACCCGTGCCCCACCCCCAGCCCGAACCCCTCGTCAAGGAGACGTCGTGAACGTACGCGACCGCATCGACCCTGCCCACCGGGCCTCCACGTGGGGCGAGCTCCAGGACGGCGCCTTCGACGTGCTCGTCATCGGGGGAGGGGTGACCGGCGCGGGCGTGGCGCTGGACGCGGCGACCCGCGGGCTGCGAACCGCCCTCGTCGAGATGCGCGACTTCGCGAGTGGCACCTCGTCGCGGTCGAGCAAGCTCTTCCACGGCGGCCTGCGCTACCTGGAGCAGCTGAACTTCACCCTCGTGCGCGAGGCGCTGCACGAGCGTGAGCTGATGCTCACCCGGCTCGCGCCGCACCTCGTGCGCCCGGTGCCGTTCCTCTACCCGCTCAAGGGCCGGGTGTGGGAGCGGCCCTACGTCGGTGCGGGACTCGCGCTCTACGACGCCCTTGCCGGTCGCAGCAGCGTGCCGCGGCACCGCCATCTCAGCCGCACCGGCGCACGCGCCCTGTGCCCGGCGCTGCGACCCGACGCGCTGGTCGGTGCGCTGCAGTACTACGACGCGCAGGCCGACGACGCCCGACACACCCTGACAGTCGCGCGCACGGCGGCGCACTACGGCGCCGTCGTCCGCTCCTCGACGAGGGTCGAGGGCCTGGTCCGCGACGGCGGCCGGGTCGTCGGCGCGGAGCTGCGCGACGTGGAGACGGGGGCGCGCGCGACCGTCCGCGCGTCCGTCGTCGTGAACTGCACCGGCGTGTGGACCGACGACGTGCAGGAGCTCGCCGACACGAGGGGTCGGTTCCGCGTGCGGGCGTCGAAGGGCGTGCACCTGGTCGTGCCGCGCGACCGGATCAACTCCGAGACCGGCCTCATCCTGCGCACCGAGACCTCCGTGCTCTTCGTCATCCCGTGGGGCAACCAGTGGCTCGTCGGCACCACCGACACCGACTGGAACCTCGACAAGGCCCACCCGGCCGCCAGCCGCTCCGACATCGACTACATTCTCTCGCAAGTCAACTCGGTGCTGACGACGCCGCTGACGCACGACGACATCCTCGGTGTCTACGCCGGCCTCCGGCCACTGCTGTCGGGGGAGTCCGAGGCCACGAGCCAGCTCTCGCGCGAGCACGCCGTCGCCCGACCGCTGCCGGGCCTCGTCAGCGTCGCCGGCGGCAAGTACACGACCTACCGGGTCATGGCCCGCGACGCCGTCGACGCAGCCGTGCGCGACCTCGACCGTCCCGTCGCGCCGTCCGTCACGCACCGGACGCCCATCCTGGGGGCCGAGGGCTACGAGGCGTTGAGCAACTCCCTCGAGTCCTTGGCGGCCGAGTGGTCCCTTCCGACCTGGCGCCTGCGCCGGCTGCTCGACCGCTACGGCAGCCTCGTCGCCGAGGTGCTCGAGCCGACCCGCGAGGACGCGAGCCTGCGCGAGCCCCTCGACGGCGCAGACGAGTACCTGCGTGCCGAGATCCGGTATGCCGTCACCCACGAGGGTGCGCTGCACCTCGACGACGTGCTCACCCGGCGCACCCGCATCTCGATCGAGGTCGCCGACCGCGGGGTGGGTGCGTCGTCGGGCGTGGCGGCTCTCGTCGCACCCCTGCTGGGCTGGGACGAGGCGACGACGACGGCGGAGGTGCAGGCGTACGCCGACAGGGTGCGCGCCGAGCGGGAGTCGCAGACCCACACCGAGGACCTGGACGCCGACGCCGTGCGACGGGCTGCCGCCGACCCCCGCACCCTCCACGGCGACGGGCAGCCGCGAGGCTGACGTCGGTGCACCACACTGGGTCGCGCCTCCGGCGCGCCGGGTGACGCGCTGCGTATCCTCGGCCGGGTGCGCGGTCGAGGATCGAGAGCGACCGGCAGACCGGCGGGCCGGCGGCGACGGCTCGGACGGGTCCCGGGCGGCGGGGTGTCCGTGGGCCTGGCCGTCCTCGGCACGGCGTGGGTCGTCGGTCACGGGCTCCAGATGCCGATCGAACAGCCGGCGACGGGCTCACTCGTCGACGTCGTCGACACGACGCCGCTGACCGCACCGGCCGAGCGGGCATCAGGGCGGCCCGGGGGCAAGGGGGCCGCCCCGGTGTCCGTCCAACCGGACCCGATCTGGGTGTCGCGCATCTCGTCGCGCACCGGCATCCCCGTCGTGGCGCTGCGGGCCTACGGGCGGGCCTCGATCCTCGCGGTGGCCGACCTCCCGGACTGCCACGTGGGCTGGACGACGCTGGCCGCCGTCGGCCGGGTCGAGTCGGTGCACGGCACGCTCGGTGGCGGACGCCTGCTGAAGAGCGGTCGGACCTCCCGACCCATCGTCGGGCCTGCTCTCGACGGCGAGGGAGGAGTGGCGCCCCTACGACCTGACGCCGCCGGCGTACGCCTGCACGGGGACCCCACGTGGGACCACGCCGTGGGGCCCATGCAGTTCCTGACGAGCTCGTGGGAGCGGTTCGGCGCGGACGCGGACGCGGACGGCGTCGCCGACCCGACTGACATCGACGACGCCGCGTGGGGCGCGGCACGGCACCTGTGCGCCGGCGGGGTCGACCTGAGCGACGGGCGTGCCTGGGCGCGAGCGGTCTTCGGCTACAACGCCTCCGACGCGTACGTCCGGCGCGTGCTCGACATCGCCGACGACTATGCCCGGGCGGCCGCGCGACGCTGAGAGCCGGCCGCTGAGCCCGGCCCCACTGCGGTGGCGCCCGGCCCTCCGCCAGCGGAGGACCGGGCGCCTGTCGGTGCGCCGCGTCAGCAGGGAATGATGTTGTGCTCGGGGCCGAACGGGAACTTCGTGATGTTCTCGGCGCCGTCCTCGCCCACGACGAGGATGTCGTGCTCGCGGTAGCCGCCCGCGCCGGGCTCGCCGTCGAGGACGGTGATCATCGGCTCCATCGACACGACCATGCCCGGCTCGAGCACGGTGTCGATGTCCTCGCGCAGCTCGAGGCCGGCCTCGCGGCCGTAGTAGTGCGACAGGACGCCGAACGAGTGGCCGTAGCCGAACGTGCGGTTCGGCAGCAGCCCGTGTCCGACGTAGATCTCGTTGAGCTCGGCGGCGATGTCCTTGCAGACGGCACCGGGCTTGATCAGCTCGAGACCGCGGCGGTGCACCTCGACGTTGATCTCCCACAGCTCGAGCGACCGCGCATCGGGCTCGCCGAGGAAGAGGGTGCGCTCCAGGGCCGTGTAGTAGCCCGAGGTCATCGGGAAGCAGTTGAGCGACAGGATGTCGCCGCGCTGCAGGGTGCGGGTGGTCGCCCAGTTGTGGGCCCCGTCGGTGTTGATGCCCGACTGGAACCAGACCCAGGTGTCGCGGATCTCGCTGTCGGGGAAGGTGCGTGCGATCTCGTGGACCATCGCTTCGGTGCCGATGAGGGCGACCTCGTACTCGCTGATGCCCTCGCGGATCGCGGCGCGGATGGCCTCGCCGCCGAGGTCGCCGATGCGGGCGCCGTGCTTGATGACCTCGATCTCCTCTGCGGACTTGACCATCCGCTGGCGCATCGCGTCCTGGGCCACGTCGACGAGCTCGGCGCCGCCGAGCACCGCCTGCAGCTTGGCGTGGGCGTCGAGCGAGAGGGTGTCGAACTCGACGCCGACGCGGCGCGGCATGATGCCGCGCTGCGCGAGGGCCTCCTGGACGCCGTGCTGGAAGTTGTCGCGGCGCCAGTCGGTGTAGACGATGTTCTCGCCGTAGCTGCGACGCCACGGCATGCCGGCGTCGATGTTGGCCGTGACGCTGACCTGTTCGGTCGGGGTGACGACGAGGGCGTACGACCGGCCGAAGTAGGTGAAGAGGAAGTCGGAGTAGTACTTGATGCCGTGGTAGGAGGTCAGCACGACGGCATCGAGCCCCTTGGTCGCCATGATCTGGCGAAGGCCGGAGAGGCGGCGCTCGAACTCGGCGTCGGAGAAGGTCAGGGGGACCTTGGTGCCGTTGTGCAGTTCCTTGAGCCGCTCGAGCTCGCTGACCGACGTGACGGGGGTGGCGATGGACATGGTGGATCTCCTTCAGGGGGTGGTGAATCCGGGGGTGGCGTTGGCCGGGATCAGGTCAGGGGTGGTGCGAAGCTCGGCGCCGATCGACTCGGCGAGCGCGGCTGACGTCCGGTCGAGCAGCAGACGGCCTGCGCTCTCGGAGGCGGCGGCTGCGGAGGAGAGGCACCCGGAGATGGGCGTGAGCTCCGGGCGGACCGGGAGGCGGTCGTAGCGGGGCAGCTGTGCTGCCGGGAGGTCCATCACGCGATCGAGGTGGACGAGCTCGGGGTGCAGGTGCAGCATCAGCGAGGTCTCGAGCACGCCGCCGTGCTCGACGTCCCAACCGGGGAACGTGCCGCGGTAGATCTCCTCGATCGTCTCCTCGTCGACGAAGTCCCAGTAGGACAGCAGGATCACCGACACGTCCTGCCCTCGCTGCTGCAGCTCGGTCGTCGCGAGCTCGACGCCCTCGTAGAGGAACTGGTAGTTCTCGAAGTGGCCGTTGAGGAAGACGACCTGCCGCGCCCCGTGGCGCGCGAACTCGAGCGTCAGCGTCCGGGCGATCGCGATGACGGTGGCCGCGTCGAGGCTCGTCGTGCCGGCCAGGTGGTTGCCACCGCCCGAGCGCTGCTGCGACTTGTAGCCGTACGTGACGGGCGCCGCGACGATGCCGTCGACGGCCTCGGCCAGTCGGGTGCTCATGGCCTTGGCGAGCAGCACGTCGGTCTGCAGCGGGAGGTGGGGCCCGTGCTGCTCGATCGCGCCGACCGGGACGATGACGGGCGCACCGCCACCGATCTTCTCGCGGTAGGTGAAGGCGTCGAGCTCCTCCATGAGGACGGTGGTGGGCATGGCTGCTCCTGAACGGGTCCGGGGGTGCGGGCAGGGTCCAGCGCTGCGGTGGGTGGGTCGTGGGCGTTCCCACCCACCGCGCGCCGGTGACGGGGGGTCAGTGCGCGGGCGCAGAGACCTCGGTCGGGGTCGTGGCCGGCCGACCGGGGGAGTGAGCGTGGTCTGCGTCGTGCGCGCACGCGTCGCCGTGGTCGCGGAGGTAGTCCTCGTCGGCCAGGTCGGTCCTGATGCCCAGCGGCACGCCGTGGTGGATGCGGTCGCGGAAGCGCGGGTAGCCGAGGGCGAGGTAGAGCAGCCCGGACGTCAGCGTGCCCGCCAGCCACGAGAGGTCGACGCCGCCCATGGCCGTCGCCGCCGGGCCCTGGAAGGCCGGGAGACCCCCGTACATGAACACCCACGTCATGAAGAGGCCGCAGACGAAGGCGACGATCGCCGACCAGTTGACGGCCTTGAGGCGGGTGTCGCGCGGGTTGACGAAGAGGTAGCCGAAGGTCTTGTGACGGCGTTCGAAGACGAAGTAGTGCACGGCCATGATGCCGCCCCACGTCGCGACCCAGGCCGCGATGGCGATGATCCAGCCGTCGAGCAGCGTCGCGAAGTCCTCGGCGAAGAGGAAGCCGATGACGGCGCACATCGACAGGCAGCCGACGATGACCGAGAGCTTCTTGCGGCCGATGCGGATGTCGAGCGCCTGGAACGCGACGCCGAACGTGTAGAGGTTGATGATGTTCGTCGCGATGGGTCCGTGGATCACGAGGAGGATCACGGGGATCGCCATCGCGCCGAAGCTCTTGACGACGAGCTCACCGGGGTCGGCGGTGCCGTGCATCGTCGCCAGGCTGGCGCCGAGCACGCCGAGCCAGACGACGGGCAGGAACTGGCCGAGCACCGAGGTGAGGTAGAGCTTCCACGGCGGGATGCGCTTGGAGACGAACCGCGAGTAGTCCGGCGCGTAGGTGAACCAGCCGATGCCCCAGCCGATCCCGATCGCGGTCATGATGCCCGACATGGCGGCCCACCGCTCTCCGCCGGTCAGCACCTTTCCGGGAGGGCCGGCGTAGCCCCAGTCGATCGGCAGCTGGGTCCAGGCGATGACCGACATGACGACGAGGACGAGGATCGTCGGGGGCATCGTGATGCGCTCGAACTTCGCGATGGCGCTGTAGCCGCGGTAGCAGATGCCGACCTGGATGCTCATGATCACGGCGGCGACGCCGATCTTCCAGGCGAGGTTGGACGCGTCCGGGTCGACCCAGCCGATCTTGGCGAAGAGCGCCATGACGAGGTCGAGGATGACCCACGTGTTGACGGCCGACCACCCGACCGCGACGACGGCCTGGATGGCGGCGGGGAGGTAGGCGCCGCGCCGGCCGAACGCACCGCGGGCGAGCAGCATGCCGGTGGCGCCGGTCTTCTGCCCGAGCAGCACGAAGAAGCCGAACCCGACCATGCCGATGATGTTGCCGACGACGAGAACCGTCATCGTGTCGGCGAAGCCGAGACCGAGCTGGATGCCCAGCGCGCCGAGGATCCAGTTGATCGGAGCGACGTTCGCCCCGGCCCAGATCCAGAACTGTCCGGAGACCTTGGTCGTTCGGGCGGACTCCGGCACTGGCTGGAGCACGTCCTCTACGGAATGGGTCACGTCTTCCGAGTGACTCTTGGTGGAAAGGCTCATGTGGGGACTGCTTTCGTCGTTGAAAACCCCTGAGGATGAATGGCCGGCTGCGACAACGGTAGGATCTGCCTTCCGTCCCTTCCAGACTCACACTGTCTCCTCTCACGGCCCGACCAGGTGACAAAGTGTCACCACCACTGCGAGGGTGACTGCTATGTCCCTTCTGCTGCGCGAGATCCTCGACAGTGGCGCCCTCGCCCCCGGCGCGCCGCAGGTGGTCGCTGCCCAGCGCGGCGTAGGGACGGCCCGGGTGCGGTGGGTGCACTCCAGCGAGGTGCTCGAGATCGCGCCGCTGCTGTCCGGCGGCGAGCTGCTGCTCACCGGCGGGGTCGCGCTGCTCGCGCTCAAGCCCGCGGCCCAGGTGGAGTACGTCTGGAGCCTCGCGTCACGGGGCGTCGCCGCGCTCGCCGTCGAGACGGCCGGGTCGGGCCGGCACCTCCCTGCCGAGCTGGTCGCCGCCGCCGAGGAGGCCGGTCTGCCACTGCTGGAGCTGCGTCAGGTGGTCCCGTTCGTCGAGGTGGCCGAGGAGGTCAACCGCCGCATCGTCTCGGCGCAGGTGGCAGCCCTCCGCGTCGCGGATCAGCTCTCCCAGGCCCTCACGGAGCGGCTCGCGAGCTCCGGCACGGCCCTCGAGCCGCTGCTGGGTGTCATCGCCGAGACGCTCGGGGTCCACGTACGGGTGCTCGACACCCGCGGCGGCCTGCTCGGGCAGGCCGGTCCGGAGCCGGACGCGGAGGCCGAGCCGCTCGGGGTCGAGCTGTCGGTCAGCGGGATCGGGGTCGCCCACCTCGAGCTGCTGGGCAGCCCGGTGGCCGACGTGCAGACCCGGGAGACCCTGGAGACGGTGCTCGCCAGGGTGCGCAGCATCGTCGCGCTGGCGCTCGCCCGGCACAGCCGGCCCAGCCTGGTCAGGCTCGCCGAGGACGAGCTCGTGCGACTGATCGGCGCCGGCGGGGGAGGTGAGCGCCTCCTCGAGCTGTGCCAGGCGGGTGGGATCGACCCCGAGCGGCCCCTCGTCATGGCGGTGGTGCGGCGCCCGGCCGACGGGCGCATCGACACGGAGCAGCGCACCCGCCGTGCCCTGCCGGCCTCGCTCGTCGTCGCCCACGCGGACTGGCTCGAGATCCTCATGCCGCTCCAGGCAGCGACGCAGGCCGAGCGGGCGCGGGCTCTCACGGCGCTGCGGGCCGCGATCGCCGGCACCGGTCTGACGGGCGCACTCGGCCCCACGGCCCCGACCGTGCGGCAGGCCTCGCTCTCCCTCGCGGAGGCGCGCGCCACGTGGCGCCTCGGCCGGTCGGCGAAGGGCACGGCCGCCGTCCACGACGCGTCCGACTACCTCGTGGAGCGGATGGCCGAGAGGTCGCTGTCGCGCAGTGTCGTCGACGCCCTCGTCGAGGAGGCGCTCGGTGAGCTGGTGCGGCTCGACCAGCGGTCCGGCGGCGAGCTGGTGCGCACCCTCGACGTGTGGATCTCCACCGGCTGCAACGCGACCGAGTCGGCGCAGCTCCTCTTCCTCGAGCGGCAGTCCCTGCACAAGCGGCTCCGCCGGATCTTCCAGGTGCTCGGTGGCGACCCGCGAGGGCGGGGTCAGCTCGCGGCGTTGGCGCTCGCGCTCCGGCTCGTGCGCGGAGGCGCCCAGCTGCGCGACGACCTGCGCTCCTGACCGCGGTGCCGGCCGGCTGGGCGGGCCGTCAGAGGACGGCGCGGACCGCCTCCTCGAAGTGCTCGACGTGCGACGCGGCCAGCTCGGCGGCGCGGTCGGCGTCCTTGGCCACGATCGCCTCGAGCAGGGCCACGTGCTCCTTGATGTGCTCCGAGACGGACGGCAGCCGTTCGAGCACGAGGCACCAGATGCGCGTCGCCAGGTTGTCGAGCCGGACGAGGGTCTCCTCGAGGTGGGGGTTCTCGGCGGCGCGGTAGATGAGCCGGTGCACGTCGATGTCGTACTCCATCAGCGGACGCTTGTCCTCGGGCTCGTCGCCCATCGACCCGATCTGCCGCGCCTTCTCGGCGAGCTCGGCACGGATGTCCGCGCGCGCGACCAGAGCGGCCCGCCGCGCGGCGAGCGGCTCGAGGACGTGGCGCATCTCGGAGATCGCGGCGAGGTCTGTGATGTCGACCTGCGTCGCGAACGTGCCCCGCCGCGGATAGGACACGACGAGGTGGTCGAGCTCGAGCTTCTTGAGGCTCTCGCGGATCGGGGTGCGGCCGATGCCGAGGTCGCTGCCCAGCTGCGCCTCGTTGATCGGGGCGCCGGGTGCGATGTCGAGCATGACCAGTCGGTCGCGCAGCACGTGGTAGGCCTGCTCGGCGAGTGAGCCGTACGCCAGTGCCGGCGCCGTCGCGGTCATGGTTCCTCCCGGGTCGGTGGCCACGGTGTCGTGGTCGAGATCGTCGATCTTTCCGGACAGACCGTTGACGACCCGTCCCGGCAAACATACTATTGCGATCCCGATGATATATCAGTCATCGACAACAAGGACATCAACTTCCGGAGGGCTTCATGTCCCAGCTCACCATCACCCCGACCGCCGCCGGCACGCTGCTCGACGAGGACCTCGAGCAGCTCGATCCCGAGGTCGCCGCCGCCATCGGGGCCGAGCTCCGGCGCCAGCAGGGCACCCTGGAGATGATCGCCTCGGAGAACTTCGCCCCGCTCGCGGTCATGCAGGCGCAGGGCTCGGTGCTGACGAACAAGTACGCCGAGGGCTACCCGGGTCGCCGCTACTACGGCGGGTGCGAGCACGTCGACGTCGTCGAGTCGCTCGCGATCGAGAGGGTCACGGCGCTCTTCGGGGCGGCACACGCCAACGTCCAGCCGCACTCGGGGGCCCAGGCGAACGCCGCGGTCATGCACGCGCTGCTCACGCCGGGCGACACGATCCTCGGTCTCGACCTCGCCCACGGCGGTCACCTGACGCACGGCATGCGCCTCAACTTCTCGGGCCGCCTCTACGACGTCGTGGCCTACGGCGTACGCGAGGACACCCACGTCGTCGACATGACGGAGGTCGCGCGGCTGGCCAGGGAGCACCGGCCGAAGATGATCGTCGCCGGTTGGTCCGCGTACTCGCGGCACCTCGACTTCGCGGCGTTCCGGCGCATCGCCGACGAGGTCGGCGCGTACCTCTTCGTCGACATGGCCCACTTCGCAGGGCTGGTCGCCGCCGGCCTGCACCCGTCTCCGGTGCCGCACGCCCACGTCGTCTCGTCGACGACGCACAAGACGCTCGGTGGCCCCCGTGGCGGCATCATCCTCACGAACGACGCCGACATCGCCAAGAAGATCAACTCCGCCGTCTTCCCCGGCCAGCAGGGCGGCCCGCTCGAGCACGTCATCGCTGGGAAGGCCGTCGCCTTCAAGGTCGCCGCGGGCGACGAGTTCCGCGACCGCCAGCGGCGCACGCTCGCCGGCGCGTCGATCCTCGCCGAGCGCCTCACCCGGCCCGACGTCACCGACGCGGGAATCGGGGTCGTCTCGGGTGGCACCGACGTGCACCTCGTCCTGGTCGACCTGCGCCACTCGCAGCTCGACGGCCGGCAGGGGGAGGACCTCCTCCACTCCGTCGGCATCACCGTCAACCGCAACGCCGTGCCGTTCGACCCGCGCCCGCCGATGGTGTCGTCGGGCCTGCGCATCGGTACGCCGGCGCTCGCCACCCGCGGCTTCGACGAGGCCGCCTTCACCGAGGTCGCCGACGTCATCGCCACGGCGCTCGCCGGCGACGGCTCCGAGGCGACGCTCTCCGCGCTGCGACAGCGGGTCGACGCCCTCGCGGCCCGGTTCCCCCTCTACCCGACCCTCGAGAAGGTGCAGTGACCATGAACCAGCGTGAGCTCCCCGAGCACCCGGACTTCCTCTGGGCCAACCCCGAGCCGAAGCGCAGCTACGACGTCGTCATCGTCGGCGCCGGCGGCCATGGGCTCGCGACCGCGTACTACCTCGCGAGCAAGCACGGCATCACCAACGTCGCCGTGCTCGAGCGCGGCTGGATCGCCGGCGGCAACATGGCCCGCAACACGACGATCATCCGGTCCAACTACCTGTGGGACGAGTCGGCCGCGATCTACGAGCACTCGCTCAAGCTGTGGGAGAACCTCGAGGAGGAGCTCGGCTACGACGTCTTCTTCTCGCAGCGCGGCGTGCTCAACCTCGCCCACACGCTGCAGGACGTGCGCGACTCGGTGCGCCGCGTCGAGGCGAACCGCCTCAACGGCGTCGACGCCGAGTGGGTCGACCCCCAGCAGGTCAAGGAGCTGTGCCCGATCATCAACGTCGGCGACGACATCCGCTATCCCGTCATGGGCGGCACGTACCAGCCGCGCGCCGGCATCGCCAAGCACGACTGGGTCGCCTGGGGCTACGCCCGTCGCGCGAGCGAGCTCGGCGTCGACATCATCCAGAACTGCGAGGTGACGGGCTTCGTCATCGACGGCGGGCGGGTCACCGGCGTGGAGACCAGCCGGGGCCGCATCAATGCGGGCAAGGTCGCGCTGTGCGCGGCCGGGCACACCTCGGTGCTCTCCGAGCTCGCCGGCTTCCGCGTGCCGATCCAGTCGCACCCCCTGCAGGCCCTCGTCTCCGAGCTGCACGAGATCATCCACCCCACCGTCGTCATGTCGAACCACGTGCACGTCTACGTGTCGCAGGCGCACAAGGGCGAGCTCGTCATGGGGGCCGGCATCGACTCCTACAACGGCTACGGCCAGCGCGGCTCGTTCCACGTCATCGAGCACCAGATGTCGGCGGCCGTCGAGCTCTTTCCCGCCTTCTCGCGCGCCCACCTGCTGCGCACCTGGGGCGGCATCGTCGACGTGACGATGGATGCCTCGCCGGTGATGGGCAGGTCGCCCGTCGACGGCATGTACGTCAACTGTGGTTGGGGCACCGGCGGGTTCAAGGCCGTGCCCGGAGCCGGCTTCGCCTACGCGCACACCATCGCCACCGACGAGCCGCACGAGCTCAACCGGGGCTTCGGCCTCGACCGCTTCGTCAGCGGCGCCCTCATCGACGAGCACGGCGCCGCAGCCGTCGCCCACTGACCGTCACGCAAGGAGACCCCGATGCTCATCATCGACTGCCCGAACTGCGGGCCCCGCCCCGAGACCGAGTACGGCTACGGCGGCCAGGCGCACGTCGCCTATCCCGAGGACCCGCACGCCCTCACCGACGAGGAGTGGGCGCAGTACCTCTTCTACCGCGACAACCCCAAGGGCGACTACGCCGAGCGGTGGGTCCACTCCGCCGGCTGCCGCAAGTGGTTCAACGCCGTCCGCGACACCCGCACCTACGAGATCTCGGCGGTCTACCGCACCGGCGAGACCCGCTCCGAGACCCAGAAGGGAGCCTGACATGGCAGCCGACCAGACCCGGCGCATCGACGCCGGTGGGGCCATCGACCGTTCCACGCCCGTCGAGCTCGTCGTCGACGGCACCACCCTGACGGGCTTCGCAGGCGACACCGTCGCCTCTGCCCTCGTCGCGAACGGCCGGCTGCGGGTGGGCGACTCCATCTACCGCGGCCGCCCGCGCGGCATCCTCTCCGCGGGCGTCGAGGAGCCGAACGCGTTCGTGCTCGTCCACGGCGACCACGACGAGTCGATGCTCCCGGCCACCACCCTCGAGCTCGTGCCCGGCCTGGACGTGCGCCTGCTCGACGGCATCGGCGTGCTCGACCAGAAGCCCGACCCCGCCGAGTACGACAAGATGCACGTCCACGCCGACGTCGCGGTGGTCGGTGCCGGCCCCGCGGGCCTCGCCGCCGCGCGGGCTGCCGCAGCGACCGGCGCGCGCGTCGTGCTCCTCGAGCAGGACTTCCGCCTCGGTGGCAGCCTCCTCGCCTCGCCCGCCGAGGTCGTCGAGGGCGTGCCCGCTGCGCAGTGGGTCGAGCAGGTCCGCGCCGAGCTGGAGGCCGCACCGGAGGTGCGCGTCCTCATCCGCACGACCGCCTTCGGAAGCTACGACAACAACCACCTCATCGCCGTCGAGAAGCGCGCCGAGCACCTCGACGGGACCGCGCGCGACGGCATACCGAGGCAGCGCATCTGGCACGTGACGGCCGCCCAGGTCGTCCTGGCCACCGGAGCCTTCGAGCGGCCGATCGTCTTCGCCGACAATGACGTTCCCGGTGTGATGCTCGCGTCGTCCGTCACCACCTACGTGCGTCGGTATGCCGCGCTGCCCGGCCGCGAGGCGGTCGTCGTGACGACGAACGACTCCGGCTACGCCGCCGCGCACGCGCTGCTCGAGGCGGGTGCATCCGTGCAGGTCCTCGACGCACGTGACGAGGGCGCGAGCCCGGTCGTCGCGTCGGCCGCGCAGGCCGCCGGCCTCAGGGTGCGAACCGGATGCGCCGTCGTCGGCATCGACGGGGACGCGTCGGTCGAGGGCGCCTGGGTCGCTCGCATCGACGCCGAGGGCGCTCTCGTCGGCGACGCCGAGCGGGTCGTCTGCGACCTCGTCGCGGTCTCCGGCGGCTGGACGCCCAACGTCAGCCTCCACAGCCAGCGCCAGGGCGCGCTGCACTGGGACGACGACCTCGCCGGCTTCGTGCCCACCGCGGCCGTGCGCAACCAGCACCTGGCCGGTGCTGTTCGCGGCACGTACTGGACCGACGGCTGCCGGGCCGAGGGTGATGCCGCAGGAGTGGCCGCCGCCTCAGCCGCGGGGTTCTCGGCCGCATCGCGCAGCACCGTGATCGGGGCCGACGCCGTCGCAGAGGAGCGGGTCGCCCGCGCCGGGCGGACCCGTCAGCTGTGGGTCGTCGAGGGGCGCGAGGGCGGCTATGCCACGCACTTCGTCGACCTGCAGCGCGACAACACGGCCGCCGACGTGCTGCGCGCCACCGGCGCCGGCATGCGCTCGGTCGAGCACGTCAAGCGCTACACGTCGATCAGCACCGGCGTCGACCAGGGCCGGATCGGGGCGGTCAACACGATCGGCCTGCTGACGCGGGTGCTGTCGGGTGACGACACGCGTGCCATCCCGCCCGGCCAGCCCGGCCAGGACGAGACCGCAAGTGGTCCCGCCGCGGGCGCGGCACGGCCCACGCCCGGCGCGATCGGCAACACGACCTTCCGGGCCCCGTTCACCCCGGTCGCCTTCGCAGCGCTGGCCGGTCGCTCTCGTGGCGACCTCTTCGACGCCGCACGCACGACGTCGATCCACCCGTGGCACGAGGCGCACGGCGCGCTCTTCGAGGACGTCGGCCAGTGGAAGCGGCCGTGGTACTACCCCCGCCCGGGCGAGGACATCGACGCCGCCGTGGCCCGCGAGTGCCGCGCAGCCCGCGAGGGCGTCGCCTTCATGGACGCGACCACTCTCGGAAAGATCGAGATCCGCGGCGCCGACGCAGGGGAGTTCCTCAACCGTCTCTACACCAACGCGTTCAAGAAGCTCGCCGTCGGCAAGGCTCGCTACGGCGTCATGTGCAAGCCCGACGGCATGGTGTTCGACGACGGCGTCGTGCTGCGCCTGGCGGAGGACCGCTACTTCGCGACGACGACGACCGGCGGAGCCGCCCGCGTGCTCGAGTGGCTCGAGGAGTGGTCGCAGACCGAGTGGCCCGACCTCGACGTCGTGTGCACGTCGGTGACCGAGCAGTGGTCGACGATCGCCGTCGTCGGCCCCCGGTCGCGCGAGGTCATCGCGCGCATGGCGCCCGACCTCGACGTGACGCGAGAAGGCTTCGGGTTCATGGAGTTCCGCGAGACGGTGCTCGCCTCGGGCATCCCGGCACGTATCTGCCGCATCACCTTCTCGGGTGAGCTCGCCTTCGAGATCAACGTGCCGACCTGGTACGGCCTGCAGGTGTGGGAGGACGTCGCCGAGGCCGGTGCGGACTTCGACATCACGCCCTACGGCACCGAGACGATGCACGTGCTGCGGGCCGAGAAGGCGTACCCGATCGTCGGTCAGGACACCGACGGCACCGTGACCCCGCAGGACCTCGGGATGAGCTGGATCGTCTCCACGACGAAGGACTTCGTCGGCAACCGTTCCTACTCGAGGTCATCCCACCGCGCCGCGGACCGCAAGCAGCTCGTCAGCGTGCTGCCCCTCGACCGGAGCCTGCGCCTGCCGGAGGGCGCGCAGCTCGTCGAGCCCGGCGCGCTGGGCGACTACACGGGTGAGGGCCTGCCCTCGCGCCCGATCCCGATGCTCGGTCACGTCACGTCGAGCTACCACTCCCAGGCGCTCGGCCGATCCTTCGGCCTCGCGCTCGTCAAGGCCGGCCGGGACCGGATCGGCCAGACGCTCATCGCGTCCTTCGAAGGACGCTTCGCCGAGGTCGAGGTGGCCGACGCGGTGCTCTACGACAAGGAAGGGGCCAGGCGAGATGGCTGAGCAGACGATGACGATGACGGCACCGGAGGACACCACGGTCGAGGTCGCGGCGCACGTGCCGCCGGTCGACCGGGCCCGGGTGCTCGCGCTGCGACGCAGCCCCGCTCAGGGACTCGATGAGGAGATGCGGCGCGGGTCCGGTGCGGCGGCGCGACTCCGCGAGGTCCCGTTCCTGACCCAGGTCGCGATCCGCGCGACGCCGGGTCGTGACGGCTCCCTCACCGAGACGCTCGGCCTGGACCTGCCGACACACGTCGGCGAGGTCGCGGGTGCCGGAGACGGAAACGGCCTCGCCGTGCTCTGGCTCTCGCCCGACGAGTTCCTGGCCGTCGGCCCGGACGAGGCCGAGAGCGGCGTCTCCCCGGAGGCGTATGCCGGCGGGCTGGCCGAGGCCCTGGGCTCCGAGCGCGGGCAGGCGGTCGACGTGTCGGCCAACCGCACGACGCTCGAGCTGTCCGGGTCACGGGCACGGTCCGTGCTCGAGAAGAGCTGTGAGCTCGACCTGCACCCCCGCGTGTTCCCGGTCGGGGCGGCCGTCGCGACCCTGCTCGGCTCCACCGGAGTCATCCTGTGGCGCACGGGCGAGGACACGTGGCGGGTCATGCCGCGCGCCTCGTTCGCGACGCACGTGGTGCGCTGGCTGCTCGACGGGATGCGGGAGTACCGCTGATGTCGCTCAGCGCCCTCGACCTGTTCTCGGTGGGGATCGGGCCGTCGTCGTCGCACACGGTGGGTCCCATGCGGGCAGCCCGGCGGTTCGCCGCCGGGCTGGCCGACTCGGCCCTGCTCGACCGGACGGCGCGGGTGCAGGTGCAGCTCTACGGGTCGCTGGGCGCGACCGGCCACGGGCACGGCTCCGACCGCGCCGTCCTGCTGGGGCTCGAAGGTGAGGACCCCGAGACCGTCGACACGTCGCACGCGGTGGTGCGGGTCGAGGCCGTCCGAGCCGACCGCAAGCTCGCACTCGACGGCACCCACCGGGTCGACTTCGACCCCGACGAGGACCTCGTGCTGCACCGTCGGCGCGCGCTGCCGGGACACCCCAACGGGATGACCTTCGAAGCCTTCGACGAGGCAGGGCGCTCCCTCCGTGCTCGCACCTACTACTCGGTCGGTGGCGGCTTCGTCGTCGACGACGAGGCGATCGGTGCGGACCGGGTCGTCACCGACACCACCCCGGTGCCGCACCCGTTCAGCACCGGTGCCGAGCTGCTCCAGCGCTGTCGCGACACCGGGATGTCGATCGCCGGCGTGATGATGGCCAACGAGCGTGCCTGGCGTCCCGAGCACGAGGTGCGCGAGCGGCTGCTGCACCTCTGGGGCGTCATGCAGGAGTGCGTCGAGAGCGGCTGCGCCCGCGAGGAGCGCACGCTGCCCGGCGGCCTGCGCGTGCGTCGCCGGGCGCCGGAGCTGCGCGACCGCCTCCGACGCCACGAGGCGGACGTGCGAGCTGCGACGGGCGGGGCGATGCCCGACCCGCTGTGGGCCATGGAGTGGGTCAACCTCTACGCCCTGGCCGTCAACGAGGAGAACGCCTCCGGCGGTCGCATCGTCACCGCGCCGACGAACGGGGCCGCCGGCATCATCCCCGCCGTCCTGCACTTCTATGACCGCTTCGTCGACGGTGCCGACGACGACGGGATCGTCGAGTTCCTCCTCACCGCAGCGGCTGTCGGCATCATCGTGAAGCTGGGCGCCTCGATCTCGGGCGCCGAGGTCGGGTGCCAGGGCGAGGTGGGATCGGCCTGCTCGATGGCGGCAGCGGGCCTGTGCGCCGTGCTCGGCGGCACACCGGAACAGGTCGAGAACGCGGCCGAGATCGGGATCGAGCACAACCTCGGACTGACGTGCGACCCGGTCGGCGGCCTCGTGCAGATCCCCTGCATCGAGCGCAACGCCATCGCCTCGGTCAAGGCCGTCAACGCGGCGCGGCTCGCGATGCAGGGCGACGGGGAGCACAAGGTGACCCTCGACCAGGCCGTCAAGACGATGCGCGAGACCGGCGCCGACATGAAGATCAAGTACAAGGAGACGTCGCGAGGTGGCCTCGCCGTCAACGTCATCGAGTGCTGACACGCGGGCCGTCAGGCCCGTCCACGAGAGGAGTCTCGCAATGAGCACCGTCACGAGTGCCGTCACCCAGCAGGTGGGCTACGTCCTCACGCTCGACTGCCCCGAGGCCCCCGGCCTCGTCCATGCCGTGTCCGGCTTCCTCATGGACCAGCACGGTGACATCCACGAGCTCAAGCAGTTCGACGACGTACGCGGCGGGCACTTCTTCCTCCGCGTGCACTTCGCGATCGCCGGCGACCAGTCCGACCCGGGCGTCGACGCCCTGCGCGAGGCCTTCGCCGCCGTGGCGCAGCGGCACGGCATGCGCTTCGAGCTGCGTGAGGCCTCGGCGAAGCGGCGGGTCCTCGTCATGGTGTCGAAGTTCGCGCACTGCCTCAACGACCTGCTCTTCCGCTCCCGCGTCGGGGAGCTGCCGGTGGAGATCGCTGCCGTCGTGTCCAACCACCCCGACCACCGAGCGCTCGTCGAGTGGCACGGCATCCCGTTCTTCCACGTGCCGGTCACTGCCGCGACCAAGCCGGCGGCGGAGGCGAGGCTGCTCGACCTCGTCGACCGCTTCGAGATCGAGCTCGTCGTGCTCGCGCGCTACATGCAGATCCTCAGCGACGACCTCACCGAGCAGCTCACCGGGAGGGCCATCAACATCCACCACTCGTTCCTGCCGAGCTTCAAGGGGGCCAAGCCGTACCACCAGGCGTGGGAGCGCGGCGTCAAGACGGTCGGCGCGACGGCGCACTACGTCAGCAGCGAGCTCGACGAGGGCCCGATCATCTCCCAGCAGGTGCGCGAGGTCGACCACTCGTTCGGACCCGAGGACCTCGTGGCCGCGGGACGGGACACCGAGTGCCGGGCCCTGTCGAACGCCGTGAAGTGGCACTGCGAGGGGCGGGTCATCCTGCACGGCAACCGGACCGTCGTGCTGCTCTGACGCGGACCAACCCGACGACCCGCAGGTGGTCCAGGCCGATCGATGCCGTCATCGTGCGCTGACCGGATGTCGGTCGCGCGGCCGAGCAGGGCGGGTCACCGGGTCGGGGAGAGGGCGAGCACGAGCTCACGCACCACCGCTGGGTCGGCCAGACGGTCGCCGTAGAGCTCGCGGAGCTGCCCCATCCGGTAGCGCACGGTCTGCGGGTGCACGTGCAGGGCGGCGGCCACCTCCTCGCGGCGGCCCTGGTGCAGCAGCCACGACAGCAAGGTCTCGGCGAGCCGCTCCCGCGTGCTGGGCGACAGATCGGCGAGTGGGGCCAGGGCGTGGTCGCGCAGGTCGGCCAGCGCCTCGGTGTCGGCTGTCAGCACGAGGTCGGCCAGGTGTCGCTCGCTGTCCACCGCAGCGCCGGTGCGCGACGGCCGCGCCAGCGCCGCCGTTCGCAGGGCGCGGTCGTAGGAGGACCGCGCCTCCGCCCAGGGGCGCGGTGGCCCGACGACGGCGTGGCGCCCCCGCAGCTGCCGCAGCAGGTGCCGACGCCCCGTGCCGTCCGCGTCGGGGACGAGCAGCAGGGTGAGCGGGTGGTCGGGGTCGGCGTCCTCGATGCCCTGCAGGTCCTCGCCGACCTGGAGGGTGTCCGCGTGGAGGGAGGCGACGGCGCGGCGGGCCTCGGCTGCCGGCAGCAGCACCGCGGTCAGGGACGTCGGCGGGGTCCACTCGGCGCGGGCAGCTGCCGCGGCGAGAACGTCGGCACCGGCACGGGCGAGCAGCTGCTGACCGAGCCGCTCGCGGTAGCGGTCTCGCACGCGGCCACTGGTCGTCAGCTCGTCGGTGTGCCCGGCGACGCTGGCCGCCGACAGCTCGTCGATGTAGGCGAAGAGCAGCTCGGCGAACTTCGCCATCGTCGCTGCCGTGAGCCCCGCGTCGGCCGCGGCGGCGGCCAGCTCGCGCCACGCCACCCTCGCCCCGACTCGGTATGCCGCGAGCAGGCTGTCCATCGACCGTCCACCCCGCGCCTCGCCGCGCCCCAGGGCGTACGCGCCCTCGCGGGTGGGGCCCAGTGGCGTGCTCGCGTCGACGTCCCGGCCCCCGCCCGCGAGCTTGAGGAAGCCGGCGATGGCCATCTGCACGGCGCGCTCGATGGTGTCGCCCGCCACCCCGCCGAGCGCCCCGCGGTAGTCGGGGACCTCGTCGACCACCGCCGCGACCGTGGTCGCAGCGATGGCGGGGAGGCGCTCACGCAGCTGGCGGAGCACGGCGTGGTCGAGCTGGAGGTCTGCTGCGCCTCGAGCGGTCGCCCGGGCAGGCTCTGACGCCATCAACTGTTCCCTCCGCACAAGAGTTCCCGCATTCTTCACGCCCTGCGGTCAGGATCTTACCCTTGTCTGCCAGTCATGCTGGAGACATGAGCCTGCTAGCACCCTCGACCCGAGCCGCCCGACCGTCGCTGCGCCGACGGATCGTCGCCCTGGCCGAGCGCGCGACGTCGCCCCTCCTGCCGGCCGACTACCTCGACCTCTTCGACCCGCTGCGCCCCGGTGCCGACCTGCGCGGCCGCATCGTCGAGGTCAGCCCCGAGACCGTCGACGCGGCCACCGTCGTCATCCGCCCGGGCGCCGACTGGGCCGGCCACGTGCCGGGGCAGTACGTACGCGTCGGCGTCGACGTCGACGGCGTACGCCAGTGGCGGGCCTACTCCCTCACCCACGGCCCGCGCGCCGACGGCAACATCTCCATCACCGTCAAGGCCGTGCCCGACGGCCTGGTCAGCAACCACCTGGTGCGCGAGTCCCGACCGGGCACGCTCGTGCACCTCGAGCAGGCGCAGGGCGAGTTCGTGCTGCCCACCGATGGGGGCAAGTTCCTCTTCGTCACGGCCGGCTCAGGCGTCACGCCGGTCATCGGCATGCTGCGCAACCTCTTCCCCGTCGCCGATGGGGGCGTCGTACGCCTGCCCCGCGCGGCGGCATACGACATCGTCGTCGTGCACGTGGCGCCGAGCGAGCCGCACTCGATCTTCATCGACAACCTCCGGGCTCTCGACGAGGCAGGCCTGATCCGCCTCGTCGCCCGCTACGACGACGAGCACGGCGTGCTCGACGTCGACGACCTCGACATCCTCGTGCCCGACCTGCTCGAGCGGACGACCCTCGCCTGCGGCCCCGGCGGGCTCCTCGACGCCCTCCAGCGACACCACGACCAGCGCGGGCTGGGCCTGCTCACCGAGCAGTTCCGGGCGACGACGCTCGTCGTCGGCGAGGGCGGCACCGTCGACTTCACCGGCTCCGGCACGACGGTCGACGCCGACGGCGCGACACCCATCCTCGACGCTGCCGAGGCCGCCGGCGTGCTCATGCCGTCCGGGTGCCGCATGGGCATCTGCTTCGGCTGCGTGCTGCCGCTGCGCGAGGGCGCCGTGCGCGACCTGCGCACCGGCGAGGTCACGACGGCGACGCCGGGCGAGACCGAGGGCCAGGGCGTCCCGATCCAGACGTGCATCTCCGCAGCCGCCGGCGCCTGCGTCATCGACCACTGACCACTGAGACCAGACCCCAAGAGGAGTCACCATGACCGTACTGCAGAAGAAGGCCCACAACCCCATCGGGCACCTCAGCGCCGCGGACATCGAGCAGATCGGCGTCGAGCTCGACGCCATCCGTCAGTCCGTCATCGACACCCGCGGCGCCGACGACGCGGCCTACATCCGCAAGGTCATCGCCACCCAGCGCAAGCTCGAGCTCGGCTCTCGCGCAGTCCTTCTCGTGTCGATGTTCCCGCCGGCCTGGCTCGTCGGCACCGCCGGCCTCGCCGTCGCGAAGATCATCGAGAACATGGAGATCGGGCACAACGTCATGCACGGCCAGTGGGACTGGATGCGCGACCCGAAGATCCACTCGACGACGTGGGAGTGGGACAACGCCAGCCCCTCGGAGCAGTGGAAGCACTCGCACAACGAGCTGCACCACACGTACACGAACGTCATCGGCAAGGACAACGACCTCGGCTACGGCATCATGCGCGTCGACGAGGACCAGCGCTGGGTGCCGCTGTACGCCGCGCAGCCGCTGTGGAACTTCGTCAACGCCTGTTTCTTCGAGTACGGTATCGCGGCCTACGACCTCGAGCTCGGCAAGAACCTCGCCACCAAGGAGCGACGCCAGGACCCCGACTTCCGGGCGCGCGCCAAGGTGACGCTGAAGAAGATCCGCAACCAGATGACGAAGGACTACGTCATCCACCCGCTCCTGTCCGGCCCGTCGTTCCTCAGCACGCTGACGGCCAACGCCACGGCCAACCTCATCCGCAACCTCTGGACCCACTCGGTCATCATGTGCGGCCACTTCCCCGAGGGCGTCGAGACCTTCGAGCGACGTTCGATCGTGGGGGAGACCCGCGGCGAGTGGTACCTGCGCCAGATGCTCGGCTCGGCCAACATCAGCGGCAGCAAGGCCATGCACTTCATGACCGGCAACCTCAGCTTCCAGATCGAGCACCACCTCTTCCCCGACCTGCCGAGCAACCGCTACCAGGAGATCGCCCCGCAGGTGCAGGAGCTCTTCCGGAGGTACGGCCTGACCTACACGACGGGCTCGCTCCCGCGTCAGGTGGGGTCCGCGTGGAAGAAGGTCTTCCGCCTGTCGCTTCCCAACGGCCTCCTGCGCCGGGGCCGGGCCACGGTCGTCCCGATGGCCACCCGACCCGACACGACGTCCTCGGCCGCCGCCTGAGGTGTGCTCACCGGGAAACGGCAGCGCCGGGCTCACGCGGTGCATCCGCTCACGGCACTGCAGAGCGAGTACTCCCGGATGATCGACCGCTGAGGGAAGGCCCCAAAGCCGGGCGCGGAGAAGGGCTGAGAGCGGTCACGTCGAGGTGCCGGTTCGGCGCGCCGCCTGTAGACGTGAACCGAGCGCCTACGCCTGCGACGCGGACCCCGGCTGGTCGCTCGCCTGCGCGTCGTCATCCTCAGCAGTCGCCGCCAAAGCCCTCTCACGACGGGACACCACGAAGACGGCAGCCGGGACGACCGACGTCGCGGCGAAGACCCTCATCCACGGCTTGTCGACGACGTGCCGAGTGCTGTGGTCGAGCGACAGACGACCCGACCCCGTCAGGGCCAACGCGCCCCCCACCAAGGCCAGGACCAGTTGGTACTCGATGCCGCCCTCCTGCGCGAAGAAGCCGTGCTCGCGGCTGATCGACCCCGCGACCAGCATCGTTCCGGCTGCGGCTGCCCCGGCCGCAGGGGTGGCGAGGCCGACGGCCAGCAGGGCGCCGCCACCGAGCTCCGAGGCGGCCGCGATCCGAGCATTGAGCCGGCCGGGTCTGAAACCGACCTTGTCGAAGAACGCGCCCGTCCCCTCGATCCCGTGCCCGCCGAAGGCGCCGAACTGCTTCTGGGCGCCGTGCGCCATCATCACTGCGCCGAAGCCGAGCCGAAGGGCCAGTAGGCCGACGTCACGCAGCTCGACCGCATTCCGCTTCATGACCACCCCTCCTGCGACTGCCGAAGCTCCTCGGAGACGGGTTGCGCCTTCCAGCGTAGATCCGGGGTGGCCCGTGTCACCAGGCGCGTTCGAGCAGTCCGGTCACCGACGTGACGTCGAGCGGTCGGGGGTTGGGGTAGGGCGCTGCGACCACGCGCTCGGCCACGCCCGCCAGGGCCGCCCGAGGGACCCCGAGCTCGCGAAGTCGGCGCGCACCCTCGTGGGCGTCGGCGAGTCCGCGCACCACGCGTACGGGGTCGGTGCCGAGGGCGCGCTCGAGGCGACCGGCGGCATCGGGGGCAGCGGGCAGGTCGAAGTCCATGACGTGCGGCAGCAGCATCGCGTGCAGCTCCGCGTGTGGCAGGTCGAAGGTGCCGCCGAGAGCATGGGCGAGCTGGTGGTGCAGGCCCATTCGCGTCTGCGCGAGGCAGGTCCCGGCGAGCCAGGCACCGGCCTGGACCCTGGACCGTGCGCGCACGTCACCGAGGTCGGCGAGCACGTCGGGCAGCGCCGCCACGATCTCATGGGCGGCCTCCGTGGCGAGGGCGTCGCTCACCGGCGTGCGGTCGGGGGCCCAGAGCGCCTCGACGGCGTGCGCCAGCGCGTTCAGGGCGCTCGTCAGGGTGAGCCCGCGCGGCATCGACAGGGTCAGCTCCGGGTCGTAGACGACGGTCCCCGGGGCGAGCGCGGGGTCGCGGCGGGTGGTCTTCACCCCGCCCCGGGTCTCGCCGAGGACGGGCGTGACCTCCGACCCGGCATACGTCGTCGGCACGGCCACCTGGGGTATGCCGGTGCGCGCGCTGAGCGCCTTGCCGAGCCCGACCGCGGAACCTCCGCCCACCGCGACGACGGCATCGGCTCGGTGGTCGGTGACGATCGCGAGGGCGCGCTCGGTCACGTCCACCGGCGTGTGGACCCTCGGGCCGTCGAACCGTGCCGCGAGCCGCCCGCCCAGCGCGGCGGCGAGCGCGTCACCTGCAGCGGCCACCGACGGCGTCGTCACGAGCAGCACGCGGCGCGCGCCGATGCGTCCGAGCTCGGACGGGACGTGCCGCAGCGCCCCCGGTCCGATGAGCACACGGGTCGCGACGCCCTGGTGGACGACGACGTCGGCGACGTCGGGCGCGTTCGCGTCGGTCATGGCTGCAAGGGTGGCACGTCGACGGCGTCGCGAGGCTCGCGATGACACCTACCCGGCGTTGCCCGAAGGTGCAGACTGGGCGTGGACCACGACGCAGGGGGAGGGATGCGCCCGCAGACGACATACGTCGAGTCGGTCGACGGTTACGTCGCGTACCAGGTGTTCGGGGAGGGGCCTCGGGACCTGCTCTTCGTCACGAACTGGAGCACCAACCTCGACGCGATGTGGGACGAGCCCTCCCTGGCCCACTACTTCAGCCGGCTCGGCCGCCTGGGCCGCGTCATGTGCTTCGACAAGCGCGGCACCGGCGTCTCCGACCCCGTCTCGCTGCGCTCGCTGCCGACCCTCGAGCAGTGGATGGACGACGCACGGCTCGTGCTCGACGCCGTCGGCTCGAAGCAGGCCGTCGTCATCGGTGACACGGAGGGCGGTCCGATGGCGATGCTGCTCGCAGCGACCTATCCCGCGCGGGTGCGCCAGCTCGTGCTCGTCAACTCCTACGCCCGCTGGCTGCGCGCGCCCGACTACCCGATCGGTATGCCGGAGAGCGCCCACGTGATCCTGCTCGAGCGCTACTCGACGTGGTGGGGGCAGGACGCCCGCATGCTCGAGGTCACCGCGCCGACCATCGCCCACGACCCGCGCTGGCAGGAGTGGTTCCTGCGTTACCAGCGGCTGGCGATGCCGCCGGGCGCCGCCTCGACGATGTACGAGTGGGTGACGAAGCTCGACGTGCGCGCCGTCCTCGGTGCCATCTCGGTCCCTACGCTCGTGCTGCAGCGCACCGACAACGTGCACTACCGGCCGGACTTCGGGCGCTACCTCGCCGAGCACCTGCCGGCCGCGACGCTGCACGAGCTGCCCGGCGCCGACTGCTACCCCTTCTACACCCCGCAGAACGACGACGTCCTGCGCGAGGTCGCGCAGTTCCTCAGCGCGGCGCCGAGCACGTCGCCCGAGATCCCCACGCAGCGCGAGCTCGCCACCGTGCTCTTCACCGACGTCGTCGGCTCGACCGACCTCGCGGCGCGGCTCGGCGACGACCGCTGGCTCGGGCTCCGGGCGGCCCACGACGAGATCGTGCGTCGCAACCTCGCGGCCTTCCGGGGGCGCGAGGTCGCGACGACGGGCGACGGCTTCCTCGCGACGTTCGACGGTCCGGCGCGGGCGCTGCTCTGTGCCGCACGCATCCGTGACTCGATGCACCTCATCGGGCTCGAGGTGCGCCAGGGCGCCCACACGGGCGAGATCGAGCGCGTCGGCGACGACATCGGCGGCATCGCCGTGCACCTCGCCGCCCGGGTCATGGCCCTCGCCGGCCCGAGCGAGATCCTCGCGTCGGGCACGGTGACCGACCTCGTCGTGGGCTCGGGCATCACCTTCAGCGACCGGGGGAGCCATCGGCTCAAGGGCGTCCCCGGCAGCTGGAAGCTGTATGCCGTCGCCGGCGTGCCGTAGCCGCGCGCTCGGAGCCACCCGCCGGGTTCGAGGTGAAAGCGCGTCAGATGCGACGCGCTTTCACCTCGAACCGCTCAACCTGTCGGCGAGTCAGCCGACCTGCGGCTGGGGCTTGAAGCGGCGGACCTCGTGGGGCCAGCCGCACGCCTCGGCGATCCTGGCGCCCCACATCGTGGCGGTCGCGTCGTCGGGCACGTCCACGATCGCGAAGCCGCCGAGCCACTCCTTGGTCTCGACGTAGGGGCCGTCGGTGACCATCGCCGTGCCGCTGTCGGTGTTGGGGTCGGCGTGGTAGACGGGGCCGTCCTCCTCCTCGAGGCCACCGGCGAAGACGTACACGCCTGCGGCCTTCATGTCGTTGACCACGCCCATGGCCAGCGGCCCGCGTCCTCGGAACCACTCCTCCGGGTGGTCGCCCACCCACTGCTGGTTGAAGTACAGGAGGTACTCGGCCATGCGTCTGCTCCCTCGCTCAGTGGCGGCCCGGGTGACTCCGGACCGCGTCGACACCTGCTACACGAACGACCGTGCCCGGAATCGACACGTCTCCGGGGAGAGTACGACGAGCGGTGCCCCGGACCGTCAGGCGAGCGTGAGGAAGAGCTTCTCCATCGTGGCCTGGTCCTCGGAGGTGAGGCCCTCGGGCGAGGCCAGGCACTCGCGCAGTCCTGAGGAGACGATGGCGAACCCGGCGCGGTCGAGGGCGCGGTTGACCGCCGCGAGCTGGGTCACGACGTCGCGGCAGTCACGACCCTCCTCGATGAGGCGGATGACGCCGCCGATCTGCCCCTGGGCCCGACGGAGCCGGTTGAGGACGGGCGTCATGTCTTCGCTGTTGAGAGTGACCACGAAAGGCTCCTGGGTGGGGTTCGGCGGGAGGGAGACGGACGAGATCGTAGCCCGATTTGACGAACATACCCGAAGGGGTATTAACCTTTCCATGCACATACCTCATGGGGTATCTGTACGCTGGGGGCTGGCGACCTCTTCCCGCGCCTCGAGTGATCATGTTTCCCCTGACATGCCGCTCGTGCCGACCGGTCCACGGCTTCCCCTGGGCCGTCCCGGTCAGCCGTCGGGGGCGGTGTCCCCGCACCCGTCCCCGACGGCCCCGCCGTCCCGCGCGAGGGGTGCTCAGCCGCCGGTCCTCCGGTGTGACGGGTCGGTGCCGGCGTCGGTGCGGGGGTCGCGGCGGGGGTCGTGGTCGGGCTCCGTGCGCGTCCCGTCGATGACGCCGAACACGAACCAGGCGACGACGACGAGGATCGCCACTGCGCCGAAGACGAGGGTCGTGGTGGGGGTCATGGGTGCCACTCCTTCCGCGGTGTCTCACCGCAGCTCAATTACGCTACATTTGGTGTAGCGAATTTGAGGCGTCGTTTGTTCCCGAGGAGGTGCGTGGTGCCCGCCGGAAGACCGCGCGACGCCACCGTCGACGAGCGCATCGCCGGAGCCGCCCTGCAGCTGATGCGTGAGCAGGGCCCCCAGGCAGTGCACGTCGACGGGGTGGCGGCCCGGTCCGGGGTCGCCCGCACGACCGTCTACCGCCGGTACCGCGACCGTGACGCCCTCATCGCAGCCACCCTGGACCGGATGACCGAGGCCTCCCTGCCGCACGCGGACCTGCCCCTGACGGACAAGCTGCGCTGGCTGCTCGAGCAGGTGCGTGTGCTCGTCGAGGAGCAGGTCGGTCGCGGTGCGGTCGCCGCCGTGCTGGCCGGCTCCGACCCTGCGTTCGCGTCAGCTCTGCGCAGGATGCTCGGCGCGCGGCTGGCGCAGCTGCAGCAAGAGATCGACTCCGACATCCGGCACGGGCAGGTGCGACCCGACGTCGACGCCGATGCCTTGGCGGGGCTCGCCTTCGGCGCCTACCTCGGCGAGCTGCTCCAGCACGGTCGGGCCCGGCGCGGCTGGGCCGACGGGGTGGTCACCCTGCTGCTGCGCGGGGTCGAGCGCACCTGACCGCTCAGCCGCGACCCGGCGCGCGCTCCGGCCAGCCCGTGTAGGCCTCGGCCAGGAACCGGGAACCGGCCTCCGAGCCCGTCACCATGGCCAGCTCGCCCATCTGGCGGCGACGGTCGAAGTCGGAGGCGCCCGGGACCGAGTGCAGCATGCTCGTCATCCAGTAGGAGAAGTGCTGGGCCTTCCACACCCGTGACTGGGCCCGCGGGCTGTAGGTGTCGAGCACGTCCTTGTCGCCGGTGCGCACCGCATGCTCGAGCACCTCGGCCAGCACCTTGACGTCGGCGAGGGCGAGGTTGAGCCCCTTGGCGCCCGTGGGCGGCACCGTGTGGGCCGCATCGCCCGCCAGCAGCATGTTGCCGTGGCGCATCGGCTCGCAGACGAAGCTGCGGAAGCGCAGCACGGATCGGTCGGTGATCGGCCCCTCCTTGAGGGTGAAACCGTCGGGCCCGCTCACGCGGGACTGCAGCTCCTCCCAGATGCGGTCGTCGCTCCAGGCGTCGACGTCCTCGTCGGGGTCGCACTGGAAGTACATCCGCTGGAGCGTCTCGGAGCGCTGGCTGATGAGGGCGAAGCCGCGTTCGGAGTGGGCGTAGACGAGCTCGGGAGCGCTGTGCGGCGCCTCGCAGAGGATGCCGAACCAGGCGAAGGGGTACTCGCGCGAGAACTGCCGGCGCTGCGCCTCCGGGATCTCGTGGCGGCACATGCTGCGCGACCCGTCGGCGCCGACGAGGTAGTCGCACTCGATCACCTGCGACGCGCCGGAGGAGTCGGTGAAGCGGATCCGTGGCCGGTCGCCGAGGACGTCCTCGACTCGGGTGTCGGTGACGGCGAACCGCACGTCGGCACCGTCGCGCTCGCGTGAGGCCGCCAGGTCGACGAAGACGTCGGTCTGCGGGTAGAGCCACGCCGACTCGCCCACGAGTCCCTTGAAGTCGATCCGGTGGCCGACGCCCCCGAAGCGCAGCTCGATCCCGTCGTGGGCGTGGCCTTCACGCAGCACGCGGTCGGACACGCCGGTGTCGACGAGCAGGCGCACGCTGTCGGCCTCGAGGATGCCGGCGCGCACCGTCTGCTCGATCTCGGTGCGGCTGCGGTTGTCGACGGCGATCGAGTCGATACCGGCGCGGTGCAGCAGGTGCGAGAGCATCAGGCCGGCCGGCCCGGCCCCCACGATGCCGACCGTGGTCCTGCTCGTCGTCGGCGTGCTCATCTGGACTCCCGTGTAGGCGTGCGGCGGTGGATCGACTTGTAGGTGACGTAGGCGGCGAGACCCTCGAGGCCGTACTCGACGCCGAGGCCCGAGTCGTGGCGGCCGCCGAACGGCGCGCTGTGGTTCGAGGCGAAGAAGTTGATGCCGACCGAGCCCGTGTCCATCCGCTCCGCCACCTCCTGGGCGGCCTGCGGGTCGCTGGAGAAGACGAGGCCGCCGAGCCCGAAGCCGGTGTCGTTGGCCAGGGCGACGGCCTCGTCGACCGTCTCGTAGCGCAGCACCGTGATGACCGGGCCGAAGATCTCCTCGCGCGCGACCCGCATGTCGGGGGTGACGTCGGCGAGCACCGTCGGCTCGACGAAGTAGCCCTGGCCGCTGCGGGCCCGTCCACCTGTCGTCGCGCGGGCTCCCTCCCGGCGGGCCGACTCGAGGTGGTCCAGCACGCTGTCGTACTGCGCCCTGGTGGCGACGGGTCCGAACACCGTCTCGTCGTCGAGTGGGTCACCCTGGCGGCCGTCACCGATGGTGCGGGTCACCATGTCGACGACCTCGTCGTAACGCTCGGCCGGCGCGAGGATGCGGGTGCTGATGTAGCACGTCTGCCCGGTGTTGCGCATGCACGAGCGGACGAGGACCGCCGCCATGGCCTCGAGGTCGGCGTCGGGCAGCACGACCGCCGACGACTTGCCGCCCAGCTCGAGGGTGACCGGGCGCAGCAGCTCGCCGCAGGCGGCTGCGATCCTGCGCCCGACCGGCGTCGAGCCGGTGAAAGCGACCTTGGCGGTGAGCGGATGGCGCACGAGAGCGTCACCGACCGCCCCCGACCCGGTGAGGAGGTTGACGACGCCGGGCGGCACGCCCGCCGCCTCGACCGCCTCGACGACGAAGCGGATCGAGAGAGGAGTGGGCGAGGCCGGCTTGACGACGACAGTGCACCCGGCGAGGAGTGCGGGCGCCAGCTTGATGGCCACGAGGTTGATCGGGAAGTTCCACGGGGCGATGAGCACGCACACGCCGACGGGGTCGCGGCGTACGACGGACTCGGAGCCCGCCAGCGCCGGGAACGGGCGCACGTCGTCGGCGTCGAGGTGGTCGGCGACGCCGGCGAACCACCGGAAGATGCCGGCTGCGTTGCTCGCGGCACCGCGGCTCTCGGACAAGGGAGTGCCGTTCTCGCGCGAGATGGTGAGCGCGAGCTGCTCCGCGCGCTTCTCGATCTCGTCGGCGACACCCCTCAGGTAGGCCGCCCGTTCGCCCGCGGTCAGCCGCGGCCACGGGCCGGTGCGGAACGCGCGGTCGGCCGCCGCCATGGCGGACTCGACGTCGTCGGGCGTGGCGTCCGGGACGGAGCCCCAGACCTCCTCGGTGGCCGGGTCGACGACCTGGGTGCGGGCATCGCCCGTCGACGGGGCCCACGTCCCGTCGACGTAGTGGTCGTCGACGTGCGTCCACGGCAGGTCGAGGTCCGCACGGTCGAGGATCATCGCAGCACGTCCGTCTTGAGCAGAGCCGTCGCGCGGTCCAGGGCTGCCGTCGCCATGGCGATGCCGGCCTCGGTGAGCAGCTCGGGGATGATCTCGGCGCGGAGCCGGTCGGTGTAGGTCGCCGGGTCCATGCCGAACCACCCGGATGCCAACGCGATGCCCGCGGGGTCGAAGCGCCACAGCCGGTCGGCGTCGCGCATCATCGCGTCCTCCAGGCTGTACGCCTCGTGCCGGGTGTCGTGCCCGTCGATGATGGCGCAGACGTCGTCGACGAACTGCTCGTCGTAGCCGAGCGGGGGCAGCACCTCGCGAGCGATGACGCAGCCCTGCTTCTCGTGCTCGAAGCGGATGGCGGCCTTGCGCCAGTCACCGCCGAAGCCCTCCGAGATGATGCGGGTCTCGTCGACGCGCCCCCAGCCGGTGTCGTGGAGCAGGATCGCGACGCGCACGAGGCGCGAGTCCGCCTGCGGGTAGGCGCGGCAGAGGCGCTCGGCGTACGCGAGGGAGATCGGCAGGTGGATGTCGTTGCCCCGGGTCCGGGTCTCGGGGACGACGCTCTTCCACACCGGGTCGAGGTCGACCCCGTCGGCGGGCGTCAGTGTGATGGGGGTGGTGTCCACCGGTCCGGTGGCGGCCACGGGGGTCGGGGGCAGGGGATGAGTCATCGCGGGTCGTTCCTCGTGATCGACTTGAGCGGGGTGGCGGGGTCGGCGGCCTCATCGGGTGGGATCGACGCGCCCTGTGCGAGAGCGGATTTCACCGCCATGAAGTCCAAGGGGTTGTTGACGCAGTCGGCCGCGATGATGCGACCGCAGCGGTAGTAGAGGACCGAGAACCGGCCTCGGGCGTCGTCACGGCGCACGACGGTGCGGTCGTGCCCCGAGCTGAGCCCGGCGATCTGCAGCTTGAGGTCGCCCTGGTTGGACCAGAACCACGGGATGCCGGCGTACTCCTCCTGGCGGCCCGTGATGGAGTACGCGGCGACCTTCGCCTGTTCCACGGCGTTGTTGACGCTCTCGAAGCGCACCCGGTCGCCGTCGGGCGCACCCGGCACCGGGTTGGGCTGGTTGGCCACGTCACCGACGGCCAGGGTCACGCCGTCGGAGGCGACGGCATACCGGTCGACGACGATGCCGTTGTCGCAGGCCAGGCCGATGCTCTCGGCGAGCTCGGTGTTGGGCACGACCCCGACGCCGACCAGCACGAGGTCGGCGGGGATGGTGCGGCCGTCGACCTCGACCCCACCGACACGGTCGCCCCGCTCGGCCCGAGGGATGATGCGCCCCACCTCGGCGCCGAGGAGCACCTCGATGCCGGCGGCCGCGTGGTGGGCGCGGAGGAACTCGGCCGTCTCGTCGCCGACCGCGCGGCCGACGAGGCGGGGTCCGGCCTCGACGAGGGTCACCGTCTTGCCGAGCTTGCGCAGACTGGCGGCTGCCTCGATGCCGATGAAGCCACCTCCGATGACCACGACGTCCTGGACGGCCGGGACGCGGGCCTTGAGCTCGAGCGCGTCGTCGGCGTTGCGGAGGTAGAGCACGCCGGGGAGGTCCGCCCCGGGCAGCGGGAGGCGCCGGGCGCGGGCGCCGACGGTGAGCGCGAGCCGGTCGAAGGGGAACTGCGCTCCCGAGATGGCGTGCGCGACCCCGGACCCGTCCGCGTGCTTGTCGATGCGTACCACCCGCTCGTTCTTGACGACGCGGATGCGGTGCTCGTCCCAGTACTCCTGGGTGCGGAAGATCAGCGACTCCTTGGTGATGACGTCCTGGAGGAACTCCTTGGAGAGGGCCGGCCGCTGGTAGGGCCGGTGGTTCTCCTCGCCCAGCAAGGTGATCGGACCTTCGTGGCCCAGCGCACGCAGCGACACCGCGAGCTGCACCCCCGCCTGGGACGAGCCGATGATGAGCAGGCCGGACACGTCAGACCTGCGTCTCGGGCGTCGTCACGTGCAGGTCCATCTCCTCGACGACCTTGATCTGGCACGACAGCCGGGAGGTCGGGCCGCGGTCCACGGCGGCGCCGTAGAGCATCTCGTCCTCCATGTCCTCCATCGGGGGGAGGCCGGCGAAGTCGGCGTCGTCGACGAAGACGTGGCAGGTCGCGCAGGACAGGGATCCGCCACACTCGGCCACGATGCCGGGCACGCCGTTGCGCACCGCGGTCTCCATGACGGAGTCGCCCACCGTCGCCGTGACGGTGCGTGCGTCGCCGGTGGTGTCGGTGTAGGTGATCTGTGCCATGTCTTGCTCCTGAGGTCTGGTGGTGAGCTCGGGTTGCTCGTTCAGATGAACTGGCGGCCGCCGTCGACGACGAGCGTCTGGCCGCTGATGTACGCGCTGTCGGAGCCGGCGAGGAAGAGCGCTGCACCGACGATGTCCTCCGGCTGGCTGGAGCGGCGCAGCGCGCCCCGGTCGACGCCGTACTGCTCGGCGTTCTCCATGAGCCCGAGGCTCGCCTCGGTGAGGGTGAATCCGGGGGCGATCGCGTTGACGGTGATGCCGCGGCGGCCGAGCTCCTTGGCCATGACCCGGGTCATCGCGATGACGCCGCCCTTCGAGGCGACGTAGTGCAGCCACTGCTCCGACCCGCTGTAGACCGTCGCCGACGCGAGGTTGACGACGCTGGCCCCCTCGGGGAGGTACGGGCTGCAGGCCCGCACGACGAGCCAGGGGCCCTTGAGGTTGACCGCCATGACGGTGTCCCACTCGGCGGGGTCGATGTCCTCGAGCGGCGAGCGGTTGAGGGTCGCGTAGACGGCGGCGTTGTTGACGACGACGTCGATGCGCCCGTCTCCGAAGCCGGCCACCTCGCGGGCGAGGGCCTCGGTCGAGGCCGTCGACGTCACGTCGACGGTCCCGTGCCAGGCCTTGCCGCCCGCGTCCTCGACGAGGCGTGCGGTCTCGGCCACGCCGTCGGCGTTGATGTCGGCGACGGCGACGCGGTAGCCGCGCTCGGCGAACCCGAGCGCGAAGCTGCGCCCGAGCCCGCCGGCCGCGCCCGTGACGAGCACGGTGCGGGCGGACGCGGTGGAGGTGGAGTCGGCCACGAGCGCTCAGTCCTCGAGCAGCTCGACGCGGCCGGTGTTGCCGTCGACCCGGATGCGCTGGCCCGTGCGGATCGTCGTGGACCCGTTGCCGGTGCCGGTGACGGCGGGAAGGGCGTACTCGCGGCAGACGATCGCGGCGTGGCTCATCATTCCGCCGATGTCGGTGACGGTCGCCTTGATCTTGCCGAAGATCGGTCCCCACGAGGGCGCGGTGATGGTGGCGACGAGGATCTCGCCCTCCTGCACCTCGCCGAGCTGGTCTGCGTGCGTGACGACGCGGGCCAGGCCCTCGGCGACGCCGGGGGAGGCGGCCATGCCCGTGATCGTCCCCGACTCGGCGGTGTCGTCGTCACCGAGCCACTGCTGAACCTGCTCGGTCGTGATGCCGTAGAGCATCATCGTGAACGGCTCGGTGATCTCGGCGGGCGGCGTGTTGAGGGCCGGCTGCGGGCGCTGGCTCGACAGGGCGTCGATGATGCCGCGACGGCGCTCGATCTCCTTGGGCCAGTAGTGCGGTCCCGTCGGCTCGGCGCCGACGGCCCAGCCCGTCACGAGGTCGAAGATCGCGTCGCGCACCTCGCCGCGGGTCAGGTAGAGCAGGTCGCTCTGGTCGGCCCAGAAGCCGGCGTCGGCGAAGACGCGGCCGAGCTGACGGACCTTGCGCCAGAAGACGCCCATCGTCCAGTGCTCGATGTAGAAGTTGTGGTTCTCGACGTAGGGGTAGGCGGTCGCCGCCAGGCCCACCTTGGCGTCGAAGTCGGCGACCAGCTCGGCCGGCACGAGGTCGCGGTACTCGCTCACCACGCGGTCGCGCTCGGCGACGAGCTCCTCGACGGGGCGCAGGATCTGGTGCCCCTCGTCGACCCGACGGATGTAGTCCTTGACGTATCCGAGGGGGATCTCGAGGTGCTCGATCCAGTACTTGTCGTGGCCGTAGAAGCCGTTGCCGACGGTGAAGTTGAACCAGGGGTCCTGGGCCTCGGTCCAAGCGGCGAGCCACTCCGCGCCACCGTCGAGGGCCGCGATCCGGTCGAGCGTGCCCTGGACGTCGTCGGTGTCGGCGAACGCCGCCTGCAGGCCCTTCTCGACGGCGAGCAGCGCGAGCTTCTTGAGCTCGTCGTCGGGGCGGAAGAGCTCCATGTCGACGCCCTGGACCATCTTCGCGATGGACTGGTCGGGGATGCCGGGGAAGAGCTGCTTGCAGAAGCCGAAGAAGTCGAGGTAGGCGAGGTAGCCGAGGTTGAGGAACTCGAAGTGGTACTGCCAGTTCTGGTAGCAGAGCTGGATGAGGCGGTCGTAGCTCTCCATGAGCTTCTCCGACCCGTCCTTGGCCACGCCGCCGACGATGTCGTCGAAGGGGACGGCGTCGGGCAGCGCCTCGAACGACAGGGTCTCCATCTCGGCGATGGTGGCGCGCACCTTCGTGTGCCAGCCGTCGAGCATGCTGTCCCAGTTCTGGAAGTAGTGGCCGGCGCGTCGCTCGAACTCGGGCACCCGGGCAGCGACCTCCGCCTCGGGCACGGGCACCGGGCTCATGTAGAGGTAGCCGAGATGGATCTTGAACTCGATGCCGTTGGCCGGCGGGATGAGCAGGTGCCGGGTGTTGTACTGCCCCAGGCACTTGACGGCGAACTCGCCGCCGATCGTCTCGAACGGCTTGAACACCGTCGGCCAGTGCTGGCTGTCGCAGAACCAGAACTTCTCGTCCTCGGCACCGCTGAGGTTCCGGAACGACAGGAAGTACGGGTAGAGGTCCTCCCACCCCTCCGCGCCCGGGGGCACCGGCAGCTCGGAGGGCTTCGGGAAGGACTTCAGGGTGGGCCCGGGCACTGGTGCTGCGGTGAGGTCGGCGGTCATGTCGGGACTTCCTTGTCGCGAGAAGGGGAAACGCAGGGGCCGGTCGGCGCAGGGCGCGCCTGGCCGGAAGGGCGGTCAGTGGGCCGACTGGCCGGACTGGCCGGTGAGCCGAGACGTGAGACCGGAGAGGCTGAACGCCGGCGCCGCGGTGGCAGCGGCGGCCGCTGGGGTCGCCGGAGTCGCGGCCGGGGCCGCGGGTGCTGAGTGAACCGTCTCCGGGCGGGCTTGCAGGAGAAGGAGGTTGGAGCCCTCCGGCAGGTCCCGGTCGAGGGCCCACTCGACGTCCTGGGGGCAGCCGTAGTGCTTCTCGGCGGCCTTGGCCAGGGTGGCGACGGCCGTCACCTGCTCGGGGGAGAGGCTCAGGCGGCCCCGCCGCTCGTCGTCCACGTCACGCTCGACCAGGCGACCCAGCGCGAAGTCGGGCACGAGCTCGGCGTGCTTGTCGCCGACGGTCTGGCTGACGAGGGACAGCACGACCTTGTCGACGACGATGTTGTCTGGGGTCACCTGGCCCGACACGACCATCTCGCCGACACCGTAGGAGGAGTCGATGGTCACCTTGGACCGGTCGCCGTTGGTCGGGTTCATCGTCATGGCGACTCCCGAGACGGCGGAGTTCACCATCTTCTGCACGGCCACGGCCATCGACAGTCCCTCGTCGGGGATGTCGTTCTTGAGCCGGTAGAGGATGGCCCGGCTCGTGTAGAGCGAGGCCCAGCAGGCGCGGATGTGTGCCAGCACGGTGTCGATCCCGCTGAGCCACAGGTAGGTGTCCTGCTGCCCGGCGAAGCTGGCGCCGGGGAGGTCCTCGGCGGTCGCCGACGAGCGGACTGCGACGGGCACCTCGGAGTCGAACCGCGACTGGAGGCGCTCGTAGGCCTCGACGACCTGCGAGTTCACCTCGGGAGGCACGGGCCGCGAGCAGATCGCGTCGCGGATCGACGCCGACACCGAGTCGACGGCCGAGATGTCGTCGGGCGAGAGGGCGGCGAGCTTGTGCGCGATCTCGGTGGCGATGCCGGCGGCGTCGACGAACCGGTCGTAGGCCAGCGTCGTGACTGCGAAGCCCGGCGGCACCGGCATGCCGGCGGCCGTCATCGTCACGAGCGAGGCGCACTTGCCGCCGAGCAGCTCGTGCTGCGGCTCGAGGCCGCCGTCGAAGAACTGGACGTACGCGTCGGGCGTGGTGGTCATGTCAGGCCTCCCAGGAGACGGGGACGGCGAGGGGGACGCGGAACGACAGGTTCTCGCCGAAGTGCACCGGCTCGTCCTGCACCGGTCGCAGGCCCGGCGCGAGACGGGCCACCTCCTCGACGGCGATCTTGGCCTGGAGCTTGGCGAGCATGTTGCCCAGGCAGTAGTGGATGCCGAAGCCGAAGGCGAGGTGCTCGCGGGCGTTCGGGCGGGTGATGTCGAAGGACTCGGCGTCGTCGAACCGCGACTCGTCTCGGTTGGCCGAGCCCATGACGAGCAGCACGTCGGCCCCTTCGGGGATGTCGACGCCGCCGATGGTGGCATCGCGGGTGGCACGCCGACGCCACGCGACGATCGACGGGCTGTAGCGCAGCACCTCGTCCACCGCAGCGGCGATGCGGCTGGGCTCGTCGACGACCTGCTGCCACTGGTCGGGGTGGGCGAGCAGGACGCGCAGGGTGTTGGCGATGAGCGTCGTCGTGGTCTCGTGGCCGGCGAAGAGCAGGCTGTAGCAGATCGAGGCGATCTCGTGGTCGCTGATCGGGTCGCCGGCCTGCTGCGCGCGCACGAGGTCGCCGACGAGGCTGTCGGGCTGGGTCTCGTGGGCCTCGGCGACGAGACGCTGGCACTCCTGCCAGTACTCGACGAGGTTGTGGGCGTGCGGCACCTGCTCGTCGTCGGACAGGTCGCCCCACGTCATGGCCGCTCGCGAGTCGGACCAGCGCTTGTAGGTGTCGACCTGGGAGACGTCGGCGCCGATGAGGGTGAGGATGGTGACCGTGGGCACCGTGTAGGCCAGGTCGCGGACGAGGTCGGCCCGGCGCTCCGGGCGTGCCAGGAAGGCCTCGACCTGGGCGGCGACGTTGGCCCGGATGGTCGGCTCGAGCGCCTTGTAGCGCCGGGGCGTGAAGGCCTTGGCGACGACCTTGCGGATCCGCGTGTGCTCCGGGGGCACGCGGGCCGAGAGGCCGGAGTACGCCGTGAAGCCGCCCTCCTGCATGATCCGCTTCGCCTCCGGGCCGCGCTCGCGGACGGGCGCCTGGGCGTTCTCGCTGCTGAAGGTCTCCCAGTCGTCGAAGACGGCCTTGACGTCGTCGTAGCGGGTCACCACCCAGTAGCCGATCCGCTCGTCGAACATCACCGGCTCCTCGCGGCGGAGCTCCGCGTAGGCGGGGAACGGGTCGTCGAGCTTGAAGGGCTCGTAGCCGTGGTGGACCGGGCAGCCGGACTGTGCCGTGGGGGCTTCCGTCGTCTTCGACATGTCCTCATCGTGGCCCTGACCGCACGGTCGGACAACGGCCGACTTCCACTGGGTGGAAGTGACTTCAGGGTGCTCGCCAGCGTGAGACCGCCGGCGCGATACGCGCCGCGACTCCCCGGAGGGTGGGCAGGTAGCGCACCATCCGGTCGGACTGGGTGGACAGCATGACCAGCCCGATCGAGGCGCGCACCCGCCCGTCGCCGCCGTCGACGGGGACGGCGATCGAGCAGGAACCCGGGCGCACCTCCTCGTGGGTCGTGGCGTACCCCTGCTCGCGTATGCCGTCCAGCTCGCTCAGCAGGCGGGTCGGGTTGACGTGCGTCTGCCGGGTGGGTGCCTCGAGGTCCCGGGCGACGTAGGCGTCCCGGACCCAGGGCTCCTCGAAGGCGAGGAGGACCTTGCCCACCGCGGTGGCGTGCAAGGGCAGGCGACCCCCGACCCGGGACGCCCGGGGCACCCGCTTCGAGCTGTAGATGCGGTCGATGTAGAGCGCCTCGTGCCCCTCGCGCACCGCGAGGTGGGCGGTCTCCTGCGTCAGTGAGAACAGGTCCTGCAGGTACGGCCGGGCCGCGTCCCGCAGCTCACGCTGGGCGTTCTGGGCGATCTCCCAGAGGCGCAGCCCGACGGCATACCTGCCCTGCTCGTCGCGCTCGAGCGCACCCCAGCCCGCGAGCTCGGCCACGAGGCGGTGGGCCGTCGGAAGCGGGAGGTCGGCGCGCTCCGCGAGCTGGGTCAGCGACAGCGGGCCGGGCGAGGTCTCGAACGCGGCCAGCAGGGCCAGCGCCTTGCTCGTGACCGTGCGGCCGCCAGGTGCATCCTGCTCGCCCGGGGTCATCCGAGGGCGACCCGCTGGGGGAGGGTGTCGACGCGGGCGACGGCCGCCAGCGCTCGCGCCATGGTGCGCGCGGCGTCGGTGCACAGCTGGTCGTGAACGCGGCTGCCGATGAGCCGGTGGGCCTCGTCGCGGGTCAGCCCGAACCAGTCCATCACGGTGTCGACGCCGTGCGGGGTCAGCCGCCAGAGCTTGTCGGCGTCCTTGACGATGGCGTCGTCGAGTGACAGCGCCTCGCGGCGGCTGTCGTGGCCGTCGACGATCTGGACCACCCGGGCCGTGCGGTCAGGGTCGTGGCCCACCTCGGCCAGGACCGACGACGCGATGCGGGCGCCCTCCTTCTCGTGGCGCAGCACCGTCTCGCGGTCGCCTGCGCCGGGGGCGATGGCGGCGAGGACGTCTGCCTCGGGCACCTGCGACCAGCCGGTGTCGTGGAGCAGGATCGCGGGCAGTACGACCTCGGGGTCGCCGTCGGGAAGGCACGCGAGCAGGGCCCGGGCGAGCCCGTACGCGTAGAGCGTGTGGACGTCGTTGTCGCGCACGGCGAGATGGCGGGCGGCACGCGCCCAGATCTCGGCGTGGTGGGGATCGGGGTCGGAGAGCCCGGGGACGTCGGCGGCACGGGGAAGGTGTCGGCTGACGTCGCCTCCGTAGTGGTTGGCGTGGGGCTCCAGCTTGGGCAGCACGTGGTCATTGCACCGCGACCGACGGGGCGCCGCAAGGAGCGGCTTCCACCCAGCGGAAACCACTAGGGAGCGGCGCGCTGCGAGCGCAGGGCGGCGAGCTCCGAGCGCGACCGCACGCCGAGCTTCGCGTAGATGCGCGTGAGGTGGTACTGCACCGTCTTGGCAGAGAGGAACAGCTCGGCGGCCACCTCCTTGTTCGTGCGCCCGCCGGCGACGAGCGAGGCGACGACCTCCTCCTGGGTCGTCAGCTCGTGGTGCTCCCGGGGTTGCCGGACGACGTGGACGCCGCCGGCAGCCAGCTCGCGGTCGCAGCGCGCGACGTACGTCGTGGCCCCGAGGGCGAGGTACGCCTCGCGTGCCGTCGCAAGGACGGCGTCGGCCTCGGCGCGGCGTCCGGCCCGTCGCAGCGTCTGGCCGTAGGCGAAGTGCACGCGGGCGCGGTCGTACGCGAGTGGCAGGGGCGCCAGCAGCGACAGCGCGTGCTCGAAGCATCGGCGTGCGGCCTCGAGGTCGCCGCGGGTGCCGTGCCACCGTCCGCGCGCGTAGGCCAGCCTCGCCGTGGCCGACGCGTGGTCCGCCGCCGCTGCTCGCTCCTCGTGCGCGCGCAGGAAGGCGTCGGCATCGTCGGCGCGCCCCACGAGCACGAGTGCGTTGGCGTGCACGTCGGCCCATGGCCAGAAGCCGGGTGCCTCGACCCAGCCCCGAGCCCACGGCTCGGTGAGGGGGGTCAGCGCCCGCACCACCCCGGAGTAGTCGGCACGGGCCTCACTGAGCGCCGCGCGGCCCAGGGCCGACGGCACCCGCATCACCTCGTAGCCGCGAGCGCCCGCCTCGACGTCGTGCGCGCTGCGTTCGGCGCCAGCCCAGTCGCCTCGGAGGGCGTGCACCTGTGTGCGGGTCCACGCGAGGAGGGGCACGAGCAGCTGGGTGCCTGACCTGAGGGCCAGGTCGACGCCTGCCGAGGCGGTGGCGAGGGCGGCGTCCCAGTCGCCGGTGACGAACTGCGCCCGGGCCAGCCACGCCCGGGCCCACAGCGAGATGCGCAGCGACCCGCCCCCGTGGTCGCCCGCCGCGCTCTCGAGCTCCTCGACGGCGGTGTCGGGGTCATCCGCCGCGAGGTGGAGCCAGCCGGACGCCATGACGACACGTTGCGCGACGAGCCCCTCGGGCAGGCGGGCGAGGAGGCGCTCGTACTCCGCGAGGGCCGCTGCGGGGTCTCCGCCGGCGGCCACGCCGAGGCCACGGATCGCTGCAGCCTCGCGCGCGGGCGGTGAGTCGGGAGCCGCGGCGACGGCGCGGTCGGCCCATTCCACGACGTCGAGGGCGCGACAGCGGGCCAGGGAGTGCAGGACGTGGCGTTGCGCGACCACCGCCGCCGTCGCAGGGTCGCGACGGGCGTTGACGAGGTCCCAGGCGCGACGGAGCTTGTGCTCGGCCTCGGCCGGGCGCCCGCGCAAGACCGCCAGGTAGCCGAGGGCCGCGTTGCGCTGCGGCGTCTCACGTAGCGTCTCGACCTCGGCGAGGAAGCGCGTGGCGCGGGGCACGTCGCCCGCGCCGACGAGGGCGTCCACGGCTGCGACGAGCCGGGTTCCCGAGAGGTCGCGGTCGGCGCTCGCGCGCGAGGCGACGAGCATCAGGTCCGCCGCGGCTGCCCAGGCGCCGTCGCCACCCTTGCGCTCGGCCTCGGCCTGAAGCTGCGATGCGAGCTCGTCGTCGGGCTGTGGGTCGGCGAACCACCTGTGCCGCAAGGCAACTCCAGGTTCGTGGACGACCACCGCGGCCCGCAGGTGGAGTGATGCCCGCTCGGGCGGCTCCACGGCGTCGAGGACCGCTCGCCGGGCGATCGGGTCGGCCAGTCGCACCCAGCAGCCCAGCTCGTCGAGCTGACGGAGCAGGCCGGCACGCACACCCTCGCGAACGGCGAGGGTCGCGGCGTCGACGCCGCAGACCCGCGCCGCCTGGCTGACCTCCACCCCGTGAGCCTGTCGGTCACCGAGCTCGAGCACCGCCACCGCCCGCACCAGTCGCTGTGCGTCGGCACTCGTCGAAGCCAGGGCCGTACGGATCGCGCGCGCTGCCGTGGGTGGTGCGGGGAGGACGAGCTGCGGCGCCTCCCAGTCCGCGGGTGCGACGAGGTCGAGTGTCTCGACGACGTTGCGCACCCGGCCACCGCAGTGGCGGAGCAGTCGATCCACTTGCAGCGCAGGCAGACTGAGCCCGCGCCGTTCGGCGAGCGGTGGGATGTCATCGAAGGCCAGGGGTGCGAGCCGGACCACGTGGTCAGCAGCGGCGAGGACGATGTCGTGCAGCAGCCCTTCACCGACTGCGTATGCCGTCTCGCTCCCCGGGGCGGGGGTCGCCGGGTGCTCTGCGCGCCAGCCGAGCACGACGAGCAGCCGTGCAGCGGACGGACGACGGGTGAGGCTCACCAGCGCCTCGACGGAGTGCGTGTCGGCGTGGTGCGCGTCCTCGAGCACGATGACCTGGTCCCAGCCGGTGCTACCGACTGGAACGTCGGCGAGCAGGTGCTCCGCCGTGGACAGCGGGGACTCGCCATCAGCGAGACGGTGTCGGCCGGCCTGGAGCCTGCCGATGGACGCTCCGGGTTCATCTCTCTCCCAGGGGAGTCCGAGGAGCAGGTCCAGCCTGGTGGTGACGATGGCGTGGTCGTCCCCGCACCGGTCTGCGAAGGCGCGGAGGAACGTCGTGAGCCCGCCCCCGGCCGGAGCGGTGACGACCACGAGAGCGGATGCCTGGGGCCGTGCTCCGCCGCCGAGAACGTCGACGAGGGCGTCGAGCTCGCGCCGACGTGTCGGAAGGACCTGGGCGGGCGTCACACGGCCACGGTAGGCCCAGTTCGCCGCTCTCGGCAGTCCGGCAGGACGGCGAACGGGGCGTGGCACCGGGTCAGCCCGGGTCAGCCCGGGTCGCCGCCAGCGACGGGGAGCACCGTCCCGGTGATGTAGGACGCCTCGTCGGACGCGAGGAACGTGATGGCGGCGGCCTGCTCGTCCAGCGTGCCGTAGCGCCGCAGGAGCGACGAGCCGAGCGTCTGCTCGATGTGCGCGTCGAACCACGCCTGCTCCTGGGCGCTGGCCGCCGGGGGAGTGCCCCGAGAGATGCGGCGCGGCGGGGCCTGGGTGCCGCCGGGGGCGGTCCCGACCACCCTGATGCCGTGCTCGGCGTACTCCATCGCGAGCGACGCCGTCAGCGCGTTGACCGCGCCCTTGGCTGCGGAGTACGGGATGCGGTGGATCCCGCGGGTCGCCGCTGACGACACGTTGACGATGACGCCGTGCTGGGCCGCCACCATCCACGGCAGCACCGCGCGCGACGCGAAGAGCGTCGTCACGAGGGACCGGTCGAGCTCGGCACGGATCTCGGCCTCGGTGAACTCGGTGAACGGCTTGAAGTTGATCGCGCCGCCGACGTTGTTGACGAGCACGTCGACGCGGCCGAAACGCTCGACCGTGCGGCGCACCACCTCGTCGGCGCCGTCCCACGTCTCGAGGTCGCACGTGACGGCCACGGCCTCGTGCCCCTCGGCCCGCAGCTCGTCGGCGACCTCGGCCACCAGCTCGGAACGGTCGGCGAGGACGAGCCTTCCACCCTCCGCGCCGATGCGACGGGCGACCTGCGCGCCGATGCCCTGTGCGGCGCCCGTGACGACGACGACCGTGTCGTCGAATCGGCCAGGCGAGATGTGGGCCGGCCGCGTGGCGCGGGCGGTGCCGGCCATGGCCCGTCGCATCGTCAGCTTGGAGCGCTCGGCGTGGTCGGCGATCAGCCCGCGTGCGCGGTCACGGTCGCGGGCCTCGAAGGCCTCGACGATCTCGACGTGGTCGGTGGCGCAGCGCGGGTGGCACCAGGTCGCCGTGCGCAGCGCCTCCTCCATCCGGCCCTTGACGCCCAGCGCCTGGTAGGCCTGGAGCAGATGGGTGTTGCGCGTCTGCGCGAAGAGGTAGTCGTGGAAGGCGGCGTTGGCCTCGGTGTACGCGTGGGCGTCGAGGAAGCGGTCGCCCTGCACGTAGGGCAGGGTGGACTCGGCCAGCAGCCGGTAGCCGGCCAGCTGCTGCGAGCTGAGCCGGCCGATGGTCAGCTCCAGCGCACCCAGCTCGAGGGCCTGGCGCGCCTCGAAGACGGCGTCCGAGGACTGCACGTCGGGGTGCTCCTCGCCGATCTGGTAGCCGTCGTCGGCGCTCTGGGCGACCACCGTCGGCTGCGCGCCCCGCGGTGCGGCGACGCGGTCGTCCGGTGTCGTCGAGTCTGCCGGTGGGGCCGGCGCCGCGAAGACGACCTGCTTGACGATGCGCCGCACCGACTCGCCGTCGTCGGTCGTCGGACGTGGGCCTGCCCACGCGGCGGTCGCCGCCTCCGGCAGGACGGTCTGCCCGGCGATGCCCCGGGCGTCCGGCGCGGGTAGCAGCTCCTCCGGATCGCGTTGCGGCTCGGGTGGCACAGGCTGGTCCTGCTCCGACATGGCCGGCCGGGCAGGCGGGGCCGGCGGGGCCGGCGGGGCCGCGAGAGCGAACTTCTCGTAGTAGAAGCCCGTCGGCTCGATGCCGCCGCCCGACAGGTGGGTGCGGACCGCCTCGACCATGGGCGGCGGGCCGCAGAGGTAGACGGCGACGTCGCCGTCGTGCAGGTGCTCCGAGCCGATGAGGCTCGTGACGTACCCCTTGTTCGCGGCGCGGCTGTCGGGGTCGGAGACGCAGTGGTCCCACGTCAGGTTGGCCAGCCCCTTCGCGGCACGCTCGACCTGGTCGAGCGCGACGAGGTCCTCGTCGGTGCTGACGCCATAGATGAGGTGGACGTGGCGCTCGCTCTCGGCCGCGCTCAGGGTGCGCAGCATCGACAGCACCGGGGCCAGCCCCGTTCCGCCGGCCAGCAGCAGCACGGGCCGGTCGGTCTCGCGCAGGAAGAACGAGCCGTGCGGTCCGGTGAGGCTGATGGCGTCACCGACGGCGGCGCGTTCCTCGAGGTAGGTCGACATGGCGCCCCCCGGCGTCAGCTTCACGAGGAAGGTGAGGCGCTCCTCGTGCGGCGCGTTGCTGAACGAGTACGACCGGCTGACGTCGGTGCCGGGCACGGCGATGTTGACGTACTGCCCCGGCAGGAAGGCGAGCTCGCCCCGGTTCGGCACGTCGACGGAGATCTCGACCGTCGTGCGCGAGAGCCGTTCGAGGCCGACGAGCGTCCCGGCATACGTGGTCGCCCTGGTCTTGGCCACCTCGGAGGTGCTGGCGACCTGCAGGACGAGGTCCGAGCGCGGCTTCATGCTGCACGGCAGGACGAAGCCCCGGTCGGCCTCGTCGGGGCTCAGGGCGTCGTCGATGTAGGCGCCGCCGTCGTAGCGACCCGACTCGCAGAAGGCCTTGCAGGTGCCGCACGCCCCGTCGCGGCAGTCGAGCGGGATGTTGATGCGCTGGCGGTAGGACGCGTCGGCGACGGTCTGGTCCTCGCGGCACGTGACGAAGCGCGTCACGCCGTCCTCGAAGGACAGGGCCACCTGGTGCGTCGCGACGTCGATGTCGTTGACAGTCATGGCTCCCCGCTCAGAAGTGGTAGATGTCGACCACGTGGTGGATGTAGTCGTTCTTCAGCACCACGGTCTTGCGCCGGATGAGCGGCGAGTCGCCCGAGAAGTCGATCGTGTAGAACGACGTCCCGTAGTACGGGTCGACCGTCTTGTAGCGGAAGTACATCGTGTGCCAGTTGAAGCGCACGTCGACGAGGTCGCCCCGTCGCTCGATGACCTCGACGTTGCTGATGTTGTGGCTCGTGCGCGGCTCGGGCAGCGAGGTCGCCGAGCTGCGCTCGGTGCGGATGCGGAAGACCCGGTCCTCGAGGCCGCCCTTGTTGGCGTAGTAGATGAGCGAGATGTCGCGCTGGGGGTCTTCGACGAGGTCGTCGTCGTCGGTCCAGGCGGGCATCCAGTAGACGCAGTCGTCGGCGTAGCAGTCGAGCCACTTCTCGAACTCGCGGTCGTCGAGGTGGCGTGCCTCTCGGTAGAGGAACTGCTCGATGAGGTTCTGCGTGACGAGCTTCTCGCCCGGGTGCGTCGCGGGCTGCTGGGTGACGGTCATGAACAGGCCCCTCCCGCCGCAACGGTCGCGTCCCGCTCGGCCTGCTGCTGCTCCTTGGCCATCGCGGCGCGCATCGTGTCGCGCCAGTACGTGTGCTGGACGGGGTAGAGGCCCTCGTCCTCGTTCTTGACGCCGGCCGAGACGACACCGGTCATTCCGAGCGAGAGGGCCACCTCGTCGGGGCCGTCGAGCCAGTGCTCGGCGCCGCGGCTCATGTCGTTCCACGGCGCGGCGGTGGCACGGAACGTCAGCTGGCAGGAGCGGAACTCCTCGAGGTCGTCGGGGGTCGCCATGCCCGAGGCGTTGAAGAAGTCCTCGTACTGGCGGATGCGCCACGCCCGCGACTCGGCGCTCTCACCCTTGGGGGCGATGCAGTAGATGGTGACCTCGGTCTGGTCGGGCGCGATCGGCCGGAAGTGCCGGATCTGCGTCGAGAACTGGTCCATCAGGTACACGTTCGGGTAGAGGCAGAGGTTGCGTGACCCCTTGACCATGAACTCGCCCTTGGCGTCGCCGAAGCGCTCCTTGAGCTCGTCGAGGCGGTCCCAGAGCGGGCGGTCCTGCGGGTTGCCGGCCCAGGTCCAGAGGCACAGGTGGCCGTTGGGGTAGGACCAGTAGCCACCGCCGGACTTGCCCCAGCTGCCGGCGTCGAGGGTCTTGGTGCTGTTCTTCGACTCGCCGGTGTCGCGTCGCGACGTCGTGGCCGCGTAGTTCCAGTGCGTCGCAGTGACGTGGTAGCCGTCGGCGCCGTTCTCGGCCTGCACCTTCCAGTTGCCGTCGTAGGTGTAGGTCGACGAGCCGCGCAGCACCTCGAGCCCCTCGGGCGACTGGTCGACGAGCATGTCGATGACGGTGGTCGTGTCGCCGAGGTGCTCGCGCAGCGGCACGACGTCGGGGTTGAGGCTGCCGAAGAGGAAGCCGCGGTAGCTGTCGAAGCGCGCCACCCTCGTCATGTCGTGGGACCCGTTGGTGCCGAAGGAGTCCGGGTAGCCGGCGCCCTCGGGGTCCTTGACCTTGAGGAGCGTCCCGTCGTTGCGGAACGTCCAGCCGTGGAAGGGGCAGGTCAGCGTCGTGCGGTTGTCGGTCTTGCGGCGGCAGATCATCGCGCCGCGGTGTGCGCACGCGTTGACGAGGCAGTGCAGCTGCCCGTCCTTGTCGCGGGTGATGACGACCGGCTGGCGACCCATGTACGTCGTGAAGTAGTCACCGGGCGAGGCGACCTGGCTCTCGTGGGCCAGGTAGATCCAGTTGCCCTCGAAGATGTGTGTCATCTCGAGCTCGAAGAGCTCCTCGTCGGTGAAGATGCGGCGGTTGGCGCGGTAGGTGCCGGTGTCCGGCTCCTCCACCACGGCGTCGGCCAGCTTCGCGCCGACCCGGTCGAGCGTCTCGGTCATGACTCCTCCATGCGTCTTTGCGTCGGGGTTCCCGGAACTCCACCACGGCTGGACAGGAGGTGCACGAGGCAGATGCCTAGTGCTGGGTGAGGGCATGATTGATAGGTGCTGCTTATCAATAGGCCGAAATTTGGTCTTTGTGTTACTGGATGGTGCCGCCCTACCGTGAACGGGAATCCCGGACGGAGGTGAACCATGGACCTACGACAGCTCCGCTACTTCGACGTCGTGGCGCAGACGTGCCACTTCGGGCAGGCGGCCGAACGCCTTCACATCGCCCAGCCTGCGCTCTCGCAGGCCGTGCGCCGCCTCGAGTCCGAGCTCGGCGTCGTGCTGCTCGAACGCACGACGCGGCAGGTCGGGCTGACGCCCGCCGGCGAGTTCTTCCACCAGGAGGTACGCCGGGTGCTCCACGAGCTCGACTCCGCGGTCTCCGCGGTGCAGGGGATCGCCGACGGGCGGCGCGGGCTGCTGCGGGTCGGGTTCACCGGCACGAGCGCCTTCACCCAGCTGGCCGGGCTCTCGAGACTGCTGCGCGCCGAGCTGCCCGACGTGTCGCTCGACGTGCAGGCCGACCTGCTGACGCCGGCCCAGGTCGAGCGGCTGCTCGACGGCCGGCTCGACCTCGGCGTGCTGCGCGGGCCCGTGGCGGCCCCGGGCATCGAGACGCGTCGCCTCCTCGAGGAGCAGCTGGTCCTGGCGCTGCCGGCCGACCACCGTCTGGTGCCCGAGCCGGGGCTCGAGGTGGCCGACGTCGCCGTCGACGAGTTCGTCCTCTACGCCGACGCCGGCTCGGCGGTCAACGAGGCGGCGATGGCCAGCTGCCGGCGCGCAGGGTTCGCTCCGGTCGTCGCCCACCGGGCACCCGGCACCGCCGCCCTGCTCGCGCTCGTGGCCGCCGGTCTCGGTGTCGCGCTCGTGCCCGAGTCGGTGCGCAGCATGCAGCTGACCGGGGTCGTCTTCCGCGAGGTGCACGACGCGCTGAGCATCGACCTGTCGCTCGCCTGGCTCGCCGGCGAGGAGTCGCCGCTCGTCGGCAGGGCGCTGGACGTGCTGCGCACGCACGGCTTCTTCGACGAGGCATCGCGCCGTCCAGAACCACTTCCAGCAAAGGACGCATCGTGAAGATCGTTGCCGTAGAGGCGATCCCGTTTCGCATCCCCTACGTCAAGCCCTTGAGGTTCGCGAGCGGAGAGGTGCACCACGCCGAGCACGTCCTCGTGCGGGTGCGCACCGACGACGGTGTCGTCGGTGTCGCCGAGGCGCCGCCGCGGCCGTTCACCTACGGGGAGACCCAGCGCGGGATCGTCGCGGTCATCGAGACGATCTTCGCCCCGCAGGTCGTCGGCCTGTCGCTCACCGAGCGCGAGCGGATGTGGGCCCACCTCGACCGCACCGTCGGCAACCCGACCGCGAAGGCCGCGCTCGACATGGCCGTGTGGGACGCCTGCGGCAGGACGACCGGGCTGCCGGTCACCGAGCTGCTCGGCGCCTACACCGACCGCATGCGCGTGAGCCACATGCTCGGCTTCGACCAGCCCTCGGCGATGGTCGACGAGGCCCAGCGCATGCGCGACGAGTACGGCATCACCACCTTCAAGGTGAAGGTCGGACGCCGGCCGGCGTCCCTCGACGTCGACGTCGTGCGGGCACTGCGCGAGGCCCTGGGGCCCGACGTCGTGCTCTACGTCGACGGCAACCGCGGCTGGTCCGCCTCAGAGTCGGCGCGGGCCATGCGGCAGATGGCCGACCTCGACCTCGCCTTCGCCGAGGAGCTCAACCCGGCTGACGACGTCATCGGGCGCCGCTGGCTCGTCAGCCAGCTCCACGTGCCCTTCATCGCCGACGAGTCGGCCACGACGCCCGCCGAAGTGACGCGCGAGGTGCTCGGTGGGTCGGCGAACGCCCTGTCCATCAAGACCGCCCGCACCGGGTTCACCGGCTCGCAGCGGATGCTGCACCTCGCCGAGGGGCTCGGGCTCGAGGTCGTCATGGGCAACCAGATCGACGGCCAGCTCGGGTCGGCCTGCGCCGTCGCCTTCGGCGCCGCCCACCGGCGCACCACGATGCACGCGGGCGAGCTGTCCAACTTCCTCGACATGAGCGACGACCTGCTGACCGAGCCGCTGCGCATCGTGGGCGGCGAGCTGGTCGTGCGACCCGGCGCCGGCCTCGGCGTCGAGGTCGACGAGGAGAAGCTTCGGCGCTATCGCGTCGACGCGTCCTGACTCCACTGTCACGGCGCGGGCGACGTACCGACGTCGCCGCCACCAGTCCAGAGCACCACCCAACAGCGAGAACAGGAACCACCATGACCACCGATCTGCACCTCAACGGCGAGGTCGCGACCGCCGCGGCCTCCGGCAACGCGGCCACGGAGCGCTTCGCCACCGACAAGTCCGCCTTCGCCGCCGTCAAGGACACGCCTCCGGAGCGCGTCGACCTGCTGGCCCGCTCGGTCCTCGAGGCGGTCTACGAGACCATCCGCCGCGAGAAGGTGACCTACGACGAGTACAACGCGCTCAAGGCGTGGCTCATCCAGGTCGGCAAGGACGGCGAGTGGCCGCTCTTCCTCGACGTCTGGGTCGAGCACGTCGTCGAGGAGGTCGCCACCGACCACCGCGAGGGCAGCAAGGGCACCATCGAGGGCCCCTACTACGTGCCCGGCTCTCCCGAGCAGGGCGCTCGCGGCTCCGTGCCGACGCGCGACGGCGAGGCGGGTACGCCTCTCGCCTGGACCGGGACGGTCACCTCGACCGACGGCACCCCGCTCGAGGGCGCGAAGATCGAGCTCTGGCACGCCGACAACGACGGCTTCTACTCGCAGTTCGCCCCCGGCATCCCCGAGTGGAACCTCCGCGGCTCGTTCACGGTCGGCGCCGACGGTGCCTTCGAGATTCACACCATCCAGCCGGCGCCCTACCAGATCCCGACCGACGGTGCCTGCGGCAAGCTCATCGCGGCGGCCGGCTGGCACGCCTGGCGTCCGGCGCACCTGCACGTCAAGGTGTCGGCCCCCGGGCACGAGCTGCTCACGGCGCAGCTCTACTTCCCGGGCGACGAGCACAACGACGACGACATCGCCTCGGCGGTCAAGCCCGAGCTGGTCCTCGACCCCCGCCCCCAGGACGACGGCTCGGTGACGGTCGACTACGGCTTCGTCCTGGACCCGGTGCGCGCCTGATGCTCTTCGCGGTCCGCATGGACGTGGACATCCCGCGCGACCTCGACCCCGCGGTGCGGGACGAGACGGTCGCGCGGGAGAAGGCCTACTCGCAGCAGCTGCAGCGGGCGGGGGAGTGGCGCCACATCTGGCGCGTCGTCGGGCAGTACTCCAACATCAGCGTCTTCGATGTCGCGTCGAACGAGCGCCTGCACGAGATCCTCTGGGGGCTGCCGCTCTTCCCCTACATGACGATCGAGGTGACACCGCTCGCGACGCATCCGTCGGCGGTCTGAGCAGGGGCGCTCACCCGGATGGAGGGGCGCGCGCCGTCTTTGGCGAGGGGGAGACGGCGCGCCCGGCGCGCTGCGGCGGCGTCGAGGCCGGTCGCGTGGCAGGGTGGAAGGCCCGAGGCCACCACCGATTGGAACGCGATGCCGCCGCGCGTGTCAGGGCAGACCCGCATCGACCTGGCGCACCTTCCGCCCGAGCTGCGTGACCTCGTCGAGGCTCTCGTCGACGGCGGCGAGGTCACCGTCGACCGAGACGGTATGCCGGTGGGCACCCTCTCCTTCCGGCCCGCCGTCCTCACGGGAACGGTGCACCCGGCCCCCGGTGGGCGCGACGAGCCCGACCCTGCCGCGCCGCTCGGCCGTCCACTGCCGGGGGGTGTGAAGGTGGTCGTGACGACGATGCGCCTCTCGCGCGAGGCCCGTCAGCGGCTCGGCGACGCGATGGGCCCGGACTTCCTCGTCGTCGACTTCGCCGACGCGCCCGACTCGGCCGACATCGTCCTCAGCCACCCCGTCAGTCCGCAGCTGCTGGGGCGCTTCCACCTCCTGTTCCCCGACGCCCAGGTCATCGTCACCGAGATCCACGACCCCGAGCTCGGCATCGACGTCACCGGCCCGGTCGGCCGCATCCTCGACGCAGGGGTGCAGGCGTACCTTCCCGCCCGCCCCGTCGCGAAGGTCGCCGAGAACGTCCGGGCCTACCTCGCGGCCGACGAGCAGCGTCGGCTGACCCGCGGCTCCGGTCCGGTGGCCGGGGCCTTCCTCATGCCGCCACCGGACGACCGGTAGCGGGCGGCCGGGTTGGGCCCGTCAGCCGCCTGACCGGCTCAGCGGCCGGACAGCTCCTCAACGAGCGCCTCCACCCTGGCGCGGATCTCGTCGCGGATGGGACGCACGTGCTCGAGGTCCTGGCCGGCCGGGTCGTCGAGCACCCAGTCCTCGTACCGCTTCCCGGGGTAGAAGGGGCAGGCGTCGCCGCAGCCCATCGTGACGACGACGTCGGCCTCGCGCACGGCGGCGTCGGTCAGCAGCTTCGGTGCCTCGGCGGTGATGTCCACGCCCTCCTCGGCCATGGCCTGCACGGCGACCGGGTTGACCTGGTCGGCAGGCGCGGAACCTGCGGACAGCACCTGGATGCGGTCGCCGGCGAGGTGCTGGAGGTAGCCGGCGGCCATCTGCGAGCGGCCCGCGTTGTGCACACAGACGAAGAGGACCGTGGGCCGGGTGTCAGAGACGTCGTCGATCACGGGACTGCCTTTCGGGCTGGAGGGAAGATGCGGCGTACCGGATGGAGGAGGGCGACCGCGCCCAGTCCGAGCGCCCCACCGAGCAGCTGGGCGAGCACGAAGGCGGGAGCGCTCGACGGCGCGATGCCGGCGAAGGTGTCGGTGACGGTTCGGGCGAGGGTGACGGCCGGGTTGGCGAACGACGTCGAGCTGGTGAACCAGTACGCGGCCGTGATGTAGGCAGCGACGGCGTACGCGACGCGGCTGTTGTCGGCGCCCCGCAGCGTGCCGAAGACGACGAGCACCAGGCCCATGGTGGCGACGACCTCGCCGAGCCACAGCCCTGAACCGGAGCGGACGTGCTGGGAGACGGCCACGGCGGGCAGGTCGAACATGAGGTTCGCGACGACGGCGCCGATGAGCCCGCCGACCACCTGGGCGGCGACGAGGGTGACTGCCGTGCGGGTGGAGAGGGTCCCCAGCGCCCGCTCGAGCACCGTCACGACGGGGTTGAACGAGGCCGACACCGGGTGCAGCGCGAGGATCAGCGCGACGAGGACGGCCCCCGTCGCGAGCGAGTTCTCGAGCAGCTGCAGGCCGACGTTCCCCGGGGAGAGACGGCTCGCCGCGATGCCCGAGCCGATGACGGTGGCGACGAGGAACGCGGTGCCGACCAGCTCGGCCGCCGCCTTCTGGCGCAGCCTCACGACGCGGTGTCGGAGATCAGCGTCGCCAAGGAGGACATCGCGGCCGGGTTGGAGCGGTAGTAGACCCAGACCCCCCGCTTCTCCCGGTCGAGCAGGCCCGCCTCGTGGAGCACCTTGAGGTGGTGGCTGATCGTCGGCTGCGACAGCTCGAACGCGTCGTTGAGATCGCACACGCAGGCCTCGCCACCCTCGTGCGAGGCGACCAGCGAGAGCAGCCGGAGGCGTACGGGGTCGGCGAGCGCCTTGAGCAGCGGCGCGATCCGCTCGGCGGCCTCCTGGTCCAGGGGCTCGCGGCTGAGCGGCGAGCAGCAGGCGACCGCCTCGACCGGCGTGAGGGTCAACATCGAAGAGTTCGACACGCGTCGATATTGACAGAAGTCGATGTCTTGGTGCAACCTCGGTCTGTCGTCACATCGACAACCATCAATGTCTAGGAGATGTCCGCATGAAGCGCATCCAGCTCGCCATCAACGTCGACGACCTCCAGTCGTCGATCGACTTCTACTCCACGCTCTTCGACGCCCAGCCGGCCAAGGTCCGCCCCGGCTATGCCAACTTCTCCATCGCACAGCCGCCGCTCAAGCTCGTCCTCATCGAGCAGCCGGGGCAGGGAGGCAGCCTCAACCACCTCGGCGTGGAGGTCGGCGACGTCGACACGGTCGACGCCGAGCAGACGCGACTCGCGCAGCGGGGTCTGGCGACCCTCGACGAGCGAGGCACGACGTGCTGCTACGCCAAGCAGGACAAGTTCTGGGTCGAGGGGACGCCGGACGGTGAGCGCTGGGAGGTCTACACCGTGCTCGCCGACAGTGCGACCTTCAGCGAGCCGGCCGAGGCGAACACCTGCTGCGGCACCTCGACGCAGGCGCAGGCCGCCCCGACCGTCTCCGCCTGCTGCTAGCGGCGCGCCTGTTCGGCGACGCACTGGTTGGGTACCTCCCCCGAGACGGACCAGCTCACCAGGAGGCCCAGTGTCGATCGAACCGAGTCGCGAGTCAGTCCCCACCCACGTCGATCAGCTCGTCCTCGTGCGCCACGGCGAGAGCGTCGGCAACCTCGCGGACGCCGACGCCCGACGTCGAGGCCTCGGTCGCCTCGACCTCGACACGCGCGACCCGGACACCCCGCTGTCGGACCAGGGCAGGCAGCAGGCCGGCGTCCTGGCCCGGGCCGTCGCCGCACTCGACCCGGACGAGCAGCCCGAGGTGGTGCTGAGCTCGCCGTACGCGCGGGCCGCGCAGACGGCCCACGTGGTCACCGAGCGACTCCGCCTGCGGCCCACGCTCGACGAACGACTGCGCGAACGGGACCTCGGCGTCTTCGACGGGCTCACGGGGGCCGGCATCCGCGAGTCCTACCCCGATGAGGCGGAGCGGCGTGCCCGGCTCGGCAAGTTCTACTACCGCCCTCCCGGCGGGGAGAGCTGGACCGACGTCGCCCTCCGGGTGCGACACGTCCTCGTCGACCTCGCCGCCGTCTACGCCGGTCGCCGGGTCTGGGTGTTCACGCACCAGGCCGTCATCATGAGCTTCCGGCTCGTGCTCGAAGGGCTCGACGAGCAGCGCCTGCTCGAGCTCGACCGGGACGAGCCCCTCGGGAACTGCTCGCTGACGCGCTACCGCCGCGGCGCCGAGGGCCCGCTCGAGCTGGTGTCCTTCGCCGACACCTCGCACCTCGAGGACTCCGAGACCGAGGAGACCCACGAGACGGCCGCGTCCGAGGTGGGGTGACGACGATGCCTGCTGACACCCCGCGCGACGTCGACGCCGAGCTGCTGCGCGAGTGGCCGCTCCCGGCGTCCGACGGCGACAAGTCCGAGCGGGGCACGGTGCTCGTCGTCGGTGGGTGCCGCCAGACACCCGGCGCCGTCGTCCTCGCCGCCGAGGCGGCGCTGCGGGTCGGTGCCGGCAAGGTGCAGGTCGCGACGGCCGCGGACGCGGCTCCGGCCCTGTCGGTGCTCGTTCCCGAGGCCTACGTCGAGGCATTGCCCGTCCTCGCGTCGGGTGACCTCGCTGCGGCGGGCGCCGAACGCATCCTCGAGCTCGCCGAGGCGGTCGACGTGGTCCTGCTCGGGCCCGGGCTGGGCGACGCCGAGTGCGCCCGGATGCTGCTCGAACGGGTGGTGCCTCACCTCGACGCAGCAGTCGTCATCGACGCTCTCGGGACGGCATACCTCACGGGCAACCTCGAAGGCGTGCGCCACCTCCGGGGACGGATCCTCCTCACCCCCAACGCAACCGAGTTGGCCGAGACGCTCCAGATGCCTGAGTCGGAGGTCGCCGCAGACCCTCTCGGCGCTGTGCGCAGGCTGTCCGAAGAGACCGGTTCCGTGGTGCTCGGTGGGGGAGAGGAGTCGTGCATCGCCACGCCGCACGGCGATTCGTGGCGTCACGACGGCGGTGCCCCCGGTCTCGCCACCGCAGGCTCGGGCGACGTCAAGGCAGGTGTCGTGGCCGGTCTCATGGCGCGGGGCGCCCCGCCCGAGCAGGCGGCGGTCTGGGGCACGTGGACGCACGGACGTGCCGGCGAGGTGCTCGACGACGAGATGCCGGGCTTCCTCGCCCGCGACCTGTGCCAGCGGATCCCCCGTGAGCTCGCTGCGGTGGAGCGTTCTTCGGGCGGGTGACCCGGCCGGCGCGGGTACGTCCCTGTCATGATCGACACCGTCATCCTCGACGTCGACGGCACGCTCGTCGACAGCAACTACCACCATGCCCTCGCGTGGTCGCGGGCGTTCCGGCGGCACGGCCACGACGTCGAGCTGTGGCGCATCCACCGGGCCATCGGGATGGGCGGCGACAAGCTCGTGGCGCACGTGACCGGCGACGACGTCGAGCAGTCCGAGGGCGACGCGCTCCGCGAGGACTGGACCCGTGAGTTCGACGGGCTGATCGGCGAGGTGCGCCCCTTCGCGGGCAGCCGACCGTTGCTCGAGTCGGTCAAGGAGATGGGTCTGCACCTCGTGCTGGCGAGCTCGGGACAGCCGAAGCACGTGCAGACCTTTCTCGATCTCGTCGGTGGGCGGTCGCTGGCGGACGCGTGGACGACGTCCGACGACGTCGAGGAGAGCAAGCCGGCGGCCGACCTGCTGGCCGTCGCCCTGGAGAAGGGGGGTGGCCGTCGCGGTGTCATGGTGGGTGACGCGACGTGGGACGCCGAGGCGGCCGTGAACGGTGGCCTGCCGGCCATCGGCGTGCTCACGGGTGGCTTCGCGGAGGCCGAGCTGCGTGAGGCGGGAGCCGTCCATGTGTATGCCGGCCCGTCCGAGCTGAGGTCCGCCCTGACCGACGGTCTGCTCGACGGACTCGGGGACTGACGAGCGGCCCCAGTGGAGGGCACCGCCGCGCAGCTGCCGACCTGGTATGCCGTCCGGCGGGGAACCGTCCTGTCGACCCTTGTCGCCAGGTCCGGTCAGCGTGGTGTCGTCATGACCTCGGCGCCGTCGTCGGTGATGGCGATGGTGTGCTCGCTGTGGGCGGTGCGGCAGCCGGTGGCACTGCGCAGGGTCCACCCGTCGGGGTCGGTGACGAGCTCTGCCGTGTCGGCCATCACCCAGGGCTCGAGCGCGAGCAGGAGGCCGGGGCGCAGGGTGTAGCCGCGGCCCGGCCGACCGTTGTTGGGCACGTGCGGGTCCTGGTGCATCGTCGAGCCGACACCGTGCCCGCCGAACTGGGTGTTGACGGTGTAGCCGGCGCCCTCGAGCACCGTGCCGATGGCGTGGGAGAGGTCGCCGATGCGCGTCCCGGGCCCGGCCGTGGCGATGGCGGCGGCGAGGGCGTGCTCGGTGGCGTCGATGAGCGCCACGCTCTCGGCCGGCTGGGCCTCACCGACGACGAAGCTGATGGCGGAGTCGGCGACGACCCCGTCCAACGAGACGGCGAGGTCGAGCGACAGCAGGTCGCCGTCGGCGAGTGTGTAGTCGTGGGGGAGGCCGTGCAGCACGGCGTCGTTGACGGACGTGCAGATGTGGTGCCCGAAGGGGCCGCGTCCGAACGACGGCGCGTAGTCCACGTAGCAGGACTCGGCCCCCGCCTCCTCGATCATGGCCTTGGTCCACCGGTCGATGTCGAGCAGGTTCGTGCCGACCGCGACGCGGCCGCGCACCGACTGGAGGATGTGCCCCACGAGGGCTCCCGTCGCTCGGGCGCGGGCCAGCTGCCCGGGGTGGAGGAGCTCGATCATCTCGGGGGGCCTTCCTGCGCCTGCTCTGTCGGGTCGTGCGACCGGGCGGTCACGGGGTCAGGTCTAGCACGCCTGGGTGCTGCCGCCAGACGTCTCGCGACAGCTGCTCGGGGTAGGGCACGTCCGCGGGCACCACGTCGAAGACGTGCGTCGTCCCGGAGGCGTATGCCGGCCAGCCCGGGTCGCCGTGGAGCGCGAAGCGCGTCCACGCCCCGCGCATCTGGGCGGACAGGTCGACCGCCTCCGCGGTCACGGTCCCGATGAGCATCGCCGGCTGGCCGGCCGTCAGGTTGCCGAAGACGAGCGGCACGTCGAGTCCGTGGCACGCGCCGAGGCTCCCGCCCATCCCGGGGGCCGGCCAGGTGAGCTCGTAGAGCCAGGCGGTGCCTCCCGCGCGCAGCTGTGCCTCGGCGAGGTGGAGCGACGGCATACGGAAGAGCCAGTCGGAACGCACGACCTCGTCGAGCTGCTCGGGGTCGGTCAGGGAGGCGCGGTAACGACCGGCGTCGGGGGCGAGGACCTCCGCCGTGCGGTCCGCCTCACGCGGCGTGATCGTGCCGGTACGACCGGTGACCAGCGACAGCAGGCGCTGCTCGTCGCGCGTGTGGCCGACGACGAGGGGGACATCGCCACTGAGGCCCTCCCACGGGGTCGTCGGCAGGACGTCGCCGTCGACGACAGGGGCGAAGAGGACGCGAGCGTGGGCGGCCGGCCCCCACCGCTGCGCGTACCCCACCTCGTCGGCAGACACGGCGTCGGCCACCGCATCGGCGGCGAGCGGCAGCAGGTGCGGGTCGATGTCGGGGAGCTCGGCCACGTCGACGCCGAGCTCGGCGGCGCACGCGCGGGTGACGTCGGCCGCGAGGGCCGGGGTGAAGAACGTGCCCGGCACGCTCTGCGCAATCGCCCGGTGGAAGAGACCCTTCGCTCGCGGCATGGCAAGCAGGGCCGCGACCGAGCCGGCGCCGGCCGACTGGCCGAAGACGGTCACGCGAGTCGGGTCACCCCCGAACTGCTCGATGTCGTCCTGCACCCACCGGAGCGCGGCCACCTGGTCGAGCAGGCCACGGTTGTCGGGCCTGCCGTCCACGTGCCCGAAGCCCTCGAGACCGACGCGGTAGTTGAAGGTCACGACGACCACGCCGGCCCGGGCCAGTGTCGAGCCGTCGTACTCGGGCAGGCCGGACGTGCCGAACGCGTACGCCCCGCCCTGCACCCACACCATCACGGGTGCTCTGCCGCGGATGTCGCCGGACCACACGTTGACGGTCAGCCACTCGCCGACGCCCCGGTGCGCGCCAGCGGCGGCGTCCATGCCGAACGCCGCCGACTGCGGGGGAGGGGGCCCGAACGACAAGCACTCGCGGACCCCGTGCCAGGGCTCCACCGGACCCGGCTCGTCGAGGCGCACGGGCAGAGACGCATAGGCGATCCCGCGGAAGACCGTGAGGCCGTCCTCCATCGTTCCTCGGGCTACCCCGCCGGTCACCCGGATGTCGACGTGCACGTCTCATCGTCGTGGCTCAGCCACCTGAGCGCCATCGGGTTCGGCCCGGCGCATGCTGGAGGGGCCTGCCGCGGGCAGGCCCCTCCAGAGCTCCGTGCCGTCAGCCGGTGGCCGTCGCGGCCATGGCCGCAGCCTGGCCGGCCAGTGCTCGCGCTCGCGCGTCGGCCGCGCGGATCAGGGCCATGAGGCGGCTGCAGTCCTCTTGCAGGGCCCCGGGCTCACCTGCGGCAGAAGGGTGCTCGTCACGCGTGGACTCCGCGGGACGCTCCGACGTCGACGCGTCGAGGACGTGGTGCAGGCG
>JYOE01000018.1 GCA_000955875.1 Terrabacter sp. 28
CTTGACATAGGAGAAACGCATGTCGATGCTCTCGGGCTGGCGACGCGGGTCCCACGCCGCCGACGGCTTCGAGTACCCGACCTACACCGAGGGTGAGGGGCCAGGCGTCATCGTCATGCACGAGAGCCCCGGGCTGACGCCTGAGGTGGTGCGCTTCGGTCGCGAGGTGGTCGACGCCGGCTTCACCGTGGTCATGCCGCACTTCTTCGGGCCTGCCCACCGGGCCCCGTACGCCCTCGAGGCGGTGCACGTCATCCCGCGCCTCTGTATCGGGCGTGAGTTCACGACGGTCGCGACCGGGCGCACGACACCGGTCGCTGCATGGCTGCGCAGCCTGGCGCGCCGAGTCCACGACGAGGCGGGAGGGGTGGGCGTCGGCGCAGTCGGGATGTGTTTCACGGGCGGGTTCGCCCTCGCGATGATGGTCGACCCCGTCGTCGTCGCGCCCGTCGTTGCGCAGCCGGCGGTGCCGGTCCCCTTGACGTCGCGTCGGGCGGCGGACGTCGGATTGGACCCGGGCGACCTTGCGGCAGTGCGTGATCGGGTGATCGGCGGTTGCCCCGTTCTCGGCGTCCGCTACCGGGAGGACTGGGCGACAGGGACGCGGTTCGACACGCTGACCCACCATCTCGGCGACGGCTTCCTGCGGGTCGAGCTCGACGGCCCGGGCCATGCCACCCTGACGGGCGAGCGACACCCGGATGCCGTGGATGCAGTCATCGGCTTCCTGACGATGCGTCTGCAGCCGGTCTGAATCGCCACAGCGCCAGTCGTGCTCGAGTGGCCAGTGGCGTAAACGCTTGGCGCCCGGCCCGGTCGGCGGCATACGGTCGCGTCATGTCGTCGCCCCTACGAGCAGCCCTGCGCCACCGGCTCACGACCGCGATGCGCGAGCGCGACCGCGCCGCCACGTCGGCGTTGCGCAGTGCCGTCGCGGCCATCGAGAACGCCGAGGCCGTGCCGGTGGGCGACCGGCCGACGTTCGCCACGTCCGCCGACGTCGCGGGTGCCGCAGTGGGGGTCGGCGCCGCAGAGGCGGAGCGGCTGGTGCTCGACGCGACCGACGAGCGCCGGGTCGTCCTGGCCGAGCTCGTCGCGCTCGCCGAGGCCGAGGCGGCGTATGCCGCAGCGGGTGACACCGAGCGCGCGACGGCCGCCTCGGCGGGAGCCCGAGTCCTGCGCGACGTGCTCGAGGACGTACCCGCCGACGTGGCTCGGGACGTGCCGGGTGAGGTCGGCGACCCGACCCGGGGCTGAATCAGGAGCAGCGGTTCCGGTCGACGGCAGTTGTCCACAGTGGCGGTGGACAACGTGTGCACGGACGCACGGAGGATGTGGAGAAGCGACCCGTTCCTGTGGACGACACGCCGTCGACCTGTCGAGGCCCGAGGAGTTTTCGCCATTTCCTTGCGAGGCCGCCTCGCGGGGGGATAGAACGTTCTCACGCACTCCTTCGGGAGAGCGGGACGGCTCGGAGACGAGGGTCCACACGGTGGGGCGACCCACTGCGGCAGCCGGGTGACGAGGCGGCCGGGACCGGAGACGACGAGCAGTCGATCGGGAGCGTCACCATCGACCGATCACACCAGAAGGGCCCTTGAGACTCATACTCCCAAGGGCCCTTCGCCTTTGTCTGTGCGACTCAGCGTCGTTGCAGCACAACCGATCCCGCGTCAGACACTGAGCTCTGCCGCCGGCCGCCACGGCTTGAGCCACGGTGTCTCGGGCCAGCCCTCACGGGCAGCGACGAGCGCGTACATCGTCGCGCCGTCGATGGACTCCCGGATGATGTCGGCGTGGCCGGCGTGGCGTGCGAGCTCCTCGACGAGGTGCATCGCGACCCACCGGACCGACCAGGCCTCGACGTCCTTGGGGAACCAGGGCGCGTCGCGCGGCACCGGCACCGCGGCGCCGAGGTCGGCACGCTGCAGCACGTCGCGGGTCACCTCGCCCTGGGCCACCAGGGCGGCGAGGAGCGACTCGAGGGTGTCGTCGTCGGTGACCCGGAAGTCGTCGCCCCAGGACCGTGCCTGCTCCTCGACCGACCGCTCCGGCGGGGCCGGCGCGTCGGGTGCGGCGGCCATCCGCTCCGTCCAACCGCGTTCGCACGTCGTGACGTGCTTCACGAGTCCGCCGATGCTCAGGGTGCCCGCCGTCGGGGTGAGCCGGATCTGCTCCTCGGTGAGACCGAAGGTCGCAGCCACGAAGGCGTCGCGCTGCTGGTCGATGTAGGCGATGAGGCTCTCGCGCTCGTCGGCGACGGGTGGGACCTGTGCTGCCATGGGGTGTCTCGCTCTCTCAGTCGTTGCGGTGGGCGTAGAGGTCGCGGAGCAGGGCGATCTCGGCTCCGTGGTGGATCAGCTCCCGGTTGATGTGGAGCACGAGCGTCGCGCGCGACGCCTCGGCGAACGGGCCCTCGGCGGAACCGCACGGCTCGGCCAACCCGTCGGTGCCCCAGCTGCGCACGCCGTCGAACCAGGCGGCATACGCGCTGTCGAGCTGGGCGAGCGCCTCGTCGGCGGTCGCGGCGTAGTCGAAGGTGAGGTAGTCGGCCTCCGGGGCGCCGAAGTGGTGGTGGGCCCGCGCCCCGAGCACGCCGACGATGATGTGGGCGAGCCGCCACGCGATCGTCGTCACGGGTGCCGGCTCGGGCGCGGGGTAGGCCCAGTCGATGGTCATCTCGCCGGTGCCGCCCTGCATCTCGGTGCTGCCCTCGCCGCGACGGTGGACGTTCCACGCGCCGGGGGTCGGCTCCCAGAGGTACTCCTCGTCGGTGAGCCCGTCGAAGCGGGCGCGGAGCTGGTGCTGCCAGTGCCAGTCGGCCTGCTCCACCAGGGCGTCGTTCCAGTCGATGGTGGTGCGCGTCGTCTCTGTCATGTCTCGATCGTGACATGCGTATAGGACAGGAACTGTCCTCAGTGAATGGCAGACTCGCAGCATGTCCCTGACGAGCGACGGCAACGGCACCACCGCCAGGGTGCTGCGGCTGCTCGACCTGCTGCAGAGCCGCCCGGTCTGGAGCGGCACCGAGCTGGCCGGACGGCTCGGCGTGACGACGCGCAGCGTCCGGCGCGACGTCGACCGGCTGCGCGAGCTGGGCTACCCGGTCAACGCGACCCACGGCGCCGGAGGCGGCTACCAGCTCGGCGCAGGGCGGCGGCTCCCGCCGCTGCTGCTCGACGACGACGAGGCCGTCGCCATCGCCGTCTGCCTGCGCCTCGCGGCGGGCGGCACCGTCGAGGGCCTCGGCGAGGCGGCCGTGCGCACCCTGGCCAAGCTCGACCAGGTGCTGCCGGGCCGCCTGCGTTCACAGGTCGAGGCCATCCACGAGGCCATCGTCACCCTCGACAGCGCCACCGCCCCCGTCGACGCCGCCACCCTCCTCGTGCTGGCGCGCGCGTGCCGCGAGACCGAGCGCGTCACCTTCGCGTATGCCGGCCCGCGCGGTTCCGGCGAACGCCGGGTCGAGCCCTACCGCCTCGTCGCGACCGGCCGCCGCTGGTACCTGCTCGCCTACGACCTCGACCGCGGGGACTGGCGCACCTTCCGACTCGACCGGATGACCGGTGCCGAGGCGCGCGGCTGGCGGTTCCGGCCGCGGGAGGACGCCCCCGACGCTGCCGAGCACGTGCGCCGCTCGATCTCGCGCGACGTGTACGACCACGTGTGCCGGGTGCGCATCCACGCGCCGAAGTCACTGGTGGAGAAGCAGATCCCCGCATCCGTGGGCACGGTCACGGCCGACGGCGGTTCGCACTGCATCTTCGAGGCAGGTGGCAGCCACCTCGGCTGGATGGCGATGCACCTCGGCGTGCTGCCGTGGGAGATGACCGTGCTCGACCCGCCCGAGCTGCGCGACATCATGCGCGAGCAGGCGAGCCGGATGCTCCGCGCCGCCGACGCCACCCCGTGACGAGATGGCTCAGCCGGTGTTCCGCAGCCCCGCGGCGATGCCGTTGATCGTCAGCAGCAGGGCCCGCTGCACGTCGGTGTCGGGCTCGGCGTCGTCGGGCACGGCGCGCGAGCGGGCCAGCAGCGACGTCTGGAGCGCGTGCAGCGGTGCAAGGTAGCTGTCGCGCAGCTCGAGCGTGCGCCGCAGCGTCGGCGCCGACTCGAGCAGCTCGGACTGCCCGGTCACCCGCAGCACCTCCTCGAGCGTGCGCTCGTGCTCCTCACGGATCGTGTCGAAGAGACCCGCGACCTCGGGGTCGACGAGCTCCTTGACGTAGCCGGCCGCGATGTCGAGGTCGGTCTTCGCGAGCGTCATCTGCACGTTGGACATGAAGGTGCGGAAGAAGGCCCACGAGCCGTACATCTCGCGCAGCGTCTTCTCGCGGCCGTCCTCGCGAGCGGCGGCGAGACCCGAGCCCACGCCGAACCAGCCGGGCAGGATGATGCGCGACTGCGTCCAGCCGAACACCCAGGGGATGGCGCGGAGGTCGTCGAGGCCACCCTCGCCGCCCGGGCGCTTCGACGGACGCGAGCCGATGTTCATCTTGCCGAGCTCGTCGACGGGGGTCGCCGACACGAAGAACGGGACGAGACCCGGATCGCGCACGAGCCCCCGGTAGGTGTCCTGGCCGCGGGCCGCGACGACGTCCATCGTGCCGTTCCAGCCGTCGAGGACGTCCTTGGGCAGCAGGGACTTCCGGTGTAGCACCGACGCCTCGAGCACTGCGGCGAGCGCGACCTCGAGGTTGAACCGCGCGAGACCGGGCAGCGTGTACTTGTCGCTGAGCACCTCGCCCTGCTCGGTGATCTTGATCGGCCCGTCCAGGCTGCCGTAGGGCTGGCTGAGGATCGCCTCGCCGGTGGGGCCGCCGCCGCGCCCCACCGAGCCGCCGCGGCCGTGGAAGAGGCGCAGCACGACGCCGTGCCGCCGGGCGACGTCGCGCAGCGCGCGCTGGGCGCGGTGGATCTGCCACTGCGACGCGGCGATCCCGGCGTCCTTCGAGGAGTCGGAGTAGCCGAGCATGATCTCCTGCACGTCGCCGCGGGCCGCGACGACCCTCCGGTATGCCGGGTCGCCGAGCAGCGCGTCGAGCAGCGGTCCGGCCGCCTCCAGCTCGGCCACGGTCTCGAAGAGCGGGGCGAACCCGATGCGCGCGGTGGCCGCGTGGGTCTCGGTGCCGGTGTCGACGAGCCCGACCTCGCGGGCGAGCACGACGACCGCGAAGAGGTCGTCGATGTCGTGCGTCATCGACACGATGTAGGTCTCGACGGTCTCGGGGCCGTAGGTGTCGAGGACGGTGCGGATGGCGTACATCAGCGCGAGTGACGCCGAGGCCGCGTCGCCGACGTCGACGGCCCGGCTCCCGGTGAGCGGGCGGCGCGACGAGAGCTCGCGCGACAGCAGCTCGATGCGGGCCGGCCGGTCGAGCTCGCCGTAGGGCGTCTCGAGCTCGCCGATGCGGTCGTAGAGGTCGGCGAGGGCCGCGTGGTGCTTGCCGCTGTGCTCGCGGATGTCGAGCGTCGCGAGGCCGAGCCCCACCGTCGTGGCGGTGCGGATCAGGCGGAGGATCGCACCGTTGCCGGTGAGCTCGTCGCCGCCGGCGAGCATCGAGTCGCGCACGAGCGTCAGGTCGGCGAGCAGCTCGTCGAACGAGGCGTAGTCGCGGCCGGGCTCGTGCGGCGTCTGGTGCGCGAGGCGGTCGCGGGTGCGCTGCAGCCGCACCCGCACGAAGCTCAGCTTGAGGCGGTAGGGCTCCTCGGCGTTGAGCCGCTTGAGGGCGTCGTAGGTGATGGGCAGGGCCTCGGCGTCGGCCTCCAGGCTGCGGCCCAGCTCGTCGGTGACGGTGACGACCCGCGTCGACGGGGAGAGCTCGGCGAGCAGGTTCTCGGTGTGCGCGATGAGGTCGCGCAGGGCGGCGTCGTGCTGCAGGCCCACGACCTCGAGGGTCACCTGCGGGGTGACGTTCGGGTTGCCGTCGCGGTCGCCACCGGCCCAGGCGCCGAAGCGCAGCGGCCGGGCCGAGGCGGGCAGCTCGATGCCGATGGTCGCCAGCGACCGGTCGAGCTCGGCGAGCAGCTCGGGCACGACGCGCTGGGTCAGCGAGTTGAGGTAGTAGATCGCGGTGCGGGCCTCGTCGGTCGGCTCGGGCCGCTGGATGCGCAGCTCGTCGGTCTGCCAGACGAGGTCGACGAGCTCGGCGAGGCGCCGCTCCAGACGGGGTTGGTCCGCCGGCGCGCTGCGCGGGTCCTCGAGCGTCTGCACGGTGTCGGCGATGCGGCGCAGCAGGTCGATGACCGAGCGTCGCGTGGCCTCCGTCGGGTGCGCGGTGAAGACGGGCCGGTACTCGACCCGCGCGAGCACGGAGTCCACGAGGTCCCGGTCGACGGTGCCCTCGTCGAGGGCCGCGCCGATGCGGCGCGCGGTGGCGGCCAGCGGGCCCTCGTCGACCGCTGTCACCTCCTGCCAGCGGTGCAGCTGCTCGGTGACGTTGACGAGCTGGAAGTAGGCGGTGAAGGCGCGGGCGAGCACGACCGCGGTCGGCGCGTCGACGGCGGCGAGCGTCGACCGCAGCTCGTCGTCGCTGGGCTGCCGGGCGAGGCTGCGCACCCGCTCCACGAGCGCGAGCAGCTCCGCGCCCTCGTGCCGCTCGAGCGCCTCGCCGAGGAGGGCTCCGAGCTGGCGCACCGACGCCCGCAGGGCCGCGTGCTGCTGGGCCGACGAGACACCCGAGGCGAAGGCGCCGACGTTCGGCTCGCGACGGTCGGCCTCGAGCAGCTGCTCGGTCGAGCGCGCGTCGGCCGGGGCCGTCGCGGGCGCAGCGGTGGCGGCAGAGGTGGGCTCGGTCGAGGTCTGTCCCGAGATCGTCATGCACTCTGTGTATCGCGGTGAGGTTTCCGTCACGTAACCCCGTCCACATTCGGGGACGGCCGTCTCACCTCTCGGTCCTGACAGGATGACGCCATGAGCACCGGCACCCTGGTCCTGGCCGCCACCCCGATCGGCGACCCCCGTGACGCGGCGCCCCGCCTCGCCAAGGAGCTCGCGACCGCCGACGTCGTCGCGGCCGAGGACACGCGCCGGCTGCGTCGCCTCCTCTCTGACCTCGGCGTCGCCACCACGGGTGCGGTCGTCAGCTACCACGAGCACAACGAGGCGTCCCGCACGCCCGAAATCGTCGAGCGGCTCCTCGCGGGCCAGCGGGTCCTGGTCGTCACCGACGCCGGTATGCCGTCCGTCTCCGACCCCGGCTACCGCCTCGTCGCCGCCGCGGTCGAGTCGGGCGTACGCGTCACGTGCGTCCCCGGGCCGAGCGCCGTCCTCATGGCGCTCGCCGTGTCGGGGCTGCCCGTCGACCGGTTCTGCTTCGACGGGTTCCTGCCGCGCAAGCCGGGTGAGCGTGCTCGGGTCCTCGCAGAGGTGGCCGACGAGCGCCGCACCCTCGTCTTCTTCGAGGCTCCACACCGCCTGGCGGAGACCTTGGCCGCCATGCGTGACGCGTTCGGTGCAGACCGCCGCGCTGCGGTCTGCCGCGAGCTGACGAAGACCTACGAGGAGGTGCGCCGCGGCACCCTCGCCGAGCTCGCCGTGTGGGCCTCCGAGGGCGTCAAGGGCGAGATCACGGTCGTCGTGGCGGGCGCCGAGCGCGCGGTGCCCTCCCTCGAGGACGCCGTCGCCGGCATACGGCAGCGGGTCGACGCGGGGGAGCGGCTCAAGGACGTCGCCGCCGACGTGGCCGCCCGCACGGGGCTGTCGAAGAAGGCGCTCTACGACGCCTCGCTCGCAGCCCGCTGAGCCCGCCCGACGAGCCCTCCTCCTTCGAGCGGACCGTCCGCCCGTCGGCCGCCCCTTGTTTCGGTCGCGAATCCCCTTACGGTGGGGACGTACCGCGTCGCGGCCCCGAGTCGTGACCGACCCGACAGCGAAGGAGAACCGATGGGCACCACGCGCACCGCCAGCACGCACTGGGAGGGCTCACTCTTCGAGGGCTCCGGCCAGGTCAGCCTCGAGAGCTCGGGCATCGGCACCTACGACGTGAACTGGCCCTCCCGTGCGGAGCAGGCCAACGGCAAGACGAGCCCCGAGGAGCTCATCGCCGCGGCCCACTCGTCGTGCTTCTCGATGGCGTTCTCGAACGGCCTCGCCAAGGCCGGCACACCGCCCACGACCCTCGACACGACGGCCGACGTGACGTTCGTGCCCGGCACCGGCATCACCGAGATCAAGCTGTCGGTCGTCGGTGAGGTGCCCGGCATCTCGGCCGAGGACTTCCAGGCCGCAGCCGAGGACGCCAAGGCGAACTGCCCGGTGAGCCAGGCGCTCAAGGCCGTCCCGATCAGCCTCGAGGCCAAGCTCGCCTGACCGCCTGGTCGACGAATCCGCAAGCGTACGAGTGCCGCCCGGCTCAGCCCGGGCGGCACTCACGCGTCACGGGCGCAGCGGCGCGTCACCGACCGACGGCGGCGAGGTACGCCTCGAGGTTGCGCGGGTCGGGTGTGACCCGCGGCCGCGAGGGCGGCCGCTCGCCCCGTCGGAGGCGTACCGGGGCGCGGTGCGAGAAGGCCGTCTCGAGGTGCGGCTCACCGCCCGTGAGGCCCGGCAGCAGCTGCCTCAGCTCCTGCAGCCGGGTCGCCGGCACGTCGGCGCCGATGGCCGACTCGCCACCAGAGGTGAACTGGCTGCGCACGCGGCCCCCGAGTCGCGAGACGAGCGCGACCACCCCACCCGCGGCCAAGGCCGGCACGTCGAACCGGGCCGCGAGCACGGGCTCGCAGACGACGGTGCCGGCGTCCTCCAGGGCGCGCATCAGCACGAGCGCCGCGAGCCGGCGGAAGTCGTTGGCCGTGCTCATCGGTCCACGCGTCGACGGCGGCCCGTCGGCGGACGCGTAGACGCACTCGGTGACCGTCACCCTGCAGTCGGTCACCTCCCAGCCGTGCAGGCCCTCCGCGAACGTCGCTCCCGCGAACTCGCGAAAGGCCTCTTCGAAGCCGGTGAGGTTGCGGTAGAGGTAGTCCGGCGTCGAGGACGCCGCCACCTCGGCGTGCACCTCGACCCCGCTGCCGGGCGGGAGCGGGTCGATGCGCACGCCGAGCCACGCGTTGAGCGGGTTCGTCGGGCTGTGCAGCCGTTCGAGGCACGTGCCGGAGCGGGCCGGTCGCTCGACGAGCACGACGGTCGACGGACGGAACCGCACCTCCACGCCGAACTCCGTCGCGAGCGTGGCCCCGATGACCTCCTTCTGCACGTCCCCGTAGAGCGACACGGCCAGCTCACGCCGCCGCTCGTCCTGGCGCACGTCGATGAGCGGGTCCTCGTCGGCGAGCTGCAGCAGCGCTGCCTTGAGCCGTCCGCGGTCCCGCTCGTGCAGCGGCTCGACCACCGTCTCGAGGGTCGGAGGAGCGAACTGCGCTGTGCCGGTGGCGTGGTCACCGGCTCCGAGGTCATCGCCCACCCTGACCCGGGACAGCCCCGTCACCCGCGCGACCTCACCGGGGCCCACCTCGTGGCGGTCGACCCAGCTCCCGCGGTCGAACACGCGCAGCTGCTTGACCTTCTCCCCGCCGTCGCGACGCCCGCCGTGCCCGTGGTGCCCGCGGTGCCCGCCGCGCGCGCTCTCGATCCGCGGTGGCTGGCGTGACCCCACCGTGTCGCGGACGGCCAGGCGACCGGAGAAGACCCGCACGTACGCGATGCGCTCGCCGGTCGGGCCACGCTCGACCTTGAAGACGCGGGCCGACACCTCGCCCCCGTCTGCGCGGCCGCTGCCGGTCGTGGGGAGCAGCTCGACGAGCTGTCGCAGCAGCTCCGGCACCCCGGCGCCCTTCATGGCGGAACCGGCGAGCACCGGACAGACCTCGCCGGCCGCGGTCTGGTGGGCCAGCTCCCGGCGCAGCCGGCGCGGAGCGAGCCGCTCGGCGTGGTCGACGAGCTCGGCCAGCAGGTCGTCGTCGTGGGCGCTCAGCGCGTCGGCCAGCGCCGCCTCGAGGGCAGCACCGTGGCGCTCCGCCGCCGACGCCGCCGTGCCACGGCCTGCGTCGCGAACGTCGGTGAGCAGCACCGTCTCGACGCCGAGCCGCTGCTCCACCTCCTGCACGACACGCCCGACGTCGGCCCCGGCGCGGTCGACCTTGTTGACGAAGAGCAGGGTGGGCACCCCCAGGCGCCGCAGCGCTCCCATCAGGGCACGGGTCTGCGGCTGGACGCCCTCGACGGCCGACACGACGAGGACGGCGCCGTCGAGCACCCCGAGCACGCGTTCCACCTCGGCGATGAAGTCGGGGTGCCCGGGAGTGTCGATGAGGTTGACCGTCACGCCGTCGACGACGAAGGTCGCGACGGCCGAGCGGATGGTGATGCCTCGGGCGCGTTCGAGCGCGAGCGTGTCGGTCTGCGTCGTGCCGGCGTCGACGCTGCCGACGTCGGCGATCGCTCCCGCGGTGTGGAGGAGGCGTTCGGTCAGGGTCGTCTTGCCCGCGTCAACGTGCGCGAGGATCCCGAGGTTGAGCGTTCTGCGTGTCACACGTCTGGTCCTTCGAGGAGTGCGGCTGGGTCATCGGGACGAGACGTGCGCGCATGACCACTCCTTGAAGGTCCGGGGCGTCCGGGACCGGGCCGCCCTCCGTCACGAGGCTAGGGCGGAGAGCAGCCGCCCTTCACCTGGTTTTCCGCTTGGTCTTCCGCTGGGGCTCAGGACTGCTCGACGGACTCCTTGAACGCGTCGAGCATGCCCTGCCAGTTCTGCGAGAACTGCTCGGCCTGCTCCTCGGACGCGTTGCCGTCCTGCTCGAGCGTGACGGTGGTGGGTCCGCCGTCCTCGCCGTCGAGCGTGTAGGTGACCGTGTGGTAGCTCTCGGGCCGGTCCTCCTGACCCATGAGCGGGCTGTAGTGCGTGGTCGACAGGCGCCTCGGCTCGTCGAACTCGAGCACCTCGCCCTTGTCCTCGTACGGCTTTCCGTTCATCTCGCCCCGCCACGTGATGGGGCTGCCGACCTGCCAGTCGGTGCTCACCTCGGTGCCCACCATCCACCTGCGGATCTGCGCCGGCTCGGTGAGGGCCTGCCATGCCTGCTGCGGCGTGGCGTCGACGATGACCTTCGCGTGTGCAACATGTCCAGTCATGTCTCTGTCGTACCCGCCGGAACCCGGGAGCGCTTGAACGAAGCCGACAGCCCAGTACACGTGCGCGATCGCTCGCCGGGCCCGCCTAGGATTGCTCGCCATGAGCAATGTCCTGTCTGCCGTCGCCTGGCCGTACACCAACGGCCCGCGCCACATCGGCCACGTGGCCGGTTTCGGTGTGCCCTCCGACGTCTTCAGCAGGTACATGCGGATGGCCGGCCACGACGTGCTCATGGTCTCGGGCACCGACGAGCACGGCACGCCGATCCTCGTGCTCGCCGAGGAGGAGGGTGTCACGCCGCAGCAGCTCGTCGACAAGTACAACGCCGTCATCGCCCAGGACCTCACCGACCTCGGCCTGTCCTACGACCTCTTCACCCGCACGACGACGCGCAACCACTACGCCGTCGTCCAGGAGATGTTCCGCCAGGTCCACGCCAACGGCTACATGATCGAGCAGACGACGCGCGGCGCGATCAGCCCGTCGACCGGCCGCACCCTGCCCGACCGCTACATCGAGGGCACCTGTCCGATCTGCAGCTTCCCCGAGGCGCGCGGCGACCAGTGCGACAACTGCGGCAACCAGCTCGACGCCGACGAGCTCATCAACCCGCGCAGCAAGATCAACGGCGAGACGCCGGAGTTCGTCGAGACCCAGCACTTCTTCCTCGACCTGCCTGCGCTCGCCGAGGCGCTGGGGGAGTGGCTCGACGGCCGCGAGGCGTCGGGCACGTGGCGCCCCAACGTCATAAAGTTCTCCAAGAACCTCCTCAAGGACGTGCGGCCCCGCGCAATGACGCGCGACATCGACTGGGGCATCCCCATCCCGCTCGAGGGCTGGGAGGACAACCCGACCAAGCGCCTCTACGTGTGGTTCGACGCCGTCATCGGCTACCTGTCGGCCTCGATCGAGTGGGCCCGCCGGCTCGGCCACGGCCAGGAGGACCGCTGGCGCGAGTGGTGGAACGACCCCGCCGCCGTGTCCTACTACTTCCAGGGCAAGGACAACATCACCTTCCACAGCCAGATCTGGCCGGCCGAGCTGCTCGGCTACGCCGGCAAGGGCGACAAGGGCGGCGAGCCGGGTGCGTACGGCGAGCTCAACCTGCCCACCGAGGTCGTCGCGTCCGAGTTCATGACCCTCGAGGGCAAGCAGTTCTCGACGAGCCGCAAGCACGTCATCTACGTCCAGGACATCGTCGCCCGCTACGGCCCCGACCCGATCCGCTACTTCATCTGCGCCGCCGGACCCGAGAACCAGGACGCCGACTTCTCCTGGGCCGAGTTCGTGCAGCGCAACAACAGCGAGCTCGTCGCCGGCTGGGGAAACCTCGTCAACCGCACCGCGGCGATGATCGCCAAGAGCTTCGGCGAGATCCCCAGCCCGTATGCCGTCGAGCCCGTCGACGAGGAGTTGCTGGCCACCGTGCGGGGTGCGTTCGCAACCGTCGGGGCCAACCTCGAGAGGCACCGCCAGAAGGCCGCCCTCGCGGAGGTCATGCGTATCGTCGGCGAGGCGAACGCCTACGTGTCGAAGACCGAGCCCTTCAAGCTCAAGGGCGACGACCAGCGCGAGCGGCTCGCGACGGTGCTCCACACGCTCGTGCAGGCCGTGAGCGACATCAACACGCTCATCTCGCCGTTCCTGCCGCATGCCGCCAACCGCGTGCACGCCGTGCTCGGCGGCGACGGCGAGTTCATGCCGATGCCGCGACTCGACGTGGTACGCGATCTCGACGACGACTCGCGCGCCTACCCCGTCATCACGGGCGAGTACTCCGCGACGCCGCGCTGGGAGCCGCGCGACGTGGTGCCCGGCACGCCGATCGCCAAGCCCACCGGCGTCTTCACCAAGCTCGACCCGGACGCCGTCATCGAGGCCGAGCGCAGGCGCCTCGGCGACGCCGAGGCATGACGCCCCACGCGTCGGGTCACCGGGGGCTGCCGGAGCACCTGCCCGACCCGCTGCCCATCGACGTCGTCGACAACCACGTCCACCTCGACATCACCCGGGAGGGCGACGAGCCGTTCGACGTCGCCGACGCGATCCGGCGGGCCCGGGCCGTCGGGGTGACCCGGCTCGTGCAGGTGGGCTGCGACCTCGACGGCATCGCGTTCACCATGGACGCCGTCGAGCGCCACCCCGAGCTGGTCGGTGGAATTGCCTTGCACCCCAACGAAGTTCCCAGGCTCGCTGCCGCTGGAACGTTGGAGACGGCATACGCGACCGTCGAGCGCCACGCCGCCCACGAGCGCATCCGCGTCATCGGCGAGACCGGGCTCGACTACTTCCGCACCGGCCCCGAAGGGGTGCCGGTGCAGCAGGACGGCTTCCGCTGGCACATCGACCTCGCCAAGCGGCTGGGCAAGGCCCTGCAGATCCACGACCGCGACGCCCACGACGACGTGCTGCGCATCCTCGAGGAGGAGGGCGCGCCCGAGCACACGGTCCTGCACTGCTTCTCGGGCGACCTGACGATGGCGCGCGAGTGCGTCGAGCGCGGCTACTACCTCAGCTTCGCCGGCACCGTGACCTTCAAGAACGCCCGCGACCTGCGTGACGCGCTGACGGCGATCCCGCTCGACCGGGTGCTCGTCGAGACCGACGCCCCGTACCTCGCGCCGGCCCCGCACCGAGGTGCGACGAACGCCTCGTTCCTCGTGCCCGTGACCATCCGCGCGATGGCCGGGGTGCTCAACATCGACGTGCCGACCCTGTGCCGCGCGGTGTCCGACAACAGCGAGCGCGTGTACGGGCCGTGGGGCACCGAACGAATGGGGCAAACCGCCTAGCGCACCCCTCGATCGGCGGTCCAATCGGACTCGCCTCCGTTATCGAAATTTGACCTTTGCCGTGGCGATCCCCCAGTCTGGACGACTGTTGGCCGGTTGCCGCCCCGCATCGACCCTCCTCCCGACGGCGTGAGGAGGATGGTTCGAGAGCGCGTTGCACCCGGATAGATCGACGTTCGGAGTGTTTTGATTTCTCGCAACGCCAAGATCCTGGCCGCCACTGGAGCGGCCGTCCTCCTCACCGGTGGCGCAGTGGGCGCGACCCAGCTCGACAAGACCGTCAACCTCTCGGTCGACGGCGCCTCCTCCACCGCCTCGTTCTTCGGCAGCCGCACCGTCGGTGACGTGCTCGCCGACGAGGGCATCAAGGTCAAGCCCGGCGACGTGGTCGTGCCGGCCGCCGGCAGCAGCGTCGACGACGGGGACTCGATCACCGTCAAGTACGCCCGCCTGCTGAACCTCACGGTCGACGGCAAGACCCGTCAGATCCGCACCACCGAGACCACCGTCGACGCCGCCCTGCTCGCGATCGGTCTCCGCGGCGACGGCGCGCGCCTCTCGGCATCGCGTTCGCAGACCATCGGTCGCCAGGGCCTGACCCTCACCATCGTGACGCCCAAGGCCGTCACCGTGACGGCCGACGGGAAGACGACCACCAAGACCGTGGCCGCGGCCACCGTCGGCGAGGCCCTCACGCAGCTCGGCGTGCGCCTCGGCAAGGTCGACAAGGTCAACCCGCCGGTCACGACCCGCCTCACGAACGGCGCCAAGATCGCCGTCCAGCGCGTCCAGACCAAGGACACGAAGACCACCGAGTCGATCGCCTACGGCACGACCCGCACCAAGACGAACACCCTCTACTCCGACCAGACCAAGGTCTCCATCGCCGGTGTCAACGGCACGCGCGTCGTCACCTCGCGGGCGACCGTCGTCGACGGCAAGGTCGTGAGCCGCAAGACCATCGCCTCCACGGTCACCAAGGCCCCGGTGAACCGGGTCCTGCTGGTCGGCACCAAGGCGCGCCCGGCCGCTGCGGCTCCCGCCGCCAGCACCGGCGGCTCGTCGTCCGGCGCCGGCCTCAACCTGGCCCGCGCGTCCATGTGGGACTCGATCGCCCAGTGCGAGTCGAGCGGCAACTGGCACATCAACACCGGCAACGGCTACTACGGCGGTCTGCAGTTCCTGACCTCCACGTGGCTCGGCTACGGCGGCGGCGACTTCGCCTCGCGTGCCGACCTCGCCAGCCGCGAGGAGCAGATCACGGTCGCCAACCGCGTCTACGCCGACAACGGCACGTCGCAGTGGCAGTGCAAGCCCTGACGCTCTGACCTGACTGACGTGGGGCTCAGCCCTCACGCCATCGAGAAAGCAATCCGTCCGCCCTTCCGGTGGACGGATTGCTTTTTCGACGCGGGCCATAGGGTGGGGCGCATGACGAAGAAGGACGCCGCGGCGACCGCCGCTGCGCCGACCGCTGCACCCGCCGACGACGCCGTGCTCCTCGGCCCCGCACAGGTGCGCGAGCTCGCCGAGCGGCTCGAGGTGCGGCCGACGAAGCAGTGGGGCCAGAACTTCGTCGTCGACGCCAACACGGTGCGCAAGATCGTGCGCGTGGCCGGCGTGGGGGCCTCCGACGTCGTCGTCGAGGTCGGGCCCGGGCTCGGGTCACTGACGCTCGCGCTGCTGCCCGTGGTCAAGTCCGTCACCGCGGTCGAGGTCGACCCGCGGCTCGCCGGCGCCCTCGAGGACACCGTCCGCAGGCTCCAGCCCGACAACGCCGACCGGCTGCGGCTCGTCGCCGCGGACGCCCTCACCGTCACGAAGCTGCCCGGCCCTGACCCCACGGCCCTCGTCGCGAACCTGCCGTACAACATCTCGGTGCCGGTCGTGCTGTCGTTCCTCGAGCACTTCCCGACGATCGAGCGTGTCCTCGTCATGGTGCAGCTCGAGGTCGCCGAGCGGCTCGCGGCCACGCCCGGCGGCAAGATCTACGGCGTGCCGAGCCTCAAGGCCGCCTGGTACGCCGACGTCGAGCTCGCAGGGCGGGTCGGGCGCAACGTCTTCTGGCCGGCGCCCAACGTCGACTCGGGCCTCGTGTCGCTGCGCCGGCGCAAGCCGCCGAAGACGAGCGCCTCGCGCGAGGAGGTCTTCCGCTGCATCGACGCCGCGTTCCTGCAGCGCCGCAAGGCGCTCCGTGGGGCGCTCGCGTCGTGGGCCGGCTCCGCCGACGCCGCCGAGCGGGCTCTCGTCGCGGCCGGCATCGACCCCAGGACGCGGGGCGAGCAGCTCGACATCACCGCGTTCGCGCGCATCGCCGAGGCCCGTCCCGCTGATGCGGTGACGTCCGGACCCAAGGCCCGTCGCCGGGGCAATGCGTCCTGAACCGGACGGGATGGCCCATAGGGTGGGCGCATGACTGTCGCTCCGACCCTGCCCGGTGCGGTGACCGTGCGGGTCCCGGCCAAGGTCAACCTCGAGCTGCGGGTCGGGCCGCGACGGCCCGACGGGTTCCACACGCTCGCGACCGTCTACCAGGCCGTGTCGCTGCACGACGAGGTGTCGGTCGCGCGCTGGGACGAGTGGCAGGTCGTGCCCGCCGGCACCTACGCCGACCGCATCCCGACCGACGGTGACAACCTCGCCGTGCGCGCCGCGCGCCTTGTCGCCGAGCGCTGGGCCGTCGACGAGAGCCTGTCGATCCGCATCGACAAGGACATCCCGGTCGCCGGCGGCATGGCCGGTGGGTCGGCCGACGCCGCCGCGGCCCTCGTGGCGTGCGAGCAGCTCTGGGGGCTCGGCCTCGACCGCGACGAGCTGGCCGAGCTGGCCGCGACCCTGGGCAGCGACGTCCCGTTCATCCTCGCGGGCGGCAACGCGATGGGCTCCGGCCGCGGGGAGCAGCTGGCGCCGGTGCTCGCGCGGGGCACGTTCCACTGGGTCTTCGCGATCAGCGACACGGGCCTGTCGACCCCCGAGGTGTATGCCGAGTGCGACCGCCTGCGCGAGCGCGACGGTGTCGACGTGCCCGAGCCGTCGGTCAGTCCGGAGCTGATGGCCGCGCTGCGCTCGGGTGACCCTGCCGCGCTCGGAGCAGCCCTGCACAACGACCTCGAGCCCGCCGCGTTCTCGCTGCGCCCGCAGCTGCGCGAGCTGCGCGACGCCGGCGTCGAGTTCGGAGCCCTGGGCGGCGTCGTCTCGGGCTCGGGCCCGACGGTGGCGTTCCTCACCGAGAGCCACGAGGCGTCCCTCGACCTGTCGGTCTCCCTCGCGGCCTCCGACCTCTGCCGCGACCTGCGCCGCGCCAAGGGCCCCGTCCACGGCGCCCACGTCGTCGCCCAGCCCCGCGGCTGAGACCCCCGCCCCTTCCCAAATCGAAAGAACACTGCGTACGCCATCTCTCCGATCGAGAGGACGCTCCGTCACGACGGAGTGTTCTCTCGATCGGGTCTCGGGGTGACGGTGTGTTCTCTCGATCAGCCGGACGGATTGCGGGTTGAGGTGGGGGAGCGAATAGGGTCGGTCAGCGATGGCCAACCTGATCTCCCTCGAGCGCGTCTCCCTCGTCTTCGGCACCAGCCACGTCCTCGACGACGTCAGCCTCGGTGTCCTCACCGGTGACCGCATCGGTGTCGTCGGCGTCAACGGCGGCGGCAAGTCGACCCTGCTGCGCGTCATGGCCGGCCTGCAGGAGCCGGACTCGGGCCGCATCACGAAGCAGGGCGGCGCCGAGGGCATCAGCATCGGCATGCTCGCTCAGGAGGATGCGCTCGACCCGACGTGGACCATCCGCGAGGCGGTGCTCGGCGACCTGCCCGAGCACGTCTGGGCCGGAGACCCCCGCATCCGCGACGTGCTCACCGGCCTGCTCGGCGGGATCGAGGCGCAGAACGTCGGCGGCCTCGACAGCCGGGTCGGTCCGAAGTCCGGTGGCGAGCGCCGTCGCCTGGCCCTCGCGCGCCTGCTCGTCGCCGACCCCGAGCTGCTGCTGCTCGACGAGCCGACCAACCACCTCGACGTCGAGGGCGTGGCCTGGCTGGCCGACCACCTCGCGACCAAGCGCCCCCGCCCCGGCAACGCGACCGTCGCGATCACGCACGACCGCTGGTTCCTCGACGCGTACGCGACCCTGACGTGGGAGGTCGAGGCCGGCAGGGTGAGCGCCTTCGAGGGAGGGTATGCCGCCTACGTCCTCGCGAAGGCCGAGCGCGACCGTCTCGCGGGAGTCGTCGCCGACCGGCGGTCGAACCTCATGCGCAAGGAGCTCGCGTGGCTGCGCCGTGGCGCGCCCGCCCGCACGAGCAAGCCGAAGTTCCGCATCGAGGCCGCCAACGCGCTCATCGCCGACGAGCCCGCGCCCCGCAACAGCGTCGAGCTCGCATCGTTCGCCAGCCGACGCCTCGGCAAGGACGTGCTCGACCTCGAGGACGTCACCGTGACCGTCGGTGAGCCCCCGGAGGAGCGTCGCCTGCTCGACCACGTGACGTGGCGCCTCGCGCCGGGCGAGCGCATCGGCATCGTCGGCGTCAACGGCGCCGGCAAGTCGACCCTGCTGCGGGCGCTCACCGGCGAGATCCCGCTCGACGGGGGCCGTCGCAAGATCGGCAAGACCGTCGCCATCGCCCACCTGACGCAGGAGGTGCGCGAGCTCGAGCGCTTCGAGCAGTGGCGCGTCATCGAGGCGATCGAGGACGTCAAGCAGTGGACGATGCTCGGCGACAAGGAGATCAGTGCCAGCCAGCTCGCGACGCGGCTCGGCTTCCCGGGCGGCCGGCAGCAGTCGCGCGTCGGTGACCTCAGCGGTGGCGAGCGGCGCCGGCTCCAGCTGACCCGCCTGTTGCTCACCGAGCCGAACGTGCTCATCCTCGACGAGCCGACCAACGACCTCGACATCGAGACGCTGACCTCGCTCGAGGACGTGCTCGACGGCTGGGCCGGCACGCTCGTCGTGGTCAGTCACGACCGCTACCTGCTGGAGCGCGTCGCCGACAAGCAGCTGGCCCTGCTCGGCGACGGCAAGGTGCGCGAGCTGCCGGGCGGCGTCGAGGAGTACCTGCGCCTGCGTGCGGCGGCGACGACCGCCCAGGCGACCGCCCAGGCGACCGCCCGGGCCACGATGGCGACTGCGCCCTCGGCGTCGGCCCGGCCCGACGGCATACCTGCTGGGGGCACGGCGTCGACGGCGAGCCCGGCCGAGGTGCGCGAGGCCCGCAAGACGATGGCGCGCATCGAGAAGCAGCTCTCGCGCCTGCAGGACCGCGAGGAGCGGCTGCACGGCGACATGGCCGAGAAGGCCACCGACCCGGCCGCGCTCGCCGACCTCAACGCGAAGCTGCAGGCCGTGGTCGGCGAGCGCGAGGAGCTCGAGCTCGAGTGGCTCGAGGCCGCCGAGATCGTCGGCTGACCGACCCGGGCTCGGGCGGGCCCAGCCCCCGGACCCGCCCTTTCAGCAACACACCCGGTAATGGTCAGCTCCTCACGGCTGCAACCGTGGGGAGCTGACACCTACCGGGTGTGTTGCGGCGCGGGGGTCAACGAGCCCTAGCGGTTGTCGACCGCCTTGACGTCGACGGCCACATCGGCGCCGGTGTAGAGGTGGCTCAGCACGTAGACGGTGCCCGGGGGAATGGGCGCCGACTCGTCGGCCGAGGCCGTCGCTGCCGACCCCGTCAGCGCGCAGGCACTGTCGAGGAAGTACAGGTCGAGGTCGTGGCCGACGGTGTCGTCGAGCGGGCTCGTGCCCTTGACCGACACCGAGTGCAGGCCGTCGGAGAAGCCCGCCGGCAGCTTCGTCACCCAGCCGTCGACGCCCTGCGACGCCGGCGGGAACGTGCATGCCGTGTTCATCTCGGTGCCCGTGACGCCGAAGACGTTCTGCAGGCCGGTCGGGTCACCCGCCGCCGGGTTGTTGGCCGTGATGGTGCCCTGGTCGCTGTACGGCGCGTCCGGGGTGACCGTGCCGTTGGCGACCGTGGCGCCCGAGCCGAACGCCTCGATCTCGGCGACCTGCGCGTACGTCGTCGTGTCGCCCTGCACCGAGTCGACGAAGAAGCGCAGGTAGGCGGCCTTCGTCGGGGTGCTGAGCGCGAACGTCGTGTAGTTGAGGTCGGGAGCCGTCGGGCGCGGTGCCTGGTAGCCGAAGGCGCCGGTGCGGGCCGTCGTCCACGTGACGCCGTCGAGCGAGGTCTGCACCGTGAAGCCCTTGAGGGCGGCGAAGCGCGACGCGTTCGTCGCCTTGTAGGCGCTGACCCGCACCGAGCTGACGGTCGCCGGGGCGGCGAGCTTGACGGTGACCCGCTCGTCGGGTCCCGCGTTGTAGGCCGTCTCACCGGCCTTCGTCGACCACACGGAGGCGGCCGTGTCGTCGAAGGCGAACTTCGCCGGGGCGCCGTCGTCCTGCGACGAGACCGAGACGACCTGCGCGCCGGCCGCCGTCGAGGCGAGGTTGGGTGCGAGCGAGATCTTCTTCGCCGTGTTCTTGCCCGCGACGACCGAGAAGCCCTCGATGGTCTGGGTGCCGAACCCGGGTGCCTGGATGGTCAGCGGGTAGGTGCCGGTGACGGCCTTGACCGTCGCGCCGCCGGTCGAGCCGGTGCGCACGAGGGGCGAGACCCGAGCCTCGTAGCGGCCGAGGATGACCCGGGCGTTGCTGATCGGCTGGCCCGTCGTCGCGTTGACGAGGGTCAGCGCGACCGTGCCGTTGGACGCGGCCGCCGGCACGTCGAACGCCGGCTTCGGGTCGGTGTCGTCACCGGTCGCCGTCGAGGCGGAGACGCCGGCGCCGCGCTTGGCGAAGACCGACCAGATGAGGGCCGTGTCGTCACCGTGGTAGCGGTCGAGGTCGGCGCTCAGGATGCCGTCACGCGCGTCGAGGAACGACGGGTTCGGCGCGGTGAGCGGCATGCCGTCGGTGACGAGGCGCGCGGCCCGCTCGGAGCCGGCAGCGATGCCGTAGCGCGCCACGAGGGCCTTGTGCAGGTCCCACAGCGTCGCCGTCCAGATCTCGCCGTCGGCGTGCACCTCGGGACCGGTCAGGTCGTAGCCGATGTCGCCGAAGGTGTTGGGGTTCTTGTTGTAGTCGTAGTTGCGGATGCCGCGGACCTCGTTGCCCGTGGCGTACGCCCCCACGACGGCGCGCGAGCGCTCGAGGCCCGTTGCGTACGCGTGGTTCATCGCGTACCAGTCGCCCCAGCCCTCGCCCATCGAGCCGGCCTGGTGCGAGCCGAGCGCACCGCCGCCCGCGACGTAGCGGTTCGACAGGCCGTGGCTGTACTCGTGCTGGATGACGGACATGTCGAACGATCCGTCGCGGTAGGGCCCCTCGAACGCGTCGTCGATCGGCTCCCAGAGGAACATGCCGCTCCACGGCGGGATGCCGTCGTCGAGGGTGAGCATGTACGCGTTGTCCCGACCGGTGTAGGTCGGCGCGCCACCCGACGCGGCGCCGGCCTGGACCAGCCCGCGGATCGCGTCGCCGCCCTGGCCGCCCTTGCCGCCGTTGTCGGTCTGGAAGTTGCCGGCGCTCTCGGTGAAGCCGAGCGCGTAGTACTGGTCGTGGATGCGGTTGTGCTGGAAGAAGAGGTTCGTCGCGGCGGGGTCGAGGTCCTCGGCGTAGGAGGGCGGCGTGGTCTGGCCCTTCGTGGCGGCCCACTGGTTGGTGTAGGCGTAGTCGAAGTGGCCGGTGGGGGAGACCGGTCGTGGCGCGTTGTCGACCGGGGCGATGAAGTTCGACCAGTTGGCGTAGCTGTCGGCGTTGTTGCCCAGCGTCGTGACGCCGGTGCCGGTCGCGCCCGTGAGGTCGACCCAGCCCTTGGGCGACTCGGCCGTGGCGCCGAACGACTGCTGGCGCGGCTGGCCGCCGTTCGCGGCACCCGGGTAGTTGTCGTAGACCGTGCCGTGGGCGTCGTCGAACTGCACGACGCTCGCCCGGTGCAGCACCGCGCCCGTCGTGCCGTCGACGATGACCTCCCAGGCCTCGGTCTGGCTCTTGATGAAGAAGACCTTGTAGGCCGCGACCGGGCCGGACTTCGTCGGGAAGGCGACCTTGCGCACGTAGCCGGGGCCGGCGAACGGCCCCCGCGAGAACGTCGTGAAGCCGGCCTGCGTGCCGTCGGCGACGGGGGCGTATGCCGTGCCGGGAGCGAGCGTGCCCGCGACCTTGAGCAGGGCGCCCGTCTCGCCGAGCACCCACGTGCCGAGGAGACCCGCCCCGGGAGCGGTCTCGCCGGCGTACGACAGGACGCGCCCGTCGGAGGCGACGGCGACGTTGAGGCGGCCACCGCGCGCGGCCGGCGCGCCGGCGAAGGTCTGCACGAAGCTGACGACATGCGTGCCGGTGCCCGGCAGGGCGTGGTCGCGGGCGACGGTGAGGCCCTGCACCTGCGCGGCCGAGAGCCCGAACGCCGCGGGCTGGGAGGCGAGCCAGCCGCGGGCGACGTCGACGGCGGTGCCGCTGCGTGCCGCGGTCAGGTAGCCGTCGGCGCGCAGCGCGCGCAGGGTGCCGAAGCGCGCGTCCCACGTGGCACGGGCCCCCGCGCCGGCGGTCTTCAGCAGCGCCGCGACGGCGGACTTCGTCGCTGCCGTGGGGACGACCGCCTTCGTGACGGCCCGGGTGTCGAGGGTCGCGAGCAGGTCGCTGACCGTGTCGGTGATCGTGTTGGTGAGCGAGGTGCTCACGGGGAGTGCGGCGGTCGACGTCGTTGTCGCCGCCGCGAGCGGGGCCCCCGCCGCCGCCGAGACGAGGCACAGTCCCATGGCGAGGACGTGCTTGCGAGTGGTGTTCACGCGTGCTCCTAGGAGTTGCTCGGCGGGTCGCGCCGAGGCGGGCGACCCGGTGCAGGAGAAACGACGTGGGGGCCCGGAAGGGTACGCGCGGGCGGAAAACTCGGTCGGATCCCGTTGAATTTATCTTGATGTCAAGATAAATTCGGAGCCATGGAGATGCACCTGCACCACGTCCAGGTCTCGGGCCCTGCGGGCTGCGAGGACGACATGCGCGCCTTCTACGACAGCGTGCTCGGCATGACCGAGGTGGAGAAGCCCGAGGCGTTGCGCGCGCGGGGCGGCGTGTGGTTCCGGGCCGGTTCCGCGGAGCTGCACGTCGGCATCGAGGAGGGTTTTGTCCCGGCCCGCAAGGCCCACCCGGGCATCGCGGTCGCCGACGTGGAGCAGCTGGCCGAAGCCGTGTCGGCGGCCGGAGCCCCCGTCACGTGGGACGAGAACATCCCGGGCCTGCGCCGCTTCCACACCACCGACCCCGTGGGCAACCGGCTGGAGTTCCAGCAGGGATGAGCGCGTCAGCCGTGCTGGGCCCCCCGCGACTCGAGCGGGGCGAGCATGCGCCGCAGCAGGGTCGCGAGCTGTGCGCGGTCGGCTGCCGAGAGCTCCGAGAGCAGCGACTTCTCCTGCTCGATGAGGTCGGCCATCGCCGAGTCGACGACGTCGCGACCCGCAGCGGTCAGGCGCACGAGCACGCCGCGCCGGTCGCCCGGGTCGGGGCGGCGCTCGACGAAGCCGCTGCGCTCGAGCCGGTCGACGCGGTTGGTCATCGTGCCCGACGTGACCAGGGTCTGCTGCACGAGCGCGCCCGGCGACAGCTCGTAGGGCTCGCCCGCCCGGCGCAGGGCCGACAGCACGTCGAACGCCCAGCCCTCGAGGAGGTGCTCCGAGAAGGCCGAACCGCGCGCGAGGTCGAGACGGCGAGCCAGGCGCGAGACGCGCGAGAGCACCTCGAGGGGCGAGACGTCGAGGTCGGGCCGCTCGCGGCGCCAGGCAGCGACGATCTCGTCCACGTCGTCGGCGGGCCTGCTCTCGGCGCTCATGGAGCCAACTGTAGTCGCCGTCAAGACTCTTGACATCGAAGGAAAGTGAGCACGTCGTGACCGAACCCACCACTGCCTCCAGCGGATCCGCTCGCCCCGGCGACGCCGCCTGGGACCCGCGCCAGTACGCCGTCTTCGCGGGCCACCGGGGCCGCCCGTTCGCCGACCTGCTGGCGCGCGTCGATGCGGACGACCCACGGCTCGTCGTCGACCTGGGGTGCGGCCCGGGCGAGCTCACGCTCGGGCTCGCGCAGCGCTGGCCGAACGCCCGCGTCGTCGGCGTCGACAGCTCTCCCGACATGCTGGCCCGAGCCCGCGAGCTCGACGGCGACGGTCGTGTCGAGTGGGTCGAGGCCGCCGCCGAGGACTGGGACCCGACCGAGTCCGGCGGCTCCGTCGACGTGCTCGTCACGAACGCCACGCTGCAGTGGGTGCCGAGCCACCTGCGCCTCATCCCGTCGTGGGTCGCGGCGCTCGCACCGGGCGGCACCTTCGCCATGCAGGTCCCCTCGAACTTCGACGCCCCGTCGCACCGGCTGATGCGCGAGGTCGCCGCCCGGCACGCGCGGGCCGACGACCTGCGCCCCGGGCTCGCCCGCGCGCAGGCAGTCGCCCAGCCGCAGACGTATGCCGCCCTCCTGCTCGACCTGACCCCCGACGTCGACGTGTGGCAGACCACCTACGAGCACGTCCTCGCGGCCGAGCCCGACGGCCCGCACCCCGTGCTCGAGTGGGTGCGCGGCACCGGCCTGCGCCCCGTGCTGGGGGCGCTCGACGACAAGGAACGCGAGGACTTCCTCGCCGACTACGAGAAGGAGCTCGAGGCGGCATACCCGCGCAAGGCGTACGGCGTGATCTTCCCGTTCACGCGCACGTTCGCCGTCGCCCGCACGCCTGCCTGAACGCGCTCGTCCTCACGGAGGAGTCGCGGCTCGGCGCCGCTCCTGGGCCACGACGGCCTCGAGGTCGGCGAGCCGGTGCCGCTGCTGCAGCGGCCGCGCCATGCGGTGGTTGCCCTCGAGGCGGGCGGCATTGCGGTCGAGGTAGGCCCAGTAGCCGGCCGTAAAGGGGCAGGCGTCGTCGCCGAGCCGTTTCCTCGGGTCGTAACGACAGCCGCCGCAGTAGTCGCTCATGCGGTCGATGTAGGCCCCACCCGAGACGTACGGCTTGGTCGCCATCGCGCCGCCGTCGGCGTGCTGGCTCATGCCGACGACGTTGGCCGGCATGACCCAGTCGTAGCCGTCCACGAAGCGCGTCTGGAACCACTCGGTCAGCGCGTCGGGGTGGTAGCCGCGCTGCGCCGCCCAGTTGCCGAGCACCATGAGGCGCGGGATGTGGTGCACCCAGCCGCGCTCGCGCACCCCGGTCAACGCGTCCTGCAGGCAGGCAGCGTCGACCTGGTCGGTCTCCAGCCGGTCGAACCAGCCGGGCAGCGGGCGCCGCGCGGCGAGCGCGTTGCGGCGCCGGTAGGTCGGACCGAAGTGCCAGTAGAGGTGCCAGACGTACTCGCGCCAGCCGATGACCTGCCGCACGAAGCCCTCGACGGAGGCGAGCGGGGCGTCGCCGTCGCGGTAGGCCTGGGCCGCCCGGTCTACGACCTCGACGGGGTCGAGCAGCCCGAGGTTGAGCGGCACCGAGAGCAGGCTGTGCGCCATCGCCCAGTCCCCGCGGAGCATCGCGTCCTCGTGCGGCCCGAACGCGCCGAGCCGCTTCGTGACGAACCGGTCGAGGGCGGCGAGCGCCTCGCGCCGGGTCACGGCGAACACCCGCGGGCCGTCGTCGCCGACGGGGGAGAGGTGCCCCTCGCGCGTCCAGCGGTCGAGGTCCTCGCGCACCTCGGCGTCGATGTCGTCCTCGCGCGGCTGGTAGGGCGGTGGCACGTCGAGCCGCTCGGCGCCCCTGGGCGGGGGCTCGCGGTTCTCGTCGTCGAACGACCACCGGCCACCCACCGGTCGCTCGCCCTCGACCAGCAGGTCGAGGCGCAGGCGCTGGAACCGGTAGAAGTCCTCCATCCGCACCCGGCGACGGTCGCCGGCCCAGGCGGCGAACTCCTCCCGAGGGAGGCTGAAGCCCGGCGTGGGGTCGATGTCCTCGACCACCCCGTCGGCGTGCAGCCGGCGCACGAGGCGCTCGGCGGCGTACGACGTCGGCTCGTAGACGCGCACCGGTTCGCCCAGCTCGCGCACCGCCTCCGTGTAGGTGTCGGTGCGCAGCAGCACCGCCGAGTCACCGAGCTCGGCCGCACGGTGGCGCAGCGCCGACAGCACGAGGTGCAGCTTCTGCCGGTGGAAGGGGCGCCGGGCGAGCGCTCGCCGGCTCTCGACGAGCAGCACGCCGTCGTGCCCGACCGCGAAGTGCGGGCCGAGCTGGTCGGCGAAGAGCCACCGTCGCGTCATGGCGGGGTCATACCCGGCCGGGTGGCTGCGGCGTGCGCGGGCGCCGACGGTGTGGGTAAGGCACGTGTCTCGCGACGGTAAAAGCGTGGTCTCGAGCCCGCGCGCCGTCCCACCGCGGGAGAAAAACTGGGTCAATTTCCGGCATTTGCCCCCATTTCGGAAAACTGTGTCATGAAATGGGTGCAGGCACGTCATACAGGTGACGGCAACGCAGGGGTCTCCCGCTTGGTCAGGGGAGGGAGTGGCCCCTTCGGGGTCATCTCCAGTGGTGCCGTCAGGTTTCGTCCTCCCGCGTGGTTTCGTGGAGGGGATCATTCGGGAGGACGAAACCTGCCAGCCCCGACCGGGCCCGGTCCGCCTTCTTGTGCCGACCGCTCGTTGGGATGGACGCCCGCCCCGCCGCTTGGCAGACTTGGCTGCACCGCTCAGACCGGACAAACCGGTGAGTTCCGGGCAGACGAAGGGCGAAGGGTTGTCGGCAGAACCGACCTTGTGGTCGAGCGAGGCCTGGGCTGCGGCCCCCGACGCCACCCTGCTCGCGCTCACCCGCGACGGCTCGGCCGAGGCCTTCGGCGAGCTGTGGCGCCGGCACCTCCCCGCGGCGTATGCCGTCGCGAACCGTCACCGCGGACGCTCCGCCCCCGAGGACATCGTCGCCGAGGCCGCCGCCCGGGTGCTGGCCCTCCTCCGTGAGGGGCGCGGGCCCGAGGAGAGCTTCCGCGCGTACTTCCTGACGGCGGTGCGCACCGTCGCCGTCGACCAGGGCCGACGCGACCTGCGGCTCGTCCCCACCGAGGACGACGATCTCGAAGAGCTCGCCGCCCCGGCGCTCGCCGACCCGTTCGCGGGTCTGGCCGTCGACGAGGACGGCATGGCGCTGGTGCGCGCCGCCTTCGGCGAGCTGTCGGAGCGCGACCAGCGCATCCTGTGGCACACGACCGTCGAGGGCGCCGCCCCGCGCGCCGTCGCACCCGTCCTCGGCATGACCGCCAACGCCGTCAGCGTGCGGGCCATGCGGGCGCGCGAGTCCCTGCGCGCGAACTTCCTCGACGCCCGGGCGGCCCGGGGGCTCGCGGCAGCCGACAGCGACGAGTGCCGCTGGACGGTGGAGCACCTCGGCGCCTTCGTGCGTGGACGGCTGCCCAAGCGCCAGACCGAACGTGCCCGGGCCCACGTCGAGGGGTGCCCGCACGCGGCGGCGCTGGCCGAGGACCTGCGGGTCATCCACGACGGCTTCCCGGCGCTCGTGGTGCCCGTCGTGCTCGCTGCCGGACTCATGTCGCCGGGCTTCGTGACCGGGGGCGGCCTGGCGGTCCTCTCGACGGCCCTCTCGACGGCCCTCTCGGAGGCCACCACGGCGGCCTCCGGAACGGCGGCCGCTGCTCCGACAGGTCAGGCCGGTGCGCCGGGCCTGGAAAGTGCGGCGGGCCACGGCAGCGCGGCGGACGGCGGTGTCACCGGGGCGTCCGCAGCCCAAGCCTCCGCTTCGGGGGCAGGCAGGGCGGTCGACCTCGTGGCGCAGCTGGCCGCCCGGGCCACGAACGTCGCTGCGGCGCTCGCCGTGACGGCCGGGCTCGCCGGGGCCCTCGCCACGCCCGGCCCCGCGCTCGCCGACGCTACGCTCCCCGCTCCCCGGGCGTCGACGCCCACCACGGCTCCTGCACCGCGCTCGGTCCCGACGCCAGCGGCGCCGGCTGGTGCCGCCCCGTCGACGAGTCGCCCGTCGTCCACGACCGCCAGCCTGTCGGCCCTGCCTGCGACCTCGGCGCCGGGCGACCTGAGTGCCGCGGCCGGCGGCCGCCGGCCCGCCGCCGGAGCTGCGCGCAGCGACAGCGACGCCGTCGCCGCTTCCGGCTCTCCTCGCCCCACCGCGGCGACGGCACCGGCCGCGCCGGTCGCCCAGGCACCGGCTGCCTCCCGCCCTCCTACGCCGGCACCGCCCACACCTCGCACCTCGACGCCGACTCCGACGAGCACGCCGGACACCCCGTCCGGGCCGCCGGCTCCGCAGGACCCGGCTCCGTCGGACCCTCCGTCAGACGGACCAGCCGCTCCGGCCGTCTCGGTGAACCTCGTGAAGGACGGCGAGACCGCGCGCATCTCGGTGCGCGTGCGCACGGCCGTCACGGCCGGCCTCACGGTGAGGATCAGCAACGAGGGAGGCGCCGGCCGTCTCACCGTGCGCAACTCGAGCTGGGAATGCGTACAGGCCTCCCGCGCCGCCGTGTCGTGCACCGGGGGTCGCGGCTCCGCCGTCCTCGACCAGGCAGGCACCGGGGGCGTCGTGCCGCTCGTCGTGCGGGTCACCGACGCCCGTGGTCGCACCTGGACCCAGACGCTCCGACCCTCCTGAGGGTCAGCGGCGCGGGAGCGTCACGAGGCGCGGCTTCGGGTCGAGTCCCGACAGGCCGTTCCAGGCGAGGTTCACCAGGTGCGCGGCCACCTGGTCCTTCTTGAACTTGCGGCTGTCGAGCCACCACTGGCCCGTCAGCGCCACCATGCCGACGAGCATCTGCGCGTGGATCGGCGCCGACTTCGGCTCGAGCCCGCGCTGCTTGAACTCCGCCGCCAGCAGGTGCTCGACCTGCGCCGCCACGTCACCGAGGACGCTCGCGAAGGAGCCGGTCGCCTGGCCGGGGGGCGAGTCGCGCACGAGGATGCGGAAGCCGTCGGGGTCGGACTCGATGTAGTCCAGCAGGGCCAGCGTCGCCCGCTCGAGCAGCACCCGGGCACCCTCCGGTTCCTCGAGCGCGGCGCTGATGCCACCCATGAGGGCCTGGATCTCGCGGTCGACGACGACGGCGTACAACCCCTCCTTGCCGCCGAAGTGCTCGTAGACGACGGGCTTGGAGACGTTGGCCCTGGAAGCCACCTCCTCGACCGATGTTGCCTCGAATCCCTTGTCCGCGAACAGTTTCCGGCCGACGGTGATGAGCTGCTCCCGCCGTTCGGGGCCCGTCATGCGGGCCCGCGGGCGGGCGCGGTCTGCTCGTTCGGCGCGGTCCGGGGTCACGCCGCCATTGTGCAGTCAGCGGGCCGCGGGCCGTGCCAGGGGCAGGCGCGTCAGAACTTTTTTCGAAATCCCGTCATGAAACCGAGCGCGCTCCGTCTATGTGTTCGGCAGGGAGTTGGCGGAGGAGCCGAGGCATTGGGGGGAACCACGGCCGGGTGAGACCGCCGGTGAGGTCGATCGCGACGCAAACCCGGGGAGGGCCGCGATCGACCTCACCGCCCCCTGCCCGGCGACTGGCGGTTCCTCGAAAAGGACTCCCACGAGCGGCATCCGTGCCCCACACTGGAGGTCATCCCTCGCGGGAGGAGCCCCCTCAGGTGTCAGCCCACACGATCGGACCCCAGACGGAGTCCACGGCCGCGGTCTCGTCCAGCGCCGATGCGCTCGACGAGAGCGACGCGGTCCTGCTCTCCCGCGCGCGGCTCGGCGACGACAGCGCCTTCGCCACGCTCTGGCAGCGCAACCTCCCCGCGGCGTTCGGCGTCGCCACCCGCTTCCGCGGACGTGTGTCCGCCGAGGACCTCGTGGCCGAGGCCTCCGCCCGTGTGTTCCGGCTCATCCGCGAGGGCAACGGTCCGTCCGAGAACTTCCGCGCGTACTTCACCGCCACGGTCCGCACCGTCGGCGTCGACGCGGTGCGCGGCGACATGAGCCTCGTGCCGACGTCCGGCACCGACCTCGACCGCATCCCGGCCGCCGACACGCACCTGTCCGCGCTGGGCGCCGAGGGTGTCGACACCGACCTCGTCCGCACAGCGTTCCGACAGCTGAGCGAGAGCGACCGCGAGCTGCTGTGGCACACGATGGTCGAAGGGGAGCCGCCGCGCGTGGTCGCCCCCCTCCTCGGCGTCTCCGCCAACGTCGTCAGCGCCAGGGCGATGCGGGCCCGTGACGAGCTGCGTGCGCGCTACCTCGACGTCTGGGTGCAGCGGCGCGTGCCCGTATGCGGTGCGCCCGAGTGCCGCTGGACGCTCGACCACCTGGGCGGTCACGTCCGCGGGCGTCTCACGGCGCGGCAGCAGGCGCGCGCCGATGACCACCTCGCGCGCTGCACCAGGGAGGCGGGCCTCGCGGTCGAGCTGCGACGGGTCTACGAGGGGTTCGGCGTGCTCACCGGACCCATCGTGCTCGCGGCCGGAGCCGCCATGGCCGGCACCCTGCAGCACGGCGCGATCGCTGCTCTCATCGGCGGCTCAGCGGCAGGCTCCACGGCGGCAGGAGCAGCCGCAGGCACCACGGCCGCAGGCACTGCCGCCGGCACGGCCACAGCCGGCACGGCTGTGACAGGCACTGCTGCGGGTGCAACCGCCGCGGGCACCGCAACCGCCGCGAGCTCTGCGGCGGGAGCCACCGCCGCGGGCACTGCCGCCGGTACGACCGTCATCGGCACCGCCGCCGGCGGCGTCTCGGCAGCGGGCACCACCGTCGGCGCGATCGCCGGCGGTGCGGCATCAGGTGCCGCGGGAGCAACCGCGGCCGGTGTCACGGTGACCAGCACCGTGACCGTGACCAGCACGTCGGCCGGGGTCGTATCGGGAGCCATCGCCTCCGGTGCCGGCGCGGCCTCAGTGGGAGCCACGTCGGTCGCGGCCGGCACGGCCGTCTCGGCCGGCGCGGTCGGGGGCGCCGCGATCAGCGCCCCCCTCGCGGCAGGTGTCGTGGGCACCAGCGCGCTGGTGTCCGGGGCGGCGGTCGCAGCTCCAGCGGTCGCGCTCGCCGGTGGGTCGCTGCTCGCCGGGACGACCTTGGGGCCGCCCATCGCCACGGCGATGGCGGGTCTCGTGGTGGGTCTGGGCATCGCCGTGGTCCCGACCGTGGCCCAGAACCTCGGGACGCCTGCCGCCCAGGTGATCGTGGTCGACGACGCCGCGCAGACCACGCCGTCGACCACCGGCCCCGCGGCCGGCACCAACCCCACCGACGTGCTCGTGCTCACCGTGCTGCCCAGCGTCGTCGCGAGCAGCGCCCCGGCGTCGACCACGTCGACCGCGTCGACCGCGTCGACCGTGTCGGCCGCGCCGGCTGGGGCCACCCCACCTGCCCCGGCAGCGCCGACGGCCACCGGCACGGCTGCCACGGCTGTCGACCCGACGCCGCCGCCTCCCGCCCCGGCGCCGGGCGACCCCGCGACGGTGCCGCCGCCTGCGGCTTCCGACTCGACGCCGTCGACTCCCGACGCGGTCGCGCCCGCGCCGGTGAACCCTGTCGACGACACCTCGGCCCCGTCCACGGAGGTGCCCGAGCACGCCGACGCGGCGGCGGGCACGACCGGCACGACGACGGCGGCCGACGACCCGGCAGCAGCGACGTCTGACGCAGGTGTCGGGACCGCCGACCCGGGTGCTGCGGTCGCTGACCAGACCCCCGCCCCGTCGTCGCCGACCGACACCCCGGCGCCCGCTGGCTCGCCGGCCATCGACCCCGCGGCTCCGGCTCCAGCGAGCCCGGCCGCGCCCGACTCCTCTCCTGCTGCAGACCCTGCCCCGGCCGGCACCGCTGCGGGTGACGCCGCATCCGGCCCGGCCGGGTCGACCACGGCCGCCTCCTCCAGCGCTGCCGAGAACGTGCCACCGGCGGCCCCTACCGACCTGTCCGGCGCAGTGCCCCCGGCGGCGCAACCCGACGTCACGCCACCCACCCTCGACACCCAGGTGCTGGGATCGGCGTCCACCGACCCGTCGACCTCCGACCCGGCGGCGACCGGCGCCACGCCTGTCGGCTCCTGAGCCGTCCGGTCCGCCCGTCATCGCCGGACGCGGCGCTGCACTAGCCTGTGCACGTCCGCGAGGACGTTCCCCGGTTGGTCTGCCGGCAGGGCCCGCCTGACTTTGAATCAGGACAAGCGACGCAGGTTCGACTCCTGCCCGGGGAGCAGCGACATGGCGAGCGCAGCGAGCGTGGTCGAGCTTCCCGTCAGGAGTCGGGAGGAGCGAGGCACGAGCGACGGTGCCCTGCCCGGGGAGCAGCGACATGGCGAGCAGAAGGCGTGCGCTCGGGGTGAGCGGGGTCACGGCGCGCGCACGGGCGCGCGGCACGGCGCTGGCCCGCGAGTAGCATGGCGGGCGGCGCACCCAGGTCGTTCACGGCTGGGGTCGTCCGCGCCCGAGTGCACGCCGATCCATGAAGGAGCTGCGCCCTGTGAGCGATCTACGGCCGACCGCCGTGATCGTCCTCGCCGCCGGTGAGGGCACACGCATGAAGTCCACGACCCCGAAGGTCCTCCACTCGATCGGGGGCCGCACTCTCGTGGCTCACGCGATCCGGGCGGCGCGGGGCACCAGCCCCCACCACCTCGCTGTCGTGGTGCGCCACGAGCGCGACCGGGTCGCCGAGCACGTGGCCCAGGTCGACCCCGACGCGGTGGTCGCCGACCAGGACGACGTCAAGGGCACCGGTCGCGCCGTCGAGTGCGCCCTCGAGGCCCTGCCGGCGGACCTGTCCGGCACGGTGGTCGTCACCTACGGCGACGTGCCGCTGCTGACGAGCGAGACGCTCGAGGGCCTGGTCGCTGCCCACCACGCGTCGGGCAGCGCCGTCACCGTCATCACCGCCACGCTCGACGACCCGACCGGCTATGGCCGCGTGCTGCGCGACGACGCCGGCGACGTCGCCGCCATCGTCGAGCAGAAGGACGCCGACGAGGAGCAGCGGGCCATCCGCGAGGTCAACAGCGGCCTGTACGCGTTCGACGTCGCGGTGCTGCGCGAGGCGCTCGCCGAGGTGGGCACCGACAACGCGCAGGGCGAGAAGTACCTCACCGACGTCATCGCGATCGCCCGTGGCCGAGGCCTCACCGTGCGCGCCCACCTCGTCGCCGACCTGTGGCAGACCGAGGGCGTCAACGACAAGGTGCAGCTCGCCCGTCTCGGCGCCGAGCTCAACCGGCGCACCGTCGAGCAGGCGATGCGTGACGGCGCCATCGTCGTCGACCCGGCCACGACGTGGATCGACGCCGACGTGACCATCGGTCCCGACACCGTCGTGCGGCCGGGCACGCAGATCCACGGCGCCAGCACCATCGGGCGCGACTGCGTCATCGGCCCCGACACCACGCTCACCGACGTCGAGGTCGGCGACGGCGCCAGCGTCGTGCGCACGCAGGCCGAGCTCGCCGAGATCGGTCCCGGGGCGACGGTGGGGCCCTTCTCCTACCTGCGCCCGGGCACCCGTCTCGGCGCCAAGGGCAAGATCGGCGGCTTCGTCGAGACGAAGAACGCGGTGATCGGTGACGGCGCCAAGGTGCCGCACCTGACCTACTGCGGCGACGCGACCATCGGCGAGGGCGCGAACATCGGCGCCGGCACGATCTTCGCCAACTACGACGGCGTCACCAAGGGCCACACGACCGTGGGCGCCCACAGCTTCGTCGGCAGCAACTCGGTCGTGGTGGCCCCGCGCTCCATCGGCGACGGCGCCTACGTCGCGGCCGGGTCGGCGGTCGTGAGCGACGTCGCCCCCGGCCAGCTCGCCGTGACCCGTGCCCAGCAGCGCAACATCGACGGCTGGGTCGCGCGCCGGCGCGCCGGGACGAAGACCGACGAGGCGGCCCAGGCCGCGCGCGCGGGGGAGTCGCAGGTCGGGGACGCCCCCGCCGTCGACCCGCAGTCCGTCGCGCGTGCCCGTGCCCGGGCCGAGGCGCGCGCCGACGCCGAGGCGGCGGCCGAGGTGGAGGCGGCGCTCGCCAGCGAGCCCGGCGCGGTCTCCCCGAACAACCGCCTCTCGCAGACCGACACCGACAGCGACACCGACAACGCCACCGACGCCCCGACCGACAGCCCCTGCGAGACGAAGGACGCCCAGCGATGAGCGGCATCAACAAGACGACGGAGAAGCACCTGATGGTCTTCTCCGGCCGGGCCCACCCGATGCTCGCGCAGGAGGTCGCCAAAGAGCTCGGCACCGAGCTCGTGCCGACCTCTGCCTACGACTTCGCCAACGGCGAGATCTACGTGCGCTACGAGGAGTCGGTGCGCGGCTCCGACGCCTTCGTGATCCAGAGCCACACCGCTCCGATCAACGAGTGGATCATGGAGCAGCTCATCATGATCGACGCCCTCAAGCGGGCCTCGGCCAAGCGCATCACGGTCGTGCTGCCCTTCTACGGCTATGCGCGCCAGGACAAGAAGCACCGTGGACGCGAGCCGATCTCGGCGCGCCTCATGGCCGACCTCTTCAAGACCGCGGGCGCCGACCGCCTCATGGCGATCGACCTGCACACCGCCCAGATCCAGGGCTTCTTCGACGGGCCGGTCGACCACCTGATGGCGATGCCGATCCTCGCGGACTACGTCGGCAAGAAGTACGGCCACCTCGACCTCGCCGTCGTCTCACCCGACGCGGGCCGCATCAAGGTGGCCGAGGACTGGAGCTCGCGGCTCGGCGGCGCCCCGCTGGCCTTCATCCACAAGACCCGCGACATCAACCGGCCCAACGAGGTCGTCGCCAACCGGGTCGTCGGTGAGATCAAGGGCCGCGTCTGCGTGCTCGTCGACGACATGATCGACACCGCGGGCACGATCACCAAGGCCGCCGACGCCCTCATGGACCAGGGCGCTGCCAGCGTCATCATCGCCGCGACGCACGCGATCCTCTCCGGCCCGGCCGTCGACCGACTCAAGGCCTGCAAGGTCGAGGAGGTCATCGTCACCAACACCTTGCCGATCCCCGACGACCGCCGCTTCGACAAGCTCGAGGTCCTCTCGATCGCACCCCTCGTGTCGATGGCCATCAAGGAGGTCTTCGAGGACGGCTCGGTCACGAGTCTCTTCGACGGCAAGGCCTGAGCCGCCGCGCCGCACCAGCCACACACCGAGGCCGTATGCCGCCGGGACCCACCCGACGGCATACGGCCTCTGTCTGTGGTCGGCTCGCGGTCGGGGGCTCAGGCGCGCGCGGCCTGCCGGGCGCGGTAGGCCGCGGTGTGCGCACGAGCGGCGCAGCCGCCCTCGCAGTAGCGGCGGGACCGGTTCTTCGACAGGTCGACGACGACGTCGTCGCAGTCCGCGGCCTCGCAGACCCGCAGCCGGGCCAGCTCGCCGGCGCGCACGACGTCGATGACGGCGATGGCGGCCTCGACCGCCATGCGCTGGGGCAGGGGGGCGTCGGGCGGGGTGGCGTGGATGTGCCAGCCGACGCCGTCGTGGTCGACGAGCTGCGGGGTGGCCCTCGCCTCGGCCAGCAGGTCGTTGACGAGGGTGACGACGCCTGCCTCGTCGAGCTCCCAGAAGCCGCGCAGGCGGGGGCGCAGCTCGCGCACGGCCTGCAGCTCCGCCTCGTCCCGGTCGAAGCGGCCGGTCCAGCCGTGCTCGGCGTAGAGGGAGTCCAGCTCGTCGAGGGTGGTCAGGGCGTCCGGGGCGCGGTCACCGGGCAGGACCCCGGGCATGGTGTTGACGAGCGCCGCGGCGGCGGCCAGGGCCACCTCCGTGTCATGGGTGAAAAGCATGTTGACTCCTGACATGACGCGTCGTTACTGTCATGAGTGTAAGTCTTTTAGGTGCTGACATCGCAGCGGACCCGGCGGGTCGCGCGGGTCGGCGGAGGTAGCGAGGGTGCCATGACCGAACGCGTTGTCGTCACCGGCCCGGTCGTCGGAGAGTCGGCGAGGGCCGACGAGGTCGGGACGCCCGAGGCAGGTCGCTCCCGCCACCCGCTGCTCGGGCTCGGTGTCGCCCTCGTCTCCGCGGCCGCCTTCGCGACCTCGGGGGCGTTCGGCAAGTCCCTGCTCGTCGGCGGCTGGTCGCCCGGCGCGGTCGTGACGATGCGCATCACCCTCGCCGCGCTCGTGCTGCTCGGCCCCGCTCTCTGGTCGCTGCGCGGCCGCTGGCCGGCACTGCGGCGCAACGCGTGGGTCGTCGTCGGCTACGGCCTGACCGGTGTGGCCGGCTGCCAGCTCGCCTACTTCAACGCCGTGACCCACCTGTCCGTCGGGGTGGCCCTGCTCCTCGAGTACCTCGCGCCCGTGCTCATCGTCGGCTGGCTCTGGCTGCGCCACCGGCAGGCCCCGCGCCGCCTGACGCTCGTCGGGGTCGCGCTCGCCGTCGCCGGCCTGCTGCTCGTCCTCGACGTCGTGGGCGGCGCGAGCATCAGCCTCGTCGGAGTCCTCTGGGGGCTCGGCGCCGCCGTCTGCCTCGTGCTCTACTTCCTGCTCGCCGACCACGTCGACGACGACGTGCCGCCGCTCGCGCTCGCCGGCGGCGGCCTCGCCGTCGGGGCGGCCTCGCTCTGGGCCGCCGCCCTGACGGGGGCCCTCGACATGACCCGGGGCGCGGCGCAGGTGCCCCTCGGCGGTGTCGTCGTCCCGTGGTGGGTGCCCGTGCTCGTCATCGCACTCGTCGCGGCCGCGTTCGCCTACGTCACCGGCATCGCCGCCGTGCGGATGCTCGGAGCCAAGGTGGCCTCGTTCGTCGCCCTCACCGAGGTGCTCTTCGCCGTGCTCTTCGCCTGGCTCGTGCTCGCAGAGCTGCCGACGCCCGTGCAGCTGCTGGGCGGGGCGCTCATCGTGGCCGGCCTGGCCGCGGTGCGCTCCGACGAGGCCCGTTCCTGACCCGCCTGCCCCACTCACCCCCTCTCCCGCAACACACCCGGTAGTGGTCAGGTCGGGTCGGTTGCAACCATGCTCGACGGACCGCTTCCGGGTGTGTTGCGGGCTGGGGGCTCGATTTCGCCGGCAGGCGGTCCGTCCCGTAAGATCGAGCAGTTGCCTCGGCGAGGGACGGTGCACGACTGCCACGGCAGGACGTGACGAGGTCCGTGATCGACGCGGTGGCCTGACTCGTGGACGCGCCTAGGAGCGTGCCGCGGAGCGGGTTCGCCTCTGCGTGCGGACCGCGTCGGCCATCCGCTGCGAACTGCCGATCATCGCGCGTCGTCCCGCGTCGAGGCCGCCACCGACCGCCTCATCCCACGAGACCTCCAGGAGTCACCCGTGTCCGACAACACCAAGCTCGTCGCCGAGAAGCGCACCGACTTCGGCAAGGGCGCCGCCCGCAAGATCCGCCGCGCCGGCAACATCCCCGCCGTCATGTACGGCCACGGCACCGAGCCCGTGCACATCTCGCTCCCCGGCCACGACACGATGATGGCGCTCAAGCAGGCCAACGCCCTGCTGACGATCGTCATCGACGGCAAGGAGCAGCTGGCCCTCGCCAAGGACGTCCAGCGCGACGCCATCAAGCCGGTCATCGACCACGTCGACCTCGTCGTCGTCCGCAAGGGCGAGAAGGTCACCGTCGACGTCTCCGTCCACCTCGAGGGCGAGGCCGCTCCCGAGACCGTCGTGACGCTCGACCACAACACGCTCCAGATCGAGGCCCTCGCCACGAACATCCCCGAGAACGTCGTCGTCTCGGTCGAGGGTCTCGAGGCCGGCACCCAGATCCTCGCCGGCGCCGTCGAGCTGCCCGAGGGCGCCACGCTGGTGACCGACGCCGAGGCCCTCGTCGTCAACGTCACGCAGGCCATCTCCGCCGAGGCCCTCGAGGCCGAGCTCGCCGAGGCCGAGGCCGAGGCCGGCATCGAGCGCGAGGAGCACGACGAGGCTGCCGAGGGCGAGGCCGCCGAGGGCGCCGAGGGCGAGGCCGCCGAGGGCGCCGAGGCCAAGGCCGAGGGCGACGAGGCCTGAGCCACAGCCACATCCGTGGCGCGACGCCGTATGCCGCGCCACCCCTTGCGTCCACGGGTCCCGTCCGAGCGTCTGCTCGGCGGGGCCCGTGCGCGCGCCAGCTCCCGTAGCGCGACCCCCAGCGCCGACCACCGGAGGACCGCATGGACACCTGGCTCGTGATCGGGCTCGGCAACCCCGGGCCCGGCTACGCCGGCAACCGCCACAACGTCGGGGCGATGGCCCTCGAGGAGCTCGCGGGCCGCGCCGTCGGTGGCCGCGCCGCCTTCAAGGCGCACAAGGCCCGGGCGCGTGTCGCCGAGATGCGCCTCAAGGTCGGCGGCCCCAAGGTCGTGCTGGCCACCCCGTCGAGCTACATGAACGAGTCGGGTGGTGCCGTGGCCGGGCTGATGAAGTACTACGACGTGCCCGTCGAGCGCGTGGTCGTGATCCACGACGAGCTCGACATCGACGCCGGCCTCGTGCGCCTCAAGCAGGGCGGGGGAGAGGGCGGTCACAACGGCCTGCGCTCGGTGTCGAAGTCGCTCGGCTCCAAGGACTACCTGCGCGTGCGCCTCGGCATCGGCCGGCCGCCGGGACGCCAGGACCCCGCCGACTTCGTGCTCAAGGACTTCAGCAAGGCCGAGCGCACGGACGTGCTGCCGTTCCTGCTCGACGAGGGCGCCGACGCCGTCGAGGCCCTCATCGAGGTCGGCCTGCTCGAGGCCCAGCAGCGCTTCCACGCGCCGCGCTGAGCACGCGCGACCACCTGGCCGTGCGGCCGTCGACCGGCGCCGCGACTGTCGCCGCCCCGACCTAGACTGGAGGACCTGATGCCGCACCCAATGCTGTCCGCCTTCAGGGCGCTCCCCGATGTCCGCCACGTCCTCGACCAGGTGGGTCGCACCCGGCTCGTCGACGTCTCCGCCAGCGACGGTTCGCGCCCCTTCCTCGTGGCCGCCCTCGCCCGGCAGGCCGAGAGCCTCGCCTCGGGACCGGCCGACGCCGCGCCCCTCGTCGTCGTCACTGCGACGACCCGTGAGGCCGAGGACCTCGAGACTGCTCTCGGGCTTTTCCTGCCGGGCGAGCGCATCGCCGTCTTCCCGTCGTGGGAGACCCTGCCCCACGAGCGACTCTCGCCGCGCAGCGACACCGTCGGCCGGCGCCTCGCCGTGCTGCGACGGCTCGCCCACCCCGACCCCGACGACACGGCATACGGCCCCCTGTCGGTCGTCGTGGCGCCGGTGCGCGCCCTCCTGCAGCCCCTGACCAAGGGGCTCGGCGACCTCGTGCCCGTCGCGCTGCGTGCGGGCGACGAGCGGCCCCTCGAGGACGTCGTCGACGCCCTCGTCGCCGCCGCCTACACCCGCACCGACCTCGTCGAGCGGCGCGGCGAGTTCGCCGTGCGCGGCGGCATCCTCGACGTGTTCCCGCCCACCGAGGAGCACCCGGTCCGCATCGAGTTCTGGGGCGACACCGTCGAGGAGGTGCGCTGGTTCAAGGTCGCCGACCAGCGCTCCCTCGAGATCGCCGACCACGGCCTGTGGGCCCCGCCGTGCCGAGAGCTGCTCCTCACCGACCAGGTGCGCGCGCGGGCACGCGCTCTCGCCGACCAGCTGCCGGGCGTCTCCGAGATGCTCTCCAAGGTCGCCGAGGGCATCGCCGTCGAGGGCATGGAGTCCCTCGCACCCGCCCTCGTCGACGGCATGGAGTCGGTGCTCGACGTCCTGCCCGAGCGCGCGGTCGTGCTCGTTTCCGACCCCGAGCGGGTGCGCCGCCGCGCGCACGACCTCGTCGCCACCAGCGCCGAGTTCCTCGAGGCCAGCTGGGCCAACGCGGCGGCCGGCAACGAGGTGCCCGTCGACCTCCAGTCGCTCCTCGGCAGCGCCTCCTACTGGTCCATCGCCGAGGTGCGGGCGCACGCCGAGGCCACCGGTCGGGCCTGGTGGACCCTGACACCCTTCGTGGCCGACGCCGACCTCGTCATCGAGGACGACGACGTCGACGAGCGCGTCGCCGTGCGCACCACCGACCCCGAGCCCTTCCGGGGCGACACGGAGCGCACCGTCGAGCACCTGCGCGAGCGGGTGCGCGAGGGCTGGGCCGTCGCCGTCGTCACCGAGGGCCCCGGCCTCGCCAAGCGCGTCGCCGAGGTCCTGCGCGAGAACGAGGTCGCGGTCCAGGCCCTCGACACGTCGCGCGACGACACCCTCACCGCCGGCACCGTCCACGTCACCACGGCGCCGCTGGTGCGTGGCTTCGTCCACGAGGCCGGTCGCATCGAGGTGCTCACCGAGACCGACCTCACCGGCCAGCCCGGCAGCGGCACGTCCACCAAGGACATGCGGCGTATGCCGTCGCGCCGGCGCAACCAGGTCGACCCCCTCCAGCTCCGGCCCGGCGACCACGTCGTCCACGAGCAGCACGGTGTCGGCCGGTTCGTCGAGATGATGCAGCGCACCGTCGCCGGCGCGACGCGCGAGTACCTCGTCATCGAGTACGCCGCGAGCAAGCGCGGCCAGCCCGGCGACCGCCTCTTCGTCCCCACCGACCAGCTCGACCAGGTCACCAAGTACGTCGGCGGCGAGGAGCCCACGCTCAACAAGATGGGCGGGTCCGACTGGTCCAAGACGAAGTCGCGGGCCAAGCGCTACGTCAAGCAGATCGCGGCCGACCTCATCCGCCTCTACAGCGCGCGCCAGGCCACCAAGGGCCATGCCTTCGCCCCCGACACCCCGTGGCAGCGCGAGCTCGAGGACGCCTTCTCCTTCGTCGAGACGCCCGACCAGCTCGTCAGCATCGACGAGGTCAAGGCCGACATGGAGAAGCAGGTCCCGATGGACCGCCTCATCTGCGGCGACGTCGGCTACGGCAAGACCGAGATCGCGGTTCGTGCGGCGTTCAAGGCCATCCAGGACGGCAAGCAGGTCGCGGTGCTCGTGCCGACGACGCTGCTCGTGAGCCAGCACCAGCAGACCTTCTCGGAGCGCTACGCACAGTTCCCCGTCAAGGTTGCCTCGCTCTCTCGCTTCCAGAGCGACAAGGAGGCCAAGGAGGTCATGGAGGGCATGGCCGACGGCACCCTCGACCTCGTCATCGGCACCCACCGCCTGCTCGCCAAGGACGTGAAGTTCAAGGACCTCGGACTCGTCATCATCGACGAGGAGCAGCGCTTCGGCGTCGAGCACAAGGAGCTGCTCAAGACGATGCGCACCGCCGTCGACGTGCTGTCGATGTCGGCCACCCCGATCCCGCGCACGCTCGAGATGGCCGTCACCGGCATCCGTGAGATGTCGACGCTGGCGACGCCGCCCGAGGAGCGCCACCCGGTGCTCACCTTCGTCGGCGCTTACGACGAGAAGCAGATCACTGCCGCGATCCGCCGCGAGCTGCTGCGCGAGGGCCAGGTCTTCTTCGTGCACAACAAGGTCAGCTCGATCGAGAAGGCGGCGAGCCGCCTGCGCGAGCTCGTGCCCGAGGCTCGCATCGCCACGGCCCACGGCCAGATGGGCGAGCACCGGCTCGAGCAGGTCGTCGAGGACTTCTGGGAGAAGCGCTTCGACGTGCTCGTCTGCACGACCATCGTCGAGACCGGCCTCGACATCTCCAACGCCAACACCCTCATCGTCGAGCGGTCCGACATGCTCGGCCTCAGCCAGCTGCACCAGCTGCGCGGACGCGTCGGGCGCGGGCGTGAGCGGGCCTATGCCTACTTCCTCTACCCGCCCGAGAAGCCGATGACCGAGACGGCGCACGACCGCCTGCGCACCATCGCGAGCAACACCGACCTCGGGTCCGGCATGGCGGTCGCGATGAAGGACCTCGAGATCCGCGGCGCCGGCAACCTGCTCGGCGGCGAACAGTCCGGACACATCCAGGGCGTCGGCTTCGACCTCTACGTGCGGCTCATCGGTGAGGCCGTCGCCGACTTCCGCGGCGACGCCGTCGACGTGCCGGCCGAGATCAAGATCGAGCTGCCCGTCGACGCGCACCTGCCACACGACTACGTGCCGGGGGAGCGGCTGCGCCTCGAGGCGTACAAGAAGCTCGCCACCGTCGAGACCTTCGAGGCCGTCGACGAGATCGCGGCCGAGCTGCGCGACCGCTACGGCGCCCCGCCCAAGCCCGTCGAGAACCTCCTCGAGGTGGCCCGTCTGCGCGTGGTGGCCCGCCAGGCCCGCATCGGCGACATCGGCGTGCAGGGCAAGGTCGTGCGGTTCGGCCCGGTCAAGGAGCTGCGAGAAAGCCAGCAGCTGCGGCTCAGGCGCCTCTACCCGGGCACCATCGTCAAGGAGGCGCTGGGCACGATCCTCGTGCCGGCCCCGATGACGGCCCGCGTCGGTGGCAAGCCGCTGCGCGACGTCGAGGTGCTGACCTGGGCCCGCCAGCTCATCTCCGCCGTGCTGCTCGACGACATCGCCTCCGCCGGCGCGGCGGCCACCGCTTCGTCGGGGTCGGCGAGATCCGCCGTGGGCGCCCCGTAGGATGTCAGACGCATCCGCCAGAGGAGGAAATCAGTGAAGGCTTGGTCTGCCCGTCCCACCAGGCGCGTCGCCGTCGTCGGCATCGCCGCCCTCGGTGCCGTGTCGCTGCTCGGCGGGTGCGGCTTCGAGACCCGCCAGCAGGCCGCCGCCGTCGTCAACGGCGAGGTCATCCACGAGTCCGACGTGCGCGAGACGTTCGACCAGCTCAAGGCCGCCAAGCTCGACTTCGCCGAGAACATCGTCGTCACGGCCCTCGTCGCCGCGCCGCTGCTCAAGAGCGCCGTCGCGAAGTCGGGCAGCTGGAAGCCCGACGAGACCTACGCCTCGGTCATCGCCTCGATCCCCGGCGCCACCGACACGACGAAGGAGTTCGTCGAGGCGGTCGCCCTCATCCAGTCGCAGAAGATGACGCCCGCCGACGTCGCCGCCTACCGCGCCGACCTCAAGCGAGCCGACATCTCCGTCAACCCGAAGTACGGCTCGGTCGTGCAGTCCGACCAGGGTCCGGTCTACTTCACCATCGGCCAGACGACGCCGAACTGGCTCAAGCCCGACTCCAACCCGGCGCCGCCCGGGGGCGGTGCCACGGGCACCCCGGGCCAGTAGCCGCTCGCACCTTCCCGTCGCCGTGCCCGGTCGCCTCGTCCTGCTCGTCACCACACCCCGCATCGCGCCGGGGCTCCTGACGCGCGAGGCGTGGACGATCCTCGGGCAGGCGTATGCCGTCTGGGGCCGTCCCGACGAGCCCCAGGTCGCGGCGGTCGTCGAGGCCGGGGTCGAGGTGCGCGAGCGCGAGGAGGGCCATCCCGCCGAGCTCGCGCGCGACCTCGTCGCCGCGGCCGAGGAGGGCGACGTCGTCTGGGTGGGCTCGTCCGACGGCGACCCCGGGCTCAGCGACGCCGTCGCCGTCGAGGTGACCCGGCTTCCCGAGCCGCCCGACGTCGAGCTGCTCATCGGCTCCTTCGACGTGCCGGGCGCGCGCCTGCTCGACGTCGTCGCCGTCATGGACCGGCTGCGCTCGCCGGGCGGCTGCCCGTGGGACGCCGAGCAGACCCACGCCTCCCTCGTGCCCTACCTGCTCGAGGAGGCGCACGAGGCCATCGAGGCCATCGAGAGCGGCGACCCGGCCCACATGCAGGAGGAGCTCGGTGACCTGCTGCTGCAGGTCGCGTTCCAGTCCCGCGTCGCCGAGGAGCACCCGAGCGAGCCGTTCGGCATCGACGACGTCGCGGGCGGTCTCGTCGACAAGCTCGTGCGCCGCCACCCCCACGTCTTCGCCGACGTCGAGGCCGACACCGCCGACGCCGTGGCCACCAACTGGGAGTCGATCAAGGCCGAGGAGAAGCAGCACCGCACGCACCCTGTGGAGGGCGTGCCGCACTCGCTGCCGGCGCTGGCGCGCGCCGAGAAGTACGTCTCACGCCTGCACAAGGCCGGTCGCGACGACCTCGTCGACGCCGCCGTCGAGACGGGTGGCCTCGGATCCGAGCTGCTCGCCCTCGTCCGCCGGGCCCGCGCCGAGGGCGTCGACGCGGAGGCCGCCCTGCGCGAGACGCTGCGCGGCCTCGCTGCCGCGAGCGAGGCGGTCGGCGGCGACGTCGCCTGACGGCATACGCCCTCGGCACGAGCGGAAGTGACGGAAGGGGCCGCGTCGACCGGGTGAAGCGACGCGACCCCTTCCGGGTCTCGAGTGGTGCCGCGCCGTCAGTAGGCGCCGCGGGGCCTGACGACCGCGTGGACGGTCTTGGCCAGGATCGACAGGTCCTGCACGAGCGACCAGTTGTCGACGTAGTAGAGGTCGAGGCGCACGGTGTCCTCCCACGAGAGGTCGCTGCGCCCGGAGACCTGCCACAGGCCGGTCACACCCGGACGAACGTGCAGCCGTCGCTGGACGTCCGGCACGTAGCGGCGCACCTCGGCCGGCAGAGCAGGTCGGGGTCCCACGAGGCTCATGTCGCCGTTCACGACGTTGATCAGCTGGGGCAGCTCGTCGATGGACAGGCGGCGCATGAGGGCGCCCACCTTCGTCACGCGCGGGTCGCGGGCGATCTTGAAGAGCACGCCGTCGCTGTTCTGGTTGAGGTGCGTGATGCCGGGCAGCTGCGACTCCGCGTCGACGACCATGCTGCGGAACTTGAGGCACTCGAAGAGCACGCCGTCGCGCCCGACCCGGGTCTGCCGGAAGAGGACCGGCCCGCCGTCCTGGAGCTTGGTGGCGATGGCGAAGGCGAGCATGACGGGCGAGGCGAGCAGCAGCAGCGCCGTCGCGCCGAGCAGGTCGAACGCTCGCTTGAGGCCGCGGGAGGCGCCGAGGCTCTGCGGCTGGCCCACGTGGACGAGCGGCAGCCCGCCGACGGGACGCATCGCGATGCGGCCCGTCGAGATGTCGCTGAGGCTGGGGACGACCGCCATCTGCACGTGGTGGCCCTCGAGGTCCCAGGCGATGCGGCGGAAGTCGACGGCCGACGGGAAGGCGCCCTCGGTGAAGACGACCATGTCGGCCTTCTCGGCGAGCACCGACTCGGCGGTGTGGTTCGTCGTGCCGACGACGGGGACCCCACGTGGGGTGGCCCGCAGCGGCTGCGACGACGGGATGAGCGCGCCGACGATGCGGAAGCCCAGCCAGGCCTCGCGCTCGAGCACGGCGGCGACGTCGTCGACGTGGGCGACCGAGCCCGAGATGAGCACCCGGGTCAGCAGCCGGCCGCGGGCGTGCGCCCGGTGGACCAGGCGCCGTGCATACCAGCGCCAGAGCAGCACCGTGGGCACCCCGATCGCGAAGATCAGCACGAAGAAGCCTCGGGAGAGGTTGAACTTCGTGAGGTAGCTGAGGATGCCGATCGCGCCGGCGGTGAGACCCGCCGCGCTGCACACCCGGGCGTACTCGATGGTGCCGACGCCGAGGTGGCTGCTCGTGTAGGTGCCCGAGAGCAGGTTCGCGAGCATCCACGCGGCCACGATCCACAGACCGACCGACTGCGCCACCTGGTTGACGTCGTTGGCGACGTCGAAGACCTCGAGGCCGGTTCGGCCGATCGCGGCCAGCGCCGTCGCAGCGGTGATGATCACCAGATCGCCCCCCGCGATCCCCAGCTGCAGGAGACGCTGGCCGCGACTCCTCTCGCTGTGAGGTTGCGTCACCGGACGCGCACTCACATCGAGCAGAACTACCCCCGCTTCGCGCATGGGCTGACCCATGACAACACCCCACCCCCGGCACCCCTCGGTGCCCTAGCCACGTAGAGCTCCACCCCCCCGGATGGTTAGTTGGAGTATGCCTCGGTCTGGTCAGCGATTGGTAAGGAAAGAGTAAAAAACTTTGGACTGTCCGATGTGTGGCTTTCGTCCGCGGCCCCGAGCTGAATGACCGTCGTCCGGCGGTCTCGCGTGGCTACCCGCCCGTATGCCGGGTCGCTCCGTCCGGCGCCCGACGCCACGGGCTACGCTCGATCCCGACACCTGTGCTCGGTGTGCGCCCGGTTCGCAACGTCGCGTCCCGCTCGCACCAGCCGAAGGCCGCCGAGCACCCCGGACCCATCCACCCCCTGCTCGTCGACCTGGCCGGGCCAACCCGGCAGCGCGCCAGCACGAGCAGCACAGCACAGGAGAGCCAGTGGCCAGCATTGAGGAGATTGGCGCCCGCGAGATCCTGGACTCGCGCGGCAACCCCACCGTCGAGGTCGAGATCCGTCTCGACGACGGCACGTTCGCTCGCGCGGCCGTCCCGTCGGGCGCCTCGACCGGAGCCTTCGAGGCGTCCGAGCGCCGCGACGGCGACAAGGGCCGCTACCTCGGCAAGGGCGTCGAGCAGGCCGTCGACGCCGTCATCGAGGAGATCAACCCGCGCCTCGTCGGCTTCGACGCGAGCGAGCAGCGGCTCATCGACGCCGAGATGCTCGCCCTCGACGGATCGGCCAACAAGGAGACGCTCGGCGCCAACGCGATCCTCGGCGTCTCGCTCGCCGTCGCGCACGCCGCCGCCGAGTCCGCCGGCCTGCCGCTCTTCCGCTACGTCGGTGGCCCGAACGCGCACGTGCTGCCCGTCCCGATGATGAACATCCTCAACGGTGGGTCGCACGCCGACTCCAACGTCGACATCCAGGAGTTCATGATCGCGCCGATCGGCGCGCCCACCTTCCGCGAGGCGCTGCGCTGGGGCACCGAGGTCTACCACGCGCTCAAGAAGGTGCTCAGCGAGCGCGGCCTCGCCACCGGCCTCGGCGACGAGGGCGGCTTCGCCCCCAACCTCGAGTCCAACCGGGCTGCCCTCGACCTCATCCTCGAGGCGATCAAGGCCGCCGGCTACGAGCCCGGCCGCGACATCGGCCTCGCGCTCGACGTCGCGGCGTCCGAGTTCTTCGAGGACGGCTCCTACGCGTTCGAGGGCGCGAGCAAGTCGGCCGACGAGATGGTCGCCTACTACGCCGAGCTTGTCGACGCCTACCCGCTCGTGTCCATCGAGGACCCCCTCAACGAGGACGACTGGGACGGCTGGAAGTCCATGACCGACCTGCTCGGCACCAAGGTGCAGCTCGTCGGCGACGACCTGTTCGTCACCAATCCCGAGCGCCTCGGCCGCGGCATCAGCAGCAACACGGCCAATGCCCTTCTCGTCAAGGTCAACCAGATCGGCACGCTCACCGAGACGCTCGACGCGGTCACCCTCGCGCAGACCAACGGCTACCGCTGCATGATGAGCCACCGTTCCGGCGAGACCGAGGACGTCACGATCGCCGACCTCGCCGTCGCGACGAACTGCGGCCAGATCAAGACCGGCGCCCCGGCCCGCTCCGAGCGCGTCGCGAAGTACAACCAGCTGCTCCGCATCGAGGAGGAGCTCGACGACGCCGCGGTCTACGCCGGCGCCGGCGCGTTCCCGCGCTTCGACGCGAGCCGCTTCGGGTCGCAGGGCTGAGCCCGATGGCCGACCGCACGCCGTCCCGCCCGGGTCGCCCGTCGTCGACGGGCCGCCCGGGCGGCGGCGCGCGCCCGGCCGCCGCGCGTCCCTCGGCCCCGCGCAGCACCCCCCGTTCGTCGACGGGTACGGGCAGNACCCCCGCGGCCGGCGC
>JYOE01000019.1 GCA_000955875.1 Terrabacter sp. 28
CCTAAGCAGATATGCAGAACATATGATCGACTGCATGACGACCGCCACGCTCAGGAGGCGCCCGAAGGGGCACGCTGAGTGCTGCGGCGTGCTGAACGTCGCGGTGGTTGCGGGCGCACCTGAACAAACTTCCGCGGTGCCGTTGGCGATGGTCGACGTCCAGCAGCTGGCCAGCCTGCGCGACCTGCCGGGGCTCGCAGCCCGACTGGCCTCGATGGCGGCAGAGCTGCGGCTCATCGCTCGCAACACGCCCGTCTGGACGATGCCCGAGGTGGGGCTCGGTGACGCGATCGAGCAGGCGCAGGCGGTCCGCGAGATGGCGCACAGCCTGTCGGCGGTGCTGGCGGCCGAGGTCACCTCACGCGGGCTGCCGGAGGCCTCGGGCCTGTCCCGCAACGACTGGGTGGCTGGTCACGCGCCGGGCCTCGCGGCCGGGGCATGGGCCGCCCTGACCGCCGTCGGCGCAGCCATGAACGACCCACGGTGGGCGCGCCTGGCCGGTGGCGTGCGGGACGGTGCGGTGTCCGTCGACAAGGCGGCGGTCATCGTGCGCTTCCGCGACGACGTCGTCGCGTTCGCCGACCCCGACCAGGTCGAGCAGGTCGTCGACGCCATGATCGAGGCCGCCCCTCAGCTCGGCGTCCGCGAGCTGCGTCGACTGGTATCGCACGGGCGTGCGAGCCTGCGCCCGCCGGAGCAGGTCGAGGACGAGGCGCAGCGGCTGCGCGCGGCACGGTCGCTCACCAAGATCGGCCGGTGCGCCGGCATGACCGAGTACCTCTGGCGCCTCGACCCCGAGGGGTCGGCCGTTCTCGATGCGGCCGTCGACGCGCTCGCGAGGCCGCGCCCCGACCTCGACTGGAGCCGCTGGCCCTCTAGGCAGCCCGACGGCAGCTCCGACGCCGGCAAGGGTGCTGCGACCGACCCGCGGTCGCCGGCGACGCGTCGGGCCGACGCTGCTCTCGAGCTGATCCAGCGAGCCGTCGCCGCGCCACAGGGTGTCACGCGCACGTCGCGCACCAAGCTCGTCGTGACGATGTCGCTGGAGGCGTTGCTCGACCGGCTGCGAGGGGCAGGCGTCGCCGACAACGACGAGGTGCTGTCGGCGTCGACGGTACGCCGTGTCGCCTGCGAGGCCGAGATCCTGCCGACGGTGCTCGGCGGCCCGTCGCAGGTGCTCGACATCGGCCGCGCCGACCGCTACTTCACGCCGGCCCAGCGGCTGGCGATGGCGCTGCGTGACCACGGGTGCAGCTATCCGGGCTGCACGGTCCCACCGCAGTGGTGCGACGCCCACCATGTCGTGCACTGGCTCCACGGCGGCGCCACTGATCTGTGCAACGGGGCCCTGCTCTGCGGGCGGCACCACACGATCGTCCACCAACTCGGTCTGACGGCGACGGTGCTGCCCGACGAGGTCATCTGGCACGTGCCGAGGGAGCACCGGCGAGAGTGAGATCCGCGAAGCTGGGGCTGCGGGTCAGTGGAGAGCGGTGTCGTCCCGGGGTGGTTCAGTGGGGTGCATGACCACGACTGAGAACACCGCTTCGAAGATCGGCTGGGACTGCGTCGCGCTCGACTGCGCCGACGCCGCCGGTGTCGCGCAGTTCTACGCCGACCTGCTCGGCGGGCGCGTCGAGGGCGACCCGGACGGCGACTGGTTCAACGTCCTCTGGGACGGTCCACGCATCGCTACCCAGCTCGCCCCGAACCACGAGCCACCGGACTGGCCGCGCGGCCACCAGCAGGTGCACCTCGACTTCGTCGTCGCCGACATCGCGGCTGCCCACGAGCGCGTGCTCGAGCTGGGCGGTGTGGCACTCGATCCGGAAGAGGCTCCGCGCCCGAAGCCCGAGCGCGGCTTCCGCGTCTACGCCGATCCGGCCGGCCACCCCTTCTGCCTCTGCCGCCCCACCCCGGACGCCTGGGACTGACCGTCCACGGCGAGGTCCAGCGCTGACGCGAGGTCAGACGGCCGGGAGCACGATGCCGAAGTGGTCTGCGAGCGCGTCGCGCACCGCTTCGTCGTCCGCGAGCTCCACCTCGTCACGCCGACCCTGGGTCGTCGTGATGAGCCGGTTGCCGCTCACGGTGACGCGACCCGTGGGGGTGAGCTGCGAAACCAGGCGCGACCGGGTGAAGTGGCTCTCGGGCGACGTCTGCTGCCAGATGTTCCGCTCGGCGAAGTCGTCGAGCGAGTGCGGAGTCGTCGAGAACACGAACCGGTCCCGCCAGTCCTCGCCGTCCCGCCGCTCGCGCGAGACCCAGAGCTCGCCGCGGCGCGCCACCCCGACAGCCAGACCGCGTTCGCGCCGCTCGAAGCCGTCGGCGAGTGGCAGGGGCTCGACGAATCCGTCGCCGAAGCCGACGTCTGCCAGCACCCTTCCCGCGAGGTCGGGCGACGTCACGACGAGCGCGAGGTGGTCGTACTCGGCTGTGAGGTCGCCGTCGCCCGTGGCCACCCGTGCGGAGACGAGGTCGACGGCATACCCGAGCCGGCGCAGCAGGAGCGCGAAGAGCCCGTTCAGCTCGTAGCAGTAGCCGCCCCGGCGCGCATCGACGATCTTCGCCATGAGAGCCGCGTGATCGAGGCGGATGGGTCGCCCGAGGCCGATGTCGAGGTTCTCGAACGGGACCGTGAGCAGGTGGGCCCGGTGCAGTGAGGCCAGGGCGCCCAGCGTCGGCGCCTCGGGGCGGGCCACGCCGAGGCGGCGCAGGTAGGCCGCGGCCTCGCTCGTGGTGAGGCCATCGGTCAGGGTCGGGGCGGTCACCTGAACATGCTGCGACCTCGAGCCCCCTTGAGGTCAAGTCGTCGTGTCCGGTGGGTTCACGCCGGGCATGGGGAGCGGCAGCGTCAGGCCGACCATCGTCACGCCGCGTCCGTCCCACTCGTAGCCGGTGCGGTCGAGCAGTGCGGCGGCGGCAGCGCCGATCACCTCCGAATCGAGCGACGGGTCCCCCAGGGGTCCGCGCTCGAGCACCTGCGTGCCGTCGTCATAACGGACGAACACTTCGAGCCGGGTGGGCAGGCGGGGCGGGGCGTCGAGGCCCGAGACCCGGGTGATCGCGCGACTCACGCACTCCTCGAGCACGGCGACGACCTTCGACCGCGTGCGAGTCGACGGCAGCGACCGGCTCGCGCTCACCGAGCGCCGTGGCCCAGGCAGCCGGATCGTCGCATCGTCGGTGCCGTGCGCGATGGACAGGAGGCGTCTGGCCATGGCAGTGGTGACGACGCGCTTGAGGTCGTCCTCGGTGAGGCCGTGCAGGTCGGAGACGACGAAGAGGCCTGCGGCGTGGAGCTTCTCGTAGGTCGTTGGCCCGACGCCCCACAGCTCGTCGAGACGCAGCCTGGGCCGCAGCCGCCCCTCGAGCTCGGCGTCGACGACGACGACGCCGTCGGGCTTCGCGCGCCGGCTCGCCAGCTTGGCGATGAGCTTGGTGCTGCCTGCACCGACCGAGACCGGCAGCCCCACTTCCGACCGGGCGGCGGCCCGGAGGGCGTACGCCATGCCGGTGAGGTCGCCGCGGTCGCGACCGGTGACGTCGAGGAAGGCCTCTTCCATCGAGCCCGGCTCGACGAGCGGCGTGAACCGCCGGAAGAGGTCGAAGAGCAGCGTCGAAGCCTCCTCGTACGCCTCGGACCGGTAGCCCGTGACGAGCACGTCGGGCCAGCGACGCTGGACCTGGCGCAACGGCATACCGGCGTGGATGCCCAGAGCGCGCGCCTCGTAGGACGGGCAGGCGACGACCTCGTGCGCGACGACCATCGGCCGCCCGCGCAGGCGCGGGTCGTCGCGCTGCTCGACGGACGCGAAGAACGCGTCGGCGTCGGCATGGAGGATCACCCCTCCACTCTCGCGGTCGCCGCCGACAACGTCCCGAGGACGCTGTCGGCGACGTCGCGAGACAGGTGGGCGCGTCAGGCGCTGGCCACCTGGCGGCGGGGTTGGCCGACGTGCACGATGAGGAACGCACCGAGCACGTCGAGGTCGAGCAGGATGGCGGCCCGGAGTCCTGACCGTCGTCGGTGGTCCGCGCGAGGATGTCGGCATGACCGACGACCGCGTACTCGTCTTCGAGGACCACTTCGACGGTGTCGACCTCGACCCGGCCACGTGGGTGCCGCACTACCTGCCCGCCTGGAGCTCGCGCGCCGACACGCTGGCCGCCTACGAGCTGCGCGACTCGTGCCTGCACCTGCGCGTCCCGCCCGACCACCCGGTCTGGTGCGAGGGCGACCACCTACCTCCGATACGCGTCTCGGGCATCCAGACGGGCAGCTGGTCGGGCCCGCGCGGCAGCACGAAGGGTCAATAGCCGTTCCGTGACGGCCAGCTCGTGCGTGAGGAGCAGCCCGAGCATCGTGGCTGGCTGCCCGACGGTGGCTGGGTCGAGCTGCGGGCCCGAGCCATCGTGTCACCGAGGTCGATGGTGGCGCTGTGGATGGTCGGCTTCGAGCAGGTGCCGGAGCAGTCGGCCGAGATCTGCGTGACCGAGATGTTCGGCGACGCAGTCGAGCCCGGCGTCTCGACAGCCGTGGGCATGGGGCTGCACCCGTTCCGCGACCCCGCGGTCACGGAGGACTTCGAGGCCGTTCGCCTCCCCATCGACGTCGCCGACTGGCACACGTATGCCGTCCGGTGGGACCGCGAGCGCGCCGACTTCCACGTCGACGGGTCTCTCGTGCGGTCGTGCTCTCGGCCGCCTGCCTATCCGCTGCAGCTCATGCTGGCGACCTTCGACTTCCCGGAACGGTCGGTGGGGGCCGACGACCACCTCGTCCCCGAGCTCGTCGTCGACTGGGTGCGCGGTTACGCCTAGATCGTCACCCGGCCGGCGGCCGAGCTCCGCTCAGTAGCCGGCGTGGTCGAGCGCCTCGGTCGTCAGCTGCCGGCCCAGCTCGATCATCTCGGCCGCGCGGTGGAAGTCGAGGGTGCGCACGGCGTTGGACGGCACCGTGACGAGCACGTCCGGTGGGTTGCTCGCCATGCGGTAGCGCGAGATGAGGGCGCTCATCGTGTCGAACGACATGTTGAGCAGGTCGACGAGCCCGACATCGGCCTGGCCGAGCACGAACGCCTCGGTCGGCGTCTGCGGCACCGTGACCCCGCCGTCCATCGTGGTGCCGACCACCGCGACGTCGCCCGTGTCAGCCTCGCGGGGATGACCGCCGAGGCGGCTCGTGATCGCGCGGAAGCGCTCCGACTCGAGCACCTCGGCCGCGCTGCGTCGCAGTCGGCTCGTCCACTCCTCGCGCGGCACCGGTGCGGACGACTCCTTCACGGGGGCGGCCCCGGAGACCGACCTCATGCCCGACAGCGACACCGCGATCGTCACGTCCACCGACGCCGCGGCCGTCGGCTCGATCGGGATCGGGTTGATGAGGCCGCCGTCGACGAGCACCCGGCCGTTGATGACCGCCGGGGTGATGACGCCGGGGATGGCGATCGAGGCGCGGATCGCGTGCTCCACCGGCCCCCGCTGGAACCACACCTCACGCCGCGCGTTGATGTCGGTCGCGACAGCCGTGTAGGGGACCGAGAGCTTCTCGATGGTCGCCCCGTCGAGGATCTCGCCCACCTTGGCGATGATCCGCTCGGCCCGGATCGCGCCGCCGGCGCCGCTGAGGGTCAGGTCGAGCAGCCGCCACACCTCGCGCTGGGTGAGGCTGCGCGCCCACTCGGTGTACGCGTCGAGCTTGCCGGCCGCGGCGACCCCACCGACGAGCGCACCCATCGACGTCCCTGCGAGCGACACGACGTCGAAGCCGCGCTCGTCGAGCACCTCGAGCGCGCCGATGTGGGCGTAGCCGCGGGCTCCGCCCGAGCCGAGGACGACTGCTGCACGCAAACGGTCTGCCACGACCTCGACCCTACGACCGGCCCCCGTCAGTCGCGCAGGTAGTAGATCTCCAGCGACTCGAGCCACGCCTCGTCGCCGAGCATGTGGATGGCCGTGACGTGGTCGCCGGTGACGGTGAACCGGAAAGCGACCTTGGGCTTGCCGCGCATCGCCCACACCAGGCCGATGCCGCCGTCGAACGCCGCGAGGCGCGCCGAGTGCGCGCCGCCGTTGAAGCGGCCGGCCACGGCCTCGGGCCCGACGAGCTGGGCGGGCGAACCGAGGGCGGCGGCCGCGGCGTCGGAGGTGAGCACGACGTCGGGGTCGAGCAGCTCGAGCAGGGTCGAGAGGTCTCCGCCCCGCGCGGCGTGGAGGAAGGCGGTGACGACGGCGCGCTGGCGCCGGCCCTCGGGCCCGTCCCCGGCGCCGGCGCTCTCCGCCTCGGTCTCGGAGTCGGCCGCCCGCACCCGGCGGCGGGCGCGGCTCGCGAGCTGGCGGGTGGCCGCGGGGGAGCGGTCGATGATGTCGGCGATCTGCTCGAACGGCATACCGAAGAGGTCGTGCAGCACGAAGGCGAGGCGCTCGGCCGGCCCGAGCGTGTCGAGCACCACGAGCAATGCGACGCCGACGCTGTCGGCGAGCTCGGCCTCGTAGGCGGGGTCGGGCGTGCGCGCGGTCGGGTGCCCTGCTCGCTCGGTCTCGGTGAGCTCGGCCAGCCCGGCGTCCCAGCTGTCCTCGCGGCGCGAGGCGCGTGAGCGCAGCATGTCGAGGCTGATCCGGCCGACGACCGTGGTGAGCCAGCCGCCGAGGTTCGCGACGTCGGTCGTGTCGCTGCGGCGCAGGCGCAGCCACGCCTCCTGCACCGCGTCGTCGGCGTCGGCCGACGAGCCCAGGACCCGGTGCGCGACGGCGCGCAGCCGCGGCCGGTGCGCCTCGAAGTCGCGCGCCAGCCACTGCTCTCGCGTCAGGTTCTCGCCGGCCTTCTCGCCGGCCTTCTCGCCGGCCTTCTCGCCGGCCTGGTCGCTGCCGGTCATCTCGCTGTCCATCGCTGTCACATCCTCGCCTCGGGGTCCGTCATAGCACTGACGAGCCGGAGCCACCCGATGTGACACCGAGCAACCGAGCAACAGCGCAACCGAGCAACCGAGCAACCGAGCAACGAAACAAGGAGAGACCGATGTCTGCCGTGAACACCCTCATCTACCCCGTCGCCGACCTCGACGCCGCCAAGCGTGTCTTCACCGCCCTGCTGGGCGTGCAGCCGCACACGGACGAGTCCTACTACGTCGGCTACAACGTCGACGGCCAGGAGCTCGCCCTCGACCCGCACGGCCACCGGAAGGGCATCAAGGGCGCCACGCCCTTCTGGTCGGTCGACGACCTGGAGGCGACGATCGCGGCCCTCACCGAGGCCGGCGCGACCGTGACCCAGCAGCCCACCGAGGTCGGCGGCGGCCGCCGCACGGCCTCGCTCACCGACGCCGACGGCAACATGATCGGACTCATGCAGGACTGATCCGTCCACTTTCCGGGCGCCCGTTCCCCCGCGCGTGTCGCGAGTGGACGGGCGTCCTGCCATGTCCGAATCCTTCTGTGGGGCAGCGGGATTCGAGCTGATTGCGTATGCCGTCGCGTGGCCTCCTCCGGGGCCGCCGGGTCGGGCCGTGGTGGGGCGGCCCTTGCGCGGGCTGGGCGACCTGTGCAGTATGGAAGGGCAGATGTAAGCGCTTACAGAGCGCGAGCGGCTCAACGACGAGATGCGAGAGGTGGGACCAGTGGCGACAGCACGCAAGCCGGCCGCAGCCGGTTCCCTCAACGCATCGCACGTCGGGGCCACGATCTACTCCGTCGCCGAACGCGCCGGCGTCTCCATCGCCACCGTCTCGCGCGTGCTCCAGGGCGCGGGCACGGTCTCTGCCAAGACCACGCAGAAGGTGCTCGACGCCGTCGACGAGCTCGACTACGTGCCCCTCGGCGCCGCCCGCAGCCTCGCCGTGCGCCACCACGAGGCCCACGGCCTCGTGCTCCCCGAGCTCACCGGCCCCTACTACTCCGAGCTGCTCATGGGTTTCGAGTCCCGTGCCGCGGAGCTCGGCCAGAGCGTCACGCTCATGCTCACCGAGGGCAAGGCCGACATCGCCCGCGCCGTGCGCCAGCTCGCCACCCACGTCGACGCCATCGCCGTGCTCGGCTCGGCCGCCATGCCCCCCGCCGTCGCCAAGGCGCTGCACGGCAAGAAGCCGGTCATCATCATCGCCGGGTCGCCGCAGGAGGGCATCGAGAGCGTCGGCGCCGAGAACGTCCACAGCGCCCAGAAGCTGACCGAGCACGTGCTCGGCCACGGCCGCCGCCGGCTGCTCTTCGTCGGTGACCCCGACGGCGCCCCCGACATCAGCGAGCGCCACGCCGGCTTCGTCGCCGCCCACCTCGCCCGGGACCTCGAGCCGGCCGAGCCGGTGCGCGTCCCCTTCCGCGAGGGTGAGGGCGAGGCCGTCGCCGAGCGCATCCTCGCGGGCGAGGTCAGCGCCGACGCGCTCGTGTGCGCCAACGACGAGCTCGCCCTGTCGATCATGAGCCACCTGCAGGACGCCGGCCGAGACGTGCCCGGCGACATCGCGGTGGTCGGCTGGGACGACGTCATGACCTCCCGATACGTGCGCCCGGGTATGACCACCGTGCGCCAACCCGTCCGTGAGCTCGGGGCGCTCGCGGCCGAACGCCTTCACCAACGCGTCCACGGGGCCGAGCTGCTCGCTGCTCCGCGCATCCTGCCGACCCAGGTGATCATCCGAGGCTCGTGCGGCTGTGCGGCCCGCCTTCGCGACGCCCCACCCACCCGTCGCACCACCACCTCCACCACCTCCACCACCCCCTGAAACCCCCGCTCGTCTCGAAGAGCACCACAAGGAAGTGAGACACCGATGAGACGCACCACTGCCATCACGGTCGCCTGCATGGCGGCCACCGCCCTCACCGTGACCGCCTGCGGTCGCGACGGCGAGAACGGCGGTTCCGGCGCGGCACAGACCGGCGCTGCCGTCAGCTCCGGCAAGGCCACCGGCGAGATCACCGTCTGGGCCATGGGCGCCGAGGGTGACAACCTCCCCAAGCTCACCAAGGACTTCGAGACCGCCAACCCCGGCGTCAAGGTCAAGGTCACGGCGATCCCGTGGGACGCCGCCCACGACAAGTTCACGGCCGCTATCGCCGCCGGCAAGACGCCGGACGTCGCGATGGTCGGCACGACGTGGATGGGCGAGTTCGCCGCCAGCGACGCGCTCGACCCCACGCCGGCACAGGTCGACAAGTCCGCGTTCTTCGAGGGCGCCCAGAAGACGACCGAGGTGAACGGCACCTCCTACGGCATCCCGTGGTACGTCGAGACCCGCGTGCTCTTCTACCGCACCGACCTCGCCAAGAAGGCCGGCTACGACGCCGCGCCCACCGACTGGCAGGGCCTGAAGGACATGGCCAAGGCCATGCAGACCAAGGCCGGCGCCAAGTGGGGCATCGGCCTGCAGGCCGGCGGCGAGGGCTCCTGGCAGACCCTCATGCCGTTCGCGTGGTCCGAGGGCGCCGACCTCACCAAGGACGGCGGCAAGGGCTACAACTTCGACAGCCCGCAGATCCTCAAGGCGGCGCAGTACTACCAGTCGTTCTTCACCGACGGCATCTCCAACAAGGCCGCCCCGGCGACCCCGACGACCGAGCCGGACTTCGCCAAGGGCACGGTCCCGATGTTCATCTCCGGTCCGTGGATGATGTCGGCCGTCGAGAAGGTCGGCGGCCCCGGCTTCAAGGACAAGTACAACGTCGCGCCGATCCCGGCCGGCTCGGCCGGCTCCTCGTCGTTCGTCGGCGGCTCGAACTTCGTCGTCTTCAAGAACACGAAGAACCGCGACACCTCGTGGAAGTTCGTCAACTGGCTGGCCGACCCCAAGGTGCAGGCCAAGTGGTACACGCTGTCGACCGACCTGCCGTCGGTCAAGAGCGCGTGGCAGGACCCGACCCTCGCCTCCGACAAGAAGCTCGCCGTCTTCGGCAAGCAGCTCGAGACCGCCAAGGCCCCGCCGTCGTTCCCGACGTGGGAGCAGGCCGTCAAGGCCCTCGACACCGAGCTCGAGAAGGTCACCAAGAGCGGCGAGGACCCGGCGACCGGCCTCAAGAACGCCCAGCAGCAGGCCGACTCCATCGGCACGGGCATGTGATCGCATGACCGCCCAGACCGGCACGACCGGGTCCCCCACCGGGCCCGTGACGCCAGCCCCGGCAGCCACCGCGGGGCGACCTGACGACAGGTCGCCCCACGGGGCGGGGGAGGCAGGCGCCCAGCGCCGGGGAACGTCCCGCGCCCGGGAGGGGCGGGCGGCCTGGATCCTCGCGATCCCCTTCTGCCTGCTCTTCCTCGCCTTCACGGCCTGGCCGGTGCTCCAGTCGCTCTTCATGAGCATCACCGACACGAGGGCACGCGACCTGCGAAAGCCCTTCTCGGTCAACATCATCGGCTTCGACAACTTCGCGAAGGCGCTGTCCGACCCGATCTTCCGCAAGGCTGCTGCCAACACGGCGTACTTCGTGCTCGTCGGCGTGCCGCTGACGCTCGTGCTCGCCCTGGCCGCGGCCCTCGCGCTCGACAAGGGCATCACCCGGTTCCGCGCGATCTTCCGGCTCGGCTTCTACCTGCCGGTCATCACCTCGATCGTCGCGGTCGCCGTCGTGTGGCGTTTCCTCCTGCAGGACCCGGGCGGCCTCATCAACACCGTGCTCGGCTGGGTCGGCATCAGCGGCCCGAACTGGCTCGGCGACCCCGACTGGTCGATGCCGGCGCTCATCATCATGGCGGCGTGGCGCAACTTCGGCACGGCGATGATCATCTTCCTCGCCGGCCTGCAGGCGGTGCCGGCCGAGCTGCACGAGGCGGCGGCCATCGACGGCGCCAACGCGTGGAAGAGGTTCCGGCACGTCACGCTGCCGCTGCTGCGCCCGACGATGCTCTTCGTCATGGTGACCACCTCGATCGGCTACCTCCAGGTGTTCGAGGAGCCCTTCGTCATGACCAAGGGCGGCCCGCTCAACAGCACCATGACGGTGTCCTACTACACGTACCAGCAGTTCGGCTTCGGCAACTACGGCCTCGCGTCGGCGATGAGCTACCTCATCTTCGTCGTCATCGCGATCGTCACGGCGCTCCAGTTCCGGCTGCTCCGAGAGAGGACCTGACCATGTCCGTCGACACCGCACCTCGTCCTGTCGGCAAGCCCGGTCAGTCCGGTCCGTCCGGTCCCCGGAGCCGCGACAGCAAGCCGCGTCTCGGCATGGTCGGGTCGAGCCAGGGCAGCAAGTGGTGGCTCTACGTCATCCTCACCGTCGCCCTCGTGGCCGTGATCGCGCCGTTCATCTGGATGGTGCTCGGCAGCTTCAAGAACGAGGGCGAGCTGCGGCAGGTGCCCCCGACCTGGCTGCCCGAGAGCGCCTCGCTCGACAACTACACGCAGCTGTTCGACAAGCTGAGCTTCGGCCAGTTCTTCACCAACTCGATCGTCGTCGCGGTCGTCGTGACCATCGGCAACCTCGTGTTCTGCTCGATGCTCGGCTACGCCCTCGCCATGCTCGACTTCAAGGGCAAGCGCGTCATCTTCGTCGCCGTCATGACGACGCTGATGATCCCGGGTGTCGTCACGTTCGTGCCGCTCTTCGTGCTCGTCGCGAACGCCGGCCTCATCGACTCGCTGCCCGGTCTGTTCCTGCCGTTCCTCGTCAGCCCGTTCGGCGTCTTCCTCATGCGCCAGTTCATCCTGGGGCTGCCCAAGGACCTGCTCGACGCCGGCCGCGTCGACGGGGCGGGCGAGCTGCGGATCTTCTGGAAGATCATCCTGCCGCTCTGCGGGCCGGCCCTGGCGACGCTCGGCATCCTCACCTTCCTCGGCAGCTGGAACAACTTCCTGTGGCCGCTCGTCGTGGCGCAGTCGGAGGACAAGTACACGCTCCCCGTCGCGCTCGCCCTCTACTCGACCGGCCAGAACAGCACCAACTACGGCCTGCTGCTCGCCGGCGCCACGGTCGTCATCGTCCCGATCCTCGTGGTCTTCCTCGTCTTCCAGAAGCGCTTCATCGAGGGGATCGCCACCACCGGCCTCAAGTGACCCGAGTGTCCGACCCACTGAACGGAGCACCGCCCATGCAGTTCCCCGCCAAGCAGACCTCCGCCACCCGTCCGAGCCGCCGCTCGTTGCTCGTGGGCGGGGCGGCCTCGGTCGCCGCCTTCGCCCTCGCCCCCAGCCCGAGCGCGCGCGCCGCCGGCGCCCCCGCGTTCGTCCGGAGCACCCCCACCCTCGCGCTCGACAAGGGGCGCGTGCACACGTGGGCCGCCGACACGTGGCGCAGCCTCGTTGCGATGACCGACCCCAAGACCGGGCTCCCGGCCGACAACATCCCCGAGTCGCTCGCCGCCGGTGACCGCTCCGGCTACACCTCGCCGACGAACATCGGCGGCTACCTGTGGTCGACGGTCGTCGCCCGTGAGCTCGGGATCATCACCGCGGGCGAGGCGTCCGCGCGGCTCGTGCGCACCCTGCGCACCGTCGAGGCGATGGAGCACCACACGCCGAGCGGCATGTACTTCAACTGGTACGACGAGGCGACCGCCGAGACGCTGCACACGTGGCCCGGCTCGGGCGACAAGGTCGTCCCCTTCTGCTCGAGCGTCGACAACGGCTGGCTGGGCGCCGCCCTCCTCGTGGTCCAGCAGTCCGACGCGGCCGCCCGGCCCTGGGCCCAGCGGATCTTCGACCGCATGCGCTGGGACGCCTTCTACAACGACAACAGCGACCCCGCCCACCAGGTGCGCACCGGCGGCCTCATCCACGGCGGCTTCTACCCGTACGAGAACGGACGCCCCGGCGGCACCTACCAGGGCACCCACATCAGCGGCGACCCCGTCTGGCTCACGACGCACCACTACGACACGACGGTGTCCGAGACCCGCATCACGAGCTACCTCGGCATCATCACCGGCCAGATCCCGCCCAAGCAGTACTTCGCGATGTGGCGCACCTTCCCGGCCACGTGCGACTGGTCGTGGCACGAGATGCAGCCGGTCGGCGAGAACCGCACCTACTACGGCATCGACGTCTACGAGGGCGCCTACACCTACCGCGGAATGCACATCGTCCCGGGCTGGGGTGGCTCGATGTTCGAGGAGCTCATGCCCGACGTCTTCGTCGACGAGGCAGCCTGGGCGCCGCGGTCATGGGGCCGCAACCACGTGCTGCACGTCCGGGCCCAGCGCGAGCACGGCCTCCTCGAGGCCGGCTACGGCTACTGGGGTTTCAGCCCCTCGAGCAACCCGGCCGGGGGCTACCGCGAGTACGGCGTCGACGCGCTCGGGCTCAACCCCACCGGCTACATGTCCGACCAGGAGAGCACCAACTACGACCCCGGCTTCGGCACGTGCCGGGCGGCGACGAACCCGAACCCGACGTACGGCGACGGCGTCGTGACGCCGCACGCGTCGTTCCTGGCCATGCAGCACGAGCCCGGCGAGGCCTTCACGAACCTCGCCGCCATCCAGGCCGACTTCGACTCCTACGGGCGGGGTGGCTTCTTCGACGCCATCGCGGTGAAGTCCGGCACGGTCGCGCGGCGCTACCTCTCCCTCGACCAGGCGATGATCATGGGCGCAGTCGGAAACGTGCTGGGCGACAGCGTGATCCGCCGCGCGTTCTCCACCCCGGCGGTCCGCAACGCGCTGCAGCCGGTCATCGGCATCGAGGAGTTCGGCGCGAGCCCGGTCGGCTGACCGGCCGCACGCCAGGACGAGAGACCCACTACGAAAGGCGGCACGCGTGCGCCCCGAGCTCAGCACCACGGACGACGGAGTGGAGTACCGCGACCTCAACGGCAACGGCCGGATGGATCCCTACGAGGACCCTCGGCTCGACGTCGCGTCGCGGGTCGAGGACCTGCTCGGGCGGCTCTCCCTCGAGGAGAAGGTCGGCCTGATGTTCCAGACGGTCATCGAAGCCGGCGCCGACGGCTCGCTGCTCGAGCACCCCGGCAACATCAGCAAGTCGCCGACGAGCACCGTGGTGCTCGAGAAGCACCTGAGCCACTTCAACGTCCACGCGCTCGACGACCCCCGCATGGCGGCGCGCTGGAGCAACCAGCTCCAGGCGCTCGCCGAGCGCACACCGCACGGCATACCCGTGACGGTGTCGACCGACCCGCGGCACGCGTTCATCGAGAACGTGGGCGTCTCGTTCTCGGCAGGCGCGTTCTCGCAGTGGCCCGAGCCGCTCGGGCTCGCGGCCCTGCGTGACCCCGAGGCCGTATGCCGTTTCGCCGACGTCGCGCGCCAGGAGTACGTCGCGGTCGGCATCCGCGCGGCCCTGCACCCCACGCTCGACCTCGCGACCGAGCCGCGCTGGGCGCGCCAGGCCGGCACGTTCGGCCAGGACCCCGACCTCGTCACCGAGCTCGGCGTCGCGTATCTCAAGGGTTTCCAAGGGGACTCGCTCGGCTCGGACAGCGTCGCGTGCACGAGCAAGCACTTCCCCGGTGGCGGCCCGCAGAAGGACGGCGAGGACGCGCACTTCCCCTACGGGCGCGAGCAGGTCTATCCCGGTGGCCGCTTCGACGACCACCTCAAGCCGTTCCCGCCGATCATCGAGGCGGGCACGGCCGGGATCATGCCCTACTACGGCATGCCCATCGACCTCGAGGTCGACGGCGAGCCGATCGAGCCGATCGGCTTCGGCTACAACAAGCAGGTCGTGACCGGCCTGCTCCGCGAGAAGCTCGGCTACGACGGCGTCGTCGTCACCGACTGGGAGCTGGTCAACGACAACCACGTCGGCGACCAGGTGCTCCCGGCCCGCGCGTGGGGGGTCGAGCACCTCGACCCGCACGGTCGCATGGAGCTCATCCTCGAGGCCGGCGCCGACCAGTTCGGTGGCGAGGAGTGCGTCGACATCCTGCTCGACCTCGTCGCGCAGGGGCGCGTCACCGAGGCCCGAGTCGACGAGTCGGCGCGCCGGATCCTCGCCGTGAAGTTCCGGCTCGGCCTGTTCGACGACCCCTACGTCGACGAGGACGCTGCCGCTGAGACCGTCGGTCGCCAGGACTTCCGCGACGAAGGGTATGCCGCGCAGGCCCGTTCGGTGACCGTGCTGCACAACGAGGACGGCCGGCTGCCGCTCGAGCAGGGGCTGCGCATCTACGCCGAGCGCGTGTCGCCCGAGGCGGTCGTCAAGCACGGCAAGCTCGTCGACCGCCCGGAGGACGCCGACGTCGCCGTGGTGCGGCTGACGGCGCCCTTCGACCCGCGCTCGGACCTCTTCCTCGAGTCGTGGTTCCACCAGGGGTCGCTCGACTTCCCGCCGGGGCTCATCGCGAGGCTCGAGCGCATCGCGGCGGTGTGCCCGCTCGTCGTCGACGTCGTGCTCGACCGGCCCGCGGTCGTGACGCCGCTGCTGCGCATCGCGTCGGCCGTCGTCGGCAGCTACGGCAGCAGCGACGACGCGCTGCTCGACGCGGTCACGGGCACCATCGCGCCGGTCGGGCGGCTTCCCTTCGACCTGCCCCGGTCGATGGACCAGGTGCGGGCCCACGGCGAGGACGTGCCCGGCTACGACGACCCGCTGCTCCCGTTCGGCCACGGCCTGACCATCTGAGACCCCTCCCGAACGGAGGTCCCAAGGCAGGCACTCACTCCCCCCAGGGTGTGACCCCCTCGCACCCCGAGTGCCCGGCGAGCCCCGGTCGCTACCCACCGCGACCGGGGCCTCGTCGTGCCTGCGCCGGTGCGTCGGTCGTGCGGGCGTCAGCCCGTGTAGCCCTCGACGGTGCGCTCGGACCGCACCTCGGCGGTGTCCGGGTCTTCGCCGAACTCGCGCTTGGCCCGGCGCTGGCGCAGCAGGTCCCAGCACTGGTCGAGCTCGACCTCGAGACTGCGCAGCCGGGCATGCTCCTCGTCGACGCTGATCGAGCCGGCCTGCAGCGCCGAGCGCAGCTGGTGCTCCTCGTCGATGAGCGACTTGATGTGGTGCTGGACGGAGACGTCGTCGGCCATGCGGCCACCTTCGCACGCGCCCGGCGCCCAGTCGAGAGTGCCGTCGAGGGCTAGCGTGGGGCGGGTGACCACGTACGCGCTCGTCCCCGGTGCCGGCGGCGCCGCCTGGTACTGGCATCGCGTCGCGCCGCTGCTCGAGCAGGCCGGACACGAGGCCGTCGCCGTCGACCTGCCCGGTGACGACCCCGCCGAGGGGCTGCCCGAGTATGCCGCCCGCGTCCTCAGCGCGGTCGACGGACGTGACGACGTGGTGCTCGTCGGGCAGTCGATGGGCGGCTTCACCGTGCCGCTGGTCGCGGAGCGGCGGCCGGTGTCGGCCGTCGTCCTGCTGAACGCGATGGTCCCGGTGCCGGGTGAGACCGCCGGCGCGTGGTGGGACGCGGTCGGCTCGGAGGCGGCGCGGGTCGCGGCCGCGCGCGACAGGGGCTATCCGCAGGAGTTCGACCTCGACACCTACTTCCTCCACGACGTCGATCCCGAGGTCGCGGCATCGGGGGAGGAGCACCAGCGTCCGGAGGTCGACCGGGCGTTCGAGACCCCCTGCGACTTCGAGCGGTGGCCGGACGTGCCGATCCACGCCGTCGCGGGCGAGGGCGACCGCTTCTTCCCGGTCGACCTGCAGCGGCGGGTGGCCCGGGAGCGGCTGGGCGTCGACCTCGACCTCGTCCCCGGCGGCCACCTGGCCGCGCTGTCGCACCCGAGGGAGCTCACGGCATACCTCGTCGGGGTGGCGCGATGAGCGGCGCACCCGGCAGCGGCGACACCGACAGCGGCGACAGAGACCTCAGTGAGTTCGACAGCAGTGAGTTCGACAGGGCGTACTGGGAGCAGCACTGGCAGGGGAGTCAGGGGGAGGCGTCCGCGCCGAACCCGCACCTCGTCCGTGAGGTCGGGGGCCTGACGCCGGGCACGGCGCTCGATGCCGGCTGCGGCGAGGGCGGTGAGGCGCGCTGGCTCGCCGGGCGGGGCTGGCACGTCACGGCCGTCGACATCTCGCGCGAGGCGCTCGCGCGGGCCGCGGCGCTCGGAGGAGTCGACGACGGCGACGGCGACGCCGGCGACGCCGGGGGTCGGGTGCACTGGGTCGAGGCGGACCTCACGACGTGGGCGCCCGACCGGCAGTACGACCTGGTGACGACGCACTACGCGCACCCGACGATGCCGCAGCTCGGCTTCTACGACCGCGTCGCCGCCTGGGTCGCACCGGGTGGCTCGCTGCTCGTCGTCGGGCACCTGCACCGGGAGGGCGGTCACGGCCACGGAACCACCTCGACCGACGACCCGCCCGAGCACGCCACGGTGACGCTCGCCGACATCACGGAGCGTCTCGACCCCGGCGAGTGGGACGTGCAGACCGCCTCGGAGCACCCGAGGTCCGCCGCGCACGGGAGCACCCTGCACGACGTCGTGGTGCGCGCGCGTCGGCGCGACTAGGACCTGTCGGTCAGGCGCTCGGCGCCCGGCGGCGTCGGCGACGGGGCACCCCGAGGGTCGTCTCGCGCGCCTCGAGGGTCCAGGCGACGGGGATCTCCTCGGCGGCGCCGGTGTAGCCGTCGATGCGGCGCGCGAGCATCTCGAGCGCGGACCGGGCCAGCCCCGTGAGGTCGGGGGAGATGGTCGAGACGGTGGGGTTGGAGTAGCGGGTCTCGGCGATGTCGTCGAAGCCCGCGACCGCGACGTCGTCGGGCACCGCGACCCCGGACTCGACGCAGGCCCGCAGGGCCCCGATCGCCATGAGGTCGTTGAAGCAGAAGACCGCGTCGGGCGGCTCGGGCAGCTCGAGCAGGTGCCGCATCGCGGCGTGCCCGTCGGCGCGCTCGAAGTGGGGCACCTCGACGACGAGGCTCTTGTCGTAGGGGAGGTCTGCGGCGCGCAGCGCCTGCCGGTAGCCGCGCAGTCGCTCGGAGGCCGTGCCCTTCACGGTCTCGCGGCCGATGGCAGCGATGCGGCGGCGCCCTTGTGAGACAAGGTGTTCCGTGGCGGCACGCGCTGCCGCGACCGAGTCGACGGCGATGTGGTCGAAGCCGGTGGGGACGGGCCGCTCACCGAGCAGCACCATGGGCAGGCTGTCGGCCCGCCGGCTGATCTCGTCGGCCGAGAGGGCCAGCGGCGAGAAGATCACGCCGTCGATGACGTGCGAGCGCATGCCCTCGAGCACGACACGCTCGGCGTCGGCATCGCCTCCGGTCACGTCGAGCAGCACGATGAAGCCGAGGGCCGCGGCCTCCTCGGTGATGCGCGCGGCGAGCTCGGCGAAGTAGGGGGAGTCCATCGCCGGCACGGCCAGGGCGAGGAAGCCCGCCCGCCCGTGCTTGAGGCTGCGTGCCGAGAGGTTGGGCCGGTAGTGCAGCTCGGCCATGGCGGCCTCGACCCGCTCACGCGTGCTGGCCTTGACGTGCGGGTGGTTGTTGAGCACGTTCGAGGCGGTCTTGACGGAGACGCCGGCGCGCTCTGCGACGTCACGAAGCCGTGCGGCCACCCGCGCCTCCTGTTCGACACTCGCCGTCGACGCTCGACGATCCAGCCGGGGAAAGCCCGACCGAGGAACAGGCTAGCGCCCGCACCCGACGGTCCGAGCCATCTTCCACCCGGTTCGGAACACCTCTGGACAGGTTTCGGTAACCGTTGTAATTTTCAGACCACACGCAAGTGGGTAACCGTTGTAAGAACGGTGTGCCCACTCCGACGGTCAAGGAGGACCGGATGGGACGAGCGACAGTGCGGCTGGACCCCGCGTTCACGGTGGGGCCGGTGCGGCCGAGGACCTTCGGGTCCTTCGTCGAGCACATGGGCCGGTGCGTCTACACCGGCATCTACGAGCCCGGTCACCCCGAGGCCGACGAGCTGGGCTTCCGCTCGGACGTCGCCGCCCTGGTGCGCGAGCTCGGCGTGACCACCGTCCGCTACCCGGGCGGCAACTTCGTGTCGAACTACCGCTGGGAGGACGGCATCGGCCCCAAGGCCGACCGCCCCACCCAGCTCGACCTGGCCTGGCGGTCGGTCGAGACGAACCAGGTCGGCACCGACGACTTCGTCGACTGGGCCCGCGGGGTGGGCGTCGAGCCGATGATGGCCGTCAACCTCGGCACCCGCGGCGTGCAGGAGGCCATCGACCTGCTGCTCTACTGCAACGCCGAGACCGGCACGTCGTGGCCCGACCTCCGGGCCAAGCACGGGCACCACGAGCCCCACGACGTACGCGTGTGGTGCCTCGGCAACGAGATGGACGGTCCCTGGCAGATGGGCCACAAGACCGCCGAGGAGTACGCGCGCGTCGCGGAGGAGACGGCCCGCGCCATGCGGCGCGTCGACCCGGGTCTCGAGCTCGTCGCCTGCGGCTCGTCGAACCGCGGCATGCCGACGTTCGGCACGTGGGAGCGCGTCGTGCTCGAGCGCTGCTTCGACCTCGTCGACCACATCTCGGCGCACGCGTACTACGAGCCCGTCGACGGCGACGTCGACTCCTTCCTCGCCAGCGGCGAGGACATGCACCGCTTCATCGAGTCGGTCGTGGCCACCGCCGACCACGTCGCCGCCGTCAAGGGGTCCGACAAGCGGATCACCGTCTCGTTCGACGAGTGGAACGTGTGGTTCCAGGAGCGTTTCCACGGCGAGAACTCCCTCGAGATCCGCGAGGCGCCCGAGCTCATCGAGGACGTCTACGACGTCACCGACGCGGTCGTCGTCGGGAGCCTGCTCATCACCCTGCTCCAGCACACCGACCGCGTCGCGATGGCTTGCCAGGCACAGCTCGTCAACGTCATCGCCCCCATCGCCACACGCCCCGGGGGTGGCGCCTGGCGGCAGACGATCTTCCATCCCTTCGCCCTGACCGCCCAGCACGCCCGCGGCACCGTGCTGCGCCCGGCCGTCGCCTGCGACACGATCGACACGTCGGCCTACGGGCCCGTCGACCAGGTCGTCGTCACGGCCACCCACGACCCCGACACCGGCGACCTCGCCGTGTTCGTGGTCAACCGCAGCCGCACCGAGGCGGCCGAGCTCGTGCTCGACGTCGCGGACGCCGTGGGCGCCGGCCCAACGGCATACACCCTCGTGGAGCACCTGGCGCTGCACGACGACGACACCTCGGCGACGAACACCGAGGCGAACCCTGACCGTGTGACGCCGCGTCCGGGGGACGCGTCGGTAGACGGGCCCACCCTCACCGCAACCCTGCCGCCCACCTCCTGGCACTGCATCCGACTCACCGAAGGGACCGTTCGATGACGAACACCCAGCCCCACAGCCCCCTGACCCCCAACCCCGTCACGCGTCGCACGATCCTCTCCGGCGCCTTCGGCCTCGCCGGCCTCGCAGGCCTAGCCGCCTGCGGCTCCGGCTCCAGCGGCGTGCCCGGCCAGGCTCCCGCCGTCTCCGCCGGTGGCGGCGCGACCGGCTACTCCGGGCCGAAGGTCGCGCTCCAGTTCTGGAACGGCTTCACCGGCGGAGACGGGCCCTTCATGAAGCGACTCGTCGACCAGTTCAACTCCGAGCACCCGAACATCGCGGTGAGCATGAACACGATGCAGTGGGCTGACTACTACGCGAAGCTGCCCGCCGCCGTCACCGCGGGCAAGGGCCCCGACATCGGCATCATGCACGTCGACTCGGTCGCGACGAACGCCGCGCGCAACGTCATCCAGCCGCTCGACGACGTCGCCTCGGCGCTCAAGCTCAGCGAGAGCGACTTCGCCCCGGTGCCGTGGAAGGCCGGCATCTACAACGGCAAGCGCTACTCCATCCCCCTCGACGTGCACCCGCTCGGCTTCTTCTACAACAAGACCGTCATGGAGAAGGGTGGCCTCGACCCCGAGAAGCCCCCCATGACCGCGGACGACTACATGGCTGCGCTGGAGCAGCTGAAGTCCAAGGGCATCCAGGGGCACTGGGCGACGCCCTTCCCCTTCACCGGCAGCATGTCGGTGCAGTCGCTCATCTGGCAGTTCGGCGGCAACCTCTTCTCCGAGGACGCCAAGCAGGTCCTCTGGGCCGACGACCCCGGCGTCAAGGCGCTCACCTGGTTCCAGGACCTCGTCACCAAGGGCTACTCGCAGGGCAAGATCGCCCAGGACGCCGACATCATCGCCCTTCAGAACGGCAAGACCGCCTTCAACTGGAACGGCATCTGGACGATCAACACCCTCAAGGAGAAGTCCGGGCTCGACTGGGGCGTCGCGCCGCTGCCCAACATCGGTGGCACCAAGGCGGCCTGGGCCGGCTCGCACCAGTTCATCCTGCCCACCTCGCGCACGCCCGACGAGAACAAGCAGACCGCCGCGCGCGTCTTCCTCAACTGGATCAGCCAGAAGAGCCTCGAGTGGGCCAAGGGCGGTCAGGTGCCGGCCCGCAACTCGGTGCGCGAGTCGGCCGAGTTCAAGGCGCTCAAGGACCAGGAGACCCTGGCCACCCAGATCGACTACCTGCACTTCCCGCCGGCGGTCGCCGGCATCGGCGACGCGATCCCGGAGTTCGAGAAGGCCCTGAACCAGGCCGTCCTCGGCGGGCAGGACCCCAAGAAGGTGCTCTCCGACGCCGCCGGACGCGCCACGAAGATCCTCGAGGCCAACGCGAAGAAGTACGGCGGCTGACGTCATGGCTGTGACGACGGCACAGCCCACCAGACCCTCGTCGGGAGCGCCACCCACGCCGGGTGGGCGGCGCTCCCGGGGAGCCCGGTCCGGCATCCACGGCTCGGGGTGGACCCCCTACCTCTTCCTCGCCCCGTTCCTCGTCCTCTTCATCACGTTCGTCGCCGTGCCGGCCCTGCTCGGCATCTGGATCTCCCTGCACGACTGGGACTTCCTGCTGCCGAACAAGCCGTTCGTCGGCGCCCAGAACTACACCGACCTGATCGACAGCGGGGCACCGCAGTTCCAGCCGTTCTGGAACGGCATGAAGGCGACCGGGATCTTCGTGCTCATCAGCGTGCCGTTCCTCGTGACCCTGCCGCTGCTGCTCGCGATCGTGCTCAACCGCAAGTTCCCGGGCCGCACGTTCTTCCGCGCGGTCTTCTTCGCGCCGTTCGTCCTCGGGGTCGCCGTCGTCGGCCTCATGTGGCGCTACCTGCTCGACCCGTCGTTCGGCATGGTCAACGGGCTGCTCGGCGCGCTGGGCCTGCCGAGCGACACCGCGTGGACGACGGAGCAGCCCTGGGCATGGATCTCGCTCGCGGCCGTGACGATCTGGTGGACCATCGGCTTCAACGCCGTCATCTACCTCGCCGGGCTCGCCGACATCCCGGCCGAGCACTACGAGGCCGCCGACATCGACGGTGCGACCGCGTGGCAGAAGCTGCGCTACATCACCATCCCGGGGCTGCGGCCAGTGCTCATCTTCATCGTCGTCACGACGGTGCTCGCGAGCGCGAACATGTTCGGGCAGAGCTACCTCATCACCAAGGGCGGGCCGGGCGACTCGACCCGCACGGCCATCATGGAGATCGCCGACCTCGGCCTGTCGCAGTACCGGATGGGCCAGGCCTCCGCGATGAGCTACGTGCTCGCGGTGTGCCTCGCCCTCATCGCGCTCCTCAACTTCTGGCTGCTGAGGGAGAAGAAGTCATGAAGCGCCGCAACGGGCCCCTCTTCTGGGTGGGCATGGGGCTGCTCTCGCTCGTCTTCATCGGGCCGCTGCTGCTCGTGCTGCTCACGGCCTTCAAGTCGCAGAGCGAGTCCCGCACCGTCCCGCCGACGTACTTCCCCTCGGAGCCGAGCCTGCGGGCCTTCGACGTGCTCTTCTTCCAGGACGCGGCAAGCCCGGTGGCCCGCTGGTTCCTCAATTCCCTCATGGCGGCCACGCTGCAGGCGCTGCTCGTGCTCGTCGTCTGCTCGCTCGCGGGTTACGCCTTGGCGCGCATGGAGTTCCGCGGCAAGAACGTCATCTTCACGGTCATCATCCTCACGCTGTTTCTCCCCGGCTTCATCTTCCTCATGCCGAACTTCCTCATCCTCGACAAGCTCGGCTGGCTCGACCAGATCTGGGCGCTCGTCGTGCCCGGTGCGGCCGGTGCGTTCGGCGTCTTCTTCATGCGGCAGTTCTTCATGGGGATGCCGAAGGAGCTCGAGGAGAGTGCCCGCCTGGACGGGGCGGGTCCGTTCCGCACGTGGTGGTCGATCGTGCTGCCCAACGCCAAACCCGCCCTGGTGACCCTCGGCGTGCTCAGCTACCTCAACAACTGGAACGACTTCATCTGGCCCATCTACGTGCTCTTCTCACCCGAGCGCCTCACTCTGCCTGCGGGACTCAGCCGCCTGCAGGGTGCCTATTCCATCGACTACCCCGTCGTCATGGCCGGCGCGATGCTGGCCGCGATCCCCGTCCTGGCGCTCTACGTCTTCGTGCAGCGCTACGTCATCGAGGGCGTCGCGAGCAGCGGCGTCAAGGGCTGAGGAGGCCACCGTGGCACGCTTGTCCCGCACGACCGTCAGGCGCGGGATCGCCTGCGCCGCTGCAGCGCTCGTCACCGCCGGAGTGGTGAGCGTGGCACCCGCCAGCGGGTCGGTGGTGGCCGCGGAGGCCCGCGACACGGCATACGAGAACGCCGTCTCCGACTCGTTCTCCGACACGTTCGCCGACCCGTCGGTCATCCGCGGGCGCGACGGCTGGTGGTACGCGTACGCCACGTCCGACCCGCTCAGGGCCGGCGACGCCCCCGGCGCCATGCACATGGCGCGCACGAAGGACTGGTCGAGCTGGGAGTACCTCGGCACTGTCTTCACCTCCGCCAACCGGCCAGCGTGGGCCACGGCGACCGCGGGCCTCTGGGCGCCCGACATCCGTTACGTCGCAGGGCGCTACGTCCTCTACTTCACCGTCACCGACACGACGCTGAACCCCGGCGACGACTCCGCGATCGGCGCCGCCACCGCTCCGACGCCGTCGGGGCCCTGGACCCCCGCCCCCGCGCCGGCCGTCCCACCACGGCCGGCGCCGGGTGGCGGGTTCCTCTGGACCTTCGACCCGGCCGGCTTCACCGACGTCGACGGCCAGCGCTACCTCTACTACGGCAGCTACTTCGGTGGCCTGTGGGCCACGAAGATGTCGGCCGACGGCCTGACCCCGGTCGGGCCGGCCACCCAGGTCGCCATCGACAACCGCTACGAGGGCTCGTTCGTCGTGCGCCACGGCGACTGGTACTACCTCATGGGCTCGGCCGCGAACTGCTGCGCGGGTCCGACGACCGGCTACTCCGTCTTCGCGGGCCGCGCCCGCTCGCCCCTCGGCCCCTTCGTCGACGCGGAAGGGACGTCGCTGCTCACGTCACGCGTCGGCGGCACGATCGTGCTGACCCAGAACGGCAACCGCTTCGTCGGCGCCGGCCACCACGCCGTCGTCACCGACTCCGAGGGCCGTGACTTCATCGCGTACCACGCCATCGACCGGAACCGGCCCTGGTTGACCGCCCCGTTCGGCATCAACCGCCGGCCGATGCTGCTCGACCGACTCGACTGGGTCGACGGCTGGCCGCGCACCCGCGCCGGTGCCGGCCCGTCCGACACGCCCCAGCCGGCCCCGTCGCTCGACTCGGCGCTGGGGATCACGCCGACCGATCCGGCAGCGAGCGGCTTCAGCGGGCTCGCCGCGGGCCCGTCCGACCCGGTCGGTGGCGCCACGGCCGTCATCCGCGGCACGGCCTCCACCGTCGAGCCGGCCCCAGCGGGGTCACTGCACGTGCGGCTCGACCACCAGGGCACCGCGCCGCTACGCGTCCTGCTCGGCCGCGACCCTGCGGTCAAGGTGACGCTCGACCCCGCCGGCCGCCGGCTCACGGCACAGGTCGACGACGGGGGCGTGGTGCGCTCGTCGACGGCCGCGCTGCCCGCTGCCGCCCCAGGCGCATGGCGCACCCTCACCGTCGAGGCGACCGCCGAGGGCCTCACGGCCGAGGTCTCCGAGAGCGACCTCGCCGACGTGACGTCTCGCGTGCACGTCGACGGCGCGGTCGAGCCTCGCTCGGCGCCGGTTCGCCTGAGCAGCAGCGACGCCCGGGTCGACAACGTCGTCGTCAACGCGGCCGCCCGTGACGCAGCGGCCCTCGCTCCCGTGCCGCAGGCCGGGGCGCTCCTCACTGCCGAGGAGTTCGACGACCCGACGCTCGCCGGCTTCACCTGGGTGCGCCGCAACCCGGCGGTGACCGTCTCGGACGGCAGCCTCAACTGGCCCGTCGAGGGCAAGGACCTCGTCGGCGGCGGCAACGACGCCGGGGTGCTGCTCCACGACACCCCCGGTGACGGCGACTGGATCGCCGAGGCGAAGACCCGCCTCGACGTCGGCACCGACACGGTGCGCAACTACCAGCAGGTCGGCATCGTGGCCTACGAGAACGACGACGACTTCGCCCGTCTCTCCAACGTCGCGATCTGGAACACGCGCCAGACCGAGTTCGGCCGTGAGACCGCCGCCGACCCGGCGAACCCCGACGCCCCCGACGGCCGCACGAGCTACGGCGGCGCCATCGTCGGCACCTCCGCCCCGACGCTGTGGCTGCGGCTCGCGCACCACCGCACGGCCACCGGCGAGCACCTCTACCGCGCCGGCACCAGCCGCGACGGCGTCACCTGGACGTGGGGCGCGACGTGGACCTTCCGCCCGGGCACGTCCCCGCGCATCGGTCTCGTCGCCCACGGAGGGGCCTCGTCGGCCGTCACCGCGCACGTCGACCACCTGCGCTTCTACGCGTCGACGTGGCCCACCGACCCCGGAGCAGGATGAGCCGCGCCCAGACCCTGACCGCTGCCGCCCTCGCTGCCGCCCTCCTCGGCGGCTGCGGGGGCGGCACACCCCCGACCACCACCACCGGAGACACCGTGACCACACCTGCCAGCAGCGCCACGGGCACAGCGACGAATCCCGTCTGGCCGAGCAACTTCCCCGATCCGCAGATCCTCCCCGACGGCGACGCCTGGGTGGCCATCGCCACGAACGGCAACGGGATGAACGTCCAGACCCTCACCTCCGACGACCTCGTCACGTGGACCCAGGGCGCCGACGCCCTCCCGCAGCTGCCCGCCTGGACGACGAAGGGCAAGGTGTGGGCGCCCGAGGCGCACCGCTTCGGCGACCGCTGGGTCATGTACTACACGACCATGGCGCCCGACCCCGCGATCCAGTGCGTCGGCGTCGCCGTCGCCGACGACCCCAAGGGTCCCTACCGCGACACCAGCCCCGGCCCTCTCGTCTGCGAGAAGGACCAGGGCGGGTCGATCGACGCGTCGCCCTTCGTCGCGAAGGACGGCACGGCATACCTCTACTGGAAGAACGACGGCAACGCCGTCGGCGTCGACACGTGGATCTCGGTGCAGCGTCTCTCCGCCGACGGGCTGAAGCTCGAGGGCCAGCCGAAACGCCTGATCCGACAGGACCTTCCGTGGGAGGGCAACCTCGTCGAAGCGCCCTTCGTGTGGGAACGCGACGGCGTCTTCCACCTCTTCTACTCGGCCAACGACTACGGCAGCGACAAGTACGCCGTCGGGCACGCGACCGCGGCGTCGCCCACCGGGCCCTTCGCCAAGGACCCCGTGCCGGTGCTCACGAGCACCGACGTCGCCGCCGGGCCCGGTCACTGCGCCCTGCTCGAGAAGGACGGCCGGGTGCTGATGGTCTACCACGCCTGGGACCCCGCCGCGATCGGCTCGGACGTGCCCGGGCGCACCATGTGGCTGAGCGAGGTCACCTTCGACGGGCGCAAGGTCTCGGTGACGCCGCCGAGCGCCAGGCTGCCCGCCGCGCTCTGACCGGTTTGCGCCGTTGCGGGTGTATCAAGCCCCGCGCCCACGTCTCTGTCTGACAGGGGATGGGTGCGGGGCCAGAGGGGAACTCGGGGGAGGCCCCGCACCAGCCCGAAACGCTTGGGCGGCTGGCCCGTTGAGGTACGTTAACCGCCACCAGGGCCCGGATTCGCAGACCTGATCAGTCGCGAGCCGGGCCCTCGAGCGTGCCGCCGGATGCCGCCGTATGCCGCCGTATGCCGTCGTATGCGTCCGTGCCGCCGGGTGCCGTCAGGTGCGTGCCGACGCCACGACCTTGCCCATGCTGGTGCGCACCTCGACCGACTTGATCTCGTAGGTGGGCACCGACGTCGAGCCGGTGAGCTTCGTGTAGCCCGAGCCGCCCGCGCGCCACGAGGCGGCGGCGTACTCCTTGCCGTAGTTGTCGACGACCCACAGGGTCAGGGGACTGTCGGTGGGCAGGCCGGAGCACTCGAGGTCGAGCTGCGTGCCCCACCCGCGGGTCACGAGGGCGACGTCGACCGAGGCCGCACTTCCCGGTGCGGATGCCGTGACGTGGGTCGTCGGCGGTTCGGGGGTCGTGGCCCGCAGGATCGATGGGCCGAGCCAGGCGCCACCGGCGAAGAGGGCGACCGCGGCAGCCGCACCGAGCACCGAGGCGAGGGTGCGGCGCCGGCGCCGCCGCCGGCCGACCTCGGTGAGCAGGGTGGACACCCGCTCGTCGTCGGGCTCCTTCATGAGCGGGATCGGGGCACCGGGCGGGGGTGCGACGAGGTGCAGGCCACCCTCGGGCCCCGCGAGGTCGAGCAGTCGCGGCAGGCCGGAGACCTGGCCCAGCTCGGCCTGGCACTGGGTGCACGTGCGCAGGTGCTCGCTGTAGGCGCGGTGGTCGTCGTCGGACAGGCCACCGAGCACGTACGCGCCGAGCAGCACGTGCAGGTCGTCTGGTCCGGTGGTCATCTCGTCACTCCCATCTCGTCGAGGATGACGCGCAGGTTGCGCACGGCGTAGTAGGCCCGGGACTTGACGGTGCCCTCCGGCACGCCGAGCCGGAGCGACGCCTCGGCGACGGACAGTCGTTGGTAGTAGAGGCACCGTACGACGTCGCGGTGGTTGTCCTGGAGCCGGCCGAGGGCCTCCTCGACGAGCACCTGGTCGAGGGCCTGGTCGAGGGCCGAGTCGCGCTCGGCGATCTCGGTGAGGGTGGCTTCCTGCGGGCGGCGGCCCGCGGCGCGGTGCTGGTCGACGATGAGGTGCCGGGCCGTGGTGATGAGGTAGGCGCGGAGGTTGTCGGCCTGGGGGGCCTGCTTCCACACCCGCAGGATCACCTCCTGCACGATGTCCTCGACGCGGTTCGCGTCGTTCGTCGCCCGCCAGACGACGCGGCGCAGCATGGGGCCGTGCTCGCGGTAGATCTCCGCCACCGCCTCCTCGTCGAGCGGCACGTCACCCCACCTCCTCTCGCGGCGCCCACGGCGTCCTGTCGCCTGCCTCAGTCAAGGACGTCCGGACACCGTGAACCGTTCACGTGGCCTTCAGGTGAACCGTCTCACGAGAACAGGCGTTTTCGCGTTCGGACGTCACGTCCGGCGTCCCCCTCGAGGAGGTCAACATGATGCGAGCCCGATCCATCAGCACCGCGGCCCTCGCCGGCACGGTCCTTCTTCTCTCGGCGGCCTGCGGCTCGTCGACACCAGACACGTCGACCCCGGCCGCGTCCTCGCCGGCTGCGGCGTCGTCGTCCTCGTCCTCGGCGTCGTCGAGCGCTCCGGCTTCGATGGTGCACCCCGACGTGACGGAGCTCAAGACGGCCAGCTCGTCGCTCGGCACCATCGTCACCGACAGCGACGGCATGACCCTCTACATGTTCGACAAGGACACGAAGGGCGCGACGAAGAGCGCCTGCGAGGGCAAGTGCCTGACCGCGTGGCCCCCGGCGATGATGGGTGCCTCGGAACCGAAGCTCACCGGTGTCACGGGCAAGGTCGCCGCGATCGACACCCCCGACGGCAAGAAGCAGCTCACCCTCGACGGCTGGCCGCTCTACTACTGGTTCAAGGACGCCAAGGCGGGCGACGTCAGCGGTCAGGCGGTGCAGGGCGTCTGGTGGGTGCTCGACCCCGCCGGCACGCCGATCAAGACGAAGCCCTGAGCAACCCTGAACGACCTCGGGACGCCTACCGTTGGCGCATGAGCGCCGACATGCCGGACCCGGCACAGCACCCGGTCACGGGTGGGCTCTTCCGCTCACCCGTGCCGCCGGGCACCGGTTGGCCCGGCGACCCGGCGACGGCGGACACGCCCGTCGCGACCACCGCGGTGCAGGTGCGGCGCCTCGCGAGCCAGGCGGACGGCATACGCGAGCTGGATGCGCGGGTCAGCGTGTGCCGCGCCTGCCCCCGCCTCGTCGCGTGGCGTGAGTCGGTCGCCGTGAGCGGCCGCCGGGCCGCGTTCGCCGAACAGCCGTACTGGGGACGCCCGGGCCCGTCGTTCGGCGACCCCGACGCGGAGGTGCTCGTCGTCGGGCTCGCTCCGGCGGCCAACGGCACCAACCGGACCGGGCGGATGTTCACCGGCGACCGCTCGGGCGACTGGCTGTACGCCGCGCTCCACCGCGCCGGCTACGCGAGCCAGCCGACGTCGGTGTCGTCGGGCGACGGGCTGACGCTGACCGGCCTGCGCATCGTGGCGACCGTGCGCTGCGCGCCGCCGGCCAACAAGCCGACGACCGAGGAGAAGGCGACGTGCGCGCCGTGGCTCGATCGCGACCTCGAGCTGTCGGAGCCGCGGCTGCGCTCGCTGCTCGCACTCGGCTCGATCGGGTGGGACGCGGCGCTCGGCGCGGCCCGGCGTCGCGGCTGGGCCGTGCCGGTGCCCAAGCCGCGGTTCGGTCACGGGGCGGAGGCGCTGCTCGTGACCGGGTCCGGTCGGCCGGTGCGGCTCGTCGGCAGCTACCACGTGAGCCAGCAGAACACCTTCACCGGCAAGCTCACCGAGGCGATGCTCGACGAGGTCATCGGGCGTCTCTGAGGGGGCCGTGGCAGGATCGCCCGTCATGACCGAGACCCAGCCCGACGCGTACTCCTCGGTCGTCGGCGAAGCCGACGCCGAGCTCGACCAGCGGCTCTCCGACGAGCTCGACGTCGTCAACGCCGCGGCGACCGTCGGCACCCCTGCTGCCCGAGAGCTCACCGTGCGCCTCACCGACAGCGACGGTCAGCTGGCCGCGGGCGTCAGCGGCTGGACGTGGGGCGTCGCGGCGGGCATCGGCATGACGTGGGTGCGGGCCGACACGCGTGGACAGGGCCTGGGGGAGCGGCTGCTCGCCGAGTTCGAGGCCGAGGCCAGGGCTCGTGGGTGCACGCACGTCTTCGTCACCTCGTTCACCTTCCAGGCGCCCGGCTTCTACGAGAAGCAGGGCTACCGAGAGATCTTCCGCTGGGAGGGCGTGCCCACCCCCGACGCCTCGGACGTGCACTTCCGCAAGGAGCTGTGAGACGCGCTGAGTACGCGTGCCGTCGCCGGGCCCTGGTGACGCATCCGATCGTTGGGTCATGAGCCGGCACACCTTCCGCCCGTATGCCGTCGCGCTGGGGCTGCTGTGGGGGTTGCCCCTGCTGCTCGTCGTCGTCCTCCACCTCACGCTCCCGACCCACGTCGCGGGCGGTGGCTGCGAGGGCATCGGCTTCGGGTGCTCGCTGGCGCCCGCCGACGCCGTGGTGCTGCTCGGGATGCTCGCTGCTCCGGTGCTCCTGCTCATCGGACTCGTCGTGTGCGTCGTCATCGCCGGTGTCGGCGCTCGCCGCGACCGGCGGGAGCGCGGGCCCGTCGGTTAGCGTTGTGGGCATGGCCGGCCAGCCGTACTGGGAGAGCCCCGTGGAGAAGCAGATCCGCGAGGCCCAGGAGCGTGGCGACTTCGACAACCTGCCGGGCGCGGGCAAGCCGCTCGACCTCAGCGACGCCGGCGACCCGGACTGGTGGCTCAAGCGGTTCGCCGAGCGCGAGAACCTCGACCTCCGTGCTGCGCTGCCCGGCCCCCTGGCGCTGCGCAAGGAGGCCGCGGGCTACCCCGAGTCGCTCGTCGACGTGCGCACCGAGGCTCAGGTTCGCGAGATCATCGAGGACTACAACAGGCGCGTCCTCGCCGACCGGCTCCGTCCGGCCGTGGGCAACCTGCCCCCGCTGCTGGCCAAGACGCTCGACGTCGACGAGATGGTCGAGCGCTGGCGGCCGCTGCGCGAGGAGCGCGAGGAGCAGCGGCGCCGGTCGCGCGAGGAGCGCCAGGCGGCCGCAGCCGCGGCGCGGCAGAACGGCCCGTCGTGGTGGACCCGGATCTTCGGGCGCTGTTCCTGAGTGAAGTCTGGGAAAACCATGCCGGTTGCATGGGAACGGGAACTCGAGCCTGCCCGAAACCCCTACGGGACCGGTGGTCGCACTACGGTCGAGCGGCCCACCCCGCACCGAACACCTTGAGGTGACCCATGAGGCGTCCCACCCCCCGCACCGCGGGCCTCGTCCTCGCAGCAGCCGGCTCGATCGTCGGCTCGCTCGCCGTCGGCGGCGCCGCACCGGCCCTGGCCCACGGAGACTCCGGCGGCCGTCACGACCAGACCCTGACCCCGCGCACCGAGTTCGTCATGGCGCCCGACGGCTCGAGCGGTGCCACCGAGGGGGGTGCCGGCATTCCCAACATCGACTCGGTCAAGAAGACCATCGCCGCCTACTACGGCGACCCCGGCACGGGCCTCGCCAACCGCACGGCCTCGCCGTACATCACCGAGATGCAGCACCTCACGAGCAGCATCCGCGCGGGCCTGCAGGCGAAGTACGACGCCGCCGCCGCGATGGGCAAGAAGCCGGCCATCGTCTTCGACGCCGACGACACGACGCTGTGGACCTACGACATGGAGGTCGCGGACATGAAGTTCGTCTTCGACCCCGTGCGCCAGGACCACTGGGTCCAGAACAAGCTCTTCCCGGCCACGCCGTCGATGGTCTCGCTCGTCAACGACGCGCAGGCGATGGGCTTCACCGTCTTCGGCCTCACCGGCCGCGGCGCCGCCCAGAAGGACGCGACGATCGGCAACCTCAAGGACGTCGGCTACAACGCCTTCACCCCCGACACCTACTTCACCAAGTGGGCGGGCTCGACGCCTCCCGCGTACATCACGTGCGCGACGGCCAAGTGCACGACGGTGGAGTACAAGGCCGGCACCCGCAAGCACATCGAGCAGGACCTCGGCCACGACATCGTGCTCAACGTCGGCGACCAGTGGAGCGACCTGCAGGGCGGCTACGCCGACGCGTCGGTCAAGCTGCCCAACCCGACGTACTACCTGCCGTCACCGAACCTCCCGGGGGTCGACGAGCCCGAGCTCGCGCCGCGCACGGAGTTCACGATGGCGCCCGACGGCTCCAGCGGCCGCACCGAGAGCGGGGAGGGCATCCCCAACATCGACTCGGTGAAGAAGACGATCGCCACCTACTACGGCGACCCCGGCACCGGCCTCGCGAACCGCACCTCCTCGCCCTACATCGCCGAGCTCGCCGCCCTCGAGCAGCGCAACACCCAGCGGCTCGAGAGCGAGTGCCGCCAGGGCGTCCGCAAGGGCACGAAGCCGGCCGTCGTCTTCGACGCCGACGACACGACCCTGTGGACCTACGACATGGAGGTCGCGGACATGAAGTTCGTCTTCAACCCGACCCGCCAGGACTACTGGGTGCAGAACAAGCTCTTCCCCGCGACGCCCGGAATGCCCTCTCTCGTCAAGGCGGTCGCCGACTCCGGCTGCACGGTCATCGGCCTCACGGGCCGCAATACGGGTCAGAAGGTCGCGACCCTCGCCAACCTGCACGAGCAGGGCTACTCGCAGTTCACGAGCGACCTCTACTTCACGAAGTGGAAGAGCTCCGAGACCCCGCCCGCCTACATGCAGGGCCACTGCAAGGCCTACCCGACGTGCACGACGATCGAGTACAAGTCGACGACGCGCGCGCACATCGAGCGCGACCTCGGCTACGACGTCGTCGCGAACTTCGGCGACCAGTTCAGCGACCTCATCGGCGGCAGCGCCGACCGTGCGGTCAAGCTGCCGAACCCGACGTACTACCTGCCCTGACGGGTCCTACTCGGGTCTCACTCGGTGCTCCCGGGTTCGTGGCCGACGAAGCGGACGAGGTCCGCGACGGAGTCCACGACCCGGGTGGGCCGGTAGGGGAAGTTCTCGATCTGGGCGCGTGACGTCGAGCCGGTGAGCACGAGCACGCTGCGCAGGCCCGCTTCCAGGCCCGAGATGATGTCGGTGTCCATGCGGTCGCCGACCATGATCGTCGTCTCCGAATGGGCGTCGAGCCGGTTGAGGGCGCTGCGCATCATGAGCGGGTTGGGCTTGCCGATGTAGTACGGCTGGCGGCCGGTCGCCGTGCTGATGAGCGCCGCGACCGAGCCAGTGGCCGGCAGCAGTCCCGCGGGGCTCGGGCCGCTCGGGTCGGGGTTGGTCGCGATGAAGCGGGCGCCGTTGTCGATCAGGCGGATCGCTCGGGTGATGGACTCGAACGAGTAGGTGCGCGTCTCGCCGAGCACCACGTAGTCGGGGTTGCGGTCGGTCATGACGTAGCCGACGTCGTGCATCGCCGTGAGGATGCCGGCCTCGCCGACGACGTATGCCGTGCCGCCGGGTCGCTGGTCGGCGAGGAACTGCGCGGTCGCCAGGGCGGAGGTCCAGATGGCGTCCTCCGGCACGTCGATGCCGCTCGCCAGCAGGCGGGCGCGCAGGTCGCGCGGGGTGAAGATCGAGTTGTTGGTGAGCACCAGGAAGCGCTTGCCGGAGGCCTTGAGCGCCTCGATGAAGTCGGAGGCGCCCGGGATCGCGTCCTCCTCGTGGACGAGCACGCCGTCCATGTCGGTGAGCCAGGTGTCCACGGGCCGGTGATCGGTCATGGGCCCATTGTGTCGACCCGCGAGGCTCGGTGCCGCCGGACCCGCTCAGTGACAGCGCATCACTGCGGCGCCACTGAGCGGGACCCACGTCGCTGAGCGTTGCCCCGGTCAGCGAGCCGCAGCGGGGCTACCGTCGGGTCAGTGTCAGGGTGACAGCAC
>JYOE01000002.1 GCA_000955875.1 Terrabacter sp. 28
CCTAAGCAGATATGCAGAACATGTGTTCGAATAGAGACAGGAGGGGTCCCATGCCGTTCACGATCGACGCGCCGTCGCAGCTCGAGCCGGAGCTGGTCGTCACCGTGTCCGGCGGCCTCTCCGCCCAAGGTCGGCGGTCGGCTGCGAGGGTCGTCGCCGGCCTGATGCGCGACGTGGGTGAGCGTGGCCCGTCGGCCACATCGGTTCACGGCGCGGTCCCCGAGCAGGCGTCGACCTCGCCCCTCGACGACGGCGACGACGCCGACTCCGCTGCCGCCTTCGAGGCGATGATGGACGCCGAGCTCGAATGGTTTGAGGGTGGCGAGCGCATCCGTGGCCTCGTCGACGACCACCAGCTGACTGCGCTGGCCCGCATGCATGCCGTCGCCGTCGCCGAGCTGTCGGCACGACACTCCCAGTCGTGGGTCGACCGCACTCCACTGTCGGCGGCCGAGGCCGTCGCGATGGAGGTGTCGACCGCGACCGGGCTCGCTCAGGGCACCGTGGCGTTGCGGCTCGAGCTGGCCACGGGTTCGCCCACGCGCACGGCGTTCCTCCGGGCGCAGGTCCGCGCAGGCACGACCCCGCTGTGGCGCGCCTGCGAGATCGTGCGCGAGACGCGGGCCCTCGACGACGATGTCGCCGACGGGATCGCCCGCGCAGTTCTCGCCCCGACCCGCGACGGCGCGGGTCTGCCCAACGCGCTCTTCCGCCGGCGACTTCGCCGCGCCGTCCTCGCCGCCGACGACGACCAGAGAGCTCGGCGCCGGTCGGCCCGCGAGCGCATCGGCGCTCACGCTCAGGTCTTCGACGACGGCACCGGCTGCATCACCGTCGTCAACGACGCAGACAAGATCGCGGCAGCCATGGACCGCGCCGACGCAGCCGCCCGTGCAGCCCGCGCCAAGGGCGACCCACGATCGCTCGACGAGCTGCGGGCCGACTTCGTCACCGGCGCGGCCATCCACGGCTGGCCCGACGACGACGGCTTCGCGCGCACCGCTTCCGTCCCGTCAGGTCGAGTCTTCGTCGTCGTGCCGCTCACGACCGCGGTCGGTCTCGACGACGCTCCCTGCGAGCTACCCGGCTACGGCTGGGTCAGCGCTCACCAGGCTCGAGAGCTGATGACCGCCGAGGGCTCGGTCTGGCAGACCCTCCTCGCCGACATCGACACGGGTGCGGCCCTGGCGCTCTCCCGCAACGGCTACCGACCGAGCCGCGAGATGGTCGAACACGTCCGTGCCGTCGACGGCGTGTGCCGCGGGCCCGGCTGCACGGTCCAGGCGCGGCAGTGCGACCTCGACCACGACGTGCCGTGGCCCCTGGGCCCCACCGCCGTCACGAACTTGACCGACAAGCACCGGCAGCACCACCGCGTGCGCACGGCCGGCTGGTGGCAGGCACACCGAGACGACTCGGCCCGCGTCACCTGGCGCACGGCCGCTGGCCGCACGTACGTCACCCACCCCAAGGACTGGCTCGACGGCCTGCGACCCAGCGAGCCACCACGGGCCGAGCCAGCACGGTGCGAGCCAGCACGGTGCGAGCCAGCACGGGGCGAGCCAGCCGCACCGCCACCACGCGAAGGACCTCCACCGGATCCACCTGCACCGCAACCACCACCGTTCTAGCCCACGGGTCGCGCGGTCGCGCCGCGCCGTGCGCCCCACCCAGCCGCACTGCATACGATGGCGCCCATGAACTCGGCCAGGCAGGTGCGCGCACGCCTGCTCGGAGACCCGGCCGACGACTTCCGCCTGACCCGCCGCACCGCCGGCCGGCTCGCCTGGCTGGGCTGGGCAGGCCCGCTCTTCTTCATGCTCGTGGGCGGCTTCATGCGCTTCTGGCACCTCGGGGCGCCGCACAAGCTGGTCTTCGACGAGACGTACTACGTCAAGCAGGGCTGGTCGATGGTCCTCTACTGGTTCGAGATGAAGAACGACCAGGTGCTCCAGGACGCGTCGCAGGTCGACCAGCACTTCACCGCCAACGACCCGTTCATCTACGGCACCGAGGGCGACTTCGTCGTCCACCCACCCGTCGGCAAGTGGCTCATCGGCTGGGGCGAGGTGCCGTTCGGCATCCTCAACTCGTTCGGCTGGCGCTTCGCGGTCGCGATGGCCGGCACGATCTCGATCTTCATGCTGGGCCGCATCGCACGTCGGCTCTTCCGCTCCGACCTGCTCGGCACGGTCGCCGCCGCACTGCTCGCCTTCGAGGGCCACCACTTCGTCCACTCCCGCACCGGGCTGCTCGACATCTTCGTCATGTTCTTCGGGCTGGCCGCGTTCGGCGCCCTGCTCATCGACCGCGACAGGGCGCGCGAGGTGCTCGCCGCCAAGGTCGGCGACCGGGCGCGCGCCGCCACGTCGTGGCTCGGGCCGTGGCTCGGCTGGCGGCCGTGGCGCTGGGTCGCCGGCATCATGCTCGGGCTCTCCGCCGGGGTGAAGTGGTCGGGCCTCTACTTCCTCGTCTTCTTCGGGCTGCTCACCGTGCTGTGGGACCTCGGCGCCCGCCGGGCCGCCGGCGTGCGCGGCTGGAGCGTCGGCACCGTCGTCAAGGACGGGCCGTACGCGTTCGTCCAGCTCGTCGTCACCGCCGTCGTCACCTACGTGGCGAGCTGGACGGGCTGGATCCTCAGCAAGGGTGGGTCCTTCCGCACGTGGGCCCAGAACAACCCTGACACCACGCACCCGTGGCTGCCCGACTGGTGGCGGTCGCTGTGGGCGTACCACCAGCAGATGTACGCCTCGACGCAGGCGATCAACAGCCCGCACCCGTACCAGACCAACCCGTGGTCCTGGCTCATCCAGGGCCGGCCCACGTCGTTCTTCTACGAGGGTCCGAAGAAGGGCGCGGAGGGCTGCCTCGTCGACCAGTGCAGCAAGGCGATCACGTCGATCGGCACCCTGTCGATCTGGTGGGGCGCGACCCTCGCGATCTTCGTGCTGCTCTTCATGTGGGCGCTGCGTCGCGACTGGCGGGCGGGCGCGATTTTGTGCGGTCTCTTCGCCGGCTACCTGCCGTGGTTCCTCCTCGGCGACCGCACGATCTACTCGTTCTACGAGGTCGCGTTCGTGCCGTGGGTGGTGCTCGCGTGCGTCTACGTGCTCGGCCTCGTCATCGGCGGCCGGGAGTCGTCGCTGACGCGGCGCCGAGTGGGCTACGGCGTCATGGGGGCCTTCGTCCTGCTGACCATGGGCCTCTTCGCGTTCTTCCACCCGATCTACGTCGCCGACGTCATCCCGCTGTCGGACTGGCAGGCGCGGATGTGGTTCCCCAGCTGGGTCTGAGGGCTACAGCCGATGACGTAGCACCGGGTCGTGCGCCAGGCGGTCGACCGGCTCAACGGCCGACCCTAGCGTCGGGTCATGAACGTGGCTGCGCCGGTGTCCCGTGCTCCAGGCCAGCACCGCGGCTCGATGCGGTGGCCGGCGCGGGTGCTGGCGCCCGTCCTCGTGGCCGCCCTCGCGCTGCTCGTGGGTGCAGCACCCCCCGGCTGGGCCGTGGCCACGGCCGACGAGGTGCACTACACCTTCACCGGTCCGACGTCAGTCGCCATCGACTGGCGCGGCACGGCCAGCGACGTGCGGTGGGGCACGACGACCTCCTACGACCAGACGGCCGCCGGCGTCGCGCCGGCGTGGACCCCGTGGTCCTCACCGGGGCCCTTCTGGCAGCTCGAGCTCGGCGGGCTCGTGCCCGGTGCGGAGTACCACTACTCCGTCGGCGGCGGCCCCGACTACACCTTCCACGCGCCGCCGTCGTCGACCTCGAGCTTCCGGTTCGACGCCATCGGTGACGTCGGCGACACGGCGCACTTCTCGCACCTCGGGGCCACGCTCGACAACATCAGCGCCGACGACCCGTCGTTCGTCCTCATGGTCGGCGACCTGACCTATGCCAACGGGACGGCGATCTCGGCGGTCGACCAGCACTTCAACGACGTCATGCGCTGGAGCACTCGTGCGGCATACATGCCCGCGTGGGGCAACCACGAGTACGACGTCCTCGGCTCGGACGACCTGCGCAACTACAAGGGCCGACTACTCATGCCGCACGCGGCCGCCTCCCCGGGCTCGCCCGCGATCTCCGGCGGCGGCAACGACTGGGGTTGGTTCGACGCGGGTCCCGTCCGCTTCATCGCCTACCCGGAGCCGTGGACGGGCGCCTGGAGCGACTGGCAGTCCAAGGCCGGCCCACTCATGCGCCAGGCCCAGGACGACCCCAGCATCCAGTACATCGTCACCTACGGCCACCGGCCCGCGTACTCCACCGGTTTCCACCCCGGCGAGACGGGGATCGCCTCGATCCTCGACGGGTTCGGGCAGACGTACAGCAAGTACGTCCTCAACATCAACGGCCACTCCCACGACTACGAGCGCTTCCAGCCCATCCAGGGCGTCACCCACGTGACCGTCGGGGCGGCGTCGTCGGCGGAGACGCCCTGGACGAGCACCGACGCGCGCACTGCCTTCCGCACCTTCCACCTGTCACACATGCGGGTCGACGTCGGCAGCACCGGCCTCAAGCTGCAGGCGGTGTGCGACGAGGCCGCGTCGCGCGACGACATCACATGCACGGCGGGCAGCGTCATCGACGAGTACGTCATCGGCACGCCGCCGGTGATCCCGGTCGCGACCGACTACTACGTCGACCGGACGAGCCCGGTGTGCAGTGACGCCGGCAACGGAACGGCGAGCGCGCCGTTCTGCACCGTGACCAAGGGCGTCAGCCGTCTCCAGGCCGGCAACGCCCTCTACATCGGCGACGGCACGTACGCCGAGACGATCAAACCGTCCGCGTCGGGCACGGCGAGCGCCCCGATCACCATCACGAGCTGGCCCGGCCGCCACCCCGTCATCGGGAGCGGCGTCACGAACGGCGCCTACATCTCGACGCGCAGCTTCATCAGTCTGTCCAACCTCACGTTCACGGGCACCACCGGCGACGGCATCTACGTCACGAAGAGCGACCACATCACCGTCCGCGGGAACACCGTGACCAACGCGGGTCGTCAGGCCCAGAGCGCCACGGCTCCCGGCATCAGCATCCGCACGACGAACAGCTCGCTCGTCGCCGACAACAACACCAACCACAACAGCGACACCGGCATCTACGTCACGACGACCTCCACCGGCAACACCGTGACCAACAACCAGTCGAGCTTCAACGCCCAGGGCTGGCAGCGCAACGCCAACGGCATCAACGTGACGAGTCCCGGCAACACCATCATCGGCAACGTCACCCACGACAACGAGGACAGCGGGATCCAGCTCTACACGGGCGCCAACAACAACCTCGTCACCCTCAACGTCACCTACAACAACGGCGACCACGGCATCGACAACCTCAACGTCACCGGCGGCACCATCGTCGGCAACACGGTCTTCCGCAACTGCACGAGCGGCATCAACCTCGAGGGGTCCACGTCGGGCACCTACCGGATCGCCAACAACATCGCCGTCGACAACGCCGTCTACCCCGCGTACGCCGGCATCAGCTGTGCGCGCCGTGCCGGCAACATCGGCGTGTGGGACGGCGCGCAGAACAGCACGCTGGTCGACCACAACCTCGTGCACCTCAGCAAGACCGGCGTCATGTACGCGTGGGGCACGACCTTCACGAGCCTCGCCGCCATGCGCACCGCCTCCGGCCAGGAGGCCGCGGGCGTCCAGGCCGACGCGCGGTTCACCGACCCGGGCTCGTGGGACCTCACCCTGCGAGAGGGTTCGCCCGCCATCGACCGTGGCGACAGCGGCGTGCCCGGCGAGCAGGCGGCCGACATCGTCGGCGCCCCACGCGTACGCGACCCGAACGTGGCCAACACGTTCGCGGCCGGACCGCGCCTGTACGACGACCTGGGGGCCTACGAGTTCCAGCCCGACGTTCCGCCTCCGGCACAGCCGCCGGTCGCGGCGCTGAGCGTCACGCCGGCGAGCGGCACCGCCCCGTTGCTCGTGAGCGCCGACGCGTCGGCCACCACGGATCCGCAGGGCCAGCCGATGACGTACGCGTTCGACTTCGGTGACGGCACGACCGTGGCCGGGCAGTCCGCCGCCGTCGCGAGCCACACCTACGACACCGCCGGCACCTACACCGTGACCGTGACGGCCCGGAACACCTCCGGCCTCACGGGGACAGCGAGCCGCTCGGTGGCCGTCGCCGCGCCTCCGGCGCCCGTCCAGCCGCCGACGGCGAGCCTCGTCCTGACGCCGAGCAACGGGACCGCTCCGCTCTCTGTCACGGCAGACGCCTCGGCGTCGAGCGACCCGCAGGGCCAGACGCTGACGTACGCGTTCGACTTCGGTGACGGCGCGACCGTGGCCGCGCAGTCCTCGCCGACCGCCTCGCACGTCTACACCGCTGTCGGTACGTTCACGGCGAAGGTCACCGTCCGGAACACGAGCGGGCTGAGCACCACGACCACCGCCACCGAGACGGTCACCGCGCCGCCGGTCGTCCAGCCGCCGAGCGCCTCACTGGCAGTGACCCCGGCGAGCGGTGACGCACCACTGGCCCTCACAGCCGACGCGTCGGCATCGAGCGACCAGCAGGGACAAGCACTCTCGTACGCGTTCGACTTCGGTGACGGGACCACCGTGGCGGCATCCGCCACCGCGACGGCGGAACACACCTACACGTCCGCCGGCAGCTACACGGTCACCGTCACCGTCACCAACGCGTCCGGGCTCAGCGACAGTGCCGCGCGAACCGTGTCCGTCACGACGCCCCCGCCACCGGCGCAGCCCCCCGTCGCCGCGCTCGCCGTCACTCCCGCGAGCGGCCCCGCGCCGCTCGCGGTGACCGCCGACGCGTCGGGGTCGACGGACCCGCAAGGGCAGACCCTTTCGTACGCCTTCGACTTCGGTGACGGCGTGACGGTCCCCGCATCGACGGCTCCCACCAGCAGCCACACGTACTCGACGCCCGGCGCCTACACGGTCACCGTGACGGTGGCGAACACCTCCGGCGCGAGCTCGACGGCACAACGGTCGGTCGTGGTGTCGGATCCCGTCCTACCCCCCACCGCGTCGCTCTCGGTCAGCCCGTCGACCGGCACCGCGCCGCTGGACGTGACCGCCGACGCGTCGCCCTCGACCGACCCGCAGGGGCGGGCCCTGACCTACGGGTTCGCCTGGGGCGACGGCGCGACCACGGCCGCATCGACGACCTCGACGGCCACCCACACCTACGCGGTCGCCGGTAGCTACACGGTGACCGTGACGGTGACGAACGCGTCCGGCCTCACCGGCACCGCGCAGCGCAGCGTGACCGTCACCGCACCTCCACCCGCCTACGTGGGCACGCTGGGGACGGCGGCGTCGGCCTCGTCCGCGACCGGTGCGACCCTCACCCTCGGACCGGGTGTGAGCGTCCAGAAGAACGACCTCGTCGTCGTCACCGTGCAGGTGGTGAGCAACTCCAACGGCGCCATCACCGTCACCGACACCGCGGGTAACACGTATGCCGTCGCACGCACCGTGTCCGCGTCGTCCGGGCGCCTCGTCGTCCTCACCGCGACGGCGACCAACCCGCTCGCAGCCGGCGCGAGGATCACGGCGACCTTCCCCAAGGCGGCGACCTCCCGGATGGTCGCGGACGACCTGCGGGGCGTCACCCGGCTCGACCGGGTGGCGGCGGCGACGGGGACCGGCTCGTCCTTCTCGTCCGGGCTGACCCAGACGACGAGCGATGCCCGTGAGGTCGTGTTCGGGGCCGTGGCCGCGTTCACCTCGTCGAGCAACCCGACGTGGACGTCGGCCTGGACGGGGCTGACACCGATGGCGACGGGGAGCACCAACCTCGGCCGCGCCTACCAGCTGCCGACCTCGACCGGGGCCTTCCGTGCTGACGGCACGACGGCGGGCAGGTGGGCGGCAGTCGTGCTCACGTTCCGGCCGTGAGCCGGGACGCCGCGTCGCCCTCTGGCGCGGCGTCCCGCGAGCGGCGGTCCGATTCGGTGTGCCGGTCGGCGTGGTGTTATCTTTTCTTCCGCACCTGGGGCTGTGGCGCAGTTGGTAGCGCGTCTCGTTCGCAATGAGAAGGTCAGGGGTTCGAATCCCCTCAGCTCCACCAACGGCAGAGAGACCGGACACGCTTTTCGTCCGGTCTCTCTGCCGTTTCTAGGACTCGGTGATTCGAGGAGCCGCCGCAGCGAAGCGAGGACGGCGGAGTCCCCTCAGCTCCACCGATGAGAAACCCCGTCCCACCTGCGGAAACACGCAGGAGGGGGCGGGGTTCTCTTTTTGTCATCCGCCCGTCTCCCGCCGATGTGTCCCCCCGGTGTCCCCCGGGGTCACATTGAGCCTCGCCAGACCGGCCAGATCGGCGCCTGTTCCGAGGTGGTGCAGGTAGCGGTTCGTGGTGCCGATGGACTCGTGTCCCATCCACGCCTGGACGGTCCCGGGGTCGACGCTGCGGGCCAGCCAGAGGCACGCACCGGTGTGGCGCAGGTCGTGGATCCGGCGGCCACGGCCCGCAAGAGGCCTACGGCTAAGACGCAGTGTCTGAATACGGGACGAAAGACCGCGTGACCGAGAGCCGAGAGCGGGTGGCCCGCTTTGGCCGGTCTTGATCAGGGTTGACGGGTTGCGCTGAGGGAAAGCGCTTCGAACAGGCTCTCCGTGACCTTCGCGACGGGCCCGGACCCGGGCACGGTGGTCAAGAGGCCGCGCTTCTCGTAGGACTCCAGCAGGGGTGCGGTCTGCGCCCGGTAGACCTCCTGACGACGACGGATGACCTCCTCGGTGTCATCGGCGCGGCCCTCGGTCAACGCCCGCTTGGCGAGGCGCTGAACCAGTTCTTCCTCGTCGACGGTGAGCACGAGCACGGCGTTCAGGCGATGGCTGCGGGCCTCGAGGACAGCCTCGAGCGCGGCTACTTGGCCGACAGTTCGGGGGTAGCCGTCCAGAAGCCACCCGTTGGCGGCTTCCGGCTCGTCGAGGCGTGCCTCGAGCATGGCGTCGGTGACGGAGTCGGGCACGTATTCACCCGCGTTCATGTACCGCTGGGCTTGCACCCCCAGCGGTGTCCCTGCCGCGACATTTGACCTGAAGATGTCACCCGTGGAGATCGCCGGGACGCTGAGCGCGTCGGCCAACCGAGTCGCCTGCGTGCCCTTGCCGGCGCCAGGAGGACCCATCAGGAGAAGTCTCATCCGTCTCTGATCCCGTCAAGCCGGCCGGCCGGCCGTGAGCTTGTCCCAGATGGACCCGGCGTTGAGCGTCTGGATGTGGTCCATCATGTAGCCCTGACCCACATCGACCGGGTACCGCTCGGCGAAGTTGACCTTCGCCACGGTCTCCTCACGGCTCCATCCGTTCGCTACGGCGTCGGCGACGGCCTGCACCCAGTCGACGAGGTTGGCCCGCTGCCGCGCCAGGTAGGCAGAAGTCACGACGGGGCCGTGCCCCGGGATGACCCAGTCGACGTCGAGCTGGGAGATGCGATCCAGGGCCGCGAGCCATTGCGTGACGTTGGAGCCCATGAGCCAGGTCTGGCATTCGGAGAAGATCGTGTCGCCGGTGAAGACGACTCGTTCCTGCGGGACATGGACGGCGATCTGCCCGGGCGTGTGGCCGGGGGTGTGGATCAGCTCGAAGTTGTGCGAGCCGAGGCTGATCGTCAGGTCGCCGGTGAAGACGATGTCGGCGCGGCCGGGGTCTGCGAAGTAGGTTTCGCGGTCCGGGAAGATCGCCTCGCCCTCGGGGTCGTCTGACGGGATCGCCTCGTGCGCGTAGTCGAACGAGTCGAGGCTCGGGGTGACCTCCATGAAGTTGTCGGCGACCCCCTGGTGGTGCACGATCGGGCCGGCACCGCGGAAGTAGAAGTTGCCGAAGATGTGGTCCACGTGGTGCTCGGTGTTGATGACGTACCGGATGGGCCCGAGGGCCTCGGCCTCCTGCCGCATGGCGACGGCGCGGGTGGGCAACTGCGGCGTGTCGATGATGACGACGCCGTCGCTGGTGGCGACCATGCTCGGGTTGCAGCCGCGCAGCGTGGTGTCGGTGAAGACGTTCGGGGTGACCTTCTGCATCGTTTCGTTCCTTGGTTTCGTGGGGCCGCGGGTCAGCCGATGACCACGGTGCGGGTGTTGGTGAACTCGAGGGCGCCGGCCACGCCGAGCTCACGCCCATACCCGGACTGCTTGACGCCGCCGAACGGCAGCCGCGGGTCGGAGGCGGTGACCGCGTTGACGAACAGCGCCCCGGACTGGATGCGCCCACCCACCGCCAGGGCCCTGTCCGTGTCGGCCGACCAGACACTGGCCCCGAGCCCGTACGGGGTCGCGTTCGCCAGTTCGATCGCCTCCTCGTCCGAGCCGAAGCCGATGACGGCGGCTGCGGGCCCGAACGTCTCCTCCGCCATGACGGGCATGGTCGGTGTCACCGCGGTCAGGACCGTCGGGGCGTACCACGACGCGCCGTGCTCCAGCCGGACGCCGCCCGTCAGGACTGTGGCTCCGGCCTCGACCGAGCCCGCGATCTGCCGGTCCAAGTTGTCCACCAGGTCGGGTCGGGCCAGCGGGCCGATACGGGTACCTTCCTCGGTCGGGTCACCGATATGCAGCTGCGAGACAGCCTCGGCGAACCGGCGCCCGAATTCCTCGACGAGCGACTCGTGGACGATGAACCGTTTCGCGCACAGGCACGACTGGCCGGTGTTGAGGAACCGGGCCGAGACGGCCTTGGGCACCACCTCGTCGAGATCGGCGTCGGCCAGCACGACGAACGGGTCCGAGCCGCCCAGCTCGAGTACGCTCTTCTTCGCCGCCTGCCCGGCGGCGGCCGCGACGTGCGCACCAGCGCGGTTGCTACCGGTCAACGTCACCGCGGCCACGCGGTCGTCTGCGATGAGATCGGCAACTGCGGTGGGCACGTCCGGCTCGGCGATGACCAGGGTCCGGAAGACGTCGTTGGGGATGCCGGCCTTGACCAGCAACGCCTCGATGGCCAACGCGGTGCCGGTCACGTTCGGGGAGTGCTTGAGCAGAGCGGTGTTGCCGGCCATCAGGGTCGGGGCCGCGAACCGGAACACCTGCCAGAACGGGAAGTTCCACGGCATGATCGCCAGCACTACCCCGAGCGGCTCGTGCCGGATCAGGCTGCGCGACCCGGCCGCCTGCACCTCCTCGTCGGCGAGCACGCGGGGGGCGGTATCGGCGTAGTAGTCGCAGACCCAGGCGCACTTCTCGACCTCGGCTCGCGCCTCGGTGATCGGCTTGCCCATCTCGCGGGTGGCCAGCAGGGCGAGCTCGTCGGCTTGGCCGCGCAGCTGCTCGGCGACCGCCCGCAGGAGGCCGGCGCGCGCGTCCACCTGCGTGGCTGCCCACGGCTGCTGCGCGTTCGCGACCGCGGCGACGACGGCGTCCAGGTCGGCGGCCGTCATCGGGGTGAACTGCTCCAGCGGTTCCCCGGTGGCCGGGTTGATGGTGATGATCGGGTCAGAGGACACGACGAACGATCCTTTCCAGCGTGCGGTTCTTGCCGTACAGGTAGCCGATGACCATGCCCACCAGGGCGGCTCCGGTCGGGACGAGGACGGCCTTGGCTGCGCTCGATCCGAGAAGCAGGGACATCGCGTCGAGCCCGTCGTCGCCGGCGGGCACGAAGGGCGCTGGGGCGGCGGCAGACTGCCGGGCCCCAACTGCATTGGACGGTCCGGGGGACGATCCGGCGTCCAGGGCTCCGGAGGGCGTGGCGGTCTGTGCACCCCGGGCGGGCTGTGCACCGTCGGCGACCGCGGCCCCGGAGGCGATGAGCTGCGCGAGGTTGGCGGCGAAGGTCCCCAGCATGCGGTTGCTGACGTCCTTCATGACCCCGCCGCCGAACTGGGCGGCCTTGCCGCTGACCCTCAGGTCGGTGATCACGTGCACCTCCGTGGCGTCCCCGCGCTCGTGCAGCGACGCGGTCACGCTGGCCTGTGCTCCGCCGTTGCCCTTGGCGTCGCGGCCTTGTGCCTGAAGGACGACACGTCGCTCCTGGGGGAACTTCTCCAGGACGCCCTCGCCCTTGAAGGTCATCGACATCGGTCCGAGCTTGATCTTCATGCCACCCTCGAAGGCGTCGCCGTCGACCGATGTGACGGCGGCGCCGGGCAGGCAGGGGGCGATCTTCTGGACGTCGACCAGTAGGGCGAACGCCTGGTCGGCGGGGACGGGGACCGTGAAGTCGTGCACGAGTTCCATGTCGAGGTCCTTGGGTGCGTAAGAGGTAGGTGGGTGGAGGCGGGAGGTGTCAGCGTGTTGCGGCGAGCAAGTCGATGGCGTCGACGTGCAGGGTTCGGTCGCCGCCCACGGTGACGTGGGCGCCCGTGACGTAGCCCGGTTCACCGGGGTCGCGGCCCGTGTGAGCCAGTAGCAGAGATCGCAGCAGGGGCGAGTGTGTGACTCCGACGATCAGGCGCCCGGCCAGCGGGCCTGGGTCGGCGATGCTGAGGGCGAACCGGCTGAGGCGGATCGCCAGGTCAGATGAGGTCTCACCCGGCGGATCCGTCTGGGCTAGCCACCAGCCGATCCGGTCGCCCGCGGAAAAGAAGTGCGCCCACCACGGGTTGGCGTCGGCCTGCTCGGCCGTCATGTCGGGTACCTGTTCGGCCAGGGTCTCGGCGGAGCTGACCATGTTGACGCGCGAGCCGGCGGCGTACATGTCCGGGTTCCTGAGGGCGAAGTTGTCCACGGGCCCCTGCACGCGGGACCGGTCCCCTATGCCGCGGCCGATCGCCTCAGCGGTCTCGCGGGTGCGGCGGGTCCCGCCGTAGAGCAGGGTGATGGGTTGCCCAAAGCGGTCAGCGAGGGCGCTGCCGACGCGTTCAGCGTGCAGCAGCCCGTCCCGCGTCACGGGGACGTCGCCGCGGTGCGAGGCCACCTCTCCGTGACGCAGGAGCAGGACTGTCGTGTCTGGCATGGGTCAGACGGTCAGGCGTCGATGGTCGTGTAGGTCTTCACCGAGCGCTCCTCGAGGTACTCGATGATGTAGCCGAAGACGTTCTCCTGGAAGTGCGGGGTCGCCTTGTGGGCCTCGTAGGCGGCCTCGTCGACGTACTGCTCGTAGAGGAAGAACGTGCGGGGGTCCTCGGGGTTGACCTGGGCCTGGTAGAAGAGGTTGCCCTCCTCGGCGCGCGAGAGCGGGGTCATCTTGACGATGGTCTCCTCGACCCGCTTCTCCTCGCCTTCCTTGGCCAACCACGTTGCTGCCACGACGAATGCCATGAACTTCTCCTTGCTTTTCTTGGGGTCTGTCCGGTGGTGCGGTTTCTGGGGGCGGGCCTGCTCAGTCCGGCCGTGGGCCCACGGTGTTGATCAAGACGCCGATGCCGCTGGCTTCCATCTCGATGAGGTCGCCGGGTCGCAGCCAGCGGTCCAGCTCGAGTCCCGAGCCACCGGTGGCGGTCCCGGAGCCGAGGAGCTCCCCGGCTCGCAGGGTCAGTCCCTGGGAGGCGTAGGCGATCATCGACTCGAACGAGTGGTGCATGGCCGCGGTGTTGTCCCCGCCCCACCGCTCGCCGTTGACCCGCACCTCCAGGTCGACATCGTGCGGGTCGATCTCGTCAGCGGTGACGATGCACGGTCCAAGGACGTTGGAGCCGTCCCAGTCCTTGGCCTTGCACGGGCCCATGCCGACCGGCAGCTCGCGGGTCTGGGTGTCCCTGGCGGACATGTCGTTCCAGATCGTGTACCCGAAGACGTGCTCCAGGGCATTGGCCTCGGTGATGTCCTTGCCGCGGCGCCCGATGATCGCGGCGAGCTCGAGCTCGTGGTCGAGCTTGTCGGTGTACGCGGGCCATGGGATCTCATCGCCCGGGCCGATGACGGTGTCAGTCAGGCCTTTGTAGTAGGCGGGCACGGAGTACCACTCGTCCGGGATCGCTTTGCCGAGGCGGGCGAAGGCGCTCTTGAGGTGGCCCTCGAAGGCCAAGAAGTCGCGGATCGTCCGCGGACGCAGCGGGGCAAGCAGTCGCACGGAATCTGCTCGGCCTGCCAGCGTGGTCGTGCCATGGGGCGCGCCGGCCTCGATGAAGGCGACCATGTCGCCGTCGAAGCCGACGTCGATGACGTCTTCACCGTCGAGGTAGGCGACTCGGCCGGTCGGTGCCGCGGTGTCGGCGCTGGGGGCGTAGGTCACGTACTTCACTGGGCGGCCTCCTCGATGGCGTCGATGATCTTCAGGTAGCAGCCGCAGCGGCACAGGTTGCCCCCGAGCCCCTCACGGATCTCCTCGCGGTCTGCGGCATGGCCTTCGGCCACCATCGCCCGTCCGGTCAGCACCATCCCGGGGATGCAGAAGCCGCACTGGAAGGCGTGATGGCGGTCGAAGCAGCGGACGACCGCGTCGTCCTCGGGGATGCCCTCGATGGTGGTGATCTCCGTGCCCTGCGCGAGCGGGGCCATGAGGATGCACGCGGACACGGGCTGCTCGTCCATCAGGACGGTGCAGGTGCCGCAGAGGCCGACGCCGCAGGTGACGCGCGGGCCGGTCAGGCCGGCGTGCTCGCGAAGGACGTCGACGAGCATGGTCTCGGGCTCGACGTCAGCGTGGATGGTGCGTCCGTTGACGCGTAGGGCGAGGTTCATGCGCCCTCCTCTCCTTGGATGTGGCCGACCGGGGGACTGGCCTGCTCGTGGCTGGGGGCCGCGGCCAGGACGCGTTCGGGTGTCATGGGCAGCCGGGTCACGTGGTACCCGAAGGACGCGACGGCGTTGCCGATGGCCGGGGGAACCGGCGGGACGGCGGTCTCGCCGAGGCCGTGAACTTCGGCGCCGGGGATCTGCATGACCTTGTGACTGATCGACACGACGTCGAGGGCGGAGGCGATGTTGTAGTCCGACAGGTTCGGGTTGGTCATCTGCCCGTCGCTGAACTGGAGCTCCTCGAAGAGCGCTGAGCCGAGTCCGAGGATCATCGACCCCTCGTTCTGCAGGTCTGCGCCGTGTGGGTTGACGACCTTGCCGGCGTAGGAGGAGGCGTACAGGGTCCGGAGGGTGATGACGCCGGTCTCCTCGTCGACGTCCAGGCTGGCGGCGGCAGAGCCTTGGTGCCAGTGAGAGGAGGCGACGCCCTGGCCGGTGTCGGGGTCGAGTCCGCCGTCGTTGGAGACGTACCCGTGGCCGACGGTGCCGTGCTGGAGCAGGTCCTGCGCGGCGTCGGCAAGTGCCCGGCTCATCATGTGGGTCGACCGGCTGGAGGTGGTGCGGGTGTCGTAGGGGACGCGGTCGGTGTCCGGGGTGCACACGACGATCTGGTCGACGTCGCACTTGAGGTACTCGGCGGCCAGGCGGGTCAGCATCTCCGAGGCGCCCTGGCCCATGTCGGCGGTACCGGCCTGGACCTCATACCGTCCGTCGGGCAGCAGCTGGATGCGTGCCTCCGCCTTCGAGGGCGTCTGCATCCCCTTGAGCATGATGGCCACGCCCTTGCCGGCGCGGTCGCCGTCCTTTTCCCAGCCGACGGCCGAGGCGGCGTCGTCGAGCAGCTCCTCGAAGTGACTGTCGTGCATCACCTCGCCGGTGCAGAAGGTGTCACCCTCGCGCAGCAGGTTCTGCCGGCGCAGCTCGACGGCGTCGATGCCGAGTCGGTCGGCCAGCAGGTCGACGGCACGCTCGGAGGCCCAGACGGACTGCATCGCGCCGTAGCCGCGGAAGGCACCACCGGGTGGCAGGTTGGTGTAGATGCAGTAGGAGTCGACGGCGACGTGCTCGAAGCGGTAGGGCCCGACTCCGGCATAGCCCATCTTCTGCGCGACACCGGGGCCGCAGTCGGCGTAGGCGCCCGTGTTGACATACGCCCAGATGCGTTTGGCAACGAAGGTGCCGTCAGCCTTGGCGCCCAAGCGGATGCGGACCGTCGAGGGGTGACGGGTGACCTCGTTGAACACCTCGTCGCGGTCCAGGACGCAGCGCACCGGGCGGCCGCTGACGCGTGCGGCGAGGGCGGTGATGGCTTCAGTGCGGATGAACGTCTTGGCGCCGAAGGCGCCACCCATCGGGGGAACAACGATCCGCACGTCGTCGGCAGCCAGCCCGAAGATGTGCGCGAGGTCCTGGCGCATGTTGAACGGGGTCTGGGTGCCGGTGACGACTTCCAGGCGGCCCTCGACCCACTGGGCGTTGGTGGCGTGCGGTTCCATCGGCACGTGGGCCGCGGCCGGGGTGTGGAAGACCTCGTCGATGATGACGTCCGCCTGCGCGAACGCGTCGGCCAGGGCCGTGTCGGAATCGTCGAGCTCGGTGATGACGTTCGGTTCCTGCCGGCCCTGCAGGGCTGCGGTGCGGATCCGGAACCGGTGGCACACGTTGGTGCCGTCCTGCGGGCGCATGTCGAAGTAAGCGGAGTCCGACTCGGAGGTCGCGTGCGAACGGTGGACGAGCAACGCGTCCGGGGCGATTGCGGCCATCTCGTCGAAGACGGCCGGGGCGCGTTCGTAGCTGACCTCGACGAGCGATGCCGCGATCCGGGCAGCGGCCAGGGTGGGGGCAAGGACGGCGGCAATCGCGTCACCGACGAACTTCGGCTCCCGGGTCAGGACGGTCTGGTCGGCGATCTGGCATCCGAATGCGGGCAGGCCGGCGGCGTCCACGTCGTCGGGGGTCAGGAAGATGATCTCGTCGTCCAGAAGGGCGGTCTGGAAGCCGGTGACCCGGCCCGCGGGCACCGAGGAGCGGATGATGCGCAGGTGCCACTCGCCCGGGATTCCGCCGTCGGTGGCGTAGCGGATGCCGGCGGTGATGCGCGGGTTGACGCCTTGCACGGCGGAGGTTTCACCGGGTCGCAGTCGTGCGTTACCCGTGCCCTCGTTGTTGTCCTGGTCGCGGCGGGCGCGCGCGGTCGAGGTGTTCATGAGCTCACCTGCATCAGGGCTCGGCGGACCTCGACGGCCACGACGCGTCGCCGGTAGGCCGCGGAGCCGCGGTTGTCGTCGATGTACTCGATCCGTTCCGCGTACCCGGCGCCGATCTCCCGGGCGGAGTCCTCGTTGCCGGGTCGCCAGGTGGCGCACAGGTCGGCGAAGTGGTGCGGGCGGTCGCTCACGGCTCCGACCACGACTCGAACCGTGCCCTGGTGGACGACGGCGGCGACCGACGAGGAGGGCCGGTCCTCTTGTGACCGGGTTCGCAGCTTGCGGTAGACGGCGGGCCCTTGTGGCCGCGGGACGATGACTCGGGTGATCAGCTCGTCCTCCTCGAGGCAGGTGCTGTAGTGCCCGGTGATGAGCTCCTCGATGGGCACCCGACGGCTGCCGCGGACGCTCGCGATCTCCGCGACGGCGCGCGAGGCGACGAGCATGGAGGGCGGGTCGGAGGCGTAGTCGGCGTCGGCGAGGACTCCTCCGACGGTGGCGACGTTGCGGACGCGCGGGCTGGCCACGGCGCGGAACGCGGCGGCGATGCCGGGCCAGATCCCGCGGACGTCCTCGTCGAGCTCCAGCCGCCGATGTCGCACCATGGCGCCGATGGACAGGTCCCCAAGTGACTGCAGTCGCGTCAGCTCGCGCACGTCTTGCAGGGAGATCCAGTCGTCGGCCTCGAGCATCCCGGCCCGGACGAGGATGCCGAGGAAGGTGCCGCCCGCGACGATGATGGCCTCGGGGTTCTCGGCGCGTGCACGCACGACAGCGTCCACGCTGGTCGGCTGGATCCATGTCATGGTCGGGCCGCTCCTTCCTCGATGTGGTGCTTGTGCGCAGTGGTTCGGCTGACGCCTGGTCCGGCCGGTGTGACGGGGGTGTTCACACCGGACGGACCGGGCGGCGTGGCTACATGGTGGTGACGGGTCGGGACTGCAGCATGTAGAGCCCGGTGTCGTCGTAGGCCCACTCGATGTCCTGGGGGCCGCCGTTGAGCTCGGCGAGGTGCAGGCCGAGCTTCACGAGGTCGGCGAGCTCGCTCTCGGCCATGACCTGCTCGGCGACGACCTTGGCCTTCTTCAGGGCACCCTTGCGGTCCAGCGTGTAGTAGTCGGGGGTGACTTCGCCGGAGACGACGTTCTCGCCGATGCCGAAGGCGGCCTCGATGACGACGCGGTCGCGGCGGTGGTTGACCGGGTCGACGGTGAACATGACGCCGGCCTTGGTCGCGTCGACCATCTGCTGGACGACGACAGCCATCTGGATGTCGTCGAGGTCGCCCTTGTGCTCGCGGTAGAACAGGGCGCGCTCTGAGAAGAACGAGAGCCAGCACTCGACAACCTTGTCCATGACCTCGTCGAAGGACTCGACGAACAGGTAGGTCTCCTGCTGGCCGGCGTAGGAGGCATCGCTGCTGTCCTCGGCGCAGGCCGAGGACCGGACCGCGACGGAGCAGCCGGCTGGGAGCTGCTCGTAGGCCTCGCGGATCTGCTCCCGCGGCGGCTGGGTCGCGGCGACGACGGCGCGGGCGGCCTCGAGGTCGCGGTTCTTCAGGTGAGCCAGGAGTGCCTCGCCGTCGACGGCGTCGGTGAAGGCCGCCGAGGTGATGACGAATCCCGGCGGGACCGGCAGGCCGTTGGCGGTCATCGAGGCGAGGCTGGCGCCCTTGCCGCCGGTGAGGTCGACGTCGCGGCATCGCTCGTCGGTGAACGGCAGGACGAGGGGGGCCTCAGGCATCGGGGTCGCCTCCAAACAGCGTGTTTCCGAAATGTTCGATGTGTGCCCGCATGACCTTTCCGGCGAGGTCGCCGTCACGCTGGCGGAGGGCGTCGAGAATCGGCAGGTGGGTGTTCGCGATCGCGACCAGGTCGAGGTTGGACTTGACCACCGAGACGAGGGTGTACGCCTCGATGCGCAGGCCGGACCAGGAGTCGAGCAGGACGGAGTTGCCGGCCTGTTCGACGATGAGCTCGTGGAAGCGGGCGTCGTGCACCAGCAGTCCGTGCTGGTCCTTACGGCGGGCAGCCTCGAGCATGTTCTGGATTTCGCTCTCCAGCATCCTCAGAACGTTGTTGTCCACCCCGGGTGCGGCCATGTGTCCGGCCAGCTCCTCAAGGGCAGCGCGGACCGGGTAGGTCTCGGTCAGCTCCTTGTGGGTGACTTGGCGGACACGTGCGCCACGGTAGGGCTCGGACTCGATGAACCGCATGGCCTCCAGGTCGCGTAGGGCCTCCCGTACAGGGGCCTGGCTGACGCCGAGTTCCTGCACGAGCGCCAGCTCGACGACGCGGTCGCCCGGGGCATACGTGCCGTCCAGGATGCGCTGGATGATGACTTCCTTGATCTGCTCGCGCAGAACGGATCGCGACAGCGTCACGAGAGCACCTCGACGACGCCGGTGGCGCCGTTGACGCGGACACGGTCGCCGGTCTTGATCTGCCGGGTGGCGTCCGAGGTGCCGACGACGGCCGGGATGCCGAACTCGCGGGAGACGACGGCCGGGTGCGAGGCCATGCCACCGGCGTCCGTGACCAGGCCGGCGATCTTCGTGAAGAGCACCACCCAGGCCGGGCTGGTCATGCGGCACACGACGATCTCGTCGCGCTCGACCTGGGAGAACTGCTCCGGCGACAGGACGAGGCGGGCCTTGCCCTCGACGACACCGGTGGAAGCACCGAGGCCGTGGATCTCTCCCTCGACAGTCGACGGCTCGCGGTACACCTTCTCCGGGAAGGCCCACAGGGACAGGTACGGGAAGGCGAGGTTCTCCTCCGTGGCGGTGCCCACCCAGTCACGCGGTCGCAGCTCGTAGGCGGCCTCGCGCTCGTCGCGGCGGTCACCGATGAGGTCCTCGGCGTCGAAGGAGTTGGACCCGGCCATGAGGGTGCGCAGCTCGTTGTACTTGAGGTACATGACGTCCTCGGGGTCGCCGATCTTGCCGTCCTCGACGAGCTTGCGGCCGATCGCGATGAGCACGAGGCGCACCCGGGCGTTGGTGCCCTGGTCGATGTAGAAGTGGTGGTCCGGGGTGAGTGGGTTCATCCGCAGGCTCAAGTTGAGCGCGGCCTCAAGGCGGTCGCGGATTTCACCGGTGACGCCCTCGAGGCACTCGGTCTTGGCGGCCTCGAGGTCCTTGGCGACGGCGGCGATCTCGGCCGGGTAGTCGTAGTCGGCCTCGAGATAGCCGCGGACCGCCTCGACGACGGGGGTCGGGTCCTCGCGCCAGGTGCGGAAGGAGAACTCGTGGGCCCACATCGACTTGAAGCCGTACTCGGCCTGGTAGCCCTCGATGACGGTGGCGAGGAAGTCCTTGCCCTCCGGGGTGGTCTGCAGCGCCTTGATGACGTCGGCGCCGGTCGTGCCCTGGGTGAAGGCCTCGGCGATGGCGCCGCTGTCCTTCTTCACCTGCTCCTTGATCTTCCACAGCTCCTCGATGGAGTCCCAGTTGCGGTTCTCGGTGGAGGACTGCAGCCGGCCCATCAGCGCAGAGTGGTCGCCCTCGCCCTTGGCCTCGGCGATGACCGTGTTGAGGTTGAGGGTGGAGGAGAACTGGCTGAAGTTGAGGACCCAGTGGATCGACCAGTGGCGGTCGTGGATGTCGATGGCGTCCTCGAGCAGGATCGCGAGGTCGACGAGCTCTGCGGCGTTGTAGTCGTAGGTGTCGAGGCGCTCGAAGTTGCGCTTGATCTCGGGGACGAGGCGGTCGCGCCACCAGCCGAGGAAGTTCTCGGCGTACGTCGGTAGGGTCCAGCCGAGGTAGCCACCGATCTCGGCGGCGTACTTCTCGTCCAGCGGCGTCCGCGGCGTGTACCGGGCGCCGTACTCGGACGCCTCGGCCTTGAGGCCGGTCTCTGCCGGGATGGCTGCGGTGTACACGTAGCCGTTGATGACCTTGGAGATCCAGTCGGATGCGAACGGCGTGCCGAAGCGGCGGAACATGTAGTCGCACTTGAGCCACCAGCCGCCGATGTCCGCGTACATGGGCGACACCGGGTTGGGGATGTGCAAGTCGTCGTGCACCCAGAGCAGCTCGCGCTGCCCGTCCTCGAAGGTGACGGGGAACTCGTCATCCCCGAAGAAGGTGGCGATCGCAGTACTCATGAGGTCCTCCTTGACCCGGGCGCTCCACGTTGGGCGGCCAACTGATTATCGATAATCGAGTATGCGCAGGTGGGTGTCAAGGCTTTCAAGGAGATTGGGGCGCCGGAACCTCCAGGCAGCATGGACGTGCAGGCCACCCAGCTGGGAGCAGAAGAACGATCGCGCGGACCTGTTGCAAACTCTCGTGCGACGCTTCCGCGGCGAAACGTGCGAGTGCGGACCGCCTACCGGCCACAGCCACGTTCATCGCCCCGCAACATCCGGCCTCAAGCTGCGCCTCCGGCGCAGAAAAGCGCGGGGACCCGAGCGCGACTTGCCCACTACAGCCCGCGCGGCTGAGTCAAGCAAGCGCCTTCTGGGCGGCGCCACCCAGCGCGAAGCCTTCCAGTCACTGCGCAAACTCGCGTGCTCGAGTCGTGTCCCCCCGGTGTCCCCCGCGTCCCAAAACGCACACCCGCCAAGGGCGCCGAGGAAACGCATGCACCGCACCAGGATGAGCACCACTACGGCCCCGCAACTGTTCGCAATGAGAAGGTCCGGGGTTCGAGTCCCCTCAGCTCCACCGACGGCGGAGAGACCGGACACGCTTTTCGTCCGGTCTCTCCGCCGTCGGTGGGCCTTGACGGGCTCACTTGCATTTTGCAAGTATGCCGACATGAGCCTCTTCATCACCTGCCCGGTCGAAAGCGTCGAGCGCGCGACCGACTTCTACACAGCCCTTGGTTGGACCCTCAACACCGAGATGTCCGATCACAACGTGTCGTGCTTCGCCATCGCGCCTGAGCAGTACGTCATGCTCGGCAGCCGCGAGATGTACGCGAACGTCGGAGGCGTCGAGGACCTGGTCGGCGGACCTGACACCCCGTCGAAGGTCACGGTTTCCTTCGACCTCGGCAGCCGCGAGGCAGTCGACGAGCTCCTCGAGCGAGCCGGCGCCGCGGGCGGACGGATCGGCGACACCGACGACTACCCCTTCATGTACCAGCGCCAGTTCGATGACCTCGACGGCTACCACTACTCGCCGTTCTGGATGAAGCCGAACACCGATCCGAGCGAGTGACCGACCTCGCCGCGGCACTCGAGATCGTCGGCAGCCGGTGGGCCCTACTCATCGTGGAACGCCTGCTCGAAGGGCCGCAGCGCTACGGCGACCTGCAGCGCGACCTCGGAGCGCCGACGAACATGCTCGCAACTCGCCTGCGCGAGCTCGAAGCGGCCGGCGTGCTGTCCCGACTTCCTCTTCGGCACAACACACGTGCGTACGCGCTGACCGAGCGCGGGCTCGCACTGCGAGAGGCGATCGTCGCGCTCGGACGCTGGGGTGCCGAAGTGGACCAGCGCGCCCCGTAGTGAGCCGTGGATCAGCGGGTCCGGCCGGGAAGAGCCATCGCCACCACCCTGACGCTTCGGCGACGTCACATGCCGAAGCCGCCCATGCTGGTGCCGCCGCCGACCTGCTTCCACCTGTCGTCGGCGGGGTCGCGACCGATCTCCTGCTCGACGATGTCGAACTCAGGACACCGTTGACAGGTCCGGCGGACGCTCTTGCTGGACGCGCGCTGGTACATCCACTTGTGGCCGAGGATCACGCAGCGCAGAGTGCGGCGAGCATGCTCCGAGCGTCTCCCCGACCCGGGCTGCTGTCAGCACAACGGATGAGACGCCCCAGTCGCCTCGGGTGTCGTCGAGCCCCTTCGACCACCTGCGTGACCAGACGCCACGATGGTCAGGTGCGGGCGCCGGCGTCGCGCGCGACGAAGGCTGACAGTGCGATCTCGGTCGCAGCCAGGAGCTGCTCCGGTCCCACCCCGGCCGCCGCGTGGACCGCGTTGCCCTCGGCCACCATCATGACGAACCGAGCCAGCGCGTCGGGGTCGGCGTCGGCCGGCAGGTCCCCGTCGGTGACCGCACGCGCAAACCGCTCCGCGAGCTGCCGCTCACCCGCGAGCCGACTGGCCGCGAGGAACTCGGCGACGGCCTCGTTGTCGGCGCCGCAGGCCGTTCCTCCCTGCACGGTGAGGCACCCGGGCGGCCGGCCGGGACGGGTGACGGACTCCACGTTCCGCCGCAGGAGCGAGGCCGCGACCTCGGCCGCAGTCTCCTCAGCAAGCGCCTCTCGCGCGTACGCCATGTCGACCTCGGCGTAGCGCGCCACCGCCGCGCGGAACAGCTGCTCCTTGTTGCCGAACGCGGCATACATGCTCGGCCGGTTGATCCCCATCGCACGAGTGAGGTCGTCGAGCGACGCCCCCTCGTAGCCGTGGCGCCAGAACACCTCGACCGCCGCGTCGAGCGCGGTGTCCGCATCGAACCCTCTGGGTCTGCCTCGTGGACTCAAGGACCTCACCCCTTCCGCGCGCCACCCTACCAGTTTGCAACCGATCGGTACAGATTTGCCAAACGCAGCGGACCTGCGTACGTTCTTTCTGTACCAATCGATACACAAACAGAAGAGACGATCATCATGGGACAGCTCAACGGCAAGAACGCGCTCGTCACAGGGGCCACCTCCGGCATCGGCCTGGCCACGGCCCGCCGGTTCGCCGCCGAGGGCGCGCACGTCTTCATCACGGGTCGACGGCAGGAGGCGCTGGATGCGGCGGCCGCGTCGATGGGCGACAACGTCACCGCGGTGCGCGGCGACGTCAGCAAGCACGAGGACCTCGACCAGCTCGTCGAGGTCATCCGGGAGCACGGTGGGGGCCTGGACGTGATCATGGCGAACGCCGGCGGCGGGGAGTTCGCGCCCCTCGGCGCGATCACGCCGGAGCACTTCGCAAACACCTTCAACGGCAACGTGGGTGGCACCCTCTTCACCGTCCAGAAGGCCCTGCCGGTGCTCAACGACGGCGCCGCCATCGTGCTCGTCGGGTCGACCGCCGCCACCGCCGGCACGCCCGCTTTCGGCGTCTACGCTGCGTCCAAGGCCGCCATCCGCTCGTTCGCAAGGACGTGGGCGGCCGAGCTGGTCGGGCGCAAGATCCGCGTCAACACGGTCATCCCCGGTCCGACGCAGACGCCGGGCGTCGAGGGGCTGGCGCCCACGCCCGACGACACGCAGGCACTGCTCGACACCCTCGCGTCCACCGTCCCGATGGGCCGGATGGGTCAGCCGGAGGAGATCGCGAACGTCGCCCTCTTCCTGGCCGGAGACCAGAGCAGCTTCATGACCGGCGCAGAGATCTTCGTCGACGGCGGCTCCCAGCAGCTCTGAGGCTCCACTCACGACGGCGGGCCGCCCTTGCTTCCCATCGGAAGCAGGGGCGGCCCGAATCTCATGGCGAAGAGACAACCGGGCGTCCGTCCGTGACCCCGGCGGCCGTTCGTCACCTCCTTCTGGTGTGACGGCGGCCCCGCCGTCCAGCGGGGCCGCCTCCGGTTACGAGAACACGAGGTCACGGCTCCGGAGGGCTGCGCTGCCGGTTGCGGCGTCTGGCCGCGGCGATCGTCGCAGCGGGGTGGACAGCCGGATCGAGGGCGTCGCGGGGTCCCGGTCGCGCCCGCCCGTCTCCGGGGTCGTCGTGCGGGACGCCACCACGGTCGGTCGGGTCGCCGAACTCGGCACTGACGAGCGCCTCGAACTCCAGGTCGACGAGGTCGTCGTCGGCGAGCACGATGTCGGCGAAGGCCGCGTCGACGTCGAGAGCCAGGTCGTCGACCGTCCCGAGCCCGAACGGGTGCTCCATCGTCGTCACCTCCATCACGTCGTGAGCCGCCATGGATCCACCAACAGATCTGTGGTGTGTGCGATAGATTTGTTGTAGCACCGGCGGCACGCCGATGCAAGGCCCTATTCGAGGATCGATGACCCCGGCAGCCACCAGCGAGAACGACCCCGAGCGCGGCCTCTACGGCATCACCGTCGCCGCCGACCTCGTCGGCATGGGGGTGCAGAACCTCCGGCTCTACGAGGCCCGCGGCCTGCTCCGGCCGTCGCGGACCGCCGGCGGCACCCGCCGCTACAGCGACAGCGACCTCGTGCGGCTGCGTCGCATCGGCCAGCTCCTCGACGAGGGCCTCAACCTCGCGGGCATCGAGAAGGTGCTCGGCCTCGAGAGCCGGGTCCGCAGCCTCGAGTCGGAGGCCCGACGCCGGCGTCGCTGACCGACGGACGACGTGACGAGGTGTCCGACGGGGTGGGAACGCCCGCCCGGCACCCGCCCGTCGCGGCTAGACTCCCCGGGGCGACGGCATACGGGCACGTCGCGGCGACGGCAGGAGGTGGGTCCCCATGTGCGGAGAGCCTCCCAGTCATACGACCGACGAGGGCTGACCGCTCGAGACCCGCACGACACGACGTGCGGCAGGGCTCGCGGCGGCTCTCACGACGCCGTCCGCCGCCCCTTCGTCCCGTCCACGGGAGGTCGTCATGTCCGAGCGCACCCGCACCACCACCCGCACCACCACCCGCAACCCCATCCGCAGCCTGGCCGGTCGCGTCCGCCGACCCGCCCCGTCTGACCACGCACCGCACACCGGGCACCCGGTGGAGCACGCGTCGACCAGGCGCCAGCACCGCGAGGGCGCAAGCGTCGTCGACAGCGCCGTCTACGTCGACGGCCGACGCACCGACTCCCCCGCGACCCTCGCAGAGACGTTCCGCACCCTCCGTGAGCGGGACGGCGCAGTCGGCTGGATCGGGCTCTACCGACCCACGCAGGACGAAGTCGCCGCTCTCGCAAACGAGTTCGACCTGCACGAGCTCGCCGTGGAGGACGCGATCGTGGCGCACCAGCGACCCAAGATCGAGCGCTACGGAGACACGCTTTTCGTCGTGCTGCGGGCCGCGCGCTACGTCGACGCGACGGAACAGGTCGAGTTCGGCGAGGTGCACGTCTTCGTGGGTCCGGACTTCGCGATCACGGTGCGCCACAGCGAGGCCCCTGACCTCTCGGCCGTACGGCGCCGCCTGGAGAGCGACCCCGAGCTGCTCGCCCGCGGCCCCGAGGCCGTGCTCTACGCGATCCTCGACCGGGTCGTCGACGGCTACCTGCCGGTCGTCCGTGGCCTGCACAACGACATCGACGAGATCGAGACCGAGGTGTTCCGCGGCGACCCGGCGGTCTCGCGACGCATCTACGAGCTGAGCCGCGAGGTCATCGAGTTCGAGCGTGCCGTCCGCCCACTCGCGACGGTCATCCAGTCGCTCTCGGCCGGCTTCGAGAAGTACGGCACCGACGAGGAGCTGCGCCGCTACCTCCGCGACGTCGAGGACCACCTCACCGCGGTGCGCGAGCAGGTCGACGGCTTCCGCCATCTGCTCCGCGACATCCTCACGGTCAACGCCACGCTCGTCGCGCAGAAGCAGAACGAGGAGATGAAGACCCTCACCGAGGCGAGCATGGACCAGAACGAGGAGGTCAAGAAGATCTCGGCGTGGGCCGCCATCCTCTTCGCGCCGACCCTCATCGGAACGGTCTACGGGATGAACTTCGACGCCATGCCCGAGCTGCACTGGCGTTTCGGCTACCCGTTCGCGCTCGGCATGATGGGCGTCGTCAGCGCCGCCCTCTACGGCGTCTTCAAGGGTCGTCGCTGGATCTAACCCGCTCGGAGGCGCTGTGGGTAAGGGTGATCCATGCCCCGTGCACTCGTCGGCGTCTCCGGGTGGCGCTACCCCTCCTGGCGCGGCGACTTCTACCCGAAGGGCCTCCCCCAGCGCCTCGAGCTGGCGTATGCCGCCGAGCGGATGACGTCGATCGAGGTGAACGGGTCGTTCTACTCCCTCCAACGCCCGAGCTCTTATGCCGCCTGGCGGGCCGCCGCTCCGCCTGACGTCGTCTTCGCCGTCAAGGGCGGTCGCTTCATCACGCACCTCAAGGCGCTGCGTGACGTCGAGACCCCACTCGCGAACTTCTTCGCCAGCGGGGTGCTCGCCCTCGGTGAGCAGCTCGGTCCGGTCTTGTGGCAGCTGCCGGAGCGGCTGCACTTCGAGCCCGACCGGCTGGCGTCGTTCTTCAAGCTGCTCCCGCGCACCACGGGCGCGGCGGCCCACCTCGCTTCGAAGCACGACGACAAGGTCAAAGAGGGCCGCAGTCTCACCGAGGTCGAGGTGGACGTGCCCCTGCGCCACGCGCTCGAGCCACGCCACGAGAGCTTCGACTCGGACGCCGCCCGTGCCCTGTGCACGGAGCATGGGGTGGCGCTCGTCGTCGCCGACAGCGCCGGGAAGTGGCCCGTGATGCGGGACGCCACGAGCGACTTCCGCTACGTGCGGCTGCACGGCGAGACCGAGCTCTACGCGAGCGGCTACACCGACGCGTCGCTCGACCGGTGGGCACGCACGTGCCGTGGCTGGCTCGACGAGGGGTACGACGTGCACGTCTACTTCGACAACGACGCCAAGGGTCACGCACCCTACGACGCCCTGCGCCTCCTCGATCGCCTCGGCATCGCCCGCGGTCCCGCGGAGCGCGAGGACCGGTGACGCGGCCTCGCACGTCGGGCGCGGACGGCACCTGACGGCATACGTTGTCGGTGACGCGGCCTCGCACGTCGGGCGCGGACGGCACCTGACGGCATACGTTGTCGGTGACCGCGTCCGACGAGCCCGGAGGCCACGATGACACCCTGCCCCGCCCGGCACGCACACCTCAGGGCGTGCCGGTGAACCGTGACGAGCTGCGCGCGGCGCAGACACCGCTCAAGCAGCGCTACCGCGACGACCCCGACAGCGCGCTGACCTCGGTGTCGGCGAGCGCGAGGTTCGACGAGCCGCCCACCGTCGAGGTGAGCACCTGGGCCGGTCCCGTGCGCGCGGGCCTGCACCGCGCCACCGGCGGCGACGGAGCCGACGCGTGCTCGGGCGACATGCTCATGGAGGCGCTCGCCGCGTGTGCCGGCGTCACGCTCCACGCCGTCGCCACCGCCTTCGGCGTCGACCTGCGCGACGTGACGGTCCGCGCCGAGGCCACCTTCGACGCGCGCGGCACGCTCGGCATCGACCGGGAGGTGCCCGTCGGCGTCATCGGGCCCCGCGTCGTGGCAGAGGTGACGACCGACGCCGACGACGCGACCCTCGAGCGGCTCGCCACCGCGACCGAGCGCTACTGCGTCGTCGGGCAGTCGCTGCGCCGGCCGCCGACCTTCACCGTGTCGCGCCGCGTCGGCGGTCCCGACCCGGCATCGGGAACCGTTCGCTAGGTTCGTGTCGTGAGCCGAAGCGTCTACGTCACCTCCCCGGAGGGTCTGACGGGCAAGTCCGCGGTGGCCCTGGGCCTGCTCGACGCCCTCCTCCGCGAGGTCGGTTCGGTCGGCGTCTTCCGCCCGCTGACCACGCTCGGCGGCAGCGGCCCGGACGACGAGGTCGACCACATCGTCGAGATGCTCGTCAGCCAACCCGGCGTCGACCAGACCTATGAGGAGGCCATCGGCGTCACCTACGCCCAGGCGCACGACGACCCCGACGAGGCGCTGCACGTCATCGTCGAGAAGTTCGGCGCCCTGAGCGCCCGGTTCGCCGTCGTCGTGGTCGTCGGCTCCGACTACACCGACGTCTCCACCGGCACCGAGCTGTCGTTCAACGCCAGGGTCGCTGCGAACCTCGGGTCGGCCGTCGTGCTCGTCGTGCACGGTCGCGGCCGCACGCCCGACCAGATCCGCGTGGCCGCCGACGGAGCGGTCGCCGAGCTGCGCGCCCACCACGCCCAGACGGTGGCCGTCGTCGCCAACCGTGTCGAGCCCGACGATCTCGACGAGGTGCGAAACGTTCTGTCGTCGTTGCCTTTTCCCGTCACCGGCGCCATCCCCGAGAACGCGCTGCTGTCGGCGCCGAGCTTCCGCGCGCTCGCCGAGGCCATCGACGCCCGGCTCGTCCTCGGCAGCGAGTCGTGGATGGACCGCGACAGCCTCGGCCTCGTCGTCGCCGCGATGAGCCTGCCCAACGTGCTGGCACGCATCGGGCCCGACGTCACGATCATCGCCCCGAGCGACCGCAGCGACCTCATCCCGGGCCTCCTCCTGGCGCACCAGTCGGGCACCTTCCCGACCCTGGCCGGCATCATCCTCACGGGCGGCTACCCGATCCCCGAGACGATCGCGCGACTCTCGGCCGGCGTGCAGCAGGACCTGCCCATCGCCCTCACCGACGACGGCACCTTCCGCACGGCCGAGCGCCTCATGCAGGTGCGCGGGCCGATGACCAAGGGGTCGCGCAACAAGATCGAGTCGGCGCGGCGCCTCTTCTCCGAGAGCATCGACGCCACAGCGCTGCTCGCCGCCATCGACGTGTCGGCCTCAGAGGTGCGCACGCCACTGATGTTCGAGTTCCAGCTCATGGAGCGGGCGCGGTCCGACCGTCGGCACATCGTGCTCCCCGAGAGCCAGGACGACCGCATCCTCGAGGCCGCCGACATCCTGCTGCGGCGCGGCGTCGCCGACCTCACGCTCCTCGGCGACGAGACGAAGGTGCGGGCCCGCGGCTCGAGTCTCGGCCTCGACCTCGACGCGGCAGCGGTGGTCTCGCCGCACGACCCCGATCTGGTCGAGCGCTTCGCCGAGGAGTATGCCGCCGCGCGGGCGCACAAGGGCATGACCGTCGAGCGGGCGCGCGAGGTCGTCACCGACATCTCCTACTTCGGCACCATGATGGTGCACCTCGGCCTCGCCGACGGCATGGTCTCGGGTGCCGTGAACACGACGGCCCACACCATCCGGCCGGCCCTCGAGTTCGTCAAGACGGCCGAGGGTGTCAAGACGGTGTCGAGCGTCTTCCTCATGTGCCTCGCCGACCGCGTGCTCGTCTACGGCGACTGCGCCGTCATTCCCGACCCGAGCGCCGAGCAGCTCGCCGACATCGCGGTCTCGTCGGCGCAGACGGCGCAGCAGTTCGGCATCGAGCCCCGTGTCGCGATGCTGTCGTACTCCACCGGCGCCAGCGGGTCCGGCGCCGACGTCGAGAAGGTCAGGGCCGCGACGGAGCTCGTCACCGAGCGAGCCCCCGACCTCGCGCTCGCCGGACCGATCCAGTACGACGCCGCCATCGACCCCGACGTCGGCCGCGCGAAGATGCCCGACTCCCCGGTGGCCGGCCACGCCACCGTGTTCGTCTTCCCCGACCTCAACACGGGCAACAACACCTACAAGGCGGTGCAGCGCAGCGCTCACGCCGTCGCCATCGGCCCGGTGCTGCAGGGCCTGCGCAAGCCGGTCAACGACCTGTCGCGAGGCGCCCTCGTCGACGACATCGTCAACACCGTCGCCATCACGGCGGTCCAGGCCCAGCAGGGAGCAGCCCGTTGAGCGAGAACCACACTCACCCGTCCGATGCGTCGAGCGGCCCCCAGCCGGTCCTCGTCCTCAACGCCGGCTCGTCGTCGCTGAAGTACCAGCTCGTCGTTCCCGAGAGCGGCGAGAAGCAGGCGGGCGGCACGATCGAGCGCATCGGCGAGTCCGGCAGCGACGTCGCCGACCACTCGGCGGCGCTGGGGCGGATGACCGACGAGCTGCGGGGCGACGGCATCGACCTCGGGAGCGTCCGGCTGCGCGCCGTGGGCCACCGGGTCGTGCACGGCGGGCCCGACTTCTCCGAGCCGGTCGTCATCGACGACGCCGTGCTCGACCGGGTGCGCGAGCTGAACGCCCTTGCGCCACTGCACAACCCAGCCGCCGTCACGGGCATCGAGGCAGCCCGCGCGCACTTCGACGTGCCGCACGTCGCCGTCTTCGACACCGCCTTCTTCTCCTCGCTCCCGCCGGCGGCGTCGACGTATGCCGTGCCCCGCGACCTCGCGCAGAAGCACGCGATCCGTCGCTACGGCTTCCACGGCACCTCGCACCAGTGGGTGTCGCAGGCCGCCGCCGACCTGCTCGACCGGCCGGTCGGCGAGCTGCGGCAGGTCATCCTGCACCTCGGCAACGGCTGCTCGGCCTCTGCGGTGCGCGGCGGCGTCGCGGTCGACACGTCCATGGGCCTGACCCCGCTGCAGGGACTCGTCATGGGCACCCGCTCCGGCGACGTCGACCCCGGCCTGCACGCGTACCTCGGCCGTGAAGCGAGCCTCTCGCTCGACGAGATCGACACCCTGCTCAACAAGAAGTCGGGGGTGCTGGGGCTCAGTGGTGTCAACGACTTCCGCGAGCTCGAGCAGCGCCTCGCCGACGGCGACGCAGACGCCCGCCTCGCGTTCGACGTCGTCGTGCACCGGCTCAAGCACTACGTCGGCGCGTACCTCGCGATCCTCGGCGGCATCGACGTGCTCGTCTTCACCGCAGGCATCGGCGAGAACAGCGTCGCCCTGCGCGCGGCCGTGACCGAGGGGCTCGAGGGTCTCGGCATCTCGATCGACCGGGCCCGCAACGGTGCCCGCTCGAAGCAGGCGCGGGTCATCTCGCCCGACGGGTCGCGCGTGGTCGTCGCCGTCGTGCCGACCAACGAGGAGCTGGCCATCGCCCGCCAGACCGCTGCGCTGGTCGGCTAGCGCCGCGACTCGAGGTAGGCGCGCAGCGAGAGCGGCGACCGGCCGGTGAGGCGCTCGACGTCGTCGGTCACGCCGTCGAGCTCGCCCTTCGCGGCGGCCGTGTAGGTCGAAACCCAGGCGTCCACCTGCCAGTCCGGAGCCCCGTAGACCGCGCGCGACGCGTATGCCTCCTCGACCGTCTCGTCGTGGAAGCTCACGTCACGGCCGGTGACCTCGCCGACGACGGCCGCCATCTCGGAGAAGGTCAACGCCTCGGGACCGGTGAGGCTGTAGGTCTCGCCGGCGTGCGCGGACGGGTCGAGGAGCACCGCCGTCGCGACCCGCGCGATGTCCTCGTGAGCCACGACGGCGACCCGGCCGTTGCCCGCCGGCCCACGGATGACGCCGTCCTCACCGACCATCTGGTCGACGAACTCGAGGTAGAGGTTGTCGCGCAGGAAGGTCCACGCCATGCCGGAGTCACCCAGGTGCTGCTCGGTCGCTGCGTGGTCGCGCGCCAGCGTGAAGGTCGCGTCCGGCGCCGCCCCGAAGAACGACACGTACACGACGTGCCGCACGCCCGCAGCTGCGGCAGCGTCGACGAACGCGCGGTGCTCGGCGAGACGGTGCTCGTTCTCGGCGGCGGACACCATGAAGAGGGTCTCCACCCCTGCCAGCGCCGCCTCCGAAGCGGCCCGGTCGGCGTACGCGGCCCGGACCGGCAGCGCTCCCGCGAGGTCGGGCGCGCGGCCGACGTCGCGGACGAGCAACCGCTGGGGCACGCCCTTCGCCGCGAGGTCGCGGGCGACGAGGCCACCGAGCCAGCCCGTCGAGCCGGTGACGGCAAGCGTGGGACGGTCGGCCGCAGAGGTGTCACTCATCCCCCGAGCGTACGCAGCCGCAGACGCCACCGGGATCGCGGAGGCGGGTGGTCAGGGGAGCCGAACCAGCGCGGTGAGGTCCGCACAGTCGAGGCCCACCGACCCCATGCGCTCGGTGATCGGCAGACCCCCGCCGCGGGGGACCACCATCCTCGCCGTCGCCCCGCGGGCGAGCGCCTCGGCGACCTTCTCGCGAGCGTCGACGAGCCGCGTCCAGTCGTCGAGCCACTCGTCGACGGGGACGTCATCCGCGCGCACCTGCGGGTCGAGAGCGCCCCTCACGCCGTCCACGAACGTACGGATGGCCCTGTCCTGCGCCGCGATCGCGGCGGCCCGCTGCGGCGCCTGCAGCGCACGATCGACAGGGTTCGCCGCCAGGTCCGCCCGCAGCCTGGTGCACCCGGCGTCCACGACCTCCATGACCTCCGGACGGTCGATCAGCTCGATCCGGTCGTGGGTCGCATAGACCCACAGCCCCACCGCAAAGATCGTCACGAGCGCGGCAACGGTCACGCCCGTCAGCCCGATCAGCACCGCAGCCACCCACCAGCCGACGTCACGGTGACGGCGCGGCGGAGGTGGCAGCGGCGGCGCCTTCGGCCACGGGATGGTCACCTGCCGAGTGTCGCCAGTCCCGCGCCCGTCGCGCAGCGAGGCTGCCGCTCGATGCCAGATCGTGATGCCTTGAGTGCCGTTTTGGGCGGGGAGGAGAAGGGGTCGGTCCCCCGGAAGCGGCTCGCGGCGGCATACGGTGGCTCCGTGACCGACAAAGCGGCTGACGCCCCCTCCGTCCGGACGCCCGAGCCCCCGGCCCCCGCAAACCCGCCTGCCGGCGAGGTGGCGCCGCCCTTCGCGCCCGAGCTGCCAGGCATCGAGGCGGCCGAGGTGCCGCCCGGCATGCGCATCGCAGCCGACTGGGCCTGGCGCATCCTCCTCATCGGCGCCGCCCTCTACGTGCTGTCGCAGGCGGTGCGAGCCGTCTCCGAGATCATCGTGCCGGTGGCCATCGCCATCCTGCTCACCGCGCTGCTGCGACCGGTCGCCCTGTGGCTGCAAGCCCGTCGGCTCAAGCCCGGCGGCGCCGCAGGACTCACCGTCCTCGGCATGCTCATCCTCGTCAGCGCCCTGTTCACCCTCGTCGGGTCGCAGTTCAGCAGCGGCTTCTCCGACCTGACGTCCCAGGTCGCCACCGGGCTCGAGCGCATCCGCGACTGGGTGCGCACGACGTTCAAGATCACCGACGCCCAGTTCGACGAGTACTTCAACACGGTCCGAGACAAGGTCAGCCAGTCGGGCAACCTCGGAGACACCGCTACCTCGGTCGGCCTCACGGCCACGCACTTCATCGCCGGCCTGTTCATCGCGCTCTTCTCGCTCTTCTTCTTCCTCTACGAGGGGCCGCGCATCTGGGGCTGGGTCGTGCGGCTCTTCCCGCGCGCCACCCGCCCGCGCGTCGACTCGTCCGGGATCATCGCCTGGCACCAGCTGTCCGCCTTCGTGCGGGCCACGATGATCGTCGCGTTCGTCGACGCGATCGGCATCGCCGCCGGCGCCGCGATCCTCAAGGTGCCGTTCGCCTTCGCCATCGGCATCCTCGTGTTCCTGCTGGCGTTCATCCCCATCGTCGGCGCCCTGCTGTCCGGAGCCGTCGCGGTGCTGCTCGCGCTCGTCGCGCACGGCCCGGGGGTCGCGCTCATCATGCTGGCCGTCGTCATCGGCGTGCAGCAGCTCGAGTCGCACGTGCTTCAGCCGTTCCTGCTCGGCAAGGCCGTCAGCGTGCACCCGCTCGCCGTCATCCTCGCCATCGCGACCGGGTCGATCATCGCGGGCATCGTGGGGGCCCTCGTGGCCGTCCCCTTCGCGGCGGTGCTCAACGCGGTCGGCAAGCACCTCTTCAGCGACGAGAGCCCCCAGCAGCTCGACCGAGAGCTCTCCGAGTCCGCCGACGACGGCAGCGCCCCAGCCAACGCCTGACCGGCCCGGGGCCCCGGGCCGGCCCCGGCCCCGGCCCCGGGACCGGCCCGGCCGTCCCCGGCACAGACCGCGACACGTCCGCCGGGGCGGGGTTGTCCGTGGGCGAGGTGTGAGCCGGTCAGCCCTACTGCGAGACGGCGCGACGGGCGAAGAGAGCCCGGTCGTCGAGCTCCTCGGCCTCGTCGGCGAACTCCGGGGTGTCGAAGACGTCGGCGGGGATGCCGCCCTCGGTGAAGCGCGGCTCGGCCTTCGCCTTGAGCGCGTAGGTGGGCTTCGGCACGGGCACCGGGCTCCAGCTGCCCCCGGGCGTGGCCTCCGGCTCGGACTCAGCGGCCACCTCGTTCGCGACCGGAGCCTGCACGTCGAAGACGCCCGGCGTGACCGGCGCCGGAGCCTGAGCGTGTGCCGCCGGCGCGTCGGCCGACGTGGTCTGCACGGTCACCATCTGCTCGACGCCGACAGCCACGGCGGAGGCCGAGCTGCGGATGACCTGGGTGTCCTCGCTCGACAGGACGGGAACGTGCGTCGCGGTCCAGTCGTAGTCGTCGTGACGGCGCTCGCGGCGGCGACGACGGCCGCGGGCCTCGCGCCCGTCGCGCGCCTCGGGCCGGGCGGTGCGCAGCTTGTCGGCCTGGGCCTCGGCCCGCAGCCACACGAGCACGGCGGCGACGGTGAGCACGGCGAACGGGATCGAGATCCACATCAGCAGCCCGGTGACGGTGAGGACGATCGAGGTCGGAACCCACAACAGCGCCACGAGGAGCAGCACGGCGCGAACTCGCCTCTGCCCCATCGGAACTCGAGCAGGTGCCGGAGCACTGACGGGCCGACGGCGGGGCCCGGGAGTGCTCGACTGGCGCGCTGACTCGTGCATGCGGTCCACCTCGGTGGCGTAGGGAGCGATGTCGTGGTCGGTGTGGCTCGACGGCGCCGACGTCACCTCGGCGAGCTCGGTCGCGTGGACCTGCTCGTCGGTGCGGCGTGCCACGAGGGGCGAGTGGCGGCGCGAGGAGCCGGCGGGCACGGCCCGCTTCACGTCGACCGTCGGGCCGCCCACGCGGGCGGGCTTGACGGCATACGAGTGGGGCCGGGGGGTGCTCAGCTCGGTCGTGGGCAGGGCGGGACGCTTCTCGAGGACGCGCATGGCCTCGGAGAACCCGTCGACGGAACGCGTGGCGGCGGCGTCCTCGCGGCGGCGCGCCCAGTGCTGGATGAGATAGGCAGCCCAGATCGCCACGATGACGACGAAGATGAGGCTGCTGACTGGCACGTGACCCACGGTAGGACGCGCCTCGACGCACACCCCGCACATTCGAGGCGTGTCGCGCAAGAGGCTGGTGTTACACCTGTGACAGGCGTGTCATGAGGGTCGCCCCTTCGAGGTCCTCGGTCGTCACGGCGAACGACCGGTGGTCGCGCCACGCTCCGTCGATGTGGAGGAACCGCCGGCGTACGCCCTCGTCGCGCAGACCGAGCCGCTCCACCACCCGCAGCGACTTCTCGTTGTCGAGCCGGATGTTGACCTCGACCCGGTGCAGGCCACCCGCCCCGAGGGCATGGTCGACAGCCAGGGCCAGCGCGCGGGTGGCGATTCCCCGCCCGGTGACCGACTCGTCGAGCCAGTAGCCGGCAGCGCCGGACTGCTGCGCCGCGCGGACGATCCCGAAGAGGTGCACCTGCCCGACGATGCGACCGCCGACCTCGATGCACCACGGCATCGCGCGGTCGGCGCGGGCCTCGGCGTCGAGGTCGCGCACGAACTGGCGGAACGACACCGGCGGCCGCGCCGGCGCACCCGGGGGCAGGGTCGGCTCCCACGGCTGCACGTGAGCGGCGTTGTCGCGGCGCACCCGCTGCCAGTCACGCTCGTCGTCGAGGCGCAGAGGTCGCAGCACCAGCGGCGGGTCGGCCGAGGCGTCACGCAGGACGACGGGCCACTGGGCCCGGCCGTCGCGGTGCGGACGCCACGGCATCCTCATGCCGGCCCCGCCGTCGGCAGGGGGACGAGACCCGTCGTGCAGACCGCGGACGTCGCAAGCGCCATCAGTGGTCGCTGCCCGGGACCTGGTCGAGGGCGTGCCCGAGCACCGGCTCGAGCACGTCGAGCGCGTCGGCCACCCCGCCGCGCGAGCCGGGGAGGTTGGCGACGAACGTGTGGCCGGCCAGGCCGACGAGTCCCCTCGAGAGCATCGCCGTGGGCACGCCCTTGGCCACGCCCGCCGCCCGGATCGCTTCCGCGACACCGGGAACGAGTCGGTCGAGCAGCGGGGCGGTCTGCTCCGGCGTCACGTCGGTGGGCGTCAGACCCGTGCCGCCGCTGGTGAGGACGAGCGCCGGCTCGCCGGCGAGGGCCACGCGAAGCGCGCGACCGAGCTCGTCGCCGTCGGGCACGACCACCGGGTCACCGACCTCGAAGCCCCAGTCCCGCAGACGCTCGACGACGACCGGACCCGACCTGTCCTCGTAGGCGCCGGCCGCCGCCCGGGTCGACGCCACGACCACGACCGCGCTGCGCCCGGCGCCGAAACCGTCACTCACGCCAGTCCCCCGACCGTCCCCCCGATTTCGCGGTGACGCGCACGTCGGTGATGCGGGCGTGCTTGTCGACCGCCTTGACCATGTCGATGAGGGCGAGCGCCGCGACGGACACCGCCGTCAGCGCCTCCATCTCGATGCCGGTGCGGTCGGCCGTGCGCACCGTCGCCGAGATGTCGGCGCCGTCGTCGGCGACCGTGACGTCGACCTCGACGCCGTGGACCGCGATCGGGTGTGCCAGCGGGATGAGCTCGGGGGTGCGCTTGACCGCCTGTATGCCGGCGATGCGGGCCACCGCGAGCGCGTCGCCCTTCGGCACGGTGCCCGACCTCAGCGCCGCGACGGCGTCGGCACTCAGCAGCACGCGCCCGGCGGCGCTCGCCTCACGGGCCGTGACCGCCTTGGCGGAGACGTCGACCATGTGGGCGGTGCCGTCGGCGCGCACGTGGGTGAGCGACGGATCTGTCACGTCTGTCGGATGAGCCGCTGCGGTGGGGCCGGCCGGCTCGTTGGGGTCCGACAGGCCGCTCGGGCTCGTCCCCGGCGTGCTCATCAGGCGTCCCGGTCGAGCACGAGCACGTCGACGACCTCACCGGCGACGAGCTCGGTGACGTCCTCGGGCACGACGAAGAGGGCATTGGCCTTCGCGAGGTCGGCGACGAAGTGCGACCCCTGCCCGGCGACCGGCACGGCCACGAGCGTGCCCTCGGCGGACCGCGAGACGACGGCGCGCCCGAACTGACGCCGCCCGCCGTACGACTCGACCCCCGAGATCAGCGTGGCGGGCCGCAGGCGGCGCTTCTCGGGGTTGAGCCGCATCAGGCGTCGCAGCGCCGGACGAACGAACACCTCGAACGAGACGAACGACGACACCGGGTTGCCGGGCAGCGCGAAGAGCGGCACCCGACGCCCGTTCGGGCCGGTGAGCAGTCCGAAGCCCTGCGGCTTGCCGGGCTGCATGGCCACCTTGACGAACTCGATGCCCTCACCCTGGAGAGCGCTCTTGACGACGTCGTAGGCGCCCATCGAGACGCCCCCGCTCGTGATGACGACATCGGCCTCGCCGACCACCTCGTCGAGCGCCTTGACGAGCTCGTCGTCGGAGTCGCCGACCGCGGCGCGGATCTCGGCCGAGGCACCCGCACCCACGGCGGCAGCCCACAGCATGGACGAGTTGGAGTCGTGGATCTGGCCGGGCTTCAACGGTTTTCCGGGCTCGACGAGCTCCGCACCGGTCGAGAGGACGACGACGTGCGGGCGACGGTGCACCTCGACCTCCGCGTAGCCGCACGCGGCCAGCAGTGCGATCGTGCGCGCCCCGACCACCTCGCCGGCCGAGACGACGACCGACCCCGAGGCGACGTCCTCGCCGCGCGGTCGCACGTAGCGACCGGAATCGACCGCGACGCGGCACTCGACCTCTCCGGTCGCCGCGCCGTCGGTGTCCTCGACCGCGATGACGGCGTCGGCGCCCTCGGGCATCGGTGCACCCGTCATGATGCGCGCCGCCTCGCCCGGGCCCACCGAGAAGGTGGGGGCGTCTCCCGCAGCGACCTCGCCGACGATGCGCAGCCTGACCGGAGCGTCGGACGCACCCGCGAGCGACTCGGCGCGGACGGCATACCCGTCCATCGACGAGTTGTCGAAGTGCGGCAGGTCGACCTTGGCGCGCACGTCGCGAGCCACGACCAGGCCGAGGGCCTCGGTGAGCGGGGTCCACTCGGTCGGGGACGGCTCGAGGGTCGACAGGATCGCCTTGAGGTGCTCGTCGACCGTGCGCACGTCGCCGGGCGTCTCGACGGGCACCGTTGCCGGAGTGGGCAGCTCGCCCAGAACGGCGTCATCGAGCACGCGCCGGTAGCCGTCGATGAGCACCTCGCCGACGCACCGGACGTTGCGGCCGAAGACCGGGTCGCCGATGACGCGCAGGCTCGTGCAGTCGCGCATCGAGGGCACGCCGTTGGGGAAGCGCTTCTCGAAGCCGGGCACGAAGCGGTAGGCAGAGTCGAGGTCGACGAACGGCTCGGGCCCGTCGACGGCCGCCACGACGTGGTACTCGTCGTCGAGCGAGAAGAAGTCGGAGCGGATGACCAGCAGGTCGTTGGTCGTCTTGACGGGACGGAACCGAGTGCGCGGCACCAGGAGCGCCTCCGAGCCCTCGAAGACCTCGATCGCCGTGCCCATCGCCGACTCCATCTGGATGACCTCGGGCGAGGACGGGTCGGCAGGGTCGACGTTCTTGCGGTTGACGATGATGGGCAGCCCGAGCACGCCCTCCTTGGCGGTCATCCGCTCACGCAGCACCCGCAGGTCGATCCACACGTTGTTGGCGTTGAAGGTGTTGTGCCGCTTGATGTCGCGGAAGTGCCGCTCGTCGCCCTCGGCAACCTGGGCGGTGTCGCGCAGCACGATGCGCCCGTCGGCCTTGCGCACCGCGAGGTGACCGCCCTTGCGGTCGCTCTTGGTGCGCTTGCATACCTCGGCGACGTACGGCAGCCCGTGCTCGACCATCCACGCGGCGACGTCGGGGTCGCACGTGGCGCCGAGGTTGTCGGAGTTGGAGAGGAACGCGTAGCGGATCCCCTTCTCCAGCAGGGCGTCGAGCACCCCGGAGGTCACGAGGGAGACGTAGACGTCACCGTGACCCGGCGGGCACCACTCGAGCTCGGGGTCGGCGGGCCACTCGACCGGCATGAGGTCGTCGGGGCGCAGCTTCGGCTCGGCGTTCTGGATGAAGTCCAGCGGGAGACCCTCGACGGGCAGGTCGGCGTACTTCGAGAGGATCTTGAGCGACTCCTCCGACGTGCGGAAGGAGTTCATCAGCACGAGCGGCAGCTCGACGTCCCACCGCTTGCGCAGCGCGAGCACCTGCAGGGCGATGATGTCGAGGAAGGTCAGGCCGTCCTTGACCTCGAGGGCCGACTTCGCGCCGGTCATGCCCATCCCGGTGCCGAGGCCGCCGTTGAGCTTGATGACGGCCGTGCGCGACAGCGCCTCGCGCGCCTCCTCGTCGGAGACCCTGACCTCGCGCAGGGTCTGCACCTCGCCGAGGGGCTCGATGGAGTCCTCGGGGATCGTGCCCTGGGCGCCGCCCTGCAGCTGCAGGTAGTAGTGCTCGAACACCTTGATCGCCTCGGGACCGAGGCCCCGTTCGCGCATCAGTGCGACGGACGCCTGGAGCCCCTGGTCACTCATGGCCATCACCTTACGATGGGCCGTATGTGGCGCAGCCGAGTGCGGCAAATGTGGACCCCGTGAGCGCTCCCGACAAGCGTGACCTCCGTCACGCCGCACGAGCCCGCCGGCGTGGGCTCGCCGCCTCGATGGACCGCGAGGCGTCGGCGGCCGCCCTCGCCGAGGCGGTGCTGCGCTTCGTCCCCGACCCTTCCCGGGTGGCCGTCTACGAGTCGCTGCCCGACGAGCCGCCCACCGGACGCCTCGTCGAGGAGCTGCTCGACGCCGGGCACGAGGTCATCGTGCCCGTGGTCCTCGACGACTGGTCGCTCCAGTGGAGGTATGCCGTCCGCGGCGCCTCGGGCGACCGCGCGACCGTGAGCCGGCCCAGCCGTCTCGCCGCGGCCGCCGACACCGGCACCGCCACCGACACCGCCACCGACACGGACACCGACGCGTATGCCGCGCGGGACGGCTGGCTCGGCACCGACGCCCTCGCGACGTGCGACCTCGTCGTCACTCCCGGCCTGTCCGTCGACGCGCACGGCACCCGCCTCGGCCAGGGCGGTGGCTGCTACGACCGCGCCCTGCTGCACCGCGACTCCGCGGCGCCCGTCATCACGCTGCTGCACGAGGGCGAGCAGAGCGAGTCCGACCTGCCGAGCGATGACCACGACGTGCCGGTCGACGGCTACGTGACGACGACGGGTCGCGTCGTCCGCCTGCGCTAGGGCGTCGTCGCCGGCTTCAGCGGGACGAGGGTGAGCTCGTCGGCGGAGGCGTCGCGTACGGCGTTCTGGTTGAACGGCCACGGGAAGGTCTCGTTGGCCGCCCACGCGTCCACCTGGTCGGCGTAGTGGTCGTCGTAGGTGTGCCCGGACTGCCCGGTCGAGTTGACCCAGCGTGACGCGTCGAGGTTGCCGAGGTCGACGACCATGCGCATCGACGGCCCGTTGGTGACGTCGTAGCCCGGCTTCGAGGCGTTCCACGAGTTGGCGTTGACGATGGAGTTGCCGCCGCCGAGCTCGATGTCCTCACGGTTGAAGAGGCTCTGCACCACGGACGGCACGCCCTCGGCGCCCATCACCTGGTGCTTGAGGTCGAGCTGGTGCAGCCGGCCCCAGCGCCACGTCGCCGGCACCTTGCCGAGCTCACGGGCCAGGTCGAGCCGGGCCTCGACGAGGGCGCGCTTGAGGATCTCGCCCGAGCCCTCGGTGACACCCGGCGTCGTCTTGTCGTCCCACCAGTCGTTCTTGGGGTCCTTGAGCAGCTGCTCCATGACGACCATCCACCGGCTGCCGCCGTCCGGGGCGATGTCGGGCGGCAGCTCGTCGAAGGTCAGCTCGAGGAGGTACTTCCACACCGCGTTGTAGTACGCGGCGGAGGCGGAGTCACGGGACTTGTCGCTGGGCTGGCCGCCGTCCCAGTCACGCAGCAGCCGCTGGGCCTGGGCCGTGAAGTCGTCGACCTGGACGGCGAGCAGCCGCTCGACGAGGCCCGACGCGTACGTGTTGCGGCTGTCGCCCTGGATCTGCGTCATCGTCTCGGGCGAGACCTTCGGCGCCGCCGCCAGCAGGGTGCGGATGCGCTGGGCCCGGAAGCCGTAGTCCCACTCCGAGGTGAGGAACGGGGTCTGGCTCGCCGTGACGGCCTGGTTGGCGGTGACGATGAAGCCCTCGGCCGGGTCGAACGTCTGCGGCAGGTCGTCGAAGGGCACGTAGCCCTTCCAGTCCCACTGCGAGTCCCAGCCGGGCGCCGGCCAGAAGCCGGGCGGCGCGCCCGGGGTCGAGGAGCGGCGGACGGGGATCTTGCCCGGCGCCTGGTAGCCGATGTGGCCCGCGGTGTCGGCGTAGACGAGGTTCTGCGACGGCACCGAGAAGAGCGCGGCCGCCTTGCGGAAGTCGGACCAGCTGCCGGCCTTGTTGAGCGCGAAGATCGCGTCGGCCGTCGTGCCCGGGGTCAGCGCCGTCCAGGCCAGCGACACTGCATACCTGTTGGACTGGGCGGCCCCACGCACGACGCTGCGGTCGCCCGCGGTGTCGATGGCCGGCACGACGTCGGACAGGATCGGCCCGTGCACGGTCGAGCGCACGGTGATGGGGACGTCGGCCCCGCCCGCGACCTTGATGACCTCCTTGCGCTGGACGAGCGGCTCGTTGCCGCCGTCGCGCAGGTACGAGTCGCCGGTGACCTGCTCGAGGAAGAAGTCGGTGACGTCGGGGCCGAGGTTCGTCATGCCCCAGGCGACCTTGTCGTTGTGGCCGATGACGACGCCGGGCAGGCCCGAGAAGGTGAAGCCCGAGACCCGGAACGGGCACGCAGCGCTCACCGTGCGGCACTGGAGGTTGACCTGCCCCCAGATGCCGGGGATGGACAGGGCCAGGTGGGGGTCGTTGGCGAGCAGCGGTTTGCCGGTGGTCGTGCGGCTGCCGGAGACGACCCACGAGTTGGAGCCGATGCCGTCGCCGCGCCCGAGCAGGGCCGGCACGGCCTCGATCGACGCGAGCGCCGACGCGACGGCCGTGCTGCCGTCGGCGGAGCGGAACTGCCGGAGCGCGGCAGGCTCGGCGCTGGCTGCCTGGTCGGCCTCGGCCGCCGGCTGCCAGTCCTGGGGCGAGAGGATCGGCAGGTTCCGGTCGACCGGGTAGGGCGGGTAGAGCAGGTTGATCTGCTTGAGCGAGCGCGTGGTCCGCGACAGCTGCGCGCGGGCGAGCTCGTCGCGGTAGTCGCCGCGCAGGTCCCAGGCCATCGCCTTGAGCCATGCCAGCGAGTCGACGGGGGTCCACGGCTCGACGCGGTAGTTCGGGTTGCGCCGCGAGAGCACGGTGTACTCGAGCGACATCTTCTCCGGAGAGCCGGCCTGCTTGATGTACGCGTTGACACCGTCGGCGTACGCCTGCAGGTACTGCCGCGTCTCGGGCGCGAGCTTGGGCAGCTCCTGCTCGGCGACGCGACGCCACCCCATCGTGCGGATCACCTTGTCGGTGTCGACGGCCGAGCTGCCGACGAGCTCGGCGAGCCGGCCGGCCGTCACGTGCCGGCGCAGGTCCATCTCGAAGAAGCGGTCCTGGGCGCTGACGAAGCCCTGCGCGCGGAAGAGGTCGTTGGCGTTGTCGGCGTAGATCGACGGGATGCCGCGGTCGTCGCGGCTGACGGAGACCGCGCTGGTCAGGCCCTCGATCTGCAGCTCGCCGGCCGTCTCGGGGAACGACTGCCGCACCACGGAGATCGCCACGATGCTCGTCCCGACCACCGCCATGACGAGGAGGACGACGACGAGCAGGACGATCTGACGAGCGCGCTTCAACCGTGACACGCGAACGAGCCTAGGCCACCGCCGAGGGGCGCGGCCCACGCCCGGAGGGCGCCGCGCCGCATCGTTGCCGAGCCGTCACGTCAGGCGTCGACTGCCGCGGACACGTGCCCGGGCGCGCACGTCGGGATGGTTGGATTGCCCCACACCTCAGGAGCTGCCGTTGCCCGCACTCGCGTCCATCACGTCGTCGAGCATGACCCTCGACGACCTGACACGTGTGCTCCTCATCGGCTCGCTGGTGCTCCTCGTGGCCGTCGCCGCCGTCCGCCTCTCGGTGCGTTCGGGTCTGCCCTCGCTCCTCATCTACCTCGGCATCGGTCTCGCGCTGGGCAACGCCGGCGCCGGCATCCAGTTCGACGACGCGTCGACGACGCGCGTGCTCGGCTACGCGGCCCTCGTGCTCATCCTCGCCGAGGGTGGCCTGACGACGTCGTGGAGCAACATCAAGCGGTCGGTGGCCCCCGCTGCCGTGCTCTCGACGGTCGGGGTGGTCGTCTCGGTGCTCGTGGTCGCCGTCGCGGCCCACACCTTCCTGCCCCTGTCGTGGACCATCTCGCTGCTCATCGGGGCCATCGTCTCCTCGACCGACGCCGCCGCCGTCTTCGCCGTGCTGCGCAACGTCGCGCTCCCCCGCCGCATCTCGGGCATGCTCGAGGCCGAGTCCGGCTTCAACGACGCCCCGGTCGTCATCCTCGTCGTCGCGTTCGCCTCGCAGGGCTTGCCGGGAGGGACCAGCGATCCCTGGTGGGTGCTGCTCTTCCACACCGTGGTCGAGCTCGCGGGTGGCGCGCTCGTGGGTGGCGTCGTGGGGTGGGCCGGCGGGCAGCTGCTGCGCCGGGTGGCGGGCGCGTCGTCCGCCCTCTTCTCCATCGGGGTCGTGTCGCTCACCGTCCTCGCGTATGCCGTCGGCGCCGCCGTCCACGTGTCCGGCTTCCTCGCGACGTACCTCGCCGCGCTCGTGCTCGGCAACATGGGCCTGCCGAACCGCGTGGCCTTCCAGAGCTTCGGCAACGCGATGGGCTGGATCGCGCAGATCGGGCTCTTCGTGCTGCTCGGCCTGCTGGCCGACCCGCGGCGCCTCGACGAGATGTTCGTCAAGGCCCTCGTCATCGGGCTCGTGCTTCTGCTGGTCGCCCGGCCGCTCTCGGTCGTCGTGTCGGTGTCGTGGTTCCGGGTGCCCTGGCGCGAGCAGGCGTTCCTCTCGTGGGCCGGTCTGCGTGGGGCGGTGCCCGTCGTGCTCGCCACGGTGCCGCTCGTCACCGGGACGCCCGACACCGAGTGGATCTTCGACCTCGTCTTCATGCTCGTCGTCGTCTTCACCGTCGTTCAGGGCCCGACGCTGCCGTGGGTCGCGAAGCGGCTCGGCCTCACCGAGCAGGTGCACTCGGTCGACGTCGACCTGGAGTCGACCTCACTCATGGAGATCGGTGCCGACGTCATCCAGGTGACGGTCGGCGCCGAGTCACGGCTGCACGGCGTCGCCGTCTTCGAGCTTCGCCTCCCCAAGGGCGCCAACGTCACCCTCGTCGTGCGGGGCGGCGAAGGCTTCGTGCCCGAGCCGCACACGACGATCCGCCACGGCGACCGGCTGCTCGTCGTGACGACCTCGAAGGTCAAGCAGCGCACGGAGCGCCGCATCCGCGAGATCAGCCGCGGCGGACGCCTCGCCGGCTGGCCGTAGACTGGCCTGCGGTTCATTCCCCATCCGACGTCCGAGGTTCACCTGTGCCCACCTACTCCTACGCCTGCCAAGAGTGCGGCCACGCGTTCGACATCCGCCAGTCGTTCACCGACGATGCGCTGACCGTGTGCCCGAGCTGCGGCGAGCCCCGGCTGCGCAAGGTGATCCACCCGGTCGGCATCGCGTTCAAGGGCTCCGGCTTCTACAAGACCGACTCGCGGGCGGCTGCGAAGGGCTCGTCCAAGGGCTCGGGAGCGTCGACCCCGTCCGGTGGCGACAAGAAGGACACCGCGAGCGCCTCGTCCTCGAGCCCCTCCGACACCTCGGGCAGCCCCTCGGGCGGCTCGACGACGTCCTCGACCGGCGGCTCGTCGAACGGCTCCGGCGGCTCCTCCTCGACGTCGGGGAGCGCCAGCACGTCGTCCTCGTCGTCCTCGTCGTCCACAGCCTCCTGACGTCACGGGGCGTTGTCCCCACCCGTTGGCGTGGGTCGCGCCGGCCTGCCGGCGGCACCCCTAGGCTCGCCGCATGATGACTGACCAGGTGCCTCTCCCGACGATGCCCGACCCCGCCGGCCAGCGCGCCGAGATCGGTGTCATCGGCGGCTCGGGTCTCTACGAGTTCCTCGACGACTACGAGACGGTCGACGTCGACACCCCGTTCGGGCGCCCCAGCGACCCGCTCGTCGTCGGCGAGGTCGAGGGCCGCTCGGTCGCGTTCGTCGCCCGGCACGGCAAGGGGCACCGCTTCGCGCCCCACAAGGTCAACTACCGGGCCAACCTCTGGGCCCTGCGCGCCGTGGGGGTGCGCCAGATCCTCTCCCCCTGCGCGGTCGGGTCGCTGCGGCCCGAGCACGGGCCCGGCACGATCGTCGTGCCCGACCAGGTCGTCGACCGCACCTGGGGCCGCCCCCACACCATCTACGAGCAGGAGGGGCCCGTCGTCCACGTCGGTTTCGCCGACCCCTACTGCCCCAACGGGCGCCAGGTCGCCATCGACGCCGCCCGCCTGTCCGACCTGCAGGTCGTGCCCGACGGCACCCTCGTCGTCATCAACGGTCCCCGCTTCTCCTCGCGCGCCGAGTCGGCGATGCACCAGCAGGCCGGCTTCGGCATCGTCGGCATGACGGCGATGCCCGAGGCGGCACTGGCCCGTGAGCTGGCGATGTGCTTCACGACCATCGCGATGGTCACCGACCACGACGCCGGCGTCGAGGGTGGCGAGGCGGTCACGCACGAGGAGGTGCTGCGCGTCTTCGCGACCAACGTCGAGCGCCTCGGTGCCATCCTGCGCGACGCCATCGGCCAGATGCCGGCCTACGAGCCGGACGAGTCCGCGACCTGCCCGTGCCGGCGCAGCCTCGACGGGCTGGAGCTGCCGCTCACGCTGCCCTGATGTCCGGCCTGCATCGACCCCGCTCCGGGTCTCGCTCCGGGTCTGGCTCCGGGTCTCGCTCCGGGACTCGCTCACAGTGGCCCGACGGGCCGCGGCGTCGCGGTGCTCGTCGGTCGCGGTGGCGCCGGGGGCTCGCGGCGGTCCTGGCCGGGGCCGCGGCCCTGGTCACCATCGGAGCCCTGCGCCCCGCGCCGGCCGACGGTGTCGGGGTCCCCACGCTGGTCGTGCTCCGGGACGTCGCTGCCGGTGAGGTCGTCTCGGCCGACGACGTCGAGGTCGTCAACCGGCCGGGCAGCCAACGGCCGGCGACGGCGCTCACCTCCCCCGAAGCCGCCGTCGGCCGCATGGCCGCCGGGCCTCTCGCCACGAGGGAGGTGCTGACGCCCGAGCGCCTCCTCGGCGGCGACCTGCTCGCCGGGCAGCCGTCCGACCACGTGGCGCTCAGCGTGCCCGTCGTCGACGCGAGCTCCGTCGGGGTGCGGCCCGGCAACCGCGTCGACCTCTACGCCACCGGCACCGGCACGCACGTCGCCACCGACGTCGTGGTGCTGGCCGTGCACGACTCCGCAGAGACGACGGGGCTCGGCGTCGCGGCCCCGCCGCGGCTCACCCTGGCCCTCGCGCCGCAGCAGGCCGCCGACGTGGCACGCGGACTCGGCGCCCTCGAGGCCGGCCAGAGCCTGGTGCTCGCCATCCACCGCACCGGCTCTGCGACGCAGTAGGGTTCGAGACGTCCGGCACGACACACGAGCCACAGCCGACCCGTGTGCAACCTCCACCGACACACTGGAACCCCTGGCAACGCCACGCAGACGAGGGTCGAGGTCGCGCCCGGCGACGGCCCGGTGCTCGTCTCCCTGATGGGCGAACTGCCTGATCCTCGGGGGTCACGAGAGACAGGACAAGCGAATGATCAAGGGCTTCAAGGACTTCCTCATGCGAGGAAACGTCATCGACCTCGCGGTCGCGGTCGTCATCGGCACGGCGTTCGGCAAGGTCGTCGACGCCTTCGTGAAGATCATCATGGACCTCATCGGCAAGCTCGGCGGCCAGCCGGACTTCTCCTCCTTCAAGCCCGGCGGCGTGTCCGTCGGCAACTTCCTCACCGCGCTGGTGAGCTTCCTCATCGTGGCGGCAGCCGTCTACTTCATGGTCGTCGTTCCCATGAACCACCTGGCCGAGCGTCGCAAGGCCGGCGTCGAGCCCGAGCCCGAGGCGCCCTCGGAGGAAGTCATCCTCCTGCAGGAGATCCGCGACGCCCTCCGGGCACGCTGACCCCGGGGTCACACCGTCACGGGACCGACGCCACGTCGAGGGCCCACTTCCCTACACGCACCAGCCCGGAGGAACTGAGCACGCGACGCACAGACAGACGAGTGCCCACTTCCCGACTCGTCGGGAAGTGGGCACTCGATGGTGTGGGGACGGCTGGGGGCAGGTCAGGCAGTCGTCGAAGCCGCGGGGCTCGGGTGGTCAGCCGGCCCAGGAGCGTTCGTCCCGTAAGCCTTCGGGCGCTCGTAGCCACCGAAGATCTCGGCCAGCGCCAGCGGTCGGGCCGCCTCGTCGTGGCGGCCGGCGCGCTGGAGGGTGCGGCCGAGCAGCAGGTGGGCGTACGCGTCGGTCGGGGCCTCCTCGATGACGCGGGCCAGCGTGACCTCCGCGCGCCCGAGCTGGGCGGACTTGAAGTAGGCGCGCGCCAGCAGGAGCCGCAGATCGGTCACCGAGTGCAGCACGCCCTCGGACGAGGAGGCCTGCTGCGCGGAGTCGATCTCGTCGACGAGCTCGGCGAGCGCGGTGGCAGCGGCGAGGAAGTCACCTCGCTCGAACAGACCCTCGGCCCACGAGAGTCGCAGCGAGAAGGGAGTCGTCGTGTTCATGCCGCCCACAACGCCGCGAGATCGTACAACATTCCACGACCGCGAGGGCCCCAGCCCGACCTAGCCGCATTCTGGGGCCGGCCACCTCACTCGTAGTGCGGCGGCCGCTGCTCCTCGAGCCAGCGGTCGCCGACGCCGGGGCCGGACGGACGTTCACCCCAGCCGAGGTCCAGCTCGTCGCTGCTGTGTCGCAGCCCGGCACCGGGCTCGTCACCGTCACCGTCGCCGTCGGTCCCGGTGTCGGCCGTGCCCTTGCGGAACACGCGACGGCGCTTGCGCTTCGGGCGGGCCGGCGCGGCTGCGTCGTCACCGCGAGTGTCGCCGCGAGTGCCGCCGCCGGGAGTGCCGTCGCTGATCTCACCGCCGCCCGGGGTCGCGGTCGCGCCCTGAGCGCCCGTGTCCGGGGTGGGTGCAGCCGGGTCGCCCGAGGTGCTCGCGCCGTTCTGGTGGACGTCCGGCTGCTGCGCCGCTTCCTCAGCCTCCGCCTCCGGTGCAGGAGGCGGTGACGTGGTGCGGGCGACGGTGAGCAGCCGGGCGATCTCGCGCGCGGGGTCTCGGAAGAGGTCGGTGGTCCAGACGCGCTCGTGCACCCAGCCGAGGCGGGCGAGCTGTTCGGGCCGCAGACGGTCACGGTCGCGCGTGCTGCGCAGGGCGGCATACCGGTCGCCGTCCGTCTCGACGGCGACCAGCGCGCGACCCCGGTGGTAGGGGTCCTCGATCGCGATGTCGATGCGGTGGCTCGCCGTGCCGTAGTCCTCGTGCACGGTGAGCCCCTCGCGGCGCAGCCGCCTGGCCAGGTCGCTGCGCAGCGGGTCGCTCGTCATGGGGGCGGTCGCGAAGAGCGTGCCGTCGTCGGAGGCGACACCGCGACTCTCGGCGTACGCGAGGAAGTCGCGCAGCATCGTCGCCCCGCGAGCCTTGAGGCGGCTCGGGTCTAGGTCGCCGGCGCGCAGGGCCGACACCACGGTCATGCGCGAGCGGGCACGCGTGATCGCGACGTTGAGACGTCGCTCGCCGCCCTCGTTGTTGAGCGGCCCGAAGCGGTGCAGCACCCGGCCGTGCGGGGTCTTGCCGTAGCCGATCGAGAGGATGATGGCGTCACGCTCGTCGCCCTGGACCCGCTCGAGGTTCTTGACGAAGAAGCGCTCCTCGAGCGCCTCGTCGAAGAACCGCGCGACGTCGGGCGCACCCCTGAGGGCCTCGGTGACGGCGTCCTCGAGCCGGTCGGCGTGCTTGATCCCGAGGGCGATGACCCCGAGGGACTCCGTGGGCCGGGTGCGGGCGTGCTCGAGGACGAGCTCGACGACGCGGGCGACCTCAGCCTCGGTCGTCTCGATGGCGTCGACGCCCGGTTGCACCTCCGCCTGGCCGTCGACCGGTTCGAAGGTGACCGCCGAGTCGATGGACGTGCCGGGGAACGTCGTGAGCCGCCCGTCGTACATCGACTGGTTGGCGAACGCGATGAGGCGCTCGTCGCGGCTGCGGTAGTGCCAGGTCAGGTTCCGGGTGGGGAGGGCCGCGGCCAGCACGTCGAGGACGGACTCGAAACCCTCGGTCAGGGCCTCGTCCACACCGGCGGGGCTGTCGGACTCGTCGTCGGAGACGACGGTGAAGAAGTTCGTCGGCGGCAGCTGACGCTCGTCGCCGGCCACGACGACCTGACGCGCACGAGAGATCGCCGAGATCGCCTGGGCCGGCTGCACCTGCGAGGCCTCGTCGAAGATCACGACGTCGAACCAGCGCCCGGGGGGCAGGGTGGATGCGACGACGAGCGGGCTCATCGCCCAGCAGGGCTTGATCGCGGTGAGGGTCGTGGCCGCGTGCGGCATGAGGTCGCGCAGCGGCCTGTGACGGCGGGCCTTGCCGGCCTCGGCCCGCACGAGGGCCTCGTGGGCGGGGTGGTCGGCGAGGACCTCCCGCACGTTGCGGGCCACCGCCGAGCGCACCCGTTCGACCGTCGCCTTCTGGTGGTCACGGTCGGCCTCGGCGAACTCGGCGACGTCCCGGCGCAGGCCGGCCCCGTCGTGCGCGCCGTAGGCGGGGTCGCGCACCGTGATCTCCTGGGCGAGCGAGGCCCACCAGACGTGCTCGACCTCCGCCGTCACCTGTTCGGTGGGCGTGCCACGACGCGCGAGGTCGTCGACCAGGGCTCCCAGGCCGGTGGCGCGCACCTCGTCGAGGACCGACGTCACCTGCGGCAGGACGGCGATGCGGTCGGGGCGGGCCGCCAGCGCGACCAGCCGCTCGCGCAGCTCGGCGAGCGGCAGCGAGGTCAGGGTCTGCCCGCCGGGTCCGGGCTGGAGACGCTCGTCGAGCCACTCGAGATCGGTGGTCAGGCTGCCGAGCAGGGCCAGGCCCTCGTCGAGCCGGGGCGAGATCTCGGGCCGGCCGCCGCCGCCCACGAGGGCGAACCAGTGCTCGCGCTGCTCGCTCGCCGACACGAGCTCCTCGTGGAGGTTGGCCGGCGGGCGGCCAGGACGCAGCAGCCGCTTGGTCTGCTGGCGGATGCGCCAACGCTCGAGCCAGCCCATCTCGATGTCGCGGTTGTCGCGCCAGTCGCGCGTCGCCGTCGCCGCGATGTGCTCCTTGAGCGGGATGTCGAAGACCTCTGGCCGGAACACCTCGAGGGTCTCGCGGACGTCGGCCATCGTCGCGAATGCAGCCTTCCAGTCCTCGAGCGAGTTCGCCTCCGGCACATGCGATTCCGAGAGAATCGCGTTCAGCTGACGAGCGGCGTCGTCGAGCCCGCTCGTGCTGTGACGGGTCGTGATGTCGAGCGCCTTGGAGGCGTCGTCGGCGGTGAGGATGCGCGCGGCGTACCAGGGGTCGTCGCCGTCGCGCGTCCACGCGCCGAGGCCGGCGGCGTCGCGGAGGCGCCGACCGAGCTCGACGGCCCGGGTGCGGCTGAGGCCGGCGAGCTCGCGACCCCCGATGCGCACGTGGCTCGTCGGCGCCGGCGTGCGGGTGCCGAGCTCGACGAGGGCCTCCTGCGCCTCGTGCGCGGACACGCCCCACGGGTCGCGCACGGCGTGCAGCGCCTGCACGTGCGCCTGGAGGCGGGCGCGCCGCTCGCGCAGCGTCGCGGTGGTGCGGTCGCTGACCGGACCGTCGTTGTCGACCGCGGCGTCGAGGCTCCGCGCGAACTGCTGCGCCGTGGCTCGCTTGTTCGTCGGGCCGTCGTACGCGTCGAGCACCAGGTCTCCGAGGCCGAGCCGGTCGAGACGGCTGAGCACCGCGTCGATGGCCGCACGCTTCTCGGCTACGAAGAGCGTCGACTTGCCCTCGGCAGCGAGCGACGCGATGAGGTTGACGATGGTCTGCGACTTGCCCGTGCCGGGAGGGCCCTTGATGACGAGGTGGGCGCCGGCGCGTACGGCGTCGATGGCCGCATGCTGCGACGAGTCCGCGTCGAGGACGAGGTGCTCGTGCTCGGGGTCCGGGTCGGGCTCGCTCTCGGGCACGCGCAGCCGCACCGCCCCGAGCGCCGACTCGTCACCGGCGAGTGCCGCCACGACGTCGTGGTCGGCGAGGCCGGCGCCCTGCAGGGCGAGGTCGGCGACCATCGGGAGCTTGGCGTAGGAGAAGGTGCCGAGCACGAGCCGCGGCGCGATCGCGAACTCGGGCACGGCCGCGCACTCGTGGCCGAGGGCGGCATACACCGGGTAGGGGTCGAAGCCGTTGCCGACGGTGGCGAGGTCGGCGAGCGCGTCGCCGTCGATCTCGATGCCCTGCTCGGAGCGGAGGTACTCGCGCAGCACCGGGTTCAGCTCGACCTCGGGCCCGAGGTCGAGCTCGAAGTCCTCCTGGGCCGCGCCGGTGGGCCGCAGCACGCACGACCGCAGCAGCACGGGGGCCGCCGGTGGGCGGGCCGCACGGGGCACCGACCACGTCGCCATGCCGATGGCGACGAAGCCCGCCGCGATGCCGCGCTCCTCGCGCAGCTCGAGGGCCTTGGACCGGATGGCGCGAGCACGGCGGCGCGCCTCGTCGAAGGCGACCGGCTCACGCACGAGGTCGGACAGGCGCGTGCGCCGGCCGGCGAGCAGCATCGAGACGCCGCCCGGGTGGGCGGTCGTGAGGTCGAGCGTTCCCGAGGGCAGGTCGCGATACCAGAGCAGGGTGTTGCGGCCGCCGAGGTCGACGAGCGTGCGCTGCCACGTGCGCACCGCCGCCGCCACACGGTCAGCGCGGGGATCGCCCGACGACTCGGCCTGGAGGGCAGGGTCGGTCCTGGGGGCGTCCGTCATTCCAGCAGGCTAACCAACGAAGCCGTGCGGGCCTGCCATCGACAGACCCGCACGGCGGAATCGCTTCCCGGCCGGACGGCATACGTGCTCGGGGTCCGCGTGGCCCCGCCCCCTACGGTCGGCGGGTGTCGTCGGGAAGAGCGCGGTCAGGCCTCGATCGGGTGGCCGCTGAAGGAGCCGGTGCCGCTCTGCACCACGGCGCCCGAAGGGTCGAAGACCGAGAACCGGTAGGTGCCGGAGATCGTGTACCTGCGGGCCTTGCCGCGCACGCGCACGCGGATGGTGATGCCCGGGCTGCCGGGCCCGCCGGGTCCGGGCTGGCCGAACCAGAACGTCGCCTTGAACGCACCGCCGCCCAAGGAGGCCCAGGTCCCCGTCCCGGGAGGACCGGCCGGGGAGATGTCGTGCACGACGATGACCCGGCCGGCCGCGAAGCTGACGACCGTCTTCGCTCGGTCGGTGCTCGGGGCGTCGTCCCTTCGGTTGATCACCCAGCTCCCGCTCGGGGCAGCACCGCTGCTCCCGCTCGCCGACGCCGACGACGCACCCGTCACGCTGCCGACGGCCACGGCACCCGCGGCCCCCGCGCCGACCAGAACTCGCCGGCGGTTCATGACCTTCTCGTCCATTAGGACCTCCTCGTCGGGGCCCGGGTGGGCCCCGTGGAACTCCCAGAGTCGAGGGCCGCCCGAGAGCACGTCAAGAGGGCGACTTGCTTATGCGCAGCATGCGTGCTATGTGAGCTGTGGCTGCGAATCGGCTTGCCGGAAACGGGTGGCCGCGGGCTCCAGCTGCGCCATGACGGAGCCCGCCGCGAGGGTCACTCCGGTGAGGTGCAGCCGCAGCGGCGCCGTGTCGCGTGCCGCGTCCGTCATGGCCGATGCCCACGCTTCCGAGCGCGCCTCGGCAGGGTGGGCGGCCTCGCGGTAGGCCTCGAGGGCGCGGATGGTCACGTGGCTCGCGTCGGTGCGGCCCGCGAGGAAGTGCCCGGGACCGGCGAACGCGCGGGCCTGCGTCATCCACCCCTCCAGCGTCTCGCGCGTGGACCGGGGCGGGATGGCGACGACGGTCACGGGCCAGCGACCGCCGTCCTCGGGCGGTGCGTCCTGGCGATGGGTCCCGGCGAGCACCGCCGCACGGCCGTCCTCGTAGAGCCGGTCGAAGACCTCGTTGCGAGATCGTGCCGGGACGAGCCGGTCCGGTGTTACCGCGGGCCCTCCGACGACGATCGGCTCGTCACCACGTCCCCAGACCGGCGCTTCCGACGCCCCAGCGCCACCATGAGACCGATGGCACCACCCGCCATCGCCAGCCAGATGATCGCGAGCCCGACGAAGGCGCCCCGGCGGTCCGGCTCGGACGTGACGGCAAGCACCGCGAAGGTCGCGGCCGCGGCAAGGAGGCCGGCGCAGAAGAGGATGGAGTACAGACGGAGCGCGCTGTCGTTGTTTGCGAACCTCCTTGCGTACCAAGGGCCCCCGATAGCGAGCAGCGCGAGCGCGCCGCAGAGGTAGCCCCACGCCTTGCCCTGCGCCACCGACACCGCAGCAGCGGCCAGCACCCCGCCCGGCAACACCCATCGCAGTACTCGCACCGTCGCGTGTCCCTTCTCCCACAACCCGATCGCTCCGCGGGATCTTGCCAGAAGCGCGCCAGCTCCCGTGGAGCGCGGCCGGCGCGGGCCGATCCACGCCGCCGCTGGGCAGGCTCTCGCGACCGTGCGCTGGCAGAGTGACCCGCATGACGCAAACCCCTGAGGCGCACGGGACGCGGTCGGAGTCAGGCCTGTCCGACGAGGACTTCGCGCCGGTCTGGGCCGACGACGACCGGCCGCGCATCCCCCGCGTGGCGGACGAGCGCGCGGCGCTCACGGCATACCTCGAGTACTACCGGGCCACCGTGGAGATGAAGTGCCGCGGACTCACTCCCGAGCAGGCGCGGACGCGATCCATGCCGCCCTCGACGATGTCGCTGCACGGCCTCGTGCGACACCTGGCCGGTGTCGAGCGCTGGTGGTTCCAGCAGAACTTCGAACGCCGCGACGTGCCGTTCCTCTTCTTCACCGAGGACCAGCCCGACCTCGACTTCGACCCGCCCGCCGACGCCGACTTCACCGAGGACCTGGCGACCTGGCGCGCCGAGTGCGCAGTGTCGCGCGAGATCGTCGCCGCCCACGACCTCGACGACACGGCACGGCCGCTCGACTGGTACGAAGACGTCGACCTGCGCTGGCTCGTGCTGCGGATGATCACGGAGTACGCGCAGCACTGCGGTCACGCGGACCTGCTCCGCGAGGGGGTCGACGGCCGCACGGGCGCCTGAGGATGCCGAGTACATTGCCGAGGTGCCCCGGCAGCCCCCTCGCCTGACGACCGCTCGGCTGTCGCTGCGGCGGCCGGAGGAGGCTGATGCCACGGAGATCCTCGAGATCCTGTCGAATCCGTCAGTCGTCCGCCACAACCCGTCGGACCGGGTGACGCAGCTGGACGACGTCGACGCCCTGGTGCGGCGGTGGCTGCGTCACTGGGAACAGCACGGGTTCGGCAACTGTGGCGTCTTCGAAGAGGAGACGGGACGGCTCGTCGGCAACTGCGGGGTGCGCTGGACGACGATCCACGAGGAACGGGTCCTCAACCTGATGTACCGCTTCCATCCCTCGACCTGGGGGCGGGGTTACGCCACTGAAGCCGTGGCCGCAGTGGTGGGCTGGGCCCAGGAGTCGCTCCCCGGCGAGATCGTCGTCGCCCGCATCCGCCCCTCGAACCGGGCCAGCCAGAGAGTCGCGGCCAAGGTCGGCCTGCGACGAGATCCCGACTTCGACGGCGAGGGCGACGACGGCCTGGACTGGGCCTTCACCGACCGTGCGATCACTTTCTCCAGCCCCTGATCGCCCGGCATACCTCTCCGCCGATCCCGCGACCACAGCTCATCACCGAGATCCCGTTAGGTTCGGGACATGACCGACCGGACCACCTGGACCACCACCACCCACCGCTGGGCCGCCGACGTGGACCGTGTCCACCTGGAACACGTCCGCCGCCAGCTCGGTCCGGGCCAGGCCGCCGGTGGCCGTCGGCATCTGATGCTCGAAGTGCTGGCGTACGCGCAGGACGAGGCCGCCAGTCTGGGCCACATCGGCACCGTGACGGTGACCGTTCGATCCGACGGAACCGTCACCATCGACGACGACGGGCGCGGCACGGACACGCGCACCGACAGCGACGGCACCGTCGTGCGCAAGCCGGTCATGGCGACCGCGGACGTGCGCTTCAACGACGTGGTCCAAGCGCCGAGGCTCCCGGACGGCCTCCCCCGACGCGGCATGTCGACCGTCTCGGCCCTGAGTGAGGAACTCGTTCACGACAACCATCGCGGCGGCTCCTCCTGGTCGCAGACGTACCGCTTCGGCATCCCCGACGACGAGCTGACCTCGATCCCGTACCGGGGCGGGACAGGGACGCGCATCACCTTCCGCTCCGATGTCGACGGACCGAGCGACCTCACCGACGCAGACCTTCGAGCCTTCCCGAACCTGGAGGTCACCCGCGACATAGTGCTCGCCGCCGGCGGATCCGGTCATGCCCCCGGCTGACGATGCGCGCCGGAGGCACCATGCGTCAGTGTGTCGCGCGTGCCCGTGGGCTCGGTCGAGCTCTATGGCTCATGGAACGCGGAAGCACTCTTCCTCTCGTGCCGATGAGCACTCACGCACCTAGCGCATCAGGGGGAGTGCAGCAGCAGGGCGGAGATCTGGAAGCCCCCCGAGTTGCGAGTGATGACGTACGTGATGGACATGTGGTTGATCTCTGTGTTGTCCGCACGCTGGCGGGAGAACTCGGCTCGATGCACTGCCGCGTTGCGGTTCACGATCGCCGTATCACTTGCCAGCGTCACGGTGTGGTCGAAGTTCGCAGCCGCCATCGCATCCACTTGGCTCTGCAGCCATGCCGCCACCTCGCCCCTGGTCCCGAGCGAGACGTTGACGTTGTCGGTTGTCAAGAGGAATGGGACGCCGTAGTAGGCGACTAGATCACCGGGCTGGGACTCACCGCGACCCAGGGCTGCGAAGGCGGACAGGTACCCCGCGAACCAGTGTTTGACTTCGCTGTGAAGCACCCTCAGCAACCTAGTGCGCAGCGTAGCCAGGGAACCCCAAACGCGCGGATTGGCCGCTGTCAGTTCGAACTCTTGACCCGAGACGATCGCTTCCAGCTCGCAGACGCCTTCATGGCAACTGCAGCCTTCTGGTCCACGGACGGACGGACCTGGCATACCGGGAACGCCGCCCCGCCGGCGTACGATCCGGACCCTGACGGAGCCGAAGAGCTCTTCGATCTGATCCTCGAGGACAGCCCTGGCGCGTACGCGCGCTTCGCCCAGAACCACCTCGAGATGAGCCCCAGCGAAGCAGCCCTCAGGGCCGTGTACCAGTCACACCCGCTCGACCCCTCGATCCTCTCCGCACTCAACCCCGACGCCGACTACGAGAGAGTCCGCGAACAGCTCGACGAGCTGGGTCTTTCCACGTCGTAAGCGACCATCCGCGCAAGTGCCGCAACCCGATCGCTTGATGAACCTCGCTGGATCCGAGCCGCTAACCTCCCCTTTGTGCACGAGACCGCGCTGAGCCTGGCTGAGTTCTTCGGCGCCAGGCCCGGGCGAGCCGTTGGGGACGAGGGCCAGCTGGTCGACCTGGTCCCCACGCAGATCGGGACGCTGGCCGTGCCCTCGGGCAGGCTGGGGGCGGTCGACCCGTTTGCTTCGTTGGACAGTCCACTCGAGGTGCAGGTCGAGCCTGGCGTCTACCCAGTCATCCTCACGCAGGTCACCTATCCTTCGGATGACGACACAGAGTTCAGTGATGCCGCCTACCTATCCGTCGTGCTGGCCGACGGGGAGCCCGTCAGCGTCGAGCCGGCGCCCGGAACCTGGGTCGACGCAACGTTGTACGGCGTCACGACCTACGGAGGTGGAGTGGGCCTCGTCGACGCCCTCGCCGCTGCCGGCCAGATCCTGCCGCCCGAGTCCCCGGAATTCGAGGCGTGGACCACCAAGGCCGGTCAGCACCCGCAGGGTGTCCTCGATGCGACGCTCCCGTGGGCCGCGCACGGGGAGAACGTCATCGGGGTCATGAGTCCCAGCGACGACGGTGAGTACCCGCTGTACGTGACGCGTGACGCGAGCGGCAATCCGCTGGCGGTCCATGTCGACTTCCTCGTGGTTGGAGAGGGCCGCTACCAGCTCGACGTCCATGAGTGGCCACCATCGCCAGAGGTTCCCGCAATCCGGCTCAAAGCCGGACCCACCAACCACTGGACGTGACCGACGCTCATGCCGCACCAGCCGCACCTGGCCCAGACGTACACGGTTACCGTCCCTGAGGAGGCTTCGGCCCGCGCCGTGGCCGACGAGCTCGCCGCCCGTGGGCACGCCCTGGTCGCCGTCCGGGAGGTCGATTGGGCGCTCCGTGACCCGTCCAGTTTCTGGTTCGGCAAGCCGACGATGCGACCGCGCGAGCAGGGCCACTGGGACGTCACCTCCATCGCGACCGGGCCCCTCCCCGACGACGACGAACGCTGGTGGCAGGCGCAGGAGGACCACGCGGTGCGAATGCTGGCTCAACGGTTCGGGGGCCGCTCCTCTGGCAGCGGCACCGGGCACACCGCAACGCTCATGCGGTCGTTCACGCGGGTCGGCCTCGTCCACGAGCTCGACGACGCCACCGTGCACGAGCGCCGGTTGACAGCCTTGGCGGGGAGCCCGGCCCGGGCCGGCGACCGTGAGCGGCACGAGTCGGACGCCGTGGACGAGGACCTGCTGGACGGGCCCGGGGAGCCGGTGAGGCTGGCCGGCGTCGAGGACGTGAACTGGGCTCGGCTCGAGCACGCCTACGGCAACGCCGCCGACGTCCCCCGGATGCTGAACGGGCTTGCAGCCAACAACGACCAGTGGAGCAAGCACCTGGACGACCTTGTCGGCTCCGTGACTCACCAGGGCAGCAGCTACAGCTCCACCGCGCCCGCATTACGGCTCGTCGCCCATCTGGCCGCGGCACCTCAACTCTCTCCGAAGCGACGCCTGGACCTCCTTTACACCCTGTTCCTCGCAGCCGCCGCGTTGGACGAGGCACGCGCGTACGGGTACCGCCCCGAGCCGCACCACGAGGCGGTGCGCGTGACCGTCACCGACGCCTCCGAGGACCTCCTGGCCCTGTGGCCGACGATCTCGCGCGCCGAACAGCGAGTCCTCCTGCTCCTCGCGGCTTTGCCGCGCCACCCGGTCCCCCCGCATGACCTGACCGACCCGGCCAGCAGACTGGCCATGACCATGATCCGCGACGAGGACGAGGCAGGCGCCCTGCTCGAGAGGCTCGCCAAGAGCAACGAGGACCTCATCGAACTCGCCCAGGAACAGGCGCCTCTGCGCTCCCGTCTGGTCGCCGCGCTGGAGGTCCTCCTCTGGGACCGTTGAACGCCCAAACCGGGCTACAACGAGCCGGGCGACCCCAGCAGGTCAAGGCGGCCGTCCCCTGTCGCCGCACTGCCGGCGAACGCCCGACCCTGCCAGGCTCAGGAACCTCATGGCCGCCTTGGAGGCAACCCAGGTAAGGCACCTCGACACAGGCGGCTGACAAAATAGCGAGGTGAGCGCCCACCGCAGCACTGACTACGAGATCGACTTCGACCTCGCCCGCATGGACCTCGATCGTGTTCATCAGTGGCTGTCCACCGATGCTTTCTGGGCACTCGGGCGCACCCGCGAGACCGTCGAGACGGCGGCGCGCAACTCGTTGAACTTCGGGGCGTTCACCCGCGACGGAACTCAAGTGGCGTACGCACGCGTCGCGACCGACCATGCAACCTTCGCCTGGCTTTGCGACGTGTACGTCGACCGCGACCACCGCGGCCAAGGGCTGGGCACCCGATTGTCGGAGGCCGTCGTTGCCAGGCTCCGGCCCCTGGGTCTGAAGCGGGTGCTGCTCTCGACACTCGACGCCCACGACGTCTATGCCCGCGTCGGATTCGTACCCATGCCCAACCCTGAGAAGCTCATGATCCTCGACCAGTCAGGCAGCTAAGCCTTCGCATGCTCATGCCGCCCAGCGGTCATCGGGACCAGCAGCGGTGGGCGCCGGCGACATTGGACCAGTGACCGACCGGGACACACGGAGCGTCGGCCAGGGGCTCCGATCGGCTACAGCGCAAACGCCCACCGGGTCAGCAGTTCGTGCGCTTCTCGTAGAGGCTGCGCGGCAGCCACCTCGTGCGTGTCGGCGCTGCCGCGCCGCCGCTCGACCTGGAACGACCCGTCGGAAAGCCGGAGCGCCTGCGCGTACGTCTGACCTGACGCGTCCACGACCTTCTCGACGATGACCCACGACCCGTCACCCGCAGCCAGGTCCTCGAGTAGCAAGAGGAGGACGTCCTCGGACGGGTCGTCATAGGTGTCGCCGTTCTCCATCACTGCTCTGAACGTGCGTGTGGGCATACCTGAAGCCTCTCGCATGCCAGCGCCGCCACCAACACATCGCAGGAACCCGCCGGAGGTTGGCTCAGCGCGGCCGGCCCGGCAGGGCCTCGCGGCAGCGAGGTTTACGGCAACCCTTCCGGCGAGGTTTCAGCGAAGGTTTCGGCCATGCCCCGCCCGTGGAGTATGGCTGAAACGCGCTGCCGCCGATGGTGCGCTCCGCCGCGCCGTGGGCAGCCACGCGCCGGCCGCCAGCCGCGGTCCAGTAGCCTGTCTCCCGTTGGTCGGCCCGGCAGGGCCTGGTTGCATCAAGGGTTACAGCTGCGACGAGGTTTCCATCGAGGTTTCAGCCATGCCCCGCCCTCGTAGCTCAGGGGATAGAGCACCGCTCTCCTAAAGCGGGTGTCGCAGGTTCGAATCCTGCCGGGGGCACCACACGTTTTCGCAGGTCAGAGGCGGTGTCACTCATCCGACACTCCCCCTTCGATGAGCCCGACCGGCCCGATGTGGCACATCTGTGGCACATGGGTGTCCAGCGAGAGGGCCACCGCGTCAAGGTCGTCGGGGAACAGCCCGGCGTAGATGTCGAGAGTCATCGCGGCCGACGCGTGACCGAGCATCTGCTGGATCGCCTTGACGTTGGCGCCGCCGCGGACCGCGAGCGAGGCAGCCGTGTGGCGCAGGTCGTGCGGCGTCACACCGAGGAGGCCAGCCGCCACGCAGGCCGGGTCGAACACCCGCCGTCGCCAGTTGTTGAGGATGATCGGGCCACCCATCGCGGCCGGGAACAGCAGGTCGTCGCGCTCCTTGCCCTGGCACATCCCGAGCAGCGCGGGCATGAGTGCCGGCGGCACCGGGACCGAGCGCGTGCGATGCGTCTTCGGCGTCGAGAAGACCATCGTCGAGCCGACGCGGGTCACGCTCTCGGAGATGGTCAGCCGTCGTCGTTCGACGTCGAGCCGGGACACCTTGAGCGCGGCGAACTCCCCGAACCGCAGGCCCGTCAGGGCGAGCACCGCGATGGCGAGACCGTGCGATCCAGCGGCGTCGACGAGCCGGGTGAGCTCCTCCGGGGTCAGGAACCGCGGCTCGCGCCGGACCTGCCGCGGTAGGCGGACGCCCTTGGCAGGGTTCCTCGCGATCCGCCCGTCCTGCACCGCCCCGTCGAGCACGAGCGAGGCGACGAGGTAGATCTTGCGAACGGACCCGGCCGCCAGTCCCGATGACGCCAGGTCACCGACCCACCCCGCGACGTCGGAGTGTGCGATCCGCCCGATCGGCCAGCCACCCCACTGCGGCAGGACGTGCGTCCGGAGCGTGTCGCGGTACCGGTCGGCAGTCGAGGGCTTGAGGTGCGCCAGTCCCCTGCCCCACGTCTCGGCGTACGCCGCGAACAGCAGCTTGCCGGCCGCAGGGTCGATGTACGTACCGCGGTAGAGGTCGGCCATGAGCGCCGCCAGGAACCGGTCGGCATCGACCCTGCGGCCGAAGGACTTCTTGCGCTGCCGCCCGGACGGGTCGCGCCAGCGAGCGAGCCACCGCCCGTTGCGACTGTCCTTGACGACGTGGGCCACCTCAGGCCACCTGGTCGCCGAACCACGCCCGGACCCGGTCGGGGTCGAAGCGCAGGTGCTTGCCCAGACGAACGGCCGGCGGGCCCTCTCCACGTGTGCGCCACTGGTACAGCGTGTTCCTCGGCACTCCGAGGAAGGCAGAAACGTCGTCGACGGTCCAGAGCTTGTCGCACGTCGGGGCGGGGTTCTTGGGTGCGCTCGGCACCGGCGGTGTCCTCATTCCGATCTCCTTCTCTCTCAGTTGGTTTGCTTGCGGGGCTGTGCGGCTCGCCATTGCGCGTGTTCGCGGGCGCGTGCTGCGGCGGCGCGGGCGAGTTCGGCGTCGCCGTCGGTGTCCCAGCCGGATCCGGCGTAGGTCCACTGGCCGACGACGAGGGTGGTCTCGGTGTCGTCGTCGGCGAGCAGGTCCTCGAGGTCGCGGGCATCGAGGGTGCGCCCCTCGGTCTTGGCGGCCGCGAGGCGGCGTTGGAACCGCACGCGGGCACGGCGCAGCCGTCCGAGGGTGACGCTGTAGCGGCGGGACTTGGAGGAGAAGTGTCCGCGGAAGCCGAGCATGTGGGCCCACTTGCCGAGCAGCGCGTATGGGTGTTCGGCCATCGGGGCGTCAGCGGCGGCCGCCTCGATGTGCTGCCGGGCGACGGTCTGGGCGATCGTGGCACGGAGCCGGTGCAGGTGCGGGCTCGTCGTGTCGGTCGAGTCGGTGGCGGACTTCGTCGCGTACTTCGCGAGGTAGCCAGCGACCTGTTCGGCTTCGAGCTGCTGCTCGGGGTCGTCGGTGCGGTGGGCGTCACGGACCGGGCGGGCGTCGACCTGGCTGCCGAAGCGGAGCCGCCGGACGAGGTCACCCCCGAGCAGGGGCGGGGCCTCGAACCACACGGCCGCGGCGGCGGTCTCGATCGCGGTGGAGAGCAGGGCAGCGGTGATCCCGACCGGGGCCGCCGCGTGCGTGTCGCCGTCCTCGGTGGTCTTGCCGTCGACGCGGACGAGGGCGTGGAAGTGGACCAGGCCGCGCAGCTGGTACTCGGCGACCTTCGCGAACTGGACCGTCGCGATGCGTGCGAGCCGGTGCCGGCTGACCCCGAGCATCCGCGCGAGGACGCGGCGCAGGGCGATGGTGAACCGGCGCCACAACTCGGGAGCCCACCACTGCCACACGATGTGTGACGGGTAGTCGTAGCAGTCCCCGCACAGCGGCTGCCCGAGCAGCGGATCGCCGTCGACGTGGGTGGCATGGCACGACCTCGACCGACCGTGTGGGCACCACTCTGCTTGGTCCTTGGCCCCGTAGGGACGGCAGCGGCGGCCGTTGCGGGTGCCGTGGACCGGGCCGAAGGACGGCGCGGTGAGGGTTGCGAACACGAGCGGGTTCTCCGACACCGTGTGGGGGACGCCCTTGCCGCCGACGACACCGGCCCGGATCAGGTGGAACGTGTCTGCGGCATAGACGCGCGAGCAGGAGGGGCAGTCGGCGGCGCGGCGGTTGCCGCAGCGCACGTGAAGGACGCCGAGGGGCTCCTCGTCCGACGAGTAGAACCCGAGCACCTCGCCCGTGGTCACGTTGATGGTCTGGGAGTAGCCGTGGAGCCGGATCGGCTTGGCGCAGTGCCCGACCCGGGCGGCCGTCGTGGCCCAGGCGTCGAAGTCACGTGAGATGAGCCGATCGGTGATCTCGCGCTCGAGGCGGGGCGTCAGGTCGGGCAGGTCCAGCCCGGCGTCATCGCTGTAGCCGGGGAAAGTTCCCCTGTCGGCGTGGCGGGACGTCGGGCTGGACTGCTGCACGGTCACGAGGTCACGCAGCCTGCGGGCTGGTCGGGGCGGTGGTCGGCGCGGGCAACGCGTCGGCGAGAACGACGGGCAGGAGCTCCCCGGCGACGAGCCGGCGCTGGAACGGGAGGCGTTCGTCAGTGTCGAGGCCGCCCCAGACCCCGTACTCCTCGTGGAAGGCGAGGGACCAGGCCAGGCAGGGCCGACGGACCGGGCAGGAGGCGCAGATCGCCGCTGCACGGGCCTGGACCCGTCGACTGGTGTCGGCGAACCACAGTTCGGGATCGGTCTGGCGGCAGGTGCCGCTCTCCATCCATCCGGCGCCGGCGAGAGCCCGGAGCGTCGGGTCGGGACGGCCGCGCAGGGCGCCGAGGGCAGTCTGGGTGCTCATCACGCCGCCTCCGGACCGACTCCCGAACCCGCTTCCGCGGGGAGAGATTTAGTCGAGGTCCGGGGCCGGCGGGAAGAGCGCGAGGGACGCGGGGCCCTGGGCTTTCGCGACCGCACCGACGGACCTCCGCCCGGCTCGACGTCCGCGGTCGATCGGAGGTCGACGTGGGCGTCCTCGACAACATCGGCGGCCTCGACGGGCGTGGCGGTGTCGGGGACGTAGGGCGCAGGGTGGGTCGTGGCGACGTCGCGGACGAGGTCATCGGGCCAGAAGTCGGCTCGGACCCGGTCAGCGGAGCCGTCTTCCTCGATGACCCATGCCGTGCCCGGTGTGGAGGGTGAGATCCGGTGCGCGGGCGCAAGGGCAGCGGTGCCGTCGCCGAGGACCATCCGGGTCTCATCGGCCGACCGGAGCCGCAGCGCGATCGTCTGAGTGAACAGGCCCCGCAGCCCGACGACCTCCTTGCGGGGGTCCTGCACGCACGCCAGGACGATGACCCCGAGGGCCCGGCCTTGGGTGAGCACCTCGGCGAGCAGCCGGGTCGCCTCCTTGCGGATCTCCGGGTCCGCGTACGCGGTCAGGACGGCGAGCTCGTCGATGGCGAGCACGTGCAGCGGATCCGCGGACGTGGGCTGGTGCAGCCGGGTGACGCCGGCCATCCGGTGCCCACGCTCGTCGACGACCCGCAGGAGCCGCTGCAGGACCTCGAGCGCCTGAGCCGGCGTGGTGGCCACGTCAGAGAACAGGTGCCGCCCCATCCCGACCTCGACGCCACGTTTGAGGTCGACACCCCATAGCCGGACCAGGCCAGAGCGGACGGCCGGAGCGAGGCCACCGCAGACACCCCAGAAGATCGACCCCTTCCCAGAGCCGGAGCATCCGACGACGAGCGTGTGCCGTCCGGTCAGCGGAAGCAGCCACCGGGTGCCGTCCTGACGTCGACCGACCGGGACAGCGTCGACGAGCACCTCGACGGGCGTAGTCGCGGGTCGGATCGGGGCGAGGCGGTCGGCCATGATCAGGACGAACTCGACCGTCGAGGGCGACAGGGCGCGGCAGCGAAACGAGCGAGCGGCCGCAGCTGCGGCGAGGGCGGGTGCGGCCTTCTCGAGGTCCTCGACCGTCTGACCGGTCCGCGCGCGTGCGGTGATGGTCAGTGTGACGCCGCGGGCGGTGACCGAGCACAACCGCGGGTGCACCCACACCGTCGAGGCGGTGGACGGGCGTTGGTGGGTGAGCGCACGCAGGGCCGAGGCGCTCCAGCTGGTGCGTTGATCACGTTGGACCGACAGGCCACACTCCCGAGCAAGAATTGGCCAGCGCCGTCGAGCCCAGCGACGCCACGATGCCCGCTTGAGGGGACCGGCCGCCCACTTCTCGTACGACCCCGGCCACCAGCGAGCACACACCACCGCGACGACGGCGGGCACGATCCAGCCGAGCACGAGCAGTTGGATCGCGACCGGCTGACCACCGGGGAACAGCCGCAGCACGAACGCCAGCCCAGCGACGGCGACCACCCAGCGCAGGTGCCGGTACGTCCACAGCAACGCCGCCCAAATCAGAAGGGCGAGGACCCGTAGTGCCGAGCCAGCCTTCCCCACAACGGTCCCCACACTCGGGGCGATCCGTGAATGCGTTAGAGCCACCGGGGCTGAGGCGCGCATTACGCAGCCCCCTTGGCCTGGCCGGAGGAGGTGCCGGACTGGCCGGGAGCGATCATGGACTCGGCGCGGAAGGACCACGAAATCCGACCGCGACCCATCGAGGTCTCCTCGATCCACGGCAGCGCCGTCAGACCGGTGAACTCGACCGGCGTCCATGGGAACGGCGTCTTGTTCTCCGGCGGCACCGGCTGGACCTTGGCGAAGAACTTCACCGTCACCGCGGTCTCCCGCTTGCTCGCCTCTTCATCTGCGTCGAGCACCGTCACCGACCACACGAGCAGGCCAGTCTCCGGGTCCACCTGCTGCGGCCGCGAGCCATCCGCGCGCTTCTCAGCGTTGAAGTCCAGGACCGGCTCGACCGTGCCCTTGAGGAACGCCCCGTTCGGGAACACGTCGCCGAATCCGACCTTGAACCGCTTCTGCATTGCCATGATTGCTCCTTGTCCAGTCGTCTAGAGCAGTTGCCCTGTGACAACAGTAGAGCACTCATCTAGACGAGCGGCAAGGGATGGCGTCAGCTGGCCGGGAACCGGTACTCGAGGACGTAGCTCGGGGCTGCCTTCACGGTGTCGGTCAGTTCGACCGGTAATCCGTTGGCGTCAAAGGCGATTCGCCTAACGGTGAGGACAGGCGTTCCGGCGGGAAGGCGCAGCCGGCGACGCTCTTCTGGCGTGGGCATCCGCGCAGCCACCTCCTCCGAGAACTCAGCCAACACGTGGCCCGCCTCCTCGATCCGCGCATAGATGCCGCCCGGACCGGTGTCTGCCGCTTCGATCGCGGTTCCCTTTGCGATCGATAGCGGCACATAGGACGACGCCAGCTCGACCGGCTGGCCATCCATCAGGTATCGGCGTCGACGGGCGACCACCCTCGACCGCGCCGGGATGGCCAGGGCCTGGCGTACATCTGCGGAGGCCGGCTCACTCCCGACCTCGATCTCATCGACGGAGGGGACGCCGATGCCCTCGGCCTCAGCGATGAAGGCGGCCTGCCCTGCCTCTCGATGCCGCCGAGCGAATCTGTCCGAGGCGACACGCCGCACCACCGGACGCTCCCGGACAAACACGCCGCGGCCATGCTCTGCGACAAGCAGGCCTTCAGCGCTTAGCTCCCCCAACGCCTGGCGAACGGTCATGCGTGCGACGCCGAAGTGCTCCCTCAGCTGCGTCTCGGAGGGCAGCTTGTCACCGGGAGCGAGACGACCCGACCCGATGGCCTCCCTCAGCGCCGTCGCGATCTGCTTGAAGGCAGGGGTGTCAGAAGTCTTGTCGACCTCTCCCAGCTCAAGCATGGCTACTCCTCCAGACGTCTGTAGTACCTACACTTTGGCAGATGAGCCCACACAACATGACTGAGACACCACGTCACTCGGTCAGCGTGGCCGCCGCCATCTTCGACGAGAGCGGCGAGAACGTCCTGCTCATCAAGCGCCGCGACAACGGGAACTGGGAACCGCCGGGCGGCGTCCTGGAGCTCGACGAGTCCATCGAGGACGGGCTGCGCCGGGAGGTGCGCGAAGAGACAGGCGCCGATATTGAGGTGGGCCCCCTCAGCGGCGTCTACAAGAACATGAGCCGGGGCATTGTGGCCTTGGTCTTCAGGGCCCGCGCGTTCTCGGATCCGGCGATCTCTACAACCGAAGCCACAGAAGTGGCATGGAAGCCTGTGTCGGGTATCTCAACGCTGATGTCGCCTGCGTACAGCTGTCGCATCGAGGACGCCGTCGACATCGAGGGTCCCGGCGCAACGGTACGGCAGCACGATGGCACAGAGCTTCTGGCCTAGACCATCCATGGCCGCACCTGCGGTGGACGCCCGCCACACTCGACGAGCATCCACCGCAACTAGAGCGCGCGGAGGGCCGGCGGCGGCCGATGCCCTTCCCTATTGTCACCGCTTGTCCGGAGGGGCAAGAAAGATAGGCCTAGAAGGAGCGCTTCGATCTCGCGCTCCGGGACCTCGCTCTCGGCGGCCATTCTCCTGACGGCGGCACCACCACTCGACCTCATCTCGGCCATCACTGCGCCCAAGAGTCGCGACTGCTCGGGGTGGATTCCGTCTGGCTCCCCACGGCGATACCCGCGGGAGGAAAGGTCCACCATCCAGTTCCTATAAGTCCACTCTCCTACCACTCCCAGGTCGTGCAAGCGCCTAACCATCGCGACCGCCGAAACACGCCAGGACTTCTTGAGGACCATCACGTCAGCCATTCGAAGGTCACGCACGCCCGTTGCCACTTGCCCAAGGACCCCGGACGCGGGCATTAGAAACGCAGAGGCGAACTCATTTGCCTCATATTCATACTTCTTGGCCCGGCTGGTTGAAATTTCCTTGTGCAGGATAAGGTGACCGAGTTCGTGCGCGAGGTCGAACCGCAACCGCTCCGCACTCTTGGCAGTGTTCAGAAAAATGTACGGGCGCGCCTCAGACCAAAATGAGAAGGCGTCGACATCCCTGTCTTCAGGATCGATTCCGAAAACGCGCACACCCTGACGCTCGAGCGTGCCCAGCAGGCTTTTGATCGGCGCGTCCCGCAATGACCACGCCGCCCGCAAGAGCTCGGCCGCCTCCGCAGGCCCCACGTCCTCGGAGGACTTGGGGGAGGCAAGGGCGTCTAGATCAGGCACGTCTGACTTCGGCGTGTGGAACTTGCGGTCCAGCCAATCGCTGAAACCCAGCCCAAACCTCGCCGCCGCCACTACCCGCTTCGTCTTCCGGGCGCCAAGGCTTGACAAGGCGCGAAAGCTCACAGTCTCGACGGGAAGGTCGGGCAATGCGAGTTGCTGGAATAGCCTTGTCTCCACGTCGAACAACTGCGCGAGCGTATTAATCGGTGGCGCAGTGACTTCACCCGCTTCCCACTTCGTGACGGTGCGCCTACTCACGCCACAGCGTTCAGCCAACTCCTCTTTCGTCCATCCTGCCCGCTCGCGCAACAGAGTCAGCGTTGCAGGATCGAAGTCGCCTTCGGTCACTTGGCCACGACCGTGAAGCTCGCGTCCTCGTCACCCTCCTCGATTGGGGTGACTCCACCAGTTACTGCGATAGACGGCAAGAGGATGCGCTCGCCCCAACCGGTCACGTACCCCGACTCATTGACAACGGTCGGCAGGGACATTTCTAGGTAGATGGCGTCGTCCGTGGCACGGACGAGCAGAAGCCAGACGGGCAGTGCAGAGAGGTCCACGGTGGCCTCTTCAACGCCAGGCCAGTCGAAGAGACGCGGCATCCAGTCAGCGTTCTGCCGGACCCGCTGGAGGGTTGCTGGGCCACGGCGACGCCGCACTCGCGGGTGGCGGGGACCGCGATACCCAGTGAATTCATCCCCACCCATCACAGCAATCGCGACACCGGAGCTCGGATTGACCACCGTCTCCAGATTGTTGGTCCTGTCGATCTTCCATTCGCGACTCAGCGTCAAGCACCGTCGTCGAAGGCCAGCCGTGGTGTCGCTCCACATGCGCTGACCAGGAGACTGTCGAGGATGGAAGGGTCCGCACTGAGAGCGCCCCTCGTCACCGTCCAGCACAGCCTCCCGAACCGTCGACGCCGTGAGCCCCATCTGCGCAAGTCGCGCCTCGGCCCGGGCACCCTCATAGATCTGCGTGCCCTGCGGCTGCAGCCGCCTTCCTGCTTCGCTCATCAGACTCTCCTGCTGCCAGTCGGTAGGTTCCCCAAACTGTACCTCACCTGAGGTGACAAAAGAGGAACCAAGGCGACGCGGCGCGCCGACACAACCTCACATGCACCGCCACGAGATAGCAGTTGCGGTGCGCACCCCTAGGCTGGGCGTCGCAGTCCAACGACAGGAACCGGCGCCGACGCGCCTGCCAACCGATCATCAAGAGAGGCGGCCATGCCCCTAGAAGTGGTTTACGGCGAGTCTCGCGATCGGGTGCAGGCACTCTCCCTCGCCCAGAAGGTGGGCTCAGCGGTACACGACGGCACCCTCTACCTGGGATACCCGGTGCTCTCGACCCCCGAGGACCGCGTCGAAGTAGATGCCCTTCTCGTCGGCCCCCAACACGGTCTCGTGGCCTTCCTCCTTCGCGACTCGCCCCCACGCGGGGGCGACGAGTGGAGCGACGCAGTCGAGGAGCAGGAGCGTCTCTACGGAGTGCTGGAGAGCCAATTGGGACGCCACCCCCACCTCCGCCGCGGACGCCGTTTGGCCGTGGACATCCACACCTTCACCGTGTACCCGACGCCCGCCGAGCCGCCCGAAACCGTGGAGGAAGGCGTCTACTGCGGCATGGATGAGGTTCCAGACAAGCTTGGCACCCTCGACGAAATTGGGGACGAGCTCTATCGCGGCGTTCAAGCCTCGCTCCAGCGCGTTTCCACCATCAAGCCGTCGAAGAAGCGCGCCAAGGTTCAGAAGACCGATAGCCGAGGAGCCAAGCTAAAGGAGATCGAGCGGGGCATTGCCAACCTCGACAAGTGGCAGAAGCAAGCCGCCATCGAGACGCCCGAGGGGCCTCAGCGTATTCGCGGGCTCGCAGGCTCAGGAAAGACCATCGTTCTGGCCCTCAAGGCCGCCTATTTGCATGCGATGAATCCAGAGTGGCGTATTGCATTGACCTTTCAATCTCGATCGCTCTACCAGCAACTCGAGGACCTGGTCACCCGCTTTTCGTTCGAGCACAGCAATGACACGCCTGATTTTTCGCAGCTGCGCATCATGCACGCTTGGGGCGGGTCGGGCCGCGATGGCATCTACAGAGATATCGCCCTCTCGATTGGCTTCACCCCTCGGGACTGGGGATCTGCGCGGGCTAAGTGGGGCTACGATGACGCGTTCAAGGGAGCCTGTGCGGAACTCCTGTCTGCAAGTTCAGAGATCGACGCCCAACCGATCTATGACGCGGTTCTGGTGGATGAGGCTCAGGATCTGCCTCCCGAGTTCTTTCAACTCATCTACAAGTTCACCAAGGACCCAAAGCGCGTCGTTTGGGGCTATGACGAGTTGCAGAAACTCAATGAAGCAGCGATGCCAACAACCGAAGAATTGTTCGGAACCGACGATGCTGGCCGTCCCCTGGTTGACCTTCAAGCTCGATCTGGCGAGGCTCGGCGCGACATCATTCTTCCCGTTTGCTATCGAAACACTCCTTGGGCCCTGGCGACGGCGCACTCGCTAGGATTCGGAATTTACAGGGCAGAGGGGCTCGTTCAGCATTTTGACAACCCACACCTCTGGGACGAAATCGGGTACGAGGTCGCAGACGGCGGTCTGGGGCCCGGAGAAGCCGTCGACCTGGTGCGCTCACCCCGACACTCGCCGGAGTACTTCGATCGTTTGCTGGACCCGTCCGATGCGTTAACCCTTCACACCTTCGCCGACGAGGCCGCACAAGACATGTGGGTCGCGCAGCAGATCAAGCGCAACCTCGAGGAGGATGAACTTGAGATTGATGACATCCTCATCGTCATACCGGATCAGTACACAGCTAAGAGTCGGGCGCCGCGGCTAGCGCGCGTGCTTGCTGGTCAAAAGATCCCCTCTCACATGGTCGGAGTAAACTCCAGCACTGACGAAGTGTTCCGCGAGGGGTCAGTGGCAATCGCGCACATATTTAGGGCTAAGGGCAACGAAGCGCCCATGGTGTATGTGATCGACTCCCAGTATGGCGCCGAAGAGTTCAACGCCGTAAGTCGTCGGAACAAACTATTCACCGGGATCACCCGCAGCCGGGCGTGGGTACGAATCGCCGGACATGGCCCAAAGATGGAGAGCATCGCCGCGGAAGTGAAGGCGGTGCAGAACAACGGCTTCCACTTGAGATTCAACATCCCGACGGATGAAGAACTAGCGAAGCTTCGGCGCCTCCATAGGGATCGGACCATGCAAGAAATCGCTCGGGTGGAGAGCGCGAGCAAGGCAATGCTCGACCTTTTGAGCGCTGTTGAGCGGTCTGAGATCGAAATCGAGGACCTCCCTCTAACGCTACGCCGGAACCTGCTTCGCCGTCTGGGGGGAACTGCGGATGAAGGCGACGAGTAGCGCACTGGCCACAGAACTGCAGGGACTTCTCGACTTCCTTTCAGCGGCTGATCTTGCTATATACGTCAACCCGATCGTAACCACGCCAAGCCGCGTCACTTGGGCACCGTACGACGCTGGAGGTCCTCTGATAGCGAACCAGAAACAACATCCCAGGCTCTCCGACTATCGCGCATGGGTCGAGGCCGGCATGTATTCCGCAATGCTTGAGGATGGGTCCCTCCTTCAGATCACCTATGAATTCGACGGACAAGGAATATGTAAGCACCGACTGGCGTATATTCCGAGCCCATACTTGATGGACGTTGAGATGCTGCGGACCGAAGCGGCCGTGGACGTTCTAGATGTCTATCTCGCTGGTAGTGCTGTGGATGTAACCATGGTCAGCACAGTCCGTTTTGATTTTGACAAGGAGGCCGGGTCCGAAGACCATCCGCACTCACACCTGACCTTCAACTCGACGGCGTGCAGGATTCCCTGCGCAGCCCCCCTCCGGATCGGTCATTTTGTGGAGTTTGTATTTCGCAACTTTTACCCCGAGGCGTGGCAAGCCCACGAATACCTTCGCGACCTGCCTCGGGCGCACTGGAGCGGAACTACTGTGACCGATGAGCAGGCGAAGGTCCTGCACATCAATTGGAGAGCCCCTTTCGCCGCGGGTACGAGCTAGCGGCGCGACGCACTCGAGCCTGCCGGAGGGCTCATCCCCCTCCCAAAACTGAGCAGGTGTCGCGCGCATGCTCAGGGACGCGCATCAAACGATGGGAAACGGCTCCGTCCTACTCGAAAGCGTCGTGTCTGCGAAGATGTCCGTCATGTCCGATCCGCTCGAGTGTCACGACGACCCGCCTGCCGCAGGTGTTGAGCCGCGGCTCTACAGCATGCCGGAGGTCGCCGTGTTGTTGTCCACGTCGGTGGCACAGGTGCGTTCCCTTGTCAGGTCTGGTGACCTGCCGGCCATGCGGTTGGGCGGCCGTGGCCAGTGGCGGGTCGACCGAGCCCGGCTCGAAGTGTGGATCGACACGCAGCACGAGGCGACGCAGTCCTGGATCAAGGACAACCCTTTCCCTGGCTGACCCGACGAGGGGCAGGCTCGCGAGCGGCCGTCCTAAGTGAGACACCGCTCGGAGCGACGCCGTGCCCTGGGCTCCATCGCCGTCGCGCCTGCGAGCTGAGTGCGCGCCCGAACGATGAGGTTCCGAGCGTCCCTGTCCCCCATTCCCAGCACCGGACAGAACGGCCAAATGCCGCTGGGTGAGGAGTTTCTGTACTGGCTCAAGCGCGCCTCCGGCGCGAAGAAGCGCGGGACCCCGCGATGGGGACCCCGCGCTCCGGCGCTGGCGCGCCTACGCGCACCCCACCGCACCCCGCGCTGGACGATCCAGGAACGCCGGTGTAGCTAGATCACGACCAGTCCAGGGGGCGCTCACCTCGGATGGCTGCCGTCACGACGACGGACGTTGATCGACGGTTCCTGTGCGGGTCCGCTCCCCATTTCTCGCGAAGGAAGACAGTCGTCCGGCCCATGTCACTATTCCCCGCCTGCCCGAGATGAAGCGCGCGGCTGTAGTCCAGCTGCACGACGTTGTCAGAGCCGAAATCGACTGCAGTCTGATCCTCGTGGAACCCGATCCACCCCTCAATCAGTGGCCGCGCCCGCCACCACGCCACTACGCAGGTAGCCGTCACCACGCACGAGGCATCAGCGCGCGCTGGCGCGATGCGAGGCTCGCCAAAGTAGACGTCGCCCCAAGCCAGGATCGGATCGTCCGCCGGCACCCCAAGCATCCGGACGTACTGGGCTTCGTTGTAGCTGTCGATATCTACCTTGGGGACGCCATCCGCCTGCCTCTTGCTCGGCCAGTAGCTCAAGTCCTGAAGGATCTGAGCCTGACGCTCCGGGTCTGGCGCAGATCCATCCGGCATCAAGATGGGTGGACCACTCGCCTTGGACCGCCGAAAAATGCCCACCCTTGACTCCGCTCTCCCCAACTGCCGACGATTCGCAGCCCATGCTAGATAGACGATTCCGGCATTGGGCGCAATACGGGACACCCTCGAAGCGAAGTTCGTCCTTGACCGGGTTTCAGGCGCTGGGGACGAGGGAAGCCCCAGCCGTCGTGTGCGGGGCAGGCTCCCACGGAGGACCACTGCCCACCTCGGGCGCGTGGCAGTGTCGACCACCCGCTCGGCCGGCATCCACGAGCGCCTTCTGCGCGGCACCACCCAGCCCAGCTCGTACCCGTCACTGCGCAGACCCGCGTGGCGCATTTGTGGCACACGGCGTCCGAATCGGTCGGCCCGCGGGCCCCAACAACGACAGGCGAGTAAGCACGCCACCAACAAGCCCAGAGCCCCTGAAAACAGGGCATATTCGGCTCCTAAAGCGGGTGTCGCAGGTTCGAATCCTGCCGGGGGCACCACACGTCGTATTACTTCGCCAGATGCTTGACCGTCGGGCTTCGCCTGATGCCTGACACAGAGGCGACCGCACAGTCCCTGCACCATGAAGGGCGAACCAGCGGCTCTGGTCGTGCTCATGACGCATAGCCGAGCAGCACGTTGCCCATGCACGTGGGGATGGTCTGTCTGTACGGTGTCAGCACCCGTCAGCGGACTGGCCGCGTCCTCCGGCCTTGCCGTTCCCCAAGATCCGAGCAACGCCAAGGAGCCCCAGCGATGAAGCTGCTTCTCACCTCGGGCGGCGTCACGAACACCAGCATTCGCGATGCGCTCGTGGGCATGTTGGGCAAGCCCATCTCGGAAGCTGCCGCGCTGTGCATCCCGACTGCGCAATGGGGGCATCCCAGTTGCGGTCCGCAATCGGTGCGCAGCTTCGTCAGTGGCGGGCGCCCAGGTGACGCCATGACGGCACTGGGGTGGAAGTCCGTGGGCGTGCTCGAGCTCACCGCCTTGCCCACCATCGACCCGGAGCGATGGGGCCCATGGATCCGTGAGGCCGACGTGCTGCTCGTCGACGGCGGCGAGGCCACCTACCTCTGTCACTGGTTGCGACAATCAGGCATGGCGGACCACCTGCCCTCTCTGACCGATACGACCTGGGTCGGCGTGAGCGCCGGCAGCATGGTCATGGCACCCCGAATCGGTTCCGACTTCGTCAAATGGCCGGCCGCCGTGGACGATCGGACTTTGGGGCTCGTGGACTTCGCGATCTTCCCTCACTTGAACGCGTTCCCGACGAACACCCTTGCGGACGCGGAACGCTGGGCTGCTGACATCGGCGGACCGGCGTATGTCATCGACGAGCAGACCGCCATCCGGGTCGTCGGCGACTCTGTCGAGGTTGTTTCTGAGGGCGAGTGGCACGGGTTCGGGCTGTAACTCAACGCATGCCCCGTGTTCGAGGGCATCACCCGCAGATCAGCTGATCATCGAGCATCCCGCGGCTGCTGTTCGCGACGGCGCAAGACCCGGCGTCTTGAGGCAACCGTCCGTTGGCTAGGCAACGACGAAGGCGTGGATAGCTCGGGACACCGCTGGACGGTCGGGTCCCAGCCAGTAGAAGTGGCATGGCGCCGTTGGTGTCGATCAGCTGGGCCCTCGGCACCGTGCGCACGAAGTCCTCTGCGTGTACGAAAGACACGCCACCGTCATGTCGCGACGCCGTCACGAGGGTTGGGCAGGGAACCGAGCGCAGAACGGTCTGGCGGTAGTCCGACCTGTCTGCTGCGCCTTGGCGCAAGTCCGTGACAAAGCCCGATCCCGAGCCCATGCCCGCGAAGGTCGCCCGAGCCGATGCGCGGTCCGCAGGCGTCCACTTCTCCCACCACGAGTCGACCGGGAGCTTCGACAGCGTGGACATCATCAGGCGCAGGCCCCTGTCCGAGGACGTCAGGGAGCGGATGGCCCGCCAGGTCAGGCCTTGGGTCAACGGAGAGAAGCCCAGCGGGCCGGCTGCCGCCTCGAGCCTGGTGTCGGGATAGGGCAACGTCGACGGAGCGCAGCTGTGCAGAACCAGACGAGGCGCCAGGTGCGCGAGCGCGACGGCGACGTGCACTGCCTGGAGGCCGCCGAAGCTGATTCCCACGGTTGCGGTGGCTGCGCCGATCCCAAGCCCGTCGCAGACCTCCGCCACGGCCGGGACGAACTCGGCCGCCGTGAGCGCACCTACGCGCGTGCGGCCGTACCCGGGGCGGGAGAAGGTCAACACCCGGAACCCCATGTCGGTGTAGAGGTCTGCACCGAGCGGCGTGGCCGCAGAGCAGTGTCCCCCAGGAAAGACGAGGACGACGCCCCCGCCGGCGGGACCGGCCCAGGACACTTCCACAGGACCGAGTGACGTCGAGACCTCATGCGTCTTCACTCCACGAGCATCGCACCGCCTGGACTGCAGCGCAGGCAGCCACTCGACCGCACGACGCGGGTGGTGGACGTGGACCCTCCACCTCGAGTCCCTGACCTCGATTCCCGAGGAGAGCGCCGGGCCACCGACGAACGCTCCGCGGGCCCAACGCGTACGCGAGGGGCTCAGACGCGCAGGACGATGAGTGCGATGTCGTCACGCAGCGACGACATCGGTGGCAGCTCCGACAGCAGCCGGTCGGCGATCGAGTCGACGTCCAGCTCTCGCAACCTGACCAGCGCGTCCGAGAGTCGGGCGATCCCGACGTCGAGGGCCTCGCCGCGTCGCTCGACGAGGCCGTCGGTGTAGAGCACGAGGGTGTCGCCGGCGCGGAGCATGGCCGTGCCGAGGGGCCGGCTCACCACCTTCTGGGTCACGGCCAACGGCGGGCCGAGCGCCTGGTTCATCGTGTGGATCGTGCCGTCGACCCGAAGGATGAGCGGCGGCAGGTGGCCGGCGCTGCTGTAGATGGCGAGGTCAAGCGCCGGGTCGACGACGACCTTCACAGCTGTCGACGCCGTCGCGTCGGGGCTGTGCCGCGCCACCCGGTCCAGGGCCGTCATGGCGGCGGCGGGGCCGACGTCCGCGACGGTGAGCGCACTCAGGGCGCTGCGCAGCTGACCCATGACGGCAGCGGCGCGCAGTCCGTGGCCGACGACGTCACCCACGGCGACGGCGAGGCGCCCTTGGCCGAGGTCGGCGACGTCGTACCAGTCGCCGCCGACCCGCAGCGCATCCGACGCCGGCTGGTAGCGCACCGCGATCTGGACGGCCTCGCGGACGCTGAGCGGCACCTCGGCGGGGAGCATGACCTCCTGGACCGCGATGCCGAGCTGTCGCTGGGTCTCGAGCGCGAGGTCGAACAGCTGGCTCTGCTCGGCCACGGCCGTCGCGGCCACGACGGCGGCTCGCGCCTGCCGTCCAGCGGGCTCGAGTGGCTCGCTCAACGCGGTGGCGAGGTGCGGAACGAGGGCCGTCACGTCGTGCACGTTGTAGAGCACGTGCCGGGGCGCACCCCACGAGTTCGGCACGGGCACAGCGGTTCCGATCCAGTAGTGCCGTCCCGCAGCGTCCACCTCCGCCTCCACCTGGGCCTCCACCTTGGCCTCCACCTTGGCCTCGAGCTGGGCAGTCGTTCGGCCGGCGTCGACGTCGTAGCGCTGCAGGCCGACCACGACGGAGCGGCCGGTGTCCAGGGCGGTCCGCACGGCTCGCCGAACCGTCTCGACGACCGGCTCCGAACCGGGGATCGTGTCGGGCCCGGCCGGCCGGCTCGGCAGCAGGTCGGCGATGCTCGTGCCGACGAGCTCGCTCCGACGCCGGCTCGCGGCCTTGAGGTACGCGTCGTTGCAGGCCTGGATGATCAGGTCCGCGTCGAGCACGACACAGGGACTCGGCACCGCATGGAACAGCGCCCCGAAGTCGAGCGCCTCGGCCTCAGCGTCGGCGTCCGGGGCAGGCACCAGCCGTGGCTGGAACTCCGGACGTTGGTGCGGCGACGACACGAGGCAACGCTAGGCGCGGTCCGGCACGCGTGCGGACCACTTCGGAAAACTCGTGCGCCCACGTTCGCACGACCTTCCCCGCCACAGTGGGCGCGACACCCCCGCGCGACACCCCCGCGCGACAGCCCCGCGCGACACCCCCGCATGACACGTGCGCGACACCCGGGCGGCCCTGCCCCCTGCGTCAGACCGGGCCGCCCGAGCGGGTCAGGAGGGGTGACGCCCGCCGGGCGAGCAGCCACCACGGGACGAGCCCGACCGCAGCGAGAACCAGGAAGGGAACCACCAGCGACGTCGACACCACTTCTGAGGCCGGGTCGGCGGTCGCCCCGAACCACTGGTCGACCGCGATGCTGAGGCTCTCGATGACCCACATGCCGAGCAGCGCCGTCACGACGACGCCGCCGCGAGCCTCGCGCCGCCACAGCCAGAGCGCAGAGACCGCGGCGAGGGGCAGCCACACGCCGAGGTCCTGGACGAAGATGGCGTTGGTCTGCACACCGGTCCCCTCCAGCATCGGCGTGGGGTACTCCCCCATCGACGGCACGACCCGCGCCAGCCACGCCAGCGCGTTGAGCGCCGCGACCACCCAGACGTATGCCGCGACGCCGCGCACCGGCGCACGCTCGGCGACGCCCTCCCCGGCCACTCGCAGCTCGCGCGCGACGACCAGGTGCCCGACCGCCCAGAGCGCCGAGCCGAGGAGCGCGACGTAGACGAGGAAGGCGGCATTGAACGGGGTGAGGAAGAGGAAGAGCACGGCGTTGTAGAGCACGTAGAGCAGCGCTCCGAGGGCTGCCAGCAGGGCCGCCCCTGACCCTCGTCCGGCTTTCCACCACGACCCGAGCAGCACCGGCACGGCCACGACGAGCAGCACCAGCGCCGTGCCGCGCGCCGACCCCTGCATCGCCTCGGGCCCGTGGAGCAGGCCCGGGTCTGCCAGCGTCCAGCCCCCGGCAGCGGCCCCCACCGCTGCCGTGACCACGGACAGCCTCCGCGCCGTCACCAGCGACTCACCGGCCATGGCCCCTCCTCTACTACACACGGTAGGAGCCGAGGGTGGGGCACGACGCCGAACGCCTTCGGACGTGACCCATCGCACCCGCCCCACCCCGGTCGGCGAGGAAGCAGACCCCACCGGACCCGGACAGTGTGTGCGAAACCCTCGTCATCCGAGCCGCTGATCCCTAGGCTCGCAGCCATGGGGACGCGCGGGCGCGCGGGAGGCGTCCGACCATGACGGTGCGCGTGGGGACGGTTGGGTCCTCGCGGCCCGTCGGCATGCTCGCCGAGCGGGTGGGCATCCGGCGCGCGGCACTCCTCGCCGCCATCGGAGTCACCTACTACTACGGCGGCAAGCTCGGGCTCGAGCTGTCACTGGTCGGCGACGACGTCACACCGCTGTGGCCCCCGACCGGCATCGCCGTGGCGGCCCTGCTCGTCTTCGGCCGGTCGTACTGGCCCGCCGTCGCGGTGGCCGCCCTCGCGATCAACCTCCCCATCAGCGCCACCTTCTTGGCCGCCCTCGCGACGGCGGTCGGCAACACGCTCGCACCGGTCGTCGCCGTGACGCTCCTGCACAAGGTCGGCTTCCGGCGCGAGCTCGACCGCCAGCACGACGCGCTCGCGTTCGTCTTCGTCGGAGCGCTCGCCAGCATGCTCGTCAGTGCCACCATCGGCTCCCTCGTCCTGGTCGCCTCCGGCTCGATCCAGGCGGGTCAGCTGCCCACCGCGTTCGCCGTCTGGTGGACCGGCGACGCCATGGGCGTGCTGGCCTTCACGCCGTTCCTGCTGTGCCTGCCGCTCTTCTGGGAGCAGCGACGCTGGCCCCTGCGGCAGTGGCTCGAGGGCGCCGTGATCCTCGTCGCCGTCGCGCTGACCCTCACGTGGATCGTCCTGCAGATGCGTGTCCTCTTCATCGCCCTGCCGTTCCTCGGCTGGGCGGCGTGGCGTCTGCAGCTGCGCGGCGCGGCACCCGCCGCCCTCATCGCGACGCTCGCCGCCACCTGGGCGGCCACGAAGCAGATCGGCCCCTTCGAGGGCACGACGCGCCTTGAACAGATGGTCACGCTGCAGGCCTTCAACGCCACGGTCGCCCTCACCTCGTTCTTCCTGGCCGCCCTCGTCAGCGAACGCGCCCAGGCCGCGAGCGACCTCGCCCTCGCGGCCGCCGAGCTGGAGCAGCGTGTCGAGAAGCGCACCGCGCAGCTCTCGGCCGCCAACGTGCGCCTCGTCCAGGAGATCCACGAGCGCTCCGAGGCCCAGGAGCTGCTGAGCCACGAGGAGGCCAGGGCGCAGCGCGAGCACCAGATCGCCGAGACCCTGCAGCGCAGCCTCCTTCCCGACCGGCTCCCCGACGTGCCCGGGGTGGGCCTGGCCGCCCGCTACGTCCCCGCCACGGCGGACGTGCAGGTCGGCGGCGACTGGTACGACGTGGTCCAGCTGCCCAAGGGGCTCCTCGCCCTGGCCATCGGCGATGTGGCCGGCCACGGCCTGCAGGCCGCCGCGACGATGGTGCAGGTGCGGATGGCGCTGCGCGCGTACGCCCTGCAGGACCCCTCGCCGCCGGCCGTGATGCACGGCGTCCACCAGCTCGTCGCCCAGCTGCCCGTCCCCGAGATGGTCACGCTCATCTACCTCGTCTACGACCCCTCCACCCGCGAGCTGCGCTGGACCAACGCCGGCCATCCGCCGGCCCTGGTCGTCACCGACGGCAGCGCCACCTACCTCACGGGCGCTCTCGCCCCACCCGTCGGGGTCACCCTCGACGGATCCTTCGCCGAGAGCACGCACGTGCTCGAGCCGGGCTCGACGCTGCTGCTCTACACCGACGGCCTCGTCGAGCGGCGGGGAGTCTCGCTCTCCGCCGGGCTCGACCGCCTCAGCCGAGAGGCGACGGCTGCACCGGACGCAACAGCCGCACCGGACGCGACAGACGCGACAGACGCGACGGACAGCGCCCCCGCCGACGCGCTCGAGCGGCTGTGCGACCGGCTCCTCGCGACCTTCCTCGACGACGACCACATCCCCGACGACGTGGCCCTGCTCGCGATGCGCCCGGCCGTCTCCGTCGAGGGTGAGCTCACCCTCAGCCTGCCCGCAGAGGCGCGCAACCTCGTCAAGCTGCGGGGCGCCCTGCGGCGGTGGCTGCACGAGTCCGGCGTCCCCGAGAGCGAGGCCAACGAGGTGCTCGTCGCCTGCGGCGAGGCATGCGCCAACGTCGTCCAGCACGCCTACAGCGGCGCGGACGCCGCGGGACCCCTCGAGCTCTCCGCGCGCCTCGTCGGCGACGACCTCGAGCTCCGGGTGCGCGACCACGGCCACTGGCGCCCGGCCGCCGACCGCGGCGGCGGGTGGGGACTGCAGCTCATGCACTCCCTCATGGACGACGTCGATGTCGGGCACACCCCGTCGGGCACCGAGGTGCGGCTCACCCGGCGCGTACGCCTGGGGAGCCTCGCGTGAGCGAGCTCGCCCGGGTGCGCACGCAGCGTGACGGGGCCACCCAGCTCGTGCGCATCTCGGGCGAGGTCGACCTGTCCAACGCACGCGACGTCATCGAAGCCGTCGCCCACGGTGTGCCGGACGACGTCACCCTCATCGTCCTCGACCTCACCGACACGACGTACATCGACAGTGCTGCCATCGCCACGCTCTTCCGCCTCTCCGAGCGTCTGCGCGACCGCCGCCAGGACCTGCGCCTCGTCGTGCCGCAGGCCTCTCCCATCCGCGCCGTCGTCGAGCTGACGCGCCTCAGCCAGGTGATCCCCGTCGACGAGGTCGCCCCAGCGGGTGCGCCGGGGACCCCCCGCTCTCCCCGGCCGTATGCCGCCGTCCCCTCCTCCGACGCCGCCGCGCCGTCAGGGGCGGGCGAGGTCGACGGGGCGCGAGGTCCTGAGGACGCCGAGGTGGACGCCGAGGAAGACGCCGACGATGAGGACGACGCCCCGCGTCAACGCAACGCGTAGGGGCCCGAACCGGGCAGCACCGAGCCCGACGGGCCCACGAACGACACCGACAGCAGCCCTGCCCCGGCCGAGCCGGCCGCCTTCGTGACCTCGACAATCACCCGACCCGCGTGCATCCGGTCGACGACCTCGGTGGACGGGGTCGCCACGTGCTCGACCGCCTGGGTGCCGCGCACGTCCACCACCGAGGTGAGCAGCCAGCCCTGGCTCACCGCCAGCGTCGCGACGAACGTCCCCTGGTCCGCGGGCACGAAGACCAGGGTGGTGACGGTGCCCTCTGGCGGCACGACCGGCCCGGGAGGCGGCGCCGTCGTGGTCGCTGCGGGTGGGGTGGTCGACGCCGTCGCAGGCGCGGTGGCCGACGCTCCAGGAGCTGACGCAACCGGTGCCGGGGCCACGGGTGGCGCGGCAGAGGGCGGCGAGGTGACCCCTGAGGGACGCGTACGCAGCCCGACTGTCGCCCCGCCGACGCCAGATGCCCCACGGCGCTGGGCGAAAGCTGCGCGGAGGCCGGCCGGCCCGTCGGGCCGCGAACCACCTGCGGGAAGGGAGACCGTCCCACGGCGACCAGAGACCGACTCCGCCACGGCCACACCGATGACCGGCCGGGGTCCGGACGCCGCGGCGGCCGCGCGGTCCGAGTCGGGCGACGCGTCCACCGAGAGGGTCGCGACGGACGGCGGCCGAGGCGAGGGCGCCTCCGCCGTCAGTCCGCCGCCGGGGGCCCACGCGAGCCGGAGCATCACGGCAGCCAGGACGAGTGCCCCGGCAGCGGTGAGCAACGCGGCCGGTCGGCCCGGCATGGAGAGCACCCGCGCCGCCGGAGCCGTCGACGGTGCCGAGTCGACGGTGGCGGCCGAGGCCGGAGGAGCCCCGTCCTCGACCACGGCCGTGGTGAAGGCGCCGGGCAGCAGGGCCGGTGCAATGCGCGACCTGATCGCACCGTCCACGTCGTCCAGGAGCGCCCCGGCGGTGCGACACCGCTCGCACACCTCGAGGTGCTGCTCCGCCCGCGGCGTACCCGGCCCGGACGGCAGGTGACGCAGGTGACCTGCGAGGGCGCGACGGGCGGCGGCGCACTCGGGGCCTTCCGCTCTCGCGACGAGCTCGGAGAGCAACCCGAGCCGCAACCGGTCGCGGGCACGCTCGGCCGGCGCGGCGACGCACTGGCGCGACGGCCGGCGCGGCGGAGCGGGCCGGCCGAGGCCCTCGTCGTGCACCACGAGCTGCCAGAGCACCAAACGGTGCTCGCTCGGCAGCGACCGCCAGGCGGCGAGCACCGCCTCGTCCGCCTCGTCGTGCTCGTCGCCCACGCGCTCCACGCTCTCCCGTCCCGAGCCCGGACTCGCCGAGCCGTCGTCACGGCCACGCACCTGTGGGCATCCTCCACCCCGACGACCTGCACTGTCGCCGGTCAGGGCGCGACATGCCAGCAGGTGGACGAATCGCTTTGCGCTATGGGCGATTCGCGGCTTTTGGCCGCGGCTCAGACGGTCTGGGTCGCCACTCCACGGAGGAGGGCGAGGTAGTCGTCGACGGGACGCGCACCCGACACGGCGGCATACGCGTTGGCGACGACGAAGGGCGTCGACGTCACGCCCATCGAGCGTGCCTGCTCCTCGTCGGCCCGCACCTGGTCGGCGTACGCGTCGGACGCGAGGACGGCCGAGACGCGCCGCTCGTCGAGGCCGCACTCGGCCGACAGCCGCTGGAGCACCTCGTGGTCGTCGATCGGCAGGCCCTCGCTGAAGTGCGCGGACTGGAAGCGCTCGACGGCGGCGGACCGCAGGGCCGGGCCGCCCATCTCGCCGGCCAGCGCGCACAGCCGGTGCGCGTCGAAGCTGTTGGCCCGCACGGCGCGGTCCCAGTCGAAGTAGAGGTCGTCGGCCTCGGCGACCTCGCTGGCCCGGGCGTTCATGAGCCGCCCTGCCTCCGCGTCGCCGCCGTGCCGCAGCGCCACGTGCTCGCTCACGGGAACACCGCCGCCCCGCGGGACGTCCGGGTCGAGCTCGAAGGAGCGCAGCCGCACGGTGACGTCGTGCGGTCGCTCGAAGGCCGCGACGGCCGCCTCGACCCGTCGCTTGGCCACCCACGACCAAGGGCAGACCAGGTCGCTCCAGAGGTCGAGCTCGATGAGGGTCGTGGACTCGGCAGCAGACTGGTCGGTCATCGACTCAGTCAACCACGGAGCCGGTGACGGGCCCGAAACGCGTTGTGCCCCCGCCGGAGTCGGTGAGGGCACAACGGCACGAGAGGTCGTGCGAGGCTCAGAAGCGGCCGTAGCCCGAGGGCCGCGTCCAGATCGAGTGGTTGCCGATCACGGTGCCGGGGCGCTGGGCGTCGATCATGCGGCCCGGGCTGACGTAGATGCCCACGTGGTACGCCGGCGAGCCGAAGAAGACGAGGTCGCCCGGCTGGGGGTCGCTGACGCGGGTCGCGGCGGCCTGCTGTGCGGAGGCCGTGCGCGGGATCGAGATGCCGGCCTGGCGGTAGACGTAGGAGGTCAGGCCCGAGCAGTCGAAGCCCGAGGGCGACGAGCCGCCGTAGACGTAGGGGACGCCGAAGAAGGACTGCGCGATGCCGACGATGCCGGAGGCGCTGGGGATCTTCGCGTCGTTGAGCGCGACGCGGGCGGTGGAGCGCGAGGCGCGCTCGGCCGCGGCGGCACGACGCTCGGCGGCGGCCTTGTCGGCGGCAGCCTCGGCGCGCTCGCGCTTGACCTTGATGTCCTCGATGACGAGGGGCTTGGTCTTGAGCGCCGGCTTGCCGTAGCCGATGGCCGACAGGGCGTTCGCGGCCTTGAGCGAGCCCACCTGGGGCCCGACGACCGCCGGGCCGGCAGCGGCGCTGACACCGTCAGCGGCGTTCGCCGTGCCGGCGAACGAGGCGACGAGGCCACCCGAGGCGGCAACGATCGCGGCGCCCTTGACGGCCGGCTGGGCCGACTCCTTCGCGATCGTCTTGAGCTCCGAGATCGCGTTGAATCGACCGGGGGCGCGGTGGCGCCCGGGAACGTTCTGAGCCACGTTTGACCTCTCGACGCCTACGAGGTGAGCTGTCGGGTTCGGGCTGGAGGTACTCGCCCGGCCTTCACTCGGACCGTTGCGGTCCACGGAGGGCTTCACCCCAAGGACGTCTCTCGACGCCCGGAGAAAGTGGTTCCCCCGCTCCTGCCATGCGGTTCGTCACTGGCCACAGGTCGATGGCAGGACTAGGCGGTCCGACCCGGGGCACCTGCTCGACGGGGAGAGCAAGTGCGGCCAAACTACCCAACCCGCCCCGAGTTGTCACCTCCGGGTCAGCACCAATTTCGGAAGCGTCCCGCGACTCGGACACGACGCGGACGACCCGTGGCAGGGTGTGCCAAAACGCCCCGGCCGATCGGGGCAGACCTTGACGTAGGCCGGCGGTCAGGCCGTGTGGTGACGCCTCGAGGTGAGGCGGGCGAGGCGGGAGGTCAGGCCGTCTGGCAGTAGACGTGGACGGCGACGTCGTCGGGCAGGGAGACTCCCGTCGAGGGCTCGCCGCCGTCGCGGACGACGACGACCCGGGACCCGTCGCGCGTGACGTCGACGCGCGCTCCGGGCACGACGCCGGCGCTGGTCAGCAGGCCGAGGGCCTCGGGGTCGACCTGGACCGGCTCGCCGATGCGGCGGATCGTCACGCTCGCGGCGCTGTCGCGCACGGCCGTCGTGAGCGGGATGAGGCCGGTGAGGAAGTCCTCGTCCTGGTGCATGCCGAGCTCGTCGAGGCCGGGGATGGGGTTGCCGTAGGGCGACTCGAGGCCACCGCCGATGAGGCCGAGGATCTTGCGCTCGACCTTCTCGGACATGACGTGCTCCCAGCGGCACGCCTCGTCGTGGGCGTACTCCCACTCGAGGCCGATGACGTCGACGAGGAGGCGCTCGGCCAGGCGGTGCTTGCGCATGACGCGGGTCGCGAGCAGGCGGCCGTGGTCGGATAGCTCGAGGTGACGGTCACCGGAGACGGCGACGAGCCCGTCACGCTCCATCCGGGCCACGGTCTGCGACACCGTCGGGCCCGAGTGGCCGAGACGCTCGGCGATACGAGCGCGCAGGGGCACGATGCCCTCTTCCTCGAGCTCGTAGATCGTCCGGAGGTACATCTCGGTGGTGTCGATCAGGTCCGTCACGGTCATACCCTCTCAGAGTTCTCGGACGGTCAGTGACCACCCGTCGCGGCGCCCGTCCCCGCCCCTGCCCTGGAGGCCCTGGTGGGGTCGTGCCGGGGCACCCAGATGCGCAGCCATCCCGCGCCGACCACCGCGCCCACGCCGAGCACGACGGCCGAGGCGCCGAGTGACATGACGGCGCTCAGCCCTGACAACGCCAGGGGCCCCGCAGCCCTTCCCAGGTCGGCGCAGAGTCGCCAGCCCCCGAGGAACTGCGCCCGCCCGTCGGCCGGGGACGCGTCCGCGCCCAACGTCATGATGAGGCCCGCCCCGAGCCCGTTGCCGACCCCGAGCACCGTGGCGGCGGCGGTCACCGCGACGAGGCTCGTGGCGAGCGGCAGCAGGGCCATCCCCAGCCCGAGCACGAGCATGCTCGGCACGGCCGCCGCGACCCGGCCGTAGCGGTCCATGAGCCAGCCGGACGGGTAGAAGAGCGCCATGTCGATGGCGCCGGCGACGCCGAAGACGAGCGAGGTCTGCGCCGGTGAGAAGCCGACCGACTCGGCCCACAGCGGCACGAGCGCCTCGCGGATGGCCCGCGCACCGGCCACACACATCGCCCCCGTGCCGAGCGTCAGCAGCACGTGGCGGTGCTGGGCCAGCACCGACATGACGCTCCGCGGGACGCCGGCCGTGGCCACCCGGTGCGCCGACCCGGTGATGTCCGGCGCCACGAGCACGAGCACGAAGGCCGCGAGGCTCGCGACCCCGCCGACGGCGTACGCGGACTCGATGCCCCAGCGCGAGATCACGACGGAGCCGAGGAACGGGCCGACGAAGTAGCCGATGCGGTGGACGCCTCCCAGCGTCGAGAGCGCCCGGGCGCGCATCGCGACCGGCACTGCCTCGGTGAGGTAGGCCTGCCGGGCGAGCCCGAAGAGCGACCCGGCGAGGCCGATGACGACCACCCCTGCGAAGAGCATGACCAGCCCGCCCGCGAGCGCCGAGACCAGCATGCCGACGGCCTCGACGACCGCCGCGGCCAGCAGGGCCCGGCGTTCCCCGATGCGGGCGGCGAGGGCCCCGGACGGCAGGTCGCCGAGCAGCTGCCCGACGCCCAGCATCGCGACGAGCAGGGCAGCGACGCCGATCGAGGCGCCGAGCTCGCGGGCCGACACCGCCACGATCGGCGAGACCGCGCCGGCCCCGGTCGAGCCGAGCAGGGTGGGGCCGTACGCCGACAGCGCGATCGCGCGGAGGCTGACGACCGGTTCGCCCTCGCCCTCGCGCTCCCGCTTCCGCCCGCCGGCACCCTCGCCGCCGCGGCCCCGAATCTCGGTCACGCCACAGGACCCTAACGATCGGGTTACTCGGGTGGCCCGCTCGTCCGGGCGACGGAACGATTGGCGCGTGACCGGGAGTCAGGGGACCAGCAGTCCCGCGGCGGTGGACAGGGCGTTGGCGGCGACGACCGCGAGTGCCAGCGTCGTGACGCCCTCCCGGCCCCGCACCCGCCACCACCACACGAGCACCGCGGCCTCCACGACGACCACGACGACCTCGGCGGCGACGAGCTGCAGCGGCGAGGTGAACCGGGTCGAGACGGCATACAGGAGCGGCTGCGTCAGCACGTTCACCCCGACGGCCGCGGCGACGGCGCGGCGCCAGGACGACCACCCAGCCAGGCGCGCGAACGCGACCAGCAAGGGCGTCTCGACCACGACGGTCAGGGCGAACGCCACCCAGGCGCGGGCGGTCACGGCGTGACCAGCGTGACCCGCGCGACCGACGCGGCACCGGGGACGCAGGGTTGGCGCACCGTGACGCTCCTCGTGCTCGGGGCCGTCGCCGCAGCGCTGGCGCTGGCGCTCGGGGCGCCGGTCGCGACGGCCGTCATCGGCCTGATCCTCTTCGGCATCCTGCACAACCTGCTCGAGATCCGCTACGTGGCCGGCCGCTTCTCGGGCCTGTTCGGGCGCCCGTTCCTCGACCTGCTCGTCGCCCTCGTCACCGCGATCGTCGTCTGCCGCCTGCTCGCCGGCGTCGTGGGTCGACCCGCGCAGCTGGCCGAGATCCTCCTCGGCTACGCGGTCATCGCCGTGGCCGCGCGCTACGGCCTCGAGGGTCGCCGCCGCCGCGTCGCCTGGGCGGTCGTCGCCGCCGCGGCCGTGGTGTCCTCGACCTTCCCGGCGTACCACTTCGTCGTGCTCACGCACCTGCACAACGCCGTGCCGCTCTTCTTCCTCTGGGAGTGGTCGCGCCGCATCGCCTCGCCGCGCGGCCGTCGCGCCTTCCGCGCCGCGCAGCTGCTCTGGGTGGTCGCCATCCCCGCCGTCGTCCTGCTCGGGCTCCTCGACGGCACGCTCACGACCGACCCGGGCATCGTGCGCAGCGTCGTCGGCGACGGCCAGACGGTGCTCGCCGCGAGCGCGCCGCCCGGCGCCGCAGCGACCCTGCTCGGGACGCGCTTCCTTACCGTCTTCGCCTTCATGCAGACGATGCACTACGTCGTGTGGGTCGCCCTCATGCCGCGCGTCGCACCCGACGCCTCGGCGTCCTTCGAGGCGCGGGTCCCGTGGGTGACCGGCCCCCGGCTGTGGGCCGTGGGGTTCCTCGCGGCGGCGGTGTTCGCCGTGCTCTTCGGCATCGACTTCGCGCAGGGCAAGGCGCTGTATGCCGCCCTGGCGAGCTACCACGCGTACCTCGAGCTGCCGGTGCTGCTGGCGATGCTCGTCGGGGCACGCAGCCTGTCAGCGCTGCCGACTACCCCACCGGCCGATGCCGAGCCGGGTGCGCCGGGCCCCCGACCGGTTCCCGTCCTGTCGCCGGGTGGCACGGGGTCGCTCGGCCCGACCCCCGAGACGGCCGCGGTCGCCGTGGCGCCAGAGCCCGAGGTCGGCACGTGACGCTGGTCGGCCCGTTCGACGCGGCAGCGCCCCCCGAGGACGCGTGGGGGCCCATGCTCGTGGTCGCACTGGTCGTCGTGGCCGTCGTCGCCATGGTCGTCGGCTTCGGCCGGATCACCCGGGCACGGCGCGCCGACCGCACATCGCCGGGTGAGGGGCACCCCGGACCGGGGGCCGGCGGGCGTCGCGACGGCGCGTCCGGGGTCGGCACCGGCTCGTCGCCTGAGGCGACGGCGAGCGACGACGAGCTGCCCACCGACCCTGTGTAAAAGGTCTTGCCGCCCGATTCATCCCGACGTAGGTTCGAGGAGTCGAACCGAAGGGAGGTGATCCGAGAAGTGATTTCTTCCGGAACGTGTGAGGTGGCCACGCGATAGCCGCGTCCCCACCCACACCCAGGGATGAAGCAGGGCAGTCCGACTCGTCGGGCTGCCCTGTTCCGTGTCCGCACCACCCCCGGCTTCTTCCGGCACGTGAGGTGGGGGTCAGGGCTGCAGGCGCAGGCGCGTCCACGCCGCCGGGTCCGCGAGGTCCCCGGCGCCGGTGCGTCGGAAGACGATGCGGTCGTGCAGGCGGTTGCTCCGGCCCGCCCAGAACTCCACCTCGTCGCAGACGATGCGCCAGCCGCCCCAGAAGTCGGGCACCGGCACGTCGTCGTCGCTGCCGGTGTCGGGGAACCGCTCCAGCACCTCCTGCCAACGGCGCTCGAGCTCGGCCCGGTCGGCGGCCGGGCGGGACTGGTCCGAGGCCCACGCCGAGAGCCGCGAGCCGTAGGGGCGCGACTCGAAGTACCGCTCGACCTCGTCGCGGTCGAGCGGCTCGGCCGTGCCACGGAACCGGATCGCCCGGTAGAGGGAGGGCCACGTCAGGCTGGCAGCGACCCGCGGGTCGCCTTGCAGCTGCTGGCTCTTCGTCGAGCCGAGGTTGGTGACGAAGCCGGGTCCGCGCTCGTCGAAGAAGCGCATGAGCACGGTGCGCACGTCGGGGGCCCCGGACGCGTCGACCGTCGCCACCGACAGCGCCGACGGCTCCGGCACGTCCGCGCGCTCCTCGGCGGCGGCCAAGGCGGCGTCGACCCACGCGCGGGCCTGGAGGTAGGGCGACTCGGCCACGTCGGTCTCGACGAGCCCGTCACCGGTGTAGTCGAGGCGGCGCACGGCGTGGGCGACGCTCGTGGGCTTGCGATCCGGCTCGTCGGCCGACGCCACGGGGTGGGTGTCCATGAGCCCAGACTAGGGTTGGCGGCACGAAGGCCCGCACGAGCGTCAGGCCCACGGCGCGTGCGGACCCAGCGACAGCCCCGGCGCGGCCGGGCGGGTGAGGAGTCACACGATGGCAGGCAAGGGAAAGCTCGTCACGCAGACCGTGAAGCTCGGGATCAAGTACGGCCCGCAGATCTGGGTGGCCAGCCAGGCGCTTCGCGAGCCTGCGAAGGAGGCCGCCAACAAGGCCATCTCGAGCGAGCGGGCCCGCCGCCAGGCGATGGACCACGCGCGGTCGCTCACCGACGGCAGCATCCTGAAGGTCTACAAGGGCGACGCCGCGCACTGGGTCGTCTTCAGCGGCGACGAGCCCGTCGCGGTCCACCCCGCGACCGACCTGCTGCTCGCGACCCTCGTCGAGCGCGCCGACCTCACCAAGCGCATCCGGCCCCAGGACAAGGTCAGGCCCACCGCGCGCGCGAAGGACGCCGCCGCCACCGCCCTGCGTCGCGGCAAGCCCAACCAGATCAACTGACCTTCTCCCGTTCGGGCAGTGCGGGCCTCAGTCGGTGACGACGATCCCGAGCTCGGCAGCGAGGGCGTCGGCGAGATCGATGACCTGCGGCCGGCTCAACGTCGCCCCCTTGAGACCGGCCAGCCCCACCGGCGACCTCAGCGTCGCCCCCGAGAGGTCGAGTCCGGCATACGTGCCGCGGCCGAACGACGGCTGCTGGAGGGTGCAGCCCTCGAACGTCAGCCCGTCGACCACGGCCTCCTGCAGGTCGAGCTCGACGACGACGCAGTCGACGAAGGCGACGTCCTTGAGCCGCGCGCCGCGCAGGTTGAGGAAGTCGACCTTGCCGCCGACCACCGTGACGTCGCGCCACGTCGAGCCCCATGCCGAGACGGCCGCGAGCCGACAGCCCTCGATCGTCGTCTCCACCAGGCTCGCCTCGACGAGTGTCACGCCGACCCCCTGGACGCGCTGCCACTCGCACTCCGACCAGCGCGAACCGGAGAGGTGGGCCCCGTCGAGGGTCGCGCCCACGAGCGAGCACTCGAGGAACGACGCGCCCTCGGCGTGTGCGCCCGTGAAGTCGGTGCCCTCGAAGCGGACGGCGTCCTGGTGGGGGTCTCGCGTGGCGAACACGGCGTCACGAAACACGGTCTGGTCGGCGGCTGACGGCATACGGTGAGTCTCGCAGCCACGACCCACTCCCAGCCCGATGGTCGACAGCTGCTGGCCTCCACACCGCGGTGGTACCGCCTGCACAGCAAGGACGCACATGGCAGACAGCACGCCCGACCCCGACTTCAAGCCAGGACTCGAGGGCGTCATCGCCTTCGAGTCGACGATCGCCGAGCCGGACAAGGAGGGTGGGGCGCTGCGCTACCGCGGCGTCGACATCAACGACCTCGTCGGCCACGTCGACTTCGGCCACGTCTGGGGGCTGCTCGTCGACAACGAGTTCGACCCCGGCCTCCCTCCCGCCGAGCCCTACCCGCTCCCCCTGCACACCGGCGACGTACGCGTCGACGTCCAGTCGGCCCTCGCGATGCTCGCGCCGGTGTGGGGCTTCAAGCCGACCCTCGACATCGACGCCGAGGAGGTGCGCGACAACCTCGCCCGGGCCGCCGTCATGGCCCTGTCGTTCGTCGGTCAGTCGGCCCGCGGCCTCGACAAGCCGATGGTGCCGCAGCGCGAGGTCGACAAGGCCTCCACCATCACCGAGCGCTTCATGATCCGGTGGCGCGGCGAGCCCGACCCCAAGCACGTCGAGGCCGTCGACGCGTACTGGGTCTCCGCCGCCGAGCACGGCATGAACGCCTCGACGTTCACTGCCCGCGTCATCACCTCGACCGGTGCCGACGTCGCGGCCGCGCTCTCGGGCGCCGTCGGCGCGATGAGCGGACCCCTCCACGGCGGGGCGCCCTCTCGCGTGCTGCACATGCTCGACGGCGTCGAGCAGCAGGGCGATGCCACCGCCTACGTCAAGGGAGTCCTCGACAAGGGCGAGCGCCTGATGGGCTTCGGCCACCGCGTCTACCGCGCCGAGGACCCTCGCGCGCGTGTGCTCCGGGCCGCCTGCGAGCGCCTCGGCGCCCCGCGCTACGAGGCCGCCGCCGCCCTCGAGAAGGCCGCGCTCGACGAGCTGCACGCCCGCCGACCCGACCGGGTGCTCGCCACCAACGTCGAGTTCTGGGCCGCCGTCATCCTCGACTTCGCACAGGTGCCGGCGTCGATGTTCACGCCGATGTTCACCTGCGCGCGCACCGCCGGGTGGTCGGCGCACATCCTCGAGCAGAAGCAGACGGGGCGCCTCATCCGGCCGTCGTCGCGCTACATCGGCGAGGGTCCGCGCAAGCCCGAGGACGTCGCGGGGTGGACGGCCGACATCGCCCACTGAGCGCGAGCCCCCTCGTCCCAGCGCAGGTGCGCTTTCCCGGCAGGGATGCGCTCTTCCGCCAGGAGTGGTTGGTGCACCGCCCACACCTGGAGTGAGCGTCCACCTCTGGAGCGAGCGGCCACTCGTGAGGGTCCGGCTCAGGCGGCCCACCGTTGCGAGTCGCGGATCGCCTGGTCGACGCGTGCGCGGATCAGCTGGAGGTCGTCGAGCTCGCTCCACACGAAGCGGGCGAAGAACCAGCCCTTGCGGCGCATCGCGTCCTCGCGCCGCTTCTCGAGGAACGAAGCGCTGCTCCTCCCGGTCGGCGACCTGCCGTCGTCGTACTTCCGGGCGCCGTCGAACTCCACGAGGACACGGGCGCCCCTGACACGGAAGTCGGCGTACCTCGTGCCGACGTCGGTGTCGACCTCGAACTGAGGCTCGAGGGAGTGGCCGAGCGCTCGCAGGCGGTGCCCGATGACGCTCTCGCCCGGCGACTCGATGCGGGCATCGGCCTCGCGCAGGATCGAGCGCACCGGGCCGATGCCCCGACAGCGGGCGTGCAGGAGGCACGCTGCCTCCAGCTCGGCAGGTGTCACCAGCTCGCGGTGGAGCGCCGCGTCGGCAGCGACGAGCGCACTGAACGGCACTCCTTCGAGTCCGGCCTGGACGACCCCGATCGCCGTCGGCACCCGACCGGGGGAGGTCAGGACGAGCTCGGGCGGCAGGTCGCGAAACGGCCGGTGGACCTTCACGCCAGGGCTGTTGCGGGTCTGGCCCGGACCCCGGCGGGTGAGGTGCACCGTCGCGAGGTCGAGGCGGTAGTCGGGAAGGCCCTGCGCGACGAGCAGCGACTGGTGGCTGATGAGGGCGCGGCCCCCGAAGCGTCGCCGAGCCGCGACCGTGCGCAGCCAGTGGAGGTCACGGGCGTCGCGTGCCGGCCGGACGGCATACCAACCTCGGAGTAGCGGGACGAGCGCGCCCGCACGCACGGCGGCAGCGATCGCCTTGTCGGGATGGCCAGCGGCGCCCAGCTGGGCGGTGCTGACGACGTCGCCACGGGCGAGCTGCTCGAGATCCACCGGCCCATCGTGGCCCGTCGACGCCCGCGCCCGCAGACACCCTGTGGACAACGGTGCGTGCCCACGTCAGCGGTGGACGCCTGCGCCAGAGGTGGCTGGTGCACCGACCACCTGTGGCGCGAGCCCGCACCGTCGGCGCGCGGGTGCACTCGAACGACACCGTACGCGCGTCCACGCAGCGAGAGACGGTGTCCACGAAGTGGGCAGGTGGGGTTGAATAGGGACTCGTGACCGAAGCACCAGCCGTGACCCAGCCCATCACCATCCCGGCCGAGCTGCTGCCGGCAGACGGACGGTTCGGCTCCGGACCCAGCAAGGTCCGCCCCGAGCAGGTCGACTACCTCACCTCCCTCGGACGCACGGTCCTCGGCACCTCGCACCGCCAGGCACCGGTCAAGAACCTGGTAGGCGAGGTGCGCCAGGGTCTGCGCGACCTCTTCTCGCTGCCCGACGGCTACGAGATCGTGCTCGGCAACGGCGGCTCCACGGCGTTCTGGGACATCGCCGCCTTCGGCCTCGTCCGCGACCGCGCCCAGCACCTCGCGTTCGGTGAGTTCTCCAGCAAGTTCGGGGCCGTGACGACGGCCGCGCCCTTCCTCGGCGAGCCGACGATCGTCAAGGCCGACCCCGGCACCCTCGCCGCCCCGCACGCCGAGGCCGGCGTCGACGTCTACGCGTGGCCCCACAACGAGACCTCCACCGGCGTCATGGCCCCGGTCGAGCGGGTCGAGGGCGCCGACGAGGACGCGATCGTGCTCATCGACGCGACGTCGGGCGCCGGCGGCCTGCCCGTCGACATCACGCAGGCCGACGTCTACTACTTCGCCCCGCAGAAGTGCTTCGCCTCCGACGGCGGCCTGTGGTTCGCCGCCTTCTCCCCGGCGGCGCTCGCCCGGGTGGACGAGATCGCCGCGAGCGGCCGCTGGGTGCCCGACTTCTTCAGCCTGCCGACGGCGATCGACAACTCGCTGAAGAACCAGACGTACAACACCCCGGCCCTCTCGACGCTCGCGCTGATGAAGAGCCAGCTCGACTGGATGAACGGCAACGGCGGGCTCGCCTTCACGACCGGCCGCACCAAGGACTCGTCCACACGCCTCTACACGTGGGCCGAGGAGACCGACTACACGACGCCGTACGTCGCCGATCCCGCCGCCCGCTCGCATGTCGTCGGCACGGTCGACCTCGACGACGCGATCGACGCAGCGGCAGTGGCCAGCACGCTGCGGGCCAACGGCATCGTCGACGTCGAGCCCTACCGCAAGCTCGGCCGCAACCAGCTGCGCGTCGCGATGTTCCCGGCCGTCGACCCCGAGGACGTCACGCAGCTGACGAGGGCCATCGACCACGTGGTGGCCCGCCTCGGCTGACCAAGGAGCCCCCACCCGATCGAGAAAGCGATCCGTCCGCCTCGCGCGAAGCCCGTCTTCGAGCCCCGGGGGACGGATCGCTTTCTCGACGGTCGCAGGCGACAGGCGGCTTGCTCACCTCGCGTGACTTTCGCGGGTATGGCTCGTTGACCAGCCCAGACCGCCAATGGGGGCGGCAGTCAACGAGGAGTCACCATGGTCCGCATCGTCCGCGCCGGCACCACCGCGCGCAGGGTCGCTGCCGCCGTGCCGGTCATCGCCTTGGCCACGGCCGGCATCGCCTTCGCCGCCACCCGCGGCTCCGACCAGACCACTGCGCCCACGTCGATCACCGTGCCCGACACGGCCATCACCCAGGGCAGCCCGACCTACCCGCAGGCGGGCCCCGCCCCCGCGCCGATGCAGCTGCCCCCGATCTACCAGACCTTCACCCAGGACTACGCCCGCGTCGACGTGCCGTCCGAGGCCCGCGCCGCGATCACCGCGATCGGCTCCTTCGCCCCGGTGCGGCTCGACGCGAACGGCATCCCGTCCGTGGCCGTCGCCGCCTACCAGCGCGCCGCTGGCGTGCTCAGCGGCATTAAGCCCGGCTGTGGGATCGACTGGGCGCTGCTCGGCGCCATCGGCCGCGTCGAGAGCAACCACGCCCGCTTCGGCGGCAACGTGCTCGACGCGAGCGGCATCGCCCGCCCCGGCATCATCGGCATCCCGCTCGACGGCTCGCGCGGCACCGCCCGCATCACCGACACCGACGGCGGCGCCCTCGACCGCGACACGACCTTCGACCGCGCCGTCGGCCCCATGCAGTTCATCCCCACGTCGTGGCAGATGGCCGGCCGCGACGGTGACGGCGACGGGGTCGCCAACCCGCAGAGCCTCACCGATGCCGTCACCGGCGCAGGGGTGCTGCTGTGCTCCGGCGGCACCGACCTGCGCACTCCCGGCGCCGCCTACCAGGCCGTGATGCGCTACAACCACTCCGACTCGTACGTCCGCACGGTGCTGTCGATCGCCGACGCCTACCGCCGCGGCGTCACCGTCGTTCCCATGAACGCCCTGCCCGCCGCCCGCCCCGCCTCCGGCACCGGGTCTGCCACCCCCGAGGGCTCGGGCTTCGCGTATGCCGGTTCGCCGGCTCCCCGTTCGACGGCTTCGCCGAGCGCCCGCCCCACACCGAGCGCCTCGGCGAAGCCGTCACCGTCGGGCAAGCCGTCGTCGACGAAGCCGGCGCCCAAGCCGGCCCCGAAGCCCGCGCCCAAGCCGGCACCCGTGCCGAACAAGCCGGCGCCCGGTGTGCCGCTCCCCCTGCCGACGGTGCCCGGTGTGCCGCTGCCCTCGGTGACCGTGCCCAAGCCGACGGTGAAGCTGCCCAGCGCGACGCTGCCCGCCGAGATCGTGCGCCTGCTGGCGCTACCCCACCTGCCACTGCTGCCCGGCGATCCCAAGGACCTCGTCCGGGTGCTCGACCCGCTCAACGGCACCAACGGCACGCTCGTGTGCGTGCTCGACAACAAGGTCGTCACCTGCCCCTCCGGTGGCCTGCTCGGCTGACTCCCCCACCCCCGGCCGGGTTCGCGCCACGAGGCAGGAGCGGCCGCCCATGACGGGCGGCCGCTCCTGTGGCGTCGGGGTGGAGACGCGGCGGACGTACGCGGTCGATGCGTCCGGCCGCGGTCGATGCGTCCGGTCGCGGTGGTCAGCGCTTGACGAAGGCGGCGACGACCGCGATCGCGATGAAGAGGACGAGCGCCGCGAGCGTGGCGCGGTGGCGGAACTTGAAGTTCACTTCGTCACCTCGGGGGACGTCGGCACCGCCGAGGCGAGCTGGATGCGCAGGCGCGGGTGCCGCTGGGTCTGGATGGTCACCGCGACATTCTGCCGACGCGCGAACCACAGGGCCACCGCCACCAGGCTGAGGCCGACGGCGATGGTGCCGATCGCGATGGTCCAGCGCGGGCCCCAGGCGTCGCCGATCCAGCCGATCATCGGCGCACCGAAGGGCGTGCCACCCATGAAGATCGCCATGTAGAGCGCCATGACGCGACCGCGCATGACCGGGTCGACGCTCACCTGCACCATGGCGTTGGCCGTGGTCAGGGCGGTGAGGGCCGACAGGCCGGTCGGCACGAGGAAGACCGCGAACAGGACGTAGTTGGCGGCCGTCGACAGCAGCGCGGTCGAGATGGTGAAGCCGACCAGAGCGGCGAGCAGGACACGCAGGCGGGGGCGGGCCCGACGGGCGGAGAGCAGCGCGGCGGTGAGCGAGCCGACCGCCATGATCGACCCGAGCAGGCCGTACTCCCCCGGCCCCTTGTCGAAGACCTTGGTGGCCATCAGCGCCATGGTTACCTGGAAGTTCATCCCGAAGGTGCCCAGCACGAAGACCAGCGCCATGATGAGCACGAGGTCGGGGCGCCCCTTGACGTAGCGCAGCCCCGCACGGATCTGGCCCTTGCCCCGTGCCCTCGGCGACGGGGTGAGCAGCTTCGTGTCGAGCCGCAGCAGCGCGACGAGCACGAAGACGAAGGTCGCGGCGTTGGCGTAGAGCGCCGGCGCGATGCCGAACCCTGCGATGACCAGGCCCGCAGCGGCCGGACCGATGAGCCGGCCCAGGTTGAACGAGGCGCTGTTGAGGGCTACCGCGTTGGGCAGGTGCTCGGTGTCGACCATCTCGGACACGAACGTCTGGCGCGCCGGGTTGTCGACCGCCGTCGCGACGCCCTGCAGGAACGCGAGGGCGTAGACGTGCCAGAGCTCGACGACTCCGGTCGCCGTCAGCACCGCGAGGAGCAGCGCCGTGACGAGCAGCGCGGTCTGGGTCAGGAAGAGGACGCGCCGCTTCGGGAAGCGGTCGACGATCATCCCGGCGAAGGGCGCGAGGAGCAGGAACGGCAGGAACTGCAGGCCGGTGACGACACCCAGCGCCGTGGCCGAGTGGTCGGTGAGGACCGTGAGCACGAGCCAGTCCTGGGCGACCCGGCCCATCCAGGTGCCGACGTTGGAGACGATCGCGCCCGAGGCGTACACCCGGTAGTTGGGGATGGACAGCGAGTGGAAGGTGGGGCTCACTTCGTGGCCACCTTCGCGAGGACGGCCGCGGCTTGCTGGAGCAGCTCCCTCTCTTCGTCGGTGAGCGTCTCGAAGCGCGCGAGCAGCCACTCGTCGCGGTGGCGGCGGATGCGGCGCAGCGCCTTGCGGCCCTCGCCGGTCAGCGACAGGATCACCTGCCGCCCGTCGGTGGGGTCGTCGGCGCGCGCGACGTAGCCGGCCTCGACGAGCGCGCTCGTGGTGCGCTTCATGCTCGGGGCCGACACCTGCTCGATCTCGGCGAGCTCGCTGTTGGTGCGAGGGGTGTCCTCGAGGCGCGCGAGCACCGAGAACTGGTGCGGCGGCAGCTCGCGGTCGGACTCGAACCGGACCCGGCGCGAGATGCGCATGCAGGCCAGTCGGATGTCGTTGGAGAGCGAGACGAGCTCGGCCCTGGAGAGGTGGGTGATCGGAGTCTTGGTACGCAAGGGGCGGGTCCTCGGAAGTGCTGTCTGGTGGTGCTTAGCCTAACTCATTACCTCGGCTAACCATTCCCGCGTGTCCAGGGTTGTAGGGGCGTGAGACGCACGAAGGCCCCCTCCCGAGCGGGAGGGGGCCTTCACGGCATACGTGCTCGGGTCGAGCAGTGGCAGGACGACTCAGGTGAAGAGCGCCTCGAGCGGGGTCTTCGCGAAGTAGAGGACGAAGAGACCCGAGACCACCCACAGCAGCGGGTGGATGCGGCGGGCGTGCCCCTTCGCGATCTTGACCAGCACCCACGCGATGAAGCCGGCGCCGATGCCCACCGTGATGTTGTAGGTGAACGGCATGAGCACGATCGTGAGGAACGCCGGCAGGGCGACCTCCATGTCGTGCCAGTCGATGTTCGTCACCTGGGTCATCATCAGGAAGCCGACGATGACGAGCGCCGGGGCCGCGGCCTCCGACGGCACGACGGCGAAGAGCGGCGCGAGGAACGTCGCGAGCAGGAAGAGCACACCGGTGACGATCGACGCGAGGCCGGTGCGTGCACCCTCCTCGACGCCGGACGCCGACTCGATGTACGAGGTGTTGCTGCTGACGCCGCCCGCGCCACCCGCGATCGCCGCGACCGAGTCGACGACGAGGATGCGGTCGGTGTGCGGCGGGTTGCCCTCGTCGTCGAGCAGCTCGGCCTCGGTGCCGATGGCCACGACCGTGCCCATCGTGTCGAAGAAGTCGGCGAGCAGCAGCGAGAAGACGAAGAGCGAGGCCGTGATGATGCCGAGCTTCTCGAACGAGCCGAGCAGGCTGAACTGCCCGAGGATGCCGAGGTCGGGCGTGTTCGTGATCGAGCTCGGCAGCGCGGGCACCGTGAGCACCCACGTGTCGGGGTTGGTGAGCGCACCCTTGTCGTCGTAGACGCGCGGACCGAGCTTGAAGATCGCCTCGAGCACCATGGCCAGCACCGTCGCCGAGACGATGCCGATGAGGATCGCGCCCTTGACCTTGCGGATGAGCAGGATCGCGATGAGGAAGACGCCCACGACGAAGACGAGCGTCGGCCAGCCGGTGAGGCTGCCGCCGATACCGAGCTCGCTCGGCACCGACCCGGGGGTCGTGGGCCGGCGCGCGAAGCCCGCGTCGATGACGCCGATGAACGCGATGAACAGGCCGATGCCGACCGAGATGGCGACCTTGAGCGGCGGCGGGATCGCCTTGAAGACGGCCTTGCGGAAGCCGGTCAGCACGAGCACGAGGATGATGACGCCCTCGATGACCACGAGGCCCATGAGGTCGGCGTACGTGATCTTCTGCGACGCGTGGGTGATCACCATTCCGGTGATGAGGCCGTTGATGCCGAGGCCGGCCGCGAGCGCGATCGGGAAGTTCGCGAAGAGCCCCATCGCGATCGACATGACGCCGGCCACGACCGCGGTGCCCACCGCGACGAGCAGCTTGCTCTCGACGAGGTTGTCGACGCCGCCGATCATGTGCCCGGAGCCGTCGACGACACCCGAGAGGATGATCGGGTTGAGCACGACGATGTAGACCATCGTGAAGAAGGTGACGATGCCGCCCCGCACCTCGCGCGCCACGGTGGAGCCGCGCTCGGTGATCTTGAAGAAGCGGTCGAGCCCGGATGCCGTGTCCGGACGAGTGGTGGTATCGGCTGACATGCCGCACACCTTAGTGGTGCCGTGTTTCGGCTGCGTTCCCAGACCGTAGGCTGGCGGGCGTGACCGACCCGTCCCCGGCCCCCTCGGCAGCACCCGAGCAGATCGAGCCCCTGCACGTGCCGATGCTGCGCATCATCGAGGTCGGACTGGCCGCGTGGGTCGTCGCCCTCGTCGTGACGCTCGTGGTGCCCGCCCTGCACGAGGGAGACCGCGACTGGTGGCCGTGGGCGTGCGTCGCCGGCTTCGTGCTCGGCGGCATCGGCTGGGCCTACGTACGCCGGGGGCGCGGCAACGCGCGCGACGCCGCCTGAGCTGCCGCGACCGGTTCCGCTGGGCCCGCCCGGTCAGTCGGTGACCGGGTCGTCGGAGCCGTGCTGGCCCGGCTCGTCGACCTGGACCGCCTCCGCGGCCGGCTCGGCGTCGCTAGGGGTCTCGTCGCTCTGGGTCTCGTCGCTCTGGGCCTTGTCGGCGGGCTGCTCGTCCGAGGTCTGGGCCGGCTCGGCCGCCTCGGCAGGCTCGAGGTCGACGGCGAACTCGTCGACGATCGGGTCGCCGACCGACGTCGGCTCCGGGTGCTCGACGTCGGTCTCTGAGTGCGCGCCGCAGCCGTGGTCGAGCGAGACGACCCGACCGTCCGACGGGCTCCACTCGTTGGCGCACACGCCGAACGTGCCGCGCAGCGCACCGGCCATCGGCAGGAAGTAGCCGCAGGTCGTGCAGCGCTCGGTGGCCTTGGCCGCGACCTCGGACGTCGGGCCGTTGTCGCCGGCGTACCACCGCGTGGCCGCGGCCTCGCGGCCCTCGGCGGACAGCACGCGGGGCCGGCCGAGGCCGAGCTCGAAGAAGGCCATCTGGTCGACGTCCTCGTCGCCGGTCGCCTCGAAGCCGGCCTCGAGGTTCGGGTCGTCGGGCCGGAAGGGCAGCACGTCGCCCGCGCCGAGGTCGCCGGGAGCCAGCCGGTCGGCATACGGGAGCCACTCGGGGGCGAGCACGGCCTCGGGACCGGGCAGCAGGTTCGTCTCGCAGACCGTCGCGACCTTGCCGCGCGGCACGCGCGCGACGCTGACGCCCCACCGCCACCCGCGGTAGCCCGGGGACGTGCACTCGAACCAGTGCATGCCGAGGCGCTCCTCGAGCAGGTCCATGCCGAGGTGGGCGCCGACGGTGCCCGGTTCGGCGACCTCCTCGAGGGCGGCACGGGCCAGGTCGGCCGCCGCGAGCAGCACGGCGTCCTTCTTCGTCGAGGCGGTGGCGGTGACGGTCATGGGGTCACTTCTCCAGCTCGTCCGCGAGCCCGCGGAGGGCGCGCGCGAGGTTCGAGGCCAGCTTGCGCTCGGGGCGACGGCCGGCGCGGTAGCCGGCGCTCGCGCCGTCGAGCAGCTGGACGACGTCCTCGATGATGACGACGAGCTCCTCGGGCGTCTTGCGGGTCTGGGCCGTCTTGTTGGCGACGACGGACTGCACCGGGTCGAGCACCTTCACGGAGAGCGCCTGCGGACCCTTGCGGCCGTCGACGACGCCGAACTCGACCCGGACGCCAGGCTTGACCGTGACGCCCGCCGGTAGGGCGTTCGCGTGCAGGAAGACGTCGGCACCGGACTCGTCGGTGATGAACCCGAAGCCCTTGTCGGCGTTGTAGAACCTGACCTTGCCAGTCGGCACAGTCCACCTCGTTGCATGTCGTCGGTCGCGCGGATGACGGCACGACTCGATGGCGCTCCTTGCGCTCGCTTCAAGCCTAACGGCTCCGGGCAAGCCGGACTTCCGTCTGCCGTCAGGCGGGGCTGATGCCCCACGTGCCGGTCCACTCCTCGCCGGGCTCGAGCACGACGAGCCCGGCGCCGGAGTTGAAGGCGTCGGCGGGGCAGCTCATCGGCTCGACGGCGATGCCGACCTCGCCCTTGCGGTCCTCGGCGATGGCCGTGAAGACCTGCAGCCAGGGGAAGGCCGCGTCGGCCCACAGGGTGGCGGCGCGGTCGGCGGCGGCCACCGTGCACCGCCACATGCCGTCGTCGTCGCGCACCACGTCGGTGTACGCGGTGTCGAGGCCCACGTCACCGACCGCGTGCGGGCGGAGGAAGTCGAGCGGCTGCCCCTCGACCGGGAGGGTCGCGCTCGGCAGCAGCCGGTCGTCGACCTGCACCCAGCTGCGGGCCGGGATCGTCAGCTCGACCTCGGGCAGGAGGGTCTCGCCGATCGCCAGGTAGGGGTGGGCGCCGTAGCCGAAGGGCGCGGGCGACGGGCCGACGTTGCGCGCCGCCGTCGTGACGACGAGGCCGGAGTCGTCGAGCAGGTACGTGGTGCGCAGGTCGAGGAAGTGGTCCCAGCCCGGCTGCGGGTGCAGCCGGTAGCCGACGGTGACCCTGTCGTCCTCGATCTCGACGAGCTCCCAGAGCGCCCAGCGCACGAGGCCGTGGCTCGCGTTGCCGCGCGGCACCTCGGTGATGGAGAGCTGGTGCTCGGTGCCGCCGAAGGTGTACTTGCCGTCGCGGATCCGGTTCGGCCAGGGCATCAGCTGCTGGCCGCGGCCCGACGCGCAGGCCTCGTCGGCGGCGTACCCGGCCACGACGTCGACACCGTCACGGGTCATCGTGCGCAGCCCGCCCCCGACCTCGACGACGGTCGCCTCGAACGGACCGTGCCCGATGGTCCACTGCTGCCCGGTGGGCTGGGCCGATGCGGCACCGGCGGCGGACGCGGGCGAGAGCGCGCTCATGCGCCCAACGCTAGCGGCCGACCCGGGTCGGTGACGCGGAGGCCCGACGAAACGGGCACTAGGTTGGGAGGATGGCCACCCCGAGCCGCAGCCTCGCCGACGACATCCGCGGTCGCAGCGACGCCCAGCTCATCGACCTCGTGCTCGCGCGCCCCGATCTCGCGCGCCCCGCACCGGCCGACCTCACCTCGCTCGCGGCGCGGGCCGGCACGCGCGCGAGCATCCAGCGAGCCGTCGAGGCCCTCGACCGAGGGCACCTGCAGGTGCTCGAGGCCCTGGTCGTGGCAGGTGACGCCGCCGACCGCGCCGACCTGCTGCGCCTGCTGGGCTCCCACGACGCGTCGACGGTCGACTCGCTCGTGGAGGACCTCTGGAGGTCGGCGCTCGTCTGGCGCGGCGCCGACGGCCACCACGTGGTGCGCACGGTGCCCGAGGTGCTCGGCACGTCCGTCGCCGGCCTCGGGGCGCCGATGCGCGAGCTGCGCCCATCGGCGCCGGCCGAGCACTCGTCCCAGGAGCACGTCGCGGCCGTCATCGCCGAGGCACCCGACGACGCCCGGGCGATGCTCGAGCGCATGACGTGGGGCCCGGCGTTCGGGGTGCTGCCCACCGCGACACCCGGCCGCACCACCGCCCGCTGGCTGCTCGAGCACCACCTGCTCGTGCCCGTCTCCGCCGACCGGGTCGCCCTGCCGCGCGAGGTCGGTCTCGTGCTGCGCGACGGCCGGCTGCACCGCGCCCCGGAGCTCACCCCACCGGTGGTCGAGGTGCGCACGGTCTCGCTCGTCGACGCGGCGGCCGGCGGGGCTGCGAGCGAGTGCCTCACCCACCTCGACGAGCTCACGGCCGCGTGGGGTGCCGAGCCCCCACGGGTGCTGCGGGCCGGCGGGCTGTCGGTCCGCGACCTCCGCCTGGCCCAGACGGCGCTCGACCTCGACCCCGAGCACACGGCCTTCGTCGTCGAGCTCGCGTATGCCGCCGGGCTCGTCGCCGACGACGGCGAGGTCGTGCCGGTGTGGGCTCCCACGTCGGAGATCGACGACTGGAGCTCGAGCGAGGCCGGCCACCGGTGGGCCACGCTCGCCCTGGCGTGGCTCGCGTCAACGCGCGCGCCGCACCTCGTGGGGCGGCGCAGCACGGGCACCGGACCGGCCAACGCGCTCGGCCCCGACGTGCAGTGGCCCGCCATCCGCGGCATCCGCCGCGAGGTGCTGCGCGAGCTCGCCTCGCTCGAGCTCGGCCGTGCACCAGCACCGGACTCGCTTCGCGAGCGCCTCGCCTGGCGGCGCCCGAACCGGTCCGCCGGGGTGCTCGACGAGGCCGTCGACGCCGTGCTCCGCGAGGCCGAGTGGCTGGGGGTCACGGGTCGCGGTGCGCTCTCGCAGGCCGGACGCGTCCTCGTCCCGGCACCCGTCCCGGGCACGGGGGCGGCGCCGGCCGGGGCCGACACCGAGCCCGACGCCCCGTCCCTGCTCGACCGCGCGGCGGCCGCGATGTCGCCGCACCTGCCGTCGCCCGTCGACCACATCCTCGTCCAGGCCGACCTCACCGCCGTCGCACCCGGTCCGCTCGTGGGTGGCCTCGGGTCGTTCATGCGGCTCGCCGCCGACGTCGAGTCGCGCGGCGGCGCGACCGTCTACCGCTTCACCCCAGAGTCCGTGCGGCGCGCACTCGACGCGGGCTGGACGGCCGCCGACTTCATCGAGACCGTGCGCCGCTCGAGCCGCACGCCGCTGCCCCAGCCCCTCGAGTACCTCGTGTCGGACGTCGCACGACGGCACGGGCAGACCCGCATCGGCGGCGCGGCGGCATACGTCCGCTCGGACGACGAGTCCGTGCTCGACACGATGCTGGCCTCGCGCGAGCTCGCGCCCTTGCGGCTGCGGCGCCTCGCGCCGACGGTGCTCGTGTCGTCGGCCGACCCGCGGGTGCTCGTCGACCTGCTCCGCGACAGCGGCTTCGCGCCGGTGCACGAGGGCCAGGACGGCGCGGTCGTGCACGCCGAGGCACCGCGGCGCCGCGCCGGCGCACGCCGCCGGGGCCCGGGCCCCGCGGTCTCCCCCGTCGATCGCGCCTACACGCAGACCCTCGTCGACGGGCTGCGGGCCGCCGAGGCGACCGCGGACCAGAGACGCGCCGAGGACGAGTCGCGGCCCGGTCCCCGCATCCAGGCGATGGACCCGGTCGTCACGCTCTCGCTGCTGCGCGACGCGGTCGCCGACCGGCACGGCGTGTGGATCGGCTACTCCGACGGGCACGGCGCGACGAGCCGCCACCTGATCCACCCGCAGCGGGTGGAGGGCGGCCGGGTGCGCGCCACGGACGAGTCCGGCCACGAGAAGTCCTTCTCGGTGCACCGCATCGTCGGCGCGACGCTCGAGAGCTGAGCCGCCTTGGCAGGCAAGGGAACAGGCGGAGGTCACCGGCCGGCATACGTGCTCCACGACCACCGGAAGCCGCGGCCGCACTTCGACCTGCGGCTCGAGGAGGGCGGCGTGCTGCGCTCGTGGGCGGTGCCCAAGGGCCTGCCCACGTCGAGCCGGCACGACCGGCTGGCCGTCGCGGTCGACGACCACGACCTCGACCACCTCACCTACGCCGACGAGCACAAGACGGTCGCCGAGACGGGCTGGTGGGAGGAGGAGTCACGCGACGACCACCGCATCGTCTTCGTGCTCCACGGCGGCTCGGGGGCGCGTCGCTACGCCCTGATCCGCACCGACCGCGACTGGCTGCTCCACCTCGTGAAGGACCAGCCACCGCGCTGAGCGGGTGACGCGCGGGCTCAGGCGCCGGCGAGCGCCCGCACGACGTTGCTCGGTGACGGCCGACCGAGCTGACCTGCCATCCACACCGATGTCTCGACGAGGGCGTCGAGGTCGACACCGGTCTCGACGCCGGCGCCGTGCAGCGCCCAGACGAGGTCCTCGGTGGCGAGGTTGCCGGTGGCCGACTTCGCGTACGGGCAGCCGCCCAGGCCGCCGGCTGCCGCGTCGACGACCGAGACGCCGTCGCGCAGCGCGGCCATGGTGTTGGCGAGGGCCTGGCCGTAGGTGTCGTGGAAGTGCACCGCGACCCGGTCGGTGCCGATGCCCCGGGCGTCGAGCGCCTCGAGCAGCCGGTGCACGTGACCGGTGGTGCCGACGCCGATGGTGTCGCCGAGGCTCAGCTCGTGGCAGCCGAGGTCCATGAGCCGCTCGGCGGTGTCGACGACCTGCTCGACCGGCACCGGTCCCTCCCACGGGTCCCCGAAGCACATCGAGACGTAGGCGCGCACCCACATGTCGTCGGCGAGCGCGCGCTTGACGACCGGCTCGAACATCGCGTACTGCTCGGCGACGGACCGGTTGAGGTTCTTCTGCGCGAAGGTCTCGGTGGCGGAGCCGAAGATCGCGATGGCCGTGAGGCCCAGCTCCTCGGCGCGGTCGAGGCCGCGCTCGTTCGGCACGAGAGCGGGCCGGCGGCGGCCGCGGCCGTCTTCGCCGAGCGCCCCGAGCACCTCCTCGGCGTCGCCCATCTGCGGCACCCACTTCGCCGGCACGAACGAGGTCGTCTCGATGGTGCCGAGCCCGGCCGCCTCGAGCCGCCGGATGAACTCGACCTTCGTCGCGGCCGGCACGACGGTCTTCTCGTTCTGGAGGCCGTCGCGCGGACCGACCTCGTAGATCGTCACCTTCGTCGGCAGCCCCGTCGCCGCCTCGACCTGTGGGGATCGCATTCGCCCATACTGTCACCACGGCACCCGGCGCCCCTCGACCCCCGTTCGATGTGTTCGGGGGTCACCGGTCACCGCGGAATACATCGAACCGAGAGCTGGGTTGAGCCTGACGATGAATGACGGACCCCTGATCGTCCAGAGCGACAAGACCCTCCTCCTCGAGGTCGAGCACCCGCGCGCCGAGGAGGCCCGCCGCGCCATCGCGCCGTTCGCCGAGCTCGAGCGCGCCCCCGAGCACGTGCACACCTACCGCATCACCCCGCTCGGCCTGTGGAACGCCCGCGCCGCCGGGCACGACGCCGAGCAGGTCGTCGACGCCCTCATGACCTTCAGCAGGTATGCCGTCCCGCACGCCCTGCTCGTCGACGTGGCCGACACGATGGACCGATACGGGCGCCTCACCCTCGAGAAGGAGGGCTTCGCGGACTCCGAGGAGGGCACGCGGCTCGTGCTGCGCACGACCGACCGCCCGGTGCTCGAGGAGGTGCTGCGGCACAAGAAGATCAAGCCGCTCACCGGCGAGCGCATCGACGACCTCGCCGTCACCGTGCACCCGAGCGAGCGCGGCACTCTCAAGCAGGAGCTGCTCAAGGTGGGCTGGCCGGCCGAGGACCTCGCCGGCTACGTCGACGGCGAGGCGCACCCCATCGACCTCCAGCAGGACGGGTGGCACCTGCGGCCCTACCAGCAGCACGCCGTCGACGGCTTCTGGCACGGCGGCTCGGGCGTCGTCGTGCTCCCCTGCGGCGCCGGCAAGACGCTCGTGGGTGCGGGCGCGATGGCCGCCGCGAAGGCGACGACCCTCATCCTCGTCACCAACACGGTCAGCGCGCGGCAGTGGAAGGACGAGCTGCTGCGCCGCACCACCCTGACGGAGGACGAGATCGGCGAGTACTCCGGAGCCCGCAAGGAGATCCGCCCCGTCACCATCGCGACCTACCAGGTGCTGACGACGAAGCGGAAGGGCGCGTACGCCCACCTCGACCTGCTCGACGCGCGCGACTGGGGCCTCGTGGTCTACGACGAGGTGCACCTGCTGCCCGCGCCGATCTTCCGCATGACGGCCGACCTGCAGGCGCGCCGCCGGCTCGGGCTCACGGCCACGCTCGTGCGCGAGGACGGGCGCGAGGCCGACGTCTTCAGCCTCATCGGCCCGAAGCGCTTCGACGCGCCGTGGAAGGACATCGAGGCGCAGGGCTACATCGCTCCCGCGGACTGCGTCGAGGTGCGGGTGACCCTCCCCGAGGGTCAGCGGATGGCGTACGCCGTCAGCGAGCCCGACGAGCGCTACCGCCTCGCGTCGTGCACCGACGCGAAGCTCGGGGTCATCGAGAAGCTCGCCGCCAAGCACGTCGGCGAGCCGACGCTGGTGATCGGGCAGTACCTCGACCAGCTGCACGAGGTGGCCGAGCGGCTCGGCGCCGACGTCATCACCGGCGAGACCTCCGTCAAGGAGCGCCAGCGGCTCTACGACGCGTTCCGCACCGGCGAGATCAGCACGCTCGTCGTCAGCAAGGTCGCGAACTTCTCGATCGACCTGCCCGAGGCGAGCGTCGCGATCCAGATCAGCGGCACCTTCGGCTCGCGGCAGGAGGAGGCGCAGCGTCTCGGACGGGTGCTGCGCCCCAAGGGCGACGGACGCACCGCGCACTTCTACACGATCGTGAGCCGCGACACCGTCGACGCCGACTTCGCCGCGCACCGCCAGCGCTTCCTCGCGGAGCAGGGGTACGCGTACCGGATCGTCGACGCGGACGACCTCTGAGCCCGCCGGGACCCGGGAGGCTGTCAGGCGCGTAGCGCCTCGGCGCCGACGACGACAGCCAGCACGGCGAGGAAGACCGCGAAGGCACGCAGCAGCACCGGCCCGGCGGCACGCCCGGACACCCGGCTGCCGAGCCAGGTGCCGAGGCCGGTGCCGAGCGCGAACGTGACGACGAGGTCCCACGGGACGTCGCCGACGCCGCCCCCGAGGACCCGGGTCGCCAGCGCGGCCGTCGCGTTGACCGCGATGACGACGAGGCTCGTCGACGTGGCGATGACGACGGGCAGCCGCATGACGAGGGTGAGAGCGGGCACGGCGACGAAACCGCCGCCCACGCCGAAGAACCCGGTCAGGGCGCCCACGCCGAAGGCCGTCGGCACGAGCTGGGCCAGTGAGACCTCACCGGCGCTCTCCGCGGACGCCTCCGGTCGCCGCGCGTGCAGCCAGGTGAGCACCCCGACGACGGCGAGCAGCACGGCGAAGCCGGCCAGGAGCACGCGCGGGTCGACGAGCACCGACGCCCGCGACCCGAGCACCGACCCGCCCAGGCCGAGGCCGCCGAAGACGAGGCCGGTCGTCCAGTCGACCCGGCCGCTGCCGCGCAGGCCGCCGAGCCCGACCACGGCGCCGAAGAGGACGACGACGAGCGAGATCGTCGTCGCCTCACGCACCGGCTGGTGGAGCAGGTAGACGAGCACCGGCACCGCGACGACGGCGCCGCCCCCGCCGAGTGCGCCCATCACGAGCCCGACGAGGAGGCCGAGCAGCGGTGCCAGCAGCAGGACTGTCATCGTCGCCCACGCTAGGCCACCGCGATCTCCCACCCCGCGGACGGGTGATCGGCCTGCGCAACTCTCCCAGCGAACTCCCAGCAAACACCCTGACACTGGGACCGTGGACATTCAGACCGCACCCGCGCCCGAGGCGCGCCTGCTCGTCGTCGAGGACGAGCCGAACATCCGTGAGCTGCTCGCGACCTCGCTGCGCTTCGCCGGCTTCGAGGTCGAGACCGCCGGCGACGGCACCACCGCCCTCGCCATGGCCGCGGAGTCCGAGCCCGACCTCGTCGTCCTCGACGTCATGCTCCCCGACGTCGACGGCTTCGAGGTGACCCGCCGGCTGCGCGACCGCGGCCGCCAGCAGCCCATCGTCTTCGTCACGGCACGCGACGCCACCGGCGACAAGATCCAGGGCCTCACCGTGGGCGGCGACGACTACGTCACCAAGCCGTTCAGCCTCGAGGAGGTCATCGCCCGCATCCGCGCGGTGCTGCGCCGCACGCGCGGCCAGGTCGACGACGGCGCGACCCTCAAGTTCCACGACCTCGAGCTCAACGAGGACTCCCACGAGGTGCGGCGCGCCGGCCGGGTCATCGACCTGTCCCCCACCGAGTTCAAGCTGCTGCGCTACCTGCTGCTCAACCCGAACCGGGTGCTGTCGAAGCTGCAGATCCTCGACCACGTGTGGGACTACGACTTCCGCGGCGAGTCCGGCATCGTCGAGTCGTACATCTCCTACCTGCGCCGCAAGATCGACGCCGACGGGCCGTCACTCATCCACACCAAGCGCGGCGTGGGTTACGTTCTGCGAGTGCCCCCAGAGCCCACCACCGCCTGACCCGGGCCCGACGTGACGTCACGGACGGCCTCCTCGCCCGCGACCGGCCGGCGGTCCCTGTCGCGTCGGCTCGGCGCGGTGTCGCTGCGCTGGCGCCTGCTCGGCGTCACCCTCGGGCTCATCGCCGTGGCGCTCGCCGTCACCTCGATCGTCGTCAGCGCCCTGCTCCGTGCCTACCTCGTCAACCAGACCGAGCAGGAGCTGGACGTCTACGCGACGAGCCTGGCGTCCGTCGACCTCGCCGAGCTGCAGCGCACCAGCTCGGGGCTGCCCTCGAACTTCACGGCCATCGCGTCGGTCATCTCGACGAAAGAGCAGATCGAGCTGGGCCAGGCCACCCTCGAGCCCGCACCGCCCGCCATCCCGGCCGTCACGCCTGACGACCAGAACGTCATCAGCAAGTTGCCGTTCCGCGTCGGCTCGCGAGACGGTGAGGGCACCTGGATCGCGGTGGCGAGGTTGAACGACGAGGGCACCGCCGTCGTCGTCGTCGCGCTCCCGGTGCGCCCGCTCGACGCCACCGTCACCCAGTTCCTCCTGTATGCCGCGGGCATCGGGGCGATCGCGCTGCTGCTCACGGCCCTGCTCGGCTGGTACCTCGTGCGCCGCACCTTCCGGCCGCTCACCCGCATCGAGGACACCGCCGCCAAGATCGCTGTGGGCGACCTCACCCAGCGCATCGACGTGCCCGACACCGACGACGAGGTCGCCTCGCTCTCCCGGTCGCTCAACGCCATGCTCGCCCGCATCGAGCAGAGCTTCGCCGTGCGCGAGGCGAACGAGGCCAAGATGCGCCGCTTCATCGCCGACGCCTCGCACGAGCTGCGCACCCCTCTGGCAGCCGTCGGCGGCTACGCCGAGCTCTACCGCCAGGGCGCCTTGCCCACCGCCGACGCCGTCACCGGTGCGATGGGCCGCATCGAGTCCGAGGCGACCCGGATGAGTGGCCTCGTCGAGGACCTGCTCACGCTGGCCCGCCTCGACGGCGAGCGCCCGCTCGAGCTGCAGCCGGTCGACCTCGCGGTGCTCGCGGCAGACGCCGCGCAGGACGCCCGCACCATCGCACCCGGACGCCACATCGTCGCGACCGGCATCAACGGCCCGATCGAGCCGACCGAGCTGCGGGCCGACGAGCAGCAGCTGCGCCAGGTCGTGACGAACCTCGTGACCAACGCCCGGGTGCACACGCCCGACGGCACACCGATCGAGATCCTCGTCGGCCGGGTCGACGTCGACCACGTCGCGCTCCACGTCCGCGACCACGGTGCCGGCATACCGGTGCAGGACCGCCAGAACGTCTTCGAGCGCTTCTACCGCGCCGACTGGTCGCGCAGCCGCGGCAAGGGCGGCGGCAACGGGCTGGGGCTCGCCATCGTGCAGGCCATCGTCGCGGCGCACGGCGGGCGCGTGCGCGTCCAGGAGACCCCCGGCGGGGGCGCGACCATCGTCGTGGAGCTGCCACGCCGGGCCGCCGCAGAGCAGGGCGCGACCGTGTCGTCGGGCACCCGGCGCCAAGGCACAGCGGATTCTTAGGAACGGCACAACGCGGACCCAAGCTGGGTGGATGTCATGGGAGGCAACAGCCCAGATCGAGGAGGAGCCATGACCCTGGCACCCGAGGACCGCACGCAGCAGATTCCGCAGGCCGACTACTACAGCCAGGCCGCGCCCACGTCTCCGCCGGCGCCGCCCTCACCGCCCACGCCGCCTCTCGGCGAGGGCAGCCGCCCCGCCCCGAAGCGGGACCGGCGGCTCGGCCAGACGGTCAGCGTCGCCCTCCTGGCGGCCGTGCTCGCGAGCGGCGGCACCTACGCCGTCACCCAGCTCGACGGCCAGGGGACGTCGACCACCACGACCCCGTCCGCCACGGCGACGACCAGCACGAACCAGAACTCCTCGCCCACCGTGGTGCAGGGCAACGCGACGGCACCCGACTGGGGGGCCGTGGCGGCAGCCGTCGCGCCGAGCGTCGTCAGCATCGACGTGACGACTCAGCAGAGCTCCGGCGCCGGCTCGGGCGTCGTCTTCGACAAGAGCGGCCACATCCTCACCAACAACCACGTCGTGGAGGGTGCGGGCGGCAACGGTTCGATCACCGTGACGCTCAGCGACGGCCGCACCTACGACGCCACGGTCGTCGGCACCGACCCGTCGACCGACCTCGCCGTCATCAAGCTGACGAGCGCGCCGAGCGACCTGACGCCGATCACCCTTGGAGACTCCGAGTCGCTCAAGGTCGGCGACCCGACCATGGCCGTCGGCAACCCGCTCGGCCTGTCGGGCACCGTGACGACCGGCATCGTCTCGGCGCTCAACCGTCCTGTGAGCACCGGCAGCTCGAACGAGTCGCCGTTCGGGCAGCAGTCGTCGGGCAACGAGGTCGTCACGAACGCCATCCAGACCTCGGCGGCGATCAACCCCGGCAACTCCGGCGGCGCCCTCGTCAACGCCAAGGGCGAGCTCATCGGGATCAACTCCTCGATCGCCTCGCTGGGCCAGAGCCAGGGCAGCCAGAGCGGCAACATCGGCATCGGCTTCGCGATCCCCGTCAAGGAGGCCAAGTCGATCGCCGACCAGCTGATCAAGAGCGGCAAGGCGCAGCACGCGTTCCTCGGCGTCAGCACCCGCGACACGACCGTGACCGACGGGGCTGCCAAGCGCGCCGGCGCCCAGGTGGTGGCGGTCACCGGCGGCACCCCGGCCGCCAACGCCGGCATCAAGACCGGCGACGTCATCATCGCCGTCGACGGTCAGCACGTCGACTCCGCGACGGCCCTCGTCGCGCAGATCCGCGAGATGACGGCGGGCGAGAAGACGAAGCTGACGATCATCCGCGGCGGCTCCCGCCAGGACGTCGAGGTCACCCTGGCCGTCCGGCCCGACAGCACCAGCTGACGCCCCCCGATCCCCGCGCCGGGGACGCGAGAGGGTGTGCACCGCCCCCACGTGACCCCGGGCGAGGCCAACCACCCCGACGCCCCTGAGCACGTATGCCGTCGGGTCGCCTCCGTCGCCGGCCACCACGCTGCCGGTGGCTGGCGACGACGCTGCCCAGCGGCATACGCAGGCGTGGGGCGCGACGATTCGGGGCGCACCCGGCCACACGCGTACCCTTGCGCGGTGAGTGAGACCGAGACCGAGCCCAGCGGGCTCGACGAGCTGGACCCCGCCGCCGTCGTGCGCCTCGACCCCGAGGACGTCGCGACCGCTGTGCGGGTGCTCGCCCTCGCCCCGTCGCTGGAGCTCGACGACCCCGACTTCGAGACCCTGAAGCGCGCGGCGTCGCTGATGTACAAGCGGCTCAAGAAGGACCGGCGCAACGCCAAGACGTGGGCCGAGCGCAAGGCCGACCGGCAGGTCATCGAGTCGACGGCCACCGGGTCGCCGATGCGCATCGACGACGAGACCAAGGGAATTCCCTTGGTGTCCAACGCTTCCGGCGCGTTCGCGGGTGAACTGGTCAACCCGCGCGGCTGCTACATCTGCAAGAAGGACTACACGCTCGTCGACGCCTTCTACCACTGGCTCTGCCCCGACTGCGCGGCCGCGAGCCACGCCAAGCGCGACCAGCGCACCGACCTCACGGGCAAGCGCGCCCTGCTCACCGGCGGCCGCGCGAAGATCGGCATGTACATCGCGCTGCGGCTGCTGCGCGACGGCGCCCACACGACGATCACGACGCGCTTCCCCAAGGACGCGATGCGCCGGTTCGCCTCGATGGACGACTCGGCCGACTGGATCCACCGGCTCAAGATCGTCGGCATCGACCTGCGCGACCCCACGCAGGTCGTCGCCCTGGCCGACGAGGTGTCCGCCGCCGGACCGCTCGACATCCTCATCAACAACGCCGCCCAGACGGTGCGCCGCTCCCCCGGCGCCTACAGCAACCTCGTCGAGCTCGAGTCGGCGCCGCTGCCCGACGGCGTGGTGCTTCCCGAGATGGTGACGTTCGACCGCATCAGCGAGGCCCACCCTGCCTCGATCGCCGGCGCGCTGGAGAACCACGCGGTCGCCCACCACGACGGCGAGAGCGTCGAGCACGCCGTCGCGGCGCAGACCGCGGCGTCGATGACGGCGCTGGCCCTCCAGGCCGGTCACGCGAGTCTCGAGGCGCACCTCGCCGGCACCGCGGTCGACGCCGGCGGCCTGCTGCCCGACCTGCAGCGCAACAACTCGTGGACGCAGAAGGTCGAGGAGGTCGACCCGCTCGAGCTGCTCGAGGTCCAGCTGTGCAACTCCACAGCGCCGTTCATCCTCGTGTCACGGCTGCGCCCGGCGATGCGCGCCGCGATCGCGGGAGGCGCACGACGCGCGTACGTCGTCAACGTCTCGGCGATGGAGGGGCAGTTCTCGCGCCGCTACAAGGGTCCCGGGCACCCGCACACCAACATGGCCAAGGCCGCCCTCAACATGCTGACCCGCACGAGCGCCGGTGAGATGTTCGAGTCCGACCGCATCCTCATGACCGCGGTCGACACCGGCTGGATCACCGACGAGCGGCCCCACGACGAGAAGCTGCGCATCGCGGCGGAGGGCTGGCACGCGCCGCTCGACCTCGTCGACGGTGCCGCGCGCGTCTACGACCCGATCGTGCGCGGCGAGGCCGGCGAGGACCTCTACGGCTGCTTCGTCAAGGACTACGCGCCCAGCCCGTGGTGACCCTGTCGGGCTCGTGGCCGGCCGACCTCGCTGGCCGCGGCCGCAGCGGCTCGCTGCGCTCGACGTTCCCTCCTCGCCCCGAAGAAGTGGCACGCCTTTCCTCGGCTCGTTCCGGGACAGAGTGGGACCCGCTGGGTACAGGCATCGCAGGGCGTCGGGTCAAAAAGCGGCTCGGCGCCCGTCCTCGTGGATCACCGACTGCCCAGGTCGTGGGGGTTCTGCGGCGGCAGGTGCCGCAGAACCTCCACGACCGTCAGGCGTCGTCCTGCCGGGCCAGCTCCTTGGCGTACCAGACCTCGGCGTAGGGCCCGTCGTTGAAGGCCGGCACCTCCGCCCACCCGTGGCGCACGTAGAGCGCCCGGGCCTCGACGAGGTCGCGGCGGGTGTCGAGCCGCACCGCCTCCACGCCCCACACCCGGGCGATCTCCTCGGCGCACAGCACCAACGCCGAGCCGAGCCCTGTCCCGCGGTGCTCGGGCCGCACGTACAGGCGGCGCAGGTCGGCCACGCGGCGCCCACGGTCGTCCCGGAGTCGGCGCAGCCCCACGCAGCCCGCGAGCATCGACGGGTCGTCCGCCGACCGCGCCACGACGAACTCGCCCGTCGGTGGCGCGAGGTCATCGCTGCGCATCCGTGGGAAGCCCGACTCGATCTCGTCCGGGGTGGAGTCGCGGCCGTGGTGCAGCCGGTGCCACCGGTCGCTCACCTCGACGTAGTAGTCGCGCAGCAGCTGCTCGCACTCCGCCGAGCCGACGTCGGCCAGCTCGACGACCCACGGCCCGGCCGCGGCACCGGTCATGGCGCCGGCACTCGCCCGAGCGGCGGCCACGGGAGGGCGACGCCGTCGGCGATCACCTCGCGCATCAGCGCGACGAGGTCACGGCGCCTGCGGTCGGGCTCTGCGGCATACGTCGAGGGGCCCTCGGGGCGCTCCCTCACCCGCAGCGCCTCCTCGAGGATCTCGCGGTGGTGGGGGTAGGCGTCGAGAGCCCAGCGGCCCGCGCCCGACTTGGAGGTCGGCACACCCGTGGCGAGCAGGTGCACGAGACGCGGCGCGCCCAGCCCTCCCCACTCCGCAGCCTGCGGGAGGGACGCCTCACGGGGGTGGTGCTCCATCGCCTCGAGCTGCGCACGCCAGTAGGTGTCGAGGTTGTCGCGCGTCGACCGGTGCAGTGCCTCGTCGTCGCTCCAGACCGTCGTCTCACCGAGACCGTCACCGAGACCCTCGCCGAGACCCTCGCCGAGACCGTCGCCGTGCACCGTGATCCCGTGGTCGCGCAGCTCGCGCCACGTGATGTGGGTGACGTCGGCGTGGGCGCCGACGTGGAACCAGCCGTGCAGCACGCCCGGCACGTCGGGCACGACGTCGGGGCTGCCGGCCAGGTCCTCGGCCACGCAGTAGAACCCGTCGTACGCCGGCTGCGGCCACTGCTTGTCGATGTCGGCGTGCACCCTGCGGAGCACCTCGCAGTCCGCCTCGGTGGGGCGCCTGCCCACCACCGCGACGAAGTCGACGTCGCTGCCACCGTGGAACTCGCCACCGAAGCCGAGCGACCCGTGGAGGTGGAGGGCGTCGAGCAGGCCCGGCAGCCGTTCGTCGAGCAGCCGCACGTGGGCGTCGCACACCGCGAGCACGGCCTCGGGCAGGTCGGCGCGCGTGGGCACCGCCACGACGGTCAGACCGCCGCGCCGAACGTGGCCCTCGAGGCCAGGGCCTCGCGCAGCTCGGCATCGGCGTCGACGAGCGAGCGGCGCACCGCCGGCGTCAGGTCGTCGCGCGACATGGCCTCGGCGCTCAGCTGCGCCGTCTCCTCGGTGAAGACCCTCGGGAACGCGACGAGCACGACCCGCGAGAGGGCGTCCTCGCCGACCCACCCCGACATGGCCGGGACGTCGGTGAAGAACCGCGGCACGTAGTCGGCGACCAGGTCGTCGTCGGGCGCGGTCCAGAAGCCCCGCGCGAGGTGGATCATCTCGTAGTTCGAGCGGCCCTCGCGGCCCGTGAGCTGCTGCCAGGCCCAGGCCTTGGCGTCGGGCTCGGGCAGGCTCGCCCGGCACATGAGCGCGTTGAGGCCGCCCTGGAGGGTGTCGTCCTTCGCGCGGAAGGCCTCGATGTCGCGGGCCTCGACCAGGCCGCGCGAGGCGAGGTTGCGCACGACGATCCAGCGGAAGTCGCCGTCCTCCTCGAGGCCGGCGGGCAGACCGTGTCCGTCGGCCCAGGCCCGCAGCAGCACCTCGTCGTCGCTGGTGCCGGCGACGAGACGTGCTGCCGCCAGGGACTCGGTGGTGCCCGGCCCGGAGCGCTCGAGCAGTCCGGTGCCGTCGCGGTTGAGCCGGTCGAGGGCGTCGTCCTGTGAGGCCCGGGGAACGAACCACGGCACGATGCGGTGCTCGGCGTACGCCGCGACCCGGGTCAGGATGGAGGAGTTCGACTCGTGCGGCCACGCCGCGTCGAAGACGTCGAGGAATGCGTCGGGAGAGACGGTCGCGCCGTGCACGCCGTCGATGAGCGCCGACCACACGACGGCCCGTGCCTGGGCGTCGGGCACCTGCGCCAGCTGCACCGGCAGCGCCGCCACCGTCTGGTCGGAGAGGCGCACCCGCGCCCACGTCAGGTCGGAGGCGTTGGGCACCACGATGGCCGGCTCCGGTGTGCCCTCCAGCTCGGCGAGGGTCGTCTCGGGTCCGGTGACCGTCACCGAGGCCCGGGCGAGCTCGCGCCCGTCGGTCCAGCCCGCCACGTCGAAGGCGTGCGGCCGGTCGGCCGGGCGCTCGGCGGGCGACTCGCGCCGCACGACGGCGGACTCGACGACGCCGCCCTGCTCCTCGAGGTCGACCGAGATCGTGTCGCGGTCGGCGGTGAGCAGCCAGGCGCGCGACCAGGCGTCGAGGTCCTTGCCGCTCGCCGTCTCGATGGCGCCGAGGAAGTCGGCGAGCGTGCCGTTGCCGTAGGACTTGTCGGTCAGGTAGGCGCGCACCCCGGCGATGAACTGCTCGTCACCGACGTACGCGATGAGCTGGCGCAGCGTGGCCGCGCCCTTGGCGTACGAGATGCCGTCGAAGTTCTGCAGCGCGCTCTGCGCGTCGAGCGCCTCGACACCGGCGACGGGGTGGGTCGACGGCGAGCGCTCGGCGCCGTAGCCCCACACCTTGCGCACGATCGAGGAGTCGACCCACGCGTCGGTGTACTCGGTCGCGTCGACGAGCGCGCGGTGCGACATGTACTCGGCGAACGACTCGTTGAGCCACAGGTCGTCCCACCAGCGCATCGTGACGATGTCGCCGAACCACATGTGCGACATCTCGTGGCTCACCGTGTTGGCGCGCGTCAGCAGCTCGTCGCGGGTGGCGGCGCCGCGGTAGAGGTACTGGTCTCGGAAGGTGACGCAGCCCGGGTTCTCCATCGCGCCGGCGTTGAACTCGGGGACGAACACCTGGTGGTACTCCCCGAACGGGTAGCGGATGCCGAAGAGCCCGTGGAAGTAGTCGAACGACCGCTTCGTCACGTCGAAGAGCTCGGCCGCGTGACGCTCGAGGGGCTCGCGCAGCGAGGCGCGGGAGTGGATGCCGAGCGGTATGCCGTCGTGCTCGTCGCGCACGGAGACGTACGGTCCTGCGCAGACGGTCACGAAGTACGTCGCGAGCGGCTTGGTCTTCGCGAGGGTCCACATGCCCGGGGCCGTACGCGTGGCGGCGCCGTTGCCCAGGACGGTCCAGTCGAGGGGCGCACGCACCGTGACGTCGTAGGGGGCCTTGAGGTCGGGCTGGTCGAAGCACGCGAAGACGCTCGGCGCCGCGTCGAGGAAGAGGTGGCCGTAGACGTAGTCGAGGTCGTCGGCGGGGTCGGTGGCCCGATGCAGCCCCTGTCCGTCGTGGCTGTAGGCCATCGTCGCGGCGACGACGAGCTCGTTCTCGCTCGCGAGGTGAGCCAGGGGCAGGCGCCCGTCGGACAGCTGGTCGGGCTCGATCGGCTCGCCGTTGAGCGTGACCGTCTCGACCGAGTGCGCCTTGAGGTCGACCCACGTCGCGGCGCCGGGCTGCTCGCACGTGAACCGCACCGTCGTGTGCGAGCCGAAGACCTCGGCACCCTGGTCGAGGTCGAGCTCGACGGCATACGACGTGACGGTGATCAGCGAGGATCGCTCGCGGGCTTCGGCCAGGGTGAGACTGCGCATAGGGGCGAGCCTGCCAGATCGACGGGCCCGCCGTCGCACAGGTTGCGCAGCGCCCTCTCGGACGCGCCGCACCAGGTCGGGTCAGCGCTGGAAGGGGCCGCCCGCCATGTTCTCGAGGCGCGCGATCCGCTGCTCCATCGGCGGGTGCGTCGACAGGAAGCGCGTGACGTCCTGGGCACGGAAGGGGCTGGCGATCATCATGTGGCTGGCGTTGACGATGTCCTGCTGGGGTGCCAGCGGGGCCCGCGCCACCCCGGACTCGAGCTTGCGCAGGGCGGACGCGAGGGCCAGCGGGTCGCCGGTGAGCTTGGCACCGTCCTCGTCGGCGTCGTACTCGCGGGTGCGGCTGATCGCCATCTGGATCATCATCGCGGCCATCGGCGCGAGCAGGCTCATCGCGAGCAGGGCGATGGGGTTGGGTCGGTCGTCGTCGGAGCTGCCGCCGCCGAACATGCTCGTGAACATGAGCATCTGGCCGATCGAGGTGATGACACCGGCGATGGCGGCCGCGACCGAGCTGGTGAGGATGTCGCGGTTGTAGACGTGCATCAGCTCGTGCCCGAGCACGCCTCGCAGCTCACGCTCGTCGAGCAGGCCGAGGATGCCCTCGGTGCAGCAGACGGCGGCGTTCTGCGGGTTGCGGCCGGTCGCGAAGGCGTTCGGGGCCTGGGTGGGGCTGATGTAGAGCCGCGGCATGGGCTTGCCTGCGGCAGTGGAGAGCTCGCGCACGATGCGGTACATCACCGGCGCCTGCGCCTCGCTCACGGGGTAGGCGTGCATGGCCCGGATGGCGAGCTTGTCGCTGTTCCAGTAGCCGTAGAAGGTCGTCGCGACGCCGATCAGCGCGAAGAGCCAGATGAACCGCCCGCCGCCGACCAGCGCGCCGATGCCGAGCAGGAGGGCCCAGATGCCGCCGAAGAGCGCGGCGGTCTTGAGCCCGTTGAAGTGGTTGTGCATGCCGGTTGAACGAGCGGTCCGTGGCAACTGTTCCCAGCCGACACCCAGACAGGAGCCGGCCGTGGGCAGCCTGAGAGCCGGCTGTGACGCGGATCTCTCTCATTACGTTTTTCAACTACTACGTGTAGTAGTAGTTTTGAGCCAACGGGGAGGCCGACACTCCCCACCGAAGAAAGAAGAGAGCGATGCGTAAGACCCTCGACAAGCTGATCTCCTGGACCGGCCTCATCCTCGCCGCCGTCCTCGTCGTGGCGGGTGGTCTGCTGACGTACGCCAGCAGCTTCGTCGCCGACAACGTCAAGCAGCAGCTGAGCCAGCAGAACATCACGATGCCCGCCGCGGCGGCTCTCGAGACGCAGGAGCAGAAGGACGCGCTCCTCCAGTTCGCGGGTCAGAAGATGGAGAACGGCGCGCAGGCCAAGGCCTTCGCGGACCACTACATCCTCGTGCACATGAACACCCAGTCGAACAACCGGACCTACTCCGAGGTCTCGGGCGAGTTCATCAAGCTCTCCAAGGACCCGAACGCCGACCAGGCGCAGGTCAAGGCCCTCGGTGAGCTCCGCCAGAGCCTGTTCATGGGCAACACCCTCCGTGGCCTGCTCCTCAACGCCTACGCCTTCGGCACCATGGGCACGATCGCCCTCTACGCCGGCATCGGCGCCTTCATCGCAGCAGCGATCTTCCTGGTGCTGGGCCTGCTCGGCCTGCGGCACGCGAGGACGGCGTCCGACTTCCCGGCCGTGGCGCAGCGGGCTCCCGCGACCGTCTGAGTCTCCTGGGGGAGAACGAAGGGGCCGTCCAGAAGCGGGCGGCCCCTTCGCCGTGCCCGCACCCGGTCAGCCTGCCCGAGCGCTCAGCCGAGCGCTCAGCCGAGCCGCTCAACCCAGCAGGCGCAGGAGCAGGTCGGGCTGGACGCTGACGACGACGAGGACCGCTGCGGACAGGGCGAGTCCGGCCACGACGACCGGACGGCGCGCGGCTGCGACCGTGCGTCCGGCCCGCTGACTCGCGCCGTCGGCCTCCCCTGCCGCGGACGCCTCACGCTCGGTGATGACGGCCCGCAGCCAGCGCAGGTAGACGGCGACCCCGATGACGGCGTTGACGGCCGCGATGACGGCGAGCCACACCCAGCCCTCGGCGAGCACCGGCCGCAGCGCGGTGACCTTGCCGACGAGGCCGATGACGCCCGGTGGCAGGCCGGCGAGCGAGGTCAGCGCGAGCACGAGCGCACCGCCTCGCCACGGGCTGCGCTGCCAGAGCCCCTCGTAGGCGGCGAGCGTGCGACCGTCGGTGCCCCGGTCGCGCAGCGTCACCGCGACGACCGCGAAGGCGACGAGGGTGGCGACGACGTAGGTGAGCAGGTAGGTCGCGCTGGCCCCGACTCCCAGCGCCGAGATGCTCACGAGCGGGAGCACGACCCAGCCGGCCTGCGCGACGGTGGACCAGGCGAGCAGGCGCACGACGTCGTCCTGCCGCAGCGCCATGACGTTGCCGAGCGTCATGCTCAGGGCGGCGAGGACGGCGATCGCGAGCAGCGCCGGTGTGCCGAGGACCGCCACGGCGCGGAGCACGACGAGGAGCGCCGCGAGCGCGGCCACCTTCGAGACCGTCGCGAGGAACGTCGCGACCGGCACCGACGAGCCGGCGTATGCCGTCGGCGTCCACGCGTGGAACGGCACCAGCGAGAGCTTGAAGCCGACGCCGGCCATGACGAGCACCGTCGCGAGGGCCACGAGACCCGAGGACACCGACGGGAGGACGACGTTCGTCGGCGCACCGGCTGCGGAGAAGGCCCCCGCGGACGACAGGGCGGCGTCGGGGGTGAGGAACGGGCTTCCGGTGGCGGCGAACCACAGCGCGACACCGAGCACGAGCAGCGCGAAGGAGACGAGCGAGGTCACGAGCAGCTGGGTCGCCCCGGCGGCGGCCGACCTCCGTCCGGACAGGGCGACGAGGGCGATGACCGGCAGGGTGGCCAGCTCGAGCGCGACGAGCCAGGTGCCGACGTCGCGGCTGGCCGCGACGACGACCGTGCCGGCGAGGGCCGCGAGGAGCAGCACCGCCTCGACCGGCTCGCGCGTGCCACCGTCGGGGCGCCGGCGCCGGGCACGCGGCCAGGCGAGGGCGATGCACACGAGCGCCGAGACCGCGGCCGCGAGCTGCAGGGTCGAGCCGAGGGCGTCGGCCTGCCAGAGGCACACCTGCGGCAGTCCCTCGACGGTCGGCAGCGTGCCCCTGCCGCCGGCCGCTCCGACGGGCGTCAGGCAGAACGTCTGGCGGGTCGACCCGCCACCCAGAGCCAGCCCGGGCACCGTGGCGACGGCCGAGCCGGCCGTCGCGAGCGCCGCGATGCCCCAAGGCAGCCGGCGTCCTCGCGGGGAGAACAGGTCGGCCACGAGCACCAGCACCAGACCCGCGACGGGGAGCAGCGCGGGCAGCAGGGTGGCGTAGTCGATGGTCAGGCCCTTCACGGCGCCACCCCCACCCCGGCGAGCAGACCCGAGGTGGCACTGTCGGAGAGGCCCAGCAGCAGGTGCGGCAGCACCCCGAGCCCGACGATGACGACGACGAGCGTCAGCACGACGGCCCACCGGGCGCCGTGCGCGTCACCGACCGGCTCGCCGGCAGCCCCGTCGGCACGGTCGCTCCCCTCGCCGGCCCATACGATGCGCGCCACGCGCAGGGAGTAGGCCGCCGCGAGCGCGAGCCCGACGGCGCCCAGCACGACACAGACCCGCATCAGCGCCACAGGACGCCCGGGCGCGGGCGACCAGGCGGCATACAGGGCGAGGAACTCACCCCAGAAGCTGACCAGCCCCGGCAGGCCGAGGGCCGCTGCCAGTCCGACGACGAGCGCCAGCCCGAAACGAGGCGCCTTGTCGCGCAGGGCCGCCCGCGCCACCCGGAGGTCGGCGGAGCCCCACTGCTCTTTGAGGTCACCGACGACGAAGAAGAGCAGCGCCGCGACGACGCCGTGGGCGATGTTGCCGAAGAGGGCGGCCTGCAGGCCGGTCTCGCTGCCCGAGGCGATGGCCAGCGCGACGAACCCCATGTGTGCGACCGAGCTGTAGGCGATGAGGCGCTTGAGGTCGCGCTCGACGAGGCACGCGAGCCCTCCCCAGAGGATGCCGACGACACCGAGCAGCGCCAGCAGGGGGCTCAGCTCGGCGACGCCGACGGGCACGGTCGCGACCGCGAGCCGCACGATGCCGTAGGTGCCCATCTTGAGCAGCACGGCGGCGAGCAGCACCGAGCCCGCCGTCGGGGCGATGGTGTGCGCGGACGGCAGCCAGGTGTGCAGCGGCCAGAGCGGCACCTTGATGCCGAGACCGAGCAGCAGCACGCTCGCGATGGCGACCTGCAGCGACCGCGACAACCCGGCGCCGTGCCGGTCGGCGAGCACGGTGAGGTCGCTCGTGCCCTGGTGGTGCACGAGCAGCAGGATGCCGACGAGCATGAGCGTCGAGCCGAGCACGGTGAAGAGCACGAAGCGGCCGGCCGCGTCGGCGCGCGTCTCGTCGCGCACGTGGTCGTCGCCGAACCGTCGCACGAGCACCCACATCGGGACGAGGACGACCTCGAAAGCGACGAAGAAGAGGATCGCGTCGCGGGCCAGGAACGTTGCGAGAGCGCCGGTCTCGACGAGCAGGATGCAACCGAGGAACGTCGAGCCGGTGCCGCCCTTCGGGATCGGTCCCGACAGTGCGTGCGCGACGACCGCCACGGTGAGCAGCGCGGTCATCAGCACGAGCGCTGCGGAGATGCCGTCGACGCCGAAGTGCCAGCGCACGCCGAGGGCGCGGATCCACGGCACGTCGACCTCGTGGCGTCCCCACACGACGACGACGGCGAGGACGGCGGTCACGACCGTGGCGCCGAGCGCGATGGCGCGCTCGACCCGCGTCTCACCGGGGATGGCGATGAGGGCGATCGCCCCGAGCAGCGGCAGCAGGAGCATGAGCGTCAGCGCCATGCGGTCACCCCCAGGATCGCGATGACGACGACGCCACCGAGAAGCCCCAGCAGCGAGAGCGACGGAACGGCCCGGTGGCTGCGCTCCCCCACGCGGCCGGCGGCACGCGCGACGACGGCGGTGGCTCGCGGGTAGGCGTCGACGACGTCGCGGTCGAGCGTCACGACGAGCCGGGCGAGCGCGGTCACGGCCCGCCCGATGCCGACGTATGCCGTGTCGGCACCGAAGCCGCGCACGGCCCGGTCGCGCAGGGGCCCGGGCACGCGGTCGGCGACGTCGGAGCGGCCGCGGTCGCCGGCGACCCACACCGCTGCGGCGGCTCCCGCGACGAGCAGCAGCGAGACCAGGGCCGTGAGCACGCCGACGTGCACGCCGCCGCGCAGGCTCGCGAGGAACAGGGTCGCTACGACCGTGAGGACGGCCAGCACCGAGACGACGAGGGCGGCCGAGAGGGTGATCGGCGCGTGGCCGTGCGCGTGGACGCGCTCGACCTCGGCGTCATCGGCGCTGTCGGCGACCGTGACGACCGCGACCTGCTCCGCGGGGACGACGGGGTCGGGCTGCGCGACGGGCGAAACGGCGGGCGAAGCGGCGGGCGAAACGGCGGGCGAAGCGGCGGCCGAGCCGGGTGCCGGGTCGGCTGCACCGGCTGCCGGGCCGGCTGCCGTGCCGGTCGGCGGGACGACCGCGAGCGGGGTGTCGAGGAGCAGCCAGGCCCGCGTGCAGTACGCCGCGGTGAGGGCCACCGTGAGGAGGAGGGCGATCGTCACGACCACCGACCCCGCGCCAGTGCCTTCGAGTGCGGCGTCGATGACGGTGTCCTTGGAGAAGAACCCGACGAGCGGAGGGACGCCTGCCAGCGACGCCAGACCGATGCCGGTCGCCCACCGGAGCGCACCCGTCGGCCGCAGCCGGCCACGCAGTGCCGCGAGCGCCGTGGCGCCACCGAGCACCGACAACCACCCGGCGGCGAGGAAGAGGAGGGCCTTGAAGAAGGCGTGGCCGAGGAGGTGCGAGAGCCCGGCGCCGGGACCGAGCTCGGCCGGGGCAGCAGCCAGCGCCGACAGCATGATCGCGATCTGGCTCAGCGTCGAGTAGGCCAGCATCCGCTTGATGTCGGTCTGCACGAGGGCGAGCACGGCGGCATACACCATCGTCAGGGCCGCGAGCACCGCCAGCAGCAGGCGAGCGCCGTCGTGCTCGGCGTAGAGGGTGAAGAGCCTTGCGACGAGGTAGGTGCCGGCCGCGACCATCGTGGCGGCGTGGATCAGCGCCGACGCGGGGGTGGGGCCCTCCATGGCGTCGGGCAGCCAGTCGTGGAACGGGACGAGACCCGACTTGCCGGCCACCCCGACCAGCACGCCGACGAGGCCGACGGTCAGCGCCGTGTCGTGCCCGGACGCGGTGAGCACCGCCATGAGGTCGGTGCTGCCCGCCCGAACTGCGAGCGCGACGAGCCCGACCACCATGCCGATGTCGGCGACACGCGTGACGAGGAAGGCCTTGTAGGCGGCACGTCGTGCCGCGGGCCGCTCGCTGTCGTGGCCGATGAGCAGCCACGAGCACCAGCCCATGATCTCCCAGCCGACGAGCATGAGCACGAGGTCGCCCGCCTGGACGAGGAGCAGCATGCCGGCGGCGAAGAGCGAGACGGTCGCGGCGAACCGGCCGTAGCGCGGGTCGTCGCGCAGGTACCAGACGGTGAAGACCTGGATCGCGAGCACGACGAGGGCCACGACGAAGGAGACCAGGCCCGAGACCCGGTCGGACAGCAGGTGCAGCGGCACCGCGAGGCCACCGCCGAGGGGCAGGCTGCCGAGGCTGTCGATGTCGGCGGCACGCGCCGGCGCGACCCACTGGATCAGCCCGAGCACCATGACGTACGCCGACACCGAGACCGCGACCGCGGCCGCCACCAGGCGCCGACGGTGCATGACCAGCCCGAGCAGGCCGGCGAGCGCCGGCAGGACGACGATCATCCGCACGATCCAGCTCACGCGGCCCCCTCCCCCGACCGGGCGGCCGTCGGCGCCGCCGTGCCGTCTGCGTCGTCGGCCTCGTCGGTGCCGTCGTCAGTGCCGTCGTCGGCGCCGTCCGGGGTCCCCCAGCTCTCGACCTCGTCGTCGAGGTCTCCGGGGTCGTCGGGGTCGTCGGGGTCGTCGGTGAGATCCGGCACGGCCGTCAGGTCGATGTGACCCGCCCGGCGGAACAGCACGAGGATGATCGCCAGAGCGACGGTGATCTCGGCGGCCGCGATGGTGATGACGAAGAGCGTCAGCACCGGCCCGGCGGAGAACGGCGCCCCCGGCCGTGAACCGGCCGTCACCAGAAGCAGGTTCGCGGCGTTGAGGATCAGCTCGACGCCGATGAGCACGAGCACGGCATTGCGGCGGGCGAGCACGCCGTAGACGCCGATGCCCGCGAGCAGGGCCACGAGGGCACCCGGGAGCGCGAGGTGGATCACCGGCGCACACCTTCGGCCCGGCGGACGGCACCGTCGGCGGCCGGGTCCTCCCGGTGCAGGACGAGCCGCGACACGGCGAAGGCGCCGACCAGCGCGACGAGCAGCAGCACCGACAGCAGCTCGAACGGCCAGACCCACGTGCCGAAGACCGCCTGGGCGATGCGCGGCGTCGTCGCCGCCGGGGCGTCGAGGTCGACGGTGGCACCCGAGAGCAGCGGCAGCAGCAAGGAGGCGAGCAGCGCCGTGGTCGCCGCACCGAGCACGGCACCCGCCGCTCGCTGCCACCACGGCGTGTCGATCTCTGCGTGCGGTCCGATGGGCGCCCGGGTGAGCATCAGCGCGAAGAGCACGAGCACGACGATCGCGCCGACGTAGACGAGCAGCTGGACGAGGCCGACGAGCTCCTGGCCGAGAACCAGGTAGGCACCCGCCAGCGACCCGAGGGAGACGAGCAGCCACAGCGCCGCGTGCACCACGTGCTTCGTCGTCACCGAGAGCAGGGCCGAGAGAGCGGTCACGACGCCGACGGCGACGAAGACGATGTCGCGGGTCGTCACTCGCGGCCCTCCTCGTCGGGCGTCACCTCGGGGAGCACCTGCGTCGAGTCGCCCTCTGCTGCAGGGCTTCCCGTGTCGCCGAGCGCGGGCATGGGCTTCGTCGCGTCGACGGCCCTGTCTGCGGCCGGACGTTCGGGTGCGGCAGCGGAGGCGCCTTGGAGCGACCCGGCGGCCCGGTCGGAGCCGGCGGGACTCTCGGGGCGCACCCGGGTCGGGCGGGCAGCGGGACCGTCGCCACGCGTACGGCCGGGGGCACCCGCTCCCGCACGCGGGGCGCTGCCGGCGCGCGGACCCGCACCGGCGGCCCCACGAGGTGGCTTGGCTGCGGCGGTCACCTCGGCCGGGTCGACGCTGCCGGGGTCGAGGGCCGGCGGCGGGGGCACGGTGGCCATCCACGCGCCGAGCCGGTCCTTCTCGTGCAGCAGGTCGCGGATGTCGGTCTCGGCGTACTCGAACTCGGGGCTCCAGTGCAGGGCGTCGAACGGGCAGGCCTCGATGCAGATGCCGCAGTACATGCACAGCGAGAAGTCGATGGCGAAGCGGTCGAGCACGTTGCGCTGACGGGCACGGCCACCCGGGGTCGTCGGCGGCAGCTCCTCCTTGTGCGAGTCGATGTAGATGCACCAGTCGGGGCACTCACGGGCGCAGAGCATGCACGAGGTGCAGTTCTCCTCGGTGAGCGCGATGACGCCACGCGACCGAGGCGGCAGCGCGGGCGCGACGTCGGGGTACTCCGCCGTGTGCGTGCGCCGGGTCAGCGACCGAGCCGTCGTGCCCAGTCCCTTGACCAGTCCGGGCAGGATGCCGTCACCCACGTCGGTTCACCGTCCTCGTGCTCATCGGGGGAACACCACCACGCCGACGGCGGTGATGGCGAGCTGGAAGAGCGCCATCGGGACGAGCCACACCCAGGCGAGACGCTGGAGCTGGTCCTCGCGCATGCGCGGCCACGAGACGCGCAGCCAGATGACGACGACCGCGACGAGGAAGCCCTTGAGCAGGGTCCACACCCAGCCGACCCACGGCTCGAACGGGCCGTGCCACCCACCGAGGAAGAGCACGGCGAAGAGCAGCGACATGACGACGATGCCGGCGTACTCGGCGAGCAGGAAGAAGGCGAACCGCAGCCCGGTGTACTCGGTGAAGGCGCCGAAGACGATCTCGGAGTCGGCGAGCGGCATGTCGAACGGCGGCCGCTGCAGCTCGGCGAGCGCCGAGACGAGGAAGACCACGGCCCCCGGGAGCTGCCACAGGAGCCACCACGGGTTCCACGCGTTGCCGATGCCGACGAGCGAGAGGGTTCCGGCCGCGAGCGCCACCGACGCTACGGCCAGGACCATCGGCAGCTCGTACGACACGAGCTGGGCGGCCGCGCGCATCGCGCCGAGGAGGGAGTACTTGTTGGCCGAGGCCCACCCCGCCATGAGCGTGCCGATGATGCCGACACCGATGACCGCCAGCACGAGCACGACGCTCGCGTCGACCGTGGCCCCGACGACCTTCGGCGACAGCGGGATGACGGCGAGGGCGACGAGGTACGGGATGAGGGCCACGAAGGGCGCGAGCCGGAAGACCTGGCGGTCGGCTCGGGCCGGGGTGATGTCCTCCTTCTGGACGAACTTCACCCCGTCGGCGACGAGCTGGGCCCAGCCGTGGAAGCCGCCGGCATACATCGGCCCGAGGCGGCCCTGCATGTGCGCCATCACCTTGTGCTCGGTCTGGCCGACGAGCAGGGGCAGCACGAGGAAGGCGACGAGCACGGCGAGCGCCCGCAGCACCACCTCGAGCCACGGGGCGAGGACGAGGTTCATCGCGGACCCCACTCGGGGCCGGGCACGCCCGGGGCCTGCACGCGGCGCCGGCCCGGAGCCCGCGCGGAGTCGTGGCCCTCGCCCGGCTCCTTCGCGCCGGGCCAGGCCTTGGACGCGCGGGCGGCGAGCACGAACGACTTGCGCAGCGGCGTGCCCTCAAAACCCTCGGGCAGCAGGAGCGGTCGCAGGCCGAGGCCGGTGCCGTCGTCGAAGCCGTCGAAGTCGATGCCGAACATCTCGTGGGTCTCGCGCTCGTGCCACGCGGCGCCGCGGAAGATCGGCGTCAGCGACGGCACCGGTACGCCCTCGGGCGCGCGGGTGCGCACGAGCACCGACGGGACCCGGCCCGGCTCGCGCGTGTCGACCAGGTGGCAGACGACGTCGAAGCCCGCCGCGTCGCGCTCGTCGGCCGAGTCGCCGCCCCCACCCTCGCGGTCGGTCTCGTCGACGGCGGTCAGCCAGTCGAAGTACGCGTAGCCCTCCTCGCGGAGCGCGAGCACCGTGCTCGACCACTCCCCGAACGGCACGTCACGCACGTCGGTCACCCTCATCGGTCACCGCCGCCGGACACGGCACCGCGCTGCAGCAGGGGCCGGCGCACGTCGCCGGCGCTCCCGACCCGCGTGCCGGCATACCTGCCCTTGAGCTTCTGCGCCGACAGGCGCTCGTTCGCGATCTGCTCCTGGAGGCGGATGATGCCGTGCAGCAGCGCCTCGGGGCGCGGCGGGCAGCCGGGCACGTAGACGTCGACGGGCACGATCTGGTCGACGCCCTTCGTCACCGAGTAGGAGTCCCAGTAGGGGCCGCCGGAGTTGGAGCAGGCGCCGAACGAGATGACGTACTTCGGCTCGGGCATCTGGTCGTAGAGGCGGCGGATCGCGGGCGCCATCTTGTCGGTGACGGTGCCCGACACGACCATCAGGTCGGCCTGCCGCGGACCGGGCGCGAAGGGGATGACGCCGAGGCGGATGAAGTCGTGGCGCCCCATCGAGGCGGCGATGAACTCGATGGCGCAGCAGGCGAGCCCGAAGTTGAAGACCCAGAGGGAGTAGCGCCGGCCCCAGTTGAGCACGACCTTGACCGGCTTCGGGGCGTGGCCGCCGAGCACGCCCATCGACGCCGGACCGACGGTCGGCATCGGCAGGTCGACCGGACGGCCGGGCTGGCCGGGCTGGCCGGACTCGTTCGCGTTGGGCTCGCTCGCCATCACACCCACCTCAGCAGTCCGCGGCGGGCGGCGTGGGCCAGGCCGAGCACGATGACCCCGATGAAGATCGCCATCTCGACGAGGCTGGCGCGGCCGAGGTCGGCGTCGCGGATCACCGTCGCCCACGGGAAGAGGTAGACGGCGTCGACGGCGAAGACGACGTAGAGGAAGGAGAAGACGAAGTAGCGGACCTTCGTCTGGGCCCAGCCCTCGCCGACCGGGTCGACGCCCGACTCGTAGGTCGTCAGCTTGGCCGCGTGCGGCGCGCGCGGTGCCAGCAGGCGCCGGGCGACCATCGCGGCCGTGACGAGCAGCACGCCTGCGCCCAGCACCGCTGCGACGGCAAGGTACCCGGACATGTCGGCCAGCCTATCCATGCGCGGTCCCGGTATGCCGTGTGGTCGCGGCACGCTCCCCCGGCCGGTGAGGAGCCGGCCGCGTGTCGAGACTCCGTGATGTCCACGTGATGTCCACGTGATGGCAACTGCGCAAAGTTGAACAAGGCACGAACTAGCATGGAAATTGCCCGCCGCAAAGGGCAACGGGCCCGCAAATCGTACGGAAGTTCGAGGACGTCTCAGAGCATGAGCACCAAACTGGTCCAGAAGCTCGATCGCGTGGTCATCCGATTCGCCGGCGACTCCGGCGACGGAATGCAGCTGACCGGCGACCGCTTCACGTCGCAGACCGCCCTGCTGGGCAACGACCTGTCGACGCTGCCGAACTTCCCCGCCGAGATCCGCGCGCCCCAGGGCACCCTGCCGGGCGTGTCGAGCTTCCAGCTGCACTTCGCCGACCACAACGTCCTGACACCGGGCGATGCCCCCGACGTGCTCGTCGCGATGAACCCGGCCGCTCTCAAGGCGAACCTGCGCGACCTGCCGCGCGGCGCGACGATCATCGTCAACACCGACGAGTTCACCAAGCGCAACCTCTCCAAGGTCGGCTACGCCGAGAGCCCCGTCGACGACGGCTCGCTCGAGAGCTACCACGTGCACCCGGTGGCGCTGACGTCGATCGCCGTCGAGGCGCTCGCGTCGTTCACCGACCTGACCCGCAAGGAGAAGGAGCGCGCGAAGAACATGTTCGCGCTGGGCCTGCTGTCGTGGCTCTACACGCGGCCCATGGACGGCACGGAGGCCTTCCTCAAGGCGAAGTTCGCCGACAAGCCCGTCATCCTCGAGGCCAACCTCGCGGCGCTGCGGGCCGGCTTCAACTACGGCGAGACCACCGAGGACTTCGCCGTCTCCTACGAGGTCGCACCCGCCTCGATGGCGGCGGGCACCTACCGCAACGTCACGGGCAACGTCGCGCTGTCGCTCGGCCTCGTGGCCGCGGCGCACCGCGCGCACCTGCCGCTCTTCCTCGGCAGCTACCCGATCACGCCCGCCTCCGACATCCTGCACACGCTCGCGGGGCTCAAGCGCTACGGCGTGGCGACGATGCAGGCCGAGGACGAGATCGCCGGTGTCGGCGCGGCCCTCGGCGCGAGCTTCGGCGGCGCGCTCGGCGTCACGACGACGTCCGGCCCCGGCCTGGCCCTCAAGGCGGAGACGATCGGCCTCGCCGTCTCGCTCGAGCTGCCGCTCATCGTGTGCGACATCCAGCGGGGCGGACCCTCGACGGGCCTGCCGACGAAGACCGAGCAGGCCGACCTGCTCCAGGCGCTCTTCGGCCGCAACGGCGAGTCGCCGGTCGCCGTCGTCGCACCGTCGACGCCGGCCGACTGCTTCGACATCGCCGTCGAGGCGGTCCGCATCGCGACGACCTACCGCACGCCCGTCATCGTGCTCTCCGACGGCTACCTCGCCAACGGCTCCGAGCCGTGGCGGCTGCCGCGCACGGCCGAGTTGCCTGACATCTCGGTCGAGTTCGCGACCGAGCCGAACGCGACCGACGACAAGGGTGAGCCCGTCTTCCACCCCTACCTGCGCGACCCCGAGACGCTGGCGAGGCCCTGGGCCATCCCCGGCACGCCCGGCCTCGAGCACCGCGTCGGGGGCATCGAGAAGGCCGACATCACCGGCAACATCTCCTACGACCCCGACAACCACGACCACATGACGCGGCTGCGGCAGGCCAAGATCGACGGCATCGCCGACACGATCGCGCCGCTCGAGGTCGACGACCCCGCCGGCGACGCCGACGTGCTCGTGCTCGGGTGGGGCTCGACCTTCGGGCCGATCTCGGCCGCGGTGCGACTCGCCCGCAACGCCGGCGCCCGGGTCGCACAGGCGCACCTGCGCCACCTCAACCCGTTCCCCGCCAACACCGGCGAGGTGCTGCGCCGCTACGAACGCGTCATCGTGCCCGAGATGAACCTCGGCCAGCTCGCCCTGCTGCTCCGCGCGAGGTACCTCGTCGACATCGAGTCGCACACGTCGGTCCGCGGCCTGCCCTTCCAGGCGGGCGAGCTCGCCGACGTCATCGCGACCGCCGTCGCCTCGCTCGGCGACGCGCACCTGAAGGAGACCGCCCAGTGACCACCGACCTGCCCGTCGACCTCGGTATGCCGCTCAGCTCGCCCGGTGCCACCGGCACGACCGGTGTCCCGCGCCTTGCCGACGGCACCGCCCTGACGAAGAAGGACTTCACGTCCGACCAGGAGGTGCGCTGGTGCCCGGGCTGCGGCGACTACGCGATCCTCGCCGCCGTGCAGGGCTTCCTGCCCGAGCTCGGCCTCAAGCGCGAGAACATCGTCTTCGTCTCGGGCATCGGGTGCAGCTCGCGCTTCCCGTACTACCTCGACACGTACGGCATGCACTCGATCCACGGTCGGGCCCCGGCCATCGCGACCGGCCTCGCCGCGACGCGTGAGGACCTCTCCGTGTGGGTCGTCACCGGTGACGGCGACGCGCTGTCGATCGGCGGCAACCACCTCATCCACGCGCTGCGCCGCAACGTCAACCTCAAGATCCTGCTCTTCAACAACGAGATCTATGGTCTGACCAAGGGCCAGTACTCCCCCACCTCGCACGTCGGCCAGGTGACGAAGTCGACCCCGCTCGGCTCGCTCGACACGCCGTTCAACCCGGTGTCGCTCGCGCTCGGGGCCGAGGCCAGCTTCGTCGCCCGCACCATGGACTCCGACCGGCAGCACCTCACGTCGGTGCTGCGCGCCGCGGCCGAGCACCGGGGTTCGGCGCTGGTGGAGATCTACCAGAACTGCCCGATCTTCAACGACGGCGTCTTCGACGTCCTCAAGGACCGCACCGAGGCAGCCGCCCGCATCCTGCACCTCACCGACGGTGAGGAGGTCTCGGCGGGCGACAACGTCGTGGTGCGTGACGACAGCGGGTCGCTGGCCGTCGTGCCACGTGCCGACGCCGACCCTGCTCGCATCATGCGGCACGACGCGTCGGCGCAGGACCCGTCGGCGGCGTTCGCGCTCTCCCGTCTCGACAGCCCAGACCTCGGCCACGTGCCGATGGGCGTCTTCCGCAACGTCCAGCGCCCGACCTACGACGACGCGCTGCGCGAGCAGATCTCCTCCGCCCGCACCAACGAGATCACCGACGCCGACATCGACGCCCTGCTCGCCGGACGCGACACCTGGACGGTCGGCACGCCGGCGGGTTCGTGACCCCCGCCGGACGCGACACGACTCGCGGCACCGGGCTCGCCTCCGCGCGCACCGACACGGTCGGCGACACGGTCGGCGACACGGCGGCGGTCTCGTCCGCGCCCCACGCCGAGGTGAGGCGCGGCACCCTGCTCGGCTTCGCGGCATACGGCATGTGGGGGCTCTTCCCGCTCTACTTCGACGCACTCAAGCCTGCGGGCGCCTGGGAGATCCTCGCCCACCGGATCCTCTGGACGCTGCTCTTCTGCGTCGCCGTGCTGCTCGTCGGGCGCGACCTCGGCTGGGTGCGACCGCTGCTGCGCCGACCGCGGCTGCTCGCCGGCACCGCGGTCGCGGCCGTCCTCATCGCCGTGAACTGGGTGGTCTACGTCGGGGCGGTGACGTCGGGCAACACGTCGGAGGCGGCGCTCGGCTACTTCCTCAACCCGCTCGTCACCGTCGCGCTCGGGGTGGTCGTCCTCGGCGAGCGGCTTCGGTGGCTGCAGTGGGTCGCCGTCGGCATCGGCTGCGTCGCGGCCGCCTTCCTCGGCATCGTCGGCGGACGCGTGCCGTGGGTCGCGCTCACACTCGCCTGCTCCTTCGCCCTCTACAGCCTCACGAAGAAGAAGGTGGGGGTCAGCCTCGACGCCGTGCACGGGCTCACCGTCGAGACGGTCGTGCTGGCACCGGTGGCCGTCGTGCTGCTCTTCGTGGTGTCCGCGCAGAGCGGCCTCGAGTTCGGTCACCACGGCGCGACGCACACCGCCTTGCTCGTGCTCTCGGGTGTCGTCACCGCCGTGCCGTTGCTGTGCTTCGCCGCCGCGGCTCGGCGCATCCCGCTCGTCACCATCGGCCTCATCCAGTTCTTCACCCCCGTCATGCAGCTGCTGTGCGCGGTGCTGCTGCTCGACGAGCACATGCCCAGGGAGCGCTGGATCGGCTTCGGCATCGTCTGGCTCGCCCTCCTGGTGCTCACGGTCGACTCGATGGTGAGCCTGCGGGGAGCCCGGGCCGCCCGTCGCGACCTGCCGGTCGACGACTGCCCGCGCTGAGCGGAGCCGCAGCGGGCGCGGCGCCCCGCGCGGGTGACACACTGCTGGGGTGAGCGACCTCGCCCTCGACTCCCGCGCCGGACGGTCCGTCATCGCGGCCGCGGTGCTCGGGTCGGGGATGGCCCTGCTCGACGGCACGGTCGTCAACGTGGCACTCGTGCGCATCGGCGAGGAGCTCCGCGCCGGCATGAGCGACCTCCAGTGGATCACCAACGGCTACCTGCTCGCCCTCGCCTCGCTCATCCTGCTCGGCGGCTCGCTCGGCGACCGCTTCGGCCGCCGGCGCGTCTTCGTCATCGGCGTCGCCTGGTTCACCCTCGCCTCGGCGGCGTGCGGCCTGGCGCAGTCACCCGGGCAGCTCGTCGTCGCGCGCGTGCTCCAGGGCGTGGGCGGTGCCCTGCTCACGCCGGGCAGCCTCTCGCTCATCCAGTCGTCGTTCCGGCCCGGCGACCGCGGCAAGGCGATCGGCGCATGGTCCGGCCTCGGCGGGATCGCCTCAGCCGCAGGGCCGTTCGTCGGCGGCTGGCTGGTGCAGTACGCGAGCTGGCGGTGGGCCTTCCTCGTCAACGTGCCCCTCGGCGCGGCGACGATCTGGATCGCCCAGCTGCACGTGCCAGAGAGCCGCGACGAGCGGGCCGACCACCACTTCGACGTGCCCGGCGCGACCCTCGCCACCCTCGCGCTCGGTGTCACGACCTTCGCGCTCATCCAGCACGAGGCCCTCGGGGCCGGGCCGACCGTGGGGGTGCTCGCGCTCGGGCTCGCGATCGGGGTCGCCTTCGTCGTCGTCGAGCGGCGCACGCCCCACCCGATGGTGCAGCCCGCGCTCTTCGCCTCGCCCCAGTTCAGCGCCGCCAACGCGATGACCCTGCTGGTGTATGCCGCCCTGGGAGCAGTCTTCTTCTTCCTCACCCTCCAGCTCCAGACGGTGCTCGGCTACGGGCCGATGCTGGCCGGGATGGCGTCGCTTCCCGTCACCGTGCTCATGCTCTTCCTCGCCTCGAAGGGCGGCGAGCTCGCCTCTCGCATCGGGCCGCGGCTGCCGATGACCCTCGGACCGGTCGTGTGCGGCGTCGGCACGGTCCTGCTGGCCGGCGTCGGTGCCGGGTCGACGTACTGGCTGGGCGTGCTCCCCGGCATCACCGTCTTCGGCCTGGGCCTGGTGCTCCTCGTCGCGCCCCTCACGGCCACCGTGCTCGCTGCCGCCCCCGACCGGTACGCCGGGGTCGCCAGTGGCGTCAACAACGCCGTCGCGCGAGCCGGGAGCCTGCTGGCCGTGGCCGCGCTGCCCGCGGCGGTCGGGCTGAGTGGCACCGACTACGCCGACCCTGAGGCCTTCTCGTCGGCCTATCGCGCGGCCATGCTGCTCTGTGCGGTGCTGCTCGTCGCGGGCGGCGCCGTCTCGTGGCTGCTCATCCGCAACCCGGAGGCTGAGCCGTCCGAGCCCGTGCCCGCTGAGCCCGTGCCCGCGGAGGAGGCGGCTGTCGGAGCTCACGAGGGCGGCCTCGAGGGCGCCCTCGACCGGACTCATGACGGCATTCCGACACTGGCACCGAAGGTGGCTCGGGGCGCCGTGCCCGCCCGACGGCATACGCGATCGGTGCAGGCGGGCTGGTCCTGCGCGGGATCCGAGGGCTGCCCCGGCACGAGCCACCGCGAGGACGACGACCTCGCCTCGACGTCCGGAGCGCGCTGACCCGAGGCTCGCCCCACTCGCCGGGGAACACTGCGTCACTGTTGCATCCCGGGCAACAGTGACGCGCATGATGGGGGCATGAGCGACGCCGCAGCGACAGGCTTCCGGACCGAGCACGACTCGATGGGCGAGGTGCAGGTGCCCGCCCAGGCGCTCTGGGGCGCCCAGACGGCACGGGCCGTCGAGAACTTCCCGATCAGCGGACAACCGGTGCCGCCCGGCGTCGTCCACGCCCTCGCCCAGCTCAAGGCGGCGGCAGCGGAGGTGAACGCCGAGCTCGGCGTGCTCGACCGCGACCGCGCCGACGCCATCGCCTTCGCCGCGGGCGAGGTCGCGGGGGGCCTCCACGACGACGAGTTCCCGGTCGACGTCTTCCAGACCGGTTCGGGAACGTCGACGAACATGAACGTCAACGAGGTCGTCGCCCGCCTCGCCCACCTCTCGAGCGGCCTCGAGATCCATCCGAACGACCACGTCAACGCCGGTCAGTCGAGCAACGACACCTTCCCGAGCGCCCTGCGCATCGCGGCCACGACCGCGGCGGTCTCCGACCTCGTGCCTGCCCTCGAGCACCTCGCCACGGCGCTCGGGCGCAAGGCCGGCGAGTTCGCCGACGTGGTCAAGGCGGGGCGCACCCACCTGATGGACGCGGTGCCGGTGACGCTCGGCCAGGAGTTCGGCGGCTACGTGCGGCAGGTCGAGCTCGGCGCGAGCCGGGTGCGCACAGCGGCCGACGCCACGAGCGAGCTGCCGCTCGGGGGCACGGCCGCCGGCACCGGGCTCAACGCGGCACCGGGCTTCGCCCCCAAGGTGATCGAGCGCGTCGCCGGGGTCACCGGCCTCCCCTTCCGCGAGGCCGTGGACCACTTCGAGGCGCAGTCTGCCCAGGACGCCGTCGTCGAGCTGTCCGGGGCGCTGAAGGTCGTCGCCGTCAGTCTCACGAAGATCTGCAACGACCTGCGCTGGATGAGCTCCGGCCCGCGCACCGGTCTCGGCGAGATCCACCTGCCCGACCTTCAGCCCGGCTCGAGCATCATGCCGGGCAAGGTCAACCCCGTCGTGCCCGAGGCAACCCTCATGGCATGCGCGCAGGTCATCGGCAACGACGTCACCATCACGACCGCCGGGGCCGCCGGCAACTTCGAGCTCAACGTCATGCTGCCGGTCATGGCCAAGAACGTCCTCGAGTCGATCGGGCTGCTCGCTGCGACGTCACGGCTGCTCGCCGACCGCTGCATCGACGGCATCACCGCCGAGGTCGACCACGCGCGCGCCCTGGCCGAGGGATCCCCGTCGATCGTCACCCCCCTCAACCGCTACATCGGCTACGAGGCTGCGGCCGCAGTGGTCAAGCAGGCGGTCAAGGAGCGCCGGACGATCCGCGAGGTCGTCATCGAGCAGGGCCACGTCGCAGCGGGCCGGCTCACCGAGCAGCAGCTCGACGAAGCGCTCGACGTGCTCTCCATGACGCGTCCCGCGCAGGGGGCCTGAGACGAGCCATGGGCCGGACGCGAGGCATGACCCTGGACGACGCCGACGCGTACCTCGGCTCCCTCGACGGCTGCCGGGCGCGCAGGGTCGACGGGCGACGTGCGTGGTACGTCGACGGCCTCCTCGTGGCGCGCGAGGATGCCCCGGGCACCCTGCTCGTCCGCCTGGGCGGCGCCGAGCGCGAACGCCTCGTGACGGCATACCCGGAGACGTTCGGGGTCCCGCCCCGTTGGGAGGCGCACACCAAGGTGCAGGCCGACCTCTCAGGCGACCCCGACGCCGTCCGTGCGGCACTCCACCGGGCTTGGGAGGGACAGCGCTCGGCGCGCGCGTGACCCGGCCGGCGATCCGAGCCAAGGGCCGAGCCGGCGACTCACCGGCGTTCCGGCGAGCGGGTCAGGAGCCGAGCGCGCGCTCCAGGTAGGGGTTGCCGAAGAGCCGGTCGGGGTCGACGCGGTCGCGCACGGCGACGAAGTCGTCGAAGCGCGGGTAGACCGAGCGCAGGTAGTCGGCGTCGCGGGTGTGCAGCTTGCCCCAGTGCGGCCGCCCGCCGTGCTCGGTCGCGATCGCCTCGAACGCGTCGAAGTAGGCCCCCTTGGGCTGCCGGTGGTACTTGTGGATCGCGATGTAGCAGCTCTGCCGCTCGTGCGCCGTCGAGAGCCACACGTCGTCGGCGGCGGCGAACCGGCACTCGACGGGGAACGAGATCTGTTCGTCGTGCGCGTCCACCCACCGTCGCAGCTCGAGCAGCACGTCACGCAGCGCCTCGCGCGGGAACGCCCACTCGGACTCCATGAAGCGGACCTCGCGGGCCGTCACGAACACCTTGTGCGAGCTGTCGGTGAACTGGCGCTCGCTGAGCACCCGGGACGCGATCCCGTTGATGCCGCGCGTCGAGCGCGGCAGGCGAGTCGCGACGCGGTTGGTCATCTCGAAGAACCGGTTGCTGAGCAGGTCGTCGTCGAGCTTCTCGCGCCAGGCCGGCAGCGGCCGCTTCTGCGTGCCCTCGGGCACGCGGTTGTTGCGCTTCGTCAGGGTGCGGTCGGTGTGCGGGAACCAGTAGAACTCGAAGTGGTCGTTGGCCTCCGCCGAGACGTCGGCGTGCTCGAGGACTTCGAGGAGAGGCTCGGGTCGCTCGACCGCATGCAGCAGGAACGCCGGCACGACGGCCAGGGTGATCTCGGTGACGATGCCGAGGGCACCCAGCCCGAGCCGCGCCGCCTGGAAGAGCTCGGGCTCACGGGTCGGCGAGCCGTCGACGACCGACCCGTCGGCGAGCACGAGCCTCAGCGCGCGGATGCCGGCCGACAGCCCCGTGAGGCGCAGGCCGGTGCCGTGCGTGCCGGTGGCGGTCGCACCGGCGAGGCTCTGCCGGTCGATGTCACCCAGGTTGGGCAGGGCATAGCCGAAGGCCGCGAGCTCCTCGTTGAGCACGTGCAGGGGCGTGCCGGCCCGGACCGTGGCCTCGCCGCGGGTCGAGTCGATGGACGTGACTCCCGTGAGGGCACCGAGGCGCAGCTGCACACCATCGGTGACGCCGACGCTGGTGAAGGAGTGCCCGGCGCCGATCGCCTTGACCCGCAGGCCGTTCGCACGGGCCCGCGACACCTCGTCGACGACCTCTGCCTCACTGCGCGGCGTCGCGACCCGCGCGAGTCTCGACGTCTCGGTGCCGGCCCAGTTGGTCCACTCGATGCTGCGGACGACGCTGCTCTTCACCACGCTCATACTCTCAGCCAAAACACTGCCCTTCACCACGGTAGGTCGCCGCTCGCCCGACGACCCGGTCGCCTCCGTCGCTGCTGACGAGCGCGAACTCCGTGAACCGCTCGGCCAGCTCCCCTGCCTTGGCGTGCCGGAACCATATCCGATCTCCCAGTGAGAGCCGGTCTGCACCCGGCCCGGTCAGCGGCGTCTGCACCTCTCCGGCGCCCTCCCGGCGCACCAGGGAGAGGTCCTGGTCGGCCAACGGGCTCGGCACGCGGGACCAGCCGGGCTGGCCCGAGGCGATGTAGCCGCCGCCGTATGCCGTCACGATCCCTTCGCCGGGACGCCTCACCACCGGTGCCGCGAAGTAGGCCGCCGGGCGCAGGTCGAGGTCGTCGTAGCCGTCGAAGAGGGTCGGCGCGAACAGGCCCGAGCCAGCGGCCAGCTCGGTCAGCGACGGGTCGTGGTGGGTGACGTGCAGGCTGCCGGTGCCGCCGCCGTTGACGACCTCGAGGTCGGCCAGGGCCTTCGCTGCGGCCACGACCTCGCTGCGCCGCGCCAGGAGCTCCTTGGCCGAGACCTTCTTCATCCGCCGGACGACCGTCGAGGAGTCGGGCAGCCCGGCGATCTGCGCGTCGTAGAACATCAGGCCGGCGACCTCGAGACCGCGTTCCTGCGCTCGGCGGATCACGGCTTCGACCTCGTCGGCGTTTCGTGTCGGCGAGCGGCGCACACCCATGTGCGTCGGGCCGACCCGCAGCGACGCGTCGACGTCGACGGCCACGCGCAGACTCTCGTGGCCGACGACCTCCCGAGCCAGGAAGTCCACGTGCTCCACGCTGTCGATCATGAGGAGAACGGCGCGCTTCAGAGCCGGATCGGCGGCCAGCTCGGTCAGGGCCGGGACGTCGACGCTGGGATAGGCGACGAGCAGGTCGGTGTGGCCGTCACGAGCCCACCACAGGGCCTCGCGCACGGCGTAGCACATGAGTCCGGCGAAGCCGTCGTGACCGAGGGCTCGCTCGATGAGCGGACGTGAGCGCAGCGACTTGGTCGCGATGCGAATGGGCAGGCCCCCTGCCAGCGACACGAGCGTGCGCGCGTTGGCGTCGAACGCATCGAGGTCGACGACGGCGAGGGGGGCCGAGAGCTCCGCGGTCGCCGCGGACAGGCTGGCGGCCGTCCGCGTCGGAGGGGTGCGACGTGGCATTCCCGCACCCTACCGAGCGTCACCTCCCGACCGGCCCCTTGGCATGCCCCGTCTCACGTGGACCTCGACCTCGCCGCCGTCGGGAACTGGGCACTCGACGCGAGGACGGCGTCAAGAAACTGAGCACTCGACGGGACGGGCGCGTCGGGAACTGAGCACTCGACGGGACGGGCGCGTCGGGAACTGCGCACTCGACCGAGTCAGCTAGTCGAGTGCCCACTTTCCGACACCGGCACCCGCGCGCAGGTCCGATCGAGAGAACGCTCCGTCACCTCGGGCGTGACGGAGCGTTCTCTCGATCAAAGAGGGAGGGTGGGTGCGCTCAGCCGACGCGGTCGACGACGCTGAGGGCGAGGGCCTGCAGGGCCGCCTTGGCGTCGCTGTCGGGCAGCGGGTCGAGCAGGGCCTGCGCCTCGCGGGCGACGGCATACGTCTCCTCGCGGGCACGCTCGAGCGCCGGGTGCGCCCGCAGCAGCTCGAGCGCCTCGGCCACGGCGGCGTCGTCGGCAGCCAGGTCGCTGTCGAGCAGCGCCAGCAGCCGCGCGTCGGTGGCGTCGGCGGGGTCGGCCATGGCGCGGAAGCGCAGCACCGCGAGGGTGTCGACGCCTTCACGCAGGTCGGTGCCGGGCACCTTGCCGCTCGCGTCGGAGTCGGACGCGATGTCGATGAGGTCGTCGGCGAGCTGGAAGGCGATGCCGACCTTCTCGCCGTACGAGCGCATGATCTCGACCGACTCGGGCGAGCCGCCGCTGAACATGACGCCGTAGCGCCCGGCGGTCGCGATGAGCACGCCGGTCTTGTCGGCCAGCACGCCGAGGTAGTAGTCGACGGGGTCCACGCCCTCTGGGCACGCGCGGTCGTCGCGGATCTGGCCGGAGCAGAGCCGCACGAACGTCTGTGCCTGGATGAGCACCGCCTCGGCGCCGAGCCCGGCGACGAGCTCGGACGCCTTGCCGAAGAGCAGGTCGCCCACGAGGATCGCGGTCGAGTTGTCGTAGGCGGCGTTGACCGATGGCACCCCGCGGCGCACGGTCGCCTCGTCCATGACGTCGTCGTGGTAGAGCGAGGCGAGGTGCGTGAGCTCGACACCGGCAGCGGCCGCCACGACCTCGTCGGTGATGCCGTCGCCGAGCTCCGCGGCGAGCAGCGTCAGCAGCGGCCGGAACCGCTTGCCGCCCGCCTCGACGAGGTGCGCCGAGGCACGAGCGATGAACGGGTCGTCGTGGTCGACGACCTCGGTCAACAGCGCGTCGACCCGGGCGAGCCCGTCCCGCAGGCGCGCCGAGAGCTCCGCGGTGGCCCCGGGGATCCCCAGGACCGGCGGGGTGGCGTGCGTCGTCATCGGCTCCCGATCACCGCACGAACTGCGAGGCCCGGTCGGCCAGGTCGAGCAGGGCGGACGGCAGCACGCCGAGGGCGAGCGTGACGAGCGTGCCGATAGCGATGGAGAACGTCGTCGACACCGACGGCGTCACCACCTCGACCGCGTCGTCGGGGGCGTCGCTGAAGAACATCAGGACGATGACCCGGGCGTAGACGAACACCGTGATCGCGCTGCAGACGACACCGACGACGGCCAGGACCGTGCCGGTGGCGCCGCCCGTGCCGACGGCCGCCGAGAACACCGCGAACTTCGACACGAAGCCCGAGGTCAGCGGGATGCCGGCGAAGGCGAGCATGAGGAAGGCGAACGCGCCGGCCACGACCGGGTAGCGCTTGCCGAGCCCGGCCCACTGCGACAGGTGCGTCGCCTCGGCGCCGTTCTGGCGCACCAGCGAGACGATGGCGAACGCGGCGATCGTCGCGAAGCCGTAGGCGACGAGGTAGAAGAGCACGGCGCCGATCGCCTTGCGGTCGAAGGCGAGCACGCCGACGAGGATGAAGCCCGCGTGGGCGATCGAGGAGTAGGCCAGCAGGCGCTTCATGTCGGTCTGGGTGACCGAGAGCACCGCGCCGACGACCATCGTCAGCAGGGCGACGAGCACGAGCGCGTTGGTCCACTCCCAGCGGCCGGTGTCGAGGCCCACGTACGCGAGTCGCAGGATCGCGCCGAACGCCGCGGCCTTCGTGCAAGCCGCCATGAAGCCGGTGACCGGGGTGGGAGCGCCCTGGTAGACGTCGGGCGTCCACGCGTGGAACGGCACCGCACCGACCTTGAAGAGCAGGCCGACGAAGACGAGGAACGCGCCCGGCAGCAGCAGGCCGTTCATCGCGAGCGGGCCGCTCGCGATGGCACGGCTGAGATCACCGAAGTAGACCGAGCCGGCGTAGCCGTAGAGCAGGGCCGTGCCGAAGAGGAAGAAGGCCGAGCTGAACGCGCCGAGCAGGAAGTACTTGAGCGATGCCTCCTGCGAGAGCAGGCGACGACGGCGGGCGAGTCCGGAGAGGATGTAGAGCGGCAGCGAGAGCACCTCGAGCGCGACGAACATGCCGATGAGGTCGTTCGTCGTCGGGAAGAGCATCATGCCGAAGATCGCGAACATCGTCAGCGGGAAGACCTCGGAGGTCAGCGCGCCCGCGCGGGCGGCCGCCGTCTCGTTCGCCGAGCCGGGGGTCGAGGCGCCGCTGGGCGTGAACGCGTCAGGCCCGGTGCCGCCGAAGCGCTCGGCCATCGTCAGGATGCCGAGCACGCCCATGAGCACGATCGTGCCCTGCATGAACAGGGCCGGTCCGTCGACGGCGAGGGCGAACATCTGGCGGTTGGTCGAGCCGTCGGCGAGCCCCATGGTGACGCCCTGGTGCCCGGCCGCGGGGATGATCGCCACGGCGGCACCGAGCAGCCCGACGACCGCGAGGCCGACCTGGATCACGTGGCGTCGCTCGCGCGGGGCGAACGCCTCGACGAGGACGCCGACGAGCGCGGCACCGAAGACGATGAGCAGCGGCAGGATCGCGAGGTAGTCGACGTTCGACGGCTGGAACGCTGCGGGCAGCGCCAGCGGAGCGACGGCGGTCACTTCGAGCTCCCTTCGGCCAGGGTGCCGGCCGGGTTGAGGTTCGGGATGGCTTTCTGGACGTGCGACAGGGTCTGGTCGACGGCCGGGTTGATCACGTCGAGCGCGAGGTTCGGCAGGAAGCCGAGCACCAGGAACGCGGCGATCAGGGGCGCGGCGACGATCTTCTCGCGCGTCGTGAGGTCACGCACCGCGGTGAGGCCACGGCGGCCGGACTCGTCGAGGCGGTCGTGCTCGCGGACGCCCACGAGACCCTCGGGCTTCGGACCCGTCATGACCTTCTTGTACATGAGCAGGATGTAGAGCGCCGCGAGGATGATGCCGGACGTCGCGATGACGGCCGCCACCGGCTGGGTCGGGAAGCTGCCCACGAGCACCAGGAACTCCGAGACGAAGCTCGAGAGGCCCGGCAGGGCGAGGCCCGAGAGGCCGGCCACGAGGAAGATGCCCGCGAGAGCGGGCGTGACCCGCTGCCAGCCGCCGAAGTCGGGGATGCGCTTGCTCCCCCGACGGCGCACGAGCATCGCGGCGAAGAGGAACAGCGCCGCCGTCGAGAAGCCGTGGTTGACCATGTAGAGGTTGGCGCCCGCGTGGCCGACGTTCGTGAAGGCGAAGATGCCGAGGACGATGAAGCCGAAGTGGCTCACCGACGTGTAGGACACCAGGCGCATCATGTCGGTCTGGCCGATGGCGAGCAGCGCGCCGTAGATGACCGAGAGGACGGCCAGCGCGACGACGACCGGGGTGGCCCACTCGCTCGCCTGCGGGAAGAGCTGCAGGCAGAAGCGGATCATCCCGAACGTGCCGACCTTGTCGAGCACGCCGACGAGCAGGGTCGCCGTCGCCGGCGAGGACTCGGTGGCGGCGTCGGGCAGCCACGTGTGGAACGGCACCATCGGCGCCTTCACCGCGAAGGCGAAGAAGAAGCCGACGAAGAGCAGACGCTCGGTGGTCGGGTCGAGCGAGAGACCGGTGAGGCGCTCGATGAGGAAGCCGTCGCTGCCGCCGGGGCCCTGCAGGTAGAGGGCGATGACGGCGACGAGCATGATGAGGCCGCCGGCCAGCGAGAAGAGCAGGAACTTCATCGCGGCGTACTGCCTGCGCGCACCGCCGAAGCGGCCGATGAGGAAGTAGACCGGGATGAGCATGGCCTCGAAGAAGACGTAGAAGAGGAACACGTCGGTGGCCGCGAAGACCCCCACCATGAACGTCTCCAGCACGAGGAGCAGCGCGAAGTACGTCTTGGTGCGCCGGGCACCACCGGGGCCGACCTCCTCGGGCACGTCGCGCCAGGCCGCCAGCAGGCAGATCGGCGTGAGGACGAGCGCCATGAGGATGAGCACGAGGGCGATGCCGTCGACGCCGAGCGAGTAGCTGACGCCGAACTGCGGGATCCACGAGTGCTGCTCACCGAGCTGGAACTGGGTGCTCGCACCGCGGTCGAACTGCGTCGCGGCCACGACGCCCACGACGAGCGTGACGAGGGAGAACCCGAGCGCCATCCGCTTGGCGTTCTCGGCGCTGCCCGGCACGAAGGCGACGAGGAGCGCGCCGACGAGCGGGACCAGGCCCACGATCGTCAGCCACGGGACGCTGGACATGGTCGTCATCAGGAGATCACCCACAGTGCACCGAGGATGGCGACGACACCGGCGAGCATCGTCAGGGCATAGGAACGCGCGAAGCCGTTCTGCAGCTTGCGCAGGCGTGAGCTCGTGCCGCCCACGAGGGCAGCGAGCCCGCCGGCCGCACCGTCGACGCCCTTGCCGTCGGCGAAGACGAGCGAGCGCGTGAGGTGGATGCCGGGTCGCATGAGGAGGGCCTCGTTGACCTGGTCCTGGTAAAGGTCCTTGCGGGCGGCCTGCGTGAGCAGGTTGCCGGCGGGGGCCGTGACCGCGACCTCGTCGCGCCAGTAGCGCAGCCACGCGAACGCGGCACCGCCGGCGACGAGGACCAGCGTCAGCGCCATGAGCACCGGCACCGGGATGACCGGGTGTGCGCCCTCGGGCTCGGCGCCGGTGACCGGCTCGAGCCACGAGGTGAACAGGCCGGTCGGGCCGATGATGAGGCCGAGGAAGGCGGAGCCGAGGGCGAGCACCATCATCGGGACGGTCATGAGCTTGCCCGACTCGTGCGGGTGCACGTCGTCGGTCCAGCGCTTCTTGCCGTGGAAGGTCATGAAGAACAGGCGCGACATGTAGAAGGCCGTGATGCCGGCGCCGATGAGGGTGGCGAGGCCGAAGACCCACGGACGCCAGCCCTCGCCGATGAACGCGGCCTCGATGATCTTGTCCTTGGACCAGAAGCCCGAGAACGGGGGCACGCCGAGGATGGCGAGCCAGCCGAGGGCGAAGGTGGCCCACGTGATCTTCATGGCGCCCGAGAGGCCACCGAAGCGGCGCATGTCGACCTGGTCGTTCATGCCGTGCATGACCGAGCCGGCGCCGAGGAACATGCCGGCCTTGAAGAAGCCGTGCGTCAGCAGGTGGAAGATCGCGAAGGCGTAGCCGACGGGGCCGAGGCCCGCGGCCAGCATCATGTAGCCGATCTGGCTCATCGTCGAGGCGGCGAGGGCCTTCTTGATGTCGTCCTTGGCGCAGCCGACGATCGCCCCGAAGAGCAGCGTGATGGCGCCGACGATGACGACGACGAGCTGCGCGGTGGGGGCGGCCTCGAAGATCGGCGCCGAGCGCACGACGAGGTAGACACCGGCGGTGACCATGGTCGCCGCGTGGATGAGCGCCGAGACCGGGGTCGGGCCGGCCATGGCGTCGCCGAGCCAGCTCTGCAGCGGGAACTGCGCCGACTTGCCGCAGGCACCGAGCAGGAGCATGAGGCCGATGGCGGTCATGAAGCCCTGGTTGGCGTTCGTGCCCGCCTCCCCCAGCACCGTCGCGAAGTCGACGGCGCCGAAGTGGAAGAACATCACCATGATGGCGATGGACAGGCCGAAGTCACCGACACGGTTGGCGACGAAGGCCTTGTTGGCGGCCGTCGCGTACGCCGGGTTCCAGTTCCAGAAGCCGATGAGCAGGTAGGACGCGAGACCGACGCCCTCCCAGCCGACGTAGAGGAGCAGGTAGGAGTTGGCGAGGACGAGCAGCAGCATCGCCGCGACGAAGAGGTTGAGGTAGGCGAAGAACCGCCGCTTGTCGGGGTCGTGCTCCATGTACCCGAGGGAGTACACGTGGATGAGCGAGCCGACGAAGGTGATGAGCAGCACGAAGGTCATCGACAGCTGGTCGACGAGCAGGCCCGCGCTCACCTTGAAGGCGCCGGCGGCGACCCAGTCGAACAGGTCGATGCCGACGGCGCGGTCCTCGGGGCCACGCCCGAGCATCGCGAGGAAGACGAGCGCGCCGACGACGAACGCACCCCAGGAGAGGGCGGTCGCGAGCACGGGCCCGAACTTGTCGGTGCGACGGCCGCCGACGAGGAGCACGGCGGCACCGAGCAGCGGCAGCGCGACGAGCAGCCACGCGTATGCCGTCACCCCGGTCGCGGCGTGCGCCTCGCCTTCGTGCGTGGCGAAGCCCGCGGCATACGTGCTCAGCGCGCTCGGTGAGCTCGCAAGCGTCTGGACGAGAGTTCCCATTCTGGCCGGCGCTCCTTACAGCTTCAGCAGGTTGGCGTCGTCGACCGAGGCCGACCGGCGGGCGCGGAAGATCGCCATGATGATGGCGAGGCCCACGACGACCTCCGCGGCGGCGACGACCATGACGAACAGGGCCATGACCTGCCCGTCGAGGGCGCCGTGCATCCGGGAGAAGGTGACGAGGGCGAGGTTCGTCGCGTTGAGCATGAGCTCGACGCCCATGAAGACGATGATCGCGTTGCGACGCGTCAGCACCGCGGCCGCGCCGATCGCGAAGAGCAGCACCGCCAGGTAGACGTAGTGCATGGGGCTCACTTGGACCCACCCTCCTCGATCTCGCGCGCCATGTGGCGCTCGACGTCCCGCAGGGCGTCGGTGGTCGCGACCTGGTCGCGCGCGACGAGGACGCGCGAGACGGACAGGTCGCTCGGCGTGCCGTCGGGCAGCAGCGCGGGGGTGTCGACCGCGTTGTGGCGGGCGTAGACGCCCGGGGCGGGCAGGCCGGCGACGTTCTTGTTGTCGCGCACGCGCTTGGCGGCCCACTCGGCCTGCGTGATTCGCGGGCTGAGCCGCTCGCGGTGGGCGAGCACCATCGCGCCGAGGGCTGCGGTGATGAGCAGCGCGGAGGTGACCTCGAAGATCCAGACGTACTGGCCGAAGATCAGCTCGGCGAGGCCGGTGACGTTGCCGGTCTCCTTGTTGGTGGCCACGAGCTTGTCCATGCCGGACTGCACGGTCGTCTCGTCGATGACCGCGGCGCCGATGGCGAAGAACAGCACGCCGGCGAGGCCGATCACGAGCAGGAACGACGCCCAGCGCTGTCCCTTGATCGTCTCGACGACCGAGTCGGACGAGTCGACGCCGACGAGCATCAGCACGAAGAGGAAGAGCATCATCACGGCGCCGGTGTAGACGAACACCTGGATGACGCCGAGGAAGTCGGCCTTCTGCATGATGTAGAAGATGCCGAGGATGCACATGACGAGCGCCATGCCGAGGGCGGCGTGGACCGCCTTCTTGGCGAAGAGCAGGCCCAGCGCGGCGATGACCGCGATCGGTGCGAGCACCCAGAAGCCGACGGCTTCGGCGGTGGAGGTCACGGGTTGGCCCCTTCCCGGGTCTGCGGCGCGGACGGGTTCGACGAGTGCACGAGGTCGTGGGCGCCGGGCACCGCGGCAGCGGCGTTGCCCGGACGGCCGGCGGCGCCCGTGATCGACGGCGCGGTGCTGCCGTCGTCGTCGAGGCCGTCACCGTCGGAGGCGGCGGCGTCGCGGTCGTGGACGTACGCCTTCTGCGCGTCCGTGGGACCACTGACCTTGCCCTGGTAGTAGTCGCGCTCCTCGAGGCCGTCGGCCATCGGGAACGGCGGCGTGAGCATGCCGGTCTGCAGCGGAGCGAGCAGCTGGTCCTTGGTGAAGATCAGCTTGCCGCGGTCGTTGTCGGCGAGCTCGTAGAAGTTCGTCATCGTCAGCGCACGGGTGGGGCACGCCTCGATGCACAGGCCGCAGAAGATGCAGCGCAGGTAGTTGATCTGGTAGACGCGGCCGTAGCGCTCACCAGGGCTGAACCGACCGGCGCCACCGGGGGTGTCGTCGTTGTCGGCGCCCTCGACGAGGATCGCGTCGGCCGGGCAGGCCCACGCGCACAGCTCGCAGCCGACGCACTTCTCGAGGCCGTCCGGGTGACGGTTCAGCTGGTGGCGGCCGTGGAAGCGCGGCGCGGTCGGGCGCGGCTTCTCGGGGTACTCCTCGGTCGCGACCTTGCGGAACATCGTGCCGAAGGACACGCCGAAGCCGGCGACGGGGGCGAAGAGCTCGGACAGGAAGCCCTTCTCACGGTCGTCGGAGCCGGATCGCTGCGCGCGCGGCGCACCGACCTCGGAGCCCTTGGGCCCCGCTGGGGTGACGTCCTTGCCGACGGTGTCGTCAGCCATGGTCCTCCTCCTTGGCGAAAGTCGAGGTGGCGGAAGTCGTGCTGGCGGTCGAGAGGACCGGCTCGCGCGTCGCGCTGATGCGCGGCCCGGGCTCGGCAAGGCGCTGGCCGGGCAGCGGCGGCACCGGGTAGCCACCCTCGAAGGGGTCGATCTCCTCCGGCGGGGCTTCGTCCTCGGCGGCGGCCTTGGCGGCGCGCTTGTCGTCCCAGATCCAGGCCGCGGCGAGCGCGATGACGGCCACGATGCTCACGATGACGACGGTGGCCACGGACAGCTCCCGCCCGGCGAACGTCAGCTTGCTGTCACCGAGGAAGCCGAGCTGCGCGCCGCGGATGAAGGCGACGGCGACGACCCACGCGAGCGTGATCGGGATGAGGAACTTCCAGCCGAAGCGCATGAACTGGTCGTAGCGCACGCGCGGCAGCGAGCCGCGCAGCCAGACGAAGATGAACATGAAGACCCAGAGCTTGAGGGTGAACCACAGCAGGCCCCACCAGCCGCCGCCGAACATGTTGTCGTTGATCGCCGAGATGAGCGGCGGGGCCTGCGGGCCACCGAGGAACAGCGTGGTGGCCAGGGCCGAGACGGTGAACATGTTGACGTACTCGCCGAGGAAGAACATGGCGAAGCGCATCGAGGAGTACTCGGTGTGGAAGCCACCCGTGAGCTCGCCCTCACCCTCGGCGAGGTCGAACGGGAGACGGTTGGTCTCGCCGACCATCGTGATGACGTAGACGGCGAAGGAGAAGAACGCCGGAAGGATGTACCAGAGCGAGCTCTGCGCCGAGACGATCGCCGAGGTCGACATCGAGCCGCTGTAGAGGAAGATCGCGACGAGCGAGAGGCCCATGGCGATCTCGTAGCTGATGACCTGGGCGGTCGAGCGCAGGCCACCGAGCAGCGGGTAGGTGGAGCCGGAGCTCCAGCCGGCGAGGATGATGCCGTAGACGCCGACGGAGGCGACCGCGAGCACGAGCAGCACGGCGATCGGCACGTCGGTGACCTGCAGCGGCGTCTCGTGGCCGAACATCGACACGGTGCCGCCGAGCGGGATGATCGCGAACGACACGAAGGCCATCGTCGCGGCGATGAGCGGCGCCAGCGTGTAGATGAACTTCTCGGCGTTGGCCGGGGTGATGTCCTCCTTGAGCATCGACTTCATGCCGTCGGCGAGGGTCTGCAGCAGGCCGAACGGGCCGTTGCGGTTCGGGCCCGGGCGCTGCTGCATGCGGCCGATGACGCGACGCTCGAACCAGATGACGAGCAGCGTCGAGATCAGCAGGTAGACGAAGACGCCGACTGCCTTGATCAGGGCCACCCACCAGGGGGTGTCGCTGAAGTCGGCTGTGGGGTTCTCCATGGGCAGCGCGGCGGCCACCCCGTATGCCGTCACGAAGCTCATGCGGCACCACCCTTCGTGACGGTGACGCGTCCACCGGCATCGCTGCCGAGGCCCGCGCGCACGGAACAGATCTGGTCGGCCCCACGGGAGTTGGTCGGCAGCCACACGACGCCGTCGACCATGCCGACGGTGACGGCGGCGGGCAGCGTGACGCTACCGGCCGGACCGGTGACCGTGACGAGGTCGCCGTCGGCGACGCCGAGCCCGGCCGCGGAGGCCTCGGACAGGCGGGCGACGGCCAGCGGCGCGGTGCCGGCGAGGAACGGCTCGCCGTCCTGCATGCGGCCGGCGTCGAGGAGCGTCGCCCACGTCGACAGGACGAAATCGCCCTCGCCGTAGGGCGCCCCGGCGGCGCGCTGGCCGGCGGGTGCCGTCGTGGCTCGCGCACCGGTCCACGGCCCGAGGGCCACGAACTGGTCGCGGATCTCGCGCTGGGTGCGGGTCTCGAGGAAGAAGCCCATCTCGCTCGCGAGCATGTCGAGGGCGCGGTGGTCGCTCACGGCGCCACTCTCGAGCGCCTCCTCGAAGGCGCGGACGCGGCCCTCCCAGTCGACGTAGCTGCCGGCCTTCTCCGCCTGGGCGGCGACCGGGAGCACGACGTCGGCGACGGCGGTGACGGCCGACTCGCGCAGCTCGAGCGAGACGACGAACGCCTTCTCGAGGGCGGCAGCGGCAGCCGGCTCGCCGATGTCGGCGGGGTCGACGCCACCGACGACGAGCGCGTCGAGGTCACCCGTTGCGGCCGCGGCGAGGATGCCGGCCGTGTCGCGGGCCGCGGCCTGCGGCAGGTGGTCGACGTCCCAGACGCGGGCGACGTCGGCCACGGCAGTGGCGTCGGAGACCGGGCGCCCGCCGGGCAGCAGGGCACCGAGCGCACCGGCCTCGAGCGCGCCGCGCTCCCCCGCCCGTCGCGGCACCCACGCGAGGCGGGCCCCGGTGGCGGCGGCGAGGTCGGCCGCGGCACGGAGCGCGCCGGGCGACGTCGCGAGACGCTCACCGACGAGCACGATGCCGCCGGTGCCGAGCGCTTCACGTGCCTTGGCACCGGCCTCGGTCGAGCCGAGGTCGCCGAGCACGGCCGCCTCGTTGCCAGGCACCGTCGGGATGAGCGTGCCGCCCAGCTTGGTCAGTCCGCGCGTCGGGTGCGACGAGACGGCATACACCTGCGTCTTGCGACGACGGAACGCCTTGCGCAGCCGCAGGAAGACGATGGGGCTCTCGTCCTCGGGCTCGAAGCCGACGAGCAGGACGGCGCCCGCCGCCTCGAGGTCGGCGTACGTGACGGCGCCACCCTCGGGGCCCGTCGCGGCGACGTGCTCGGCGAGGAAGGCGACCTCCTCGGCCGAGTGCGGCCGGGAGCGGAAGTCGACGTCGTTCGTGCCCAGCACGACACGGGCGAACTTGCCGTACGCGTACGCGTCCTCCGTGGTCACGCGACCGCCGACGAGCACGCCCGCCTTCTTGCCGGCGAGACCCGCCGCGGCGGCGGCGAGGGCCTCGGGCCAGCCGACGACCTTGAGCCGGCCGTCGGTGTCGCGCACCATCGGCAGCTCGATGCGGTCGGGCAGCGTGGCGTACGTGAACGCCCAGCGGCCCTTGTCGCAGTTCCACTCCTCGTTGACCAGCTGGTCCTCGGCGGCCATGCGGCGCAGCACCACACCGCGGCGGTGGTCGGTGCGCATGGCGCAGCCGCTCGCGCAGTGCTCGCAGACCGACGGCGTCGACACGAGGTCGAAGGGGCGGCTGCGGAAGCGGTAGGCCGCACCGGTGAGGGCACCGACCGGGCAGATCTGCACGGTGTTGCCGGAGAAGTAGCTCTCGAAGGGCTTCTCCTCGTAGATGCCGATCTGCTGGAGCGCGCCGCGCTCGACGAGGGCGATGAACGGGTCACCGGCGACCTGGTCGGAGAAGCGGGTGCACCGCGCGCAGAGCACGCAGCGCTCGCGGTCGAGCAGGACCTGCGAGGAGATGTTGACCGGCTTCGGGTAGGTGCGCTTGACGTCCTCGAAGCGCGACACCGGACGACCGGCGCTCATCGCCTGGTTCTGCAGGGGGCACTCGCCTCCCTTGTCGCAGACCGGGCAGTCGAGCGGGTGGTTGATGAGCAGCAGCTCCATGACACCCTGCTGCGCCTTGTCGGCCACCGGTGAGGTGTTCTGCGTGTTGACGACCATGCCCTCGGACACCGTCATCGTGCACGAGGCCTGCGGCTTCGGCATCGGGCGGACGTTGCCCTCGCGGTCGGGCATCGCGACGTCGACGAGGCACTGGCGGCACGCCCCGACGGGGTCGAGCAGCGGGTGGTCGCAGAAGCGCGGGATCTCGATACCGACCTGCTCGGCGGCCCGGATGACGAGCGTGCCCTTGGGGACGCTGACGGGCACACCGTCGATCGTCAGGCTCACCTGGTCGGGCTTGGTCTCCGTGGGGGTGGAGGCGGTCGTCGTCATGCGGACACCATCCCGCTGGACTCCTTGGTCTGGACGGGGAAGAGGACCGAGTTCTCCGGCGGGAACAGCTCGTGGGCCGGCGTGTGCATGCCGGCCTCGAACTCCTCGCGGAAGTACTTGACGGCCGAGGTGATCGGGCTCGTGGCCGCGTCGCCGAGGGCGCAGAAGCTGCGGCCGAGGATGTTGTCGCAGATGTCGACGAGCTTGTCGATGTCGTCCTGCGTGCCCTGGCCGTTCTCGATGCGGTCCATGATCTGGCGCAGCCACCACGTGCCCTCACGGCACGGGGTGCACTTGCCGCAGGACTCGTGGGCGTAGAAGTCGGTCCAGCGGGCGACGGCGCGCACCACCGAGACGGTCTCGTCGAAGACCTGCAGGGCACGCGTGCCGAGCATCGAGCCCGCCGCGGCGACCGAGTCGAAGTCGAGCGGCACGTCGAGGTGCTCGTCGGTGAAGATCGGCGTGGAGGAGCCACCCGGCGTCCAGAACTTCAGCTTCTTGCCGCCGCGCATGCCGCCCGCGAGCTCGATGAGCTCGCGCATCGTGATGCCGAGCGGCGCCTCGAACTGGCCGGGGTTGGTGACGTGGCCCGAGAGGCTGAAGATGCCGAAGCCCGTGGACTTCTCGGTGCCCATGCCCTTGAACCAGTCGGCGCCCTCGAGGATGATCCCGGGCACCGAGGCGATGGACTCGACGTTGTTGACCGACGTGGGCCGGGCGTAGAGACCGGCCGCGCCGGGGAACGGGGGCTTGAGGCGCGGCTGGCCGCGACGGCCCTCGAGCGAGTCGAGCAGCGCGGTCTCCTCGCCGCAGATGTACGCGCCGGCGCCGGCGTGCACCGTGATGTCGACCTTGACGCCCTTACCGCCGACGTTGTCGCCGAGGTAGCCCGCGGCACGGGCCTCCTCGACGGCGCGCAGCAGGCGGCGGTAGACGTGGACGACCTCACCGCGGAGGTAGATGAAGGCGTGCTCGCAGCCGATGGCGTACGAGGAGATGGCCACCCCCTCGATGAGCGAGTGCGGGTTGGCCATCATGAGCGGCACGTCCTTGCACGTGCCCGGCTCGGACTCGTCGGCGTTGACGACGAGGTAGCGCGGGCCGCCGTCGGGGGGGCTCATGAAAGACCACTTCATGCCGGTCGGGAAGCCCGCACCGCCGCGGCCGCGGATGCTCGAGTCCTTGACGGCGTCGATGATCGCCTGCGGCTCCATGTCCAGCGCCTTCTTGAGGGCCTTGTAGCCGTCGTGGCGCTCGTAGGTCGCGAGGGTCCAGGACTGGGGGTCGTCCCAGAACTTGGTGAGGATGGGGGTCAGCGTGTCGGTCACTTCGAGCCCTTCCCGTCTGAGGTGGCGCCGGAGCCGTCGGAACGGCCGGAACCGTTGGAGCTCGGGGCGACCCAGCCGTTCTCGTTGGCGATCTTGAGGCCGAGCAGCGAGGCCGGCCCGGCGCCCACGCCCTCGTCGCCGCGTCCGTCGTGGAAGCCCGCGAGCACCCGCGAGACCTCCTTGAACGTGCAGACCTTCGCGGCGCCGCGCGTCGGGGCGACGTCCTTGCCGGCACGCAGGTCCTCGACGAGGCCGATCGTGCTCTCGGGCGTCTGGTTGTCGAAGAACTCCCAGTTGGCCATGACGACCGGCGCGTAGTCGCACGCGGCGTTGCACTCGACGCGCTCGAGGGTGATCTTGCCGTCCTCGGTCGTCTCGTCGTGACCGATGCCGAGGTGCTCGGAGACCCGGTCGAAGATCAGGTCGCCGCCCATGATCGCGCAGAGCGTGTTGGTGCAGACCCCGACGGTGTACTCACCGTTGGGGTGGCGCTTGTACTGGGTGTAGAACGTCGCGACGCCGCTGACCTCGGCCTCGGTGAGGTCGAGCACCTCGGCGCAGAAGCTCACGCCGCGGCCGGTGACGTAGCCGTCGACCGACTGCACGAGGTGCAGCAGCGGCAGCAGCGCCGAGCGCTTCTGCGGGTAGCGCGCGACCACCTCGGCGGCGTCGGCGTAGAGCTTCTCGAGGACGTCGGCGGCATACGGCGCCTTGGACTCGGGGCTGACGTGCAGGTGGCCTGAAGCGTCGTGACCGCTCATACGTGCTTGTCCTTTCGCGCGCCGACGTGCGTTCCGGTCCTCGCTCGCTGGCGCTCGCTGCGATCCTCGCGCACTACCGCGCTCATCGGTCCACACCTCCCATGACGGGGTCGATCGAGGCCACGGCGACGATGACGTCGGCGATCTGGCTGCCCTCGCACATGGCGGCCACGGCCTGCAGGTTGTTGAAGCTGGGGTCGCGGAAGTGCGCGCGGTAGGGGCGCGTGCCGCCGTCGGAGACGAGGTGGCAGCCGAGCTCGCCCTTGGGCGACTCCACCGCGACGTACGCCTGGCCCGGCGGGACCCGGAAACCCTCGGTGACGAGCTTGAAGTGGTGGATCAGCGACTCCATCGAGGTGCCCATGATCTCGCGGATGTGGTCGAGGCTGTTGCCGAGGCCGTCGCTGCCGAGCGCGAGCTGCGCCGGCCAGGCGATCTTCTTGTCCTCGACCATGACCGCGTTGTTGCCGCCCTCGTTCGCCTGGAGACGGTCGGTGGCCTGCTCGATGATGCGCAGCGACTGGTACATCTCGTCGATGCGGATGCGCAGACGGCCGTAGGCGTCCTGGCTCGTGCGGGTAACGACGTCGAAGTCGTACGTCTCGTAGCCGCAGTACGGGTCGAGCTTGCGCAGGTCGTGCGGCAGGCCGGTCGAGCGGAGCACCGGACCGGTGATGCCGAGAGCCATGCAGCCGGCGAGGCTGAGCACGCCGACATCAACGGTGCGGCCCTTGAGGATCGGGTTCTCGTTGAGCAGCGCCTCGAGCTCGCCCAGGCCGCGACGGACCTCGGGCACCATCTCGCGCAGCGCGTCGATCGAGCCCGGGGGCAGGTCGACGGCCACGCCACCGGGGCGGATGTAGGCGTTGTTCATGCGCAGGCCGGTCACCATCTCGATGACCCGCAGCAGTCGCTCGCGCTCGCGGAACGCGACGGTCATGACGGTCGTCGCGCCCATCTCCATGCCACCCGTGCCGAGGCAGATGAGGTGGCTGCTGATGCGCGTCATCTCCATCATGAGGACGCGGATGTCGTTGGCGCGCTGCGGGATCTGGTCGGTGATGCCGAGCAGCTTCTCGATGGCGAGGCAGTAGGCCGCCTCCTGGAACATCGGGGTCAGGTAGTCCATGCGCGTGCAGAACGTGACGCCCTGCACCCAGCTGCGGTACTCCATGTTCTTCTCGATGCCGGTGTGGAGGTAGCCGATGCCCGCGCGGGCCTCGGTCACCGTCTCGCCGTCGATCTCGAGGATGAGGCGGAGCACGCCGTGCGTCGACGGGTGCTGCGGCCCCATGTTGACGACGATGCGCTCCTCGTTGAGCGAGGTGGCCTCGTCGACGAGGTCGTTCCAGTCGCCGCCGGCGGCGTTGAAGACGTGCGCGCCCTCGCTGGCGGACTCGTCGGCCGCCGACGTGGCGTAGACGTCGTTGGCGCCCGGCTCGGGCACCTCGGTCTGGTTTAACTCGGTGTGCGTGCTCATCAGTTGTACGACCTCCGCTGGTCGGGCGGCGGGACGGTGGCGCCCTTGTACTCGACGGGGACGCCGCCGAGGGGGTAGTCCTTGCGCTGCGGGTGGCCCGGCCAGTCGTCGGGCATGAGGATGCGGGTCAGGGCCGGGTGGCCGTCGAACTCGATGCCGAACATGTCCCACGTCTCGCGCTCGTGCCAGTCGTTGGCCGGGTAGATCGAGACGATCGAGGGGATGTGGCGGTCGTCGTCGGGGCAGCTGACCTCGACGCGGACCCGCCGCCCGCCGTGGGTGATCGACAGGAAGTGGTAGACCGCGTGGAGCTCCTCGCCGGCGCGGTCGGGGTAGTGCACGCCGGAGACCCCGGTGCAGATCTCGAAGCGGAGCGACGCGTCGTCGCGCAGCACACGGGCGACGGCCGGCAGGTGCTCGCGGCGCACGTGCAGCGTCATCTCGCCGCGGTCGACGACGACGCTCGCGATGGCTTCGGCGTACGAGGCGGTGCCACCGACGAGGCCGCGCTCGAGGTTGTCGGCGATCTCGTCGAAGTAGCCGCCGTAGGGCCGCTCGGCGGCGCCGGCGACGAGGATCGGCCGCAGCAGCCCGGAGTAGCCGGTGGTGTCGGCGCCGCGGGTGGCCCCGAACATGCCGCGACGCATGCCGACGACGCGCGCCTGGCTGCCGGTGCCGGACTGGGCCAGCTCGACCTCACCGGGCGTGATGCCGGACGTCTGGTCCTTCGTGGTGTCGGCGTTGACCGCCGGCGTCGTGTCCTTCTTCTCCCCGTCGCTCATGCGAGCAGGCCCTTCATCTGGTGGGTCGGGGTCGCGGAGAGCGCCGCGGTCTCGGCGGCGCGGGCCGCCTCCTCGCGGTTGACACCGAGCGGCGAGGTCTCGATCTGGTGGTGCAGCTCGATGATCGCGTTGAGCAGCATCTGCGGCCGCGGCGGACAGCCGGGCAGGTAGATGTCGACCGGGATGATGTGGTCGACGCCCTGGACGATCGCGTAGTTGTTGAACATGCCGCCCGAGCTGGCGCAGACACCCATCGAGATGACCCACTTGGGGTTGGGCATCTGGTCGTAGACCTGGCGCACGACGGGGGCCATCTTCTGGCTGACGCGGCCGGCGACGATCATCAGGTCGGCCTGGCGCGGCGTCGCCGAGAAGCGCTCCATGCCGAAGCGGGCGATGTCGTAGTCGGGGGTGCCGACGGCCATCATCTCGATGGCGCAGCACGCGAGGCCGAAGGTGGCCGGCCAGATCGAGGCCTTGCGCATGTAGCCGGCGAGGCCCTCGACGGTCGAGAGCAGGAACCCGGCTGGGAGCTTCTCTTCGAGACCCATTGCTTACTCCTTACCTTTCCTGACGGACCCGGTGGACGCGTGCCCGCTGGTGCGGGCGCTCACGTGCGGCAACGGGCGTCAGTCCCACTCGAGGCCGCCGCGGCGCCAGACGTAGGCGTACGCGATGAAGACCGTGAGGATGAACAGGACCATCTCCACCAGCGCGAAGAGGCCCAGCTTGTTGAAGGCCACCGCGAACGGATAGAGGAAGATCGACTCGATGTCGAAGATGATGAAGAGCATCGCCGTCAGGTAGTACTTGATCGGCACGCGCCCACCGCCCGCCGCGTGGGGCGTCGGCTGGATGCCGCACTCGTAGGCCTCGAGCTTGGCGCGGTTGTAGCGCTTCGGGCCGACGACGAGCGAGGTGAAGACCGACAGCGCGGCGAACGCGAAGCCGAGCCCCAGCATGAACAGGATCGGGACGTAGGAGTTCATCCGAGGTCACGTGCCTTTCGGTCGTGCGAGACGTGCAGAGCAGGGGCGAACATGCGCGGCGCACCCATCCTAGGGGCGTCTGTGACGATTGTGCTCGGCGTCACAATGGGGGTGGCCACGGGGGTGCCGGTGGTGTCGGTGGCGAGGTGGTTCATGCGCTCGGCGCCAGCCTCGAGAGGGTGTGGATGATGCGGTCGCTCGCACCCTTGCCTGCCGGGTCGGCGAGGTTGGCCATGATCTTGAGCAGGAACGGCATGAGCCTGGTGCGCGGCAGGCCGTACTTCGTCGCGAGGCGCATGACCTCGGGGTTGCCGATCGCGTGGGCGAACCAGCGGCCGAGGGTGAAGTAGCCGCCGAGCTCGTCCTTCATGACCTTCGGGTATGCCGCGAGCACCCGCTCGCGCTCGGCGTCGCTGGGCCGCGCCATGGCCTGGGCGACGAGCTCGGCACCGACGCGGGCCGCCTCGAGGGCGTAGTCGATGCCCTCGCCGTTGAAGGGGTTGACCATGCCGCCGGAGTCGCCGACGAGCAGCAGGCCGTCGGCGTAGAGCGGCGTGCGGTTGAAGCCCATCGGCAGGGCCGCACCGCGGATCGGGCCGGCGGACTCGTCGTGCTCGAGCTGCCACTCGGGGTTGATGTCCTCGACCCAGCGGCGCATGACGTCCTTGTAGTCCGTCTTCTGGAAGGCGGCCGTGGTGTCGAGCGTGCCGAGGCCGACGTTGGTGCGGCCGTCCTCGAGCGGGAAGAGCCAGCCGTAGCCGGGCATGAGGATGCGGTTGCCGTTGTCGTCGCGGGTCCACAGCTCGAGGTGGCTCTCGAGGTAGTCGTCGCGCTTCGGCGTCGTGTAGTAGGCGCGCACGGCAACGCCCATGACGCGGTCCTCGCGCTTGGGTCGGCCGACGGCGGTGGCGAGGCGGCTGGAGACGCCGTCGCTGGCGACGACGACGGGCGCCCGGTAGGTGACGGTCTCACCGGTGGCTCGCCCGGAGTCGTCGAGGCGCCTGGCGATGACACCGGTGACACGGCCGGCGGCGTCGCGCACCGGGGCGGTGACGCTCGTGCGCTCGTGCAGGCGGGCACCGCGCTTCTCGGCGTGCCGCGCCAGGGCCTCGTCGAGCTGGGCGCGGGTGCGCACCATGCCGTAACCGGGGAAGGCGTCGGACTCGGGCCAGTCGAGCTGCAGCGTGTGGCCGCCGCCCTTGATGCGCAGGCCCTTGGTGCGCTGCCAGCCGGCGGTGTCGACGCCGAGGGAGATGAGCTCCTTGGTGGCGCGCGGGGTCAGGCCGTCGCCGCAGATCTTGTCGCGGGGGAACGCGGACTTCTCGAGGAGGACGACGTCGAGACCGTGGTCGGCGAGGTACGCGGCGGTGGCGCTGCCACCCGGGCCGGCACCGACGACGACGACGTCGGCCCGCTCGACGGGTGCACCGCCGCCCTCACCGGGGCTGGGCGCCTCGCTCGAACTGGTCATGTCTCCTGCACGCTTCCGAACCGCTTGTGAAGATCTTCACGAACTCTCGAGGGAGTCTATTCCCGCAATTTCGCCCTTGTCAGATAAGGCATACCTAACAAGCCTCTCCGCTCCCCCTCGGGAGGCCACCTCCGGCAGCCGACGGAGAGGACGGCATACGCCCTCGGCGCGGTCGGGAGACGCCGTCAGCGCTTCGTGCCGTGGTGCAGCGCGACGATGCCGCCCGTGAGGTTGGTCCAGCCGACCTGCTGCCAGCCGGCGCCCTCGATGATGCCGGCGAGCTCGCCCTGCGGGGGCCACGCGCGGATCGACTCGGCGAGGTAGACGTACGAGTCGGGGTTGCTCGACGTGCGGCGGGCGACCGGCGGCAGCGCGCGCATCAGGTAGTTCGTGTAGACGGTGCGGAAGACCTTGTTGACCGGCTGGCTGAACTCGCAGACGAGCAGGCGCCCACCAGGCTTGGTCACCCGGAGGAACTCGCGCAGGGCCACCTCGGGGTCGGCGACGTTGCGCAGCCCGAAGCTCATCGTGACGACGTCGAAGCTCTCGTCGGCGAACGGCAGGCACATCGCGTCGGCGGCGGTGAACGCCATGTCGGGACGACGGCGGCGGCCCACCCGCAGCATGCCGAGCGAGAAGTCCGCCGGCACGACCTCGATCTCCTCGTCGGCCCACGGCTCGCTCGAGGTGCCCGTGCCGGCGGCGATGTCGAGGATCCGCTCGCCGCGGCGCGCGGCGACGGCCTTGACGACGGCGCGGCGCCACAGCCGGTCCTGCCCGAGGGAGAGCACGTCGTTGGTCACGTCGTACTTCTCGGCGACGGTGTCGAACATCGACGCGACGTCGACCGGCTTCTTGTCCAGCTGCGCACGACTCATGCGCTCATCCTCGCACCGGCGCGTGTGCGTTCGGTCGCACGGGGCTGCCACGCGGCGGGGGCAGGGGTCGTTCGGCCGTAGAGTTGCAACCGATGTCCACGCTTCCCGCTCCCGAAGCGCCGTCCCCCACCGCGGGGCCGACGGTCGTCGTCCGCACCGTCCCGATCGAGGCCGCGGACCCCCTGCTCGCCTACCTGCCGGCCGACCACGCGCACGACGACCTCGTCTCGTGGGTGCGCCGTGGCGACGGGCTCGTCGGCTGGGGCACCGCGCTGACGTTCGAGGCCCACGGCGAGGGCCGCTTCCGCGAGGCCGAGGCGTGGTGGCGCGACGTCAGCCACCACGCCGTGGTGCGCGACGAGGTCGGGCGCCCGGGCACGGGCCTCGTCTGCTTCGGGTCGTTCCCCTTCGCCGACGACTCGGCCGAAGCGGCCCGGCTCGTCGTGCCCTCGACCATCGTCGGGCGCCGTGACGGGCAGACCTGGCTCACCACCGTCTCCCTCGACCCGCAGCTGACCCTCCTCGAGAAACCCTCTCTCGCAGACGATCCCGAGCCGCCCCGTGGGGTCGCCTTCGCCGACGGCTCGGTCTCCCCCGCCGACTACGCGCACGCCGTGGCCGAGGCCGTGGAGCGCATCGGGGCGGGCGAGGTCGACAAGGTGGTCCTCGCCCGTGACCTCGTCGCCACTGCGTCGGGACCCATCGACCCGCGATGGCTGCTGCGCCGCCTCGCCGAGCGCTACGAGAACACCTGGGTCTTCGCCGTCGCCGGGCTCGTCGGCGCGACGCCGGAGCTGCTCGTCCGCCGCGACCAGGGGCTCATCACTTCACGCGTGCTGGCCGGGACGATCCGCCGCACCGGCGACGACGACAAGGACACCGCCCTCGCCGGCTCGCTCGCCCGCTCGTCCAAGGACCTCGAGGAGCACGAGTACGCCGTCCGCTCCGTCGCCGAGGCCCTGGCCCCGCACTGCTCGTCGATGAACGTGCCCGAGGCGCCCTTCGTGCTGCACCTTCCCAACGTCATGCACCTCGCGACCGACGTCGCCGCGGTCAGCGCCGACGACGCCTCGTCGCTCACGCTCGCCGCGTCGCTGCACCCGTCGGCCGCCGTCGGCGGCACCCCGACCGTGCGGGCGGTCGAGCTCATCGCAGAGCTCGAGCACATGGACCGCGGCCGCTACGCCGGTCCGGTCGGCTGGATGGACGCCCACGGCGACGGAGCCTGGGGAATCGCCCTGCGCAGCGGCGCCTTCGCCCCGGGCGACCCGTCGCAGATCACCCTGTATGCCGGCTGCGGCATCGTCGCGGGGTCCGACCCCGAGTCCGAGGTGGCCGAGTCCAACGCCAAGCTCATCCCCATGCGCGACGCGCTCGCGAGCGACTGAACGGCCGCCGTGTCCGCCGCCCGCACGGCCTCGGAGCTCGCCCTCCGAATCGTCCAGTCCCTGTGGCTCTGCGGGGTCCGTGACATCGTGCTCGCGCCGGGCTCGCGGTCCGCTCCCCTGGCCCTGACGCTCGACGCGGCCGACCGTGCCGGTGACGTGCGCCTGCACGTACGCGTGGACGAGCGTTCAGCTGCCTTCCTCGCCCTCGGCCTGACCACCGGTTCGCGCCGACCCGTCGCCGTCGTCACGACGTCGGGCACGGCCGTCGGCAACCTGCTGCCGGCCGTCATGGAGGCGCACCACACCGGCCGGCGGCTCGTGGTCGTCAGCGCAGACCGTCCCGACCGGCTGCGCGGGACGGGGGCCAACCAGACCACCCAGCAGGCGGGCCTCTTCGGGGTCTTCGCCGAGTGCGACGACCTGACGCCCGAGGTGTCGGACGCCGAGCTGGATGCCGATGTCGCACGCGCCTGCTCGCGCCGCGGTCCGACGCAGCTGAACGTCCAGCTCGACGGCGACCTCCTGCCCCCGGACCCCGACCCCGCCGCCTGGTGGCACCGCCCTGACGACCTCGAGCACCGCAACGACTCCGCCGGGGCGGAGTTGCGAGCCGAAGCGGAGTCAGATCCGCGCAGCACGTCAACGGGGGCGGACCCGGCTTCGGCGTCGGGGGTCGACGTCGAGCCGTCGGTGTCGATCTCGACGGACGGCGAGGTGCTGCCCCTGGGGCCGCGCACCGTCGTCGTGGCGGGTGACGACGCAGGGCCCGCAGCCCGGATGCTCGCCGAGGCGGCCGGCTGGCCGATGCTCGCCGAGCCGACGTCGGGAGCACGCATCGGGCGGCAGGCGCTGCGCACCGGCCGGCTGCTCCTCACGACCGACCTCCGGGGCAGGATCGAGCGCGTCGTCGTCATCGGCCATCCGACCCTCTCCCGACCGGTCACGAGCCTCATCAGCGACCCATCCCTCGAGGTACTGGCCGTGCGAGGCCGCGACGGCGTGGCCACCGACCCGGGCAGGGTCGCCCGCGTGCTCGACGTGGTGCCGCGAGTCGAGGCCGCCGACGACCCCACCTGGTTCGACTCCTGGCACGACGCCGACGTCCGGCTCTCGGCGCTCATCGACGCCGGTCTGGCTGCCGCGCAAGGAGATCCGCAGCGTGCACCGGGCCTCGACGTCGGCCTGTCGCCCCTCTCCGTCGCCGCAGTCGTCGCCTCCGCCGTCGAGGCCGACACCTCGCTCGTCGTCGGCTCGTCCAACGCCGTACGCGACCTCGACGTCATGGGGTCGCCCTGGCCACCGCTGCAGCACCGCTTCGTCGTGGGCAACCGCGGCCTGGCCGGCATCGACGGCACGGTGTCGACGGCGATCGGCATCGCGCTCGGCCGCCCGCGGGCCGCCCGCACCATCGCCTACCTCGGCGACCTGACCTTCCTGCACGACAGCAACGGCCTGCTCGTCGGCAGTGGTCAGCCGCGGCCCGACCTCACCTTCGTCGTCCTGAACGACGACGGCGGCGCCATCTTCAGCACGCTCGAGCAGGGCGACCCGCGCTACTCGAGCGCGTTCGAACGCGTCTTCGCAACGCCTCATGGCACCGACCTGGCGGCGCTCTGCGCGGCCCACCACACGGCACACGAACGTGTCGAAGACCTCGATCGGCTGGCCCGAGCGCTCGCCGAGTCACCGACCGGCATCAGGGTTCTCGAGGTGCCGGTGTCCCGGGCCGATCGCCGGGCAGAGGCGGCGTGGCTGCGGTCGCTCGCCCAGCAGGCCCTGTCGCGCGCGACGGGCGACGCCGAGCGATCCTGAGCGACGCCGAGCGACGCTGGGCGACACTGGGCGACACTGGGCGACACTGGGCGAACCGTCGGTCTCGACTCAGCCGGGCGGGTCGGGCACCGGCCACTGGGACGGGGTGCTGGGCTCGGACGTCGCGGCGGCTCGCACGAGCTCGGCGTTGTCCCGGGCCTCCCGCCCGCTCGCCAGGTGCAGCGTGTCCTCGAGCCCGACGCGCACGTCGTAGCCGGCGGCCTGGGCCCAACGCAGCACCGGCCAGGTCCACCGCTCCTCGCCGTGGACGACGACCGGCACCGGCGACATCCCCAGCGCGGCGAGGATGCGCTCCGCGGCCCAGGGGCCGTCGGAGCCCGGGGTGACGCCGGGGATGAGCTCGACGAGCACCCGCTCGACCTGCCACGGCCAGTTCGTGGCGACGAAGAGGCTCGCAGCCTTCGGCGTCCAGATGCCGGCCTCGACGCCGGAACCGTTGTCGCGCAGGGCTTCTGCCACCTCGACGGCGGCTTCCTCGTGCCAGTTGACGCTCGCGCAGTCGGGACCTCCGAGGTCGGGCGTCGGCCACTCCGCGATGTGCGCGAGCTTGCGGCGGGCACTGTCGACGATGCCGTCCCGCGTCGACACGCTGACCCGCAGGCCGGGCGTCCGCGAACGGATGGCGACCACCGCGTCGACGACGTGCCGCGTCTCGAGGGTCTCCCGACCGGACTCGTCACGCGGGTGGACGTGGACCATGAAGGCGCCGGCGGCAGCCGCGTCGGCAGCCGCCAGCGCCAGCTCCTGGGGTGTCAGCGGCACCCCACGGTGCTGACGGCGGGTGCGGGAGCCGTTGAGGCAGGCCTTGATCACCGTGCGCTCCCCGCGGCGAGCAGCGCGGCGCACCGGGTGAGCCGGTCGCGCCACCACTGCCGGCGTGCCGGAGGCGCCGCCAGCTCCTCCAGCGCCACCGGGTCCGGCACCGGCCTGGTCACCACGAGGCGGCCGGCTGTGGGTCGCAACGCGTCCCGTGCGACGTCACGCTCGAAGAGGCTGACGGTGCCGAGGCCGCACGCGTGGTCGAGCTGCGGCAGGGCGGCCGCGAGCGCGACGCCGGCCGCGATGCCGATGCTCGTGTCGAGGGCCGACGACACGACCGCGGGCAGGCCGCACGCCTCGACGACCTCGAGGGCGGCCTCGACGCCGCCCAACGGGGCCACCTTGACGACGACGAGGTCTGCCGCGCCGAGACGGGCGACCCGAACCGGGTCCTCGGCCTTGCGGATCGACTCGTCCGCAGCAATCGGGACGTCGATGCCGTTGCGCGCCAGCGTCTTTCGCAGACGAGCCAGCTCTTCGACGGTTGCGCAGGGCTGCTCGGCGTACTCGAGGTCGTAGGCCGCCAGCCTGGCCAGTGCGTCCGCGGCGCTGCTCTCGTCCCAGCCGCCGTTCGCGTCGACGCGGATGCGGGCGTCCGCGCCCATGACGTCCCGGACGGCCGCCACCCGGTCGACGTCGTCGTCGATGCCCTGACCACGCTCGGCGACCTTCACCTTGGCCGTCGTGCAGCCGTCGAAGCGGGCGAGCACCTCGGCCACCCGGTCCGCCGGCACGGCAGGGACCGTCGCGTTAACGGGCACGACGTCGCGGACGGCCGCAGGCCACCCGGCATACGCGGCCTCGATGCCCGCAGCGAGCCAGCGAGCCGCCTCGTCGTCGGGGTACTCCGGGAAGGGTGCGAACTCGCCCCAGCCGCAGGGTCCCTCGAAGACGACCGCCTCGCGCACGTCGACACCGCGGAAGCGCACCCGCATCGGCAGGGCGACGACGTGGGCTGACGCGAGCAGGTCGGCGGCGCTGTGCGGGGGCGTCATGCCCCCATCATCACCGACGGACCTTGCGGCACCGGTCAGCGCACGGGGAACGCCTCGTGGCGGTCGTGGGTGGGGTCGGGCTGCGCCACCGGCCCGCGAGCCGTCGGGCTCGAGACGGGCCGGTCGTCGAGCCGGTCGTCGAGCCGGTCGTCGAGCCGGCCGTCGAGCCGGTCGTCGAGCCGGGGCTCGGCGCGATGGCGACGCCTGCCGACGTGGCAGGACCGCCGACCGTCGTGCATCCAGCCGAACGCCCAGACGAGACCGATGAGCCACCAGAGGCCGTGGCCCGAGGCGCCGAGCGAGATCGCGATGAGGGCGATGCCGGCGACGATGAACGTGCGTGGGACGAACACGATGACCTCCGTTGCTCCGCCGGACCACCCGGCGTGCCTCCACGCTAGGCACGGAGCGCGCCCGCCCCCTGCGTCCCCTGTCACGACCTGCTCCTGACAGATGTCACCCCGACGCGGCCCGACGGGTGTGCCGGCACGACCGACAGCCCGTCCGGCGCCGCGCCAACTGCGTCCGAAGGTCAGCGTCCCAGCCGCACGTCCGCCGGGTTGTCGGCCGCAACCGTGATGCGCTCCCGGTGCAGGTCGGCCATGGGTGGGAGCGCGTCGAGCGCGAACCAGGCGGCATCAGTGGACTCGTCGTCGCCGGGGCGTGGCTCGCCCTCGACCCAGCGGCACCGGAACGTGTGGTCGAGGTACTGCCCGAGGTCACCGTTGACGTGCGTGACGACGCCGGTGGCGGCGACCCAGACGAGCCGCTCCACCTCGGCGACGACGCACGCCTCCTCCTCGACCTCTCGCACGGCGGTGACGTGGGGGTCCTCGCCGGGGTCGACGATGCCGGTCACGGGGGTCCACTGGCCGTTGTCGGAGCGCTTCACGAGCAGGACCTCGTCCACGCCGCGAGCGCCCTCGCGCAGCACGACCGCGGTGATGCCCGGCATCCACAGCAGCTCGGTGCCGACCATGGATCGCAGGTGCAGGACGTAGGGAGGGATCGGCATGCCGCCACGCTAGCCGCACGACCCGGACCCTTCCGGCCCGGCCGACCGCCGCGCAGCCGTAGCGTGGTCCCGAGAGGCGGTGGCACCGACCGCACAGGAGGAAGCGATGGACGCCCGGTCCGCAGCCCTCGGCACGACCGTCTTCGCCGCCGTCCCGGCCACCATGGGTGGGGCGGTTCCGTGGCTCGTCGGGGCCTCCGCGCGCGACGCCTGGGCCACGTCGACGGCGGGCACCGTCGCCGGCTGGCTGCTCGTCGCCCTCGGAGTCGTAGCGCTCGCAGCATCGTTCGTCCGCTTCGCCCGCGACGGCCTCGGCACCCCCTCGCCCACCGCCCCGACCGAGCGCCTCGTCGTCACCGGCCCGTACCGCTTCGTGCGCAACCCGATGTACGTCGCCGTGCTGGCGGTCATCGTGGGCCAGGCGCTGCTGTGGCGCAGCGTCGCCGTCCTCGCGTATGCCGTCCTCTTCGTCGTCGCGGTCACCGCTTTTGTCGCGCTGTACGAGGAGCCGACGCTGCGCGAGGCGCACGGCGAGGAGTACGCCCGCTATGTCGCCACCGTGCCGCGGTGGCTGCCCCGCCCCGGCCGCGTGTGGCCGCGCGGGACCGGAACCTCACCCCACCCAGGCGACCCCGAGGTGTGTGTCCGGCCACACGCGGCGCGCGCGTAGGCTGCCCGCCGTGAGCACCGAACGCGCGACCGTCTCCGAGACCTTCGACCCCTCCGAGTGGGACGAGGTGCCGGGCTTCGACCTCACCGACATCACCTACCACCGGCGCCGCCCCGTCGAGGGCCGCCCGCACGCCGAGTCGGGCGTCGTCCGCATCGCCTTCGACCGACCCGAGGTGCTCAACGCGTTCCGCCCCCACACCGTCGACGAGCTCTACCGCGCGCTCGACCACGCCCGCATGACCCCCGACGTCGGGGTCGTGCTCATCACCGGCAACGGCCCCAGCCCCAAGGACGGCAAGTGGGCCTTCTGCTCGGGTGGCGACCAGCGCATCCGCGGCCGCTCCGGCTACCAGTACGCGACGTCGCCCGACGCCGACGCCACGTCCGCCGGGATCGACGAGGCGCGGGTCAAGGCCCAGGGCGGTCGCCTGCACATCCTCGAGGTGCAGCGCCTCATCCGGACCATGCCGAAGGTCGTCATCGCCGTCGTGGGCGGCTGGGCGGCCGGGGGCGGCCACTCGCTCCACGTCGTGTGCGACCTCACGATCGCGAGCCGCGAGCACGCCCGGTTCAAGCAGACCGACGCCGACGTGGGCAGCTTCGACGCCGGCTACGGCAGCGCCTACCTCGCCAAGATGGTCGGCCAGAAGTTCGCCCGCGAGATCTTCTTCCTCGGCCGCACCTACTCCGCCGAGGACATGCACCGGATGGGCGCGGTCAACATCGTCGCCGACCACGCCGACCTCGAGGCCGAGGCGCTGCAGGTCGCGAGCGAGATCATGGGCAAGAGCCCGCAGGCGCAGCGCATGCTGAAGTTCGCGTTCAACCTCACCGACGACGGGCTCATGGGCCAGCAGGTCTTCGCCGGTGAGGCCACCCGCCTCGCCTACATGACCGACGAGGCCGTCGAGGGGCGTGACCAGTTCCTCGAGAAGCGCGACCCCGACTGGTCCCCGTTCCCCTGGTACTTCTGAGCCGCACGGTTCAGAGGGACAGCATCAGGTGCACCGTCGCGTCGACGACCTGCCGCTGCGCCTGGGTCCGTGACACCGTCGGCGACCCGTCGCCCGGCTGCTGGCCGTAGTCGCCGAAGAACGAGTGCACGGCCCCCTCGACGCGGGTGTATGCCGTCGTGCGGGGCAGCAGGGCCCGGCTGGCCGCGACGTCGGCCGGGGTCGTGAACGCGTCGCGCGTTCCGCTCACCGAGGCGACCTGCAGCTCGGTGCGGCCGGCGAGGGACTGGTCGGGGTAGGAGGCCCAGAGCACGAGGCCCTTGACGAGCCGCGGGTTGTCGAGCGCGAACCGCGCCGCCGCGACCCCGCCGAGGCTGTGGCCACCGACGGCCCAGAACTTCACCTCGGGGTGCTCGTCGACGAAGGACTGCGGTGCCGTGGTGGCGAGCAGGCCGATGTCGAAGGGCTGCTTGACGACGACGACCAGCACCCCTTGCCTCGACACCTGCGAGAGCATCGGGACGTACGCGCGTGGGTCGACGCGAGCGCCGGGCTGGAACACCAGCCCACGATCCGGGGTGCCCGCCCTCGGCGCGATCGTGATGCTTGCGGCAGCGTCGATGACACGCACGTCGGAGCCACCCACGAGGGACGAGACGGCGGAGGGGGTCGCGGCGAAGGGGCGCAGCCAGACCAAAGCGCCGAGCACGACCACGGTGGCGACGACCCCCAGGACCTGTCCGACCACTCGCACCGAGCGCGACCGGCGACGGTGGCGCCTCCGGTCGTCCGGTTTGTCGTTGACGAGCAGGACGACGCCGACGAGACCGCTCGCGGCGAGCGCGATGACGTGGGCCGGGTTGCCGGACAGCAAGATCGGCCGGTCCAGGAGGAAGAGCACGAGCGGCACGACGAGCCAGACGACGCCCAGCACGAGACCGAGGCGCGTGCGAGACCGTCGGCGGGCGACGGCAGCCGAGCCCTCGGCCCCCTCGTTGCCACCGACTCCCTCGTCGGCCCCTCCGACCCCCTCGAAACCCGCGTCCCCCACGGTTCTCACCCGTCGAGCGTAGCGAGGGCGCGGAGGACGATTCGGTCATCGTCACGGGCGATTTCAGGAGTCCGTCGGCGCGTGCCCGGGGCGGCGCGGCCGTTGCCCGGCCCGAGCGGAGCCTCGACCTTTGGACCGAGCCAAGGCCTGCCACCGGGTCCGGTGTCGCTCCACCCTCGGGCCCGCCGAGGGGGCAGGATGAAGGGGTGGGACCTCGCGACGACAGCAGCGCCGGCAGTGGACGCCGCGCGCCCGCGAGCGACGACCCGGTGCTGCGCGCGGCGGAGAGCGGTGCGGATCCCGATGTGCCCGAGGGGGGCCGACCCGCGAGCTTCCGCCAGCCGCCGCGCACCACCGCCCTGAACGCGACCCGCGCCATCGGGCGGGGGCTGGGGCGTGCGGCGACCGGGACCGCACGCGCCACGGCCCGAACCGGCCGCTTCGCCGCGACGAAGGCGCACGCGTTCACGCACTCGGGTGGCGCCGGGGAGACGGGCCTGGCCCGCGTCACCGAGCTGCACGCGAGCCACACCGCCGGCGACACGATCATGACGCTGGCCCTCGCCGGCACGCTGTTCTTCAACCCCCAGACGGCGCAGGCACGCGGCGACGTCGCGACGTTCCTGCTCCTGACGATGGTCCCGTTCGTCCTCGTCGCCCCGCTCATCGGGCCGCTGCTCGACCGCTTCTCGCACGGCCGCCGCTGGGCCATCGGCACGACCCTCGCGTCACGCGCCTTCCTCTGCTGGGTGCTGGCCGAGGCGGTGAACAACGACAGCAGCTGGCTCTTCCCCGCCGCCCTGGGCTGCCTCGTCGCGTCCCGCGCCTACAACATCACCCGCGCCGCCGCCGTGCCCCGTCTGCTGCCCGCCGGCACGACGCTCGTCCGGGCCAACTCCCGCGTCTCGATGGCCGGGGTCGTGGGGGCGGTCGTCGGCGGCGCGCTCGGTGGGCTCGGCATGCTCGCCGGTCCGGCGTGGGCACTGCGCATCGGGTTCGTCGTGTTCGTCGTCGGCACCGTGCAGGCGATCCGCCTGCCGGCCCAGGTGGACTCATCGGCCGGTGAGGTGCCCATCGAGGACACCGCCCCGATCGCGGTCCGGTCCTCGCACGCGCCCCGACGGCTCGATCGGGGCGGGCCCGACTCGCTCAGGGGCACCCGGCGTGGGTGGACCTCGGACCGCGCCGGACGGCATACGCCCGCGGAGCACGAGGCCCTCACCGTCGACTCGCTCGGCCCCGTCGGCCGCTTCCGCCGGCGCAAGCAGGCGATCCCGTGGCCGGTCATGCACGCCATGTGGTCGACGGGCGGCACGCGGGTGCTCACCGGCTTCCTCATCATGTTCATGGCCTTCCTCGCCAAGGAGCACCCGATCGACGGGTTCCGCGGCGAGCTCGTGCTCGCCTTCATCGCCGTGGGGATCGGGGTCGGCAACGGCCTCGGCAGCGTCGTCGGCAACGTCGTGCGCGACCAGCGGCCCGAGCGCATCGCGATGGTGTCGGTGCTCGCGGCCACGCTCAGCTGTCTCGCCACCGGGATCTGGTACGGCGTCTGGACGCTCGTGGTGCTCGGGCTCGTGCAGGGGCTCTCCGCGCAGCTGGCCAAGCTCTGCTTCGACGCCCTCGTGCAGCGCGAGGTCCCGGAGAACGTGCGGACGTCGGTCTTCGCGTGGTCCGAGACGATGCTGCAGGTGCTCTGGGTCGTCGGCGGCGCGCTCGGCATCGTGCTCCCGCTCAACCCCTACGTGGGCTTCCCGGTGTGCGCGGCGGCGCTCGTGTGGACCGTCTTCATGGCCGCCCGGCAGCGGCACCGGGCACGACCTGCTCGCTCCGCTCCCCGTCCTGCCCACTGACCAGGGAGTCTGTCGAGAGCTCTCCGGCCGGAGAGGCGGCAACGCGCAGGTTTCCGACCCGTCACGCAGGGCCGCGGTCGATGGGTCGTGTCCGAGGCGAGCCGAGACCGCAGGCACAATGGGGTCCATGACGGCGCTGCAGCTGCTTCCGGTCCCTGCCGGACCGGACGTCCTCGACGTGCTGCCCGCCCTGGAGAACGCGCTCACCGGCCGGTCGCCGGTGCTGCCGTATGCCGCCGCCGACGCCCCGCCGTCCGTGCCGTCCCACGACCCCTCCGACCTGCCCGACGGCCTCGCGGTCGCGATCGGGACGTCGGGTTCCACGGGTCGACCCAAGCGCGCCCTGCTCACCGCCGAGGCGCTCGAGCGCTCCGCGTGGGCGACCCATCAGGTGCTCGGTGGCAGCGGCGCCTGGCTGCTGGCGATGCCGGCGCACCACATCGCGGGTCTCCAGGTGCTCCTGCGCTCCGTCGCTGCCGGTGTGTCGCCGACCGTCCTCGACCTGCGCGACGGCTTCTCACCCCGGGCCTTCGCAGCAGCGGCGGCGGCCGTGCGACCGACGGGGTCGGCTCGGCGTCGCTACACCTCCCTCGTGCCGACCCAGCTGACGCGGCTGGTCGACGATCCTGAGGGCCTCGAGGCGCTGCGCGGGTTCGACGGCGTGCTCGTGGGTGGCGCTGCGACCCCGGGCGCCCTCGTCGAGCGGGCACGCGACGCCGGGGTGAACCTGAGCCTGACCTACGGCATGAGCGAGACGGCGGGCGGCTGTGTCTACGACGGCACGCCGCTGCCGGTGAGCCGCATCCACGTCGACAACGACCGGCACGTCGTGCTCGGTGGCGACACCGTCGCCCACGGCTACCTCGGCGGACCGGTCCTGAGCCGCGACGCCTTCACCGTCGACCTCGACGGCGTCCGCTGGTTCCGCACCGATGACCTCGGCCACTTCGACGACGACGGCCTGCTCGTGATCGACGGGCGAGCCGACGACGTCATCAACACCGGAGGCCTCAAGGTGAACCCGGGGGTCGTCGAGGACGCCATGTCGCGGCACCTCGACGACGTGCTCGACGTCGTGGTCGTCGGCCTGCCCGATCCCGAGTGGGGCGAGTCCGTCTGCGCCGCAGTGACGCTCGTCGACCCGACGGGGCACCTGACTACGGGGCAGGTGCGGGAGCGGCTGCGCGGCATCCTGCCCGACGCAGCCCTGCCGAGGCGCGTGCTCGTGCTCCCGGCGATCCCGCAGCGCGGCCCGGGGAAGCCCGACCGGTCGGCCATCCGACGCGCTGTGCAGGGCTCCGCCTGAGCGGTGGCAAGATGGGGGTGTCCACCCGGTCGACGAAGGAGATCAACGTGCCACGCGTCGTGCTCGTCGCCCTCGTGGTCTTCGCCTCGATCTACGCCTTCGTGGACTGCGTGCAGACCAACAGCCGTCTCGTGCGCATCATGCCGAAGCCGGTCTGGCTCCTCGCCACCCTCGTCCCGGTGCTGGGGCCGATCTTCTGGCTGGTCGCCGGCCGCAGCGACGCCCGCGGCGGCCCCGCCCCGCGCGGTCCCGGGCGCCAGCCGCCCGGTCCCCGTGGCCCGGCGGGCCCGCGTGGCCCCGACGACGACCCCGACTTCCTCCGCAAGCTGTAGAAGGACTCCCCCAGACCCCATGGCCACCTTGTCCCAGTGGATCGAGGGCGCTCGTCCACGCACGCTGCCTGCTGCCGTCTCCCCCATCCTCGTCGGCACCGGCGCCGCCTACCAGACCGGTCACGTCGTCTGGGCGTATGCCGTCCTCGCCCTCGTCGTCGCCCTCGCCCTCCAGGTCGGGGTCAACTACGCGAACGACTACTCCGACGGGATCCGCGGCACCGACGAGGTGCGCGTCGGTCCGGTCCGGCTCGTGGGGCAGCGCCTCGCCGCCCCTCGCTCGGTCAAGATCGCCGCGTTCTCGTGCTTCTTCTTCGCCGCGCTCATGGGGCTGGCGCTCGTCGGGCTCTCCGGCCTCTGGGTGATGATCCCCATCGGCGCGGCTGCCATCGTCGCGGCGTGGTACTACACGGGCGGCTCCCGGCCCTACGGCTACCTCGGGCTGGGCGAGGTGTTCGTCTTCGTCTTCTTCGGGCTCGTCGCCACCCTCGGCACGATGGCGACCATGACGCCACCCACCGCCGCGGGCTGGTGGGGCGCCATCGGCGTGGGCGCACTGTCGTCGGCGATCCTCGTGGCCAACAACCTGCGCGACATCCCCACCGACCGCGAGCACGGCAAGCGCACCCTCGCGGTGCGCATGGGCGAGTCCGGCACCCGTTGGTTCTACGTCGCCCTCGTCGCCGTGGCCTTCGTGATGACCGGCCTCGCGTCCATCACCTCGCCGTGGGCGCTGCTCGCGCTGCTCGCCGCACCGCTGGTGCTCAAGCCGATGCAGGCCGTGGTGGGCCGGGCCACGGGGCGCGGTCTCATCCCCGCGCTGGCCGGCACCGGGCAGTTCCTGCTGGCCTGGTCGCTGCTCCTCGCCGTCGGGCTCGCAGCCGGCCGCGCCTGACCTGAGCCCCAGCGGGTCGAGGTGATCCGTCGCGACCCGGCGCGACGGCATACCTCGACCCCTCCTCGGCCCGTCGGTCCCGTTTCGCTGACGGCTCGCCGCGCGAGTGCCACCGTTGAGACGTGCACGAGGAGATCGACGTCGTCGTCATCGGTGCCGGGCAGGCCGGCCTCGCAGCGAGCCACGAGCTGGGCCTTCGCGGCGTCGAGCACGTCGTGCTGGAGGCGGAGTCGCCGGGCTCGTCGTGGGCCCACCGGTGGGACAGCTTCACCCTGGTGGGCCCGAACCACCTGCTGCTGCTGCCAGGGGCGCCCTACGAGGGTGATGACCCAGACGGCTTCATGTCGCGCGAGCAGATCACCCGCCACCTCGAGGACTACGCTTCGCGCCTGACCGCGCAGGTGCGGCACGGCACTCCCGTCCGCGCGCTGCGTCCGGGACGGGACGGCGGCTACGACCTCGAGACCGACGACGGCACCGTGCGCAGCCGCGTGGTCGTCGTCGCCACCGGCGCCTACCAGCGCCCGAACCTGCCTGCGGCCGTGCGGTCGCTTCCCGCCCGATCGGCGTGCGTCGACGTGTCGCAGTACCGCAACCCCGCCGCGCTCCCCGACGGTCAGGTGCTCGTCGTCGGCTCGGGTCAGAGCGCGTGCCAGATCGCCGAGGAGCTCGCCGAGGCCGGTCGCGACGTCGTCATGGCCTGCGGCCGGGCGCCCTGGTTCCCGCGGCGTACCGGAGGACGCGACGTCTTCGAGTGGCTCCTCGACACCCCGTTCTTCGACCAGCGGGTCACCGACCTGCCGTCGCCGGCCGCACGGCTCGGCGCCAACCCACAGGTCACCGGCCGCGACGGCGGGCACGACCTCAGCTTCCGCACCCTGCACGGCCTCGGGGTGCGCCTCGGTGGCCATCTGGTCGGCGCGGACGACACGACCGTCCACCTGGCACCCGACCTCGAGGCGACCCTCGCGATGTCCGACGCGGCCCACGACGGCATCCGCGACCTCATCGTCGCGTCCTGCGCGCGGGCGGGTCGGACGCCGCCGGACGTGCCCGACCCGGGCCCGTTCGCACCGCGGGCCGTCGAGAGCGTCGCCGTACGCGACCTCGGCGCCGTCGTCGTCGCCGCCGGGTTCCGCAGCCGCTACGCCGAGTGGATCGACGTGCCGGGCCTCGTCGACGAGCAGGGGTTCCCCCGCCACGACGACGGCGAGAGCCGGGTCGCGCCCGACCTGCACTTCGTCGGGGTGCACTTCCTCCGGAGCCGGCGCTCGGCGCTGCTCTTCGGCGTCGGCGACGACGCGCGCGTCACTGCGACGAGGATCGCCGTGAGGCTCGGCCTCACGGCGTGACGATGATCAGCGCCCGGGGCTGCGCGGGCCGTCGTACCCGGCGTCCTCGGCGTCCTCGGCCGCCTCGTCGCTCGTCGGGTCGGCCTGCAGACGGCGACCCTCGACCTTGGCCTCGTGGCGCTCGACGAGCTTCGCCGTGATCTCGTCGCGCATGCCCCGGAGCAGGATGTACGAGGCGGCCGCCGAGGCGATCGCCGCGAGGCCGAGGAGCAGCCACGGCTGGTCGCGCAGGCCGATGAGCCAGAAGAGGAAGAAGAACCCGAAGAAGATCAGGATTCGCAGCAGGGTGTAGCGGACCACGGTTTCAGACCCTCAGCTCATGCCGGAGTAGTTGTGCATGCCGACGAACGTCGACACGAGGTTGACCAGGGTGAAGTTGATGATGACGGCCACGTAGCCGGCGAGCGCGATGTACATCGACCTGCGCGGGTCGACACCGGCCGTGGCGCGACCGTGCATGTAGGCGGCGTAGACCGTCCAGATGACGAAGGTCCACACCTCCTTGGGGTCCCACTGCCAGTAGGCGCCCCACGCCTGCTTCGCCCAGATGGCGCCTGCGATGAGGGTGAACGTCCAGAGGATGAAACCGACCATGTTGAGGCTGTATGCCGTCCGCTCGAGCGCCGCTGCCGACGGCAGGGACTCGAGGACGCCGGGCTTCGCAGGCGGCTTGTCCTCGCGGCGCAGCCGCACGAGGTAGAGGACGCCGACGGCGAAGGCAAGGGTGAAGAACGCGACCGCGAGGAACGCGACGGAGACGTGGATGCCGAGCCAGTACGACTTGAGGGCCGGCATGAGCTCGCCGGCCTCCGTGTAGAGCACGGTGAGGGACAGGCCGAGCACGAGGAGGATCGGGGTGACGATGAAGACGCCCAGCCACTCCCAGCGGTTGCGCCGGGCCAGCACGCTGTAGGCGACGCCGACAGCGGCAGCCGCAGCGGTCGCGAACTCGAACATGTTGCCCCACGGCGGACGCGACACCGCGACGCCGCGCATGACCACGGACGCGACGAGCAGCGCCGTCGCGAGGTAGGTCAGCATCAGCGCGATGCTCCCCCGCTGCCGGCTGCGGAGGCTCTCCTCGAAGGCCGGCCCGGCGGCGTACGGGGTCGCGGGGCGACGCTCGGCGGGTGCCGGAGCCCCTGCCGCCGCTCCCGCGCCGACGAGCTCGCGCTCGGCGACGGTCGACTCGGCGAGGACCTTGGAGTCGGCCACCTTCGGCGCGCGCGCGGCGAGGTGCCACGTGAACGCGAGCATGGCGAGCGTGTAGACGATCATCGACGCGTAGAGCGCGATGTTGGCGTTGGCGGCGAGCGAGTTCGGCACTAGCTTTCGGTCCGTTCTGCGGGGCGGTCGGGCTCGGCGGTCGCGGTGGCGGTGTCGATCGTCGTGTGGAACGCGGTGACGATCGCCGTCACGATCGCGGCCAGCCCGGGGTCGGAGTCCTTGGAGAGGCCACCGATGGTCACCACGGTAGCCGGTGAGCCCGTACGACCCCCAGCGCCACCGTCTGTGGCCGTCGGGTCGGCGGCAGGGCGGACGCGCACGAAGACGCGTCGGCGCTTGATCGTGAGGCCGAGGATCAGGCCCAGCGTGGCGAGGATCGCGCTGACCAGGCTGATCGGGGCCCCGGGGTCGGTGCGCACCGAGAGGCCGGCGAAGCGCTTGACGTTGTCGAAGGTGATGGACCCCCGGTCGCCCGGGAGCTGGTAGGTCTGGCCCGGCTTGAGACGGACCAGGGCGGGCGAGCCGTCGGCCTTGGTCACCTGCTTCATCTCGTCGGTGTTGAGCGTGTAGACCGACTGCGGCGCGCCGCCCGGGAAGAGGTTGCCCTCCCACACCGACAGGGCGAGCTCGGGGTTCTTGGCGTCGGGGAAGATCGACGCCGGGCCGTTGGCGAAGGTGGGCTCGGCGGTCGGCAGGAAGAAGCCGGTGAAGCCGAGCTGCTTCGGCGACGCGGACGGCACCTTGATGACCCCGAGGGAGCGGTAGTTGCCGTCCTGCGGCAGGAAGGGCGTCGCCTCGCGGTAGAGGACGGTGCCCTTGGCGTCGCGCACCGTGACGACCGGCGTGTAGCCGTTGCCGAGCAGGAAGATGTCGGCGCCGTCCACGGCGATCGGGTGGTTGACCGAGACGGTCTCCTCGCTGGCCGGCGAGCCGGGGTCGCGCTGGAGCCGCGTCTGGGCATCGAAGAGGCGCGGCTGCCCGAAACCGCGACCGGGCGTCTCGTTGAACTCCACGTGGAGCTTGTCGAGCGAGAGCACGAACGGCGGCAGGCTCTCGGTGTCGACCCAGGGACCGGGCGAGATCGTGTTGTACGTGCCCGCCGACGACGCGAACTTGTCGCCCTCGGCGAGGATGATGTCGCCGCGCCAGCCGAACACGTGGCCGACGGCCATGCCGATGATGATGCCGGTCAGCGCGAGGTGGAAGAGCAGGTTGCCCGTCTCACGCAGGTAGCCGGACTCGCCGGACAGGCTCACGCCGTCGTGGGAGTGGAGTCGGAACCGCTTGCGCTTCAGGGCGGCACGCGCGACCGCGAGGGCCTCGTCGGGCGACAGCGAGGTCGTCAGCTCGGCGTGCTCGTCGAGGCGGTGCAGTCTCGCCGGCGCCTTCGGGGGGCGCGCCCGAAGGGCTGCCACGTGCACCTTGGTGCGCGGCACGATGCAGCCGACCAGCGAGATGAAGAGCAACAGGTAGATGGCGGAGAACCACACCGACGCGTAGACGTCGAAGAAGCCGAGGCGGTCGAGCCACGGGCTCGTCGTGGGGTTCTGGGCGATGTAGTCGGCGACCCGGCCGGCGTCGATGTTGCGCTGCGGGAAGATCGACCCCGGCACGGCCGCGATGGACAGCAGGAGCAGCAGGAAGAGCGCGGTGCGCATGCTCGTCAGCTGGCGCCAGCCCCACCGCAGCAGCTCGAGCGGCCCCAGATCGGGCAGCGCCGGCTCGGGGCGCTGGTCCTTGGCGCGGCCCTTGCCCTTGCGCGGCTTCACGGGTGTGTCGGTGGTCATCTCAGATCGCCACCTGGAAACCGTTGACGAGGCGCACCTGGAGCCAGACCACGACCGTCTCCCACACCCCGGTCAGCATGAGCAGGCCCACGACGACGAGCAGCAGGCCGCCGACGGTCTGCAGCACGCGGCGGTGACGACGCAGCCAGTCGCTCGCGCGCCCCGCCCGCTCCCACAGCGCGGCCATGAGGACGAACGGCAGCCCCAGCCCGATCGAGTAGACCGCTGCGAGCGCAAGCCCCCGGCCGATCGACCCGGACTCGGCCGAGATCGGCGCCGCCATCGCCTGGATCGCCCCGAGCGTCGGGCCCATGCAGGGCGACCAGCCGACGGCGAACGCCGCGCCGAGCAGGGGCGCGCCGGCGAGACCAGCACGCGGTCGCCAGCTCACCGGGACGGCATACGACCGGCCCACGCCGAGGAAGAGCACACCCATGACGAGCACGACCGCGCCACCGATCCGGAGCAGCACGCTCTGGTGCTCGCGGAAGGCGAGGCCCACGGCCGAGACCGCTGCCGCCGCGATGAGGAAGACGACGGTGAAGCCGAGCACGAAGAGCAGCGCCCCCAGCACGAGCCGGCCCCGGGAGCGCTTCTCGAGCGACACGTCCGACAGGCCGGTGACGTAGCCGAGGAAGCCTGGCACCAGCGGTAGCACGCACGGCGAGGCGAACGAGACGAAGCCGGCCACGAGGGCGACGGCCGCCGCGACGAGCAGCGAACCGGTGGCGATCTCGGCGCCCACGGGGGGTCAGGCCTTCCCGGTGAGCACGTCGTCGACGAGCCCCAGGAGAGTCGTCGTCGAGACCGGCCCGGAGACGCGGGCGGCGATGCGGGCCTCACCGTCGAGGACGAGCGTGGTCGGGGTCGCCGACGCCTTGCCCTGGAGGGCGAGCAACGGCACCCCGCCGTCGTAGGCGAGCGAGGGATAGGTGACCTTGTTGGCAGTCTGGAAGGCGAGCCCGGTCTCCGGGGACTCGAGCTTGTCGAGGCCGATGAACTCGACCTTCTTGCCCTTGGCCTGGACGGTCTCCCACGCCTTCTGCAGGGCCGGGGTCTCCTCGATGCACGGTGGGCACCACGAGCCCCACACGTTGACGACGAGCACCGTGCCGGCACGCTCGGCGATGTCCCACGGCTTGCCCTCGAGCGTGGTGCCGCTCAAGCGCACGGGCTCGCCGCGCTCGGCCACGGGCACCTGCTCGATGGAGCCGTCACCCGCGACGTAGCCCTTGCGGTCACCCGAACGGGCCTGGTCGGCCACGGAGTTCGGGTCGGACGAGCACGCCGCGGCAAAGGTCACGAGACCACCGACCATGGCGGCGGCGCCCCACCGCAGTGCGGTGCGTCGGTCGACGTGCTCCATCAGGCGCCCACGCTCTTGCTCGCGCCGACGAGCAGCGAGGCCGCCGGCTCCGAGTACGTGATCGAGGCCAGCTCGTCGCCCTGGTAGGTCAGCGACGTGAGCGAGGCGAGAGTGCACTCGCGCTTGCGGGGGTCGTGCCACAGGCGGCGACCCTCGAGCTTGTTGCGCACGGTCCAGACGGGCAGCTGGTGGCTGACGATGACGGCCTCGTGCCCACGTGCGGCATCGCGCGCGTCGGCGATGGCCGCGAGCATGCGGACCGCGATCTGCTCGTAGGGCTCACCCCACGACGGCTTGGTCACGTCACGGAACAGGTGCCAGTTGCGCGGGTGGAGGAGCTCGCCGGCGCTGACCCCACGGCCCTCGAACCGGTTCTCGGACTCGATGACCCGCGGGTCGGTGCGGATCTCGACGTCGTGGTCGGCCGCGATGGGGGCGGCGGTCTCCTGCGCCCGTTCGAGGGGGGACGCGACGACGCACGTGATGTCGTTGGTCGCCAGGTGGGCCGCGACGAGGCGGGCCATGTCGGTGCCCAGGGAGGAGAGGTGGAAGCCGTCGAGGCGCCCGTAGAGGACGCCCTCCGGGTTGTGGACCTCACCGTGTCGCATGAGGTGCACGACCGTGAGGTCGTCGGCGCGCGCCGCCGCCCCGTCCGTGCTCTGACCCATGGGCGACAGTCTCTCAAACGTCGTGCTCAGGACCGAATCCGCACCCGCTCCTGTGCACCCCCTGTGACCCGTTCCACGGCGCGTGCACACATGCCGCTGACCCCGCCGGGGTCGGGGCGGGGTGCGGGGCGGGGTCATCTGGTGTGCCAGGTGACCCCGGTGGCGGTGACGGTCGCGGTGAGGTCGTGCTGGTGGACGTGGGTGTGGTGGTGGGGGCAGAGCAGGGCCCCGTTGGTCAGGTCGGTCCTGCCCCCGCGGTGCCACGGGACGACGTGGTGGGCCTCGCACCAGGTCGCGGGCACGGTGCAGCCGGTGAAGCTGCAGCCCCGGTCGCGGGCGATCAACGCGAGGCGCTGGCTGTAGGTGAAGAGCCGTTCGCGGTAGCCGACGTCCAACGGTGCCCCGTCCCGGCCGAGGACCACCGGGATGATCCCGGCCTCGCACGCCATCCGTCGCACTACCGACGGTGAGAGCACGTCCCCGGTCAACGTCGTCCCCGTGCCTCGTCCGGCACGGCCACCAGCACCGCACCCGGGACCGTCGGTGGCCTCGTCGAGGTGGGTGGTGAGGTCACGCACGAGGGTGTCGTAGTCGATGAGGACGACGACCTTGGCCTTGTCGGTGACCGGGACCCCGCGGGCGGCCGCGACACCGCGGCCCACGATCGTGAGCAGGGCGTCCATCCGGCGCCGGGCCGGGGTGCGCTCGTCCGGGGCGGTCGTGTGGCCGTGCTCGTCCTTGACCGGACGCGGCGCCGCGAGCGGGTCGATCGCGGCCTGGAGGATCGCGGCGCCCTCGGGGTCGAGCATCCCGCGCAGGCCCACCATCCCGGTCTTCGTGGGCGGGGTGAACCACAGGCCGCGGGCCTGGCGTCGCCCGTGGTCGAGCGTGTCCTCGTCCCGCGGGGGCCGGACCTGCTCGGTGTGGTGCCGGGCCAGCCGGGCCAGCTCCTCCGGCCGCAGCACCCCCGCCTGAGTGGTCAGGTCGCCGATCGCGGTGGCCAGGTCGTCGGGGTCGGCGACCGGCGCGACCCGCTCCTCGAAGTCGAGGACCTGCGCCGCGTTGCCCACGGTGACCTGCTGGGTGGCCACGAGCATCCGCAACCTGGCCCACCGCCGGTCGGCCAGTGCCGTCCCGACGGTGACGAACGCCTTCGCCTGCCCTGCCGTCAGGGACGCATCGAGACTGCGGAGCCAGTCGACCCGCGACAACCCACCCGGCGCGTCCACCCCCCGCGCGACCAGCTCGGACACCAACGTCACCAACGTGACCTCCAGCCCCCGCCGCTGCGCCGCGACCCGCTCGGTCGCCTCCACCAGGGCCTCTTCGCCGTGGGCGTCCAGACCAACCCCGAGGCTCGCCTCGAGCGTCACCGCCTCCGTCGCGTGCCAGCTCGCAGTCTGGCCCTCGCCGCTGAGGTCAACTTTGGCCTCGATGCGCTCCTCGATCGACTCGGTCCACGCCGGGTCGTTGACCATCTGCTCGAAATCGGGCGGGTCGGTCCAGCGCACGTCGCGCAGGTCGATCGAGTCCAGCTCCTCTGCCGTCAGCCCGGCCCAGGCCCCTCGAGGCTGCGCCGCCGGCCGCGCGGCCGGCGCCTCACGCCGCGTCTTGACCCGACCCCGCGCGGAAGGTGCGCGCGACCCAGACGACGCAGACGGCATACGCCCCGGGAACAGCTGCCAGAACCCAGCCTCGGCCACGCCACCCGCCGCGCGCTGACGCTCCTCGAGGTCAGCCAGCCGGCTCCTCAAGAGCTCGAGCGTCGACGGTTCCGGTGCCATGAGTCGAACATATGTGCTACCACCGACAGCGCTCCGCCGGCGAACGCAGCACACGGACGCCGAATCCGTTCCGACCCGTGGCCGACCTACACTCGCGATCGTGTCGTGGTCACTCTGGTTCACCCTCGTCGCCGCCAGCGCGCTGATCTCGTTCACCCCGGGCGCCGGAGCCGACAACACCATGGCCAACTCCCTCGGGTCGGGCTGGACCCGCTCGATCTGGGGCATCCTCGGGCAGCAGGTGGCACTGCTCGCCCACATCGCGATCGTCGCCGCGGGTGTCGGGGTGCTGGTCGCGGGCTCGCCCGTGCTCTTCAACGTCATCCGTTACGCCGGCGCCGCGTACCTCGTCTTCCTCGGCGTGCGGCAGTTCCGCTCACGCGCGGCTGCTGCCAGGGTCGGCGAGCTGCAGCACGAGCCCGCCTGGTCGATGTTCCGCCGCGGGCTGCTCGTCAACCTCACCAACCCGAAGGCCGTCGTCTTCTTCCTCGCCTTCACGCCGCAGTTCATCCGCCCCGAGCAGCCGTTGCTGATGCAGTACGCCGTGCTTGCCGCGACGGTGGTCGCCGTCGACGTGGTCGTCATGTGGTTCTTCTTCGCCGCGGCCGCGCGTGGCCTGGGCCGGCTGACCGAGCGCGAGTCGGGGCAGCGCACCCTCAACCGGGTCTTCGGCGGACTCTTCGTGGGTGTGGGCGTGCTCCTCGCGGCCGTCCACTAGCCCGCGGCGCACCGGCAGACATGCCGATGGCGCCACCTCATCGGGCGGCGCCATCGACGAATCAGCCTGCCAGTCAGACCATCTCAGGCACGTCGAGGTGCGCGATGGCGAGCGAGAACTCCCCTACTTCCATGATGCGCAGCCCCGTCTCGGCCGCGAGGTCGGCGCGCATCCCCATGGCCGCGTTCCGGTTCGCCATCATCGCCTCTGTCGAGTCGTAGGTCGCTGTCACGCAGGCCCGCCCGGAGGCACGGTCGACGAACATGCTGGCGCTGCAGAAGCCCTCCAGCTGCTCGACGCGGGGCATGATCCCCATCCGGAACGCATCCATGACGCGGTCGATCGAGCCGGGGTCGGCCTCGGTCCACGTGATGCGGGCGCAGCAACCGTCGGCGGCCCGGTGGTCGCGGTGCAGGTAGGCGATCTCCCACTCGTCGACGCTCGCCTCACCTCCGAGCATCTCCGCGGCCTGGGTGCGCAGCGGCTCGACCATGCTGGCCGTGGCTCGCATCGCATCCTCGTCACGCCAGGCGGTCGTCACGATGCAGCGGCCGCTCGTGCGGTCGGCCACCATGGACAGGCCGATGCACCCGTCCATCTCCCTGACCCGCGGCATCACCACGTCCTGCACGTGCGCGATTCCGGTCTCGATCATGCCGGGACGGCCCATGACCGTCGTGGAACGTGCGTGCACGGCCCACCTCCCTCGGTCGAGGCAGCGCCCGGACGGCGCCGCCGTCACCGTCCAGACTCCTCCCCCCGGCCCGCCCCGACAATGCCCGGCCGCTCCCGAGGGCGTATGCCGTCGGGCGGGCACCGCGGGGCCGCGCGGCCACGTCGTGGCTCAGTCGGCCGTGGCCGCGGCACGAGCTGCCGCCGGGAGCGCGCCGATGACGTGGTCGACCGCCTCGTCGTCGTGCGACGCGGACACGAACCACGACTCGAAGGCGCTCGGCGGCAGGTGCACGCCCTGGCTCAGCATCGAGTGGAAGAAGCGGCGGAAGGCCGCGGTGTCCTGGTCCTTGGCCTCGTCGTAGCCCGTGACGGCGCCGTCGCGGAAGAAGACGGAGAACATCGAGCCCGCCCACTGGATGGTGTGGGGCACCGAGGCCGCCGTGAGCTCGCTCGCGACGGCGTCCGCGATGGCGTGCGCCACGGTGTCGAGCCGCTCGTAGACGGCGGGGGTGCAGCCCTGCAGGGTGGCGAGACCGGCCGCGGACGCGACGGGGTTACCGGACAGCGTGCCGGCCTGGTAGACAGGCCCCTGCGGAGCGAGCAGGGCCATGACGTCGGCCCGCCCGCCGAACGCTGCAGTCGGGAATCCGCCACCCATCACCTTGCCGAACGTGAACAGGTCGGGGGCCCCGGCGGCATACGGCCCCTCGAGGCCGTAGAAACCGGAAGCGCTGCAACGGAACCCGGTCATCACCTCGTCGGACACGAGCAGTGCGCCGTGCGCCTTGGTGATGCGCAACAGGCCCTCGGTGAAGCCGGGTGCGGGTGGCACGACCCCCATGTTTCCGGGGGCCGCCTCGGTGATGACGGCCGCGATCTCGTGGCCACGCTCCGCGAAGGCGGCCTCGACCGCGCCGAGGTCGTTGTAGGGCAGCACGATCGTCTCGCCGGCGCTGGAGCGCGGCACCCCGGCCGAGTCGGGAAGGGCGAAGGTCGCGACACCCGAGCCGGCCGAGGCGAGCAGCGCGTCGACGTGCCCGTGGTAGCAGCCCGCGAACTTCACGATGACGTCGCGACCGGTGAAGCCGCGCGCGAGGCGGATCGCCGACATCGTCGCCTCGGTGCCCGAGTTGACGAGGCGCACCTGGTCGACGGGCTCGACCCTCGCGACGATCTCCTCGGCGAGGCGGACCTCGTTCTCGGACGGCGTGCCGAACGAGAAGCCGCGTGCAGCAGCGCTGTTCACTGCAGCGAGGACGTCAGGGTGCGCGTGCCCGAGGATCATCGGACCCCAGGAGCAGATGAGGTCGACGTAGCGCTTGCCGTCGGCGTCGGTGAGCCACGGACCCGACCCGCTCGCCATGAAGCGCGGCGTGCCGCCGACGGCGCGGAAGGCACGGACCGGGGAGTTGACGCCGCCCGGGATCACCTCGCTCGCCCGCGCGAGGAGCGCGGCGGACGCCGGGGCGTCGGGGCTGGTCTGGACGGGGGCGGGCTGCGAGCTCATGGGTCCCATCCTCTCAACCCCCGGCGTACGCGTACGCCCTGGGCCCGTCGGGCCGTCAGCTCAGCGGCCGCTGACTCCCTCGGGGTCGAGGTGGTCGCGCACGATCGCCATCGCGTCGCCGATGGCGCTGAACTGCGCCGGCGTCATGATGTCGACGAGGTTGTCGCGCACGCTCTGCACGTGCACGCGCGCGATCTCGCGGACAGCCGTGAGTCCTCCCGTCGTCAGCACGAGCTCGACACCGCGGCGGTCGTCGGCGCACTGCTCGCGCGTCACCCAGCCCCGGTCCTCGAGGCGCTTCGCGGTGTGGGTCAGCCGGCTGCGCGACTGCACCACCATCGCGGCGAGCTCGGACATCCGCAGCCGGTGGTTCTGGCTCTCGGAGAGCATCGAGATGATCTCGTACTCGCTCAGCTGGAGCCCGGCGTCGCCCAGCGCGTCGTCGAGCGCGCGCTCGAGCAGACGGGTGCCGCGCAGGATGGCCCGCCACGACGCCTGCTCGGCGTCACTGAGCCACTGCACCCCGTCATCCCCCGTAATTGCCATGTCAACCTCCTGCGACGTACCAGATGGTAGTGGTCTCAGGCGATCCAGTCCGGCACGTCGAGGGCGAAGTACGTGAGGATGACCTGTGCGCCGGCCCGGCGGATCGACGTCAGCGACTCGACGGCGGTGGCGCGCAGGTCGATCCAGCCGTTGGCGGCAGCGGCCTGGATCATCGAGAACTCGCCCGACACCTGGTAGGCGGCGACCGGCACCGACGACCGCTCGGCGGCCGCCGCGACGACGTCGAGGTAGGACATCGCCGGCTTGACCATCACCAGATCGGCGCCCTCGGCGATGTCGAGGTCGATCTCGCGCAGCGACTCGACGATGTTGGCGGGGTCCTGCTGGTAGGTGCGGCGGTCGCCCTGCAGGCTCGACTGGACGGCCTCGCGGAACGGCCCGAAGAACGCAGACGCGTACTTCGCCGAGTAGGCGAGGATCACCGTGTCCATGAGGCCCTCCGCGTCGAGCGCCTCGCGGATGACGGCGACCTGGCCGTCCATCATCCCGCTCGGCGCGACGACGTGGGCGCCGGCGCGAGCCTGGGCGACGGCCATCCGGGCGTAGAGCTCGTTGGTGGCGTCGTTGTCGACCCGGACCTGCTCGTCGAGCACCCCGCAGTGGCCGTGGTCGGTGAACTCGTCGAGGCACGTGTCGGCCATGACGACGAGGTCGTCGCCGACCGCGTCACGCACCGCGCGGAGCGCGACGTTGAGGATGCCGTCGGGGTCGATGGCGCCCGAGCCGGTGGCGTCCTTCTCCAGCGGCACGCCGAAGAGCATGATGCCGCCGAGGCCCTTCGCCACGCACTGGCGCGCGACGTCGACGACGCTCTCGAGCGTGTGCTGCTGGACGCCGGGCATGCTCTCGATCGGCCGGGGCTCGGTCAGGCCCTCCCCCACGAAGACGGGGAGCACGAGGTCGCGCGGGTGCAGCCGGGTCTCGGCGACGAGGGACCGCAGGACCGCGTTCTGGCGGAGCCGACGAGGACGCTCGATCACGGCGGGCCCGTCAGCGGGCGCGACGGCGCGAGGCCGGACGCTTGTCGCTGGGGCGCTGGACCGGCTGCCCCGCCTCGGCGGCCGCGACGGCGAGCCCGACTCCGTGCCCGGCCAGCGCGTCGACGAGGCTGACCGCCGACGCCTCGGGTGCGAGCACGTCGACCCGGAGACCGTGCTCCTGCGCCGTCTTTGCCGTGGCCGGACCGATGCAGGCGACCACCGTTGCGGCGTGGGGCTTTCCGGCGATGCCGACGAGGTTGCGCACCGTCGAGCTCGACGTGAAGACCACTGCGTCGTAGTCGCCGCCCTTGATCGCGTCTCGGATCGAGGCCGCAGGCGGGGCCGCGCGCACGGTGCGGTAGGCGGTGACGTCGTCGACCTCCCAGCCCATCTCGCGCAGACCCGCGACGAGCGTCTCGGTGGCGATGTCGGCGCGCGGCAGCAGCACGCGGTTGATCGGGTCGAGCACCTCGTCGAACTCGGGCCATACCTCGAGCAGGCCTGCGGCAGAGTGCTCCCCGCTCGGCACGAGATCGGGGTTGATGCCCCACTCGCGCAGCGCGTCGGCGGTGACGCCACCGACGGCAGCCACTTTCAGACCGGCGAAGGCGCGCGCGTCGAGACCGAACTCCTCGAAGCGCTCACGCACCGCTCGCACGGCGTTGACCGAGGTGAAGCCGATCCACTCGTAGCGACCGGTGACGAGGCCCTTGACGGCCTTCTCCATCTGCTGCGGGGTGCGCGGCGGCTCGACCGAGATGGTCGGGACGACGTCGGCGGTGGCCCCGTAGGCCGCGAGGCGCTCGACCATCGGGCCGGCCTGGGCCTGGGTGCGCGGCACGAGCACCTTCCACCCGAACAGCGGCTTGTTCTCGAACCACGCGAACTCGTCGCGCAGGCCGACGTTCGGCGACACGACGGCGAGCGAGACCTCGAGGGGCTCCTTGCCGGCGAACACGGAGTCGGCTTCGCCCAGCGTCGTCGCGACGGACGACTGGCGCACGGTGGTGCCGTTGGCCGAGAGCGCGACGAGAGCCTCCGCCGGTCGGCCGGCGGCGAGGAGCGCCGCGAGGGCGGTCCGGATCCCGTCGGTGCCGCCGAGCAGCACGAGCGTGTCGTCGTCGGCGGTGTAGGCCGACCAGTCGACGCTCGAGCGGTCGACGCCGACGACGTGGACGGCGCCGGTCGACTTCGAGGTCAGCGGCACACCGGCATACGTCGGGCCGGCCGTGAGCGCGGAGACGCCGGGCACGACGTCGAAGGTGATGCCGGCCTTGCGGCAGGCACGCACCTCCTCGACGAGGCCGTTGAAGGTCGCGGGGTCGCCGTCCATGAGGCGCACGACGAGCCCGTTGGGGCCCACCGACTTCGCGGCCTTGACGACGAGCTTGGCGCGCACGGCGTGGGTCAGCTCCTGACCCTGCTCGCCGTGTCCGGCGTCGACGATCTCGACGTCGGGCCGGGCGTGCTGGAGCACGACGTCGTCGCGGGCGATCCGGTCGGTGACGACGACGTCGGCAGCGGCGAGCAGGTCGCGGCCGCGCAGCGTCATCAGACCGGGGTCACCGGGTCCGGACCCGACGAAGGCGACGCGAGCAGGGGTCGTCGCGTGGGTGGGAGTCGAGACCGTCTGCTCTGACGGCTGGCGGGAAGGAGTCACGAAACTTGCTCCGGTTGGTGTGGGGCGTGGTCTGGTGCGGGTCCAGCTGACGGTGAGACCTGGAGGTCGGCGGCGCCGTCCTCCAGAAGGACGTGGGCGAGTCGGGCGCCGAGGGCCTCGGGCTCCTCGTACGGGCCGACGAGCGAGCGGCGCAGCTCGACGGATCCGTCCTCGCTGCCGGCGAAGGCGCGGAGCGACAGCTCCAGGCCGTCCTCGCCCTCGACGACCTCGGCGAGCGCACCCACCGGCGCGGTGCAGCCGGCCTCGAGGGTCGCGAGGAGCGACCGCTCGGCGAGGACGCAGGCGCGGGTGTCGGCGTCGTCGAGCACGGAGACCGCTGCGACGACGTCGGCCCGGTCGGACCGGCACTCGACGGCCAGGGCGCCCTGACCGGGCGCGGGAAGCACCTGGATCGGGTCGATGACCTCGGTCGCCTCGGTGAGGCGGTCGAGCCTGGAGAGGCCCGCGCGGGCGAGGACGACGGCGTCGAGCTTGCCCGACGTGACGAAACCGATTCTCGTGTCGACGTTTCCGCGAATGGGGCGGATGTCGAGGCCGAGACCGAGAGCCGCCAGCTGCGCGGTGCGCCGGGGGGACCCGGTGCCGACCACGGAGCCGGGAGGCAGCTCGCCCAGCGTGAGCCCGTCACGCGCCACGAGCACGTCGCGGCTGTCCTCGCGCACCGGCACTGCGGCGATGACGAGCCCCGGCTCGGGCGTCGTGGGGAGGTCCTTGAGCGAGTGCACGGCGACGTCGATGCGTCCGTCGAGCAGCGCGTGGCGGATCGCGGCAGCGAAGACGCCGGTGCCGCCGATGGCCGTGAGCAGCTCGCCCGAGACGTCGCCCTCGGTCGTGATCTCGACGATCTCGACGTCGTGGCCCGCGTCGCGCAGCCGGTCGGCCACCCAGCCGGACTGGGTGGTGGCGAGGGCGGAGCGGCGGGTGCCGAGACGCAGTGCGGTCATGACTGCCCTCGCTTCGGCGGGGTCGACACGTTGGCGACGTCCTTGGGCTCGAGGTCGAAGAGCTCGCGCAGCGCGGCGGCGTAGTCGTCGCCGCTGCCCTCCATCGCGAACTCCTTGACGCGCTTGGTCGGCGTGTGGAGCAGCTTCTCGACGATGCGGTGCACTGCGAGACCGACCTCCGCCCGGGTGGTCTCGTCGAGACCGGGCAGACGCTGGTCGAGGCGGTCCATCTCGGTGGCGACGAGGTCGGCCGCCCGGGCCCGGAGCGCGGCCACCGTGGGCGCCACGGACTTCTCCATGCGGCGGGTGAGGTAGTCGGCGACCTCGCCGGTGACGAGGTCGCGCACGCGCACCACCTGCGTGGTGTCGGCGCGGCCCTCGAGGAGCAGCCCCAGAGCCTGCAGGTCGATGAGGGTCACGCCGGGCACGGGCCGTTGCCAGGTGTCTGCCGGCTCGACGTCGCGCGGCAGGGCCAGGTCGACGACGACCTGGGGCCGTGCGTCGCGCCGGGCAGCACCGTCGGCCAGCAGGTCAGCCGTGATCACGTGGCCCACCGCGCCGGTGCAGGTGATGACGAGGTCGCTCTCGGCGACGACGTCGCTGAGGTCGCTCCACGCGCGTGGCGTACCCGACGTGGCCTCGGCGAGACGCTCCGCGCGCTCGGGGGTGCGGTTGACGATGGTGAGCGACCGCACGCCCGCCCGGGACGTCGTTGCCGCCGCGAGCCCGCTCATGCCGCCGGCACCGATGACCGCGGCGGACACGCCCTCGAGCGGGCCGAGCACCTCGGCGGCCTCCTCGAGCGCGATCTGCACGAGCGAGACGCTGTGCTGGTCGATGTCGGTGTCGGTGTGGGCGCGCTTGCCCACCCGGAGCGCGCGCTGGAAGAGCGCGTTGAGGGTCTCTCCCACCTGGCCGCGCTCCTGGGCGCCGGCGAGCGCGTCGCGCATCTGGCCGAGCACCTGCGCCTCACCCACGGCCATCGAGTCGAGGCCGCAGGCGACGGTGAACGCGTGGGCGACGGCGGCGTCGTCGTAACGGACGTAGAGGTGGTCGGCGAGTGCCTCGGCGCGCGCGGCGAGGGCGTCGGCCGGGTCGCCCGGAGGCAGCTCGACGGGGTCGCGCACCCCCTCGGGCTCCTCGATGCCGGCGGCGAGGGCGAGGGCCTCTCCGATGGCGGCGACGGCGGGGTGGAAGGCGGGCACCGAGGCGTAGACCTCGAGCCGGTTGCACGTGGAGAGCACGACGGCCTCGGTGGCGGTGGCCGAACCGAGCACGGACGACGCGATGGCAGCGGCGCGGTCGGGACGCTCGGAGAGCGCCTCGAGCACCGACAGCGGCGCGGTGTGGTGGGACAGTCCGATGACGAGCAGGCTCACGGGGCGACCACCGCCGACCGGAGGTCGCCCGCCGCCAGCGACTTGCGCTGGGCGTGGAAGGCGAGGATCTGCAGCTCGGTGGACAGGTCGACGCGGCGCACGTCGACGCCCTCGGGCACCGAGAGCACGGCGGGGGCGAAGTTGAGGATCGAGCTGATGCCGGCGCCGACGAGCGCGTCGCAGACGGCCTGCGCGGCAGGCGCCGGCGTCGCGATGACACCGATGGCGATGGGGTCGACCTGGTGGTGGTCGACGATCTCGCGCAGCGGCCGGATGCGCACCCCGACGACGCGCTCGTCCACGAGCGCCGGGTCGTCGTCGTAGAGGCCGACGATGCGGAATCCCTTGGTGACGAAGCCGGAGTAGGAGGCGAGTGCGTGCCCGAGGTTGCCCATGCCGACGATCGCGACGGGCCAGTCCTCGGTGAGTCCGAGCGCCCGCGAGATCTCGAGGGCCAGCGTCTCGACGTCGTAGCCGACACCGCGCACCCCGTAGGAGCCGAGGTGGCTGAGGTCCTTGCGCAGCTGCGCGGAGCGCACTCCGACCTCGGCTGCGAGCTCTTCGGACGAGACGGACAGGACGCCGTCCTCAGCGAGGCGCGAGAGCGTCCGAAGGTACTCGGGAAGCCGCGCGACGGTCGCGTCGGGGATCTCTCGACGCAGTGCAGGGTCGGCGGACACTCTTGCTCACCGGCTCCTCTCAGCGAGGCGTTCGGGTCGGGACCGAGCCGAACGCGGAGCACGTGGGGACCTGTTCAGGCTAGACGTTTGTGAAGCCATGCACAAAGTTGACTTTCGGGGACTTACCACGGCATGGGACGCGCCCTCGAGGCAGGTCGCCGTCCGCGGGCCCGGCCGCCAGGCCGGCTCAGCGGAGGGCAGCGCGCAGGCGGGCCTCGTCGACCCGCCAGAACTCGTGACGTCGCCCGTCGACGAAGGTCACCGGGATCTGCTCGGCGTAGCGGCGCAGCAGGTCGGGGTCGTCGTCGATCGACTGCTCCGACCAGGCCACGCCGAGCTCGGAGGTGACGCGAGCCACGACCTCACGGGCCTCCTCGCACAGGTGACAGCCGGGGCGTCCGAGCAGGACCACCCGTGGCGCACCCCCGGCATCGGGCTGCTGGATCGTCATGCGCCCACTCTAGGCGCGCAATCTAGGCGCGCGCGGCGCGGACGGCCGTGCCGTCGACACCTGCTGGGACTGGTGGGGCGAACGCGTACCGGTGAGTAGGTCATGCGCCACAAATGCCGATCGATCTCCCAGATGGGGCCCGCTTCCGCCAGACTGTCTCCAATGCGCTCGAACAGGACGTCGGCCCGCCGACCTGCCCCTGTAACCGCGCCGCGGACGCTCCCGGCGATGGTGTCGGTGACGCCTGCCCTCACGCCCGCCCTCTCCCCTGCGCTCACGTCTGGCCTCACGCCGACGCTGCCCTCCTGGCGTTCCGCGCTCGACGCGCTGTGGGCCTCCCTCGCCAACGAGAGCGCCGCGCACGTCGACGTCGGGCCGACGCCCTCCGGATCGCTCGGTCCCCGACGCCCGCACCCCGAGCGCGACGCGGCCGAGCAGGCCCGGATCGCCGCACTCGTCGAGCTGGCCCAGGGCGGCGACAAGGAGGCCTTCGCCCAGCTCTACGACAGCTACGTCGACACCGTCTTCCGCTACGTGCTCGTACGCGTGGCCAACCGTTCGCTCGCCGAGGACCTCACCTCCGAGACCTTCCTGCGCGCCATGCGGCGCATCGACTCCTTCACGTGGCAGGGCAAGGACATCGCGGCGTGGTTCGTCACCATCGCCCGCAACCTCATCGCCGACCACGTGAAGTCGGCGAAGTTCCGCTTCGAGGTCGCGACGGCCGACATGCGCGACGCCGACGAGCGGGTCGATGCCCCCGACGCCGAGGTGCTCACCCGGCTGCGCGACGAGCGGCTCGTCGAGGCGATCAGGGGACTCGGCCCCGACCAGGCCGAGTGCATCACCCTGCGCTTCCTCCAGGGCCTCAGCCTCGCCGACACCGCCAAGGTCATCGGCAAGTCCGAAGGTGCCGTCAAGCAGCTCCAGCTGCGCGCCACGCGGGCTCTGCGCAAGGCGCTCGAGGGAGTCGAGCTGTGAACCCCGTAACCCCACTGCCACCCGCGTCGTTCTCACGGCGTAGGGACGGTGCGTGTGGGCCCGGACCGACGCTCGGCGCGCCGACCGGCGCGACCGCGGATCGCGTGAACGCAGGCGGCTCCATGACAGCGACGACGGTGCTGGAGTCCCTGACGAGCAACCTGCACCACCCACCCCTCGCCGTATGCCGTCCCGTGGCGCCCCGTCGGGCCACTGGGCGCCTGCCGGGACCCCCGACGCCCTGACGGGCGAGACCCGGCGCCCCAGCCAGACCAGCCAGACCAGCCAGAACGGCTGACCGACCAACGACCAGCAGACGACAGACGAAGGAGGGGACATGGACCTCGGCGCGAATGCCGACGGCGAGCTGCTGCAGCGCGCCCTCGACGGCGAGCGGATCTCCGACCCCGGCATCCTCGAGCTCGTCGCCGTGCTCCACGCCGTCCAGTCCGTCGACCAGGCCGGCCTCGCGCCGCGAGCCGAGTTCGTGACCGACCTGCGCGCCAGGCTCCTCGCCGACGACGCGACGACGGTCGTCCCGATCGTGCCTGAGGCCCCGGGCGATTCCGACACCGACGCCGAGCCCTCCTCCGCCGAGGGCACTCCGGATGCCCCCGGTGCCCCCGGTGCCCCCGGTGCCCCTGATGTCCCCGGGGCCACCGAGCGCTCCTCCGACCCCGCACGTCCAAGAACCGGCGGCACCGTCTCGGTGCTTCGGGTCGCGGCACGGCCGCTGAAGTTCCTGGCCGCCGCCGCCGCGGCGGTGCTGGTCATCGGCGGCGCGCTCGGGTTCGCCTCGAGGTCCGCGGTGCCCGGCGACGCGCTCTACGGCGTCAAGCAGCTCCTCGACCGGGCGGCCGTCCAGCTGGCCGGCTCGCGCTACGAGCAGGGGCTCACCTACCTCGCCCAGGCGCAGGAGCACATCGGCGACGCCCGCAGCCTCATCGACCGCGGCGAGCCCTCGACGCACGACCTCGACACGGCCTACGACTCCGCCGCCGACGCCACGCGGCGCGCGCAGACGATCCTGCTCGAGGCCTACCGCACCGATGGTCGGACCGACGCCCTCACGGAGCTGTCCGACTTCTACACCCGGGCGATCCCGCAGGTCGACGCGATGCGACCGCGCGTGCCGGCCGCCTCCCTGCCCGCCTGGCAGCGGCTGCGTGACCTGCTGGGTGCCAGCCAGGTGGCCACGCTCCGCGACCTCGCCTCGTGCACCGTGTGCAGCGACCGCGCCGACCAGGCGAAGCAGCTGCTCAGCGGCCTCGTGACGACCCGTCCGGGCGCCACGGCGACGCCGCGACCCTCGAGCACCGCGCCGCGGCCCTCGGTCTCGCTCCCCCGGCCGCAGCTGCCGTCCGCGACCCTCCCCGGGGGCGGCCTGCCGAGCGCTCCGCTTCCGTCCGTGCCGCTCCCGGGCGGCGGTGCCGGCGTCACCGGCGGCGTCACGCTGCCCGGCGGCACCATCAACCTGCCGGGCGCCGGCGTCAACAGCACGTCGGGCGGGCTCGGTGGTGGCGGCGTCACGCTGCCGGGCGCGACCGTGAGCATCCCCCGCGTGGGGGCCTCGAGCACGACCATCAGGGTCGGCGGGGGCGGCATCACGCTGCCCGGCGCGACGATCCCGGTGCCGACGGTCGTCGTCACGCCGCCCGCGCTGCCGCTGCTGCCGTCGACGACGCTCCCCCTCCAGCCGCTGCCCTGAGCGCCATCTCGGCTCCGCCCCGGGCGAGGGGTCGGGTGGGCCGGGTGGGCCGGGTCAGAGGAAGACGGACTTGCGCTGCATGAGCAGGCTGTAGAGCGTCTGCTGGATGGTCTCGCGCACCTGGTCGGTGAGGTCGAAGACGAGCATCGGGTCGTCGGCGGCCTCCGGCCCGAAGGCCGACGTGTCGATCGGCGGCCCGAACTCGATGAGCCACTTGCTCGGCAGCGGCACCATGCCGAGCGGGCCGAGAAGCGGGAACGTCGGCGTGATCGGCGCGTACGGCAGCCCCAGCAGCCGCGCGACGGCCGGCATGTTGCCGAGGATCGGGTAGATCTCCTCGGCACCGACGATCGACACCGGCACGATCGGCACGCCGGCGCGCAGGGCCGCCGACACGAAGCCACCGCGGCCGAAGCGCTGCAGCTTGTAGCGCTCGCTGAACGGCTTGCCGACCCCCTTGAACCCCTCGGGCCAGACGCCGACGAGCGAACCGCCCGCGAGCAGGCGCTCGGCGTCGGTGTTGGCCGCCAGGGTGGTTCCCGACCGGCGCGCCATGGTGCCGATGAAGGGCATCTGGAAGACGAGGTCGGCCCCCAGCATGCGCAGGTGTCGCTTCTTCGGGTGCTCGTCGTAGACGGCGACCTGCGTCATGAGCGAGTCCATGGCGACGGTGCCCGAGTGGTTGCCGACGACGAGCGCGCCGCCCTCGTCGGGGATGTTCTCGATGCCACGCACCTCGACCCGGAACCACTTCTTGTAGAGCGGTCGCAGCAGGGGCAGGTGGACGTTGATCGTGTAGTCCTCGTCGAAGCCGAACTCGTCGACGACGTAGTCGCCCGACAGCCGCCGCCTGAGGTAGGCCAGCGTCTCGGCGACCTGGCGCTCGACGTCCTCCGCCGGCACCCCGGCCGACATCGCCGCGGCGCGCAGCACGTTGATGGCCAGCTCGACGAGCTCGGCGGGTCCGGGGCGGGACTCGGACGTGAACTCGGCACCCTCGAGCACCGCGCCCACGAGCTTCTCGGCCCGCGACTGCAGCCCCGAGGTCAGCGCGTGCTCCCAGCCGTCACCGCCTGCTTGCGTATGCCGCCCGGCTCCGGGGGCGCCCGCGTCGCCCGGGGTCGCGGCGGGCTCGGGCACACGTGGCACGGCCCGCAACCGCGTCGGCTCACCGTTCGCGGTGCGCCGTGTCGAGCGCATCGAGGCCCGGCTCGGCCTGGCCCGAGTGGTCGGGGTGGTCGGGGTGGTCGGCGTGTCGGCCGGTTCGCTCGTGCGCGGGCGACGGCCCGTACCGCTGGTCGGCGGACTGGCCGCTGCGGCGGCGGGGACGTCACTGGTGGCGGTCGTGCCGAGCGACGAGTCGTCGGGCTGCTCGCCCGGAGCGTCGACGGAGACCGGGGTGTCGGCGACCTCGACCGGCTCGTCCGGAGGGGTCGTGCTGGCCGCACCGACGGACCGGTGCCGAGCGTGGCTCACCTCGACGGGCTGCGTCGGCAGCAGCGGCGTGCCGCTGCGACGTCGGCGCTCGCCCGAGGCCCGCGCTGCGCCCGCTGCGAACGCGCCGCCCGAGCGCGGCTGTGACGCCTCGCGCGCGGACGCCTTCGTGGCGGCCGTCGTAGGGGCCGAGACCTTCTCGGCGGGGGTGCTGCCCGCTGCCTTGACCGCAGCAGCACGCGTGGCCGTCGACGTCTTCGACGGGGGCTTCTTGGACGCAGATTTGGACGCAGACTTGGACGCGGACTTCGACGTTGCTTTCGACGCGGACTTCCGCGCAGCGGGCTGCTTGGCCGCAGCCTTCTTCACGGCAGCCTTCTTGACAGCGGCCTTCTTCGCAGCGGTGGGCTTGGCGGCGATGTCCGCCGGCGTCGCCGTCTCCGTCGCCTGCCCCTCGGGCGTGGCCGGTGCGGCGTTCCCCGCCTGCCGCGTCTGGTCGGTGGGCTCGGTGGTCACGGCTGGATCCTGTCGAAGACTCGGGCGATGGCGGCCGCGGTGCCGCCGGCGGCATCGCTGACGACGTCACCGACGCCCTCGACGCCGGGCACGGCGGGGCGCAGGTGGCTGGCGTAGTCCTCGAAGGCGGACCGGGTCGTGTAGTGCGGTTCGAAGCCGAAGACCGACCGCATCCGGTGGGTGTCGAGGCCCCGGCCGAAGGCGAGGAAGGTCAGCTGGTCCGACGAGAAGTCGGCGAGGCCGCTGCGCTTCACCAGGTTGCCGATGAGACCGGCGGCCGGGAGCGGCAGCGGCAGGATCGGGCGACGGGCGATGGCCGTGCACTGCGTCACCGTGAGGAAGCCGTCGCCGGCGACGTTGACGATGCCCACGGCGGGTCCGGTGGTGGCGAGGATCATGGCCGCGGTCGCGTCGTCCTCGTGGACGAACTGGAACCGGGCGTCGAAGCCGAGTGGCACGGGCACGACCGGCAGCGAGAAGTAGTCGGTGATGGCGGTGTGGATGCTCGGGCCGACGACATTGGCGAAGCGCAGCATGGTGATCTCGACGTCGGGCCGGCGGCGCGAGAACCCGCGCACGTAGCCCTCGACCTCGACGGAGTCCTTGCCGAACCCGGTGCGCGGCAGCGTCTTGGGGTTCATGTCCTCGCTGAACATGGCCGGGTCACGCGGCGAGGAGCCGTAGACGGCGGCGGACGACTTCACGACGAGGCGCGTCACCGACTCGGACTTCTGGCAGGCAGCGAGCAGCTGCATCGTGCCGATGACGTTGATCTCCTTCTGCGTCACCCGCCCGCCGGAGTCCTTGGGCGTCGCGATGACGTTCATGTGCACGACCGTGTCGACCGAGGCCTGGGCCATGATGCGCCCGATCATCGGGTTGCGGATGTCGGCCCGCACGAACTCGGCTCGTCCGATCGAGTGCTTCGGGGGCACGACGTCGACGCCGAGGATCCGCTCGATGGACGGGTCGGCCGACAACCGGCGGGCGTAGAGCCCGCCGAGGTAGCGGGACACCCCCGTCACGAGGACGACCTTTGCCATCACGTCCTCCTGTCGTCGGCCCCTACCGTCTGGTGCAGCCTACCGATGGGTTGTCGCCCAGACGGCTTGCGTACGGCCTCCGAGCGTGGATGTGGCGAGCGTCTCGCACCGGAAGCCGGGCCCGGACGCGTGGGCGCACCCGCGGGACCGGTCCGGAAACGCGAACGACCCCCACCGTCGGTGAGGGTCGAGAGCGTGCGGGGCGATCCGCCGAGACCTGAGAACTCAGGTCACTTCTTGTTGCGGCGCTGGTGGCGCGTCTTGCGCAGCAGCTTGCGGTGCTTCTTCTTCGCCATCCGCTTGCGGCGCTTCTTGATGACAGAACCCATGTTTGTCCTTGTCGTGCGACTTGTCTCTGACTGAGCTGATGCCGACCTGCGTCGACACACCTCCGAGAGGCCGGTCGAACTTCACGAGCCGAACAGGCTCCACAGCGTAGCGCGTACGGGGCCTCTGACCCAAAAGGAACGTCGACGTCGCAGCCTGCCCACCTGCGGGAACGCCGAGGGGGCGGCCCGACCGGGTGGTCGACGCCGCCCCCTCGGGTGCGCCGTGACGCGGGTGTCACGCTGTGCTCACGCGGTGTCGATGTAGGACGTCTGCAGGTACTTGTGCACCGCGTCCTCCGGAACCCGGAAGGAGCGGCCGACGCGTACGGCCGGAAGGTCTCCGCCGTGGACGAGCCGGTAGACCGTCATCTTCGACACGCGCATGATCGAGGCGACCTCGGCGACGGTTAGGAACCGCACCTCGGCGAGCTGACGCTCATTCGACATGTGTTACCCCGATCTTCAGGTGGGTCGCACCCGCGCGTCGACGGCTTCCCCTCCGGCGAAACTTCACGCAGGTGCAAGAAGCAACACTAGGGGCAGATGTGACTGGAGGGGAAGCGAACCGTGTAACGAATCGTCGCGATGCAACTCGACACGCCGGTGGGACCCCTGTGGATCTCCCGGCTGTGCGGTCACCCGTCACGGCTCCAGGCGGTGCAGGTCACGCGGGAAGAGCGTCACCTCGCGCACGTTCTCGGCGCCCGTGAGGCGCGCGACCCACCTTTCCAGACCGATCGCGAAGCCGCCATGCGGAGGCATGCCGTGCGCGAAGGCGTCGAGGTAGCCGGCCAGCACCGCCGGGTCGGTGCCGGTGCGCGCCATGGCGGCGGCGTAGTCCGACGGCCGGTGCAGCCGCTGCCCGCCCGTCGTCAGCTCGAGGCCGCGGAAGAGCAGGTCGAAGCTGTTGCTCCACCGCTCGTCGCCCGGCTGCGGGTGGGTGTAGAACGGCCGCTTGCCCATCGGGTAGCCCTCCACCGCAAGGAAGTCCGAGCCGTATGCCGCCTGCGCCCACTCCCCGAGGGCGCGCTCGTGCGCCGGGCTGAGGTCGGGCTCGTCGGGGTCGGCCCCGACCCTCGCGAGGGCGTCGCTGAAGTGGATGACGGGGAACTCGTCGGGCACCTGCGGCAGCTCGACGCCCAGGAGCGCAGCGGCGTCACCGGCATACGTGGTGATGCCCTCGACCATGCCGGCGACCGCGGCGCGCAGGACGGCCAGCACGTCACGGTGGTCGCGGATGAAGCCGAGCTCGGCGTCGAGCGAGGTGTACTGCGCGAGGTGGCGCACCGTGTCGTGCGGTTCGGCGCGGAAGACCGGGCCGACCTCGAAGACGCGCTCGAAGACCCCGACGAGCATCTGCTTGTAGAGCTGCGGGCTCTGCGCGAGGTAGGCGGTGCGGCCGAAGTAGTCGACGGTGAAGACGTTGGCGCCCGACTCGGTGGCCGTGCCGACGAGCTTCGGCGTGGCGATCTCCGTGAACTCGAGCGAGCCCAGCGCAGAACGGAATCCGCGCATCGAGGCGCTGGCGATCTGCCAGGCGGCGCGGTGCCTCGGGTGCCGCAGCGTGACAGCGGCGTGGTCGAGGTGGGTGGGCAGTCCGGCGCCGAAGGTCGGACGCCACAGCTCGACCGGTGGTGCGGCTGCCGGCTCGGTGAGGGGCGTGACGGTCGGTTCGACGAGCTCGGCGCCGCCGGGTGCGCTCGCGTTGGCCGACACGCTGCCGGTCACCTCGACGACCGTCTCCTCGGGCAGCCCGGCGAGCTGCGCGATGGTCTCCTCGTCCTTGACGACGACCTGCGCCAGGCCCGAGCGGTCGCGCAGCACGAGGAACGTGACGCTCGCGAGCACGCGCCGTCGGTGGACCCAGCCGGCGAGGGTGGCATGGCTGCCGGGCTCGACGGAGCCCAGGTCCCGCGCGAGCACGCGCGGAGCAAGGGTGGTGGGTTGGGTTGGTTGCATTCCGTTCACCTCCAGAGGGTTGATGCCCCGGAGGTGTGGGCGATGGGGAATGTCGCTGTGCCACCACACCTTCGCCGCCGCGGATCGCGGACGGCCTCTGGTCGTGCTCGGCTCAGGATCGTCAGGCCCGTCATCGCCGTGGGACAAGGCTAGGCGCTCACACTGCTGTCGACCAAACGGTTATCGCCGCGGCGCCGGCGTCGCCTGGACGCAGCGAAGCGAGCGAGGAACGAGTGAGCGCAGCGGAGGAAGGCGACGCCAGGAGGGCGCCGCGGCACGCGCGAAGCGAAGCGAAGCGCCGAGAACAGAGAACGAGCGAGCGGAGCGGAGGAAGACGACGGCTCAGGGGCGAAGCGGCACGCGCCGGGCGAAGCAGGCGCCAACAATTCAGTCGAAGTGGATGTCGAGCCCGTGGAGGGGGAAGACGGCGGTGCGGGTGGCCATGACGGCGCGGTCAACCTCGCTGCCGGGGTCGTAGCCCATCTCCCAGGAGCGCCACCAGAGGGGGCCGTCCTCGGCGGTGAGGTCGCCCATGCGGCGTGGTCCGGGGCGTCCGAAGACGTGCTCGACGTGGGCGCGCCAGTCCTCGGGGATCGGGGTGGTGGTCTTGATGGGGGCGTGGGCGGCGATCGCGGTGAGGTGGGTCCAGGTGCGGGGCACGACGCCGACGACCTCGTAGCCGCCTCCACCGAGCGCGACCCAGCGCCCGTCGCACACCTCGTGGGCGAGGCGGTGCATGGCGTCGGCGGCGGCTCGTTGGGCGTCGACGGTGACGGCGAAGTGGGCGAGGGGGTCTTCGGTGTGGGTGTCGCAGCCGTGCTGGGTGACGAGGACGTCGGGTTTGAAGGCGCGGACGACGGGGACGGCGACGGCATGGATGGCGCGGAGCCACCCGGCGTCGGAGAGCCCGGGCGGGAGTGCGACGTTCACGGCGGTGCCTTCGGCGTCCTTGCCGCCGACGTCGCCGGGCCACCCGGTGCCGGGGAAGAGGGCGCGGCCGGTCTCGTGGACGGAGATGGTCAGCACGCGCGGGTCGTCCCAGAAGATGCGTTCGACGCCGTCGCCGTGGTGGACGTCGACGTCGACGTAGGCGACGCGTTCGGCGCCGTGGTCGAGCAGCCACTGGATGCCGACGGCGATGTCGTTGTACACGCAGAAGCCGCTGGCGGCTCCTCGCATGGCGTGGTGCAGGCCGCCGGTGAAGTTCACGGCGTGGGCGGCGGTGCCTTCCCAGACGGCGCGACAGCTGTCGACGGTGCCCTGGACCACGCGTGAGCTCGCCTCGTGCATGCCCTCGAAGGCGGGGTCGTCGTCGGTGCCGAGGCCATAGGCCTCGTCGGCCGAACGGGGGTCGGCGGACGCGGCCTTGACGGCGGCGAGGTAGTCGCGGTCGTGGATCGTGGCCAGCAGATCGTCGGTGGCCTCGTCGGCGCCGACGACCTCGACGCCGTCGACGTCGAAGACACCGAGTGCGTCGCAGAGCCGTGCCGTCAGGTCGAGGCGCACCGGTGCCATCGGGTGCGTGGGGCCGAAGTTGTACCTCGTGAAGGAGGAGTCCCAGACGACCCTGGCCTGAGTTGGCATGATTGAGACGCTATCGCGGAAACGCGCCACCGACGACGGAGGTACAACCCATGGGCCGCAACCGGCTCTTCGACGACGACGTGATCGTCATCGGGCTGGGACGCTTCGGCTCTGCCGTCGCGCTCGAGCTGACCCGTCTCGGGCACCGGGTCATCGCCGTCGAGCGCGACAACGCGATCGCCGAGAGCTACGTCAACAAGGTGGCGAAGGTCGTGCACGCGGATCTGTCGCACGCCTCGGGCCTCGACATGATCCGCGACGCCGAGCCGAAGATCGCGATCGTCGGCATCGGCTCGTCGGTGGAGTCGTCGGTGCTCGCCGCCGCAAACCTCGTCGACGCAGGGGTGCCGTCGATCTGGGCCAAGGCGATGTCGCCGGAGCACAAGCGCATCCTCGACCGCATCGGCGTGCACCACGTCATCTCTCCCGAGGCGGACTCGGGTCGCCGGGTGGCCCACCTCGTCAACGGCAAGATGCTCGACTACATCGAGTTCGACGACGGCTTCGCCATCGTCAAGCTCAAGCCGCCGAGCGAGACCATCGGTTTCACGCTCGAACAGAGCCAGGTGCGCCGCAAGTACGGCGTCACGATCGTGGGCGTCAAGGCTCCCGGCGAGGACTTCACGTACGCCGTCCCGCAGACGAAGATCTCGGCGCACCACATGCTCATCGTGAGCGGACCCACCGAGCTGATCGAGCGGTTCGCCGCTCGACCGTGAGCGGAACCGCCTGTCGCACGGATGAACCCACCCTCCCGGCATACGGGAGGGTGGGTTCGCGGGTGGCTGGATGGCCCGCTGTCAGAGGCGGGGGTGGGGGCCGGGGTCGTCGCCGAGGGGCAGCACCATGGCGACCTCCTCGTCGCCGTCCTCCTCGCTGACGACGCCCATCGGCCGGCGGTAGTCGGTGGGCCGGAAGCCCATGCCGCTCGCGAAGGCGACGGCGCGCCCGTTGTCGGTGCCGACCCAGTAGACGAGGTGCGAGTTGCCGCGCTTGGCGGCGAGCGCCGCCCCGTGCTTGACGAGGCGGGTGGCGACGCCGAGGCCGCGGGCCTCGGGGCGCACCCACAGGCCGAAGAGCTCCCCGGCCGCCCCGTCCGTCGCCTTGGCGGTGCCGACGCTGACGACGCCCACGGCGTTGCCGTCGCTCTCGGCGACGAGGCGTGCCGACCGCTGCATGCGTTCACGCCAGAAGGCCTCGTCGTAGGCCTCCTCCTCGTCGGCGGTGGCCACGAACGCCTCGGGCGACTCTCGGAGGGCGGAGAGACGGACGGAGCGGTAGTCCTCCCAGTCGTCCTCGCCGAGGGGACGCACGGTGATGTCGGTCATGTGGTCCACCATCGCACGACCCACCATGCGAGCGCACCAGCAGGTCGGTGAACGTTCGGCGACCGCGACACCCGGCGACGAACCGCACTGCCCGCCAGTGCCGCTCAGAGCCGGTGCGTCATCTCGATCTCGCTCAGGTCGGGGCGCCGAGGGTGGTCGTGGACGGCTCCCGTCCGCTCGAACCCGCAGCGGGTGTAGAGGGCCTCGGCTGCCGTGTTGGAGCTGGTCACCTCGAGGACGACCTCCGACTTGCCCAGCCGCCTCGCCTCGTCGAGCACCGCGTGGACCAAGGCCTCACCCACACCCCTCCCGCGTGCCCGCGGCGCCACGTACATGCCGAAGAGCGTTGCCGTCGTTGCCCGTTCGGGCTCCCAGTGGGATCCGAGCCCCGCACTCCCGATGACGCCGTCGGCGTCGCGCGCCTGCACCAGCCAGGCTCCCTCGATCCGCTCTCGCCAGTCGGCCTCGTCGTAGACGGCTTCGTCGGCGTAGGTGAACCAGAAGGCGTCGGGGGCGTCATCGAGCATCGCGAGCCGCACGTCGCGATGGGACTCCCAGTCGTCGGGCGTGACCGCGTGCAGGTGCATCCGGGGACCGGGGGCCGCTGCCGGGTCCGACCCGCCGGCAGCACGGGCTGCGGTCGGCGCAGGGGTGGGGACGTCGTCGTCGGGTGCGCTCACGTCTCCACTGTGCCCGCACGCGCCCCTGACGTCACCTGCGAGACCCGCCGACGGGCTTTCGCGCAACCCTCTTCCGGCGCCGTGCGCGGGCGTACGCTCGCGCCATGGACCGTCGCCGCGGGGGCACGTCGTCGGAGCCGCTCCGACCCCCTGCCGATCGGCTCGGTCGTGGACCCCCCCGAGGTGTCCTACACCGACCACCTCGGGGTGTGGACCTGGCGCCCGCTGAGCGCGCGGGCACCCCTGACGACAGCCTCGCTCAACACGACGACGTCGGACCTGGCGACCGCTCACGTAGACCTGTCCGTCGAGCACCGGGCGCTACACCTACACGTACACGACGGCCCAGCACCGCAGCTACCGCGTCGTCATGCCCGACCAGCGCTACGTCTGGGGCTCCGTCAGCACGCCCACACCCGCGACCTGACGAGCCGAGGGGTCGGCGTGCTGCCGGCCGCTCAGGCCTGCCCGGACGCCAGCTGCTTGGAGCGAGCCGCCGCGGCCTCCATGGCCGTGACGAAGGCGGCACGCACCTTGTGGTCGTCGAGCTGGCGCAGGGCGGCGACGGTCGTGCCACCCGGCGAGCTCACCTGCTCACGGAGCACCGTCGGGTGCTCGTGGGTCTCGCGCAGCATCGTCGCCGCGCCGTAGAGGGTCTGGACCACGAGCTCGGTCGACGTCGCGCGCGGCAGGCCGAGCACGACACCGGCCTCGATCATCGCCTCGACGACGTAGAAGATGTACGCCGGGCCGGAGCCGGAGATCGCGGTGACCGCGTCGAGGTGCTTCTCGGCCAGTCGCACGACGCGACCGCACGAGCTGAGCAGCGCCTCGGCCTCGGCGAGGTGGTCGTCGGTGCAGTGGCTTCCCGGCGCGATGCCCGCCATCCCCTCGTCGACGAGCGCCGGGGTGTTCGGCATGACGCGCACGACCGAGGTGCCCTCGGGCAGGCGCGACTCCAGGTACTCGGTCGTGATGCCGGCCGCGAGCGACACGACGACGTTCCCGGGAGCCACGTGGTCGCGGATCTCGTCGAGCAGCCCGGCCATGTCCTGCGGCTTGACGCACAGCACGAGGGTGTCGGCGACGTCGGCGGCCTCGGAGTTCGGCAGGACGCGTACGCCATGGCGCTCGGCGAGCGCGTTGACCTTGTCGGGGGTGCGCCCGGTGACGACGAGGTCGCCGGGGGTGCGCCCCGAGCGGATGAGCCCGGAGACGAGGGTCTCGCCCATGACCCCTGCGCCGAAGATGGCCGTCGTCGTCATCGTGTCCCCCGCTCAGCTCTTGGTCGCGACGCCGCGCAGGAAGAACATGACGTTGGCCGGCTTCTCGGCCATGCGGCGCATGAGGTAGCCGTACCACTCCTGGCCGTACGGGATGTAGACACGCATCTGGTCACCGCGGTCGGCGATGCGCTTCTGCTCCTCGGGCCGGATGCCGTAGAGCATCTGGTACTCGAACGACTTCGGGTCGCGGCCGGCCTGGCCCGCGAGCGCCCCGGCGATCTCGATGAGGCGCGGGTCGTGCGAGGCGACCATCGGGTAGCCCTCGCCCTGCATGAGGACCTTGAGGCATCGCACGTAGGACTTGTCGACCTCGGCGCCGGCCTGGAAGGCGACCGACTCGGGTTCCTTGTAGGCGCCCTTGCACAGGCGTACGCGTGAGCCGGCGTGCGCGAGGTCACGGCAGTCCGCCTCGGTGCGGTAGAGGTAGGCCTGCAGCACGGCGCCCACCGTCGGGAAGTCGGCACGCAGCTCACGGAGGGCATCGAGCGTGAGGTCGGTCGTCGTGTGGTCCTCCATGTCGAGGGTGACCGTGGTGCCCGACTGCTGCGCGAGGTCGCAGATCTCGCGGGCGTGGTCGAGGGCGATGGCGTTGCCGTCGCCCGGCAGCGCCTGGCCGAGCGCGCTCAGCTTGAGCGACACCTCGACCGTGCCGCCCTCGGTGAGTCCCTGGTCGCGCAGCGCCGTGAGGAGCGAGAGGTAGGCGTCGCGGGTGTGGCGCGCCTGCGCGATGTCGGTGGTGTCCTCGCCGAGGTAGTCGATGGTCGACAGCCGGCCGGAGGCCGCGATCTCCGCGGCCGCGCCGACGACGTCGGCGCGCTCCGCGCCCGGGACGAAGCGCTTGACGACCGAGCGCGACACGGGCGCCTTCTCGATGACGTCTCGGATCTTCTCCTGCTTGGACAGCTGCAGGAGCGAGTTGCGCAGCAGGTCGCTGGCGTCCACGGGGGCCTCCGGGTGGTGCTCGGGTGGTGACGGGCGGTCGGGTCCGGGGTGCCGGGCCCGCAGGTCGGGGGTGCGCGGGCCGGCGGTGGCCGCCCCGCCCGGCAAATCTACCGCCGCCGTGCCCGCCCGCCCTCCGTGCCCGCCCGCTCCCCGGCCGTCGGGGCGCCATGGGGCAGACTCGCTGCCATGCGTCGACCGACCGCCCGAGCCCTCCTCGCCGCCGTGACGCCGCTCGTCGTCGTGCCGCTGCTGGCCGCGTGCTCCGACGCCGCGGCCACGATGCCGGTCGTCACCCCGTCCACGCGGGGCATCGCCACGACTCCGGCGGCGACCGCCACCACGGACGACCCGCTCGCTCCCCCGTCGAGCCTGCCCCCGCCCCGGGTGCACCCGGCCGACGCCGTCGCGGCATACCTCGAGGGCTACCACGTGTCCGGGCTGACCCGCGCGCCCTCCGGCGACACCGCCGACGTCGCGGCGTGCCCCGGGACGCCGCGGCTGACGAGGCCGAGCGGGCCGGACGCGTACGCCCGCTCGTGGACGGGAGCGACGGGCACCCGCGCGGACGTCGCCGCGATCACGTACCCCGACCTCGCCGCCGCCGCGAGGGCCGTCGAGCCGGTGCTGGCCGCCGCCGCGTCGTGTCGGGCACCCGAGGCGGCCAACGGCGTGGCGACGACGGTCGCCAACGAGCGACGTGACGTCGCCGAAGGTATGCCGCTGGGCCGGGTCGACCTGACCCGCACGTCCGCCGCCGGCACGGTGCACGACTACATCGGGGTGGTGCAGGTCGGCAACGTGCTGCTGCGGCTGACCTACTCCTCGCCCGACGGCAAGGTCGCCAACGAGAAGGGTTCGAACGCCCTCGCCCTGCTGGCCCGACACGTCCAGGGGCTGTGATGGTCTCGGTCACCGACGACGCGCTGCAGTCGCCGGGACCGCTCGGGCTCACCCTGGACGTCCTGGGCGACGGGATCGGTTCGGCGTCGACGGTGCTGCGGGCCAACGCGATGGCTGCAGGCCTCGACGCGCCGGTGCCGACCTGCCCGGACTGGACGGTGCTCGACCTCGTCGCCCACCAGGGCATGGTGCACCGTTGGGCCGCGAGCCAGCTCCGGGGAGCCCCCATCGACCCACCGGAGCCGCTCGAGGCCGAGGGCCGCGCGTCGGCCGACGTGCTCGGGTGGTTCGACGAGGGCGCCACCGACCTGCTGCAGGCGATCGTCGACGCGCCCGACGACCTCGAGGCGCTGGTCTTCCTCGAGCACGCGCCTCCCGCCCGCCTGTTCTGGACCCGCCGGCAGTGCCACGAGACGACGATCCACGCGGTCGACGCCCTCGGCGCCCGGCTGCGCCGGCCCGCGCGCGCCGACGAGACGTGGATCTCGCCGGAGGTCGCCGTCGACGGCATCGACGAGCTGCTGGTCGGGTTCATCACCCGCAGTCGCAAGGGTGCCTCTCCCGACGGGTCCACCGACCCGACGCGCCTGCTCGTGGCCCCCGACGGTTGCGACGTGGCGTGGCTCGTCGACCTTGCAGCCGGTCGGCCGATCGAGACGAGGCGGGTGCGACCCGACGCGGTGGACGTGTCGGAGCGCGACCACGAGTGGCGGGGCGGACCCGTCGACCTCTACCTGCGCCTCTGGAGCCGGTGCGCCTCCGACCCCGTCGACGACCTGGAGCGCTGGTGGCGCGAGACCATCTCGGTCACCTGGTGACCCGCCCGCGCAGGCGCCGCCCGTAGCAGGATGGGCCGGGCCGGACGTGACGAGGCGCCGGACCGCGACGTGAGGAGCAGGTATGCCGCCTGAGGGGTTCGGCCGGGCCGTGCAGTCCGCCATCTACCGCGCGGGCGCCTTCGGCCACCGTCCGGAGGTGCCGACCGATGGCACGCGACTCGAGGAAGCCGCTCGAAAGGTGATGTCCCGCAGGGGTTTTGCCTACGTGGCCGGGTCTGCAGGGTCCGAGGCGAGCGCCTCGGCCAACGCGCAGGCCTTTGCCCACTGGCGGGTCGCGCCGCGGATGCTCGTCGACACGACGGAGCGCGACCTCGGGGTCGAGCTCTTCGGCCGGCGCCACGAGAGCCCGTTTCTCGTCGCACCGATCGGGGTGCTGTCGATGGCCCACGACGAGGCCGACCTCGCCGTTGCCCGCGGGGCGCGTGAGCAGGGCGTCACCCAGATCATCAGCACGCAGGCATCGGTGCCGATGGAGGACATCGCGCGGACGCTCGCCGGCTCCGGCCACTGGTACCAGCTCTACTGGAGCAGCGACGACGAGCTCGTCGAGAGCCTCGTGTCGCGCGCCGAGGCCTGCGGCAGCGAGGCGCTCGTCGTCACGCTCGACACGGCATACCTCGGCTGGCGGCCCCGCGACCTCGACCTCGGGCACCTGCCGTTCGCGCGCGGCGAGGGCATCGCGCAGTACACGTCGGACCCCGTGTTCCGTCGGCTCGTCGCCGAGCGGGTCGCTGCGGCGACGCCCCAGCCGCGCCCCCGGCCCACGCCCGCTGCCGTCGCGACGCTGCTCTCGATGTCGCGCAACCACCCCGGCGACACGCGGCACAACCTGACCGCCCCCGAGCCCCGTGCCGCCGTCGAGACCTTCCTCGACGTCTTCAGCCGACCGTCGTTGACGTGGGACGACTTGCCGCGACTGCGTTCGCTGACGTCGCTGCCGATCGTGCTCAAGGGGATCCTGCACCCGGACGACGCGCTGCGGGCCGTGGACGCAGGCGTCGACGGCGTCTACGTCTCCAACCACGGGGGGCGCCAGGTCGACCGGTCGGTCGCGGCGCTCGACGCGCTGCCACGTGTGGTCACCGCGGTGCGCGGTGCCGGCTCACAGATGCCCGTCATCTTCGACAGCGGGATCCGTTGCGGTGCAGATGCTTTCATCGCCCTCGCACTCGGAGCCACTGCGGTCGCAGTGGGTCGCCCGCACGTCTACGGGCTCGCCCTCGCAGGCGCCGACGGTGTCTCGCAGGTGCTGCGTAACCTGCGCGCGGAGCTCGACCTGCAGCTCGCCCTCTCGGGCCAGACCTCGGTCGCCGGGCTGAACCCCGACGTGCTCGTTCGCGTCCGGGACGACGGCTAACAGCCCGACCAGCCCGCGACGCAAGGCAACTCGACCCGTGGAACTCGCTCGACGGCATACGTTCTCGTCACGGAGGATCGACCCATGCCCGCCCTCGACCACCTGACCCGAGCCGCCTACCCCAGGTCGGCGAAGTACGACGCGAAGTGGCTCGTCGACCTCGACATGGGGCCGCACCCGCTGTGGCTGCTCGAGGACCTCGCGGCCGACCTCGCCCTGCGGCCCGACATGCGCGTGCTCGACCTCGGCTCGGGCCTCGGAGCGACGTCGGTCTTCCTCGCGAAGGAGTACGGCGTGCAGGTCGTCGCGGCCGACCTCTGGGTCGACCCGAGCGAGGCCGGCGCCGTGTTCCGGAAGGAGGGCGTGGACGACCGGGTGCTCCCCATGCGCGTCGACGCGCACGCGCTGCCGTTCGGTCGCGGCTCGTTCGACGCCATCGTCAGCATCGACGCGTGGGAGTACTTCGGCACCGGGGACCACTACCCGCCCTACCTCGCGAAGTTCCTCAAGCCCGGCGGCCAGCTCGGCGTCGCCACCCCCGCCCTCACCACCGAGGTGCGCGAGCTCGGCGAGATCCCCGAGCACATCGACCGCGTCGTCGGCGCCGAGACCGCTGCCTGGCACACCGCCGACTGGCTGCGGAGCCAGTGGGAGTTCAGCCGCGCGTTCACCCGCGTCACGGCGCGCACGCAGGAGGACGCGTGCGCGAACTGGCTCCTGTGGGAGCGTGCTGTCATGGAGCTCAAGGGCACAGTGACCTCGCCCGTCCAGGGGATGCTCGAGGCGGACGGCGGCGCCTTCGTCACCTTCGCGCTCGTGACGGGGAGGGTCGCATGAGCCTCTCGGCCACGGACCTCGAGCACCTGCGGCGGGCCGTCGCGCTCGCCCGGCTGGCCCTCGAGCGCGGCGACGAACCGTTCGGGTCGGTGCTCGTCTCCGGCTCCGGAGAGGTGCTCTTCGAGGACCACAACCACGTCGTCGCGCTCGAGGCGACCCAGCACCCCGAGTTCGCCATCGCGCGGTGGGCGGGCGCGCACCTGACGCCCGCCGAGCGGGCTGCGGCGACCGTCTACACGTCGGGAGAGCACTGCCCGATGTGCTCGGCCGCGCACGCCTGGGTGGGGCTGGGGCGCATCGCGTATGCCGTCAGCTCGGCCCGGCTGGGCGAGTGGCGGTCGGCGTGGGGCTCGCCCGCGTCGCCCGTGGCGGCTCTGTCGATCCGCGACGTGGTGCCCGGTGCCGTGGTCGACGGGCCGGCGCCCGAGCTCGAGGACGAGGTGAAGGCCCTCCACGCCGAGTTCGCGAGCAGCGCCCCCACCCCCTGACGGCCCCGCCAGTTCCGGCGCCACGGCCCCCGAACCGTCGGGCTGTGGAGGACCGGAACGCGGGCGGCCCGGTCTGCTGGATCGTCTGGGCATGACATCGGACCCCGAGCCGGCGAGCTACGTCTCCCACCGCACGGCGGCGACCCGAACCGGGTAGGGGTGCGCCGTCCACAGAGGTAGGCGCGGCCACATCTGTCCGCCCACGGCGAACAGATGCGGAACCTGAGCCGATCACGCTCAGGATGGGAACAGGACGCGGCCGGCTCGCGTTGGTCGGGTTGTGCTCGCTGACAGCGGGCACGGATAGCATCGAGATGTCTCTCGATCAGTCAGGAGAAGAACATGTTCGAACGGTTCACCGACAGGGCCCGAAGGGTGGTTGTCCTCGCGCAAGAGGAAGCTCGCCTGCTCAACCACAACTACATCGGGACCGAGCACATCCTCCTGGGTCTGATCCACGAAGGCGAAGGCGTCGCCGCGAAGGCCCTCGAATCGCTCGACATCTCGCTCGAAGCGGTCCGGGCCCAGGTCCAGGAGATCATCGGCCAGGGGCAGCAGGCCCCGACCGGCCACATCCCCTTCACGCCCCGCGCGAAGAAGGTTCTCGAGTACTCGCTGCGCGAGGCACTCCAGCTCGGCCACAGCTACATCGGCACCGAGCACATCCTGCTCGGTCTGATCCGCGAGGGTGAGGGCGTTGCTGCCCAGGTCCTCGTCAAGCTCGGCGCGGAGCTCAACAAGGTGCGCCAGCAGGTCATCCAGCTGCTCTCCGGCTACCAGGGTGGCCAGAGCGGCGAGAAGGCCGGCGCCGGCGTCGGCCAGGGCCAGGCCGAGGGAACGCCCGCGGGCTCCCTCGTGCTCGACCAGTTCGGTCGCAACCTCACGCAGGCGGCCCGCGAGGGCAAGCTCGACCCGGTCATCGGGCGTGAGAAGGAGATCGAGCGGGTCATGCAGGTGCTGTCCCGCCGCACGAAGAACAACCCGGTCCTCATCGGTGAGCCCGGCGTCGGCAAGACCGCCGTCGTCGAGGGTCTCGCCCAGGACATCGTCAAGGGCGAGGTGCCCGAGACGCTCAAGGACAAGCAGCTCTACACCCTCGACCTCGGCTCGCTCGTGGCCGGCAGCCGCTACCGCGGTGACTTCGAGGAGCGGCTGAAGAAGGTCCTCAAGGAGATCCGCACCCGCGGCGACATCATCATCTTCATCGACGAGATCCACACGCTCGTCGGTGCCGGTGCGGCCGAGGGCGCCATCGACGCCGCCAGCATCCTCAAGCCGATGCTGGCCCGCGGCGAGCTGCAGACGATCGGCGCGACGACGCTCGACGAGTACCGCAAGCACATCGAGAAGGACTCGGCCCTCGAGCGGCGCTTCCAGCCGATCCAGGTCCAGGAGCCGACGCTGCCGCACGCCATCGAGATCCTCAAGGGCCTGCGTGACCGCTACGAGGCACACCACCGCGTGACGATCACCGACGGCGCGCTCGTCGCGGCGGCCAACATGGCCGACCGCTACGTCAACGACCGCTTCCTGCCCGACAAGGCGATCGACCTCATCGACGAGGCGGGCGCGCGACTGCGCATCCGCCGGATGACGGCTCCGCCGGACCTGCGCGAGTTCGACGAGAAGATCGCCGCGCTGGTGCGTGAGAAGGAGTCGGCCATCGACGGCCAGGACTTCGAGCGCGCGGCGCGCGTCCGCGACGACGAGAAGCGCCTCCGTCAGGAGAAGGCTGCCCGTGAGGCCCAGTGGAAGTCGGGCGACATGGACGTCGTGGCCGAGGTCGACGAGGAGCTCATCGCCGAGGTCCTGGCTGCCAGCACCGGCATCCCGGTGTTCAAGCTGACCGAGGAGGAGTCCAGTCGACTGCTCCACATGGAGGACGAGCTGCACAAGCGCATCGTCGGCATGGACGACGCCGTCAAGGCGCTGTCCCAGGCGATCCGCCGCACCCGTGCCGGCCTGAAGGACCCGCGCCGCCCCGGTGGCTCGTTCATCTTCGCCGGCCCCACCGGTGTCGGTAAGACCGAGCTGGCCAAGACGCTCGCCGAGTTCCTCTTCGGCAGCGAGGACGCGCTGATCCAGCTCGACATGTCCGAGTACTCCGAGAAGCACACGGTGAGCCGGCTCTTCGGTTCGCCTCCCGGCTACGTCGGCTACGAGGAGGGCGGCCAGCTCACCGAGAAGGTGCGCCGCAAGCCGTTCTCCGTCGTGCTCTTCGACGAGGTCGAGAAGGCCCACCCGGAGATCTTCAACTCGCTGCTGCAGGTTCTCGAGGACGGCCGCCTCACCGACTCGCAGGGTCGGATGGTCGACTTCAAGAACACCGTCATCATCATGACGACCAACCTCGGCACGAGGGACATCTCCAAGGCCAACATGGGCTTCTCGTCCGGGCCCGACAGCCGCACCGACTACGAGCGGATGAAGGCCAAGGTCACCGACGAGCTCAAGCAGCACTTCCGGCCCGAGTTCCTCAACCGCGTCGACGACACCATCGTGTTCCCGCACCTCAACAAGGCGGAGATCACGCAGATCGTCGACCTCGAGATCGCCAAGCTCGACAAGCGGCTCAAGGACAAGGACATGGGCATCGAGCTCACGCCCGCGGCCAAGGACCTGCTCGCCAAGAAGGGCTACGACCCCGTGCTCGGTGCGCGCCCGCTGCGCCGCACCATCCAGCGCGAGATCGAGGACGCCCTGTCGGAGAAGATCCTCTTCGCCGAGTTCACCTCGGGCCAGTACATCAAGGTCGACACCGAGGGCGAGGGCAAGGAGGAGAAGTTCACCTTCTCCAACATGGCCCACCCCGACGCGCACCGACCGGCAGACGACCTGCCGGAGCTGCCCGAGGGTGCTGCCCTCGACGAGGCGCTCGGTGTCAACGTGACGGCCGGCCCGTCGACGGTGCCCGACGACCAGGTCTACCCGGACTCGGGGATGACCGGCACCGGCACCGAGCGCTGAACCCAGCGCTGGGGCGGCCGCACCGCACTGACCGACCGGAGGGGTCGGGGACCACGGTCCCCGGCCCCTTCGCCGTGCCGGTCGTCGTCCCGGGGCCGTATGCCGTCGCGCGGGTCGTCGTCGCCGGCGTCGTGGGCCGCCGGGTGGGCCGTCATACCGGAGTCGTACACGCTCGGCCGGCAGAGCCGACCGCGGTCCGATGTGGGCAGGCAGGCCTCCCGGCGAGGGTTGTCCCCATGAGCCACAACGACCTCGACAACGCATCGGGCCACCCCGACAGGGACCTCGTCGCCCGCGACCTCGTGATGACCTACGGCAAGGGCCGCTCGGGCGGGCAGTCCGGCCCGCCCGCTCTCGGCGGGGTGGACCTCATCATCCGCTCGGGCCAGAGTCTCGCCGTGATGGGCCCGTCCGGCTCGGGCAAGACGACGCTGCTGCACGTGCTGGCCGGCATCCTGCGCCCGACCGGCGGCCAGGTGCTGTGGCGCGGTCGCGACATCGCGCGCATGTCGGATCGCGAGCGGACCGTGCTGCGCCGCAAGGACTTCGGTTTCGTCTTCCAGCAGGGCATGCTCCTGCCCGAGCTCCCCGCGATCGAGAACGTCGCCCTGCCCCTCATGCTCGACGGCACGTCACGTTCGCAGGCCACCGCCCGGGCAGCGACCCTGTTCGCACCGCTCGGCCTCTCCGGCTTCGAGAAGCGGCGTCCCGGCGAGCTGTCGGGCGGGCAGGCGCAGCGGGTCGCGATCGCCAGGGCGCTCGTGGCGCGCCCCGGCGTGGTGTTCGCCGACGAGCCGACGGGTGCGCTCGACCAGACCACGAGCGGCGAGGTCATGCGCCACCTGACCGAGCTGACCGCCCACACGGGCGCCTCGCTCGTCGTCGTGACGCACGACGAGAACGTCGCCGCGTGGTGCCACGGCGTGGTGCGCGTGCGCGACGGACGGGTCGTCGAGCACAGCGCGCAGGCCGCCCGATGAACGCCGCGGTCTCGCTCTGGTGGCAGCTGCGTCGCGCCGCTGCGGCCGACGACCGGGTGCCGGGTGTGCTCGCCGTCGTCTCGTTCGCGGTGGCGACGGCTGCCCTGCTCGTCTGCGTGGCCGGACTGTCGGCCTTCGAGGCGCGCAACCCGGTGCCGCCGGGGCACAGCACCGGCCTGTCCATCGACGAGGCCATGATCGGCGACCTCTACGTGACCCTCGCGTGGATCGCGACCACCTGCATGGTCATCCCCATCCTCACGCTGGGTGGCGTCGCGGCCCGCCTCGCCATCGCCCGGCGTGACCAGCGCCTGGCTGCTCTGCGGCTGGCCGGAGCGACCTCGGCCCAGGTGACCGTCATGACGCTGGCCGAGGCGGCGGCCCAGGCACTCGTCGGCGCGCTGACCGGGGTCGTGCTCTACCTCGCCGTCCTGCCGATCGTGGCTCGGCTGACGTTCCAGGGCCGCACGTTCGACCTGAGCGAGCTCGTGCTGCCGCTCGGCCAGACGGCGGCCGTCGTCGGTGCCGTCGTCGTGGTCGCGATCGTCTCGGGGGCGTCGAGCCTCGCGAGGGTCGCGATCAGCCCCCTCGGCGTCGCGGCCCGCACCAGCCCGAAGCGGCTCAGCATCCTGCGCGTGCTCGTGGCCGCGGCCGCCGGTGCGGCCTGGGTGCTCGTCATCACCCCGATGAAGGAGCCGGAGCGCCTCACGATCGTGCTCGTGCTGGGCGCGGTGATCCTGGCGGTCAACGCGGTCGGTCCGTGGGTCGTCATGGTGGCCGGCAGGGTCGCCGCCCGCATCGCCCCGACGGCGGCGACGCTGCTCGCCGCCCGCCGCATCGCGGACGACCCGAAGAGCACGTGGCGGGCCGTGGGCGCGCTCGGCCTGGCTGTCGTCGTCGTCGGTTTCACGAGCCTGGCCCAGGTCGACGACCCCGGCACGCCGCTGGAGGCCTACCTCTCCGCGGACCTCGGCACCGGAGCCCTGGTGACGCTCGTCATCATCACGATCGTCGGTGCGACGTCGACCGGTGTCGTGCAGGCCGCCCGGGTGCTCGACCAGCGCGAGCAGTACCGCGCCCTGGCCCTCGCCGGCACCGGAGAGCGGTCGCTGCACCGGGCGCGGGCACTGGAGGTCGCCCTGCCCCTGGCCATGACGATCGCGTTGTCGGCCGGCTTCGTCCTCGTCCTGATGCTGCCCTTCCTGAGCAGGCTCGACGGCGGCCTCGTGGTGCGGTTCGTCGTGACGTCGGCGATCGCCGGGGCAGTGGTGCTCGCATCGGTGCTGGCCTCCCGCTCGCTGGTCCGGACGGCGTCCCGCGTCGCGTGAACCGGTCGTCTACGGTGGGGCGGTGACCTCTGAGCACCGCCCCACCGATCGCCGGCGCGCCGACCCCGTATGCCGTCCGGCGCGCTCACGTCGTCCGCTCGCCCTGCGCGTGGCCGGCGTCACGGCGGTCGCCGCGCTCGCTCTCGGCGCGTGCTCGTCCGACCCGGCCGCACCGGGCGGCGCGTCGCCGACATCGTCGGCAGCCACCGGCTCCCCCGACGGCTCGACCTCCGGCACCACCTCGACCACGGCAGGTGGCGCCCGGGTCGAGGGAGCGCCGGCGCCACTGGCCGCGCTGGTGCGCAGCCTGTACGCCGGAGGCGACCTCACGCGTACGGCCTCCCCCACGGCGGCCGCAGCGCTCAAGGCGCGCAGGGCCGCGACCGGCTCGCTGGACGCGACCGCGAAGGTCGGCTCCTGGATGGGCACCCCCGTCGCAGTGGTGACCTCGGGCGACGACGTCACGCTCGCCGTCGGTCCGACGTGGAAGGTCGTCGGCGGCTGGTGGCCCTCACTGGGCGTCTCGAAGCCGAGCCTCGGCGCGGGCCCTCGCTTCGTCCTGGCGATCGGGTCCGACGCCCGACCGGGGCAGCCCCTCGAGCGCACCCGGGCCGACGTCCTCCAGGTCATCGGGGTCGACGGCAAGGGCGGCGGCGGCGTGATGGGCATGGCACGCGACCTCTACGTCCCGCTGTCGACCGGCGGACGGGGAAAGATCAACTCCGCCATGGTGTTCGGTGGCCCCAAGGCGCAGGTGAGCACCGTGCGCAACGTGACTGGGCTGCCGATCCAGGGCTACGTCGTGCTCGGCTTCACCGGCTTCACGAAGATCGTGGACGACCAGGGCGGCATCCCCATCGTCGTGCCGAAGACCGTCGTCGCCTCGCACGCCCGCAACATGGTCATCAAGGCCGGCCCTCAGACTCTCACCGGTAAGCAGGCTCTGGCGTACGCGCGTGAGCGAAAGACGTTGCCCGACGGGGACTTCGGCCGATCTCGTCACCAGGGCGAGGTGATCCTCGCGTCCGCCGTCAAGGCCAAGCTCGCCGGTCCGATCGCGATCCCGTCGGCGCTCACGAGCTTCAGCAAGGTCGGCAAGAGCAACCTCACCGCCGAGCAGATCCTCACGTTCACGGCCGGGCTCCACCAGCTGAGCCCGCTCAAGGTCGGCAGGGGCGTGGCCAAGGGGGCGTTCGGCACGGCCGGAGGGCAGTCGATCGTGGTGCTCGGCAACGAGGCCCGTCGCCTGTTCGCGCAGTTCCGTGACGGGAACCTGGCATGAGCAGCGTGACGCACGAGGCGGGTTCGGCCCCGCAGCCCGTCATCCGGCGGGCGCGCACCGCCGACGTACGCGGCATACGGGCTCTCGTGGCCCCGCTCGCCGAACGCCGGGTGCTCGTGAGCAAGGAGGCGGTCACGTACTTCGAGAGCCTCCAGGAGTTCCGGGTCGCCGAGCTCGACGGTCGCGTCGTCGGCTGCGGCGCCCTGCACGTCATGTGGGAGGACCTCGCCGAGGTCCGCACCCTCGCGGTCGCGCCCGAGATGCTCGGCACCGGCCTCGGCGGTCGGCTGCTCGAGGCCCTCGTGGACGACGCGCGCGAGATCGGGGTCGAGCGACTCTTCTGCCTCACCTTCGAGACGGACTTCTTCGTGCGGCACGGGTTCGAGGTCATCGAGGGTCAGGCCGTGCCGATGGACGTCTACGCCGAGCTGCTGCGGTCCTACGACGAGGGTGTGGCCGAGTTCCTCGATCTCGAGCGGGTCAAGCCCAACACCCTCGGCAACACCCGCATGCTCCGCACCCTCTGAACCGTCGGCCACAGAGACGGCCACCTCTGGCCTCTCGACGGTTGAAGGTGCTGAGGGGTAAGGCGCGGGTCAGGCGCGGGTCAGGCGCGTGGTCAGGCTCGGCCCGAGGCGGCGTAGATGCGCCGCACGACGTCCTCGATGTCGGGTTCCTCGATGGTGAGGTCGCGCACCTCGTGCCGCGCCGAGACCTGCGCCAGCACCGCTGCCGCGGTGGTCGCCTCGGAGTCGAACGCGAGCCGCTGCCGCAACCCGTCGGACTCGCTGCCGAGCAGCCGGGTGCGCGGGATGTCGTCGAGGTCCGGCGTGGGCTGTGCGAGGTCGATGACGAGGACGCGCTGGGCCCCGACCGTCGCGGCGAGCCCCGTCAAGCTGCCGTCGAAGGCGAGCCGGCCGTGGTCGACGACGAGCACGCGGTCGCAGAGTCGCTCGATGTCGCCCATGTCGTGCGTCGTCAGCAGCAGGGTCGTGCCGCGCTCGCGCCGCTCGGCGACGAGGAACTCACGCAGGCGCTGCTTCGACAGCACGTCCAGGCCGATCGTCGGCTCGTCGAGGATGAGCAGGTCTGGCGAGTGGAGCAGCGCGGCCGCGATCTCGGCGCGCATGCGTTGCCCCAGCGACAGGGAGCGCACGGGGGTCGCGAGCTGCGGACCCATCTCGAGCTGCTCGACGAGCACGTCGGTGCGCGACCGGGCCTCCTTCTCGCCGAGGCTGTGGATGGCGGCGAGGATCGCGAACGAGTCGCGCAGGGGCAGGTCCCACCAGAGCTGAGACCGCTGGCCGAAGACGACGCCGACCCGACGGGCGACGCCGATGCGCTCACGCATCGGGTCGAGGTCGCACGTGCGCACGTGCCCCGAGGTCGGCTTGAGGATGCCGGTCAGCATCTTGATCGTCGTCGACTTGCCGGCGCCGTTCGCACCGATGTAGCCGACCGACTCTCCCGGCTCGACGGAGAAGGTCATCCGGTCGACGGCGCGGGTCTTCTTGAAGTCGCGCACGAGGTCGCGGGTCTCGATGATGCTCATCCACCGGCTCCTTGGTAGTGGCGGGTCCCGAGTCTCCAGCAGAGGCCGGCGATGCCCCAGGCGAGCAGGGCCGCGAGGGGGGTGCACCAGGCGAGCCACGGGGGCGCGAGGCTGTCGCCGGGCAGGTCGAGGATGGCGACGGCCGGCACGTAGGCGACGAAGGCCGTCGGCACGACGAACGTCCAGAAGATGCGCAGCGGACCGGGGAAGACCTGCTGGCTCTGCTGGGCGGCATACTGCCCGCCGTAGGTGAACGAGTTGGTGAACTCCGAGCCGTCCACGAGGAAGAACTGCAGCCCGCCCGCAGCGGTGAACAGGGCCGCGAAGATCGCGGTGCCGCTCACGACGGTCAGCACGATGAGCACGACCGTGGCGGGCGACCAGGCGACGGCGCCCGTCGTCAGGGCCACGACGAGCGCGACGACGGCGACCGAGAGGCGCCCGATCCGGCGCATCGACAGCTCGCTCGTCATGAGCTGCGCCAGCAGTGGCAGCGGCCGCACGTAGAAGGCGTCGACCTGGCCGGCGCGGATGTAGACGGGCAGCTGGTCGAGGTGGCCGACGAACATGTCGGCCAACGAGAAGGCGAGGTTCGACAGGGCGAAGACGAGCAGCGCCGCCTTGAAGTCGAGCCCGCCGAGGAGCTCGACGTTGTGGAAGATGACCCACACCTCCGCGAACTCGGCCAGCCCCACCCCGACCGTGCCGAGGATGTCGGTGACGAACGAGGCGCGGTACTGCATCTGCGCGCGGGCGCGCGAGGCGAGCAGCACCCGGTACGGGCGCAGCCGCTGCGACAGCGGGACCCTGGCGTCAGCCACCCTGCACCTCCAGACGACGCCGGCCGGCGCGCAGCACGACCTGGCCGAGAACGATGAGCAGGGTCGCCCAGAAGAGCTGCACCGCAACGGCCGACGCGATGTCGGCGCCGACCACGCGTCCGGCGAGGATGTCGATCGGGTTCTGCAGCATCGACGGGAACGGCGACCACTGCGCGATGGTGCGCAGCCAGTCGGGGAACCAGGGCACGGGGAGGTAGAGCCCGCACAGCAGACCGCCCGTGATCATCCAGAGCAGCGTGATGCCGCGGATCTCGACCAGCCAGAACGCGAGCAGGTTGATGACGAAGTTGCCCGAGAAGGCGACAACGACAGCCAGCGCCACCGACACGGCACCCACCACCCAGCTCGCTGCGGACGGCGGCCATGCCATGTCGAAGAGCAGCGCGCCGAGCAGCAGCGCCGGCAGGCCACGGCCGAGGAGGTTGATGGCGGCTCGACCGAGATCACCTGCGAGATAGGCGAGCTGGGGGTTGATGGGGCGCAGGAAGTCGACCGCGATGTCTCCGGACCGCACCCGGTCCTTGACCTCGGAGAAGCCCCAGAGGTTGACCGTGCCGAGCAACGCCTGGCCCCACCACACGAAGGCGATCGTCGTCGGCTTGTCGTAGCCACCGATGGCGGCGTTCGCGGAGGTCAGCGCCGCGAGCAGGATCGAGGCCCGGATGAATCCGAAGACGGAGTTCGTCGTCATGCCTGCCAACAGGGCCAGGCGGTAGGTCGAGTGCCTCCGGAAGCCGGCCCGCACGAGCACCCAGAAGGTCCTCACGACGGTCGGGGGGCGGCAGGCACAAAGGGCGACACTACTCACGCGACGGCCGGCGGGCAACGCCCTCCGCGACCGACGCCGCCGCGCCTGAGAGACTCGCGCCATGGCCACCCGACCAGACGACCTCTCCCCCGAGGCCCTCGAGTTCCTCACCGTCCGGCACCTCGCGACCCTGACGACGCTGCGCCCCGACGGCCGCCCGCACGTCACCCCGGTGGGCTTCACCTGGGACCCAGCCACGGCGACCGCGCGCGTCATCACGAGCCGCGGCAGCCGCAAGGCCCGCAACGCCCTCGCCGGCGGCCCGGCGGTGCTCTGCCAGGTCGACGGCAGGTACTGGCTCTCGCTCGAAGGGACGGCCCGCGTTCTCGACGACGCGGCCGCCGTCACCGACGCCGAGCAGCGGTATGCCGCCCGCTACCGCCAGCCGCGCCCCAACCCCGAGCGTGTGGTGATCGCCGTCGACGTGAAGGCCATCCTCGGAAACCTCTGACGCGTCGGGCAACCGAGCACTCGACGCGCAGGTGACCGGAGTCAGGCGGGGAGGCGGTAGCGGCTTCGTGGCAGGGGCTCGACGAGTCCGTCGGCGACGAGGGAGTCGAGGCAGCGCATGACCTGCAGGCGGTCGTCCGCGGAGTCCTCGAGCCCCGAGAGCGGCACGGCCTCGTGCGCCTCACGCAACCGGCGCAGCAGCTCGCCGCGGACCTGGCGGTCGGTGCCGTGCCAGGCCTGGCCGCGGCGGGGTGGCCCGTCGTACGCCGGTCGGCCCGACACGTTCCACGCGCACAGGTCGGCGACCGGACACTCGTCGCAGCGAGGACCGCGGGCGACGCAGACGAGCGCACCCAGCTCCATGACGGCCACGTTCCACGTGTTCGCGGTGTCGAGGTCGGACGGCATCGACTCGGCCGCGAGCCGCATCTCGGCGCGGTTGAGGGTCGGGTTCGGGAACGCCTTGCCCTCCAGGGTGCGTGCCAGCACGCGCCGCACGTTGGTGTCGACGACCACCTCCGGGATGCCGAACGCGAAGCACGACACGGCGGCCGCGGTGTAGGCGCCGACGCCCGGGAGCGCGAGCAGCTCCTCGGGCGTGCCGGGCACCTCGCCACCGTGGCGCGCGACCATCACGGTCGCCGCCTCGTGGAGCCGCAGCGCGCGCCGCGGGTAGCCGAGCCGGCCCCACGCCCGCACTGCCTCACCGGGAGGTGCGGCGGCGAGGTCGGACGGGGTCGGCCACCGCCGCATCCACTCTCGCCACGCCGGCTCGACCCTCGACAGTGGAGTCTGCTGCGACATCACCTCGGAGAGGAACACGCCCCACGGGCTGCAGTCCGGCTCGCGCCACGGCAGGTGCGTTCGACCGGACTCGGCGTACCAGCCGTTGACCCGCTCGTGCAGCAGCGGGAGCGGGGACAGCGGGACCTGACCGGACGGCATACGCGGAAAGGGTGGGACGGTCAGACGTAGCGTTCGAGAATGCTGGACTCGGCGAGGCGCGACAGGCCCTCGCGCACGGCGCGGGCACGGCCCTCGCCGACGCCCTCGACGAGCATGAGGTCCTCGATGCCGGCCGCGAGCAGGCGCTGCAGCGACTCGAAGTGGTTGACGAGCCGGTCGACGATGGCGGTGGGCAGCCGCGGCACCTTGGTGAGCAGCCGGTAGCCCTGCGGCGACACCGGGGCGTCGAGGCTGTCGCCGACCACCGAGAAGCCCACCGCCCGGGCGCCGGCCGCGAGGTCGAGCAGCTCGACCGCATTCAGGGTCTGGAGGTTGTCGAGGGCCTCGGGCAGGTCGAGGCCGGACTTCGTGGCAGGGAGGTAGTCGCGGATGACGAGCTCGCGGTCGTTGCCGAGCCCGCCGACGAGCTCCTCGAGCTGGAGGCTGAGCAGTCGGCCGTCGGTGCCGAGCTCGACGACGTAGTCCTGGATCTCGGCGGAGATGCGGCGCACCATCTCGAGGCGCTGCAGGACGGCGGTGACGTCGCGGATCGTGACGAGGTCCTCGATCTCGAGCGCCGACAGGGTGCCGGTGACCTCGTCGAGGCGGGCCTTGTAGCGCTCGAGGGTCTGCAGCGCCTGGTCGGCACGCGACAGCGTGGTCGGGGAGCCCTCGATGACGTGGCGCAGGTCGCCGACGTAGAGCGCGACGACGCCCATCGACTGGCTCACCGAGATCACCGGGAAACCGGTCTGCTTCGCCACGCGCTCGGCCGTGCGGTGCCGGGTGCCGGACTCGGTGGTCTCGATGCGGGAGTCGGGGACGAGCTGGGTCGCGGCGCGGAGGATGCGGGTGCCCTCGCGGTCGAGCACGACGGCGCCGTCCATCTTGCACAGCTCGCGCAGGCGGGTCGCCGAGAACTCGACGTCGAGGGCGAACCCACCCGTGCAGAGAGACTCGACGATGCGGTCGAAGCCGAGCACGATGAGTGCACCGGTGCGGCCACGCAGGATGCGTTCGAGACTGTCGCGCAGCTCCGTTCCCGGGGCTACCGCGGCGAGGGCCGCGCGCAGCAGCAGCTCGTCGTTCCGGTCCATCACTTCCCTGTTCGCAATGGGGGCGCCGAGCGCGTCCACCCCGGTCGGTCGCAGTCTAGACGGTGCCGACGGCCGGCGCGGTCGATGGCCGGCCTCCGGCGAGGCGGCCCATGGCCGCGATGGCCCGCGGGACGTCCGACACCTCGACGGCCCGGATGCCCTCGGGCACCGACGAGTCGGCGAGGCTGCCGACCGGCACGAGGGCGTGGCGGAAGCCCAGGCGGGCGGCCTCGGCCAGCCGCCGGTCGAGGCCGGTGACCCGTCGCACCTCGCCCGCGAGGCCGACCTCGCCGAAGGCGACGACGTCGGTGGCGAGTGGCTGGTCGACGACCGACGACGCGAGCGCGCAGACGATGGCGAGGTCGGCCGCCGGCTCGGTGATGCGCACCCCGCCGACGGTGGCCGCGAAGATGTCGCGGGAGCCGACGGGCGCGCCGGCGCGCTTGTCGAGGACGGCGATGATCATCGCGAGGCGCGACGAGTCGAGACCGCTCGAGGTGCGCCGCGGGGAGGGCAGCGTCGACTGGGCCACGAGCGCCTGCACCTCCGCGACGAGGGGGCGCCGCCCCTCGAGGGTGACGGTCACGCACGTGCCCGGGACGGCGTGGTCGCGGCTGGAGAGGAACAGGCCGCTGGGGTCGGGCAGCCCGGTGATGCCGACGTCGGAGAGGTCGAAGCAGCCCACCTCGTCGGTGGGACCGAAGCGGTTCTTCACGGCGCGCACGAGCCGCAGCCGAGAGTGGCGGTCGCCCTCGAACTGGATGACGACGTCGACGAGGTGCTCGAGCACGCGCGGCCCGGCGATCGAGCCGTCCTTGGTGACGTGACCGACGAGCAGCACCGCCACCCCGCGGGCCTTCGCGGCCTGGATGAGACTCCCGGCCACCTCGCGCACCTGCGAGACGTTGCCGGCCTGCCCCTCGACGTCGCCGCTGGCGATGGTCTGGACCGAGTCGACGACGAGCAGTGCCGGCGACCGGGACTCGATGTGGCCGAGCACCGTGGCGAGGTCGGTCTCGGCGGCGAGGTAGAGCGAGTCGGCCATCGCCGAGATGCGCTCGGCCCGGGTGCGCACCTGCGCCGCCGACTCCTCGCCGCTCACGTAGAGGACGTCGGCGCCGGAGCGGGCGGTGCGCGCGGCGACGTCGAGCAGCAGCGTCGACTTGCCGACACCCGGCTCGCCGGCGACGAGCACGACACCCCCCGGCACGAGGCCACCGCCGAGGACCCGGTCGAACTCGTCCACCCCGGTCGGGCGGGCAGCGGCGCGCGTGACGTCGACGTCGGCGATGCGCTGCGCGGGGGTGACCACGGGAGCCGCCGTGGTGCGCGTCGCCGTGGCCGCGCCGGTCTCGGCGACGGAGCCCCAGGCCTGGCACTCGCCGCACCGCCCGACCCACTTGACGGTGGTCCAGCCGCACTCACCGCAGCGGAATCCGGGGGCACGCCGGGTCGTCGTCCTCGTAGCCATGGCATGACCGTACGGGCCGGTCCCGACAGCGCCCGGGAGGGCCTGCCGCGCGACGTGAGAAAATGGCGCGCATGGAATCGGTTCTGCCCTACGTGCTGGCCATCGTCCCGACCATCGGGGTGGGCACGCTCTTCTACTTCGTCATCAAGAGCATCCTCGAGGGCGACCGACGCGAGCGGCTGGCGCAGGCCCGGTGGGAAGCAGCGAACGACAGCGCCGCGAATGCGGCCGAGGGCGTGGACACCCCTGCGGACAAATCCGCCGACCGCCGCTGAAAGACGCAGGTATTGACCGGGAGCCGTTCCCCGAGGCAATTCACCACAGTCCGGTCGTGCGGAGATCGATAATCACGGTCGCGCAAAGAATGTTTTCGGACGAAATGCATTCCGGCGCGTCTCCCTGTAAATTGATCCTGCCGCGGAACCTGAATTCGCGGCTTTCCCCTCCCAGACCGACAACTTCAGATGGAGAAACATGGCCCAGCGTGTTGAAGTGGTGTTGATCGACGACATCGACGGCGGAGACGCCGAAGAGACCGTCACCTTCGCCCTTGATGGTGTGACCTACGAGATCGACCTGTCCGACAAGAATGCCAAGAAGCTGCGTGACGACTTCGCGAACTGGACGGGTCACGCCCGTCGCGCCGGAGCCGCCAAGGGCCCCTCGCGCCGCCGTGCTGCCGGTTCCGCGAAGCGCACCGACCTGACCGCGGTCCGCGAGTGGGCGCGCGCCAACGGCCACGCCGTCTCCGACCGCGGCCGCATCTCGGCAGAGATCCAGTCCGCCTACGACAAGGCGCACTGACCGGCGGTCCCGAACCAGAGGGCCCGGCATCCACTCGGATGCCGGGCCCTCTCGTCGTGCACGGCCCGACGGGCCGCGCCGGCTCTCACGCCGTGATGTCGGCGGCAAGGTCTCCGTCGCGCTCGACGCGCTCGAGCACCTCGTCGGCCGTCAGCTGGACGAGCTCCTCGTCGCCCGAGGCGCCCGCCTCGATCTCGTCCCACGACCTCGGCGCGGCCACGGTCGGCCGATCGCGACCACGCAACGAGTAGGGGCACACCGTCGTCTTCGCCGCGACGTTCTGGCTCCAGTCGAGGAAGATCTTGCCGGGTCGCAGGTCCTTGGCCATCTTCCAGACGATGAGGTCGGGGTGCTGCTTCGTCAGCTCCTGCGCGAGCTGCTGCACGGTGTCGCGGATCTGGTCGCTCGTGTGAGTGCCCGGCAGGACGGCATACAGCTGGAGTCCCTTGCTGCCACTGGTGACCGGGACCGTGTCGAGCCCGATGCCGCCCAGGCGCTCACGGACGATGAGGGCGACGCGAGCGCACTCGTGCAGCCCCGTTCCCGGGCCGGGGTCGAGGTCGATGACGAGCCGGTCGGGGTCGAGCTGCACCGCGTCCCGCCCTTCCCCTTCGTAGCGCCACTGCGGCACGTGCAGCTCGAGCGAGTTGAGGTTGGCGAAGAAGGTGAGTCCCGCGAGGTCGTCGATGAAGGGGAAGACGGGGTCGCGACCCGCGCGTCGGATCCACGCGGGCGTGCCTGCCGGGATGTTCTTCTCGAAGAACTGCATGTCACCGACGCCGTGCGGGAAGCGGATTCGCGTGACGGCGCGGTCGCGCAGGTGCGGCAGGATGACGGGCGCGATGCGCGCGTAGTAGTCGATGACCTGTGCCTTGGTGGTGCCTGTCCTGGGGTACATGACCTTCTCCAGGCTCGAGAGCTTCATCCGTCGCCCGTCGACCTCGACGGTCACCTTCGGCGCCTCGTAGGGCATCACTCACCGTCCCCGTGGTCGTCGACGTCACCGGGGGTGAGGTCGCTGCGCAGGCCCTTGTATGCCGGCTGGCGCAGCCTCCCCTGACCGCTCAGTCCCAGCGACTGCACGTCGGCGACGAGAACGGGGTGCACCCAGGTAGCACCGTTCGAGTCCTCCGCGGGAACGTCTGCGGCAAAAGGGGATTCGACGGAGGTGAGCGCCTCGAGGTCGCGCATGAGGGCCTGCCCGGTCTTGCCCGCGAGGCCGGATCCGACGCGTCCCAGGTAGCGCAGCCCGCCGGGCCCGGGCACTCCGACGAGCACCGCACCGAGCCGGCGCGAGACCGTGCCGGTGGACTCGGGGCGCCACCCGCCGATGACGACCGAGACGGTGCCCCGGTGCGGGGACTTGAGCCAGTAGGGCGAGCGCAGCCCGGGGACGTAGACGGAGTCGACCCGCTTCGAGACGATGCCCTCGAGGCCCTGTTCCTTCGTCGCGGCGTGCAGGGTCGCGCCGTCGGAGAAGGTCGGCGGCGTCTGCCAGCGCGGCCCGGCGAGCTCGAGTCGTTCGAGCGTGGACCGGCGGTCGGTCCACGTGCGCCCGAGCAGCTCCACCCCGTAGAGGCGCAGCAGGTCGAACGTCATGAGCGTCACCGGTGCCTGCTCGGCGAGCAGCGCGGCCCGCCGGGCGTCGGTGACGTGGAAGCGCTCGGCCATCGCGGCGAAGGACGGCACGCCGTCGCGCATCGACACGATCTCGCCGTCGAGCAGCATGTCGGCGTACTCGTCGGCGAGGCCGCGCAGCTCCGGGAACGCCACCGTGACGTCGCGCTCCGTGCGCGAGAAGAGGCGCATCCCGCCGTCGCGCACGTCGGCCAGCACGCGCATCCCGTCCCATTTGACCTCGTGCTGCCAGCGGTCGCCGGCCGGAATGGTCGACGTCGGCGTCGCGAGCATGGGGCGCATGGGTGCATTCTTGTTCTCATGCGAGCCATCTGGAAAGGCGCCGTGTCGTTCGGCCTGGTGAATGTGCCGGTCCGACTCTTTTCGGCCACCGAGAACCACGACGTGCAGTTCCGCCAGGTCCACGAGAAGGACGGGGGCCGCATCAAGTACCAACGCGTCTGCTCGATCGACGGCGAGGAGGTGCCCTACTCCGACATCGCCAAGGGATATGAGGCGGCCGACGGGCAGATGGTCGTGCTCACCGACGAGGACCTCAAGAGCCTGCCCTCGCGCTCGTCGAAGGAGATCTCGATCGAGAAGTTCGTGCCGTCGGAGCAGATCGACCCGCTCCTGTTCGACAAGAGCTACTACCTCGAGCCCGACAAGACCGGCCTCAAGCCGTACGTGCTGCTGCGCGACGCGCTCGAGAAGGCCGACCGGATGGCGCTCGTCACAGTGTCGGTGCGCACTCGCATGACGCTGGCCGTGCTCCGCGTCCGTGACGGCGTCATCGTGCTGCAGACGCTGCTGTGGGCCGACGAGGTGCGCACCCCCGAGTTCGAGTCGCTGTCGGAGGACACCCACGCGACGGCCAAGGAGCTGGCGATGGCGGCCTCCCTCGTCGACTCGCTGTCGGGCGACTACGAGCCCGACGAGTTCGAGGACGACTACTCCGAGGCCGTGACGAAGCTCGTCGCGACGAAGATCGAGGGCGGCGACATCACCGAGACGCCCGAGGCTAAGGGCGAGGAGACCGAGGTCGTCGACCTGCTGGCGGCCCTGCAGCGCAGCGTCGACAAGGCCAAGGCGGCGAAGTCCGGAGGTGCCTCCGCAGGCGCCTCAGACGCCTCCGACGACGCGGCGGCGCACGAGACGAAGAAGCCGACCAAGAAGACCACGGAAAAGGCGGCGGCGAAGAAGACGTCGCCCAAGAAGACGGCGACGAAGAAGGCGACGGCAAAGAAGGCGACGACGAAGAAGGCGGCCACGAAGAAGGCCAGCTGAGCGATTCTCGTCACGTCGGCGGCATACGCGAGCCGGCCTCGCGCTGCTGCGCGAGGATGAGAACGTGCGAACGGCGACGATCGACGAGCTCACCCGACGGCTCGAGACCCTGCCCAGCGGCTCTCGGGTCGTCGTCAGCGGCAACATGGCGGTGCCCTGGGAGGCGGTGAAAGCCCTCGACGCCGCACAGGAGACCTACGTGCTCCACGCCCTCAACGCCCCGGCCGGGCTGCCCGAGCGTGACGGCGTGACGGTGGAGACGTGCTTCGTCGGTCCCGGCATGCGCCGCCACCACGGCCTGCGCTACGTGCCGTCGCGCCTGTCGCTCGTGCCCCTGCTCTACGGCCGGGCACTGCCGCCCGACGCGGTGCTGCTGCACTGCTCGCCCCCGCGCGACGGACAGGTGAGCCTCGGGCTCGAGGTCAACGTGCTGCCGGCCGCGATCGAGGCCTGCCGGGCCCGGGGCGGTCTCGTCGTGGCGGTCGTCAACCCGCGGATGCCGTTCACCTTCGGTGACGCGCAGGTGCCGCTCGAGCACGTCGACCTGCTCGTCGAGGTCGACGCCGAGCTGGCCTCGCACGCCGCCGTCGAGCCCGACCCCGAGAGCCGGCTCATCGGCGAGCGCGTGGCCGCCCGCGTGGCCGACGGGGCGACGATGCAGCTCGGCATCGGCGCCGTGCCCGACGCGACGCTGGCCGGCCTGACCGCGCGCCGCGGCATACGGGTGTGGACCGAGATGTTCTCCGACGGCGTGCTCGCCCTCGACGCGGCGGGGGCGCTCGACCCCGACCACCCGCTCGTCACCTCGTTCGCGTTCGGGTCGCCCGAGCTCTACGCGTGGCTCGACGGCAACGAGCGGGTGCGGATGCTGCGCACCGAGAAGACGAACGACCCCGGCCTCATCGCGCAGCAGCGTCAGATGACGTCGGTCAACACGGCGCTCGAGGTCGACCTCTTCGGACAGGCCAACGCCTCGCGCATCAACGCGCGCATCCACTCGGGCTTCGGCGGCCAGACCGACTTCATCGTCGGTGCGCTGCACTCGCCGGGCGGGCAGTCGTTCATCGCGCTGCGGTCGTGGCACCCGAAGGCCGACGTCTCGACGATCGTGCCGCTGCTCGACGAGCCGGTGACGAGCTTCCAGCAGAGCGCCATCGTCACCGAGCACGGCTGCGCGCCGCTCTGGGGTCGCAGCGAGCGCGAGCAGTGCCACGACATCATCGAGGAGTGCGCGCACCCGCGGGTTCGCGAGGACCTGTGGGAGGAGGCCGCCGGACTCGGCCTCGCCTGAGCGGCCGGGCTCTCCGCGGGCGTATGCCGTCGGGTGCGTCGAACGCGTCCCGCGGCCGCTCGTAGGGTGGCCGGCATGAGCGAACACCACTCCCGAGACTCGCGTCCCGTGGCCGTCGTGACCGGTGGCACGCGAGGCATCGGCCTCGCCCTCGTCGAGGACCTCGCCGACACGCACCACGTCGTGGTCGGCGGCCGCAGTGCGGAGTCGGTCGCCTCGGTGGTCGACCGGCTGCCGTCGGCCGAGGGCTTCGTCGCCGACCTCGCCGACTGCTCCCCGGGCGGTTCCCTCGACAGGGCTCTGGAGGCGCTCGTGACGCAGCTGCCGCGGGTCGACGTGCTCGTCCACTCGGCCGGGGTGCTGCGCAACGGCACCGTCGCCGACGCGCCGGTCGCCGACTGGACCGAGTCGCTGACGGTCAACGTCACCGCCGTCGCCGCCGTGACCAAAGCGCTCCTGCCGGCGCTGCGGCGGGCCCACGGCCTGGTGGTCACCGTGAACTCCGGGTCCGGGCTCACCGCCTCGCCGTCGTCCGGCGCCTACTGCGCGTCGAAGTTCGCCCTGCGGGCGCTCACCGACACGCTGCGCCAGGAGGAGCGGGAGCACGGCGTGCGCGTCACGTCGCTGCACCCGGGACGCGTCGACACCGACATGCAGCACGAGCTCGTGGCGTTCGAGGGCGGCGAGTACGACGCTACGGCCTACCTCGACGTGCAGTCGGTCGTGCGGGCCGCCCGGCTCGCCATCGACGCCGGCGAGGACGCGAGCATCGACATGGTGTCGGTGCGACCCCGCGGCTGGCGCCCCACCACCCCCTGACCGCAACACACCCGGTAGCGAGCAACCCACGGCGGTTGCAGCCCGAATCGGTTGCCCGTTACCGGGTGTGTTGCGGGTCAGATGCGGCTGGAGCCGCGCGTGGGCATGAGCGCGAACCGGGCGAACGCGAGCGAGGCGGCGAGGTCGACCTCGCGCTGCTCCCGGTCGCCCTTCCTCGTCGACACCTCCACGACGACGTCGCCCGCCCAGTCGCTGTCGGCGAGGTGCTCGAGCACCTCCGCGCACGGCTGCGTGCCGCGCCCCGGCACGAGGTGCTCGTCGAGGAAGGACCCGGCGCCGTCGGCGAGGTGCAGGTGGGCGAGCCGTGACCCCAGCTGCTGCGCCATCTCGAGGGCGTCGGAGCCCGCGGTCGCCGTGTGCGACAGGTCGAGCGTCACGTTGTCGTAGGCCTGGTCGACGGGGTCCCAGTGCGGCAGGTAGGCCATGACCTCACGGCGCGCCGTCCGCCACGGGTACATGTTCTCGACGGCCAGCCGGATGCCGTGGTCGTGCTCGCGCAGCGCGATGCCGTCCACGAACCCGGCCGCATACTCCCTCTGCCAGCGGAACGGCGGGTGCAGCACGACCGTGCTCGCCCCCACCTCGAGCGCGAGCTCGATCGACCGGTCGACCTTGCCCCACGGGTCGGTGCCCCAGACGCGCTGGGTGAGCAGCAGGGTCGGCGCGTGGACCGACGCGATCGGCAGCCCGTGCAGCTCGGACAGGGAGCGCAGGGCCCCGGCCTCCTGGGTGACCGGGTCGGTCCAGACCATGACCTCGATCGCGTCGTAGCCGAGCCGCGCGGCGGTCGCGAAGGCGGTCGCCGCGTTGTCGGGGTAGAGCGAGGCGGTCGACAGGCCGACCCGGATCGTCATGCGGCCATTGTCCGGCACGGCGCATCGGCAGGCGCGAGGTGGTCACCGCCGGAGTCAGGAGACCAGGTGGTCGAGCCTCCGGAGGATGAGCCCCTCGCGCAGCGCCCAGGGGCAGATGTCGAGACGCTCGACCTGGAGCAGGTCGAGCGCGGCCTCGGCGACGAGCGCACCGGCATACAGCTGGAGCGCGCGCCCCTCGGAGACACCCGGCAGCTGCGCGCGGGCCGACGAGTCGAGCGTCGCGAGCCGTTGCACGATCCCGCGAAGGTCGCCCCGCGACAGGGTGCGCGGCACGAACGGACCGTCGTCGCGCGGGGCCGCGCCGGCGATGCGCGCGAGCGAGCGCATGGTCTTCGACGTCCCGACCGCCCGGTCAGGTGCACCGGAGGCCAGCAGGGGGCGTACGTGCTCGGCGAGAGTGGCGCGCACGTGGGCGCGCAGGTCACGCGCGTCGGACTCGGTCGGCGGGTCTTTGGGCAGCCGCTCACGGGTCAGGCGGCCGGCGCCCAGGGGCAGGCTGAAGGCGACGTCGGGCTCCTCGTCGAGACCGCCGGCGAGCTCGAGCGAGCCGCCCCCGATGTCGACGACGAGCAGGCGCCCGCTCGACCAGCCGAACCAGCGGCGCACCGCGAGGAACGTCATGCGCGCTTCGTCGGTGCCGCTGAGCGCCTCGAGCTCGACCCCGGTCTCGCGGCGCACCCGGTCGATGACGGCGTCGCCGTTGGGCGACTCGCGCAGGGCCGACGTCGCGAAGGCGAACAGGTCGCTGACGCCCTGGTCCTCGGCGACGACGAGGCACTCGCGCACGAACGCGACGAGGCGGTCGGCCGTGGCCTCGCCGACGCGGCCGTCGCGGTCGAGGCTCTCGGCGAGGCGCAGCTCGGTCTTGTGCGAGAACGCCGGCAGCGGCTGGGCGCCGGGGTGTGCGTCGACGACGAGGAGGTGGACCGTGTTGGACCCGATGTCGATGACGCCAAGGCGCATGCCCTGACCCTATCGCCCGCGCGCCCGCGCCTCCCCCGGCTCCAACGCCGCGTTCGGCGGGGTGAAGTGGGGTGAAGGCGGGGGCGTATGCCGTCAGGCGGAGCGGCGACTGAGGGTGAGCGAGCCGAGCGCGAGGGCTCCCGCGATGAAGGCCGCGATGATGCCGAGGTCGGTGAGCACCGTGGTGACCGGGTCGGGGTTGCGGGCGATCTCCTTCATGGCGTCCACGGCGTACGACAGCGGCAGCACGTCGGAGACCCACTCGAGCACGGTGGGCAGCTGGTCGCGCGCGATGAGCAGCCCGCAGAGCAGGAACTGCGGCAGCACGAAGGCCGGCATGAACTGCACGGCCTGGAACTCGGTGCGGGCGAAGCCGCTGGCGAGCAGGCCCAGAGCGGTGCCGAGCACGGCGTCGAAGACGGCCACGACGATGAGCAGCCAGAGCGGGCCCGCGACGTCGAGGTCGCACACCCAGACGGCGAATCCCGTTGTCGCAAGAGCCTGCACGACGGCCAGCGCACCGAACGCGGCGGCATACCCGAGCATGAAGTCGCCCTTGCCCATGGGGGTCGTGAGCAGCCGCTCGAGGGTGCCCGACTGGCGCTCGCGCAGGGTGGCGACCGAGGTGACGATGAACATGACGATCATCGGGAAGACGCCGAGCAGGGCCGGGCCGATGGCGTCGAAGACCGGCGTGCCGTCGTAGATCCAGGCGAGCAGCCCGAGCAGGACGCACGGCACGACGATGATGAGCGCGATGGTGCGGTGGTCGGTGCGGACCTGGCGCAGCACGCGTCCGGAGGTGGCGGTGGCGAGACCGGCGTTCACGATGCGCTCCTGTCGGAGGGGGCCGGGGAGGCGGCGGCGCGGGCAGCCTCGGCGTCGATGAGGGCGAGGAAGGCGGCGTCGGCGTCGGGCGCACCGGTGCGGGCGAGCAGCTCGTCCGGGGTGAGGTCGGCGAGCACCTCACCCTCGCGGAGCAGCACGAGTCGGTCGCAGCGGGTGGCCTCGTCCATGACGTGGCTCGAGACGACGAGGGAGTGCCCGCGCTCGGCGAGGCGGCGGAAGAGGGCCCACAGGTCGCGGCGCAGCACGGGGTCGAGCCCGACGGTCGGCTCGTCGAGGACGAGGAGCGTCGGGCGACCGACGAGTGCGGCCGCGAGGGAGACCCGCGACTCCTGGCCCCCGGAGAGGTCCTGCACGAGCTGGTCGGCGTGCGACACGAGGTCGACCTCGGCGAGCGTGCGGTCGACGGCGTCGCGCAGGTCCTGGCCGCGCAGACCGACGGCGCGGCCGAAGTAGGCCACGTTGTCGCGGACAGTGAGGTCGGCGTACACGCTGGGGCTCTGGGTGACGTAGCCGACCTCGTCTCGCAGGACGGGAGATCCGGCGGGGTGGCCGAGCACGGTGACGCTGCCGGCCTCGATGATCTGGACGCCGACGATGCACCGCATGAGCGTGGACTTGCCCGAACCGGAGGGGCCCAGCAACCCGACGACCTGGCCGGACGGGATCACGAGGTCCAGCTTGGGGATGACGCGCCGCTTGCCGCGGACGACCTGCAGACCGCTCACGGCCACTGCCGGTCCACTGTTATTCATCATGTGATGAAATCTACTCCGGTCGGGCGATCCTGTCCACGAGATGCTGCTGCAGGACGGGACCGATGCGCTCGACCAGCTGCTCGCGGGTGGCCTCGGCCAGGGCCGGCACCTTGATGACGTAGCGCGCGACGACCAGTCCGATCATCTGCGAGGCCGCGAGCGCGCCGCGCAGCATCGGGTCGGGCGCCCCGGTCGACGCGGCGATGCGCCCGAACACCTCACGCCCGAGGAACTCGCGCAGCATCCGGGCCGCCTCCTCGCTCGACATGCTCGAGCGCACGAGCGCGACCAGCGCGTCCCGCCGCTCGGGCGGCTCCCACACGCCGAGGAACGTCTCGACGATGCGCCAGCCCAGCCGGTCGACGTCGCCCGCCGTGATGCGGTCGATGAGCTCGGCCGGGTTGACAGGAACGTCGAGGGTCTCGGCGAAGAGCGCCGCCTTGCCGTCGAAGTAGTGGTGCACGAGGGCCGGGTCGACACCGGCCTCACGGGCGATGCCGCGCAGGCTCGTCTTGTCATACCCCTTGGCAGCAAAGGACTTTCGTGCCGCATGGATGATCGCCGAGCGGGTGTCCTCGCCGCCCGGCCGCCTCCCCCGCGCCTTCACCGCATCGGGCGTCGTCATGGGGACACCGTATGCCGCTCCTGCCCGTCGGCGCGTGCGCCTCGCACCCGTTGACCCGCCGTTCACGGCGTCCGACAATCGAGGTGTCCGGTCCGCCAACAAGGATCGACGGACCCGCACGAAAGAGGGTCGATGCGACCATGAAGCGATGGACGCATCCGCAGGATGCCCTGCCACTCATTGCCGGCATCTATGCAGCGTTGTCACCCATCTGGACGACAACCACCACCCGGGCCACCACGACGATGATCATCCTCGGCGCCATCGCGGCGGTCGCGGCGGTCGCCGAGCTGGTGCGTCCCGACATCCTCCCCCTCGAGGGGCTCACCGCCCTCATCGGCGTGGCGTTCATCGTCGCGCCGTGGGTCATGGGGTTCAGCGACACCCGCCCGATGGCGTGGACCGCGTGGATCGTCGGCGCCGTCACGTTCCTCGTCGGCGCCGCCGACCTCCAGGTGACCCGCATGCATCACCGCGAGGGCACCGCCACGTCGCACTGAGCCACGTGCGCCGCCCGGGCCGGTGGGAGAGCACCGGCCCGGGCGGTCCTCAGCCATCGAGGCCGGCGTCGGTTCTCGTCACGCGTCGCAGCAGGGCCTCGGCCGACGCCGCGCGCGCCCAGCGTGCCCACTCGAGCGGCCGGGTGCCATGGCTGTCGTCGCGCGCCTCCGGGTCGGCGCCGGCATCGAGGAGCGCCTGCACGAGCTCGACGTCGTCCATGTAGGCGGCCTGGTGCAGGGCCGTGCGCCCGTCGCGCCGGGCGTCGAGGTCGGCACCGGCAGCCACGGCAGCGCGCACGGCTTCGGGCGATGCGGCCAGGTGGACGTCGGCGGCCGCCTCGGCGGCCGCGTCGGCGACCGCGTCGCCTGCCGCCCGCTCGACGTGCCCTCCGGTGTCCACCACCTGGTCGGGCAGGAGGCCGTGCGCGGCCAGGAGGGCGAGCCGCTGGTGGAAGCCGTGCCGCCGTGCCCAGTGGACCTGCCGCGCGACCATCTCGTCGACGGTCTCGGCAGGCTCGCCGGTGCGCCGGGCCCACACCTCCGACGCCGGCCGCCCGAGTCCGTGGGCGAGGAGCAGCTCGAGGTGGCTGTCGTCCCGGTTGAACATGCGGTTGTAGAGGGCCTGCCGGTCGTTCGGGTCGGCGCCACGCGCCAGCAGCAGCTGTGCCAGCGGCCGCCACTGCGGGTGCCGGGGCTGTCGCGCCGGACCCTGCTCGCCCTCGCCGAAGGCGCCGGTCAGGGCCGTGAAAGGGGTCGGCAGCCCCTGCCACAGGTAGCCCGCGTCCGGGTCGGCACCGGCGTCGAGCAGCAGCCGCGCGGTCTCGACCGGGTCGCGCTGCGGCATCCGGGAGTAGACGACGTGGAGCAACGGGGCCCAGCGGAAGGGCCCGCCCTCCCGGCTCGCCGCCGACGGGTCCGCGGCGAGGTGACGGGCCACTGCCTCCGCGTCGCCCGCCACCGCGGCGACGAAGATGCTCCGGTCGACGAGGTGCGGCTCGTTCGCGAGCAGCTGTGCCGCCCGCGCCCACCTCGCGGGCTCGTCCCGCTCGGTGTACGTCAGGCACGCGAGCGCCAGCACGGCAGAGGCGGACCCCTCCTCCGGGTGCGCGGTGGGAGACTTCGCGCCGTCGGTGGCAGTCGGGTCGATGGCCGCCGGGTCACGGGTCAGCGGTGCGGCCGCCCGAAGGTAGGCGCGGAGTCGCGGCCAGCTCGGCAGCCCGTACGCCCGCGCCACGACGAGCTGCGCGTCCGCGAGGGCGAAGGTGGTGGGGTCGGAGGGCACACCCTCGGGATGGTGGCGGGCGGCATGCGCGAGCGCCTCGGGCTCGGCCAGGCGGACGGCACGCTGCAGCCGTCTCGCATCACGGCGGAACCGCTCGAGGTCGGGGTTGGCGGGCAGGGACAGGGCCATGACGGCCTCCTCTCGTCGCGCCCGCTGTGCGCTGGTCGGGCCGAAAGGAGGTCGGACCGCATACGTCGTGCCACCAGGGAGGCTGAGCCCCTTCCCGCGCACCGGTGGCGCCCTGGACGCCACCACCAGCGTACGCGGCTTCCATTACGTGGGCGCCTTTCACGCGTCGCGAACCTCTGCGACATAAGGTGTTCCGGTGGCTGAAGCACCTCTGGACCTCCCGCGCGTCTGGGTCGAGTTCACCGACCCCGCCGACGCGAACCAGCGCTACCGCTGCGACCTCACCTGGCTGACGAGCAGCTGGACGTGCATCTTCGGCAGCGGCTGCCAGGGCATCTACGCCGGACGGCCCGACGACGGGTGCTGCACGCTCGGCGCGCACTTCACCGAGAAGGACGACTGGAAGCGCGTCGCCAAGGCGGTCGAGGAGCTCGGCGAGGACGAGTGGGAGTACCACTTGGTCGGCACCGCCACCGGCAGCAAGGACGACTGGACCGAGAAGGAGGACGGCGCCCGCAAGACGAAGGTCGTCGACGGCGCCTGCATCTTCCTCAACCGCCCCGGCTTCCCCGCGGGCGCCGGCTGCGCGCTGCACCAGCACGCCGTCCTCACCGGTGTCGAGCCGCACACCCTCAAGCCCGACGTCTGCTGGCAGCTGCCGATCCGACGCACCTTCCGCACGGTCGAGCTGCCCGACGACTCGAGCTACCTCGAGGTGACGATCACCGAGTACGACCGCCGCGGGTGGGGGCCGGGAGGCCACGACCTCGACTGGTACTGCTCGGGCAACCCTGAGGCGCACGTCGGGCGCGAGCCCGTCTACCGCTCCAACGCGCCCGAGCTGACCGAGCTGATGGGGCCACTCGCGTACGCCGAGCTGGCGATCCGGGCCGAGGCGCACCTCGCCCAGGTCAAGGCGGTCCGCGCCCGCGGCGTGCGCAAGCTGCTGCCGCTGCTCGTGCACCCGGCCACCATCGAGGCCCAGCGGGAGAAGTGAGGTCGGCATGTGCGGTTCCACGGGCGAGCGGCCCGAGATCATCCCGTCGCCCAACATCTGGGAGACACCCGACGTCTACGAGGTCGAGAACCGCGGCGTCGACCGCGACCACGTCATCGAGTCGGCCATGCGCTCGGTGCTCGACTGGGCCGGCCTCGACGTCGTCGACATCGGCTGTGGCACCGGCTTCCACCTCCCCTACTTCGCCTCGACGGCCCGGTCCGTCACGGGGGTCGAGCCGCACCCACCGCTGGCCGCCCTTGCAGCCCAACGTGTCTCGGGTATGCCGTCCGTGACCGTGCGCGAGGAGGGCGCCGCCGCGATCGGGGTGCCCGACTCGTCGTTCGACGTCGCGCACGCCCGCTGGGCCTACTTCTTCGGGCCGGGTTCGGAGCCGGGCCTCGCCGAGCTCGACCGTGTCATGCGGCCGGGCGGGGCGGCGTTCGTCGTCGACAACGACGCGACCCGCTCGACGTTCGGCACGTGGTTCCGGCGTGCCCTGCCGTCCTACGACCCGCGTGCCGTCGAGCGGTTCTGGGAGCGGCAGGGCTGGCAGCGCGAGCGGCTCGACATCCGGTGGGACTTCGACTCGCGCGAGGACTTCGAGGCCGTCGTCGGCATCGAGTTCGCGCCCGAGCACGCCGACCTGATCCTCGCCGAGCACCCCGACGCGACGGGCGTCGACTACGCCGTCAACCTCTGGCACCGCCGGTTCTGACCGTCGAAAGGCCGAAGTCCGAGGCCCCCCACCGGTCGAGTGGCCACTCTCTGCCGCCCGGTCGCAGTCGAGAGGTCACCTGCGGCCGCCGCGCCCGCGTGGTCATTTCGACCCATCGACCACTGCGCGCAGTTGGTCATCCCGGCCGACGCGGCGCACCGGCCCGCCTTCCTACCGTGGCTCCACGACCACAGGACCGGACACCACGGAGGGACATCATGGAGACCATCGACACCGTCATCATCGGCGCCGGGCAGGCGGGGCTGGCGACGGCTCGCGAGCTCGTCACCCACGGGCACGAGTGCGTCGTGCTCGAGCGCAACACGGCCGTCGGCGACGGCTGGCGACAGCAGTACGACTCGCTGCGCCTCTACACCTCGGCCAGGCACGACTCGCTGCCCGGCCTGGCCTTCCCCGGCGACCCGAAGGCCTTCCCCGGCAAGGACGACATCGCCACCTACCTCCAGTCGTATGCCGCCCACTTCCGTCTTCCCGTGCGGCTCGGCGTACGCGTCGAGCGCCTGACGAGGGCGCCGGGCGGCGACGGGTTCGCCGTGACCACCGACCACGGCGCCATCCAGTGTCGCAACGTCGTCGTCGCCACCGGCACCTTCGGCCGCACACCGGTCGTGCCCGCGTTCGGCGCCGACCTCAACCCGTCGATCCTCCAGCTGCACTCGAGCGAGTACCGCCGGCCGAGCCAGCTGCGAGACGGCCGCGTCCTCGTCGTCGGCGCCTCGCACTCCGGGTGCGACATCGCGTACGAGCTGGCCCAGGACCGGCCGACCGTCCTGGCCGGGCGCGACTGTGGCCAGATCCCCGTGCGATGGGAGTCGCCCGCCATCCACGCCGTCTTCCCCTTCCTGCTCTTCGCCTGGCGGCACGTGCTCACCCGCCGCACGCCGATGGGCCGCAAGGCGATGAACGAGATCCGCCACCACGGCGGCCCGATGCTCCGCATCAAGCGCGACGACCTCGCGGCTCGGGGCGTGGACAGGCACCTCGGGCGGGTCGTCGGCGTCACCGGCGGGCTGCCGACGCTCGACGACGGCACCGTCGTCGACGCGGCCAACGTCATCTGGGCGACCGGCTTCGCGCCCCGGTTCGACTGGATCGACCTGCCCGTCGTCGGTGACGACGGGTGGCCGCGCGAGTACCGCGGGGTGGCGCGCGACGTCGAGGGCCTCTTCTTCTGCGGCCTCGCCTTCCAGTACGCGTTCGCCTCGATGGTGCTGCCCGGTGTGGGTCGCGATGCCGCCTACGTCGCCAGCCAGATCATGAAGCGCGCCGGCACGACGGCGCCGGCGGCACCCCACGCCGCTGTGCGGACCTGAGCCGGCATCCGTCAGAGAAGGTCGTTCTCGAAGGCGAAAGCGGCTGCAGCAGTGCGGCTCCCGACTCCGAGCTTGGCGAAGATGTTGCTGAGGTGCCGGGCCACCGTGCGGTCGCTCAGCACGAGGTCGGCCGCGATCTGCGCGTTGCTCCGGCCGGCAGCCACCAGTCGGAGGACCTCGATCTCGCGCTCGCTCAGTCCTGCCGGCCGGTGCGCCGGCCCGAGCTCGCGACCCACCGCGTCGACGTCCGGCTTGGCCCCGAGCGTCTGGAACGTCTGGCGGGCCGCGGCGAGCGAGAGCCGTCCTGTCTCGGTGTCGCCGAGGGCGACGAGGGCTCGCCCGGTCGCGGCCTGGGCCGACGCGGCCTCGTAGGGCATGTCGAGGCGCACCCACGCCTGGTGCGCCCTGCGCAGGTAGGGCAGCGCGCCCGCCGGGTCACCACCCGACAGCTCGACGAGACCACCGGCACACGCAGCCCTCGCAGCAAGGATGTCTGAGCCGAACGACCTTGCGTACGCGTCCAGCTCGGAGGCGCACGCGCGTGCCGTCTCCGTGTCGCCGGTCGCGAGCAGCACCGCGATCACACCGGGCAGGATGCGAGCGCGGCCCACGTCGGTGCGCGTCTCCGCCAGGAGCCGACGGACGGCGCCGGCAGCGGCCGCCGCTGAGCCACGGGCGAGCCACAGCAGGGCCGACCCGGGCTGGGGATCATGCCCCTGCTCGGCACTCGTCGCATACGCCTCCTCGGCGTGCACCCAGTCCCCTCGCAGGCGGTGCAGGTCGCCGAGCTCGGTGGCGGCAAGCCCGATGGCGGGGAAGGCGCCGGCACGGCGGTAGCGGTCGATGGCCGACGCGAGCTCCTCGACCGCTTCGTCCCACGCCCCGCGTGCCACCATGACCTGGCCGCGGTGCAGGGCGCACTGTCCGGTGAAGGTGACGAGGCCGGGATGCCGCGCGCACCAGCGCTCCAGCACGTGCGTCCACTCCTCGACGCGGCGCAGGTCCGAGACCTCCTGACAACCCTCGATGGCGGTGCAGTAGACGTTGCCGAGCAGGATCGGCTCAAGGGTCTGGCCGGCCGTCTCGAGCATCGACTCGTCGAGGAGCGAGAGTCCGTCGGCGATCCGTCCGCCGTAGATCGCCATCCGGCCCTGGGCGCAGAGGCCCGCCGCGACGAGACCCTGGTCGCCGTGCCGGCGTGCCGCGTCGGTCGCCTGCTCGGCGCACTCGAGGGCGGCCGCGAAGTCACCCCGGCCGAGGTGCACGAACATCCGCGAGAAGCTCAGGTAGCCGGCCTCGAGGCTGCCGTCGGGCAGGTCCGCCACGATGCGCTCACCGCGAGCGAGCCAGCCGGAGGCGGTTGCATGGTCGCTCGTGAGGCGCGGCACCATCGACAGGTGGAAGGCGCAGCGAGCCGCCCGTTCGGGCTCGTTGGCCGCGACCCGCTTGTCGAAGGCGCGACGGTAGCGGTCGAGGGCTTCGTCCGGACGGCCGAGCAGCTGGGCCGCCTCCCCCGCCGACTCGAGGTCGGCTGCTGTCAGCCCCTCGGGTTCGAGCGCCGACCAGCGCTCGAGGGCCGCAGCCCACTCCCCGCGCTCGAACTCGGATCTCGCGCGGACCAGCTCGTCGACGACGCCCACGACACCCTCCTTCGTCGCAGGGTACGCCTGCGACGAGGCCAGGCCACGGGTCGAGGAGGCCGCGCGTGGCCTCTCGACGGCGCAGGGACCGCCAACTTCGGCGTCTCGACGGGTCAGTCGGTGAGGTCGAGGGCGATGTCGACGATGGGTGAGCTGTGCGTCAGGCCACCGACGGACACGAAGTCGACGCCGGTGCCGGCGTACTCCCTCACGACCTCGAGCGTGAGGCCGCCCGTCGCCTCGATCTCGACCGGCTCACCCGCCGCCCGCAGCAGCCGCACCGTCTCGCCGAGCACGTCGACCGACATGTTGTCGCACATGATGAAGCGCGCGCCGGCGTCGTAGGCCTCCCGCGCCTCGGCGGGCGTCGTGACCTCGACCTGCACGTCCACGTCCGGGAAGCGCTCGCGCACCAGGGCGTACGCCGCGGCGACGGAGCCCGCGGCCAGCTTGTGGTTGTCCTTGATCATGGCGACGTCGAAGAGCCCCATGCGCTTGTTGGTGCCGCCGCCACAGCGGACGGCGTACTTCTCCAGCCAGCGCATGCCGGGCGTCGTCTTGCGGGTGTCGAGGACCATGGTCGACGTGCCCTCGAGCGCGTCGGCCCAGCGGCGTGTGTGGGTGGCGACGCCCGAGAGCCGGCTGAGGATGTTGAGGATGGTGCGCTCGGCCACGAGGACGACCTGGGTGGGGCCGGTGAGGCGCGCGATGACGTCACCGCGCTCGAGCCGCGCGCCGTCGTCGTTGACCACCTCGACAGAGGGCACCTGTCCCCCGACCTTCTCGGCGACGGCGGCGAGCACGAGCCCGATCACCGGCACCCCAGCCACGACGCCGGGCGCGCGCGCCACGATCTCGGCCGTGCGCACCTGGTCGGCGGGGATCGTCGCGAGGGTCGTCACGTCGAGACCGTCGGGACCGAGGTCCTCGCGCAGGGCGACGGTGACGAGCTCGCGAGCCCAGTCGAGCGGAAAGCCACTCAGGCCGTCGGCGGTCACCGGCGTCCCTCCATCCGTGAGTCGTCCTGTGCCACAGCGGTTTCTGCGGCAGCCGTGTTGTCGAGGTCCAGGCCGTCGAGGTTGGACTGCGGCACCGGCACCACCCGCGCCTCGACCGTTCCCGAGGCCGCGCGACGCAGGTGCACGTGGTGCAGGAAGTGCTCGTCGTCGCGGGCCGGGAAGTCCTCGCGCACGTGACCGCCGCGGGTCTCCTCACGCAGCGCGGCGGCATACGTGAGCGCCCGGCCGAGGTGCAGCAGGTTGGTGGTCTCCCAGCTCTTGGGGCCACCCTGCTTCTCGGCGTCGTCGGTGACGGCACGGGCGGCGAGCTCGGCGAGCGTCGCCTGCGTGCTGGCCAGCGACGACGCGGAGCGCACCGTGCCCGACCCGGCGGTCATGGCGCGCTGGACGTCGATGCGGCGCTTGCCGCGGATCAGCTCGGGCTCACCGGCAGGCTCGACGGGCGTGGTCTCGGGCAGCTCGCCGGCGCCGAGCCGGGCCGTGAGGTCGTCGGCGATGCGACGGGCGAAGACGAGGCCCTCGAGGAGCGAGTTGGAGGCGAGGCGGTTGGCGCCGTGGACGCCGGTGCACGACGTCTCGCCGCACGCGTACAGGCCCTCGACGGAGGTGCGGCCGCGCAGGTCGGTGCGCACGCCGCCGGACGCGTAGTGCTGGGCGGGCGCGACGGGGAGCAGCTGGGTGGCCGGGTCGAAGCCGAGCTCGCGGCAGCGCTGCACGATCGACGGGAAGCGCTGCTCGAGGAACTCGGCGCCGAGGTGGCGGCAGTCGAGGTAGACGTGGTCGGTGCCCGTCTCGCGCATGCGGGCGATGATCGCCCTGGCCACGACGTCGCGCGGGGCGAGGTCGGCGAGCGGGTGCTGCCCCTGCATGAACCGCTCCCCCGCCTCGTCGACGAGGAAGGCGCCCTCGCCGCGGACGGCCTCGGAGATGAGCGGCTGCTGGCCGCGCGAGCCCTCGCCGAGCCAGAGCACCGTCGGGTGGAACTGGACGAACTCGAGGTCGGCGAGCACGGCGCCGGCGCGCAGGGCTGCGGCCATGCCGTCGCCGGTCGCGACGGACGGGTTCGTGGTCGAGGCGTAGATCTGCCCGAGGCCACCGGTCGCGAGCACGACGGCCCGCGCGTGGGCCGCGCCGACACCGTCGACCTGGCCCTCTCCGATGACGTGCAGCGTGACGCCGCAGACGCGCTCCTCGGCATCGGTGAGCAGGTCGACGACGAGGGCGTGCTCGATGACCTCGATGCCGGGGTCGTCACGCACGCGGTCGAGCGCGGCGATGAGGGCCCGGCTGATCTCGCGGCCCGTCGCGTCGCCGCCCGCGTGCAGGATGCGGTCGCGGTGGTGGCCGCCCTCGCGGGTCAGCGAGAGCCCGCCGCTGTCGCCGCGGTCGAAGTCGGCGCCGAGGGCGATGAGGTCCCAGACGGCGTCGGTGCCCTCGGTGACGAGGGCCTCGACGGCCTCGACGTCACAGAGCCCGACGCCGGCGACGAGGGTGTCGTGCACGTGCTCCGCGGCGCTGTCCTCGGGTGACATGACGGCCGCGATGCCGCCCTGCGCCCACGCGGTCGAACCCTCGTCGAGCACCGTCTTCGTGACGAGCAGCACGCGGTCGACACGGCGCCGCAGGCGCAGCGCCGTGGTGAGGCCGGCGATGCCGGAGCCTACGACGATGACGTCGGCGGTGGTCGTCCAGCCGGGCGCGGGCGCACGCAGCCGCCGCGACACGGTCACGTCGGGGAGCCCGCTCTGCGGCATACGGTGGCCTCTCAGTCCTGGTAGTCGTGGTGGCGCTCGGTGACGGCGGACGTCAGGAGGCCGAAGCCGTCGGGGACGTCCCCCGCATCGTGCCCCACCTCGACGACGCGGTTGTGGTCGTCGACGAAGACGACCTGCGGCTCGAAGGTACGCGCCTCGGCGTCGTCCATGGCGGCGTACGCGATGATGATGACGGTGTCACCGGGCGAGATGAGCCGCGCCGCAGCGCCGTTGATGCAGACGATGCCCGAGCCTCGCTCGCCCTCGATGGCGTACGTCGTGAGCCGGTTGCCGTTGTCGACGTCGACGACGTCGACCTGCTGACCCGGCCACAGGTCGGCCGCGTCGAGCAGGTCGCGGTCGATGGTGAGCGACCCGACGTAGTGCAGGTCGGCCTGGGTCACCTTGGCTCGGTGGATCTTCGAGTGGAGCATGAAGCGCTGCACGGTCTGGACTTCCTTGGAGGGTGAAAGACGTTGCGGGTGTGAAGAACTCAGATCTGCGTGAAGGTCTCGAGCGCCCCACCGTCGGGGCCGACGAGCACGGGCAGGTTGTCGATGAGGCGGGTCGTGCCGACGCGGCCCGCCACGGCGAGGAGCGCCTCGCCCCGGTACCACTCGGGCACGTCCTCGAGGGTGTCGGGGTGCACGAGCACGAGGTAGTCGATGAGGGCGAGCGGCTCGCGCACCAGCACCGCCCGGGCCGCCCGGCGCACGGCCGACGGCCCCTCGGCCGCGGCCGCGGCACCCGCCCGCAGGGCCGCCGACAGGCACAGCGCCGTCTCGCGGTCGGACTGCGTGAGGTAGGTGTTGCGGCTCGACATCGCCAGGCCGTCGGGCTCACGGACGGTCGGCACCGACACGACCTGCACCGGGAAGTCGAGGTCGCGGCACATGCGCCGGATGAGGAGCAGCTGCTGGGCGTCCTTCTGCCCGAAGTAGGCCGCGTTGCACCGCGTGAGGTGCATGAGCTTGCCGACCACGGTGAGCATCCCGTCGAAGTGGCCCGGCCGCGCCTGGCCCTCGAGCACGTCGCCGAGCGGTCCAGCCGAGACGCGCACGCCGGGGTCGCCGTCGGGGTAGATGACGTCGGGCGTCGGGGCGAAGACGAGGTCGACACCCGCGGCGGTGCAGATCTCGAGGTCGGCGTCGAAGGTGCGCGGGTAGCGCGAGAGGTCCTCCTTGGGCCCGAACTGGAGCGGGTTGAGGAAGATCGTCACGACGACGTGCGCGTGCTTCTCGCGGGCCGTGTGGATGAGCGTCGCGTGCCCCTCGTGGAGCGCCCCCATCGTCATGACGACGGCGACGTCGCCGTCGTCGAGCGCCGCGCGGGCCTCGCGCAGCTCGTCGCGGGTCCGGGCCACCACGGGTGTCGAGAGCGCGGTGGGTGCGGTGGGTGCCGCAGGTCGTGTCACGGTTGCTCCTCCTCGTGCGCCAGCAGCTCGAGCAGCGGGCCGGCGGCGGACGCACGGAGGCGCCCGCTGAGCAGGGCCCGCTGTGCCGTCGCCCGGGCCAGCGCGAGGTAGGTCGGGTGGATGCCCGGTGCGACCTTGCGCAGCATCGCGACGTGCCCGGCAACGGTACCGGCATCGCCGCGCGCCACCGGACCGGTGAGGGCTGCGTCACCCCGCTGCAGGGTGTTGGCGAGCGCCGCCGTGAGGAGCGGCTCGAGCAGGCGGGCCGGGTCCTCGATGCCGGTCTCGCCGAGCAGCTGCATCGCCTGGGCCACGAGGGTGACGAGGTGGTTGGCGCCGTGGGCGAGGGCCGCGTGGTAGGTGACGCGGTCGTCCTCGGCGACCCACACGGGCTCGCCGCCCATCTCGATCACGAGCGCCTCGCCGACCGGCCGCGCGAGGTCGACGGTGGTGACGCCGAAGCAGCAGCCGCCGAGCCGCTCGAGGTCCAGGGCCGTGCCGGTGAACGTCATGGCCGGGTGGAGGGCGAGCGGGATGATGTCGCTCGGTGCGGCCGCCTCGAAGACGGAGATGCCGTGTGCGCCGGACGTGTGCATGACGAGCTGGCCGGGGGTGAAGGTGCCTGTCGAGCTGAGTCCGGCGACGAGCGGCTCGAGGGCGTCGTCGGGCACCGCGAGCACGACGAGGTGTGCGCCCGACACGGCCTCGGGGATGGGCTTCACCGGCACGCCCGGCAACAGGGTGGCCGCCCGCTCGAGACTGGCCTCGCTGACTGCCGAGACGCCCGTGACGACGTGGCCGGCCCGCACGAGCGCCGCGCCGAGCACGGCGCCGACGCGCCCTGCCCCGACGATGCCGACGTCGAAGCGCGCGGGGCGGTCGTGCGGGGTGCTCACCCACGGCACGCTATCGCCTACAGTCCGGAGGCGTGGATCCCGTTCCGTGGCACGAGGCGTGGCACGACGCCCTGTATGCCGCCGGGCGCGGTTTCTACTTCGCGCGCGGTGGGCCGGCGGCGCACTTCACGACGGCAGCGCACGGCCCGACCGGGCGCGTGCTGGCCGAGGCTCTCCTGCGCCTCTGGCAGGCGCGCCACGGCGACCCGCTGCCGTCGGTCGTCGTCGACGTCGGCGCCGGCCGGGGCGAGCTGGCGACGCACCTCGTCGCCGCCTTCGCCGAGGCCGCCCAGCCGGCGGGGTATGCCGTCGCGCCGAGTCGCGACGAACCACCTCGACGCGCGGGAGTGGAGGGCGACGGCGTGCGCGTCGTCGCCGTCGACGTCGTGGACCGCCCGGACGGCCTCGACCCCCGCGTCGAGTGGCTGAGGTCCCCCGGAGGCGCCGACCTGCCTGCCGAGCTCGACGGGCTGGACGATGCGCTCGTCGTCGCCCACGAGTGGCTCGACGTCGTGCCGTGCACCGTGGCCGAGGTGGACGCGAGCGGCGTGCTGCGCGAGGTCCTCGTCCACCCCACGACCGGCGACGAGTCACCCGGCGGCCCGCTGACCGACGCCGACGCGCGGTGGGCCCGGGACCACTGGCCCGACGCCGCACCGGGCGACCGGGTCGAGGTGGGACGGTCCCGCGACCGGGCGTGGGCCGACCTCGTCGCCCGGGTCACCTCGGGCACGCTCGTGGCCGTGGACTACGGCTACACCGCGACCGAGCGGCCGCACGAGGGGACGCTGACGGCATACGCGAGGGGCGGGCTGACCCACCCCGTGCCCGACGGCTCGTGCGACCTCACGGCCCACGTCGCGATGGACACGCTCGACGCCGACGAGCTGCACCGGCAGCGCGACCTGCTGCGGTCACTGGGCCTCACCGGCGCCCGGCCCGACCACGCCCTCGCCGGCACCGACCCGCTCGGCTACCTGCGCGCCCTGGAGCGCGCAGGCGCCGAGGCCGAGCTCGCCCGGCGCGGTGGGTTCGGGGACTTCTGGTGGGCGCTCAAGCGCGTGAACGGGCCCGACGTACCCTGACCGCATGCGTCGTCTCGCCTCCGCGCTGCTCGCCCTCGGACTCCTCGTCGCGGTGCCCACCACCGCCCTGGCGCACGACGTGCTCGAGCGGACGAACCCCGCCGACGGCACGACGGTCTCGACGATGCCCGCCTCGGTGGTGCTCACGTTCTCCGAGGACCCCCTCGCGATCGGCGCCCAGGTGGTCGTCACCGGACCCTCCGGCGCGGTCTCGTCGGGCGCCCCGGCGGTCAGCGGGCGGGACGTCACACAGGCCGTCGCGCCCGACGCACCCGGCGGCGACTACACGGTGACCTACCGCGTCACCTCGGGGGACGGGCACCCGGTGAGCGGCACGTTCTCGTTCCACGCGACGGTCGGGCTCGACGGGTCCACGGCGACCGCCCCCGCCACCGTGCACGTGCGCCCGGTCGACACCGACGAGCAGGCGGCCGCCCGCGGCTCGCTGCTCGTGCCGATCCTGCTCACGGTCGTGTCGACGGTCCTGCTGCTCGGGCTCGCCGGCTACCTCGTGCTCCGCAGCCGCGAAGCGGACCGCCGCCCCTGACCGGCCTGACCCCGCTCGAGCCGGCTCGAGCCCGCTCGAGCCGGCTCAGCGGGGCTCCGGCAGCGGCTGGTCGAGGAACCAGCGGTGCCCGAACGGGTCGTGGAAGACGGCGAGCCGGCCGATGGGCGGGTTGTCCTCCGGGCCACGATCGACCGTCGCACCACCCGCGCGGACCGCTGCGCAGACGGCGTCGACGTCGGCGACCGTGAGGTGCAGCGACACCGCGTTGCCGCGCGCCGGGTCGGGGGCCGCCACGCCCGCCGACTCGAACTCGTCGGACATCATCCACCGCGCCCCGTCGACCTCGAGCTCGCAGTGGCCGATGTGCCCGTCCTCCATGACGATCGGTTCGAACACCACCTCGGCGCCGAGGTGCTCGCGGTACCACTCGATCGCGGCGCGCGAGTCCGCGACGCAGATGTACGGGGTCAGCTCGCTCATGTCGTCTCCTCGAGGCGGGTGCGGTCGCCGCACCGACGCTACGCCGGGTGACGTGCGGAACGGGGCTCACGGCATACTCGGGCGCATGAGCCACGTAGGGTCGACTCCGTGAGCGAGACGACGACGCCGGCGACCCCGACGACGCCGACGGCGTCCTCGCGCGAGCGTGCCCTGACGGTCGGTGTCGGCGCGGGCGGGCTCGCGACCGCCGACATGGTGCTCAACATCGGCCCGCAGCACCCGGCCACGCACGGCGTGCTGCGCCTGCGCATCGTCGTCGACGGCGAGCGCATCGTCAGCGCCGAGCCGGTCATCGGCTACATGCACCGCGGCGCCGAGAAGCTCTTCGAGGTGCGCGACTACCGCCAGATCATCGTGCTCGCCAACCGGCACGACTGGCTCAGCGCCTTCAGCAACGAGCTCGGCGTCGTGCTCGGCGTCGAGCAGATGCTCGGCATGGAGGTGCCCGAGCGAGCCGTCTGGGCGCGCACCGCGCTCGCCGAGCTCAACCGCGTGCTCAACCACCTGATGTTCCTCGGCAGCTACCCGCTCGAGCTCGGCGCGATCACGCCGGTCTTCCACGCGTTCCGCGAGCGCGAGGAGCTCCAGGCCGTGATGGAGGAGGTCTCGGGCGGCCGCATGCACTACATGTTCAACCGCGTCGGCGGCCTCAAGGAAGACCTGCCGGCCGGCTGGATGGGCCGGGTCGACAAGGCGATCGCCAACGTGCGCAAGCGGCTTCCCTCGCTCGAGCGCCTCATCGTCGGCAACGAGATCCTCGAGGCTCGCACCCGCGGCGTCGGGGTGCTCCCGCTCGAGACCGTCCGGGCATACGGCGTCTCGGGCCCGATCGCGCGGGCGAGCGGCCTCGACGTCGACCTGCGCCGCGACGCGCCCTACCTCGCCTACGGCGAGCTCTTCGGCGACAAGGGTCCGGGGCGCGTCGTCACCCGCTCCGCCGGTGACTGCCTCGCGCGCCTCGAGGTGCTGCTCGAGCAGGTGCACGTCTCGCTCGACCTCGCGCAGGCCTGCCTCGACCGGCTCGTCCAGCTGCCGCAGGGACCGATCAACGTCAAGCTGCCCAAGGTGCTCAAGGTCCCCGAGGGCCAGATCTACTGCGCCACCGAGAACCCCCTCGGCTTCAACGGCTACTACCTCGTCTCGCGCGGCGAGAAGACGCCGTGGCGGCTCAAGCTGCGCTCCGCGTCGTTCAACAACGTCAGCGTGCTCTCGGAGATGCTGCCCGGCCAGCTCATCGCCGACATGGTCGCGATCCTCGGCTCGATGTTCTTCGTCGTCGGCGACGTGGACAAGTGAGGGGCGTCGTGCCGGACCCCTCCCCTTCGCGTATGCCGTCGCGCCGGGTCACCCGCGCGACCGTCCTACGTGCCGCAGCCGTCACGGTCATCACCGCCTCCGTCACGCTCGCCGCGGCCTGCTCGGACGAGGACACCGTCGACACGGTGCCGCCGCCCTGGCCGACCCGCACGACGACGCCCGACGGCCCACCCCAGCCGCCCACCTCGACCACCGAGCCCGTGCCCTCGTCGACGGCCACCGTCACCGGCACCACCTGAGGGGCGTCGTCAGAAGGCGGGCACGCCGGCCACCCTGGGCCGACCGGACACGACGTCGATGACGGGCCGCGAGCCCAACGGCTTCGCCAGCTGCACGCGGGCGGGGAGCGACGCGTAGTCGGCCGTGCACGCGGTGCCCTTGGGCAGCGGGGGTGTGGTGCCGCCGACGAGCACCATGTCGTCCAGCTCGACGACGTGCGCGACGAGGCCCTCGTCGCAGCCGCCCCCGGCGATGCCGACCTCGATCGTCGCGCCGTCGACGCGCCTCAGCGAGTCCATGCCCCGCACCCCGTCCGGCGGGTTCGGCAGGCCCGGCAGCGGGTCCAGCGGCTGGGGGCGGGTGAACACCCCGTCCGCGACCGCGATGACCGAGATGGTGTGCGGGAGGCCCTGGATGGTCAACCGCCACACGGGGACCGTCGCGTCGCCCTGGGTGGTGCGCACCTTCGCCTCGGCGAGCACCGCCCTGGACACGACGAGCCGGCACGAGGCGGCCGGGACGCCGTCACAGGGCTTCGGGCCGGCGAGCGCGCCGTCGAGGGCGCGGTCGAGGGCAGGGCGCACGGCGACGAGGTCGACGGGACGGCTGCCGCCGTCAGGGAGCCGCACGGTCCCGCTGCCCGACGCAGCCCGGTCGACGCCGGGAGCGAACGTGACGTGGCCGTACATCCAGGCGATCTTCTGCTCGCTCGTCTCGAAGCCCTCGTCCAGGGCCCAGCTCGAGAGGAGCACGGGTCCGGTCGGGGGCACGGGCAGCCCGGCGCGACGCACCGCCTCGGCGACCACCCTCGCGCGGTCGGCGAACTCCGCCGACGGGGGGCGGACCGGCACGAACGCCGTGCCCGGGGGCGCCGAGGCCGTGCCCAGGCCGTCCCGCACCGGGACGCTCGTCACGGCGTCTGAGCCACCCGGGCCGCCCGGGCCACCCGGCGCCACTGCGGACCCACAGCCGGCGAGCAGGCCCGCGCCGAGCGCCAGCGTGACGGCCCACCGACGGGTGCGCCCGGTCGTCCCTGCACGTGCCCCCAGAGGTCCCATGTCATGGATGACACCAGACGGAGGCGGTTCGTTGCGCTCAGGCGCGGTCGAGGTCGTCGTCCTCGTCGTCGCGTGGTCGCAGCCGGCACCAGGCCTGCACGAGCATCCCCGCGGCGGCCAGCAGCACCGCGACGGCGGCGTGCACCAGGAACGGCCAGATGCGGCCACGCTGGGACTCGACGTCGGCGTCGGGCAGCAGCACGAGCACGTTGGCGAGGTACCAGCCGACCAGCACCGAGCCGGTGAGCGCCCCGGCCTGCCCGAGCACGAGCGTGCGGGCGGCCCTGAGCGGCGTGATCGCGGGGTTCGGCGCGCCGTCACGCACCTTGCGCACCTGCCACCCGGCGACCAGCAGGCCGCCGCCGAGGAAGAGCATGGCAACCGCCCCGACCCAGCCCGGCTCGGGCACGGAGCTGCCGCCGGACGACATCAGCCGCAGCACGAGCCAGACGAGCACCGTCATGGCGACGGCCGCGAGCACGAGGGTCGTGGCGCGCACGCCGGAGTGTGGTCTCACTGCTGCTCCCAGGGGGGACCGGGGCGCACACCCGATCGGTCGAGGTCGGCCAGGAGGTCCGCCACCCGACGTATGCCGTCCGCGCCGGGTGCGATGCGCAGCGTGGCCCTCGGGTCGGCGTCGTTCCACGGCACGAGCACGAAGGCGCGCTCGTGGGCACGAGGGTGCGGGAGGGTGAGCTCGGGGTCGTCGTCGACGACCTCGCGGTGACCGCCGGGCTGGCCGTACTGGACCAGGTCGAGGTCGAGGGTCCTTGCACCCCAACGGGTCTCGCGGGTGCGGCCGTGGTCGGCCTCGATGCGGTGCAGCTCGGCCAGCAGGTCGTGCGGGTGCAGCAGCGAGCGTGCCACGACGACCGCGTTGAGGTACTCCGGCTGCTCGGGGCCGCCGACCGGGTCGGTCGCGACGATGTCGGAGACGGCCGTCACGGTGAGGCCCGGCAGCGCGGTGAGCGAGGCGACGGCATCGACGAGGGTCTGGCCGCGGTCGCCGAGGTTGGTGCCGAGCGCGATGACGACGTGGGCCGCGTTGGTGCGTTCGATGCGCACCTGGACGTCGGTGAAGGGCTGCCCCACGGGCGCCTCGGGCTTGTGCACGACGACCTCGACCCGGTCGACGAGGTCGTGGCGCAGCACGTCGTCGGCGATGACCTCGGCGAGCCGTTCGATGAGGTCGAAGGAGGGCCCGGTGATGCGGGCGACCACGTCGGCGGCGACCTCGGCGTAGTTGACGGTGGCGGCGAGGGCGTCGGTGCGCCCGGCCGGCTCGAGGTCGATGACCATCGTCACGTCGACGACGAACGTCTGGCCGTCGCGCTTCTCGACGTCGAGCACGCCGTGGTGGCCGCGGGCGGACACGCCCTGCAGCACGATGCGGTCGACCATCAGTCGGTGTCCTCCAGGTGGTCCGGCAGGTCGGCCGGGGCGTGGTCGAGGGCGGCCTGCACGACCGAGAGGGCACGCACGGTCGAGGCGACGTCGTGCACGCGTACGCACCACAGACCCGCCATCGCCGCCATCACCGAGGTGGCCGTCGTCTCGACGTCGCGCTCGGCAGCCGGGCGGGGAGCCTCGTCGGCGCCGCGGCCGAGGCGTCCGAGGAACGTCTTGCGCGACGCGCCGAGCAGGACGGGGTGACCCAGGTCGTGGAGCGCCGGCAGTGCCGCCATGAGGGCCCAGTTGTGGTCGGCGTTCTTGGCGAAGCCGAGCCCCGGGTCGAGCACGAGGTTGTGCGCCTCGATGCCTCCACGCAGCAGGGCGTCTCGCCGCTCGGCGAGCTCGCGGCACACGTCGTCGACGACGTCGTCGTAGTGGGCCCGCGACTGCATGCTCGTGCTGTGGCCCCGCCAGTGCATTGCGATGAAGGGCAGCCGGTCGGCGGCCACCCAGGGCACCATCCCGGGGTCGGCCAGCCCACCGGAGACGTCGTTGACGATCGTGGCACCGGCATCGACGGCCGCGCGTGCCACCGCGGCGCGCATCGTGTCGACCGAGATGACGGCGCCCTCGGCGGCGAGAGCGGTGACGACGGGCACGACGCGGCGCAGCTCCTCCTCGACGGAGGGACGCTCGGCACCCGGTCGCGTGGACTCCCCGCCGACGTCGACGATGTCGGCGCCCGCAGCCAGCACCTCGCGGCCGTGCGCGACGGCGGCGTCCTGCTCGAACCACTCCCCGCCGTCGGAGAACGAGTCGGGGGTGACGTTGACGACCCCCATGACGAGGGTGCGTTCGCGCTCGCCGAGGAGCGCTGCGCTGAGCTCGGCTGCGTTCACTTGTTGCCCTCGAGCATGAGTGCCATGGCCTCCGCTCGAGTGGCCCCGTCGCGCAGCTGGCCGCGCACCGCCGAGGTGATCGTGCTCGCTCCCGGCTTGCGGATGCCGCGCATCGACATGCAGAGGTGCTCGGCCTGGATGACGACGATGACGCCGCGCACCGACAGGTGCTCGACGAGCGCGTCGGCGATCTGCGAGGTCAGCCGCTCCTGCACCTGCGGGCGGCGGGCGAACACCTCGACGAGCCGGGCGAGCTTCGACAGGCCCGTGACCCGGCCGTCCTTGTCGGGGATGTAGCCGACGTGGGCGACGCCGTGGAAGGGCACCAGGTGGTGCTCGCACGTGCTGTAGAGCTCGATGTCGCGCACGATGACGAGCTCTTCGTGGTCGATCGAGAAGGTCGTGCTGAGGACGTCCTGGGCCGTCATCTCGAGGCCGGCGAAGATCTCGGAATAGGACCGCGCGACACGAGCAGGCGTGTCGCGCAGTCCCTCACGGTCGGGGTCCTCGCCGATGGCGAGCAGCAGCTCGCGAACCGCGGCCTCGGCCCGCGCGTGGTCGATGGCCACGCTCAGCCCTTCTCGCCCGGGTTCACCGGCTGGTCGTCGGGCACCTCGATGACCTGCTCCGGCGGGTGCTCCTCGGCCAGCGGGTGCGCACCGACCGAGGCGGCCTCGTCGATCTGCTCCTCGATGACCTTGTCGGCCGGGACCGGCGGGGGCAGGTGGCCGTTCTGGCCGCCGGCACCGTTCTGGCTCGCCGCGATCTCGGCCGGCGTGAGCACCGGCGGGCGGTCGCTCAGCTGGCGCGTCTGCGACGACAGCCAGGTCGGGCGGGGCGGCTGCTTCACAACCGGCTTGAAGAGCTCGGCGAGCTCGTGGACGTTGAGCGTCTCCTTCTCGAGCAGCTCGAGGACGAGGTGGTCGAGCAGGTCGCGGTTGGCGTTGAGGGCGGCGTACGCCTCGTCGTGGGCCGCGTCGATGAGGGCGCGGACCTCTTCGTCGACGATGCGCGCGACCTCCTCGGAGTAGTCACGCTGGTGGCCCATGTCGCGACCGAGGAAGACCTCGCCCGTGCTCTGGCCCAGCTTGATCGCGCCCACCCGCTCGGACATGCCGAACTCGGTGACCATCTTGCGCGCCATCCCGGTGGCCTTCTCGATGTCGTTGCTGGCACCGGTGGTCGGCTCGTGGAAGACGATCTCCTCGGCGACGCGGCCACCGAGGGCGTACGCGAGCTGGTCGAGGATCTCGTTGCGCGTCGTGGAGTACTTGTCGTCGATCGGCATGACCATCGTGTAGCCGAGAGCCCGGCCGCGCGGCAGGATCGTCACCTTCGTCACCGGGTCGGTGTGGTTGAGCGCCGCGGCGACGAGCGCGTGACCACCCTCGTGGTACGCGGTGATCTTGCGCTCCTTGGCCGACATGATGCGGGTGCGCTTCTGGGGGCCGGCGATGACGCGGTCGATCGCCTCGTCGAGGGCGACGTTGTCGATGACCTTCTTGTCGCTGCGGGCCGTCAGCAGGGCGGCCTCGTTGAGCACGTTCGCGAGGTCGGCACCGGTGAAGCCGGGCGTGCGGCGGGCGACGGCCAGCAGGTCGACATCGGCCGTGACGGGCTTGCCCTGGGCATGCACCTCGAGGATGCGGTGGCGGCCGATCATGTCGGGCGCGTCGACGGCGATCTGGCGGTCGAAGCGGCCGGGACGCAGCAGCGCCGGGTCGAGGATGTCGGGGCGGTTGGTCGCCGCGATGAGGATGACGTTCGTCTTGACGTCGAAGCCGTCCATCTCGACGAGCAGCTGGTTGAGGGTCTGCTCGCGCTCGTCGTGACCGCCGCCCATGCCGGCACCGCGGTGGCGGCCGACGGCGTCGATCTCGTCGACGAAGACGATGGCCGGCGCGTTGGCCTTGGCCTGCTCGAAGAGGTCGCGCACGCGGCTCGCGCCGACACCGACGAACATCTCGACGAAGTCGGAGCCCGAGATCGAGTAGAACGGCACGCCGGCCTCACCTGCGACGGCGCGGGCCAGGAGCGTCTTGCCGGTGCCCGGCTGGCCGTAGAGCAGCACGCCCTTGGGGATCTTGGCGCCGACGGCGAGGAACTTCGCCGGCTCCTGGAGGAACTCCTTGATCTCCTGCAGCTCCTCGATGGCCTCGTCGCAGCCGGCGACGTCGGCGAAGGTGACCTTGGGGGTGTCCTTGGTCGCCAGCTTGGCCCGCGACTTGCCGAACTGCATGACCCGGTTGCCACCGCCCTGCATCTGGCCCATGAGGAACCAGAAGAGGCCGAGGATGATGATGATCGGCAGGATCGAGAAGAGCAGCGAGCCGAACCAGCTCGGCTCGTCGATCTGGTCGTCGACGCCCTTCGTCGGCGGCTTGGCGTTGAGCGCGTCGACGACGTCCTTGCCGCGGGCCTCGACGTAGAAGGCGTAGACCGACTTCGCGTCCTTCACCGTGCCGTCGGGCGAGGTGTAGGGCGTCTTGAGGGTCAGCTCCATGCGCTCGTTGTTGAGCAGCTTGGCCGACTCGACGTTGCCGTCGGTGATCTGCTTCATGGCAGCCGACGTGTCGATCCGGGGCGGCCCGGACTCGGAGAACATCATGCCGAAGACGAGCGCGCTGATGAGGACCAGGATCCACAGCAGTGGGGTGCGCAGAATGCGTTTGGCGTCCATGTACGTGCGGGGCTGGGGCGCCCCGGTCCTCCTGCTCGTCCGGTGAGTCTTTCCACCGGGCTCAACGTCCGGCGGACTACCAGTGTTCCGCATCGCGGGGTGGCACGGCCAACCCGGCCACCCCTTCTCCTACCCGTCCACGGGGAGCACGCACCGTGCACGCCGCGGCCACCCAACCTCGAGTGCTCACTTCCCGACGCGGCAAGTCAGTCGAGTGCCCAGTTTCCGACGCGGGTGTGCGTCGGGAAGGGAGCACTCGACTCAGGTCGTGGCGGCGCGCAGCGCCTCGAGCACGCGTCGGTCGATGCCGTCGGGACTGAGCCGGGCCTCGTAGTTCGCGTTGCCCGCCCAGTCGGCGAGGGCGCTCCCGACGCCATCGGCCCCGGACGCGACGAACCCGGCACGGGCCAGCCGCTCGCGTACCTCGTCGGCGAGCTCGCCGACGAGTGGCTGGACGTCCTCCGGCTTGCCGAAGTACATCTCCCAGTCCGCGTGCAGGCGCGCCAGCTCGGTCACGGGGTCGGCGTGGTCGTCGACGCGGAGGTCGGCGAGCACCCCGCACGCGTCGTAGCCCGAACCCGGCTCGACGGCATACAGGGCCGCGCTCTGGCGTCCCCGCGAGTCGCCGCCCGCGGCGTCACCGGCGGCGAGGGCCGCCAGCAGACGCCGGGCGAACGGCTCGCCGGCGCTCTCGTGCCAGGCCCGCTCCATCTCGTCGACCACGTCTGGCCCCGTCAGGATGTTGCCCTGGATGGCGTATGCCGTGTCGCCCTCGTCGCGCGCGACGCCGCCCGCCCAGGGGTTGCACTCCGATCCGGTGTGGGTGGCCGCCGAACCCGTGCCGACCACCCCGAGCTGACGCGTCTCGCGCCCGTCGTCGAGGGCCGTCGCGGCGGCGAGCGCCTCGTCGGCGGCCTCACCCGTGGCGAGGCGGCCGAGCAGCTCGTCGAGGTAGGCCACGCGCGCGTACGACTGCGTGGCGACGGCGCCGACGCCGCTGCGCGCGGCGGGAACCACCGCGCCGACCGCGAGGAACTTCGAGGCGACCGCGACTCCGTAGGCCTCGCCCTGGCGGGCGACGATCGAGAAGGTCATTCGTAGACGTGGGGTGCGAGGGTGCCGACGCAGCGCAGGTTGCGGTACTTCTCCGCGTAGTCGAGGCCGTAGCCGACGACGAACTCGTTGGGGATGTCGAAGCCGACGTACTTGACCGGGATGTCGACCTTGACGACGTCGGGCTTGCGCAGCAGCGTGCAGATCTCGACCGAGGCCGGGCTGCGCGACTCGAGGTTGGACTTGATCCACGAGAGCGTCAGGCCGGAGTCGATGATGTCCTCGACGATGAGCACGTGGCGGCCGCTGATGTCGGTGTCGAGGTCCTTGAGGATGCGCACGACGCCCGAGGACTTCGTGCCGGAGCCGTAGGACGAGACCGCCATCCAGTCCATCGGGGCGGTGCCGGGCAGGGCGCGCATGAGGTCGGCCATGACGACGACCGCGCCCTTGAGGACGCCCACGAGCAGGAACTCCTTGCCCTCGTAGTCCTTCCAGATGTCGGCGGCGAGCTCGGAGAGGCGGGTCTGGATCTGCTCCTCGGTGAGCAGGACCTTGGCCAGGTCATCTCCCATGTGCTCGTGGTCCACGAAGGCTCCTCTGTGCGGGTGGTGCGGGGTCGTTCCGGGCGGGTCCATTCAACCGCACCGGCTCGGCGGGGCGGGAACGCCGTGGAGGGTTGACGTCGCCCTGGCGGCGACAAGCCTCCACGGGGCCGTATGCCGTGTGGCGGTCAGGCGATGGCCGACTCGCGGAGGGGGCTGAAGACGATGGCCCCCGCCGTGCGTGACACCGCGATGCCGCCGGGCACGTGGAGCGGCCCCTGCCCGTGCCACGACGTCAGGAGCGCGTCGAGGGACTCGACGTGGGCGGCGCTGACGTCGGCGAGCGGGGCGCCCGCCTCGGCCGCGAGCAGCCGCCACACGCGGGTGCGGATCGCCCGTGGCAGCCCCGACAGGGCATCGAGGTCGACGCCGTTGCCGCCGGGCCCGGTGGGCAGCTCGGCCCTGGCCTTGATGGCGAGGCTCTCGAGGTAGTCGGCGTCCTCGCGCAGCAGGTCGGCGCTGCGGGCGAGGGCCGCCCCGAAACCGGGTCCGAGGTCGGACTCGAGCGTCGCGAGCAGGCGCCGGGCCCGCACCCGCCGGAAGGAGTCGTCACTGTTGTGGGGGTCGGTCCACGGCTCGATGCCGTAGGCCGCGCAGGCGGCGAGCGTCGTCGCGCGCGGCAGGGCGAGGAGGGGGCGCACGAAACGGTCGCGGCGCACCGGCATACCGCTGAGGGAGCGGGCCCCGGAGCCGCGTGAGAGACCCAGCAGCACCTGCTCGGCCTGGTCGTCGCGGGTGTGGCCGATGAGCACCATGGACGCGCCGGCGCGGTCGGCCACGCCCTCGATGGCGACGTAGCGCGCCGAGCGTGCGTCGGCCTCGAGGCCGGCGCCGGTCGTGTGCAGGTCGGCGCGCACCACCTCGACGGGGTCGAGGCCGAGCTCGCGGCACAGGTCCGCAGCGTCTGCGGCGACCTGGTCGGAGCCCTCCTGCAGGCCGTGGTCGACGACGACGGCGCCACCGCGCACGCCGGCACGCGGCGCCTCGAAGGCGAGGGCGGCCGCGAGCGCGACGGAGTCGGGGCCACCCGAGCAGGCGACGAGGACGACGCCTCCCTCGGGGACGTCGGAGAGGTGCTCGCGCACGGCGAGACGGGTGGCGGCGACGGCGGGGTCGGGACCGGGCATGTCGTGCGGGCTCCTCACCGGCTCAGCCGTGGACCCGACGCACCCAGGCGTCCGGCTCGAGGATCTCGGAGGCCCGCGGGAGCGTGTCGGGCGAGCTCCACACCGCGTTGAACCCGTCACGGCCCACCTGGTCGGTGACGGCCCGCACGAACACGGCGCCGTCTCGGTACTGCCGCATCTTCGCCTCGAGGCCGAGCAGCTTGCGCAGCAGCCGGTCGACGCCGACCGAGCTGTTGCGGCGCTCGTCGAACTTGCGGCGGATCTCCTGGACGCTCGGGATGACGCGGGGCCCGACGGCGTCCATGACGACGTCGGCGTGGCCCTCGAGCAGCGACATGACGGCGGTCAGGTCGGCGATCTTCGCCTTCTGCTCGGGAGTCGCGAAGAGCTGCCCGAGCCCCTCGCCCGAGCTGAGCACCTCGGGGAGGTTCTTCGTCAGCTGCTCGAAGCGCTTGCTGAGGTCGTCGGGCGTCGGCGCCATGTCGACCGCCAGGGCCTGGGTGCTGGCGACCATGTGCTCGCGCAGCCACGGCACAGCGGTGAACTGCACGCGGTGGGTCTCCTCGTGCATCGCGACCCAGCGCCGGAAGTCGGTCGGGTCGACCGCCAGCTTGCGCTCGGTGGCGACGATGTTGGGCGCGACGAGCAGCAGCCGCGGAGTGCCACCCGGGGCGAGGTCGTACTGCCCCAGCACCTTGCTGGAGAGGAAGGCGAGCAGCCCACCCATCTCGGCGCCGGTGACCTTGCCACCGATCGCCGCAGCGGCAGCGCTCGTCTGGCCCTTCTTCGAGGCGTTGAGCTTGTCGACGACCGGCTCGAGCAGGGCTCGGAAGGAGTCGACGTTGGCGCTGATCCAGCCCACCCGGTCGACGACGAGGGGCGCAGGAGCATCGTCGGGCGCGGTCATCGCGCTCGTCTCGGCGACGGGGGCGACCGCCGACGCGGCGGCCTCGCGCAGGTCGGCGACGATGGCTGCGGCCTCGTCGCCGGAGACCTGCGGGCCGGGGTTGACGATGGCGCGCCCGGTCTTCTTCGCGAAGTCGTAGTCGACGTAGGCGGCCGGCGCACCTCCCGACGGGTCGGGACGGCCGGCGTCCACTGGGAGGGTCGTGTCGGTCATGCCAGCCCTTTCGTGCCGGGACGTTGTCGTCTTTCGCGCGTGGTGTCTGGAGGGGCGGACGGCTGCGCGCACGAGCCCGACCACCGTGGTGGTCGCACTCCCCGAGCTGCCCGTGGGCCTGTCAGCGGCACCCGCACGAGGCGACTGTCGCTACCAGTCGGTCCAACGCCGCCCGGGCGTCGTTGGTTCCCGCTCCGGCGACCATACCCACGAAGACCAACAGCCGACCGTCGTCGTCGACGACGCTTCCGGCCAGGGCGTTCGCGCCGGTGAGGGTGCCGGTCTTGGCGCGGGCGCGGCCGGCTGCGGCGTGGTCGGAGCCGGTGAGCCGCTCGGCGAGCGTGCCGGTGAGCCCGGCGATGGGGAGGCCGTCGAGGGCGCGCCTCAGCACCGGGTGGGTGCCGTCGTAGCCGAGCACGAGCACGTCGGCGAGCAGGTCGGCCCGCACCCGGTTCTCGCGGGAGAGCCCGCTCGCGTCGAGGAGGCGTACGCCGTCGGTGGCGAGCCCCAGCGCCGCGACCTGGGTGACCACCCAGGCGCCCACTGCGGCGAAGTCGGTGCGGGCGCCCGAGCGGTAGGCCGCCTGGCGGGCGAGGATCTCGGTGAGGGCGTTGTCGCTGTCGGTGAGGGCGAGCGCGAGCTGGTCGCGAACCGGCGCCGACTCGACGCTCCCGAGCACCGAGCCGGGGCCGCTGGCCGGGGCGCTGCCGGTGCGGGCGGCCGAGGCGGTGGCCGTGACCGTGGCGCCGTCCGTGGGCGTCGCGTCGGGCGGGGTCGTGGGACTGCCGGTGGTGGCACTCGAGGCTGTCGGCGTGGGCATGGGCGAGCCCGGTGTGCCCGGGGCGTTGCCGCGCGGCGCGACCGTGACGTCGACACCGAGCGCCTCGAGCTGCTGCGCGAACCGGCTGCGCACGGCCGCCACGGGGTCGGCCGGGCCGGGCTTGCCGCCGGTGGCCCGCTGGCTCGACAGGCCGAGCATGGCGACGGCGCCGGTGATGCCGGAGCTGCGGAAGGTCGGGCTCCAGGTGGGGGCGGTGGTGGGGCCGTCGGCGTACGTCTCGTCGACGTAGAGCGTCACCGCCGTCGTGCCGCTCTTCGCCAGGGCCGCGGCGACCTGCTCGGCGAGGTCGCGCAGGCCTGCGTGTCCGGCCACTGCCTCGGTGTCGCCCTTGCCGGGTGCGAGCAGGGAGTCGCCTCCCGCCACGAGGACGATCTGGTCGGGGCGGTCCCCCTCGCGCACGACCGTGCGCAGCGTCTCGCCGGGGGTGAACGCCCGGCCGATGGCCGCGGCGGAGAGCAGCTTCGTCGTCGACGCGGGGATGCGCAGCTGGTCGCCGCCCCGGTCGAGGAGGACGGCACCGGTCTGCCCGTCACGGACGACGACGGCGGAGTCGCGCAGTGCCGACAGCGCGAGCACCGGCGCCAGCGACTGCTCCACCCCGGCCCGGGTCGGCGCGGCCGGATCGCCGACCAGCGACGGCAACGGGGCGTCCACCGACGTCGGCAGCGAGGGTTGCGGCACGAGCGGCAGGGTGCGCTTGGCCACGTACTCGGTCGGCGGGGGCGGCGGCAGTGGGCGCAGCGTGAGCAGGCCAGGGGCCGCGTCGGCGACGTCGAGGACGGCATACCCGAGCAGGATGGCGACGACCGACCAGGCGGTGGCGACGGCATACGTGAAGCGGGGGGCACGCCGCAGCGTCGTTCGCGCCACGCTGCTCACCCCCGTCCGCCGTCCGTCGCGTTTCGCGCGAGGACCGCCCTTGCTGACACACTGTCGCGGACGATTCTGTCAGCCGCCGCCGGGTGCCTCGGCACCCGAGCCGCCTACCGAAGACCGTGAAGAAGGGGAAGACGTGGAGTTCGACGTCACCATCGAGATCCCGCGCGGACAGCGCAACAAGTACGAGATCGACCACGAGACCGGGCGTGTCCGCCTCGACCGCTACCTCTTCACCCCGATGGCCTACCCCGCCGACTACGGCTACATCGAGGACTCCCTCGGCGAGGACGGCGACCCGCTGGACGCCCTCGTGCTGCTGCCCGAGCCGCTCTTCCCCGGCGTCGTCGTCGAAGCCCGCCCGATCGGCGTCTTCCACATGACCGACGAGGCCGGCGGCGACGACAAGGTGCTCTGCGTGCCCGTCGACCCGCGCACCGCCGACGTGCAGGACATCACCGACATCAGCAAGTTCACGCTCGACGAGATCCAGCACTTCTTCGAGCGCTACAAGGACCTCGAGCCCGGCAAGCACGTCGAGGCGTCCGACTGGGGCAACCGCGAGGCCGCCGAGAAGATCATCACCGAGGCGCTCGACCGCGCCAAGGAGCAGGGCGTCTCGACCGCCCGCTGGGCGATGCCGCAGGGTCACTGAGCCCGTTCGCTTCCGAGCCGGCCCTCCGTCACCTCAACCGAGGAGGCGGAGGGTCAGCCATGTCGCGGCCATGAACACGGCGAACGTCGCGACGCCGAGGCCGGCAAGGACGCGCGGCGTCCAACCCCTTGCGGTGTCGGTGTCCGTGCTGGCCTCCCCCGCCTCCATCCGCTCCCGTATGCCGTCGAGCCGGGCCGCGAGGTCGAGCGCGGTGCGCGGGCGGCGGGCCGGGTCGTGCGCGAGCGCCTCGCGCAGCAGCACGTCGAGGTCGCGGGGTGCGCCCACGTCGTGTGCGACCGGTGCCGGCGTGGCCTCCGGCGAACGCGCGAGGACCCCTGCGATGCCGGAGTCGCTGCCGAACGGCGGCGTGCCGGTGAGCAGCCCGTAGGTGACGGCAGCCGTGGCGTAGACGTCAGCCCGTTGGTCGAAACCGGCTGTGCCATGGGCCTGTTCGGGTGCCATGTAGGCCGGCGTGCCCACCGTCATGGTCATGCCTGACGAGTCCGCCAAGGCCTTGGCCATGCCGAGGTCGGCGATGAGGACGCGGGGCTCGCCCTCGCGCCGGGTGAGCAGCAGGTTGCTCGGCTTCACGTCGCGGTGCACGACGCCGTTCTCGTGCAGGACGTGGAGTGCACGGGCAGACTCGGCGCTGAGCCGCAGAGCGGTAGGCGCGTCGGGGCGGTCGGCGACGAGCTCGGCGAGGGTGCCGCCGTCGGCGTGGTCCATGACGAAGTAGGGGCGGCCGTCGGGCAGCTCGCCGATGTCGTGGACGCGGACGACGCGGTCGTCGGAGATCTTGCGGAGCAGCCGCGCCTCGGCGAGGAAGCGCTGACGCACGTCGGCGTCGTGGCTCCAGTTGTCGGCGAGCACCTTGATCGCGACCGGCACCGAGAGCGCGGGGTCCCAGCCGTACCAGACGGTCGCGAAAGCGCCGACGCCGAGACGTCGCACCACCTCATATCGCCCGATACCCTCCATCGCGACACATCATGACCCACGCGGGGTCGGTCTCGCCCACCGGTGCGAGCAGGTCTGCGTGGCGGGACCGGCTACAGGGGGCAGGACCATGGACGGCGTCAGCACGACCGAGACGGCGGAGGCGGAGGAACTCGAACGGCTGCGGGTTGCCGCGGTCGACGGCCGGCACGGGGCGATGGACGACCTGCTGCGGCGCCTCGAGCCGCTCGTCATGCGGCGCGTCAGCAAGTTCCTGCCCTACCAGCACGATGCCGAGGAGGCCTGCCAGGACGCCCTGGTCGCGGTCGCGACCAAGCTGCACACGTTCTCGGGGTCCGGGTCGTTCGCCGGCTGGGTGTCGGTGGTGGCGTCCAACAGTGCGCGAACGACGTACCGCACGCTCAAGCGCCGGGGTTCGGAGCGCACTGTCGAGACGATCCCGGAACGTGCGGACCCGCGTACGACGAGCGTCATCGCGGGGTCACGGGTCGACCTCCTCGAGGCCCTCGAGGCGCTCGAGTCGGAGAAGCCGCACCTCGTCGAGGCGTTCGTGCTGCGCGACCTCGGGACCCTGCCCTACGACGAGATCGCCCGGACCACAGGCGTGCCGCTCGGCACCGTGAAGGCGCGCATCCATGACGCGCGGGCGTTCGTGCGCCAACGGCTCGTCGAGCAGCAGGGATGACGGGGCGCCGCGGGCGGCCAGCCCGAGTCGAGTCACCTCGCGACAACCAAACAGGTCCGGCGTGCATCAGGTGGGGTGGAGCGCCCTTCGCGCCCCCGCCGACCGCCCACCGAGGAGCAGACCGCCCGTGAAATCCCGAGTCGCGATCCTGGTGACCGTCCTGTCCACCGGGCTGGCGGGCAGCGCCGCAGGTGTCGCCGCCAACCGCGCATCGGCCCCGCTCCCTCCGTCGGTGGCCTCCACGTCGGTGGGCGACGGGACGCCTGCCTCGTCGACCCCGGCGCCCCCGACCACACCGGCGGCACCGGCGGCACCGGCGGCACCGGCGGCACCGAGCCAGGTCCCCACCACGGCGGCAGAGCCGATCACACCCACGAGTTCAGCCAAGCCCACCCCCACGCCGACGTCGGCCAAGACCACCCCCACCTTCTCGTCGAGACCGGTCTACTCGCCCGCGTGGGACATCAGCTCCCTGCTCACCGCGGGTGAGTTCGTCCGTGCAGGCCTGCCACGCAAACCCGTTGACTACTCTGCGAGTCCTGGCTACGGACAGGCAGTCCTCGGTATGTGCGACCCCCACCTCGAGGCGGCGGTGGGCGCCCGCTCCTTCTTCCGTGGAGACGCCTACTACCGCGATCAGCATGCGTACGCCGGGCAGCTGACCGCGCGCTTCTCCACCAGCGGCCAGGCCAAGCGCGCGGTCGAGGGCGCACTTGCCTCGAGGGCGACCTGCGACGCTCACACGGTCGCGCCCTCGGGCCCGTGGACGTCCTCACCGCTGCGCCGGATGGTGGTCAGTGGCGCGTCGGTCGTCACGTGGACGATGACACCCACCCGACAAGGGGCGTCGCCTGAGATCGTCATGGTGCTCCGTTCCGGAGCGTTCGTCTCGGTCGTGTTGATCTCGGGTTCGACCGCCCAGCTGGGCGGGATCGACGGTGACTCCCTTGCGGACTCGGCCGCGGCCCGGCTGCCGTGAGTGGCGAGCCACCCCCGCTCCGAGGCCGCTCCCACGTGACACGCTCCGCTCTGGGCAGACGAGCCGTCGCTCTGACCCTCACTATGGCCTGCCTCACCGGCATCTCCGCCGGCGCCGCCGCAAGCCACTTCTGGCCCGGAGACGGTCAGATCGTCGGGAGCTCTGGCCGCGCCGGCACTCCCGCAGTCTCACTCCCCGCTCGGAGCATGTCGCCGACGGGCTCAGGCATGCCGAGCGCTGTCCCGACCACGACGGCGCAACCGATCACGACCCGCACCACACTCCCACCGACCCGCACCCCGGCCACCACCGCCCCGCCACCGCGACCGATCAGCCAGGCTCTGCTCAGACTGAACGACTGGCGGGAGGCCGGCCTGCCCTCCGTCGCCTCGGCCGAGGTGCTGCGCACGCTCAGCAGGTGTCAGGATCGCAGCCTCGGTGCGATGGCGGGGGTCCGTGGCACCCGCTACTCCACCGTCGCCAGCCGCACCTTGACCGGAGCCGAAGCGGTCGTCGAGACCGGCACACCGGCACAAGCAGATGCCGTGCTTCGCGCGTTGGTCTCCTGGCGAGACACGTGCGACCCCAGAGGTCCCGGGGAGCCGAACCCCGGCTTCATCGCGGTCTCGGAACTCGCCTCGGTGCGCGTGCCGGCCCCGGACGAAGCGTATGCCTGGACCTTCACCATGGACCTGGGCGGCTACGAGGGTGTGACGAGGATCGAGAAGCTCGTCGTCGCCAGATCAGGCAACCGCGTCGCGTTGGTGGTCGTGACCAAGGAGGTCGCCCAAGGAGCAGCGCGCACCTTTGGGGGTGTCGACATGGCAGGGCTGGCCCGCAGCGCGACCGAACGGCTGACCTGAGCGTCTGACGGGCGCCAGATCAGGACTGGGCGGCGACGACTTGGGACAGCGGCGTGCCGGCCCAGCGGTCGGTGAGCTCGCCGCAGACCTGACCGACGAGGTCGACGAACTCGACGACGAGGGGTGTCAGCCGGGTGTCCCGTGAGTGGACGGCCCAGAGCTCGCGGTGCAGGCGCGGGCGCTCGAGCTCGCGATGGGTGATGCCGGGCATCGCCCGTGCCGCCATCTGCGAGATGACGGCGACCCCGAGCCCGGTGGCGACGAGCGCCTGCGCGACGTCGTAGGACTCCGTCTCGAACTGGATGCTCGGCTCGACACCGGCCGACGCCGCCGCGGTGTCGAACTGGTCGCGTGCGGCCTGCCCGGCGAGGATCACGATCCACCGGTCGCCGCGCAGCTGGCTCATCCGGACCCGTCGGCCCGCCGCCGTGGCAGCGAGCCGGTGGTCGCTCGGCAGGCACAGCACGAGGGGGTCGCGGAAGAGGCGCGTCGCCGTCAGCCAAGCCGGCAGCGTCGGCTCCTCGCCGTAGGAGCCGATCACGGCGACGTCGAGCTCGCCCGCTGCGACGCGCTCCAACAGGTCGGGGCTCGTGCCCTCGACGATGGAGAGGTCGCCCTCCGGGTGCCGGTGTCGCAGGGCCGTGACCGCCTCGGGAAGCACCCGGAGGGCGGCCGACATGAAGGTCCCGATGCGCAGCCGTCGGGAGGTCCGGGTCAGGGCGCCCGACATCTGCGACTCGGCGAGCTCGCACACGGCGTCGATCTCGCGACCGTGCGCCGCCAGCGCCTCCCCGGCGTCCGTGAGGCGGGCTCCACGAGAGCCTCGGACGACGAGCGGAACGCCCCACTGGCGTTCGGCCCGAGCCACCTGACCGGTGACGGCCGCAGGGGTGACACCGAGCTCGGCGGCCGCCCCGGCGAGGGAGCCGTGGGCGCCGACGAGGGCGAGCATGCGCAGCTGTTCCGGCTCGATTCGCATTAACTGATCTTAATGCTCTGACTCAACGATGTGACTTCACTGACATCCCTGTGCAGCGAAGACTCGATGACATGACCATCGCAGCCGCGCTCCTCGCCTTCCTGCCCGTCGCCGTGTCGCTCGTCCTCGTGCCCGGTGTCAACAACCTCGTCGTCCTGCGCGAGACGGTGGCGCACGGGCGACACGGCGGGTATGCCGCGATCGCCGGCACGAGCATCGGCATCCTCGCCTGGTCGGCGGCGGTGGCCGTGGGGCTCGGTAGCCTGGCCACGCAGCACCCGCAGGCCTTCGTGTGGTTCCAGGTCACCGGCGCCGCCCTGCTGGTCGCGAACGGCCTGTGGTCGGGGCTGCGGGTGCTCCGACGCCCCGAACCGGCACGCAACGAACAATCGAGAGAACACTCCGTCCCGTTCCAGCCGACGGATCGTTCCGATGGCAGGGGACGGAGCGTTCTCTCGATTGAGGGGCGGGCCAGCTTCCGGTCGGCGGCGGTCACCTCGCTCGCCAACCCCCGTTGCCCGGTGACAGCGGCCTCGGTGCTGCCGCAGTTCGTCGCGCCCGGGTCGGCCGCCGCGATGACGACGCTCGCCCTCGGCGCGCTGTGGACCCTCGTGGCCGGCTTGTGGAACATGGTCGGCGTCCAGCTCGCCCACCGCGGCCGCGGGCTGCTCTCACGACCGAGCGCGAAGCGCGCCATCGAGGGCGTCAGCTCCATGGCCCTCGTCACGGTCGGCATCTCCGTCGCCACGGCCGCCACCTGACGCAGACCCTGCGCGCGAACGCGGCGGCGTTCGGCTGGGGAGGCGCGGGGTCAGCCGGCTTCGGCACTTTCGGCAGCTGCGGCAACCGTGACCGGCTCACGGCGCGGCCGGAGCACGACCGCCGCGACGAGCAGGGCCACGAGCGTGAAGCTCGCCGAGGTGTAGAACGCCGGCTCGACGCCCGGGACGAACTGGCCCGGGACCGACTGCGAGGCATACACGCTCACGATCGCCGCCAGTCCCACCGCTCCCCCGAGCTGCTGCGCGGTCTGCAGCAGGCCCGAGACCGTACCGGCCTGCGACCGCTCGACCCCGCCGAGCACGACGACCGTGACCGGCATGAAGACCAGGGCGGCCGAGACGCCGTTCAGCACCAGCGCACCCAGGAGGTGGGCGGCATACGTGCTCGTGGTCGACATCGAGCTGAGCCACACGAAGCTCGCGGTGAGGCCCAGGGTGCCCGTGAGCAGCATCGGCCGGGGGCCGACCTTGGCGACGAGGCGGGCACTGACCCGTGAGGTCGCGAAGATCGCGAGGCTGAGCGGCAGGAAGGCGGCACCGGTCGCGACCGGGCTGAACCCGAGCACGAGCTGGAGGTACTGCGTCACGAGGAAGAACGTCGAGAACTGCGCGCCGACGACGAGCGCCATGAGCACGAGGGCTCCCCCGCGCGTGCGGTTGCGCACCAGCGACAGCGGCAGCAGCGGCGCCGCGACGCGGTTCTCGGTGCGGACGAAGAGTCCGAGCAGGGCGACTCCGACCCCGAACGAGGCGAGCGTCAGGGGCGCCGTCCAGCCACGGTCGGCGGCGCTGATGAAGCCGTGCACGACCGCGACGGAGCCGAGGGTGGCCGTGACCGCGCCGACGACGTCGAAACGACCGCGGATGCGGGGCGTCTCGGTGACGAAGCGTCGGGCGAGCAGGAGGACTGCAGCGCCGATCGGCACGTTGACGAAGAGCGTCCAGTGCCAGCTGACGAAGTCGGTGAGGACACCGCCGAGGAGCAGGCCGATGGACGCGCCCGCGGACGAGACGGCCGTGAAGAGGGCGAGGCCACGGTTGCGGGCCGCCTCGTTCGGGGCGCTCGTCGTCACGAGGGCGAGCACGCCGGGGGCTGCCAGTGCCGCACCGACGCCCTGCAGGGTGCGCGCGGCGATGAGCCAGGTGGGCGACGTCGCGAGGCCGCCGAGGAGGCTCGCGACGGTGAAGATGCCGAGGCCGAGCTCGAAGGTGCGCAGCCGCCCGAGCACGTCACCGAGACGACCGCCGAGGAGCAACAGTCCGCCGAAGGCGAGGGTGTACGCGTTGAGCACCCACGACAGGCCGGCGGGCGAGAAGCCGAGGTCGGTCTGGATGTGTGGCAGCGCGACGTTCACGACGGTGGCGTCGAGCACGAGCATGAGCTGAGCGACGAGCACGATGCCGACGCCGACCGCGGCCCGGCGCGCTGCGCGGGGGCTCGGGGCCGCAGCACCGGGCGCGGCGGACGGGTCGGACGAGGTGCGTGGGGTGGCGCCGGATGGCGCCTGGGTGGTGCTGGTGGACATCGGGAACCTCAGGATTCCGGGGTGTTGGGCTGGAGCTGGGCCTGGATCTGGGTGTGGACCTGGTGCCGCGGCTTCTCCTGGTCGACGCCCTCGGGCGCCATCGGGGTGAAGGCGGTGGCACGGGTGCGGGGAGCGCCCGACGGGCGGGAGGCGATGCCGGTCCCGCCGGGGGTGCGGCTGACGAGCGGTGCGCGGTAGGTGGTCGCCAGGTGCGACATGTGCATGCGCAGGGCCTGTCGGGTGGGGCGGATGGTGGTTGTCATGGGTGCTCGACTCCTCTTTGACGACGGTCGGCGCTACGATTAGCGGAGAACCACTCCGGTTCTGCCTGACCCACAATACGGAGACAGTCTCCGTTTTAGCAAGGGAGTTTTCTCGTGACGCCTGCCGCCACCGGCAAGGCGACGCTGGAATCGTCGCCGAGTTCCGTTGCCACAGAAGCGAATTCGCTGGCAACAGACTCCACCGAAGCTCCCCAGAAATCTGCCCGGCCGATGCGCGCCGACGCCCGCCGCAACTACGACAAGATCCTCGCGACAGCCCGGATCGTCTTCACCGAACGCGGCACGGACGCCTCCCTCGACGAGATCGCCAAGCGCGCCGGCGTGGGCCCGGGCACCCTGTACCGCCACTTCCCCACCCGCGAGGCCCTGGTCGACGCGCTGATGCAGGACTGGACCGACCGGGTCGCGTCCGACGCCGAGGCAGCCATCGCCTCCGGCGCCCCCGCCCCCGCGATGCTGCTCGACTGGTTCGAGCACTTCATCGACCACATCACCCTGCACCGGGGTGCCGCGACGAAGATCTGCGCGGCCATGGACGACCCGGCGTCGCCGATGTACCGCAAGTGCCGCGTCATGGGCGAGGCCAACCGTCGCGTCATCGAGCACCTCGACGAGCGCGGCGAGCTGCGCCCCGGGGTCGACGCGGCCAACGTCATGCGCCTCGTGAGCGGCGTCGCGAGCGTGGCCGACACGAGCCGGGCCGAGATCGAGGTCCGCCCGATGCTCGAGGTCGTCGTCGACGGGATTGTCCGCGCCTGACCCGTGGTTGCAGGGGCATGACCCTCGACCTCCGCATCTTCACCGAGCCCCAGCAGGGCGCCACCTACGACGACCTGCTCGCCGTCGCGCGAGCCGCCGAGGACCTCGGCTTCGGCGGCTTCTTCCGCTCCGACCACTACCTCCACATGGGCGGCGACGGCGGCCCCGGCCCCACCGATGCGTGGACGACTCTCGCCGGCCTCGCGCGTGACACCTCGACGATCCGCCTGGGCACGCTCGTCACCTCCGCCACCTTCCGCCTGCCCGGGCCGCTCGCCGTGCAGGTCGCCGGCGTCGACCAGATGAGCGGCGGACGCGTCGAGCTGGGACTCGGCGCCGGCTGGTTCGAGGCCGAGCACACGGCATACGGGATCCCCTTCCCGCCGCTCGGCGAGCGGTTCGACCGTCTCGAGGAGCAGCTCGCAGTCATCACCGGCCTCTGGGCCACCGAGCCCGGCGCCACGTTCAGCCACGACGGGCCCCACTACCCGGTCAGCAACTCGCCGGCCCTCGCGAAGCCGACCCAGACGGGCGGCGTGCCGATCATCATCGGCGGTGGCGGGGCACGCCGCACCCCTGCCCTCGCCATCAGGTATGCCGCCGAGTTCAATGCGCCGTTCACGTCGCCCTCCGAGGCCGGCCTCCTCTTCGAGCGGGTGCGCGACGCCGCTCGCGACGCGGATCGCGACCCGTCGTCGCTGACCTACTCGGCCGCGCAGGTCGTGTGCCTGGGCAAGGACGACGCGACGCTGCGACGCCGCGCGGACGCGATCGGGCGCGATGTCGACGAGCTGCGCGAGAACGGCCTGACCGGCTCGCCCGACGAGGTCGTCGACCGGCTGGGGACGTTCGCCGAGGCCGGGGCCGAGCGCGTCTACCTCCAGGTGCTCGACCTGTCGGACCTCGACCACCTCGCCGACATCGCCGACGGTGTCCTGCGCCAGCTCGCCTGAGCGCCTCTGCGACTTGATATACATAGGTTACCTATGTAAATTCGAGCGGGTGACTGCACCGACGACCCTGGGCAACGACCTACTGCGCTCGGCCGCGCGACTCTCGCGCTGGGCCAGCCGGCACGCGTCGTTCGACGTGCCGTTCGCGCAGGCCCGCCTGCTCGCCCTCCTCGACGAGCTCGGGCCCTCGCGCGTCAGCACCCTCGCGGCCGCCGACCACAGCAGCCAGCCGACGACGACCACCCAGCTGAACCGCCTCGAGGCGGCCGGCTGGGTGCACCGTGCGCCCGACCCCGACGACGCCCGGGCCACGCTCGTCAGCCTCAGCGAGGAGGGCCACGCCGCGCTCGACAGCGTGCGCCTCGCCCGGCTGGCCGTCCTGTCCCCCGCCCTCGACCAGCTCGACGGCCCGGCGCTCGCCCGCGTCCAGGTCGCCATCGACGTCATGAACGAGCTGCTCGCCAAGGCGGCGGACACCACCGACCCGCACCCCACCCGAAAGGACGGATGACCACCCCATGTGGCGTCAACCCAAGACCGTCTGGTCGATCGCCTTCGCCTGCGTGATCTCCTTCATGGGCATCGGCCTCGTCGACCCCATCCTCAAGCCGATCGCCGACGAGCTCGGCGCCGGCCCCTCGCAGGTGAGCCTGCTCTTCACGAGCTACCTCGCCGTCATGGGCGTGGCGATGCTCGGCACCGGCTGGGTCAGCAGCCGCGTCGGCGCCAAGCGCACCCTGCTGCTCGGCCTCGCCCTCATCATCGTCGGCTCGGCCCTCGCCGGCAGCCAGGACACCGTCGGCGGCATCGTCGCCTTCCGCGCCCTCTGGGGCCTCGGCAACGCCCTCTTCATCGCCACCGCGCTCGCGACGATCGTCAACGCGGCGTCCGGCTCGGTGAAGCAGGCGATCATCCTCTACGAGGCCGCCCTCGGCGTCGGCATCGCGACCGGCCCGCTCCTCGGCGGCTGGCTCGGCGGCATCTCGTGGCGCTGGCCGTTCTACGGCGTCGCCGTCCTCATGGCCGTCGCCTTCATCGCCACCGTGACCACCCTCCCGGCCACCCCGGCCGCCGCCCGCCCGACCTCGATCGCGGCGCCCCTGAAGGCCCTCGGGCACCGGGGACTGCTCACCGTCGGCCTCACCGCGCTGCTCTACAACTTCGGGTTCTTCACGCTGCTCGCGTTCACGCCGTTCCCCCTCGCGATGGGCGCCCACGAGATCGGCTTCATCTTCTTCGGCTGGGGCCTGCTGCTCGCCATCACCTCGGTCTTCGTCGCGCCGATGGTGCAGCGCCGGTTCGGCACGATGGCCGGCATCGTCGGAGCCCTGCTCGGCTTCGCCGTCATCCTCGCCGTGATGGCCGTCGCCACGGACAACAAGACGGTGCTCGTCGTCGGCGTCATCCTCGCCGGCGCCTTCCTGGGCGTGAACAACACCCTCATCACCGAGACCGTCATGAAGGTCGCCCCCGTCGAGCGCGGCGTCGCGTCGGCGGCATACAGCTTCGTCCGCTTCAGCGGTGGCGCGGTCGCCCCGTGGCTGGCCGGCAACCTCGGCGAGAAGTCGATCCACCTGCCGTTCTGGGTCGGTTCCGTCGCGGTCGTGCTCGCGGTCGTCGTGCTGTCGACGGCACGCCGCATCATCGGCGCCCTCGACGAGGCACCCGGTCACGGGGCCGAGCCGGTCACCTCGCGCACGGAGGCCGAGGCCCTCACCGTCGGCGACGCCTGACCGCCCCTGAGTCCCTCAGCCCCCACGAGCGCAACACACCGAACAGGTCGCAACCCACCGAGATCCGATCCCGGTGGGTTGCGGCTTTCACGGTGTGTTGCGCAGGAGGTCGGCCAGGCCGGTTGCGCCGCGTCGCCGGCGTCCGCCGCGGATGTAATAGGACTCGACGAGCAGCTCGGCGAGCTCACGCAGGTCGAGTCGGTCCAGCCGCGCCCACATCGTTACGCGGAAGCGGAAGGTGTCGATCCGCACGAACGTGTCACGTCGACCAGCGAGCGCCAGCGACGTGTCCATCTCGCCGGTCCACACCTGGACGAGCTCGCGTCCCTCGTCGTCCCACCGCAGGCGGGCGAACGTATGCCGTCCGGCGTGCCAGGCGGGCGACCCCTCGTGCGCGACTCCGAGCTCCGCTCCGGGCAGCCGACGGGCCAGATCGTCCACGTCGGCCCACGTCGCCATCTCGCCTCCTCCCGAGCAGGCTAGACCCCACGGGCCGGCCACTCGACGGTTCGGGCGGGGGTGTCAGTGGAACGTGACGGAGCGGCCGGCCCGCATGGCGGCGTACGCCTCGGGGTCGGCCTCGAGGGCGGCCCGGCGCGCCTTGTGCCGGTAGCGCAGGACCTGCACGATGCCCAGGGCCCACACCGGGTACTGCACCGTCATGGCGACCCGGAAGGCGTCGACGTCCCACGTCGACGGACCACCCGGGGCGACGTGGTCGAGCACCACACCGACGAGCGCGACGGCGGTGAGCGTCGCGACGAAGCCGCCGGTGTTGACGATGCCCGAGGCGCTGCCGATGCGGGTCGGCGGGTTGAAGGTGCGGGCCACGTCGAAGCCGATCATCGAGCCGGGACCGCCGACGGCGATGAGCACGACGAGGGCGACGAGCAGCCAGAGCGGTGCCCGTCCGGGCCAGAGCAGCACGACGGTCCAGGCGACGATGGCCGCCGATGCGATCCAGAGCACGAGGGTGCTGCGCGAGAACGGGTAGCGCATCGTCAGCGTGCCGATGACCGGGCTGGAGACGACCGTCGTGACGACCATGACCATGAGCAGGATGCTCGCCGTCGCGGGTGAGAGACCTTGGCCGGCGACGAGGAACGGGAAGCCCCAGAGCATCGTGAACATGTTGGCCGCGAACTGTGACGTGAAGTGCGACCACAGCCCGAGGCGCGTGCCCGGCACGAGCCAGGCGGCCCGCAACGTGCGGGCGACGGCTCGCAGGCGCAGCTCGTCACGGTGACGGTCGGCATACGGGCTGTCCTTGACCAGCACCACGAGCGCGATGCCGGTGACGACACCGAAGGAGGCGGCGACGGCATACGACGGCGTCCATCCGAACCGGTCGAGCGCGGCGGCGAGCGGGCCCGCCGACGCGAAGGCGCCGATCTGACCGAGCACGCCCGTCAGCTGGGTGACCATCGGGGTGCGCCGCGGGGAGAACCACAGCGCCACGAGGCGCAGCACCGAGATGAACACCATCGCGTCGCCGATACCGAGCAGCACCCGGCACACGAGCGCTGCGCCGAACGAGTGGACGAACGCGAAGCCGAGCTGGGCGACCGTGAGCAGGGTCAGGCCGATGCCGAGCAGCTTCTTCGAGCCGTAGCGGTCGAGCAGCGCACCGACGGGCAGCTGCATCGCCGCGTAGACGAAGACCTGCACGATCGTGAACGTCGACAGCTGCGAGCTGCTGATGCCGAAGCGCTCCGCGGCATCGAGACCGGCGACACCGAGCGACGTGCGGTGGAAGACGGCGAGGACGTAGACGGCGATCGCCGCTGCCCAGACTGCCCAGGCGCGGCGACCGTCGAGGGGGAAGAGCTGTCCGGGGTGGGTGGTGCTCGTCATCCGGTCTTTCGTCCTCGCAGCCGTCAGTTGGCCCCGGTCATCGGGATGCTCTTGGCGGGCGCCTTGGGCACGCAGTCGACGATCGCCTTGGCGACCGTCTTGCTCATGTCGGGCTGGAAGACGCTCGGGATGATGTAGTTCGGGTTGAGCTGCTCGTCGGTGACGACCGACGCGATGGCGTCGGCGGCCTTGATGAGCATCTCGGTCGTGACGTCGGTGGCGCGGGCGTCGAGCAGACCGCGGAAGACGCCGGGGAACGCGAGCACGTTGTTGATCTGGTTCGGGTAGTCGCTGCGCCCGGACGCCACGACCGTCGCGCGCTGCGTCGCCTCGTGGATGTCGACCTCGGGGTCGGGGTTCGCGAGCGCGAAGACGATGCGCTTCTCGGCCATCTCGTCGATCCACTCGGGGTCGAGGATGCGCGGCGCGCTGACGCCGATGAAGACGTCTGCGCCCTGGAGTCCGTCGCGGAGGGTGCCGGTGAGGCCGCGCGGGTTGGTCTTCTCGGCGAGCTCGCGCCACGCCGGGGTCAGCGACTCGTCGGCCTTGTTGAGCAGGCCGGGGCGGTCGCTCACCGTGACGTCGGTGGCGCCCGCGGCGAGGAGCAGCTGGACGATGGCCGAGCCTGCGGCTCCGCCGCCGGAGACGATGATGCGCGCGTCGGGGAGCTTCTTGTCGGTGATGCGCAGCGCGTTCTTGAGGGCCGCGAGCACGACGATGGCGGTGCCGTGCTGGTCGTCGTGGAAGACCGGGATCGAGAGCCGCTCGCGCAGCTTCGCCTCGATCTCGAAGCAGCGCGGCGCGGCGATGTCCTCGAGGTTGATGCCGCCGAAGCCCGGCGCAATGAGCTCGACGGTGCGCACGATTTCGTCGACGTCGGTCGTGTCGATGCAGATCGGCCACGCGTCGATGTCGGCGAACCGCTTGAAGAGCGCGGCCTTGCCCTCCATGACGGGCAGCGCCGCCATCGGGCCGATGTCGCCGAGACCCAGGACCGCGGTGCCGTCGGTGACGACGGCGACCGAGTTGCCCTTGATCGTCAGCTTCGGCACGTCCTCCGGGTGCTCGGCGAGGGCCTGGCTCACGCGGCCGACGCCGGGCGTGTAGGCCATCGCGAGGTCCTGGCGGTTGCGCAGGTTGACCTTGGACTCGACGGAGATCTTGCCGCCCAGGTGGAGCAGGAAGACGCGGTCGGAGACCTTGTGCACACGCACGCCCTCGAGCGTCTCGACGGCGTCGACGATCTCGGTCGAGTGCTCGGCGTTGCTCGCGGAGCAGGTGAGGTCGATGACGAGCCGGTCGGGGTGCGAGTCGACGATGTCGAGCGCCGTCGTGATGCCACCGCTCTCGGCGACCTTGACCGCGAGCGTGCCGATGACGGCCGGGTCGGTGCCGGTGTGGATTCGCATCGTGATCGAGTAGGAGGCGGTGGTGGCGCGGGCACGTTGGATCGACTCAGTCACGGAGCAATCGTCCCACGATCCGAGAAACGCCCCGGACCCCGTCCGTAGACCGATCAGTAACAAACGTCCGGGTTCCACCCGCTCGGGTCCCCTGGCGTATGCCGTCTCGCGGGCTCCCTTGGCACCGTTGCCTTTCGAGCGCCCAACGAACATCGTCAGGCTGCTCAGCGGCGCGCACCGACGCTCACCGGCGCTCGCTCACCGGCACTGCCCGCCGCGAACGCAGGGCGGCCCGCGCGACGGCATACGACAATGGGCGCGTGACCACCGCCGAGGACACCTCCCTGACACGGGCGTCCGGTCTGACCTCCACGGAGGTCGGCGAGCGCGTCGCGCGGGGGGCCGTGAACCGGCTCTCGGAGCGCACGTCCCGGTCGGTCGGCGAGATCGTGCGCGCCAACGTGCTGACCCGCTTCAACGCCATCCTCGGTGCGCTCTTCGTCCTCGTCATGGTGACGGGGTCGTGGGCCGACGGGCTCTTCGGGCTCGTGCTCGTCGTCAACTCCGCGATCGGCATCACCCAGGAGTACCTCGCCAAGCGCAAGCTGGACCGCCTCGCACTGCTCAACGCCCCGACGACCCGGGTCGTGCGCGACGGGGAGGTGCGCGTGGTGGCCACGACGGACGTCGTGCAGGACGACCTCATCGAGCTGCGCACGGGTGACGAGGTGCCCGCCGACGGCCACCTCCTCGTCAGCGCGGGGCTCGAGCTCAACGAGGCGAACCTCACCGGCGAGTCCGACCCGGTGCCCCACGACGAGGGCGACGAGATCATGTCGGGCACGAGCGTCGTCGCCGGCTCGGGGCGCTACCACGCGCGGCACGTCGGTGCCGACGCGTACGTCAACCGGATCGCTGCCGACGCGCGCCGCTTCACGCGCACCCGCTCGGAGATCCAGGAGTCGATCAACACGTTGCTGCGCTACATCACCTGGGTGATCGCGGCAGCGCTGCCGATCGCGATCTGGTCGCAGTGGCGCACCGTCGGCGACCACGGGTGGCAGCAGGTCGTCATCCGCTCCGCCGCCGGGGTCGTCGGCCTCGTGCCGGAGGGGCTGGTGCTGCTCACCTCGGTCGCCTTCCTGCTCTCGGCGGTGCAGCTGACCCGCCGCAACGTCCTCGTGCAGCAGCTGCCCGCCGTCGAGGGGCTCGCCCGCGTCGACGTCGTGTGCCTCGACAAGACCGGCACGCTGACCGCCGGCGAGATCGCCTTCGACGACGCCGAGCCGCTCGCCGGGCAGGACGTCGATGAGATCCGTTGTGCCCTGGGCGCGCTCGCCGACGACCCCAACGCCAACGGCACCCTGACAGCCGTCGCGGCAGTCCTCGCCTCGCCCGGCTGGGAGCGCACCCGCACCATCCCCTTCAACTCCGCACGCAAGTGGAGCGCCGCCTGCTTCACGGCCCACGCGACCTGGGTGCTCGGCGCGCCGGAGGTGCTGCTCGCCGCAGACCCGCAGCCGAGCCCGCCGGAGGTCATCGAGGCGATCCGCGCGCGCGTCGCCGAGCTCGCCGCGTCGGGGCGTCGCGTCGTGCTGCTCGCCCGCAGCGACGTCGACCTCACCGAGCCCACCCTGCCCCCCGACCTGACGCCTGCGGCGCTCGTCACGCTGACCGAGCAGGTGCGCCCCGACGCCCGCGACACCCTCGCCTACTTCGCCGAGCAGGACGTCGCGATCAAGGTCATCTCCGGCGACAACCCCGTCACGGTCGCTGCCGTCGCCCGCGAGGTCGGCCTCGACGTCGGGGAGCCCGTCGACGCGCGGACCCTCCCCGACGACCCCGCCGTGCTCCGCGAGGTGCTCGCGCGCACGACCGTCTTCGGCCGCGTCACCCCGGAGCAGAAACGCGCCTTCGTGAACGCCCTGCAGGCCGACGGGCACGTCGTCGCGATGACGGGCGACGGCGTCAACGACGCGCTCGCCCTCAAGGACGCCGACATCGGGGTCGCCATGGGCAACGGCGCGCAGGCCACCAAGGCCGTCGCCGAGCTCGTGCTGCTCGACGGGCGGTTCTCGCACCTGCCCGACGTGCTCGCCGAGGGCCGCCGCGTCATCGGCAACGTCGAGCGCGTCGCCAACCTCTTCGTGGCCAAGAACGCGATGAGCCTCGTGGCGATCCTCGCCGCCGCGCTGGCCACCCTGCCCTTCCCGTTCCTGCCGCGACACCTGACGCTCGTGTCGGCCGTGACGATCGGCATCCCGGCCTTCTTCCTCGCCCTGGGACCGAACCGGCGCCGCTACCTGCCGGGCTTCCTCGCGCGCATCCTGCGGTTCGCCGTGCCGTCGGGCGCCGTCGCGGGCCTGGCGGTCATCGCCTCCTACCTGCTCGCCGGCAGCGGGTACGGCGTGCCGCGGGAACAGTTCGCGGCGCGGTGCGCCGTCGAGGAGGGCGGACGCACCGTCGCGGACGTCGCGTGCTGGCAGCCCGGCAGCGGCGCCACGATCACCCTGCTCGCCGTCTTCTTCTGGATCCTCGCGGTGCTCGCCCGCCCCTTCCTCGCGTGGAAGGCGGCGCTCGTCGCGGCGATGGTGGGGCTGGCGGTGCTCGCGTTCGTGGTGCCGCGCGCGGCGGAGTTCTTCAACCTCGACGCGCCGGCGGCGCTGCTGTGGCAGTCGCTGGCGATCGGGCTCGTCGGCGCCGCGCTCGTCGAGGCGGTCTACCGGCTCTCCCCGTCGGTGCGGCACGCCCACCACGTCCGCGACTGAGGTCCGACCCGACCGAGGGCCGACCCGCCTGAGGACCACCTCGACGGTGGCCGGGCCGGTCTCGTGGACGCCCTACAATGGGACCTGCACAGGGATCCGGCGTGGCCTGATGGGCGGGTAGGCACGCACCCGCCGTCGCGCACCCCGCGACCAGTTCCGGAGCCGCCCCGTGTCACCCATCGACTCGTACCGCCACCTCTTCGGCCTCACCGGCCGCACGTACATCGTCGTCGCCTTCCTCGCCCGTATGCCGCTCGCGATGAGCCAGCTCGGCACCCTCCTTCTCGTGTCGGCCGCCACCGGCAGCTACGGCGCGGGGGGTTTCTGCGCCGGGGCGCTGGCGGTCGCCAACGCGGCCGGCGCGGCCTTCTGGGGCGCTCGGGCCGACCGGCTCGGCCAGCGTCGAGTCGTCGCCGTCCAGTCCCTCGCCGGGGCCGCCGGCCTCGTCGCCCTGCTGCTCGTCGTGAACGCCGGACTCCCTTGGGGAGCAGCGGCCGTCGCGAGCGCGGCCACCGGCCTCGTGCTGCCGCAGATCGGTCCGCTCGCGCGCGTCCGGTGGCGCCCGATCACCGCCCACACGGGGCCTCGCCAGCACCGGCTCGTCGACGCCGCCTTCTCCTACGAGGGCGCAGCCGACGAGGCGTCGTTCGTGCTCGGGCCGGCGCTCGTCGGCCTCGGCGTCTCGGTCGCGAGCCCGACGGCAGCGCTCGCCCTCGCCGCCCTCGGCCTCGCCGTCTTCGGCACGTGGTTCGCCCTGCACGAGACCGCGACGGTCACGCACGCGGCGACCTCGGGAGACACGGTCGCCCCCGGTCGCCTGCTCACGCCGGCCCTCGTCGTGCTCTGCGTCGCCCAGGTGCTCGTCGGCAGCGTCTTCGGGTCGGTGCAGACCGGCACCTCGGTGCTCGCCACGGCCGCCGGCAGCGCCGGGGCGACCGGCTACTTCCATGCCCTGCTCGGTGTCGGGAGCGTGCTCGCCGGCCTCGCCGTGGCGGGCCTGCCGGCACGCTTCGGGCTCCCGAGCCGCCTGCGCTGGTTCGCCGTGGGCCTGCTCGTGCTGTCGGCGCCGCTGCTGCTCGTCGGCTCGCTGCCCGCGCTGGTGCCGGTGCTCCTCGTGCTCGGCCTCACGGTCGCGCCCTACATGATCACGACCTTCACGCTCGGCGAGCGCGTGACGCCGGCGTCGCGCACCGGGGCTGCCATGACGGCCCTCGCGGCAGCCACGGGGCTCGGCTACGCCATCGGGGCCGCCCTCGCCGGACGGCTCGCCGACTGGGGCGGACACACTCCGGCGTATGCCGTCACGGTCGTCGCCGGCGCCGCCGCCGTCACGCTCTCGTGGACCTGCGGTCGCGTGCTCACGACGGCGACCGAGCAGCTGGTCGCTCCCGCAGCCCCCGCGGGCTGAGGCCAGGGCCGGCTCCAGCACACGTTCTCCGCCCCGGCGGAGTTGTCGAGGGGGGCGCCGGTCAGCGGGGCAGGCGCAGGCGCATCGCGGGCCACGCCGTCCGCGTGAAGCCCAGATCCTCGTACAGTCCGGCGCCCTCGCCCGTCGCGAAGAGCTCGACGACGCCCGCGGACGTGTCGTCGCGCAGCCAGTCGAGCACGCCGACGACGCACTCACGAGCGAGTCCCCGACGGCGCGCCTCCGGCTGGGTCGCGACGTTGTTGACGAGCGCCGACACCCCGCTGGGGTTCGTCGGCGAGGGCGTCTCGAAGCGCAGCGTCCCCATGGCGGCGGCGACGACTCTGCCGTCGATGCCCTGCGCGACCACGGCGCACGCGTTCGGCCCGTCCAGCTCGCGCCGCAGCCACTCGGCCGCCGCATCGCGCCAGCCGTGGGCCGGCCTCGACGCCGGGCACACCCATCGCGGAGAACATCAGCGCCCGCAGCTCGACGACGGCCTCGACGTCGGCGGCGGTCGCTCTCCGCACCGTGAACTCGCTCACCGGAACCCTCCTCCCGTGAAAGCCGGCGCCAGCGGGACCGGCTCGGCGGCATACGTCCTCGTGACGGCGTCGGCGAGGGCACTCGCGACGTCGGCGAGCTCGGGGATCGCCCGCCCCGTCGAGGCGGTGCGCAGGAAGCGGAGGGTCCGGTCCGGCATACGCGGCATGGGCTTGACCGGGTTGGCCGGTGCGGGCTCACCGTCGACGAGCGGGCCGAGGCACCAGCTGCCGGCGAGCCACGCCCAGGCCTCGGTGGCCAGGTCGAGGTCGTGCTCGAAGTCAGGCCCGGCCACCTCGGGCCAGACCTTCACGACGGCCGTCCGCCACCGCGCCAACGCCGCGTCGGAGGCTGCCGCGTCGAGGGACCACGCGCACCAGCACGTCGGCCACGGCACGCGCAGGTACGCCGCGTCCCAGGCTATCGGTCGCCACAGCGCCCACTCGAAGTCGAGCAGCGCCAGCCCGGCGTCGGTGAGGAGGTTGTTGTCGGGGCACATGTCGGCCGCCGAGAGGCTCGTGGCATCGACCCGGAAACGCGACGGCACCGACTCGAGCACGTCGAACGTGCCAGGGGTCACCTCGACGTCGAGGGCGGCGGCCAACCGCTGCCACTCGGCGGCGGCCTCGGCCAGCTGCCCCGGCAGGTAGTCGAGCTCCAGCTGCTCCCCCGAGCGGGCCGCGACCCCCTCGACGAAGGCGTCTCGGACGCCGCGGCCGGCCACGTGGAGTGCCCCCACGGAGTCGCCCCAGCCACGCAGCCCGGCCGCGGCGCGACCTGCGTCGTCGGCGAGCAGGACCTCGGCCAGGTGAGCGCCGTCGCCGAGGTCGTCCATCACGACGAGCCGCGGGTCGCCGCACTCGGCGAGCAGCCGCGGCGTGCGCGCGCGGCCTGCCAACGCGGCCAGGGCCGACGCCTCACGCGCGTAGGTCTCGGCGGCCTCCTCACCGGTGTAGCGCTTGACCACGTACGCGTCGCCGACCTCCCCGGTGGCCCGCACCACGAGCGTGCGGCGGCTCCGGGGAAAGGGCGCCGCCGCGGCCGTCAGCGTCGTGCCGAGCAGGCGCGAGGCCACATCGAGCGTCTCGGCGACGAGCGGTGCGCGATCGGCGTCGGTGCTGGCGGACGTCACCGGGTCACTGTGCCAGAACCCCGGACGAGTGGTACGAACAGAAATATTGACGACAATTTCGCCGAAACTGCTTACACCGGGGCACAGATTGACTAACGTCTCTCTTGTAACACCCCCACGGCTGGCACGCACCCCCCCATCCGCACCAGCCTCGAAGGAGCCCACCTGCGCGCGCGGGTCGGGCTCCTTCGCCTTTCCCGGCCGAGGGTTGGCAACGGGACGACCACCAACATGGAAGAAGCGGTGAGCCCGGATCCGGCGGCGCACTCGGCACAATGCAGGAGGCCGTACGCGGGCACGGACCGCTGCGCACTCACAGGGGAGATGGTCGGCATGGAAGAGCGAGAGCGCTCGCACACGGGCAAGGCACTCGGGATGGTCGGACTCGGCCTGGCAGCTGTGGTCGCCGTTGCGCTCGGCGCTCTGCACGCGCTGTCGCCGGGCGACGTCCAGCCCGTCTCCGCGACGGGCGACTCTCCCGCGGTCACCCAGAGCGCCGCCGGACCCGCCCGTCCCGCGACGATGCCCAGCGAGACGGGGGTCACCGAGGTGGCGGAGGGCGGATACGGCGGCGACGCGCAGCAGAACGACTTCTTCGACTGGGCCGCCCAGCATCGCGTCGGGTCGCTGAACCTGCCGGGGATGGACGCGAGCACGGGCGAGCTGGAGCGCGTGGCGACCGGCTACTGCGACCTGCTCTCCGACGAGCCCGGCGGCTCGGGCGCAGACGTCACCCGGATGATCCGCCTGCAGACCGGGGCGACGAAGTCCATGTCGCAGGAGCTGCTCGAGCGCTCCGTCGCCGCCTTCTGCCCGCAGAAGGCGCGCCACCTCGTCTAGCACGACAGACGCATCCGACCGCCGCACCCGACCGGCACGGCTGCCGCGGCACCGACGGCGCTCAGCGGCTCAGTCGGAGCACCGAGCAGCCACGCAGATCGAGCAGGACGTCCTCGCGCACCTCGGCGACACGCAGCACGACGTCCCCGCACCCCCGACAGCGCGCGACCGACCCCATCGCCGAGGCGTAGACGACGAGCTCGCCGACGGCCTGTCGGCGCCCGCAGCCTGCGCACGCGACGACGGCGACCGTGACGTCGATCCCCAACGCCCCGCCCAACGCTCCCGCGAGGACGTTGCCGTCGAGCGGTCGGTCGTGCACGGCATACGTCGGGTGCTCCTGTTCGGTGTGTGGGCCAGTCATCTCATCCTCCACTCGGTCCGAACCGCTCGGTCCGCACCAGCTGCGCCGGCACGCCGACCTCGACGAGGGTGTCGGCGACGGCGTCGACGAAACCCGTTGGGCCGCAGACGAACACGTCAGTGTCCGTCCCCAGCCGATCGACCCAGCCGACCAGCTCGTCGCGCGACAGCCGGCCCGCCGGTCGCCCGTCACCCGCCGGGGCCCGTCGGGTGTGGACGAGCTCGACCGCCAGCCCTTCGTCGTGCGCGCTGCGCCGGGCGAGCTCGTCCGCGTAGATGACGTCGTCGGGCGTGCGGACCGAGTAGGCGAGCACCATCGGCGCGGTGCTGCCCGCCTCGTGCCGGGCACGGACCATCGCCATCAGCGGCACGACCCCCGAGCCGCCCGCGAGGAGCAGGGTCGGGCGCGAGGACTGGGGGTGCCAGACGAACCACCCGCCGATCGGGCCGCGCAGCTCCACCGGGTCGCCGATGGCGAGGTCGCACGCGAGGAACGGCGACACCTCACCGTCGGCGACGACCTGCACCGTGACCTCGACCTGGGCGCCGTGGTCGGGCGCCGCGATCGAGTAGGAGCGCTGCGTCGAGTAGCCGTCCTCCGCCGTCAGCCGCACGTCCACGTGCTGCCCCGGCAGGTGGCCCGGCCAGCCCGGCACCCCGAGCACGAGGGTCACCGCGTCGGTCGTCTCGTCCTTGCGCGACACGAGGTAGGCCGCCTGCCACGCCACCGGCGCCACGTCAGTCGCCCGCGTAGCGCTGCTCGCGCCAGGGGTCGCCGTACTCGTGGTAGCCGAGCTGCTCCCAGAAGCCCGGCTCGTCGTCGAGGAGCAGGTCGATCCGGGTGACCCACTTGGCCGACTTCCAGAGGTAGAGGTGCGGCACGAGCAGACGCGCGGGACCGCCGTGCCACGGCTCGAGCGCTTCGCCGTCGTACTCGTGGACGATCCACGCCTTGCCATCGACCAGGTCCTCGACGGGGAGGTTCGTGGTGTAGTCGCCGTAGGACGTGACGAGTGCGAAATCGGCTGCCGTCTCGACGTCCTCGAGGATCACGTCGAGCGAGACACCGCGCCACGAGGTGCCGAGCTTGCTCCACTTCGTCACGCAGTGCAGGTCGACCGTCGGGGTCTCCTGCGGCAGGGACTGGAGCTCGTCCCAGCTCCACGCATGCTCCTCGCCCGTCTCGGTGCGCACCGTGAGCGACCAGTCGGCCGCCTCGACGCGTGGCGTCGGCCCGGCCTGGAGCACCGGGAAGTCGTGGGTGAGGTACTGGCCAGGCGGTAGCTGCACGTCGTCCTGACGCCGCCCGCGGAAGCCCGGGGTCACGATGCCCATGCCCGATGATGGCACCGCCCCCCGCGGTCTCACCAGACGGGCGCCAACCCTCGACAGAAGCGGGCCGACGCGCCGGCGAGGCGCCAGAATGACCGGGTGATCGGTCCCTCCGGGGATTCCCCCCTCCTCGGGCGCGAGAGCGAGATGCGCCTGCTCCGCGACCTCGTGACGGGGACCAAGGAGTCAGGCCGAGGGCTGATCCTCACCGGCGACCCTGGAGTCGGGAAGTCCGTGCTGCTGCAGTACGCACGCTCCGTCGCCGCCGGCGACGGCCTCCAGGTGCTGGCACTGTCGGGCATCCAGGCGGAGTCGCGGTTGCCGTTCGCGGGGCTCCAGCAGCTGTTGAACCCGCTGCGGCAGCACAGCACCGGCCTGCCGGGCCCCCAGCGAAGCGCGCTGCTGACGGCCTTGGGCATCGCGTCCGGCCCTGCACCGTCGGTGTTCCTCACCGGCCTCGCGACCCTCAACCTGCTGACGGGCCGAGCCGCCGAGCGGCCGATCGTGCTCGCCCTGGATGACGTCAACTGGCTGGACGAGCCGACCCAGACCGTGATCGCGTTCGTGGTGCGCCGGCTCGGGAACGACCCGTTGTCCTGCATCGCGACGATGCGGGCCGGGCAGCAGCACCACCTGGTGGACGTGCCCGCCGAGGTGCACGAGGTCCTCCCCCTCGACGACGACCTCGCCCGGCGGGTCCTCGACCTGACGGCGACCGACCTCACGTCCGCCGAGCGGCAGGCCATCCGCGCAGCGGCACAGGGGAACCCGCTGGCGCTGGTCGAGCTGCCGAAGGCGTGGAGGCGTGAGCGGACGCCGCACGCGACCACGGCGGCCGCCACCGGGGCTGCCGTGGCGTCGTCCGTGCCGACCACCGAGCGGCTCGAGGCGTCGTTCGCCGGCCGGGCGCAGGTGCTGCCGAGGCTCACCAGGGAGCTGTTGCTCGTGGCTGCGGTCTCCGACTCGGAGTCACTGCCAGAGCTGCTGTCCGCCGCTCAGCACCTGTCCGGCGAGACGGTCACGGCCACGGCCGCGGATGCCGCGGCCGATGCCGGCCTCGTCCACTACGACGACGCCCAGCTGCGGTTCCGACACCCCTTGGTGCGTGCGGCGTTGATCGCTTCGGCGTCGGTCGGCCGTCGACAGGAGGCGGCGCGGGCGTGGGCGGCGTCGCTCGAGCACGAGCCACGACGGCGCGTCCGGTTCCAGGCGGCAGCGGCCACCGGCCCGGACGAGGACCTCGCCCAGTCGCTCGCAGACGTCGCCGCGGGATACCTGCGGGCGGGTGCCGTGCTGGACGCGGTAACGGCCCTGGAGCAGGCGGCGCACCTCACCCCGGCGCCGCAGACTCGCGGGCAGCGGCTGCTGCTCGCGGCGGAGCACGCGTTCGGTCTCGGCCGCGCCGACCTGGTGGGGCGGCTGGTCGCCGAGGCCAGACGGACACCGTTGAGCCCCTTGGACCGGTCGCGGGTGACCTGGCTCAGCGAGGTGTTCGACGACGGGGATCCCCGGGACCACGACCGTGTGGAGGCGATGGTCCTGAGCTCCCTGCAGGCCGCGGCCGCCGGCGACGCCGCGCTGGCCCTCAACCTCTTGTATGCCGCCGCGGTCCGGTGCTGGTGGAGCGGCGCCGGAGCCTCAGCCCGCAGGGCCGTCGCCACGGCCCTGACGGGGCTGGGTCGCGACCGGGACCCCCAGACGGTCGTTGCCCTGGCAGTGGCCGAACCACTCACGGCCGGCGCTGCGGTCCTGGAGGCGGTCCACAGTCCCGCGTCTGGATCCTCGGGCGACGCCGACGCACTGCGCGCACTGGGCCAGGCCGCCTGGGCGACCGGTGACAGCGCCTGCTGCGTCGACCTGCTCGAGCGGGCGGCGGCACTGATGCGGTCGCAAGGGCGGCTGGGTGTCCTCACGCACGTGCTCTCCATCCAGGCCAACGCGCAGGTGACACTGGGCGACTGGACCGGCGCCGAGGAGGCGGTCGCCGAGGCCACCCGACTCGCGAGGGAGACGGACCAGCCGATCTGGGAAGCCGGTTCGCGCAATGTCGCCTCGATGCTCGCCGGACTCAAGGGGCGTCCAGTCGTCGAGGACGAGTCGGCTGCCGCCATCGAGGCCTACGCGCGTGCCCGCGGTCTCTCCGACCAGCTCGCGTGCCTGTGTCTGGCCCGGGCCTTCGCCCACGCAGGACAAGGTCACCATGCCCAGGCGTGCCAGCAGCTGCTGGAGCTGTTCGACCCGGGCTCCCCCTACCACCACGAACGGGAGTCGCTCCACGGGTTGATGCTCCTCGCTGAGACCGCGGCCCAGGTGGGCCGCACTGCCGAGGCTCGCGTGGTGCTGGAGCGCATGGAGCAGCTGGCCACAACGACGCCGTCACCGTTGCTGCACGTGCACCTGCTGTACGCGCGCCCGGTGCTCAGCGCCGACGGTGATGCGGAAGAGCTCTTCGCAGCCGCCCTGGCGCAGGACCTGAGCCGGTGGCCCTGGGCGCACGCACGCATCCAGCTCGCCTACGGGGTGTGGCTGCGCCGTCGCCGCAGGCTCGTGGAGTCCCGTGCCCCGCTCCGCGCCGCAGCGGACCTGCTGGCGGTGCTCGGAGCGCGCCACTGGGCACAACGTGCGCAGAACGAGCTCCGCGCATCTGGCGAGCGGGCCGAGGTGGTGGCCCCCGAGCTCGGCGACCTGCTGTCACCGCAGGAGATGCAGATCGCCCGGTTGGCTGCGACCGGCTTGTCCAACAACGAGATCGGTGAGCAGCTGTTCATCTCCGCGCGCACGGTCGGATCGCACCTCTACCACGCGTTCCCGAAGCTGCAGATCACCTCCCGCAGCCAGCTCGCCGCGCGTCTCGGACTGCTGACCGGCGACCCCCAGAGCCAGTGAGCCCGCGGGCGCGACCGTCAGCGGTGCGCGCTCGTCGTCTGACGCACGAGCGGGGCGAGCTCCTTCCACTCCGAGACGGGCGCCTGTCCCCCCGGGCCACCGCGCACGAGCGGGTTGGCCGAAAGCACGTGCAGGGCGACATGGTCCGCGCCCGCGGCGAGCTGCTCGTCGACTCGCGCCGCGACGTCGTCGACGTTGCCGTGCGCCACGAGGGCATCGATGAGGCGGTCGCTCCCGCCGGGAACCAGGTCCGCGTCGGAGAACCCGAGCCGGGCCAGGTTCGACCGGTAGGCGGGAAAGCCGATGTACATGCCGATGCCGGCGCGGGCGATCTCGCGCGCCTTGGAGCGGTCCTGCTCGAGCACGACCGCCTGGTGCGGAGCGATCAGCGGACGTGGCCCGACGCGTCCGCGTTCGGTGTGGACGTACTCGGGAGGAACGAGGAACGGATGCCATCCGGCTGTGCTCGCGGTGGCCAGGTCGACCATGCGCGGACCGAGGGCGCCGAGGACCCGCCGTTCCGCCGGGACCGGCGGTGTCGCCGCGTCGAGCTCGGCCAGGTAGGACCTCATGGAGGAGGTCGGCGTGCCGTAGGAGCGGCCCGCCGCGGCGGCTGCGTGGGGGTTGCTGATCCCCAGTCCCACCAGGGCCCGCGGTCCGTGTCGCGCATCCAGGGAGGCAAGACCGCTGCTCAGCTCGGCGGCGGACTGGCCCCAGATGGACAGGACACCGAGGGCGACGCTCGAGTGGGGTGCGGCCTCGAGCAGCCTGTCGACATCGTCCAGGACGCCGCGGCCGTCGAGGCCCGGGACCCACAGTGCCGTGACGCCCAGCCCGTCGAGAACGCTGACCGTCTCGAGCGTGTCGGCCGTCGGCGAGCGCAGCTCCATGGCCCAGATCCCCACCGGCGGAAGACTCGGCAGCGCGGCTGTGTGCTCAGACATGGCGGGCTCCAGCGGCGGGGGTGAGCCCTCGGCCGGACGCGGGGCCGGACTCGAGGAAGCCCAGCAGGTCACGGTCGAACTCGCGCTCGTAGTCGCCGTACAGGCCGTGCGGGCGCCCGGGATAGACCTTGAGGGTCGCGTCCCGCAGCAGCGTGACGGCCCGGTGGGCGGACGCGCCGATGGGGACGATCTGGTCGTCGTCGCCGTGCGCCACCAGGACGGGCACGTCGATGGCGCGCAGGTCGTCGGTGAAGTCGGTCTCGGAGAAGGCGCGGATGCAGTCGAGGGCGCCCTTGAGCCCCGCCTGCATGGACCACTGCCAGAACGCGCGCCGCACCCCCTCGGTGAGGGTGTTCCCGTCCCGGTTGCCCCCGTAGAAGGGCAGGGTGAGGTCGTAGTAGAACTGCGCACGGTCGGCGCGGACCCCCTCGCGGATGGCGTCGAACGCCTCGACGGGCAGCCCGCCGGGGTTGGCCTCCGTGCGCAGCATCAGCGGGGTGACGGCTCCGAGGAGGACCGCCTTCGCCACGCGCGAGGTGCCGTGACGGCCCATGTAGCGGGTGATCTCCCCGCCGCCGGTGGAGTGGCCGACGAGGACGACGTCATGGAGGTCCAGCTGCTCGACCAGCTCGGCCAGGTCGTCGGCGTACTGGTCCATGTGGTTGCCGTCCCACGTCTGGCTGGACCGGCCGTGCGAGCGCCGGTCGTGCGCCACGGCGCGGAAGCCGGCGTCGGCCACGAGGACCATCTGGCTGTCCCAGGCGTCGGCGTTGAGGGGCCAGCCGTGGCTGAAGAGGACCGGCTGACCGGACCCCCAGTCCTTGTAGAAGATGGAGGCTCCGTCGCGGGTGGTGATGCGAGGCATTGCGGGGTCCTTGTCTGTTCGGCCCGGTGGGCGTCGCCTCAGGCCCGGGCCCGTTGGGCCTCGGACGCGGCGGACAGGATGGTCTGGGCTGTCTCGTCGGGGTGGGTGACACCCACGACGTGGGAGGCGCCGGGAA
>JYOE01000020.1:0-198462 GCA_000955875.1 Terrabacter sp. 28
CGCCTGCACCACGTCCTCGACGACTCGGCCTCCGGGTCGGCGTCCCCGGGAGGTGGTGAGCACGGCGCGGGCGGTACGGGCGGTGCGGGCGGGGCGCGCAGCGCCGGATCGGTGGTCCCGGCCTCCTTGAAGGAGGACTGCAGCCGGCTGTTGGCCCTGGTCCGCGCGGCCGATGCCCGTCAGCGCGCGGCGGTGCCGTCCCACGGGTCCCGCGGTGTCTCCGTCGCCGCGGCCACCGGTTGACCACCGGCCGCCCGGTTGACGGGGCGCGCCCGCCGGAGGACCGCCTGCGGGCCGCTACCGGCCGACGACGCGACCCTCCACGGCGTCGAGTGCGACCGCGCCCAGGTCGCGAGAGTCGACGGAGGTCGCCCGGGCGTCACCGAGCACGAACACCGCGTCGGGGGGCACCGTCACCGGTCCGAACCACACGCCGTCGACCGACTCGAGGTCGACGAACGGCTCCACGACGCGTGTGCCGTTGACGACGAGAGCACCGTCGTCGAGCTCGACGGTGTCGCCACCGACCCCGACGACCCGCTTGACCAAGGACGTGTCCCGGACGGTGCGGACCGCGGCGTCGACACGGTCGGGGGACAGCCCGACTACACCGCCGCTCGCCACGGCTGCCGCGGCGCGCTCCGACCACCGGGCGCCGTCGAGCACCACGACGTCGCCGCGCGCGACCGTCCCTGCCCAGGGTTGCTTGAGCAGGAGCACCTGCTGGCCCGGCGTCAGGGTCGGGCTCATCGAGTCGGAGGTGACCCGGACGGGCTGCACCACCCACGTGAGCGTGGCGGCCGGGACAGCCACGAGTCCCACGAACGCCAGCGCCCGACGCCGGAACGTCGCGCGCCGCGCCGGAGGTGGTGCGAGCGCTCCGGGGACGGAGGCGGACCCGAGGGCAGGGGAGCTGCGCTCGGGTGCCGCCCCTGCCCGGTCCGGCGCCTGTCGGCTCACGTGAAGCGCACCAGGCCCCAGACGACCCAGCCGCAGAGACCCACGGCGAGGAGGAGGTTGCCGACCGACCGACGCTGGCGGACCGGCAGCATCCCGACGAGCAGGGCGAGGGCCCCCAGCTCGGCGACGACGCACACGAGGTCGAGCGTCCCGACGGTCTCGACGGCCGCCTCTGCGCCGGAGCCCGGCACGATCGGCATGCCGTTGCCGTGCCCGCCGGGCACCTGCGACCCGCCGTGGTGGCTCCCGCCCAGCCCGAGCCCCTGGCCCGCGGTGTCCGGGTGGACCGGCAGGCCGATGGTGCGCGACGCGACGTAGAGCCCCACGAGGCCCGCCGTGAGGAGCACCGCGGCCGGGACGAGCCGTGCGCTGAGCCCCCGCCAGAGGGCCTGCGCCAGCCACAGCTGACCTGCCGCGACGACGATGAGGAAGACGCCGGCCGGCGCCCACTCGGCGAAGTGCTCGGGCGCCACAGCGAGGTGCACGAGCGCAGCGATGCAGCTGAGCGCCCCCGCGGCCCGCGCCTGTGCCGCGAGTCCCGGCCCCGTGGACACGGCGTCCGCAGCCGTGTCGGTGCCGGGCGACGAGCTCGACGGCAGTGCCGTGGTCGACATGTCGCAGCCCCTCAGACGTCGTCGATCTCAGGGAGCGACTTGCAGGGATCGCTCATCGGGTCGCTCACGTCGTGGTCGGCCAGCACCTCGAACTGGCTCATCATGTCGTGGTCCTCGTGGACGAGGTTGTGGCAGTGGATCATGTACTTGCCGCGGCCCTCGAAGCGAGCCACGACCCGCACCGTCTCGTTCTCACCCACGTAGACGACGTCCTTCGGGCCGAGCTCGTGCGGCATCGGCGGCTTGCCGTTGCGGTCGAGGATGCGGAAGTCGATGAGGTGGATGTGAACCGGGTGGAACCAGCCGCCCGAGGAGTTGCGGATCTCCCAGATCTCGACGTCACCCTCGCGCGGGCTGGCCTCGACGAGGGAGAACTTGCTCTTCACGACGTCGTCCCAGGTGTGCCCGTTGATGGTCCACATCCCGTGCTTGCGCTTGAGGTCGAGGCGGCGCGTGCGCACCGCGTCGGCCGCCGTGAGGAGCATGGCGGGGTTGGTCGGGTTCAGGGCGTCGGGAACGGTGTTGTTGGCGCGGTCGAAGTCGTCGGCGACGACGTCGAAGGCCATTACCTTGTTGGTGTTGGCGTAGTCGATGTTGTTCTTCGGGCTGGTGTTGCGAAGCACGACGCGACGGCCCACCGGCATCTTGCCGAAGTCGATCACGACCTCGTAGCGCTCGGCCGCGCCGTGGCGGAAGCGCTGCACCGTCTGCGGCTGCGGCATCAGTCCAGCGTCGGTCGCGATGACCGTCATGGGATCCCCGGAGTCGAGCGACCACTGGTACGAGCGCGAGATGGACGCGTTGAGGATGCGGAAGCGGTACTTGCGCCGCTTGACCTTCATCACGGGCCACGGCACCCCGTTGACCAGGACGACGTCGCCGAACATCCCCGACTCGCTGTGGTTGTCGAAGTAGAGCGAGCCGTCGCTCGCGAACATCGCGTCACTGACCAGCAGCGGCACGTCGAACTCGCCCTTGGGGATCGGCAGGGCCTGCTCCAGCGGGTCGACGAGCTGGTACTGGGCGGCGAGGCCCATGAGCACGTTCTCGGCCGTGTGGTGCAGCCCGTGGTCGTGGTACCACAGGGTGCGACCCGTCTGGGTGTTCGGGTACACGTAGTCCTTGTACTGGCCCGGGTTGGTGATGTCGCTCGCGTAGCCGTCGTACTGCGGCAGCGACGGAGAGCCGTGCAGGTGCACGGATGTCCACGGCGTGTAGCTCAGCACCGGGTGCTTGCCCGGCAGGTTGTTGACCTGGCGCATCACGGTGCGCCGGCCCTGCGCGACCTTGACGGTCGGTCCGGGAACGAGTCCGTTGTAGCCCCACAGCGGCGTCTGCAGGCCCGGGACCACCTCGGCCTGGAGCGGCTTCATGTAGACCTTGTAGAAGTCGGTGGTGGCGTCCGTGCGGTAGGGCCGCAGCACCGGCGGCGTCCGGAACTGCATCGTGAACGGCCGGGGCAGCCGGCTGCTGGCGAGTCGGCCCTGAGCGCTGGACTTGGCACTCACCGTGCGCTCCAGAGGCAGCGCCAGGGCGGCGCCCCCGACGACGCCCAGCTTCATGAGGTCTCGGCGAGACAAAGACATGGTTCCTCCCTTGATCATGTCCTTTCCGACTCAAGAGGAACCCAGCGACCTTGTTGATACCTTGGATGAAACCGGCTGTGGGGCAGGGCAATTCGGACATCTGGGGGTGTTTGGGGCAAGGCGCCCGAGTCCAAGGTTTTCGCAAGGATCACCCCCGACAGTGGGACTGCACCCGGTCAGGGTGAGGAGACTTCCTTCAAGCGGCTCGGCGCCGACCCCGTGCGTCGCCGACCGTCCTCGGCGGGATCTCCACCTCGGTGGTGAGAAGCGACACTGTGACCTGATCCCCCAGGAGAGGCGGGCGTCCCGAGTGGGCGCCCGCCACTGGGGCGTCGCGGCGCGGGGTGCGTCCCTGCTCAGGTGTCGACGCCGAGCAGCACGGGCAGCACGGTCCGCTCGAGCTCCCCCACGGTGAGCGAACGGGGCTCGACGAGGCGCTGCGTCATCGAGCCCTGCGCGAGCGCGATCGCGGCCCGGACGAAGACATCGGTGGGCATGGGCAGCGTCAGCCCCTGCCGGGCCACCGCCTCGTCGACGACGGCCACCAGCTCGTCGCGCACCCGTCGCTGCTGCGCGGCCCAGGCGCGACGGGCCACCGGTTCGCGGATCGCGTGGAGGGTGAACTCCGTGGTGAGGACCAGCCACTGCTCCTTGCTGCGGGTGTCGTCGGCGAGGGCTGCGAAGACAGCCTTCAGCACCTCGTCAGCCGTTGCATGCTCCTGCTTGCTGGCTGCGCGGATGCGCTCGACGAGAGCCTCGGAGTGCCGGCGGGACAGCTCGAGCACGAGGTCGTCCTTGGAGGAGAAGTTGGAGTAGAAGGCCCCTCGGGTGAAGCCGGCCCGCTCGCAGATGTCCTCGACGCTCGCGCCGTGGAAGCCGCGTTCCGCGAAGACCTCGCTCGCCGCCGCGAGCACCCGGTCACGGGTCGCCTGGCGGCGGGCGGTGATCGGGGGAGTGGCTGGTTCGCGGGACCTCAGGGTTGGCATAGGACCACGATACGCCCTCGAATTGAATACGGTCACGTATTGGATGCATACTTGTATCGAAAGGCGGGATGGTCCCGTCGGAGGATGGTCAGGTGAACGAGCGCCAGGTGGTCGCACGCGACGTGTCGGTCCGAGGCACGCACGAGCCGTTCGTGTCGGGGATCGGGTTCACGGCCCCCGCGGGAGCGGTCACCGTCGTCGGGGTCGACCCCGGCGTCGGCCAGGTCGCGCTGGCCCTTGCGATCGGCGGACGAGTCGACCTGCTCACCGGCGCCGTGTCGATCGGTGGCTCCACCGACCGGGCGCAGCTGCAGCTGCGCACGCGACTCGTCGACGTGCCCGACGTGACCGCGCCGGAGGACTCCTTCTCCCTCCGCGCCGTCGTCGCGGAGGAGCTGGCCCTCGCCGAGCGGCCGTCGTCGCGCAGGGACGTCGCAGCCTTCCTCGGCGACCGTGGTGTCAGCGACCTGGCATCGCGGCGTTGGGAGAGCCTGCCGACGGGCCTGCGCACCCGCCTGCTGCTCGAGCTCGGCTCGTGGCACCCGCAGGTTCGCGTCATCGTGCTCACCGGTCCCGACCGGCACGGTGGCGAGCCGCGCGAGTGGTTCGAGGCGGCCCGGTCGGTCGCCGACCGTGGTCTCACCGTTGTCGCGCTCTGCGCACCGGCGACCGCCTCGGCACTGTCCCGGTCGACCGGGCTCCCTCCCGCGGCCATCGAGCCCGCCACCGAACCCGCCACCGACCCCGTCGTCGAACCCGTCGTCGAACCCACGACTGACCCCACCACCGACCCCACCACCGACGGAGTGCCCGCATGAACCCCGTCCGCCTCGCGCTCGCTGAGCTGCGCCGCCTCACCGCCTCGCGCCTCGCACGTCTTGCCCTCGCGGCCCTCGTCCTCGTCCCGACCCTCTACGGCGGCCTGTACCTCTACGCGAACCACGACCCCTACGGCGCCTTCCCGCAGGTGCCTGCCGCCGTCGTCAGCGACGATGCCGGCACCACCCTCAGCACGGGGGAGAAGCTCCAGGTCGGCGGCGAGGTGGCCGACCACCTCGTCGAGTCGAAGAGCTTCGACTGGCACCGGGTGTCGCGCGACGAGGCGATGAACGGCGTGGACGACGGCACGTACGCGTTCGCCGTCATCCTCCCGAAGACCTTCTCCGCGGACCTCGCCTCGACGGCGGAGTTCACGCCACGTCAGGCGACCCTGCTGCTCGAGACGAACGACGCCAACAACTACATGACCTCGATGATCGGCGGCCAGGTCATCAAGCAGGTGACCGCCAGCGTCGCCGGCGAGGTGAGCCAGACTGCCGCGAGCCGGCTGCTGCTGGGCTTCAGCGACGTGCACGACGAGCTCGCGAAGGCCGTGGACGGATCGGAGAAGCTCCGCGCCGGTGCGTCCAAGGCTGACGACGGGGCCCACCAGCTGGCTTCCGGCGCGGGCTCTCTCGCGACAGGGCTCGACGAGCTCGCGACCGGTGCCCGCACCCTCGACGCCGGCATCGGCCGCGCGGCCTCGGGCGCCCACGAGCTGCAGACCGGCTCAGCACGCCTCGCCTCCGGCCTCGGCACCCTGCAGTCCAGGACCGCAGACCTCCCCGCACAGACCGACCGTCTCGCCGACGGTGCCGAGCAGGTCGCGGCCGGCAACCGCACTATCGCCGGCTACGGGGCGAAGGCGGCCGCCGCCTCCACCCAGCTCAAGAGCCGCGTCGCCGCCGACCGCGCCGGTCTGGTCGCCACCCTGAGGGCGCAGGGACTGACCGACGCGCAGCTGGCCGTCGTCGAGTCACGGCTCGACCTCGTCGACGGCTACGTGGACAACGCAGACGCCACCATCCAGTCGGCCTCGGGCGACCTGACGCGCCTGTCGAAGGGGGCCGACCAGGTGGCCACCGGGGCTCGGGCGCTCGCGAACGCCACGCCGGCGCTCGCGGACGGCATCGCGCAGGCCCACACGGGCGCGGTCAAGGTGCGGGACGGGGCGGCTGCCCTGGCGACCGGGCTCGACCGGCTCGACGCCGGGGCCGACCGGCTCGTGTCCGGCGCGACGTCCGCCGCCACCGGCGCGGACGCGCTCGCGCGGGGGGCAGGGTCGCTGGCGTCCGGCCTCGACTCGCTGGCCAAGGGCACGACAGACCTGCACGCCGGCCTGGTCAAGGGCCGCGACGCCGTGCCCGACCCGTCCGAGGCGCAGCGCAAGGCGATGGCGCAGACCATCGGCAACCCGGTCGGGGTGGCCACCGACTCCCTGTCGTCGGCGGGGTCGTACGGGGCAGGGCTGGCGCCGCTCTTCATGAGCCTCGCTCTCTGGATCGGCGCCTACGTGCTCTTCCTCTTCGTGCGTCCCCTGTCCCAGCGCGCACTCGCCACGAGCCAGCGCTCGTTCCGCACCGCGCTCGGGGGCTGGCTGGCGCCGGCGGTGGTGGGGATCGTCCAGGCTGCTGCCCTGGTGCTCGTCGTGGGCCGCGGGGTCGACATCCGGATCGCGCACCCGGTCCTCGCATTCCTCTTCCTCTGCTTCACCTCGATGACGTTCGTGGCGATCCTGCACGCGCTCGCGTCGAGGTTCGGGGCGGTGGGCAAGTTCCTCGGCCTCGTGTTCATGGTCGTCCAGCTCGTCAGCGCCGGCGGCACGTTCCCGTGGCAGACGCTGCCCGCCCCCCTGCAGGCGGTCCACCACGTCGTGCCGATGAGCTACGCCGTCGACGGCCTGCGCCGGCTGCTCTACGGCGCCGACCTGGCGCCGGTGCTCGGCGCGGTGGGCGTGCTCACGGCATACCTCGTCGGGGCCCTGCTGGTGTCGACCGTCGCGGCGCGGCGGTCGCGGGTGTGGACGCCCAAGCGGATCAAGCCGGAGCTCGCGCTCTGACGCCTCCGCGGCAGCCTGGTCGCAGCAGGACCGCTGCGGCCGGCCCCCCGCCCTCCGGGCTGACAAGCGGGCCGACGCGGAGCATGCTCTAGACGTATGAGCAGCGCCTCGAGAGAGAAGACCCTCATCCTCATGCGCCACGCCAAGGCCGAGGAGGGGCTCGGCAAGGCCGACCACGACCGCGAGCTCGCGGCGCGGGGTCGCCGCGACGCCAAGGCCGCCGGCCGGTGGCTGCACGAGCAGGGGCTCGTGCCCGACCTCGTCATCTGCTCCACCGCGCAGCGCACCCGGCAGACGTGGGAGGAGGCCTGCCACGGCGGCGCCCACACCGAGTTCGTCGAGTACCGCCGCAGCGTCTACCTCGGCGGCTCCGAGCAGACCCTCGAGACGGTGCGCGAGGACGCCGGTGAGACGACGACGGTGCTGGTCGTCGGGCACAACCCGACGATGGCGCAGCTGACCAGCCTGCTCACCGACGGGGAGGGGTCGCGCGAGGCCCACGACGCCCTCGGCGAGGGTTTCGTGACGAGCGGCATGGCGGTCCTCCGGTATGCCGGCGAGTGGGCCGACATCGACTTCGGCTCGTGCGCCCTGACGCGCTTCCACGTCAGCCGTGGGCACGACGACTGAGCGTTCGCCGCCGACGATCAGGCTGTGAGATGCGGTGTCCACCCAGCGGACACGGTCCTATGCTGCTGGCATGACGCAGACGCCTGACATCAAGCCCCGCAGCCGCGACGTCACCGACGGTCTCGAGAAGACCGCGGCACGGGGGATGCTCAGGGCGGTAGGCCTCGGCGACGACGACTTCGCCAAGCCACAGATCGGTGTCGCGAGCTCGTGGAACGAGATCACCCCGTGCAACCTGTCGCTCGACCGGCTGGCCAAGGCCGTCAAGGACGGCGTGCACGCCGGTGGGGGCTATCCCCTCGAGTTCGGCACCATCTCGGTGTCCGACGGCATCTCCATGGGCCACGAGGGCATGCACTTCAGCCTCGTGTCGCGCGAGATCATCGCCGACTCGGTCGAGACCGTCATGAACGCCGAGCGGCTCGACGGCTCAGTCCTGCTCGCCGGTTGCGACAAGTCCCTGCCCGGCATGCTCATGGCGGCCGCGCGCCTCGACCTCGCATCGGTCTTCCTGTATGCCGGCACGATCCTCCCCGGCGTCGCCAAGCTGAGCGACGGCACCGAGAAGGAGGTCACGATCATTGACGCCTTCGAGGCCGTCGGGGCGTGCAACGCCGGCCTCATGTCGCGCGAGGACGTCGACGCGATCGAGCGCGCCATCTGCCCGGGTGAGGGCGCGTGCGGCGGCTTCTACACGGCCAACACCATGGCCGCCGTGGCCGAGGCGATCGGCATGTCGATCCCGGGCTCGGCCGCGCCGCCCGCCACCGACCGCCGCCGCGACATGTACGCCCGCAAGTCGGGTGAGGCCGTCGTCGAGCTGCTCCGCCGCGGCATCACCGCGCGCGACATCATGACCAAGCCGGCCTTCGAGAACGCCATCGCCGTCGTCATGGCGTTCGGCGGCTCGACGAACGCCGTGCTCCACCTGCTCGCCATCGCCCACGAGGCCGAGGTGGACCTCACGATCAAGGACTTCCGTCGCATCGGCGCCAAGGTGCCGCACCTGGCCGACGTCAAGCCCTTCGGCAGCTTCGTCATGAAGGACATCGACCACATCGGCGGCATCCCCGTCGTCATGAAGACGCTGCTCGAGGCCGGCCTGCTCGACGGCGACTGCCTCACGGTGACCGGCAAGACCATGGCCGAGAACCTCGAGGAGCTCAACCCGCCCCACATCGACGGCCGTGTCATCCGCGAGATGGCGACCCCGATCCACAAGACGGGTGGCCTGACGATCCTCACCGGTTCGCTCGCGCCCGAGGGTGCGGTCGTGAAGTCGGCCGGCTTCGACGAGTCGGTCTTCGAGGGCACCGCACGCGTCTTCGACGGCGAGCGCGCCGCGATGGACGCCGTCGAGGACGGTTCGCTGAAGAAGAACGACGTCGTCGTCATCCGCTACGAGGGACCGAAGGGCGGGCCCGGCATGCGCGAGATGCTCGCCGTCACGGGTGCCATCAAGGGCGCGGGCCTCGGCAAGGACGTCCTGCTCCTCACCGACGGCCGCTTCTCGGGTGGCACCACCGGCCTCTGCGTCGGGCACGTGGCTCCCGAGGCCGTCGACGAGGGACCGATCGCCTTCGTGCGCGACGGCGACACGATCCGCCTCGACGTGGCGAGCGGCTCGCTCGACCTGCTCGTCGACGACGACGAGATGGCGCGCCGTCGTGCCGAGGGCGTCACCCACCCGGAGCCGAAGTACACCCGCGGCGTCCTCGCGAAGTACCGCAAGCTCGTCGGCAGCGCGAGCGGCGGGGCCGTCTGCGGCTGAGCGGGCGTATGCCGTGTGCCCGAGCGCCGCGGCGAACCGACGGACCGCCACGACCGCCGTCTCCTGCGAACGGTGAGCGCGGGCGCTACAGCGCGGGAGCGTTGGTAGCGGTCCGTCGGTCCGCGGAAGCGGCCTTGTCGGCGTCCCGGTAGGCGCGGGGGGTCTGTCCTGTCGCCTCTCGGAAGCGCCGGATGAGGTGCCGCTCGTCGCTGAAACCGGTTGCCGCCGCGATGTCGCGCACCCCGAGCCCGGTGTGCACGAGCAGGTCGGTCGCGGCGTCGAGCCGGCGGGCCGACCGGTGCGCCCACGGACTCGTGCCGGTCTCGGCCCGGAACCGGCGACGCCACGTCTCGTACGGCATCCCGACCTCGCCCGCCACGGCACGCAGGTCGAGCGGCTCGGTCAGGTCCCCCTCGAGCAGATCGGTCGAGCGTGCGAGCCAGCCGGCACCCGATGGGGACGCCCCGCGCGTGCCGCGGTCGGAGGCACGGGTCGAGGTGTCGCGTGCCTCGAGCAGGGCCGCGAGCAGCGCGACCGCCTCGGCGTCGGTGCCGTCGGGCGTGCGTGGCCGCGGCCGGTCGAAGGCCGCGAACCGTGGCGCCCACCGGCGCACCGGCAGACCGTGCACGAGCGGCTGCCCGGGGGAGAGGGCGCCGCGGCTCGCGGCCAGGTCGAACACAGGCCCCTCGAAGACGACGAAGTGCTCGTCCCAGCCGCCACGGTCGGCGCCGTACCAGTGCGGGTGCCCGGGATGGACGACGACGAGCGAGCCTGCGGCCAGGGGCTCGTCGTGGTGCGCATCGCGGTAGCGGCCGGCACCGGCGGTGAGGAAGGTGAGCCCCCAGGTCGGGTGTCGCCGAGTCGTGCCGGGAGCGAGGCCCCGGCCCGCGATGATGCGCGCCGCCACCAGCACGCGGCCGAGACGCCCGGGCGGGAGGGGATCGGCAGGCCGCGCCGTCGGCGTGGCGCCGACCGGCGCACGCTTGCTGTCCATCACGTCATCAAACCAGAACGTACCCCTGAAACCACGACGTCCGGGGTGGTCTCTCCGCGGGTCTGGTGAAGTGGCAGAACCGACGACCCCTCCGGTCGTTCACGATCCACGAAGGCGGCCGTCCCGATGACCATCGACACAGTTCCCGCGCTCGCCACGGCATACCCCGTGACCCAGGACCACGTGGCCGCCTTCCGCGCGGACGGCTTCGTCCGGCTCTCGGGAGTGGCGAGCGCCGAGGAGGCCGCGGCGTACCGGCGGCCGATCGCCTCGGCGGTGGAGCGGCTCGGCACCGAGTCGCGTCCGCTCGCCGAGCGCGACAGCTACGGGATGGCGTTCCTTCAGGTGATGAACCTCTGGCGCCACGACCCCGACGTGGCCAGGTTCGTCCTGGCGCCGCGCTTCGCCGACGTCGCGGCGCGGCTGCTCGGCGTGCCGCGGGTGCGGCTCTACCACGACCAGGCCCTCTTCAAGGAGCCCGGCGGCGGCCGCACGCCGTGGCACCAGGACGCGATGTACTGGCCGCTCGACGGGTCGAGGTGCCTGACGATGTGGATGCCGCTCGTCGACATCACACCGGCGCACGGCGGGCTGGCGTTCGCGCGGGGGAGCCACGTCGACGGTCCGCTCAGCGACATCGGCATCTCCGACGCGTCCGAGCACCACTTCGACCGGCTCGTGCCGCGGCGGGGCCTCGCCGTCGACGAGCCCGTGGCCATGCGTGCCGGCGACGCGTCGTTCCACTCCGGCTGGACGGTGCACAAGGCGCTCGGCAACACCTCGAGCGAGATGCGCGAGGTGATGACGGTGATCTGGTTCGCCGATGGCCTCCCGGTGCTCGAGCCCGCGAACGGCGCCCAGGAGAACGACCTCACGTCGTGGCTCCCCGGCCTCGCGCCGGGAGACACCGCGGCTTCACCGACCAACCCTGTGGTGGGTGACGTCGGCTAGCCGGCCGGTGGCGGCTGCCAGCCGGACTCGGCCCGCCCCGTGAGCCCGGCCGCCTCCATCGCGAGGTAGCGGTCGGTCAGACCCCGGTAGAGCCGTCCGACGACCGACCCCACGACGCCCGACTGGGTCACCGACAGCGTCACCCGGCACCCGTCGGCGCCCAGCGGTTCGACGACGTGGTGTGCCACGGTGTGCGCGGCGCGACCACCGGACTCCCACGTGAACGACCGTCCGGGCGACAGCGACGTGACCGTCCACGGCACCGTCGGGATGCGTGGCTGGTCGATGGTGGCCTTCGCCCCGATCTTCAGGGCCCCGCCGTCGAGCCTGACGCTACGCACCGATGACGTCCACTCGGGCCAGCGCTCGGGGTCGCTCAGGATCTCCCAGACGCGGCTTGCCGGCGCGGCGACGTCGAACGTGATGTGCTGCTCCACCGCCACCCCTCCTCAGACCTGGGCCGGGTCGGACCCGGCGACGACGTCGGCCGCCCAGTGCCGCCACACGGAGGTCACCTGCATGCCGACCTTCTCGTAGAGCCCGAGCGCCCCGGTGCGTGAGTCGGTCGACAGCTCGGACCGGTCACCGCCGTGCGCGCGCCCGACCTCGAAGGCGTCGACGAGCAGGGCCCGCGCGAGGCCGCGGCCGCGCTGGTCGCGGCGGACGGCGAGCTTGTCGACGTACGCGCAGCCGTTGGACACGATGACGAACGCCATGCCGACGACTTCGCCGGCCGGATCGACCATGAGGCGCAGCTGCCACGGCTCGTAGCCCGGACGGTTGACGACCGTGGCGGCCCACTCCTCGAAGCTCGAGCGCTCGCGGTCGGACCACTCGAGGAAGGCGTCCTCGTTCACCGTCCATGCGGCCTCGAGGTCGCCCTGGTCGCGCGGCTCGCGGATCGCGTACGCCTCGGGTGTCGGCTGCGCCTCGATCGTCTGCCCGGCGGGCATCTCGAGCACCCACGACGTCCAGAGGTTGCGGTAGCCGAGGGCGGCGAAGAGCCGCTCGCCCGCGGAGTCCCCGGGCGCGGGCTGCCCGACGACGGTGCCGCCCTCGCGTGCGCCGACGGCCCGGGTCCAGCGCGAAAGCGCGGTCCCGATGCCACGGCCGCGGTATGCCGGGTCGACGGCACCGTGCGCCCAGCGCGCCTTGTAGACCTCTGCGTACGCGACGAGGCGGTCGCCGTCGAGCACGCCGACGGTCTGGGTGGCGAGGTCGAAGGCGGGGCGCTGCCAGTCGCCGACGATGTCGGCCTCTTCGATGAGGACCTCTCCGACGTCGTGCTGCTCGCAGGCCCCCATCAGGGTGGCGACCGCGGCGGCGTCGTCCTGCCCGAGCGGCCGCACGGTCAGCCCGTCCGATCCGCTGGGCAGCACGAGCGGGACGGGGGCGTTGCTCGTGGCGGTGGGCGCAGGGGTGGTCATGCCGTCTCCTTGTCGGGCGCGTCGAGGCCGAGGAGGCGGCGCAGGGCCGGCACGCCCTCGACGGTGATGGGATGGTCGCCACGGACGAGGTCGTCGGGGCGCAGGACGAGCCGTTGGTTCACGGCGAGCTCGCCGTCGCGGCGCTGGAGCCGCGTGAGCCCATTGGGGCGGTAGCCGACCTTGCGGCTGACCGCGAGCGACGCGGGGTTGTCGGTGAAGGCGCCGGAGGTGATCTCCTCCGCCCCGAGGTGGTCGAAGGCGAAGGCGCAGATCGCCTGGCGCATCGCGGTGCCGATGCCCTTGCCCTGGTGCTCGAGGCCGAGCCATGACCCGGTCTCGGCCGTGCGGGTCACGACGTAGTCACGGGCCGAGATGCCCTGCGTGCCCACGAGCGTCCCCTCGTGCCAGACGCCGAGGTTGAGCTCCCACCGCTCGGGGGAGAAGTCGGCCCGGCAGCGCCAGTGGTACTGGACGAACCGGGTGCGCAGCACCTCGGGCTCAGCGTCCGTCCAGGGGTGGTAGAAGGGCATTCGGTCGGCCGGGTGGATGCCACGTGCGGCGAGGTCGGCCAGGGCCGCGAGGTCGTCGTCGCCGATCCCGCGCAGCTCGATCGCTCCGGCGACGACGCGTACGGCGAGGGCGGGGAAGTGGTCGTCGACGGTGCTGGTCATGCGGGCCAGTGTCGCGACGCGGGTCCTGGCGCGACAACCGACTTTCGGTCGTGGCGGCGCGCGGTGGTGCAACGAAGAGTCTGCGCGTGCGCGACTGACAGTGGGTGAGATCACGATGCCACATCCTGAGACGCGGGTGACCGTCGATTGACACCACTGGGGCCGCGTAGGACGGTTGTCACGTGGCCCGACTCCTCGTACTTCCCTAGCGCGCCGACCAGCCCCACCGGTCAGCGCGCCCCCTTCCGTCCCCCCACGGGACCGAAGGGTTTTTTTGTGGCTGGAGTCAGCCCGAGACAGCAGGACATCCGCAGGACGACGAGTGCTCGAGACAAGGAAGAGATCGTGAGCGACACGACCAAGCAGGCGCCCTCGCCCGCTGACGTGGCCTCCCTGGCCCGTCCCCGACCCGCCGCCGACGGCAAGCCGGTCGAGCCGGCACCGGCGGCCGTCCAGGCTCTCGAGGTCACCGGGGCACAGGCGCTCGTACTCTCCCTCGAGGCCATCGGCTGCGACACGGTCTTCGGCATCCCGGGCGGTGCGATCCTCCCGGCCTACGACCCGATGCTCGACTCGAAGAAGGTCCGGCACATCCTCGTGCGCCACGAGCAGGGCGCCGGTCACGCGGCCGAGGGCTACGCGGCGGCCACCGGCAAGGTCGGTGTCTGCATGGCGACGTCCGGTCCCGGTGCGACCAACCTCGTGACGCCGCTCGCCGACGCCCACATGGACTCCGTCCCGGTCGTCGCGATCACCGGTCAGGTCGCGAGCGCCGCCATCGGCACCGACGCGTTCCAGGAGGCCGACATCCGCGGCATCACGATGCCGATCACCAAGCACAACTATCTCGTCACCGACCCCGCGAAGATCCCGCAGGCGATCGCGGAGGCCTTCCACGTCGCGGGCACCGGCCGTCCGGGTCCCGTGCTCGTCGACATCAGCAAGGACGCGCTCCAGTCCCGCACGACATTCAGCTGGCCCCCGCAGATCGACCTGCCCGGCTACCGGCCCGTGCTGCGCCCGCACGGCAAGCAGATCCGCGAGGCGTCCCGTCTCATGGCGGCCGCCAAGCGGCCGGTCCTCTACGTCGGTGGCGGCGTCGTGCGCTCGGGCGCCAGCGAGGCGCTGCGCCGGCTCGTCGAGCTGACGCAGATCCCGGTCGTCACGACGCTCATGGCGCGTGGCACGGTGCCCGACAGCAACCCGCTCAACCTCGGCATGCCCGGCATGCACGGCACCGTCGCCGCCGTGACCGGTCTGCAGAAGTCCGACCTGATCATCGCGCTGGGCGCGCGCTTCGACGACCGGGTGACCGGTCAGCTGTCGACCTTCGCCCCTGACGCCAAGGTGATCCATGCCGACATCGACCCCGCCGAGATCTCGAAGAACCGCGTCGCCGATGTGCCGATCGTGGGCGACGCCGGCGAGGTCATCAAGGACCTCATCGAGCAGGTCACCCTCGACCGCGCCACCGCCGAGAGCGGCTCGTGGGACTACACGGCCTGGCGCGAGCGCGTCGCCGAGTGGAAGGCGACCTTCCCGCTCGGGTGGACCGAGAGCGAGGACGGCACCCTCTCGCCGCAGTACGTGATCGAGCGCATCGGTGCGCTCTCCGGGCCCGAGGCGACCTACGTCGCGGGGGTCGGGCAGCACCAGATGTGGGCCGCGCAGTTCGTGCAGTACGAGCGCCCCAACGCGTGGATCAACTCGGGAGGCCTCGGCACCATGGGCTTCTCGGTGCCGGCGGCCATGGGCGCCAAGGTCGCCGAGCCCGAGCGCACCGTCTGGGCCATCGACGGCGACGGCTGCTTCCAGATGACCAACCAGGAGCTCGCCACCTGCGTCGTCAACAACATCCCGATCAAGGTCGCGATCATCAACAACAGCTCGCTCGGCATGGTGCGGCAGTGGCAGACGCTCTTCTACAACGAGCGCTACTCCAACACCAACCTGCAGCCGACCGAGCAGCGGGTGCCCGACTTCGTCAAGCTCGCGGACGCCTACGGCTGCCTCGGCCTGCGCGCCGAGACGCCCGAGGAGGTCGACGCCGTCATCAAGCAGGCGCTCGAGACCAACGACCGACCGGTCGTCATCGACTTCATCGTCCACCGCGACGCCATGGTGTGGCCCATGGTCCCGGCGGGCGTCAGCAACGACATGATCCAGGCCGCCCGCCACGAGGCGCCGGTCTGGGAGCGGGAGGACTGAGCATGAGCAAGCACACCCTGTCGGTGCTCGTCGAGGACAAGCCGGGCGTCCTGACCCGCGTGGCGGCGCTCTTCTCGCGCCGGGGCTTCAACATCAACTCGCTCGCGGTCGGCCCCACCGAGCTGCCCGACATCTCGCGCATCACGGTCGTCGTCGAGGTCGAGGGAGCCGCCCTCGAGCAGGTGACGAAGCAGCTCAACAAGCTGATCGAGGTGCTCAAGGTCGTCGAGCTCGACCCGCATGCGTCGGTCCAGCGCGAGATCGTCCTCGTCAAGGTCCGCGCCGACGCGGCGACCCGCAGCCAGGTCATCGACACGATCCAGCTGTTCAAGGCCAAGGTCGTGGACGTGACCACCGACGCCGTCGTCGTCGAGGCGACCGGCAACTCCGACAAGCTCCGCGCCCTGCTCGACGTCCTCGAGCCGTTCGGCATCAAGGAGCTCGTCCAGTCGGGCATGGTCGCCGTCGGACGCGGCTCGCGCTCGATCACCGACCGCAGCCTGCGCAGCGCCTGACCCCCCAGACCCACCAGCACACCGCACCGCACACCCAGCAGAAGGAGAAAGCCACCATGGCCGAGATGTTCTACGACGACGACGCCGACCTGTCGATCATCCAGGGCAAGAAGGTCGCCGTCATCGGCTACGGCAGCCAGGGCCACGCCCACGCGCTCAACCTTCGCGACTCCGGGGTCGACGTGCGCGTCGGCCTCGCCGAGGGCAGCAAGAGCAGGGCGAAGGCCGAGGCCGAGGGACTCGCCGTGTCCTCGGTCGCCGACGCCGTCAAGGAGGCCGACCTCGTCGTCATCCTCACGCCCGACCAGGTGCAGCGGACCGTGTACGCGAACGACATCCAGCCGAACCTCAAGGACGGCGCCGCCCTGCTCTTCGGGCACGGCTTCAACATCCGCTTCGGCTACATCAAGCCCGAGGCCGACGCCGACGTGCTCATGGTGGCCCCCAAGGGGCCCGGTCACATCGTGCGCCGCGAGTTCGCCGACGGCCGTGGGGTGCCCGTGCTCCTCGCCGTCGAGCAGGACGCGTCCGGCACCGCGTGGGACCTCGCCAAGGCCTACGGCAAGGCGATCGGCGGCCTGCGCGCCGGCGGCATCAAGACGACGTTCACCGAGGAGACCGAGACCGACCTGTTCGGCGAGCAGGCGGTGCTCTGCGGCGGCGCGAGCCAGCTCGTCATGTACGGCTTCGAGACCCTCGTCGAGGCCGGCTACCAGCCCGAGGTCGCCTACTTCGAGTGCCTGCACGAGCTCAAGCTCATCGTCGACCTCATGATCGAGGGCGGCATCGCGAAGCAGCGCTGGTCGGTGTCCGACACTGCCGAGTACGGCGACTACGTGTCGGGGCCGCGCGTCATCGACCCGCACGTCAAGGAGAACATGAAGGCCGTCCTGGGCGACATCCAGAACGGCGCGTTCGCCAAGCGCTTCATCGACGACCAGGACGCCGGCGCCCCGGAGTTCAAGGCCCTGCGCGAGAAGGGCGCCCAGCACCCCATCGAGGCCACCGGTCGCGAGCTGCGCAAGCTGATGGCGTGGGTCAAGCAGACCGACTCGGACTACACGGAGGGCTCGGCCGCGCGCTGACCCTCACCCGCACGGCTCGGCGGCCGGTCACCCGTTCGTGGGGTGGCCGGCCGTCGCCGTGCGTGGGGGCGCGGAGGGCGCTCAGCGCCCGGTGAGCCTGGCAGGCTGCTCGGCGAGCCAGGCCGCGAAGGTGCGCCCACCCGTCCGAGCGGCCGATGCCGCCGGCAGGTTGCCGCCGCGCGCCATCGCCTTCAGCACCGGTCCCACCGCGGGCAGGTGGACGACTCGGGGCGCCGACGCGCCGCGGTGGGCGCGCACGAGCGTTGCGAGCTCCCCGACCGTGAGGACGTCGGGACCCGCCAGGTCGGCCGCACGCGCGTATGCCGGAGGGCGGGCGCCGAGGGCCAGGTCGGTCAGGCGCGTGGCCACGTGGTCGGTGTCGACCGGCTGGAAGGCCAGGTCCCCGAAGGTGAGCGCGACGGGCCCGAACGTCAGCACCCGCGCGAAGAACGCTGTGAGAGAGTGGAACTGGGTCGCACGCAGCACGGTGGCGGGTCCTCCGGCGGCAGCGATGGACTGCTCGGCCCGGAGCTTGCGCTGGTAGTAGCGCATCGGGACCTCGTCGATGCCGACGATCGAGATGTGCACGAGGTGCAGTCCGCCCGCGGCAGCGGCATCCGCGAGGCGCCGGGTTCCGTAGACCGTCACGGCATCACCCGCCGAGGTGTCGTCGGCGCAGTGCACGACGACGTCGGCTCCCCGGAGCGCCGCGTCGAGCCCCGCCCCGCTGCTGAGGTCGACGCCGGTGCGGCGGCTCACGGGCACGGCCTCGTGGCCCCGCCGGCGGACCTGCTCCACGACACGGGCTCCGAGGTCTCCCGCTCCACCCGTCACGACGACTCGCACGGCACCCACGGTAGCCCGCGCGCGTGGCCGGCGTCCCGGCATACGGGACCGGGCGTCCAGTGGCCAAGACGTGCGACGGTGGCCACGGCGTCGTTCACATTGTGGTTACGGTCCGTGATTTGCGACACGCCAGCCCCTAGACTCGCCGACGGCACGCCGCGGTGCCGTAGACGGCCCGCGACGGCGACGGACCCGGCCCTTGCCCCTCCACGGCACCCCCGCCGCTCCGCCTCGGAAAGGGAACCTCCTGTGAGCAAGCCCGTTGTCCTCATCGCAGAAGAGCTGTCGCCGGCGACCATCGAGGCCCTGGGCCCCGACTTCGAGGTGCGTTCCGTCGACGGGGCCGACCGCGACGCGCTGCTCCCTGCCCTCGTCGACGCCGACGCCGTCCTGATCCGCTCGGCGACGAGGATGGACGCCGAGGCAATCGCTGCTGCCAGGCGGCTCAAGGTCATCGCCCGCGCGGGGGTCGGCCTCGACAACGTGGACGTGCCGGCGGCGACGCAGGCCGGCGTCATGGTCGTCAACGCGCCGACCTCGAACATCACCTCGGCCGCCGAGCTGGCGGTGGGCCTGCTCCTCGCCACCGCCCGCAACATCGCCCCGGCGAACCAGTCGCTCAAGGCCGGCGCCTGGAAGCGCAGCAAGTACTCCGGCGTCGAGCTGCTCGACAAGACCGTCGGCGTCGTCGGCCTCGGCCGTATCGGGGCCCTCGTGGCCGAGCGGCTCAAGGGTTTCGGCATGAGGATCGTGGCCTACGACCCCTACGCATCACCGGCGAAGGCCGGGCAGCTCGGGGCCCACCTCGTCGGCCTCGACGAGCTGCTGGCCCAGTCCGACTTCATCACGATCCACCTGCCCAAGACGCCCGAGACCCTGGGCCTCATCGGCGAGGAGGCGCTGGCGAAGGTCAAGCCGACGGTGCGCATCGTCAACGCCGCCCGCGGCGGCATCGTCGACGAGGCCGCCCTCGCCCGTGCCATCGCCGAGGGGCGCGTCGCGGGTGCCGGCATCGACGTCTTCGTCACCGAGCCGACCACCGAGTCGCCGCTGTTCGAGCACGAGTCGGTCGTCGTCACGCCCCACCTGGGGGCCTCGACCGAGGAGGCCCAGGAGAAGGCCGGCATCGCGGTCGCGCGGTCGGTGCGCCTGGCGCTCGGCGGCGAGCTCGTGCCGGACGCCGTCAACGTGAGCAGCGGCTTCATCGCCGAGGAGGTGCGCCCCGGCATCCCGCTCGTCGAGAAGCTCGGGCGGATGTTCACCGCGGTCGCGGGCAGCGTCCCGACCCAGCTCGACGTCGACGTGCGCGGCGAGATCACCGAGCACGACGTCAACGTGTGGAAGCTGGTCGCCCTCAAGGGCCTGTTCACCGACGTCGTCGAGGACCCCGTGACCTATGTCAACGCCCCGGTGTTCGCCGAGCAGCGGGGATGCGTGGTGCGCCTCGTGACCGACCCCGACTCGGGGGACTTCCGCAACGTCACGACCCTGCGCGGCACGCTCGCCGACGGCACCGTCGTCTCGGTCTCCGGCACTCTCACCGGCCCGAAGATGGTGGAGAAGCTCGTCGGCGTCAACGGCTACGACCTCGAGGTGCCGCTCACCGAGCACATGCTCGTCTTCGAGTACTCCGACCGCCCCGGCGTCATCGGCAACATCGGTCGCATCCTCGGCGACGCCGACATCAACATCGGCGGCATGCAGGTCTCGCGCCAGCACGACCGCGCGATCGGTGTCCTCAACGTCGACAGCGCCGTGCCCGCATCGCTGGCGGCCGAGCTGTCCGACGTGGTGGAGGCCAAGACGTTCTCGGTCGTCGACCTGCAGGACTGACGTGCCTCCGCCCGCACCGAGGTGAGGTCTTGCGGGTGAGGTCTTTCGGCCCTGCCGTGCGAGCGGCCCGACTGGGACGGTCGAGACATGGGGCCGCCGGTCGTTGGCTGTGAGGGTGTCACCAAGCGCTTCGGTGACACGGAGGCGCTGCGCGGCGTCGACCTCGACGTGCTCGAGGGCGAGGTCTTCGGCTACCTCGGACCGAACGGCGCGGGCAAGACGACCACCCTCCGACTGCTCATGGGCCTGACCCGATGCAGCACCGGACGAGTCGAGGTCCTCGGGCTCGATGCGTGGCGACGCCGCGACGAGGTGCACCGCAGGGTCGGCTACGTGCCCGGGGACGTGGCCCTCTACCCCCGCCTGAGCGGACGGGACCACGTCGACTACCTCGGGAACCTGCGGGGGCTCGGAAGGCCCTCCGTCGCGACGAAGCTCGCGGAGCGGCTCGACCTCGACCTGCGCCGACCCACTCGTGAGCTGTCACGGGGCAACCGCCAGAAGCTGGCCCTGGTGCTCGCCCTCATGGGCCAACCCGAGCTGCTCGTCCTCGACGAGCCGTCCAGCGGCCTGGACCCCTTGGTCCAGCGGGAGTTCCATGCCCTGCTCGCGGAACACTCGGCGCGGGGAGGCACGGTGCTGCTCAGCTCCCACGTGCTCAGCGAGGTGCAGCGCGTCGCGACCCGGATCGCCGTGCTGAGCGCAGGTCGGGTCGTGGCAGTGGAGGAGCTGGACGCGCTGCGTGCCAAGTCCCTTCACCACGTCGAGGCCCAGCTCAAGGGCCCCGTCCGAGTCGAGCAGTTCGAGGCGCTGCCCGGGGTGCGTGACGTCCGCCTCGAGGACGGCGTGCTGCGCTGCGACGCACCGCAGTCCGCCCTCGACCCGCTGCTCAAGCTGGTCGCCCGCCACCAGGTCGTCGACCTCACGTGCACCGAGGCCGAGCTGGAGGAGACCTTCCTCGCGTACTACGCGGCCGCAGGAGGTCCGGATGCTGCATGACGTGCTCCGCAAGACCCTGTATGACCAACGGCGTTCGTACCCTGCGTGGTGCGCGGGGGTCCTGCTCGTGGTGGCGATGTACGTCGCCCTCTGGCCGAGCATCCGGCGCCAGCCCTCGATGCAGGACTTCCTCGACCAGATGCCCGAGGCGCTCCGCAACCTCTTCGCGATGTCAGGTGCCGACATGTCGACGCCCGTCGGCTACATCCAGATCGAGCTGCTCTCGTTCATGGGTCCGCTGCTCGTGCTCCTGTATGCCGTCGCCGCCGGCTCGTCCGCCGTGGCCGGCGAGGAGGACCGGGGCACCCTCGACCTGCTCCTCGGCACTCCCACCCCGCGGACGCGGATCGTCGTCGACAAGGCGATCGCCATGGTGGTCGGCACCGTCGGGCTCTGCGCGCTGCTCGGGGTGGCGCTCGTCGCCGAGGGGGCTCTCGTGGACCTCGACCTGCCGGTGGGGCACGTCGCCGCGGCGATGCTCCACCTCGCCCTGCTGGGTCTCGTCTTCGGCGCCCTGGCGCTCGCGGTGGGCGCCGGGACCGGCCGGCTCGCCCTGAGCCGCGCGGTCCCGGTGCTTCTCGCGGTCGTCGGCTACGTCGTCAACGGGCTCGGCGGTCTCGTCGACTGGCTGCGGCCGCTGCAGAAGCTGTCGCCCTTCTACCAGTACGCCGCCCACGACCCCCTGCGGCAGGGCGTCTCGTGGGTCTCGGTCGGGGTGGCCGTCGCGACGGTCGTCGTGCTCGTCGTCGTCGCGGCGGTGGCGTTCGACCGGCGTGACGTGGCCTCGTGAGCGCTGCTTTCCTTCAGGCGGACCTGCGCCCCGGGTCGTGACCGCCGGGTCCGGCACCGTCGGGTTCGTCGCTGGGTTCGTCGTCATCCGGCTCGTCGTCCGACGTGTCGAGCTCGGCGAGCTCGGGGACGAGGTCGTGTCGTCTGCTGAAGGTGTCGATGATCGCGAGGGCCACCGCGGCGATCGGGATGCCGATGAGGGCGCCGATGGCACCGAAGAGGGCAGCCCCCGCGATCACCGAGCCCAGCGCCACGGCGGGGTGGACGTCCATCGTCCGGCGGCTGATGCGCGGTGTGAAGACGTAGTTCTCGAGCTGCTGGTAGATGGTGGCGAAGACCGCGATCCACACGGCGTTGATGGGCTTGTCGAGCACGGCGAAGAGGGCGGGGAGCGCGACGCCGATGTAGGTGCCGATCGTCGGGATGAACTGTCCGACGATGCCGGCGAAGACGCCGAGGGGCAGCCAGAACGGCACGTCGATGACCCAGAAGAACGAGGCGTGGAAGACGGCGGAGAGCGCGGCCAGGACCAGCTTCGAGACCACGTAGCCGCCGGTCTTCTCGACCGAGATGGTCCACACCGTGATGAAGACGCGCTGGTAGCGCTGGGGCAGCCACGAGCCGATGGTCTGGCGCAGCCGCGGACTGTCGGCGGAGAGGTAGTAGGCGAAGACGAGGATCGTCAGGCTGTCGAAGAGGAAGGTGAACAGCGAGCCGAAGATGCCGACGATGCCGCCGCCGTAGCGGCCCGCGAGCTCCCCGAGCTTGTCGGGCGTGAGGTTCAGGGCCTGGCGCACCTGGTCGAGGTCGAACGTCGTGCCGAACGTCGAGTTGACCCAGTTGATGGCCGAGGTCACGGCGCCCGGCAGCTGGGTGCCGAGCTCCGACACCTGCGAGACGAAGACCTGCCCGAAGAGCTCGGCGAGCGCGGCGAAGAGCAGCAGCACGCCGAGCATCGTGAGCCCGGTCGCCAGCCCGCGCTTCATGCCCCGGGACGCGAGCCAGAGCACGACCGGCTCCATGGCGATGGAGACGAGCCACGCGAGCAGGAGCAGGAAGAGGAAGCTCGCCAGCGCGTGGAAGGCCCAGGTCGCGATCGACAGCAGGACCACCGCGCTGAGGACGATGATCGTGACGCGCCGCGCATTGCCCGGGGTCACGGCGATCCATCGTGCCTCGTCGTCGAACGGCACCCCCGGGACCGCGTGGCGGCCGTGCCGGTCGTGCGCGTCGTGCCGGTCGTGCGCGTCGTGCGCAGCGGCGTGGTGAACGTGCGGCTCGTTCGGGGCGGCGGCGTGCGAGTCGGGCTGGTGGGCGCTCACGCGGCGAGCCTACGGTCCCTCGCGCGGCAAGCGGGGGAGGTCGCGGCCCGCATGCCGACGTCGGCGTGACCCGCGACACGCGGCGCCCAGCCGTCCGCACGAATGGTGGACACCGCGTCTCATCTTGTGGAAACCCCCTTTACCCGTGGGTAGCCCGGCGTACCGTGAATTGCATGACGCGGCAGGTCGTACTTATTCCCCGCCGCGGCGAGTCCAGGTAGTCAGCACCTCGCCGCGGAGATCCCGCGCACCCTCGTGCTGACTTGGTTCGCCCACCCGGGCTGGAGCCACCTGAGACCACCAACAGCAAGGCAACTCGAAAGACGTGATCACCATGAGCGAAGACGCCAAGGCAGCCCGTCAGGCACTGCAGGAGTCCATGGACCTGCGCGACCAGGGCCACACCGAGGACTGATCTCCGGTCTCGCGCCGGACGTCGAAGGCCCCCGCCCCAGTTGGGCGGGGGCCTTCGCCGTGCGACCAGAGAATGAGACGCACGTTCCACATCACAAGACGGGTTCTACGCTGACGGCATGGGAGAGATGCAGGTCAAGGACGCCTACTCGATCGCCGTGATCGGCGGTGACGGCATCGGTCCCGAGGTCGTCGCCGAGGGCCTGAAGGTGCTCGACGCCGTCACCGGCTCGGGTGGTCCGAAGTTCGCGACGACGGACTACGACCTCGGCGCCCGCCGATGGCACGCCACCGGCGAGACGCTGCCCGACTCGGTGCTCGAGGAGCTGCGCGGGCACGACGCGATCCTCCTCGGCGCCATCGGCGACCCGACGGTCCCGAGCGGTGTGCTCGAGCGAGGCGTGCTGCTCCCGCTGCGGTTCGCCCTCGACCATTACGTCAACCTGCGCCCGGCCAAGCTCTTCCCCGGAGTGGCCAGCCCGCTCGACGTCGCCCGCGTCGCCCCGGACGGCATCGACTTCGTCGTCGTGCGCGAGGGCACCGAGGGTCCCTACGTCGGCAACGGCGGGGCCCTGCGAGTCGGCACTCCCGCAGAGATCGCGACCGAGGTCAGCGTCAACACCCGCTTCGGCGTCGAGCGCGTCGTCCGCGACGCCTTCGCGCGCGCCCAGGCCCGGCCGCGCAAGCACCTGACCCTCGTGCACAAGCACAACGTCCTCACCCATGCCGGCCACCTGTGGCGCCGCACGGTCGAGGAGGTCGGTGTCGAGTTCCCCGAGGTCGAGACGGCATACCAGCACGTCGACGCCGCGACGATCTTCATGGCCACCGACCCCGGCCGGTTCGACGTCATCGTCACCGACAACCTCTTCGGCGACATCCTCACCGACATCGCCGCTGCGATCGCCGGCGGCATCGGACTCGCCGCATCCGGCAACATCAACCCGGCCCGCACGACCCCGAGCATGTTCGAGCCGGTGCACGGCTCGGCCCCCGACATCGCCGGCCAGTCCAAGGCCGACCCCACCGCCGCGATCCTCTCGGTCGGCATGCTGCTCGCCCACCTCGGGCTCGACGCCGAGGCCGCGCGCGTCGACGCCGCCGTGGCCGCGGACCTCGCGGACCGTGGGGATGTCGTACGCAGCACCGCCGCGGTCGGCGACGCCGTGGTCGGTCGTCTCTGACGCGCACGACCCGGCATACGCCCGGCTGACCCGCTGCTCGCACGCGGGTCCATGCCGCGTACGCGGTGACTGCCCCGTACGCGGCCGACTGCCCCGCACGCGGGCGGCCGGCCCGCACGCGCAGCGTGCCCTGCGTACGCGACCGAAACCCGCGGAGGACACGCCCGGACGCCGTCCGGTGCGGCGTCCGGGGCGGCTGTGTCATCTCACGATGTGGGCGATAGCCTGACGTCGGATCACTGCTGATTTCGCTCCATGGAGGTATGTCATGACCCAGCTGTCCTTCGAGGTGACGCGCCGCGACGACGCCACCTCGTCCGAGCGCATCGCCGAGATCCTCGAGAACCCCGGCTTCGGCAAGACCTTCACCGACCACATGGTCGTCGCGACCTGGACCGCCGACGGCGGCTGGGGTGACGCGCAGGTCAGGCCCTACGGCCCCTTCCAGCTCGACCCTGCGGCGGCGGTGCTCCACTACGCCCAGGAGATCTTCGAGGGCATGAAGGCCTACCGCCACGCCGACGGCTCGATCTGGACGTTCCGTCCCGAGGCCAACGCCGCCCGGTTCGCGCGCTCGGCCCGCCGCCTCGCTCTCCCCGTGCTCCCCGAGGCCGACTTCATCGAGTCGCTGCGGCAGCTCGTCTCCGTCGACCAGGACTGGGTGCCCGCGGGTGACGCGGGTGAGAAGAGCCTCTACCTGCGCCCCTTCATGTTCGCCTCCGAGGCGTTCCTCGGGGTGCGACCGGCCCAGCAGGTCACGTACTCCGTCATCGCCTCGCCGGCCGGCGCGTACTTCTCGGGCGGCCTCAAGCCGGTCACCCTGTGGATCTCGACCGACTACGCCCGCGCCGGCGAGGGCGGCACGGGCGCGGCCAAGTGCGGTGGCAACTACGCGAGCTCCCTCGCCGGCCAGCTCGAGGGCATCGACCACGGCTGCGACCAGGCCGTCTTCCTCGACTCCTCGACGCACACGTACATCGAGGAGCTCGGCGGCATGAACCTGTTCCTCGTGACGAAGGACGGGCGCATCATCACCCCGGAGCTCACCGGCACGATCCTCGAGGGCGTCACCCGCAGCTCCATCCTCGAGATCGCCAAGGAGCTCGACCTCGAGCCCGAGGAGCGTCGCATCCCCATCGAGGAGTGGAAGGAGGGCGCGGCCAGCGGCGACATCGTCGAGATCTTCGCGTGCGGCACCGCCGCCGTCGTCACCCCGGTGGGCGAGCTGCGCTGGGACGGCGGGTCGGTCGACCACCGCCGCGACGGCCACGAGGACCGCTACGCCGAGGCGATCCGCAACAAGCTCCTCGACATCCAGTACGGCCGTGCCGAGGACGCCCACGGCTGGCTCACCCGTCTCGTCTGACCCGGTGGGCGCGGCGGGGGGCCCGGCACCGTCGCGGCCGCGCCTCGTCGCGACCGACCTCGACGGCACCCTGCTGCGCTCCGACGGCTCGGTGTCGGAGCGCACCCGCGCGGTGTGGGCGGCCGCCGACGAGGCCGGCATCGAGACGGTGCTCGTCACCGCGCGGCCGCCGCGGTGGCTGCACGACCTCGAGCACGTCGTCGGCCCGCGCGGCGTCGCGATCTGCGGCAACGGGGCGTTCGTCTACGAGGTGACCGGCCGGCGCCTGCTCGAGACGCACTGCTTCGAAGCCGGTGCGGTGGAGTCGATCGTGGCCGATCTCAGGGCGGCGCTGCCGTCGGTCGCCTTCCTCGCCGAGCGGGCGAGCGGCCCCTACCTCGCACCGGGCTACCCCGACCCGCACGACGACACCGTGGCCGCGGGCGCAGCGCACGGTCCGCTCGCGGGGATCGCGGCCGAGCCGGTCGGCAAGCTCCTGGCCGTCACCGACGAGGTGCCCCTCGAGGAGTTCCTCTCCACCGTCGAGGAGGTCGTGGGCGACCGCGGCCACCTGCATTTCTCCGGCGCGTCCGGGCTCGCCGAGATCAACGCCCCCGGGGTCACCAAGGCGGTCGCGCTGGAGCGCTGGGCGACCCGGCTCGGCATCGACGCCGCCGACGTCTGGGCGTTCGGCGACATGCCCAACGACCTGCCGATGATCAGGTGGGCAGGGGTCGGCTGGGCCGTGGCCAACGCGCACCCGACCCTGCTCGAGGCCGCCGACCGCACCTGCCCCGGCAACGACGACGACGGTGTGGCCGTGACGCTGGAGCGGGCCATCGGCCGACCCGGCTGACGGTCTCGACCTTCGGAATCCGTCGTAAAGGTTCTGTGGGGAACCATTGACGACCTTCCCTGCGCGGGTATTGGATGCGAGGCATCATTCGCAGCGGCGACAAAGGTCCGCCGCATGATGTTTTGAGAGGTAGTGCGCATGGCTGTCGACACCTCCAAGGAGTACGAGCACGACGACGAGGCGGCCCTGGCTGCGCTCGGCTACAAGCAGGAGCTCCACCGCGGCATGTCGGGGTTCTCCAACTTCGCCGTCTCCTTCTCGATCATCTCCATCCTCGCGGGCTGCATCACCAGCTACCTCATCGCCATGAACGCCGGCGGCCCGATCGCCATCTCCATCGGCTGGCCCCTCGTCGGTGCCTTCGTCCTCTGCGTGGCCCTCGCCATGGCGGAGGTCTGCTCGGTCTACCCGACCGCGGGTGGCCTCTACTTCTGGGCCGGCCGGCTCGCCCGTCGCAACAAGCGCGTCTGGGCCTGGTACGTCGGGTGGTTCAACTTCCTCGGCGAGGTCGCGGTCACCGCGGCCATCGACTACGGCGCCGCCGTCACGTGGATGGCGCTGCTGAGCCTCGTCTTCGACCTGCAGGTGACGGCCGGCTCCACCTTCGTCGCGTTCCTCGTCATCATCGTGCTGCACGGCCTGCTCAACACGTTCGGCGTCAACCTGGTCAAGCTCCTGTCGAACGTCAGCGCGTGGTGGCACCTCGCCGGCGTCGCCATCATCGTCGGCGTGCTCGTCATCGTGCCCGACAAGCACCAGGACCTCTCGTGGACCTTCACCCACTTCGAGAACCGCACCGGCTGGGGAGCGCCCTTCTACGCCTTCCTCATCGGCCTGCTCATGGCGCAGTACACCTACACCGGCTTCGACGCGTCGGCCCACGTCGCCGAGGAGACGAAGAACGCGTCGGTCGAGGCGCCCAAGGGCATCGTGCGCAGCGTCTGGGTCTCGATCCTCGCCGGCTGGGTGCTGCTCGTCGCGGTCACCGCCGCCATCCAGGACTACGAGGGCGCGCTCACGACCGACATCGGCCTGCCCCCGGCCCAGATCTTCATCGACGCAGCGGGTCGCTCGCTCGGCATCTTCCTGCTCTTCATCTGCGCCGTCGCCCAGTTCTTCTGCGGGATGGCCTCGGTGACCGCCAACTCACGCATGTCGTACGCGTTCTCCCGCGACAACGCGCTGCCGGGGTCGGGGCTGTGGGCACAGGTCAACCCGCGCACGGGCACTCCGACCAACTCGATCTGGCTGTGCGTGGTGTGCTCCGTCGTCCTCGCGTCACCGGCGCTCGTCTCGACCACCGCCTACCTCGCGGTCACGTCGATCGCCGTCATCGGCCTCTACATCGCGTACGTCGTGCCCGTCTTCCTCCGGCGCACCAACCCGGACTTCACCCCGGGCCGATGGAACCTCGGCCGGTGGAGCGCGCCGATCGGCTGGATCTCGGTGGCGTGGGTGGCGTTCATCGTCGTGCTCTTCATGCTGCCGCCCGCGAGCCCGATCACGGTGAGCACGTTCAACTACGCGCCGGTGGCCGTCGTCGCGGTGCTCGTGTTCTCGACGGTGACGTGGTTCGTCGGCGGGCGCAAGCACTTCATGCGCGACGTCCCCGGTGGCCACGACACCAAGCCGGCGGCGGAGATCTTCGGCTGACATGGAGCCGGTCGGGGGAGAGTCGTCAGCCGGGCTCGCGGCGTGGCCGGAGGCGGTGCTGCGGCCGGCGTCCGGCAACGCGTTCGAGCACGCCGTCGAGCAGCTGGCGCGTGCGATCCGTCTCGGCGTGCTCGCGGACGGTGAGCAGCTGCCGCCCGAGCGCGAGCTCGCCGAGCGGCTCGGGATCGGACGCAACACGCTGCGCGAGGCGATCGCCGCCCTCCGCGAGTCCGGCCTGGTGACGACGCGGCGCGGGCGAGGGGGCGGCACTCGGGTGACGTATGCCGCCGAGCCGCCTCCCTCGACCGCGCGGTCGTTCGTGCGCAGCTCCGCCGCCATGGCAGACGCGCTCGACTTCCGTCGTGTGGTCGAGCCCGGGGCCGCATGGCTGGCCGCGACGCGCACGCTCGCGGCCGACCAGCGGGCGTGGCTCACCGACAGCCTCCGGGCGGTCGCCGAGGCGGAGGATCCCGCAGCCCACCGGGTCGCCGACTCCCGGCTCCACCTCGCGATCGCCACCCTGTCGGGCTCGCCGCTCCTCGTCGACGCCGTGACGCGATCGCAGTCGGCGATCCACGAGATGCTCATGGCGATCCCGGTGCTGCGACGCAACATCGAGCACTCCAACGACCAGCACGACCGCATCGTCCACGCCATCCTCACGGGCGACTCGGACCGGGCCCGCGCCGTCATGGAGGAGCACTGCGACGCGACCTCGGCACTCCTGCGAGGCCTCATCGGGTAGCAGCGGCGAACGGGTACGGAACGGCAGCGGTTTCACGCACACTTCGGACAGCAGGAGAGGCGACAGCATGGGCGCACCACCGAGGTTCACCCTCGACGAGCTCCGGTCGGAGGTCGAGGACGGCACGATCGACACGGTCGTCGTGGCCTTCACCGACATGCAGGGCCGGTTGCAGGGCAAGCGCCTGCACGGGCACTACTTCCTCGACCACGTGCTCGAGGACGGCACCGAGGGCTGCAACTACCTGCTCGCCGTCGACGTCGACATGAACACCGTCGACGGCTACGCCATCTCATCGTGGGAGCGCGGCTACGGCGACATGTTCTTCGACCTCGACCTCGACACCCTCCGCCGCACCCCGGGCACACCGCACTCCGCGACCGTGCAGTGCGACCTCACCTGGCTCGACGGCAGCGGCCCGGTGGTGCAGTCGCCGCGGTCGGTGCTCAAGGCCCAGGTCGAGCGCGCTGCGGCCATGGGGATGGCGGCCCACTGCGGCACCGAGCTCGAGTTCATCGTGTTCCAGGAGTCCTACGAGCAGGCCTGGGACGCTGGCTACACGGGTCTCACCCCGGCCAACCGCTACAACGTCGACTACTCGATCCTCGGCGGTGACCGCGTCGAGCCGTTGCTGCGCGAGATCCGCAACGAGATGTATGCCGCCGGGGCCGTCGTCGAGAGCGCGAAGGGCGAGTGCAACTACGGCCAGCACGAGATCGGGTTCCTCTTCGATACGGCGGTGCGCACCTGCGACAACCACGTCGTCTACCGCAACGCGGCCAAGGAGATCGCCGCCCACCACGGGCAGTCGATCACCTTCATGGCCAAGTTCGACCAGCGCGAGGGCAGCTCGTGCCACATCCACCTGTCGCTGCGCGGGCTCGACGGTGCGACCGTCTTCGCCGACGACGAGCGCGAGCACGGGCACAGTGAGATGTTCGAGCACTTCCTCGCAGGCATCCTCGCCACCCAGCGCGAGCTGACCTACTTCTACGCGCCGAACATCAACTCCTACAAGCGTTTTGCCTCGGCCAGCTTCGCGCCGACGGCCGTCGCCTGGGGGCGTGACAACCGCACGTGCGCCCTTCGCGTCGTCGGCCACGGCCCGGCACTGCGCGTGGAGAACCGGGTCGGTGGCGGCGACCTCAACCCGTACCTCGCCGTGGCGGCCATGCTCGCCGGGGGTCTGCACGGCATCGAGCAGGAGCTCGAGCTCGAGCCTGCCCTCGAGGGCAACGCCTACACGTCCGACAAGCCCCACGTGCCCTCGACGCTGCAGGAGGCGCGCGACCTGCTCGCCGGATCGGCGGTCGCGCGGGCGGCCTTCGGCGACGAGGTCGTCGACCACTACGTCAACGCAGCCGACGTCGAGATCACGGCCTTCAACGCCGCGGTCACCGACTGGGAGCGCAGGAGAGGATTCGAGCGACTGTGACCACCACGCACGACGTCATCAACCCGGCCACCGAGCAGCTCGTCCGCAGCGTCGAGCTCGCCACCGTGGAGGAGGCGGATGCGGCGATCGCCCGGGCCTCGGCGGCGAGCGAGGGCTGGCGGGCCGTCGCGCCGGCCGACCGTGGGCTGCTGCTGCGCCGCTTCTCCGACCTCGTCGGCGAGCACCAGGAGGAGCTCGCTCGGCTCGAGGTCGAGAACGCCGGGCACACGATCGGCAACGCGCGGTGGGAGGCCGGCAACGTGCGCGACGTGCTCGCCTACTACTCGGCCGCACCCGAGCGGAACTTCGGCCGCCAGATCCCGGTGGCCGGCGGCATCGACGTCACCTTCCGTGAGCCGCTCGGTGTCGTCGGCATCATCGTGCCGTGGAACTTCCCGATGCCCATCGCGGGCTGGGGTTTCGCACCGGCGCTCGCCGCCGGCAACACGGTGGTGCTCAAGCCGGCCGAGCTCACCCCGCTCACCGCGATGCGGCTCGGCGAGCTGGCCCTCGAGGCAGGCATCCCCGAGGGGGTCTTCACGGTCGTGCCGGGCAAGGGGTCGGTCGTCGGCGAGCGGTTCGTCACGCATCCGGTCGTGCGCAAGGTCTGCTTCACCGGTTCGACGGCGGTGGGCCAGCGGATCATGCGGGGGGCCGCCGACCAGGTCAAACGGGTCACCCTCGAGCTGGGCGGCAAGAGCGCCAACATCGTCTTCGCCGACTCCGACCTCGAGCTCGCTGCCGCCCGCGCCCCGTATGCCGTCTTCGACAACGCCGGGCAGGACTGCTGCGCCCGCAGCCGCATCCTCGTCGAGCGCAGCGCCTTCGACCGCTTCATGGAGCACTTCGAGACCGCGGTGCGCGGCGTCGTCGTGACCGACCCGCGCGACGAAGCCGCCGAGATGGGCCCGCTCATCAGCGCCGACCAGCACGACCGGGTCAGCGCCTACGTCGAGGGTGCCGCCGACGGCGTCGACGTGGCCTTCCGCGGGAGCGCCCCGGAGGGGGCCGGCTACTGGTACGCGCCGACCGTGGTGCTGCCTCGGTCGACGAGCGACCCCGTGTGGCAGGAGGAAGTCTTCGGTCCGGTCGTCGCCGTGCTCCCGTTCGACGACGAGGCCGACGCGGTCGCCAAGGCCAACGACACGGCATACGGCCTCTCGGGCTCCATCTGGACCCGCGACCTCGGGCGCGGTCTGCGCGTCGCGCGCGGCGTCGAGGCCGGCAACCTGTCGGTGAACTCGCACAGCAGCGTCCGCTACTCGACGCCGTTCGGAGGCTTCAAGCAGAGCGGCATCGGGCGCGAGCTGGGGCCGGACGCCCTAGAGGCGTTCACCGACGTCAAGAACGTCTTCATCTCGACGGACTGACCGATCCGCATACACCTGAAAACCATTGGACGGCAAGGAAAGAGGACTCATGGCAGGCAGGCTCGACGGCAAGGTCGCGGTCATCACGGGCGGGTGCTCCGGCATCGGTCTGGCCACGGTGCGGCGGTTCGCCGAGGAGGGCGCCAAGGTGGTCATCGGCGACCTCGACGAGGTGAACGGGCCACGCGTCGCCGACGAGGTCGGCGGCAGGTTCGTGCGCGTCGACGTCGTGAGCAAGGACGACGTCGACGCGCTGTTCCGCACCGCCAAGGAGACCTACGGCTCGGTCGACATCGCCTTCAACAACGCCGGCATCAGCCCGCCCGAGGACGACTCGATCCTCGACACCGACCTCGACGCGTGGCGCAAGGTCCAGGAGGTCAACCTCACGTCGGTCTACCTGTGCTGCAAGGCCGCCCTGCCCTACATGCTCGAGCAGAGATCGGGCTCGATCATCAACACGGCCTCGTTCGTCGCCGTCATGGGCGCGGCCACGTCGCAGATCTCCTACAGCGCCAGCAAGGGTGGCGTGCTGTCGATGAGCCGTGAGCTCGGCGTGCAGTTCGCGCGCGAGGGCGTGCGCGTCAACGCGCTGTGCCCGGGGCCGGTCAACACCCCGCTGCTCCAGGAGCTCTTCGCCAAGGACGAGGAGCGCGCGGCCCGGCGACTCGTCCACGTGCCCATGGGTCGATTCGGCGAGCCGGAGGAGATGGCCAACGCCGTGCTCTTCCTCGCCTCCGACGAGTCGAGCTTCATCACGGCCTCGACGTTCCTCGTCGACGGCGGCATCTCCGGCGCGTACGTCACCCCGCTCTGAGGAGGTCGTCGTGGACGCACGTCCGGTCATCGGCATCACCGCCTACGTCGAGCGGGCGTCGTGGGGTCGCTGGGTCGACGTGCCGGGGGCCCTCGTGCCCTACCGCTACGTCGGCCACGTCGAGGACGCCGGCGGCATCGCGGTCGTGGTGCCGCCGCGACCCGACGCCGACGACGGTGTCGCCCGCGAGCTGCTTTCCCGTCTCGACGGGGTGATCCTCGCCGGTGGGGTCGACGTGGCCCCCGAGCTCTATGCCGACGAGCGCCACGCGTCGGTGCAGGCGTCACGGCCCGACCGCGACACGACCGAGCTCGCCCTCGCCCACGCGACGGCCGCACTCGACGTGCCGTTGCTCGGCATCTGCCGCGGCATGCAGGTGATGGCGGTGGCGACCGGGGGAGTGCTCGAGCAGCACCTGCCCGACCGGGTGGGGCACGACCGGCACTCGCCCGCGCCGGCGACCTACGGCAGCCACCACGTGAGGACCGTTCCCGGCACCCGGCTGGCCGGCATCATCGGCGACGGTGCCGAGGTGCCGAGCTACCACCACCAGTCGGTGCTGACCCACCCCGGCTACGAGCCGTCGGCGTGGGCCGACGACGGCACTCTCGAGGCGATGGAGGACCCCGAGGCGGCGTTCCGCGTGGCCGTGCAGTGGCACCCGGAGGTCGGTGACGACCCCCGCCTCTTCCACGCGCTCGTCGCCGCAGCGAGGGCGTATGCCGCCGGGCGGGGAACTGGCCGCAGCTGAGGTTCGCGTGGTGGCGGGCTTCGGCTCGGCGGCGGACGCCCGGTCCCACATGGCGGACCCGTGGTTTCGCACGACGAGCCGCCCTGCCACCCTGATCCCGTGACCGCTTCCCGGCTTGCCACGAGCACGCTCATTATCAGCTAGCGCGACGAGAACACCTCTCGTCGCGCAGACCTCCCGTCCCCGGGGGGTCTTTTTGTTTCCCGGCCACGAGCCACGGAGACCGCTGCAGAGCCACACCGGGCCGAGCGGCACAGATGAATGGGACCGAGGACCGAGCGGCCACATGGACCCGCCCCCTGGATCAAGGACAATGAAGGTCATGGATGCCCTGCACGTTTACGACACCACCCTGCGCGACGGCGCCCAGCAGGAAGGTCTCAACCTCTCGGTGTCGGACAAGCTGGCCATCGCCGGACTGCTCGACGACCTCGGGGTGGACTTCATCGAGGGCGGCTGGCCGGGTGCGAACCCGAAGGACACCGAGTTCTTCGATCGGGCCCGACAGGAGCTCCATCTCCGCCGCGCGACCCTCGCCGCCTTCGGGGCCACCCGGAAGGCCGGCGGGGCCGCCGCGGAGGACCCCCTCGTGCAGGCTCTCGTCGACTCGGGCGCGTCGGTCGTGTGCCTCGTCGCGAAGTCGCACACGGGTCACGTCGAGCGCGCCCTGAGGACCACGCTCGAGGAGAACCTCGAGATGGTGCGCGACACCGTGTCCCACCTCGTCGGGAAGGGCCGCCGGGTCTTCCTCGACTGCGAGCACTTCTTCGACGGCTGGCACCTCGACCGTGACTACGCGCTCTCGGTCGTCCGCACTGCGCACGAGGCCGGGGCCGAGGTCGTCGTGCTCTGCGACACCAACGGCGGCATGCTCCCGCACCAGGTCGAGGAGGTCGTCGCCGACGTCATCGCCGCCACCGGTGCACGCATCGGGGCGCACTGCCACAACGACACCGGCTGCGCGGCCGCCAACTCCGTGGCCGCCGTCCGCGCCGGCGCCACGCACGTGCAGGGCACGGTCAACGGCTACGGCGAGCGCACCGGCAACGCCGACCTCGTGACCGTCGCCGCCAACCTGCAGTTCAAGCTCGGGCTCGACGCGATGGAGGTCGACTCGTTCCGACGGGCCATGCACATCGCCCACGCCATCAGCGAGGTCACGAACGTCCCCGCCTACAGCCGCCAGCCCTACGTCGGCGCGAGCGCCTTCGCCCACAAGGCCGGCCTGCACGCGAGCGCGCTCAAGGTCGACCCCGACCTCTACCAGCACATGGATCCGGCTCTCGTCGGCAACGGCATGCGCACCCTGGTCTCCGACATGGCCGGACGGGCGAGCATCGAGCTCAAGGCACGCGAGGCCGGCCTCGACCTGTCCGACCGGCCCGACGTCGTGGCGAAGGTGCTCGCCGAGGTCAAGGACCTCGAGCTGCGGGGATGGACCTTCGACGCCGCCGACGCGACGGTCGAGCTGATGCTCCGCGAGGCGCTCGAGCCCGGTTGCACCGACTACTTCGAGGTCGAGTCGTGGCGCGTCATCACCGACTCGTCGGGTGAGGGCGACGCGACGTCCGAGGCGACCGTCAAGCTGCGCGCCGACGGCTCGCGGCTCATCGCCACGGGCGAGGGCAACGGCCCGGTCAACGCGCTCGACCACGCGCTGCGTGAGGCCCTGAGCCGCGCCTACCCCGAGATCGAGAAGATCGAGCTCATCGACTTCAAGGTGCGCATCCTCGACGCGTCGCACGGCACCGACGCCGTGACGCGTGTCCTCATCGAGACCTCCGACGGCGAGACGTCGTGGGACACCATCGGGGTCGCGGGCTCGATCCTGGCGGCGTCGTGGCGGGCCCTCACCGACGGCATCGTGCACGGCCTCCTGCGTCAGGGCGTGCCGCGCCGCTGAGACGCACCCGTCGCCACCGCGACGCCGGGCAGCCAGAGGGGCGCCTCGGTGCGGAAGGCTTCCGGCGACAGCGCGGGAGCACCCTGCGGCACCGTCCCGAGGAGTCCCTCGGGAAGGGCTGCGAAGTAGTCGCGGTTCGTCGTCTCGATGACGTCTGGGTCGGTCGGCCATGAGCCGATGACGACCCCGAGCAGTCGGATGCCTCTGTGAGACAGTGCTTCTCGCGTGAGCATGGTGTGGTTGAGGGTGCCCAGCGCACTTCGGGCCACGAGCACCGTGCCGCTGTCGGGGAGCGCGGCGGCGAGGTCGGCCAAGGTCTGGCCCTCAGCGGTCAGCTCGACCAGGAGACCACCGGCTCCCTCGACGACCACCACGTCGTGCCGGGCGGAGAGGTGGTCGATGGCTTCGAGGTGGTGGGTGAGCGACGGCAGCGTGCGTCCCTCCAGCTGAGCCGCGGGACGAGGGGCCATGGGGGCGATCAGCCTGGTGCCCTCCGCGGTGAGGGCGCCCGTGAGCCGCTCGACCTCGCCCATGTCGCCGGTCTCGCCGGGCGCCACGCCGGTCTGCGTCGGCTTGTAGGCCGCGACAGCCAGTCCCGCCGCGACCAGGGTCGCGACGAGCGCGGCAGTGACGACCGTCTTGCCCACGTCCGTGTCGGTGCCCGTGACGACGACGACCCCCGGCAGCCGCGGCTCAGCCATCGGTGTCGTGGGGTGGGATCTGGGTGAGGGGCGAGGACGACGCGGGATCCTGCGCGCCCTCGACCGCAGCGACCGTGGGGAGGCCACGGACGGGGGAGGGAGCGTCCCCCGCCCGTGGCCCCTCCACGGCCTCGTCGTCGCCCCGCTCCGCGTGGGCACGTGCGGCGCGTGCGACGAGCCGGGCTGCCTGGAGCAGGTCGTCACCGGTGAGGTCGGCCCGCGCGGTGACCCGCAGCCGGGACACGCCGTCCGGCACGCTCGGTGGCCGGAAGCAGCCGACGAGCACGCCCTGCGCGCGCAGGTCGAGGCAGGCCGCGACCGCGGCGTCCGGCGACGGCATCGGCAGCGACTGCACGGCGCCGGCGGCTTGGGCGATGCCACAGACGGTCGCGATGACCCGGGCGTTCGCGCGCACGGTCGCCGCGAGGGAGGGGTCGTCCAGGACGACGTCGGCGGCCGCCGCGGCTGCAGCAGCCGCCGCGGGTGCCAGGCCGGTGTCGAAGATGAAGGGCCGCGCGGTGTTGACCAGGTGGTTGCGCACCGTCGTCGAGCCGAGCACGGCGCCGCCCTGCGAACCGAGGGCCTTCGAGAGGGTGAGGGTGACGACGAGGTCGTCCGCCCCGACCAGGCCGAGCTCGTGCACGAGGCCCCGTCCCTCGCCGGCGACCCCGATGCCGTGCGCCTCGTCGACGACGAGCAGGGCGTCGTGGCGCCGGCACACCTCGAGGAGTGCGGGCAGCGGGGCGGCGTCGCCGAGCACCGAGTAGATCGACTCGACGGCGACGACGACTCGTCGACCCGGTCGCGCCCCGAGCTCGCGGTCGAGGTCGGAGGGGTCGTTGTGGGCGAAGGTCGCGTGGGCGACGCGCGACATCCGGGCGGCGTCGTGCAGGGAGGCGTGGGCGTGCGCGTCGAGCAGGATCTCCGACCCGCGCCCGCTCAGCGCCGTCAGCACGCCGAGGTTGGCGGCATACCCGGTCGAGAAGGCGAGGGCGCTCGGATGCCCCGTGAGACGGCACAGCGCCGCCTCCAGGTCGCGGTGCACGGGCAGCGTTCCGGTGACGAGGCGGCTCGCCGTCGCCGACGCCCCGTAGCGGTCCAGCGCGTCGTGGGCGGCGGCCACGACCCTGTCGTCACGCGACAGGCCGAGGTAGTCGTTGGAGGCGAGGTCGAGGGCGTCGCGCGTCGCGGCACCTCGTCCGCCGAGACGGAGCACCGGGTCGAACCGTTCGGTGCCGCGCTCGGCGCGCAGGGCCGCCCGCTCGCGCAGCCACGAGTCCCAGAGCCCGCTCACCCGTGCACCTCCCAGACCGCACCCACGATGGCGTCGCCGATGGTGCGCACGTCGTCGTCGCTGCAGACGTACGGCGGCATCGTGTAGACGAGGTCGCGGAAGGGCCGCAGCCACACCCCGCGGCGCAGGGCGGCCCGGGTCACGGCCGTCACGTCGACCGCGGACCCGAGCTGGACGACGCCGACGGCGCCGAGCGTGCGCACGTCCGCCACCGCCGGGAGGTCCGCTGCGGGCAGGAGGTGCTCCTGGAGCAGGCGGCCGACCCGGGGGACGTCGTCCTTCCAGCCCTGCTCCACGAGCGACAAGGACGCGTTGGCGACGGCGCAGGCCAGCGGGTTGGCCATGAAGGTGGGCCCGTGCAGCAGGGCCCTGAACGCCGAGCGGGTGATCGCGTCGCCCACCGCTCGGGTCGTGAGCACCGCTGCGAGAGTGAGGTATCCGCCAGTCAGGGCTTTACCGACGCAGATGACGTCAGGCGAGATGCCGGCCCACTCGGACGCGAAAAGCCGGCCCGTGCGGCCGAAGCCGGTCGCGATCTCGTCGACGACGAGGAGGAGCCCGTGCTCGTCGGCCACGCGTCGCAGCTCGCGCAGGCAGTCGGGGTGGTAGACGTGCATCCCTCCGGCGCCCTGGAGCACCGGTTCGACGATGATCGCGGCCAGCTCGTCGGAGTGTGCCGTGGCCAGCGCCCGGACCTCGGCTACCCACGCCTCGGCAGCGAGGTCATCCGTCGCCCAGCGCTCCTCGCCGTCGGCGGTCACGACCAGACGTGCGGCCGGTGGTCTGGGGGCGAAGAGCTGGCGGGCCAGGGCGCCGGGGAAGGCGGAGTGCATGCCGTCGACCGGGTCGCACACGCTCATGGCGGCGAAGGTGTCGCCGTGGTAGCCGCCGCGCACGGTGAGGAACCGCTGCCGGCCCGGGCGGCCCTGTGCCGCCTGGTACTGCAGCGCCAGCTTGAGGGCGACCTCGACCGACACCGAGCCGGAGTCGGCGTAGAAGACGTGCGCCATCGGGCCGGGGGCCACCGCGGTCAACCGCTCGGCGAGGGTGACGGCCGGTTCGTGGGTCAGGCCACCGAACATGACGTGGCTGAAGCGGTCGAGCTGCTCGTGGGCGGCGGCGTCGAGGGCCGGGTGACGATAGCCGTGGACCGCGCACCACCACGACGCCATGGCATCGACGGCCTCGAACGTCTCGCCGTCCGGGGCGGTGAGGGTCAGGTGCACGCCGGAGGCCCGCTCCACGGCATACGGCTCTGGGCCGTCGAGCGGGGCATAGGGGTGCCAGACGAGCCCGCGGTCGCGTGCCGCGAGAGGGGAGCCGACGGGCTCAGGCATTGGCGGGGACGTCCGTGCCGGCGCCGCGCCGGCGCTTGGCGGGATCGTGGGTCGCCTCGGCGGGCGCCGCGTCCGTGGGGCCCGCGCCCAGGACGACGAACCCGTGGTCGCGGATGAGCTCGAGGTCGGCCTCGGCGGCCTGTCCCTCGGAGGTGAGGTAGTCGCCCAGGAAGATGGAGTTCGCGACGTGGAGCGCGAGGCCCTGGAGCGAGCGCAGGTGCATCTCGCGGCCACCGGCGACGCGGATCTCCTTGTCGGGGCAGACGAACCGCGCCATCGCGAGGATGCGCAGGCACCGTCCGGGCGTCAGCTCCCACGTGCCCTCGAGGGGTGTGCCGTCGAACGGCATGAGGAAGTTGACCGGGATCGAGTCCGAGTCGAGGTCGCGCAGCGCGAAGAGCGCCTCGACGAGCTGCTCGTCGCTCTCGCCGAGCCCGGCGATGAGGCCGGAGCACGGCGAGAGTCCGGCGTCCCTGGCCTTCGTGACGGTGTCCACGCGGTCGGCGTACGTGTGGCTCGTGACGATGTCGTCGTGGTGCGACTCGGCGGTGTTGATGTTGTGGTTGTACGCGTCGACCCCGGCCGCGCGCAGGCGCTCGGCCTGGCCGTCCTTGAGCAGGCCGAGGCACGCGCAGACCTCCACGTCCGGGTGCTCCTGCTTCAGGGCACCGACCATGCCGGCCACCCGGTCGACGTCGCGGTCGGTGGGGCCGCGGCCGCTCGAGACCATGCAGATTCGCGTCGCTCCGCCCCGCAGTCCGGCAGCCGCCTGCTCGATGGCCTCGTCGGGCTTCAGCCACGTGTACTTGAGGATGTCGGCCTGTGAGCCGAGACGCTGCGAGCAGTAGTGGCAGTCCTCTGGGCAGAGCCCGGACTTGAGGTTGACGAGGTAGTTCACCTTCACCGTGTTGCCGAAGTGCTTGCGGCGCAGGCGTGCCGCTGCAGCCACGAGGGAGACGAGCTCGTCGTCGCTCGCGCGCAGGACGTCGAGGGCGTCGTCGGCGGTGGCAGGGGTGCCGGCCAGCACGGCGTCGGCGAGGTCGTCGTAACGGCGGGTCATGGGGCTCCTTGCGCACGGCGTTGAACGGTGTTCAACTTGAACGGTGTTCAGTATGCCGAGTCGCTAGGCTCGGCTGTCAACGCGGGTCCGTGCCTGGCCCGCCTGCCGAGGACGGGGGACCGGATGGCGCTCAGCCGCGAGCAGGTGGTCGGTGCGGCCGTCGACCTGCTGCGCCGCTACGGCCTCGGCGACCTCACGATGCGGCGGCTGGCCCGCGAGCTGGGCGTCGCGCCGGGCGCCCTGTACTGGCACGTCGCCAACAAGCAGGAGCTGCTCGTCGAGGTGGCCGACGTGCTCCTCGCCGAGATCCCCCCGCCGTCGGGCGACCGGCCCGCCGCCGAGGCCCTGACCGGTCTGGCCGTGGCTCTCCGGGAGGCGCTGGTGCAGGTGCCCGACGCTGCCGACGTCGTGGGGCTGGCGTATGCCGTGGAGCCGGGTGCGACGCGCGCGCTGCGCGACCTCGCGCGGCTCGTCCAGGACGCCGGCGCGACGGCGTCGGAACGTGACGACGTGGCCGCGCTCGTGGTCCACCACATCCTCGGTTCGGTGGCGGCGCAACAGAATCGGGCCCTCGCGTCGCAGGTCGACCCGGAGCTGCCGACGCCCGACAGCACCTCGGAGGCGAAGGCCTTCGAGGTGGGGCTCGCCGTCATCCTGCGCGGCCTGCGCTCGGCCTGACGCGATGCGCGAAAGTGCTGGACGGCCCAGGCCCCGCCCAGCACCACCCCCGAGGGGTGGATATCGCCGGCGCGCGTGCCGTGGACCTTCGCCGACACCCATCAGAGTGGCGCATCCCGGCGGTGATACGTGCCGAATCGAAAAACTCGTGAGCCCTCCGCCAACCCTCACCGAGCGAGCGTCCGGTTTCCGACGTTTCGCCCCCTCGAGTGCTCGGTTCCCGACGCCCGCCGCGCGTCAGGGCAGAGCCGCACGCTCTCGCGGCAGGGCGCCGTCGATCGCCTCGACGAGGCGCGAGCGCAGGGCCTGCCCCCGCACCGAGAAGGCTCGCTGCTCCGCCGCGTACTGCGCCTTGCCCTCGGGCGTCTCGATGCGCACCGGTTCGTAGCCGAGTTCGCGCAGGTCGTAGGGCGCCGCGCGCATGTCGAGCGAGCGGATGTCGCGGGCCAGCTCGAAGCAGTCCATGACGAGGTCGCTCGAGACGGCGGGGACGAGCTTGTGGGCCCACTTGTAGAGGTCCATGCCGGCGTGCAGGCATCCCGGCTGCTCGAGGTCCGCCTGGCTCTCGCGGGTCGGACGGAGCGCGTTGCGCGGCGCGGCGTCCGGGGTGAAGAAGCGGTACGCGTCGAAGTGCGAGCAGGCGACCTGGTGGCTCTCGACGACGGCGTCGGTGCCCTCGGTGCCGAGCCGGAGCGGCCACCCCGAGTGACGCACGTCCGTCGGGTCCGTCCGGTAGACCATGGCCCACTCGTGCAGCCCGAAGCAGCCGAAGCGTCCCGGCCTTGCGGCCGTCCGCAGCAGCAGCTCGCGGACGAAGCGCACTGTGTCGCCGCGAGCCGCCACGAAAGCGTCGACGTCCACCTGCACCGTGTCGCCGTCCGCGACGTAGAACCGCCATTCGCGGTGCGGCGCCTCCGCGCCCGCGGCGAGGGCGACGCCCGCGCCGGGGTGCCACCGTCGGAGCTGGGCCGGCTTGAACGAGTAGTACGTGAAGAGGAAGTCCTCGACGGGGTGCTTGCGCTGGTCACGACGGCGCTCCAGATGGCGCGCGGTCGCCGCCGCGACCCTCGCCTCGTGGGCCGCGGTGCGCTCTCGCCACTCCTGCTGACCCAGCACCTGCACCCCACGAGGGTAGGCGATGAGGCGCGACAACCCCGCGCGAGGTGACGAGCCATAGCAGGATGTGCCCATGGCTCCGGACGCCGAACGGCCCACCCACCTGCTGCACCGGCTGACCTCCTACTCGCACGAGCGGGAGTGGACCGAGGTGCCCGACGACGACCGCCTCGTGCAGGACCTCGTGCCGAACGACCTCTCGCGACGGCCGGCCTGGTACAAGGTCTACGACGAGGACCTTCAGCGCACGCTGCTCCCGCAGGAGCTGCCTGCCGCCACGGCGCCCGCCACCGCGGTGCTCGCCGGCAGCGCGGACGTGCCGACGAGCCGCCTCGATCTCGCCGGCCTGGCCCGCCTGCTGTTCCTGTCCGCCGGGGTGACCCGTCGAACGACGAGGCCCGACGGCGGAGTCGTCCTCTTCCGCGCTGCCGGATCCGCCGGTGCGCGCTTCCCGCTGGAGCTCTACGTGGCGGTGCCGCTAGGAGTCGACCGCGACGTCCTCGCCGACGACGTCGCCCCGGGGACGTACTGGTACGACCCCGAGGCCCACGCCCTCGTGACCGTCGGACCGCCGCCGACCGGCGACGCCCCCACGGTCGTCGTCACCGGCATCCCCTGGCGCACCGGGTGGCGCTACCGCGAGCGCGGCTTCCGGCACGTCTACTGGGATGCCGGCACGATGCTCGCCCAGCTGCTCGCGCTGGCCGACGGCGCCGGCGTGCCCGCTCACCTGTTCACCACCTTCGCCGACCGCGAGGTCGCCGCGCTCGTCGGTGCGGACGGCACCCGGGAGTTCCCGGTCGCGCTCGTCGCCCTGGGCCCCGGCACGCCGGGCATCCACCCCACCGGCGACGCGCTCGGAGGGCACCACGACGCCGACGGTCTCGAGTTCCCGCTCGTGACGGCGGCCCAGCGGGCGGGGGAGCGCGACGGGCTCGGTGCCGAGCTCGGGCGAGGGGCGCCGGTCGCCCTGACGAGCCGCGACCCGGGACCGCCCGTCGACGCCGTCGTCGCGAGCAAGGGCTCGATCCGGCGACTGCACGCCGACCGCACCCTCTCGCGCGACGTGCTCCACGACGCGATGAACGCGTCCCTGCGTGGCATCGAGGTCCCGCACTGGGTGGGGCTGAGCGGGGTCGAGGGCGTGCCGACCGGGGTGGCCCGGTGGCCGGACGTCGATGCCCCGGTGCGCCCGCTCGGGGAGCAGCAGCTGCGCGACGAGCTCTTCGGCGCCGCCCTGGAGCAGGGCCTGGCCCACGACGCCGCGTTCGTCGCCATGAGCGGCACGCGTCTCGCCGACCTCGACGACCACGACTACCGCGACGTCCAGCTGCTCGCCGGGCTCGTGGAGGGTCGGCTGCACCTCATGGCGTACGCGTTGGGTGCGGCCGCGTCGGGGATGACCTTCCGCGACTCCGACCTCCAGGGCCTGCTCGGCGAGGACGTTGCCGGCCTGCTGTGGACGTGCGTCGGGGTGCCGGAGTACCGCACGCGACGCAGCGGCGCACCCGGCTCGCCCGCGGACGTCACGATCGTCTGGCCCCGCTGACCCGTCCGGCGCGACGCTCCGGCATACGCTCGGTCCGTGGTCGCCGACGACTGGTACCTCTCCGCCGCGGAGCGCGGCAACCCCTGGACGCGCCTCGACGCCCGCCATGCCGACGGACGCGCCTGGAGCGAGGGCAACTCGGTGACGCCGCTCGTGCACGGCACGACGTACTTCGCGGCGCTCACCGAACGGGTGTCGGCGATGCGCGCGGGCGACCTGCTCCTCTTCGTCGACTGGCGCGGCGACCCCGACGAGCGGCTGACCGGAGAGCCCGGCAGCGAGGTCGCCCGTCTCTTCGCCGACGCCGCCCGCCGCGGGGTGGACGTGCGCGGGCTCGTCTGGCGCTCCCACTGGGACCGGCTCGCCTTCTCGGCAGACGAGAACCGCCACCTGGGCGAGGACATCGACGCGGCAGGCGGCGAGTGCTACCTCGACATGCGGGTGCGCACCGGCGGCTCGCACCACCAGAAGTTCGTCGTGCTGCGCCACCCGGGCCGGCCCGGGCTCGACATCGCCTTCCTCGGCGGCATCGACCTGTGCCACAGCCGGCGCGACGACGCCGAGCACGCGGGCGACCCGCAGCCGCAGCCGATGGCGGCGGTCTACGGGGCCCGACCCCCCTGGCACGACGTGCAGCTGGCGCTGACGGGGCCGGTGGTCGGCGACGTCGAGACGGTCTTCCGCGAACGGTGGGAGGACCCGCAGGCCCTGACCCGCTCGCCGATCCGCAAGGCCCTCGACACCGTGCGTGGTGACCGTCCGCGTCGCCGCGCCCTGCCCCCGCAGCTGCCCGACCCCGCCCCGACGGGCGACCACCCGGTGCAGCTGTTGCGCACCTACGGTCGGCGGCTCGGCGGCTACCCGTTCGCGCCCCTGGGGGAGAGGAGCGTCGCCCGGGGCTACACCAAGGCGTTCGCCAACGCCCGGCGCCTCATCTACATCGAGGACCAGTACCTGTGGTCCGCCGAGGTGTGCGCACTCCTCGTCGCCACGATGCGGCGCGCCCCCGACCTGCGCCTGGTCGCCGTGCTCCCGCACCAGCCCGACCAGGACGGCGCGGTGAGCCGAGCGCCGAACCTCGTCAGCCGGGCCAGGCTGCTCGACGAGCTGCACGCTGCGGCTCCCGGTCGGGTCGGCGTCTACGGCATCGAGAACCGGGCCGGCACCCCGGTCTACGTCCACGCGAAGGTCTGCGTCGTGGACGACGAGTGGGTCACGGTGGGGTCCGACAACTTCAACCGGCGCTCGTGGACGCACGACTCCGAGCTGTCGGCCGCCGTCGTGCACCAGGGCTTCGCCCGCGGGCTGCGGCAGGCGCTCGCCCGTGAGCACCTCGACACCGACGGCGAGCTGTCCCTCGAGGACCACTTCGACGCGTACGCCGCGAGCGCCGACGCGCTGGCGTCCTGGTGCAAGGGCGCGGGGCACGCGACGGCGGACGACCGCCCGCCCGGTCGGCTGCGCCCGCTCGACGACCCCGAGCAGAGCCGGCTCACCCGGGTGTGGGCCGACCCGCTCTACCGGCTCGTCTACGACCCCGACGGACGACCGCTCGGCCTGCGGCTGCGGCGCACCTTCTGACCCGCGCGCCGTGCGCCCACGGACGACGGGCCGGGCCCGAACCGCCCTGTGGCTAGGGTGGGTCCCGTGCGCATCGCGAGGTACACGACCGGGGACGACCCGGCATACGGCATCGTCCAGGGCGACCCCGGCAGCGAGGTGATCACCCCGCTCGCCGGTGACCCCCTCTACGTCGGGCTGCAGCCGAGCGGGCAGGGCCCGGTCATGCTCGCCGACGTGCGGCTGCTCGCCCCCGTGATCCCGCGCTCCAAGATCGTGGCCATCGGCAAGAACTACGCCGACCACGCCAAGGAGATGGGCGGCGAGGCCCCGGCCGAGCCGATGATGTTCTTCAAGCCGAACACCGCGGTCGTGGGTCCCTTCGACCCCGTGGTCCTGCCTGCGGGCAGCGACGAGGTCTCCTACGAGGGCGAGCTCGCCGTCGTCATCAAGACGATCACCAAGGGCGTCAAGGCCGAGAACGCCGCGGAGTGCATCTACGGCTACACCATCGCCAACGACGTCACGGCGCGCGACTGGCAGCGCACCGACGGCCAGTGGGCGCGTGCCAAGGGCTTCGACACGAGCTGCCCGCTCGGTCCGTGGGTCGAGACCGAGCTCGACGCGGCCGACCTCTCGATCCGCACGACGCTCGACGGCGAGGTGAAGCAGGACGGCACGACTGCCGACATGATCCACGGCATCGCCACGATCATCGAGTACGCCTCCGCGGCCTTCACGCTGCTGCCGGGTGACGTCATCCTGACCGGGACCCCGGCCGGTGTGGGCCTCGTCGAGGCCGGCCAGCAGGTGACGGTCGAGATCGGCGGCATCGGCTCGCTGACCAACACCTTCGTCAGGCGCTGACCGCGGGGCGCACCGGCACGGCTGCGCTCGCGACGGCCACTAGGCTGTTCGCACCATGAGCGACAACACAGCAGGTATGCCGTCCACTCCACTCCCCGGGACCGCCTCGGGTGACGCGCAGGTCGAGGTGCGCGGGGGAGAGCAGTCCCGCCGCAGCACCTCCGACGGCAGCGGCCCGGTGCGCACCCGCGTGGCGCCGAGCCCGACCGGCGACCCCCACGTCGGCACGGCGTACATGTCGCTCTTCAACCTCGCGTACACGCGCCAGCAGGGTGGCCAGTTCGTGCTGCGGGTCGAGGACACCGACCGGGCCCGCTTCCGCGAGGACTCCGAGGCGCAGCTCTACGACACCCTCGCCTGGCTCGAGCTGCACTGGGACGAGGGCCCCGACATCGGCGGCCCCTTCGCGCCGTACCGCCAGAGCGAGCGACTCGACACGTACCGCCCGTACGTCGACCGGCTCATCGCGGACGGGCACGCCTACCACTGCTGGTGCTCCAAGGAGCGCCTCGACCAGATGCGCGAGATCCAGCAGAAGACGAAGCAGCCCACCGGCTACGACCGCCTCTGCGTCGGCAAGACCCGCGAGGAGCGTGCCGCGCTGCCCGGCTTCACCGAGACCCCCGTCGTGCGCATGCTCGTGCCCGACGACGTGCCACTCGTCTTCGACGACGTCATCCGCGGCAAGGTGTCGGCGCCGCGGCCCGACGACCAGGTCATCCTCAAGGCCGACGGGTTCCCCACGTACCACATGGCCGTCGTCGTCGACGACCACGAGATGGGCATCACCCACGTCGTGCGCGGCGAGGAGTGGATCAGCTCGACGCCGAAGCACATCCTGCTCTACCGCTGGCTCGGGCTCGAGCCGCCGAAGTTCGCGCACATGCCGCTGCTGCGCAACACCGACAAGTCCAAGATCTCCAAACGCAAGAACCCGGCTGCCCGCCTGACATGGTTCCGCGAGCAGGGCTACCTCCCCGAGGCGCTCGTGAACTTCCTTGCCCTGCTTGCCTACCCGCCGCAGCAGGACGCCGAGGGCAAGGACGTCGAGGTCTTCACGTTCGAGGAGTTCAGCCGCACGTTCGACTGGGCGAAGGTCAACCCGATCGGCCCGATCTTCGACCTCAAGAAACTCGAGTGGCTCAACGGCGTCTACATCCGCCAGCTCGAGACCGGCGAGTTCGCCAGCCGGCTGCTGCCCTACCTCGTCGGTGCCGGCATCCTCGGCGAGACGCAGTCGCTCGGCGAGCTCGCGCGACTCAAGGCCGTCGCCGAGCTGATCCAGACCCGCATGGCCCTCCTCACCGAGGCGCCGGCGCTGGTCGGCCCGTTCTTCGTGGGCGACGACCAGCTCGAGATCCACGACGACGCTCGCGCGCAGCTCAAGGACGACGCGGGCGACGTGCTCGACGCGGCCCTGCGCGTGCTCGGCGACATCGACGACCACGGTCCCGGCGTCCTCGGCACCGGCAGCGCCTGGAACGCCGCGACCATCGAGGAGGCGCTGCGCACCGCGATCGTCGACGGTCTCGGCATCAAGCCGCGCTTCGCCTTCGGCCCCCTGCGCACGGCCGTGTCGGGTCAGCGCATCTCGCCGCCGCTCTTCGAGTCCATGGAGATCCTCGGCAAGACGTCGACGCTCAGCCGTCTGCGGTCGCTGCGCGACTCGCTCTGAGGGTGCGGCCGGGACCCGACGTGGACGACAACGGCATCGCGGGCGTCTGGGCCCTGCACGGCATACGGCTGCGGACGGCCGACCTCGATCTCCGGGTCATGACCGAGGCCGACCTGCCCGTGCTGGCCCGGGTCATGCCGGCCGACCTCGAGCTCAACCCGCACGCGACGAGGTATGCCGGTCTCGACGAGCCCGCGAACCGCCGTGCCGTCCTCGCCCAGGGCTACTGGCGCGCGCTCGGCATGTGGTCGCCGGACGACTGGGCGCTGCCGTTCGTCGCCCGCTCGGGTGGGGAGGTGGTCGGGGCGCAGTGGCTCGAGGGTCCCGACTGGACGTCCGAGCGCACGGTGGACTCGGCCAGCTGGCTGGTCGCGCCCGTGCGCGGCAGGGGGCTCGGCAAGCAGATGCGGGCAGCGGTGCTGGCGCTCGCCTTCGGGCACCTGGGCGCCGTCGCGGCCATCAGCTCCGCCGTCGTCGGCAACGGCGGCTCGCTCGGTGTCTCGCGGGCGCTCGGCTACCGCGACACGCACCGGTCGGTGCTCGAGCACTCGGGGGAGACCCTGCAGCACGTTCGCCTGGAGGCCGCGGCGTGGACGGCCTCCGGCCTGTCCCACGACGTCGTCGTCGACGGCGTGACGCCCGCGCTCCCGCTGTTCGGACTGACGGAGGAGCCCTCGTGAGCCGGACCCGTCTCGGGGCCGTGCTCGAAGGCGTCGAGGCGGTCCTGCTCGACGTCGACGACACGATCGTCGACACCAGGGAGGCGATGGTCGTCGCGGGCACCGAGGCGGCGGCCGCGATCTGGCCGCACCGTCCCGACGACCACCGGGCGATGGCCCAGCGCTACTACGACGACCCCGAGCGGTGGTTCCCGCGCTACGCCTCCGGCGACGTGGCGTTCGACGACATGAGAGCCGGCCGTCTGGCCGAGGTGGCGACGGCGTTCGACCTCGACGTCCCGTCCGACGCTCACCGCTCGTTCGAGGACGCGTACGCCCCGGCCTTCCGCAGCGCCCAGCGCCTCTTCCCCGACGTGCCCGCGCTCCTCGACGCTGTCGACCGCGTCGGCCTGCCCGTGGCCCTGCTCACCAACTCCGCGCTGTCCCCGACCCGGGTCAAGCTCGAGGCCCTCGACCTCGTGGAGCGGTTCGACGTGGTCGTCACGACCGACACCCTGGGCTTCGGCAAGCCCGACCCCCGCGTCTACGTCGAGGCGTGCCGTCTCGTGGGTGTCGAGCCGGCTCGCGTCGTGTGCGTGGGCGACAGCCTCGAGTGGGACGTCCTGGGTGCCGAGGCGGCCGGGCTGCGCGCCGTCTGGCTCGACCGGGCCGGTCGCGGCACCACCGAGGAGGTGACGTCCGTGCGTCGTCTGGACGAGCTCGCAGCAGCGATCGACCGCCGATTTGGGCCACCGCTCACGGACCGGTAGTATTCCCATTCGGTTCACCCCGTACCGGCCGAAAGGCAGGCACGGAGCGAAACCCCTTGGGGTATGGTGTAATTGGCAACACTACGGTTTCTGGTTCCGTCATTCTAGGTTCGAGTCCTGGTACCCCAGCTCTGGTTCTCCCCCTGGAGAGCCGATTCGGAGAAATCCAAACCACGCGGTAAGGTTTCTTCTCGTGCCGAGTCCGCTCGGCACCGCTCACGGCCCCGTTGTGTAGCGGCCTAGCACGCCGCCCTCTCAAGGCGGTAGCGCGGGTTCGAATCCCGTCGGGGCTACGTGATGCTCGAGAGAGCAAGAGGAAGACCCCGGTCCACACGGACCGGGGTCTTCTGCGTTGCGGGGCCCGTCACCCGGGCGAGCGGGTCGGGCCGGTGCCGAAGCGCTCGGCGCTCACGGCCTCCTGCGCCACGCGACGCAGCGCCAGCAGCACGGGGTCGGTCAGCACGTTGCCGACGATGGCGTAGCGCAGTGCCTCGCCGGGCGACACCTCGCCGAGCTCCGCGACGACGTCGGTCTCCGCCACCGCACGCATCGCCTCCAGCCACCGAGCGAGCGTCTCGGGCTCGACGCTCCAGCCCGCGGCCGCTGCCGCGGTCAGCGCCTCGGCGAGCTGCAGGCTGGCGGGGGAGTGCGCGCACTCGGGTAGGTCGAGGGCTGCCAGCCGCTCCAGTGCCTCCGGCGCCGGCGCGCCGCTCGCAGGGTGCGGGCGCAGCGCCTCGTGGGCGGCGCCCAGCAGCTCGTGCCGGCCTGCCGGCGGGGCGTCGATGGCGCGCACCACCTCGCGCACGCGTTCGATGGAGAGTCGGCCCACGTCGACGAGCGTGCGCACGAGGCGCAGGCGCTCGAGGTGGGAGTCGTCGTAGGTCGCCCGGGTGGCGCCCTGCAGCTCCCCTGGGTGCAGCAGGCCTTCGCGCAGGTAGTACTTGAGGGTGGGGATGGTGACCCCGCTGCGTTCGGACAGTTCTGAGATGCGCACTGAACAACCTCCTTGACATTGGATAGTATGACTCTCCAAACTTGGATAGTCCCACTATTCGAAAGGCGTGTCATGACCGGCTTCGCGCACTCCACCCACACCCACGACGGCGACCTGGCCGTCTTCCTCATCGGCATGCGGGTCAACCAGCCCTGGCGTCCGGACCTGTGGCTGCCGGTCCTCGGAGCTATGCCCGGCATGATCGCCGAGCTCTACCGGGCCAAGGCCGCGGCGGCGCGCGGAGACGGGCCCGACCTCGGCTTCCTCGAGGCGCGCACCCTCATCGGCTCCGGCGGTCCCACGGTCGTGCAGTACTGGCGCGACGCAGAGTCGATCTACGCCTACGCCAACGACCCCGAGCGACTGCACCGCCCCGCCTGGACCGCCTTCTACCGGCGCAGCCGCACGGCCACGGGCGCGGTCGGCATCTGGCACGAGACGTATGCCGTCCCTGCCGGGGCGCACGAGAGCCTCTACGTCGCGATGCCGCCCACAGGCCTGGGCAAGGCCTTCGGCACGACCGACCAGCGGGCACGCCGCAGCCACGCCCGGCTGACGCGCCGCGCGGCTGCGAGCTGACCGCTCAGCCGAGCTCGCGCAGCCCCGGCAGCACGTCGGCCGAGAACTGCTCGAGGAAGCGGCCCTGGTCGTGGCCCGGCGCGTGGAAGACGACGTGGTCGAAACCCCAGTCGACGTACTGCCGCACGGCGTCGACGGCCTCCTGCGGGTCGCTCGTGACGATCCAGCGCTTGGCGATCTCCTCGTCCGAGAGCTCGTCGGCGAGACGCTCCATCTCGACCGGGTCGTCGACGCCGTGCTTCTGCTCGGCGCTGAGCGACAGCGGCGCCCAGAACCGCACGTTGTGCAGTGCCTGGTCGGCATCGCGGTCGTAGGAGAGCTTGATCTCGATCATCTTGTCGATGTCGTCGCGGGTGCGCCCCGACTTCGCGAGGCCCTCGTCGACGGCGGGGAGCAGCTTGTCCTCGTAGAGCTCGCGGCCCTTGCCGGAAGTGCAGATGAACCCGTCACCCGACCGGCCGGCATACCGGGCGACGAGCGGGCCGCCCGCGGCGACGTAGACGGGGATCGGCTGCTCGGGGCGGTCGTAGACGGTGGCGGCGTGCGTGCGGTAGTACTCGCCCTCGAACTCGACGCGCTCCTCGGTCCAGAGCCGGCGCATGAGGGTCACGGCCTCGCGCAGCCGGGCGAAGCGCTCCTTGAACTCGGGCCACGGCGAGCCGGCAGCGCCGACCGCCACCTCGTTGAGCGCCTCGCCGGTGCCGATGCCGAGCACGATGCGGCCGGGGTTGAGCGCGCCCAGCGTGCCGAACGCCTGGGCGACGACGGCCGGGTTGTAGCGGAACGTCGGGGTCATCACCGACGTGCCGAGCTGGATGCGCTCGGTGCGCTCACCCGCGGCAGCCAGCCACGACATCGCGAACGGCGCGTGACCGTCCTGGTGACGCCACGGCTGGAAGTGGTCGGAGATGAAGACCGAGTCGAGGCCGACCTCCTCGGCCCGTGCGGCATACGTGACGAGGTCACGGGGACCGAACTGCTCCGCTGACGCCTTCCAACCGACCTTGAGCACGCTGACTCCTCTGGGGCCCTGGGGGAGTGGACCTCGCCAGCCTACGGCGGCCTGCTCAGGCACCGGCGACCAGTGCCGGCACCGGTGCCGTCACCGGTGCCGTCACCAGCGCCGTCACCAGTGGACGACGACCTTGTCGCCGATGCGCACCTCGTTGTACAGCTGGACCAGCCGCGGCTTGTTGCGCACGTTGACGCAGCCGTGCGAGGCACCGGAGTAGCCGAGGCGTGCGAAGTTCGACGAGTAGTGCACCGCCTGGCCCCCGGAGAAGAACATCGAGTAGGGCATCGGCGTGTGGTAGAGGTTCGAGATGACGTCGACCTTCTTCTTGTAGACGGAGAAGACGCCTTCGCGGGTGGGCAGCTCGTCGCTGCCGAAACGCACGTCGAACCCGTACTGCGGCACCCCGTCGACGACCCACGTCAGGCGTCGCGTCGACTTGCTGACGCACATGACACGGCCGGTCATGCAGCGCTCGTCGACGTCCCAGGAGATGCTGCCGGGCTTGGGCTCCGCCGGCGTGGGCTTCACGTTCGCCAGCTCGTCGGCCGTCGGGCGTCGGCTCATCGAGACGAGCTTGTCCCAGGTGCGCTCGTCGAGCTCGCCCGTCGGGTCGAACCCACGCTTGGCCTGGAAGCCGCGGACGGCCTCCGTCGTCTTCGAGCCGTAGCGGTCGTTGACGTCGCCCGCGAACCAGCCGATCTGGCGCAGTCGCGCCTGGAGCGAGCGCACCTTCGGACCGGTGTCGCCGACACGCAGCATCACGACCGGGGCGGGCTCCGGCTTCGGTGTGGGCTTCGGTGTGGGCTTCGGCGTCGGCTTGGACGCCGGTGTGGGGGCCCCGGTGGTGGGGACGGCCGACGGGGTGGGGCTCGGCGACTGCGACGGTGTCTCCGATGGGGTCTCTGAGGGGGTCTCTGAGGGGGTCTCGGACGGTGTCTGGGACGGGGTCTCGGTCGTCGGGCTGACGGTCTGGCCGACGTGGGTCGCAGCCGCGTCGGGCGTCGCGCCCGGTGTGCACGCGGCCGACCCGGCGAGGAGCGCGAGGGCGCCCGTCAGCGCGAGGACGTGGCGCAGTCCGCCTCTGGAACGGACTGGTGAGCTGGCTGCCTGCATCGTGACCCCTTGTTCAGCATGGTTCGTCATGCGACGTGCCGTGCGTCGTTGCACTGCACAGAGGGTGACGCGAGCACCCCCCGAAAGGTTGTCCGACAGGAGGCTGTGATACGGATCGTGACCGATCTGTTGCGCAATGCCCGCCTCCACCGGCTGCCGATGCGCCGGGCGGCGTGGTGGAACGGTGCAGGCGCGGACCCGGGCCGCACCCGGACCAGGGGGTCAGGCGTTCTGCTGCTGCTGTTGCTGCTGCTGCATCGCGTGGTGGCGGCGCAGCACCTCGGTGAGCTTGTTGGCGCCGGCGACCACCGTCGCGGCGTGCAGGCGACCGGGCTGGCGCGACAGGCGCTCGATGGGCCCCGAGATCGACACGGCCGCGACCACGCGACCCGAGGGGCCGCGTACGGGGGCCGACACCGAGGCGACGCCGGCCTCACGCTCGGCGACGCTCTGGGCCCACCCGCGGCGGCGGACGCCCGAGAGCGCGGTGGCCGTGAAGGCCGCGCCCTGCAGCCCGCGGTGGAGCCGGTCGGGCTCCTCCCACGCGAGCAGCACCTGCGCGGCGGAGCCGGCGAGCATCGAGAGGGTCGCGCCGACGGGAATCGAGTCGCGCAGGCCCACGGGTCGCTCGGCGGCCGCGACGCAGATGCGCTGGTCGCCCTGGCGGCGGAAGAGCTGCGCGCTCTCGTTGGTGTGGTCGCGCAGCGCGCCGAGCACGGGCCCGGCCGCGGCGAGCAGGCGGTCCTCGCCGGCCGCCGAGGCGAGCTCGCCCAGTCGCGGGCCGAGCACGAAGCGCCCCTGCATGTCGCGCGAGACGAGACGGTGGTGCTCGAGCGCCACGGCCAGACGGTGGGCCGTGGGACGCGCGAGTCCGGTGGCTCCGACGAGCTGGGCGAGGGTGGCAGGGCCCGCCTCGAGGGCGCCGAGCACGGTGGCGGCCTTGTCGAGAACACCGACCCCTGAAGAGTTGTCCATGCACTGATATTGACGTCTCAGGCACTGAGACGTCAATCCGTTGGACCCAGAAAAGGATCAGTCTTGCCGAAGAGCGATGTCGCGACCAGGTCCTCGATGGCGCACGCGCTCGGCACCAGCAAGTCGTCGTCGCGGAGGGAAGTCAGAGGCAGTCATGGCAGGCACACTGGCCGAGAAGGTCTGGGACGCACACGTCGTCCGTCGCGCCGAGGGGGAGCCCGACCTCCTCTACATCGACCTCCACCTCCTCCACGAGGTCACCAGCCCGCAGGCCTTCGACGGCCTCCGGCTGGCCGGTCGCCCGGTGCGCCGGCCCGACCTGACGCTCGCCACCGAGGACCACAACGTCCCGACGACGCCGGGCCCGATCACCGACCCCGTCTCGAAGGTCCAGGTCGAGACCCTTCGCCGCAACTGCGACGAGTTCGGCGTGCGCCTCTACCCGATGGGCGACGCCGACCAGGGCATCGTGCACGTCGTCGGCCCCCAGCTCGGGCTGACCCAGCCGGGGATGACCGTCGTCTGCGGCGACAGCCACACCTCCACCCACGGCGCGTTCGGGGCGCTCGCCTTCGGCATCGGCACCTCCGAGGTCGAGCACGTGCTCGCCACGCAGACGCTGCCGCTCAAGCCGTTCAAGACCCTCGCCGTCAACGTGCGGGGCGCCCTCCCCGAGGGCGTCACCGCCAAGGACGTCGTGCTCGCCGTCATCGCGAAGATCGGCACGGGCGGCGGCCAGGGCTACGTCATCGAGTACCGCGGCGAGGCCATCGAGGCCCTGTCGATGGAGGCCCGGATGACGGTGTGCAACATGTCGATCGAGGCCGGCGCGCGTGCCGGCATGATCGCCCCCGACCAGACGACCTTCGACTACCTGAAGGGCCGTCCGCACGCTCCGACGGGCGCCGACTGGGACGCCGCGGTCGCCGACTGGACGGCGCTGCGCAGCGACGACGACGCCGTCTTCGACGCCGAGGTCGAGCTCGACGCGGCGCAGCTCACGCCGTTCGTCACGTGGGGCACCAACCCCGGTCAGGGCCTGCCCCTGTCCGAGTCGGTTCCCGACCCCGAGTCGTTCGCCGACGAGAGCGACCGCGTCGCCGCGGCCAACGCGCTCACCTACATGGGTCTCGAGCCCGGCACCCCGCTGCGCGACATCAAGGTCGACACGGTCTTCGTCGGCTCGTGCACCAACGGTCGCATCGAGGACCTCCGCGCCGCCGCGGCCGTCGTCCAGGGCCACCGGGTCGCCGACGGCGTCCGCATGCTCGTCGTGCCCGGCTCCGCCAAGGTGCGCCTGCAGGCCGAGTCCGAGGGCCTCGACAAGGTCTTCACCGACGCCGGCGCCGAGTGGCGCCTCCCCGGGTGCTCGATGTGCCTCGGCATGAACCCCGACACCCTGGCCCCGGGCGAGCGCAGCGCGTCCACCTCCAACCGCAACTTCGAGGGCCGGCAGGGCAAGGGCGGCCGCACCCACCTCGTGAGCCCCCTGGTCGCGGCGGCCACCGCCGTGCTCGGCACGCTCTCGAGCCCCGCCGACCTGCAGACCGCGGGGGGCCGTGCCCCGCTGGCATCCGCGACGACCGGAGAGGCCTGAGCCATGGAGAAGTTCGAGACCCACACGGGCATCGGCGTGCCGCTGCGCCGCAGCAACGTCGACACCGACCAGATCATCCCGGCCGAGTACCTCAAGCGCGTCACGCGCACCGGCTTCGAGGACGGCCTCTTCGCCGCCTGGCGCAAGGACGAGTCGTTCGTCCTCAACAACCCGGTGTACGCCGGTGGCTCGGTGCTCGTGGCCGGCCCCGACTTCGGCACGGGTTCGAGCCGCGAGCACGCCGTCTGGGCGCTGATGAACTACGGCTTCCGGGTCGTCATCAGCTCGCGCTTCGCCGACATCTTCCGCGGCAACAGCGGCAAGCAGGGTCTGCTCACGGCGATCGTCGCGCAGGACGACGTCGAGCTCATCTGGAAGCATCTCGAGAACAACCCCGGCGCCGAGATCACCGTCGACCTGGTCGGGCGCACCGTGAGCGCCGGTGAGATCGTCGCACCCTTCGAGATCGACGACTACACGCGTTGGCGGCTCCTCGAGGGGCTCGACGACATCGGGCTGACCCTCCGACACGAGGATCTCGTCACCGATTTCGAGTCACGACGGCCCGGCCACAAGCCGGTGACCACCCCGGTCTGAGTCGCCCCCTGCGGGGCTGCCGCCGAGGGCAGTAGAGGATGCGGATTCCGTTGCAACACAGCGGGATCCGCTTTCTCATGTCCCCAGGGGGTCGAGGAGCGAAAATGCGTCGGCGGCCCCGCCGAGAGCCGAAAAAGGCGTCAAACTCCTTGCGACACAACGAAAAACCCACCATTTGGTGATGGACGCGGCCTGCCGAGTCGTCCTAACGTCAGGAGGTAGCCGGACCGGTTCCGGACGCACATCGTCGGGTCGCCTGACACCGACAGTCCTCTGGAGGGGAAGACGTGAACAAGGCAGAACTGATCGACGCGCTCGAGACGAAGCTCGGCAGCAAGAAGGTCGCCTCCGATGCGCTGGAGGCCTTCCTCGACGTCGTCATCCGCGAGGTGGCCAAGGGCGGCAAGGTCGGCATCACCGGCTTCGGCACCTTCGAGCGGGCCGACCGCGCCGCGCGCACCGGCCGCAACCCCAAGACGGGGGCGACGGTGAAGATCAAGAAGACCCGCGTTCCGAAGTTCCGGTCGGGCACGAACTTCAAGGAGGTCGTGTCCGGCGCCAAGAAGCTCTCCAAGACCGAGTCGGCCGCCACGCGCGCCTCGGCCGGGTCCTCCGCTGCGGCCGCGACCGGCCGGACGGCCGCCAAGAAGACGACCACGAAGAAGGCTGCCACCAAGGCCGCCCCCGCCAAGGCGGCCGCCAAGAAGACCACGACGAAGGCCGCTGCCACCAAGGCCGCCCCGGCGAAGCGCGCCACCGCGACCAAGGCCGCCACCGCATCCAGGGCCACCACGGCGAAGACGACGACGGCTCGCAAGACGACAGCCAAGGCCGCGCCGGCCAAGGCGGTCGCCAAGAAGACCACGACGAAGGCCGCTGCCACCAAGGCCGCCCCGGCGAAGCGCGCCACCGCGACCAAGGCCACCGCCACGAAGGCCACCACCAAGGCCACCACCAAGGCCGCGGCCACGAAGACCGCGACCAAGGCCGCTCCCGCCAGGACCGCCGCGAAGAAGACGACGACGAAGGCCGCTACCGCCCGCAAGACCACGGCGCGCAAGACCGCCTCACGCTGACCGCAGTGGCCGTCGACACGCCCTGACGGCCACGCGCCAGCACGAGGCAGGGCGAGAGGGCCCGACCGGACACCGGTCGGGCCCTCTCGCGTTCGCGCCCGGGTGACCTTGGGCACACCCTGCCCGAGTGCCCGGGCGCGGCCCGCCCAAGGGCGTGTACTGGAGGTGAAGGAGGCTCGAGGGGCCATGGGGGCGACACGCAGGCTCGGGACGGTGGGGGCGCTGTTGCTCCTCTGTGCCTGCGGACAGACGACCCCGCCCGCGCCCCTGCAGACCGGCACCGGCGCTGGGTCCGGGACGACCGGCTCGCCCCTGCGCACCATGGTCCTCGTCCTCGCGCCGCCGGCCCTCAGCGTGCCGAGCGGTGTCGACTCGTGCACGGGGACAGGAGCGTTCGCCACACTCGCGGCCGGGCAGGTGGTTCGGGTCATCGACGGCACGCAGGCCGTCGTGACGACCGCAGCGCTCGGCGAGGGCCGTCGTTCCGGGCAGGCCGACGCCGGCTGCATCTGGTCGGCCCAGGTGTCGCTGCCGACGGACGCGCGGGCCTACCGCGCCGTGATCGAAGGGTGGGGCAGCTCAGGGCTGCTGTCCGGGGAGGACCTCCACCAGCCCATCGAGATCAAACCGAGGGGCTGACAGGGCAGCTCGGGCATCGAGGCACTCATGTTCCACCGAAGCCATGCACCAGGGTCACACCGCAGGTTCGCTTCCAGGTTGCTGGCGGTCTGCGTCTCCGTCGTCGTCGGCGCCGCGCTCACTGCCGGTTTCGCCCTCGGCGCGCCGGACGTGCACCGCCTCCGAGCCGTGGGCTCTGTGACCCTGGTCGACGCGACGCCGGACTGCTCGACCAACGACATCCCCTGCGAGAACGCGCTTCCGGGATCACCTGCGTCGGAGTGGGACATCGCCACCCAGGACGCGGGGGACGGGACGATCTCGGGGTTCGCGACACAGATGAGCGTCAACCGGGGAGAGCGGGTGGACTTCAAGATCCGCTCGAACGCGCCGGCATACAGCGTCGAGATCTACCGCCTGGGCTGGTACCAGGGCCTCGGCGCCCGGCACGTCGGCTCGGCCTCGGTGAGCGCCCCACTGCCCCAGACCCAGCCCGCCTGCATCGTCCAGCTCTCGACCGACCTCGTCGACTGCGGGACGTGGAAGGTCTCGGCCACGTGGCAGGTGCCGACGACAGCCGTCTCCGGGGTCTACCTGGCGAAGCTGACCCGTCGGGACACGGGCGCCACAGGTCACATCCTCTTCGTCGTGCGTGACGACGCGGGCCGCGCCGACCTGCTGTTCCAGACCTCCGACACGACGTGGCAGGCCTACAACACGGCCGAGCGGGCCTCTCTCTACAGCGGTCCCACCGGGCGGGCCTACAAGGTGAGCTACAACAGGCCGTTCACGACCCGCGACAACCGCCCGGAGAACTTCCTGTTCGGCGCGGAGTACCCGATGATCCGCTGGCTCGAGCGCAACGGCTACAGCGTGAGCTACGTGGCGGGTGTCGACACGGCCCTGCGGCCCGAGGTGCTCGAGCGGCACTCCGTCTTCCTCTCCGTGGGGCACGACGAGTACTGGACGAAGGAGCAGCGGGCCAACGTCGAGGCCGCCCGCGACAGCGGCGTGAACCTCGCCTTCTTCAGCGGCAACGAGATCTTCTGGCAGCACCGCTGGGAGGAGAGCGTCGACGGGAGCGGAACCCCCGGACGCACCATGACCTGCTACAAGGAGACCCACGACGACCGGCAGTTCTCCGACGAGTGGACGGGGACCTTCCGTGACACCCGCTTCCCGGCCAACGCGTCCGGGCGCCCCGAGAACAGCACCAGCGGAACGATGTTCCGGGCCAACGGCATGTGGTCCGAGAACTACGCCATCCGCATCCCGCAGGCCTACGGGGCGCTGCGCCTGTGGCGCAACACGGCGGCCGCGGGCCTGCCGGCCGGTGGAGTGCTCTCCCTGCCGGTGGGTGTGCTCGGCTACGAGTGGGACGTCGACAAGGACAACGGCTACCGGCCGCCCGGGCTCTTCCGCCTCTCCGAGACGAGCGTCCACAGCGACAGCCGGATGCTGCTCGACTACGGGAGCACCTACTCGACGGCCACCCTGACCCACCACCTGACCGAGTACCGCGCACCGAGTGGGGCGCTCGTCTTCTCGGCCGGCACGATCCAGTGGTCGTGGGGACTGGACCCCGAGCACGACCACCCGGGCACGCCGGCGAGCGGCGCGATGCAGCAGGCGACGGCCAACCTCTTCGCCGACATGCGCGTCCAGCCCATGACCCCGGACGGTGTGGTGCCGACCCCCGGCAGCACGGACGAGACGGCGCCGACGACCCGCCTCACGCGTGCCTCCACCGCGGTCGCGGGCGGCGCCAACGTGACGATCTACGGGACCGCCGGCGACGAGGGCGGCCGGGTCGCGGCCGTGGAGGTCTCGACCGACGGCGGTCGGTCCTGGCACCCCGCCACGTCGGGCCGTGAGTCGTGGACGTACAGGATGACCACGCCGGTGAGCACGACCTACCAGATCCGCACCCGGGCGGCCGACGACTCGGGCAACCTCGGACCGGTGTCCGTGTCCAACACGGTGACCGCGGGCACCGGCACCCGCTGCCCGGTCAGTCTCTTCACCGCGGCGGGCGCCCTGTGGGCGCCGAAGGTCGCCAACCAGGCGGACACCCGCTCGGTCGAGCTGGGGATGCGGATCCGTCCCAGCCGCGACGGCAAGGTGGTCGGGGTGAAGTTCTACAAGGGGTCGCTCAACACCGGGAGCCACGAGGTCAGCGTGTGGAACGCCAACGGCGAGCGGATCGGTGTGGGGGTCGCCGTCAACGAGTCGGCGTCGGGCTGGCAGAGCGTCACCCTGGCCGAGCCCGTGCCCGTCAGTGCCGGCACGGCATACGTCGTCTCCTACCACGCACCGCGGGGCAGGTACTCCGTCACGACCTCGTTCTTCACGTCGTCGTTCACCCGTGGTCCGGTCACGGCCCCGGCCAGCACGACGAGCGCGCGGAACGGCCTCTACCTCTACGGCAGCCAGCCGGACATGCCGACCCAGAGCAGCAACGCTTCCAACTACTACGTGGACGTCATGTTCGAGTGAGGCCGCCTCAGCGGATGGGTTGCCCGGCTCCGACGCCGACGATGCGCAGCGAGACGACGACGTCGTCGACGACGTCGACGGTGAGCCGCTGGCCGGTGCGCAGCAGCCGCAGCCCGCTCGACTCGAAGGCGGGCGCCTCGAACGACAGCTCCACGCCGTCGTCACGCAGGACGCTGCCGGTGTGCGTGTCGGGGTCGAAGCGGTGGACGGTGGCCTGCATGCTCCTGATCCAACCAGACGCCCGGTCCTCGAGGACCGACCGCGTCGCCGGCCCCAGCCCCAGGCGGCGCGCGCGGGCCAGGCTGCGTGCGTCGTCGACGTCGGTGCGGAGGCGGGGGAGCGACAGGTCGAGGCGCACGGCACCGTCGGCGGCATGACGGGACGCGCTGTCGGGCCCGAACCGCGGCGTGAAGCCACGACCGCAGCGCAGCACCGTGCCGGTGCCGTCGCCGTCGGGCACGAAGGACTCGCCCACCGTGGACGCCCGCTCGAGCGCCGTCCGCAGCGACCGCGCGTCGAGGGCCGGGAGGTCGCCGAGGAGGGCCGCCACCCGCGCGCCCGACCCGGCGTGCCGCATACCTGCGGAGACCGCGTCGTTGAGGCCGCTGCCGGGGTCGCCGACGACGGAGACGCCCCGCGCGGCCCACGCGAGGGACAGGGCCTCATCGCCGGTCACGAGCACCACGCAGCGGGGACCGACCGCCTCGACGACGGCGGTGAGGGTGTCGTGGGCGATGGCGCCGCTGAGCGCTGCCCGGTCGGAACCCACGGCGCGGGCCAGGCGGGACTTCCCGTGGCGGGTGTCCTTGACGGGCACGACGACGACCCAGTCGCCTGAGGCCACCGGCCGTCGCCGGGACGGTCCGGACTCGGGGAGCGCGTTCGGGGAGGTCGTCATGCTGGCGATATCGTCCCACTCGCCGTCGCGCTGCTCGACACCGCGCCGCGAGGTGGACAAGATGAAGCCCTGCCACGTCGACCGGCGTGCGCACGACGAGGAGGACGTGACATCGTGACTGCCGGCCCACGCAAGCGGCGGCTGCCCTGGGCCTACCGGCTCGCGGCGCTCCTGCTCCGGCCACTCCTCATGGGCCTCACGAAGCGCGACTGGAAGGGGCTCGAGAACCTCCCCGCCGAGGGAGGGTTCGTCGTCTCGCCCAACCACATCTCGTACGCCGACCCGCTCGTCTTCGCCCACTTCATGTTCGACAGCGGGCGCGAGGCGTACTTCCTCGGCAAGGACAGCCTCTTCACCATCCCCGTCGTGGGGTGGCTGCTGAAGAAGAGCGGCCAGATTCCCGTCTACCGCAACTCCGCCGCCGCCGCGGGCGCCTACCGGGCCGCCGTCGAGGGCGTGCGGGCGGGCAAGCCGCTCGGCATCTTCCCCGAGGGCACCATCACCCGCGACCCCGACCTGTGGCCGATGCGGGGCAAGACCGGCGCTGCCCGGGTCGCCCTCGAGACGCGCTGCCCGCTGATCCCCGTGGCGCAGTGGGGCGCCCAGGAGATCCTCTCGCCCTACGGCCACCGCCCGTCGCTCTTCCCCCGGAAGACCATGCACATGTATGCCGGACCCCCCGTCGACCTGTCGGACCTCTACGACCGGCCCATCGACACCAAGGTGCTGCGCGAGGCGACCGACCGGCTCATGGACCGCATCACCGAGCTGCTCGAGGAGATCCGTGGCGAGAAGCGGCCGACGGAGCGTTTCGACCCGCGCCAGCACGGGGTGCCCGAGATCGGCGACCCCATGAAGCACCACGAGATCGGGCGGCACAAGAAGCACGGGCGCCACCACGGCGGCGGGGTTGCGCAGTGACGCGCGTCGCCGTCATGGGCAGCGGCAACTGGGGCACCGCCTTCGGGGCGATCCTCGCGGATGCGGGCTGCGACGTGACGATGTGGGCCCGGCGCACCGAGGTGGCCGACGCCATCAACCGCGGGCGCAACGAGGCCTACCTGCCCGAGCTCGCGCTGCCGAAGACCGTGCGCGCCACCACCGACCCGGGCGAGGCGCTCGAGCGGGGCGACGTCGTCGTGCTGGCGGTCCCCTCGCAGACCCTGCGCGCGAACCTGTCGGACTGGGGCGCGTCCATCCCGTCCGGCGCGCCCGTGGTCTCGCTCATGAAGGGCGTCGAGCTCGGCACGACGCTGCGCATGAGCGAGGTCATCGCGGAGGCGGCCGACGTCGAGGCGCGCCGGGTCGTGGTCGTGTCGGGCCCCAACCTCGCGCCCGAGATCGCCCGCCGCCAGCCCGCCGCCGGCGTCGTGGCCTGCACCGACATGGAGACCGCAGAGCGGGTGGCGAGCGCCTGCGCCACGCCGTACTTCCGGCCCTACACCGACACCGACGTCATCGGCGCCGAGGTGTGCGGCGCCACGAAGAACGTCGTCGCCCTCGCGTCGGGCATGGCCGAGGGGATGGGCTTCGGCGACAACACCAAGGCGACGATCATCACGCGAGGCCTGGCCGAGACGACCCGCCTGGGTCTCGCGCTGGGCGCCCACCCGCAGACCTTCATGGGACTCGCCGGCGTCGGCGACCTCATCGCCACGTGCATGTCACCGCTGTCACGCAACCACTCCTTCGGCGTGCGGCTCGGGCGCGGCATGACCGTCGACGAGGCCACCGCCGAGCTGCGCACGACGACCGAGGGCGTCAAGTCCTGCCAGTCGATCCTCACGCTCGCCGAGCAGCACGACGTCGTCATGCCCATCTGCGAGCAGGTGGTCGCGGTGATCCGTGACGGCCACTCGGCGAGCGAGGTCGGGCCGCGCCTCATGTCCCGCGACCTCAAGGCCGAGAAGCACTGACGATCCTGTGTCGGCCTGGACCGTCGTCGGCTCGGCGACCCTCAACTCGGCTGCCAGAGCTCGATGCGGTTGCCCTCGGGGTCGGTGACCCAACCGAACCGGCCCACGCCGTCCATGTCCTGGGTCTCGTCGTCGACCGCGGCCCCGCGCTGCCTCAGCTGGGCGAGCATCGCGTCGAGGTCCCGCACCCGGAAGTTGAGCATGGTCTGCTGCCCGCGCGAGCCGAAGTAGTCGGTGTCGGACTCGAAGGCGGCGAAGACGGTCGGGCCGGCCTGCTGCTGCCAGAGCCCGTGCTGGTCCAGGTCGAGCCCGATGCAGTCGCGGTACCACTCGCCCAGGGCCGCCGGGTCCTTCGCCCGCACGAACCAGCCGCCGATGCCCAGCACACGTTCCATGCCCTCCATCCTCGCAGGGCGCGAGGGCGTCAGACGGCGCGCAGCGCCTGGTCGAGGTCGGCCCACAGGTCGTCGACGTGCTCGATGCCGACCGAGAGGCGCAGCAGGTTGGCCGGCACCTGCTCGGACTCCGAGGGGTGGCGGCGGCGTCGCTCGACCTGCGACTCGACGCCGCCGAGGCTCGTCGAGTGCAGCCACAGCCGCGTCGCGCTGCACACGCGCTCGGCGGCGTCGGCGTCGCCCGCGACGTCGACCGACAGGATCGCCCCGACCCCGGGGTAGCGCACGCGCTCGACGCCCGGGTGGTCGGCGAGGCGTCGGGCGAGCTCGGCCGCGCTGGCGCTCGCCCGCTCGAACCGGACCGAGAGGGTGCGCAGGCCGCGGAGGGCGAGGAAGACCTCCATCGGTCCGGCGATCGCGCCGTGCAGCGTGCGGTGCCGGAAGAGGCGCTCGCCGATGGCACGGCCCCGCTCCGTGTCGGCGACCACCGTCGCCCCGAGCACGACGTCGCTGTGTCCCGAGAGGTACTTCGTCACCGAGTGCACGACGACGTCGGCGCCGAGCGAGAGGGGCCGGCACAGCAGCGGGGTCGAGAGGGTGTTGTCGACGACGCTCGTCACGCCGAGCTCTCGCGCCCGACCGAGCACGACGTCGAGCTCGGTGACGTCCATGAGCGGGTTGGTGGGCGACTCGAGCCACAGCAGGTCGGCCGACTCGAGCGCGGCGAGGAAGCCGGCGGTGTCGGTGGCATGCACGCGGACGACGGACCCACCGGCCTTCTCGTGCGCGACGAGCAGGTCGCCGGTGCCGTTGTAGGTGGTGTCGGGGGCCACGACGGTGCCACCGGCAGGCAGCAGCGAGAGGGCGGCGGAGATGGCGCCCATGCCCGACGCGTGCACGAGCGCGTGGCCCCCCTCGAGACCGCCGAGGGCCTCTTCGAAGGCGTTCCACGTCGGGTTGCCGGAGCGGGCGTAGTTGACCTCACCGTCGGCGGCATACGTCGACGTCAGCTCGACCGGCACGTTCGCCGACGAGCCGGGGGAGCGCTCGGGCCGCCCCGAGGCGACGACGAAGGTCTCGATGTGCAGGTGCTGCGGATCCGCTTGGCTGGCCACCCGTTCAGCGTACGAGCGGTCCCCGGGCGTCGGGATAGAGTCTCGTCTGATGACCACGGACCAGCCCCAGCCCGAGCAGCCGAGCCGCCCCCGCGTCGCCATCGTCTTCGGAGGTCGCTCCTCCGAGCACGCCGTCTCCTGCGCGACCGCAGCCGGCGTGCTGCGCGCCATCGACCGCAGCAAGTACGACGTCGTGCCGATCGGCATCTCGCGCGACGGCCAGTGGGTCCTGGCCGCCGACGACCCGGGCCGCTTCGAGCTGACCGCGGGCCGCACGCCCGAGGTCGAGGCGAGCCCTGCCCACGTCGTGCTGCCGCTGTCGACACGCGAGACGTCGCTCACGGTGCTCGAGTCGGGCCAGCCGCCGCGCGAGCTCGGTCAGGTCGACGTCGTCTTCCCGCTGCTGCACGGCCCGTTCGGCGAGGACGGCACGCTCCAGGGCTTCCTCGACCTCTCCGACGTGCGCTACGTCGGTTCGGGCGTCTTCGCCTCCGCCGCCGGCATGGACAAGCACTACATGAAGGTGGTCTTCGCGGGTCACGGCCTCCCGGTCGGGCCGTATGCCGTCGTCACCGACCGTGCCTGGCGCTCCGACAAGGCGGCCGCCATGGACGCCTGCGCCGGCCTGGCCTACCCGCTCTTCGTCAAGCCCGCCCGGGCCGGCTCGTCGATGGGCATCACCCGCGTCGACGATCCCGCGGGCCTCGAGGCGGCCATCGAGGTGGCCCGCGAGCACGACCCCAAGGTCATCGTCGAAGCCGGTATCAAGGGCCGCGAGATCGAGTGCGCGGTCCTCGAGGGGCACGGCACCTCGGGGCCCCGCACGTCGGACGTCGGCGAGATCCAGGTCCACGACAACCATGCCTTCTACGACTTCGAAGCCAAGTACCTCGCCGAGGCCGACGTCGACCTCAGCTGCCCGGCCGACGTGCCGGAGGAGGTCGCCAAGGAGGTGCAGCGGCTGGCGGCCGAGGCCTTCGAGGCGCTCGGCTGCGAGGGCCTGGCACGCGTCGACTGCTTCTACACCGACGACGGCCGCGTCATCATCAACGAGATCAACACGATGCCCGGCTTCACGCCGACGTCGATGTACCCGCGGATGTGGGCGGCCTCGGGCCTCGACTACCCCGACCTCATCGACGAGCTCCTGTCGCTCGCGCTGGAGCGGCGCACCGGTCTGCGCTGAGACCCCTCTAAAACTGAGCACTCGACCGGCAGGTCCAGTCGAGTGCCCACTTTCCGACGTCAGGAGACGTCAGGAACTGAGCACTCGACGGGGAGGGGGGGGCAGGTCGGCGTCGAGTGCCCACTTTCCGACGGAATACGCCGTCAGGTGCAGTGGCGGCCGGTCTCGGGGAGGGACCTGGCGACGGCCGTGAAGGCGGGCAGCAGGAGCGGCACCGCGCCGTACGTCCCCGGCGCGAGCACCTCGATCGCCGGGTCGCGCCCGTAGGTCGTGGCCGCCGACCCGTCGCTGAGCGGTCGCACCACCCAGTCGACGCCGTCGACGGTCACGCAGTCCTCGGTCGTGGGGGAGAGCGGGTCGAGCCCGCAGCGGGCGATGATCGCCGGGTCGCCCCAGGCAGCGACCGAGCCGTCGTCGGGCTGCGTCGCCACCCGCCCGTGGCCGCTGACGTCGGAGGGCCACCTCGCCGACGCGCACACCGGCGCGGACGCCTGCGCGGCGAGGGCGACCTCGGGCGCCCGGTTGCAGGCGGACAGCACGACGGCGGCGCCGATGAGCGCCGCCGTCGTGGACAGACGTCTGGTCAGAGGACCGGCCTCAGACGTGCACGACCGTGCAGGTGAGCGTGCGCGTGATGCCGGGGACGTCCTGGAGCTTGGCGATGACGAGCCGCCCGAGGTCGTCGACGTTGGACGCCTCGACGCGGGCGATGACGTCGTAGGGGCCGGTGACGTCCTCGGCGAGGGTCACGCCCGAGATGCCGGCGATCTGCTCCGCCACGCTCGCGGCCTTGCCGACCTCGGTCTGAATCAGGATGTACGCCTGGACCACGTGTCACCTCACTGTGTGTCGATCGTTGGACGGCCGCAACGGCATGACGCCGGCACGGCCGAGCTGAACGGCAGGCCTCAGTGTGACTGCGACCGTGCCCTGACGCTACCTTGCCATGGGGCCTCGCGTCCCATGGAAACCGGGCCCTCGAACGGCCGTCCCACCGAAAGGTTGTGTGATCCGTGCCGAACGGGCAGCGGTCAGAGCGCGGGCCGATGATGACGGGCGGTACGCCGCTGCGCTCCCTCGACGAGGACGAGCTGCTGGGGCGGATCCTGCCGACCTTCCGAGCAACCGACGAGCTGCTCGTCGCGCCGGGCGACGACGCCGCCGTGCTGCGCACGTCCGAGCGCACGATCGCCACCACCGACACCGTCGTGCTGGGCCGCGACTGGCTCGACGCGTGGTCGTCGGGCGCCGACGTCGGCCACAAGGTCATCGCCCAGAACCTCGCCGACATCGCCGCGATGGGCGGCCACCCCACCGGCGTGCTCGTGACGCTCGTCGCCGACCCCGAGCTGTCGCTCGAGTGGGTGCTCGACCACGTCTCGGGTCTCGCCGACGCGTGCGCGCAGGCCGGCGTCGCCGTGCTCGGGGGCGACCTGTCGTCGGCCCCGGCCGGCGTCGTCATGGTCTCGGTCACGGCCCTCGGACGGCTCGACGGAGAGCCGGTGCTGAGGTCCGGGGCTCGTGACGGCGACGTGCTCGCGGTCTGCGGCTCCCTGGGGCTCGCCGACGCCGGCCTCCGGCTGCTGCGCGCCGACGCCGCCGACCGCCTGCCCGAGGCGGTGGCCCACCAGCGCCGGCCCCAGCCGCCCCTCGAGGCGGGTCCCCGAGCCGCCGCCGCGGGCGCGAGCTCGATGCTCGACGTCAGCGACGGCCTCCTGCGCGACGGTGGCCGCATCGCGCGAGCCAGCGGCGTCGTCATCGACGTCTCCGGCGCGGCGCTCGCACCCGACGTCGCAGCCCTCACCGCCGCCCTCGGTGCCGAGGCCGCGCTCGACTGCGTGCTCGCGGGCGGCGAGGAGCACTCGCTCCTCGCCACGTTCCCCACCGGTGCACTGCCCGACGGGTGGCGCGCCATCGGCGATGTCAGGGCGCCCCGTGAGGGGGAGCGCGCGGGAATCCTCGTCGACGGCCGCACGGTGGGTCACACCGGCTGGGACCACTTCCGCGACGCCTGAGCCACCTGCGCCACCCCGCTCGGTCACACCCGTCGAGGTATGCCGTCGCGCCGGGTCGTGAGGAATCACCTCGACCATCACCTCGACCATCACCTCGACCATCAGCTCGACCCAGCGGCGCCCGGTGGCGGGAGAGGGCACGAAAAAGGCCGGCCCCCGAGGGGACCGGCCTTCAGCGTTTGGTGAGGGACGTTCAGCGAACGACCTTGCCCGCCTTGAGGCAGGAGGTGCAGACGTTGAGTCGCTTCGGCGTCACACCGTCCACCAGCGTCCGAACGCGCTGGATGTTGGGGTTCCAGCGGCGCTTGGTGCGGCGGTGCGAGTGCGAGATGTTGTGACCGAAGCTCGGTCCCTTGCCGCAGACGTCGCAGTTGGCAGCCACGGGTATCTCCTGAAATTCGATGTTGACGAAGTGCTGAGCTCCACCACCGGTGAGGGGCCGACGCACGCGAGGGCGCGCGTCACCCCGAAGTGCACGGGGGGAACCGGTAAAGAGTAGCCGACGACTCGCTCGGACGACAAAACGGCCGACCCGCCTCACGCGAAGAGCCGTGCCGTGTCGACGAGCTGGGCGGCATACGCGGAGCCGTGCGACGACGCGTGCGTCGCCAGCGGGTGGAGCTGGTGCAGGTCGATCAGCTCGCGCCAGCCGGGATCGAGGCCGGCGACCTCCTCGTAGGCGGACCCGATGCGGTCGAGCCCGGGGCAGCCGAAGAGCGCGAGCATGGCCAGGTCGGTCAGGCCGTGCCCGCCGTGGGCGGCCGGGTCGATGAGGACGGCCGCCTCGGCGGTGAACACGACGTTGCCCGACCACAGGTCGCCGTGGATCCGGGCCGGGGGGCGGTCGTCGTCGAAGTCGCCGGCCGCCAGCCGGTCGCAGACCCGGTCGACCACGCGCGCCCCGGACGGGTCGAGGTGGCCCCGGTCCACAGCGCGCCGGACGTACGGACGCACCCGCTGCTCCGCGTAGAACAGGCCCCACGTGGGCGTCGGCTCGTTCGACTGCACCTGGCGACCGATCCACGCGTCGCCGCTCCACCCGCGAGGTGGCGACCCGAAGGCCGGCGCGCCCGTCGCGTGGGTCACGGCCAGGCCGCGCCCGAGCGCCTTGGCGACCTCGGCGCTCGGACCGGCCGGGTGCAGCCGGGCCAGGTCGATGTGGTCGGCGGCGACGTCGCGGACGTGGACCACCCGCGCGCCGCCGAGGGGCTCGGCCTCCGCCAGCCAGCGCAGCCCGGCCGCCTCGACCTCGTAGAAGCCGGGCGGGGCAGCGGGCCACGACTTGCGGTGGTGGGCGTGGGAGGCGCTCGACACAGCGCCCAACGTAGCCGTGCATGCGACCGTCCGGGGGAGGCGCTAGCCTGCCGAGCATCGACGAGCCGATTCGCAGCACGAGCAGGAGGTCCGATGCCCGGCGACGCGCCGCCGCCTGACGGCCCGCTCACCGTGCTCGACCTCGTGGCCGTCCGTCGGTGGGCCGTCCTGACCCGCTCCCTCTTCGCCGCCCGGCGTGCCGAGATCGACGCCCTCAACGTGTTCCCGGTGCCCGACGGCGACACCGGCACGAACCTCTACCTCACCTTCGACGGAGCCGTGGAGCGCACGCTCGCCACCGCCGAGGTGTCGGCGGCCGACGAGCTGCTCGCCGTGTTCGCCAAGCACCTGCTGTGGACGGCCCGGGGCAACTCCGGGGTCATCCTCAGCCAGCTCGCGCGAGGGCTGGCCGAGGGTTGCGCCGGGTCGCCCGAGATCGACGCCGCGTCGCTCGCCGAGGGCCTGCGGCACGCCGAGGCGCGCGCCCGGCAGGCCGTCACCGACCCCAAGGAGGGCACCATCCTGACGGTGGCCGGCGCCATGGCCGAGGCGGCCACGTCGACGGTCTCGGGGCCGGCACCCGACGGAGGCGGAGCGGGGCTCGGTGGCGAGGCGGTCGGTGTCCACGCCGTCGGTGTACACGCCGTCGCGAAGGCGGCCCTCGACGCCGCGCAAGAGGCCCTCGACCACACGCCCGAGCAGCTCGAGGTGCTGGCCCGCGCGGGTGTCGTCGACGCTGGCGGAGCCGGGCTCGTCGTGCTGCTCGAGTGCCTCGAGCGGGTCTGCGCCGGCCAGCGCGCCCACACCGACCACGACGGTGCGGAGCGCCGGTCGAGGCTGCGGCCCGACGCGCCGAGCGCTGCCCTGAGTGCCGCCCGGCCGCCAGCGCACGACGACAGCGAGGCCGTCCCCGCCTTCGAGGTCATGTACCTCCTGCGCGACTCCGACGACGCCGCCGTCGACGTCCTGCGGGCCCGGCTCGTCGAGCTCGGCGACTCCGTGCTCGTCGTGGGCGGCGACGGGGAGTGGAACGTGCACGCCCACGTCGACGACGCGGGCGCCGCGGTCGAGGCCGGCATCGAGGCCGGTCGCCCGCACCGTGTGCGCATCACGAGCCTGACCGGCGACCACGCGCTCGCAGCCCATGCCGGCCGCCAGAGTCGCACCGAGCCGTCCGGGGTTCGACCGCGCGTCGGAACAGCCATCGTGGCCTGCGCGGCGGGCGACGGGCTCGAGGCGCTCTTCGAAGAGGCAGGGGCCGTCGTCGTGCGCTCGGGTCCCGGCCGCCGGGCCTCGACCGGCGGACTCATCGATGCCATCCGCGAGCAGCACGAGCGCGGGGCCTCCGGGGTCGTCGTGCTGCCGAACGACGGCGACACGCTGCTGGCGGCCGCAGCCGCCGTGCGGGCGGTCGCCGACGAGGGCATCGAGGCCCACCTCGTGCACGTCCGCACCGCCGTCCAGGGCATCGCCGCCCTCGCGGTCTTCGAGCCGTCCGCCGCCGCCGGCGCCAACGTTCTCGCGATGCAGGCCGCCGCGTCGGCGACCCGGCACGGGGCCGTCACCCTCGCCAACCGTGCCGCCCTCACGAGCGGCGGCCCGTGCGAGGCGGGCGACGTGCTCGGGGTCGTCGACGGCGACGTCGTCATCGTGGGCGCCGACGAGCTCGTCGTGGCCCGCGAGGTCGTGCACCGGCTGCTCGCCAGCGGCGGCGAGCTCGTCACCGTCGTGGCCGGCGCCGACGCGCCGGACGGCCTGCTCGAGGCGGTCACCGCCGAGGCCCGGACGGCGCACCACGGCATCGAGGTTTCGCTCATCGACGGCGGGCAGGCGGTCTACTCCGTGCTGCTCGGGGTGGAGTGACGCCGTGCCCGCGCTCACCGAGGACTCCCCGCTCACCAAGCTGCTCTCCAAGCCCGACGCCGCCCAGCTCGCCAGGACCAAGGGCCTGCAGAGCGTCGGCGACCTGTTCGAGTTCGTGCCCCGCCGCTACGTGCGCCCCGGCCAGCTCACCGACCTCTCGTCCCTGCACGTCGGCGAGGACGTCCTCGTCGTCGCCGAGGTGCGCAAGGCCACGACGCGGCCCATGCGCAACCGCCGGGGCAAGATGCTGACCGTCGTCATCGGTGACGACCACGGCAACGAGCTCGACGTGACCTTCTTCAGCGCCTACGGACACGACAAGAAGCTGCTGCCCGGTGTGCGCGGGCTCTTCGTGGGGCAGATCGGCGCGTACGGCAGGCGGCTGCAGCTGACCCACCCGGAGTACGAGCTCTTCGACGACGACGAGCAGGGCGAGGCGACCGTCGAGTGGTACGCCACGCACCGCGTGCCCGTCTACTCCACGACCGGCAAGCTCAACTCCCTCAAGCTGCGCCGCCTCGTCGCCCAGGCACTCGACTCCGTCGACCGCGTGCGCGAGCCCGTTCCCGAGGGCGTACGCGTGGCGCGCGGCCTGCTCGACCGCGCCGTCGCGCTCGAGCTCGTCCACCGGCCCTCGCTCGACGACAAGCCGTCGCGTGGCCTCGACCGCCTCAAGTACGACGAGGCGTTCGTGCTCCAGACCATCCTCGCCCAGCGGCGCAAGGCGGCGGAGACCGAGCTGGCCACGCCCCGCCTGCCGCGGCCCGGCGGCCTGCTCGCCGCCTTCGACGACCGGCTGCCGTTCGAGCTGACCGCCGGCCAGCGCGAGGTCGGCGAGGTGCTGGCATCCGAGCTCGCGTCCGAGCGGCCGATGCACCGCCTGCTGCAGGGCGAGGTCGGGTCGGGCAAGACGATCGTGGCGCTGCGGGCGATGCTGGCGGCGATCGACGCGGGCGCCCAGGCTGCCCTGCTCGCGCCCACCGAGGTGCTCGCCGCCCAGCACCACCGGTCCATCACGTCGATGCTGGGCGAGCTCGCCCTCGGCGGGATGCTCGGCGGTGCGGAGCACGGCACGACCGTCGCCCTGCTCACGGGCAGCCAGGGCGCCGCAGCCCGCCGCAAGGCCCTGTTGGCCGCCGCGTCCGGCGAGGCCGGCATCGTCGTCGGCACCCACGCGCTCATCCAGAAGCACGTCCAGTTCGCCGACCTCGCGCTGGTCGTCGTCGACGAGCAGCACCGCTTCGGCGTCGAGCAGCGCGACGCCCTGCGCGAGAAGGGCCTGCGACCCCCGCACGTGCTCGTCATGACGGCGACCCCGATCCCGCGCACCGTCGCGATGACCGTCTTCGGCGACATGGAGACCTCGACGCTGCGCGAGCTGCCGAAGGGCAGGTCGCCGATCACGACGCACGTCGTCGACGCCGACAAGCCGGGCTGGGTCGACCGCACGTGGCAGCGGGTGGCCGAGGAGGTCGCGCAGGGACACCAGGCGTACGTCGTCTGCCCGCGCATCGGCGACGTCGACGACGAGGCCGGCACGACGGGTGGCACCGACACCTCCGACGAGGACGCCGGCTGGGACGACTGGGACACCGACGAGAGCGGCGACGACGAGGGCGGAGCGCCCGAGCGCGAGCTCACCGGCGTCTACGCGATGCTCAGCACCCTGCAGGCCACCCCGGCGCTCGCGGGCGTGCGGCTCGGGGTGCTGCACGGGCGGCTCGACCCCGATGCCAAGGACGCCACGATGCGCGCCTTCGCGGCCGGCGACATCGACGTGCTCGTCGCGACCACCGTCATCGAGGTCGGTGTCGACGTGCCCAACGCGTCGGTCATGGTCGTCGTCGACGCCGACCGGTTCGGCATCTCGCAGCTGCACCAGCTGCGCGGCCGCGTCGGCCGAGGCGCGGTGCCCGGCCTGTGCCTGCTGATGACCCGCGATCCGGGGGAGCGAGCCGTCGAGCGTCTCGACCAGGTGGCCGCGACCACCGACGGCTTCGAGCTCGCCCGTGCCGACCTGCTGCTGCGCCGCGAGGGCGACGTGCTCGGCGCACGGCAGAGCGGCCGCGGCAGCTCGGTGCGCCACCTCCGCCTCGGACGCCTGGAGGACGAGCAGATCATCGCCGACGCCCGCGAGGACGCCTTCGCCCTCGTCGCCGACGATCCCGGCCTGCGGGCCCACCCGGCGCTCGCGGCGGCCGTCGCCATGCGCCTCGACGAGGAGCAGGCCGCATGGCTCGAGCGAGGCTGACGTGACGCGCATCATCAGCGGCGCCGCCGGGGGTCGGCGCCTGCAGACTCCTCCGGGCTCGTCGACCCGCCCCACCTCCGACCGCGTGCGCGAGGCGCTCTTCAGCCGCCTCGAGCACCGCGGCCTGCTCGAGGGCACGAACGTGCTCGACCTCTACGCCGGCTCGGGTGCGCTCGGGCTCGAGGCCGCCAGCCGCGGGGCGCGGCTCGTGCTGCTCGTCGAGTCGCACAAGGCGGCCGCGAAGGTCATCAGGGCCAACATCGGGGTCGTCGGCCACGAGGGGGTGCGGCTGCTCGCCGAGACCGTCGAGCGCGCCCTCGCCGCCGGGCCGCCGGGCGGCGTGCGCATGGACCTCGTGCTGCTCGACCCGCCCTACGACGTGACGGAGGAGGCGCTCGCGGCCGTGCTCGAGGCCCTCGTCGAGCGGCAGTGGCTGGCTCCCGACGCCTTCGTCGTCGTCGAGCGGTCGTCGCGGTCGCCCCAGCCCAGCTGGCCCGAGGGTCTCGAGCTCTCGGGCGAGAAGCGCTACGGCGAGACGGCCGTGTGGTTCGCCGAGCCGCCGCCCGCCGATGTCGTGGCGTGACGCCACCCACGGCGTACGGCGACGGTAGGTTGGGTGCGTGACGAGCGAAGCGCGCCGCTGTGTCTGCCCCGGGTCCTACGACCCCATCACCAACGGCCACGTCGACGTGGTGACGCGAGCCAGCCGGCTCTTCGACGAGGTCGTCGTCGCGATCCTGCACAACCCGAGCAAGCAGGGCACCTTCAGCGTCGGAGAGCGCACGGTCCTCATCGAGCAGTCGCTCGGCCACCTGTCCAACGTGCAGGTGGGGGCGTGGGCGGGCACCCTCGTCGTCGACGTCTGCCGCGAAGTGGGCGCCGCCAGCATGGTCAAGGGCCTACGCGGCGGCACGGACTTCGCCTACGAGCTGCCGATGGCCCACATGAACCACCACCTGACGGGCGTCGAGACCCTCTTCATCGCCGCCGACCCCACGCTCCAGCACGTCTCCAGCTCGCTCATCAAGGAGGTCGTGCGCTACGGCGGCGACGTGACCGGCATGGTGCCCGACCCCGTGCTGGCCGCCCTGCGGGAGCGTCTGGGCTGATTTGGGCGCACGCCGCCCCTCTAGTAGCCTTGGAGGTCGGTCCACGTCCGTCTTGGCGCGGGCCGAACCCACTACTGTGCGCAGGAGCCATGGACCGTCCCGATCCCCGTTCTCCTCTGGTGCTCGACACCAGGGAGCTCAACAGGCGACCGGGAACGATGCAGGAGCTCTCGCGCACGGTGACGTTGCCCGAAGACCTCGGAACCGACGTCATCTCGATCAAGGCCGGCGAGCCGGTCCGGGTCGAGGTGCGGCTGGAGTCCGTCGTCGAAGGGGTCCTCGTCACGGGTTCGGTCGACGCCACGGCGACCGGCGCCTGCGTGCGGTGCCTGGATCCTGTCGAGCTCGATGTCGACGGGACCTTCCAGGAGCTGTTCGCCTACGCCGACCGGGCGGCACACCACCACGAGGTGGGAGCCGACTCGGACGAGGACGAGGTGCACGAGCTGGTCGGTGACCTCATCGACCTCGAGCCCGTGCTCCGGGACGCTGTCGTGCCGACGCTGCCGTTCCAACCGGTGTGCCGGCAGGACTGCCCGGGGTTGTGTTCCGAGTGTGGGATGCACCTTGCGGAGGACCCGGACCATCATCATGAAGTGATCGACCCGAGGTGGTCGTCCCTCAGCGGACTGCTGGCGGACGACCCGCAAGAGAAGAGGAACTGACGTGGCTGTCCCGAAGCGGAAGATGTCGCGCTCCAACACCCGTTCGCGTCGCGCGAACTGGAAGGCAACGCCGACCACGCTGACCACGTGCCCCCAGTGCGGTGCGGCTGCCCAGCCGCACATCGCGTGCCCCTCGTGCGGCACCTACAAGGGCCGTCACTACGCCGTCGCCGAGCGCACCGAGCACCAGGCCTGAGCACCCCGTGAGCAGCCCCGTGAACGGCCTTGGGTCTGGGGATGTTCCGATGGTGCCGCAGCGGCCCGTCGATGCTCTGATCGCCCACCTCCGAGAGGTGGTCGGGCAGGACATCGACGAGCCGCTGCTGCTGCGTGCCCTGACGCACCGCTCGTACGCGTACGAGAACGGCGGCCTGCCGAACAACGAGCGCCTCGAGTTCCTCGGCGACTCGGTGCTCGGCGTCGTCGTCACCGAGACCCTCTACCGCGAGCACCCCGACCTCGCCGAGGGCCAGCTGGCCAAGCTGCGCGCGGCCGTCGTCAACATGCGCGCCCTCGCGGACGTCGCCCGCACCTTCCACCTCGGCGAGTACGTCATGCTCGGCAAGGGTGAGGAGGCGACCGGCGGTCGCGACAAGGCCTCGATCCTGGCCGACACGCTCGAGGCCCTCATCGGCACGGTCTTCCTGTCGACCGACATCGACGACGCAGCGCGCTTCGTGCACCACCACTTCGACCCGCTCATCGAGGAGGCCGCGACCCTCGGTGCGGGCCTCGACTGGAAGACGAGCCTGCAGGAGATGGCGGCCGGCGCCGCGCTCGGGTCACCCGAGTACCGCGTCGGCGAGCAGGGACCCGACCACGAGAAGGAGTTCCACGCCCGCGTCGTCGTCGGCGAAGAGGTTCTCGGTGAGGGCCGCGGCCGCTCCAAGAAGGAGGCCGAGCAGAAGGCCGCCAAGCAGGCCTGGCACACGCTCGATGGCCGGCGCACCGCCCTCGACGGCGGCGCGCAGTCGTCCGCTCCGGCGTCGCAGGCCACGGGCCCGACCGCGTCCTGAGCCGCGCGTGCCCGAGCTCCCCGAGGTCGAGGTCGTCCGGCGCGGCCTCGAGGACCACGTCGTCGGACGCCACGTCACGCGTGCCCGCATCACCGGGGTCCGGGTGGCGCGGCGCCACGACGCCGGCCCCGACGACCTCGCCGCCCGCCTCCACGACGTGACGGTCACGGCGGCCTCGCGCCGCGGCAAGTACCTCTGGCTCGCCCTCGACGGCGAGGACGCGCTCATCGTCCACCTCGGCATGAGCGGGCAGATGCTCGTGGAGCCGGCTGACGCTCCGCTCGAGAAGCACTGCCACGCCCGGTTCGACTTCGCCGACGACGGTCCCCAGCTGCGCTTCGTCGACCAGCGCACCTTCGGCGGGCTCGCGCTCTCGCCGCTGCTCCCCGACGGCATCCCCGAGTCGGTGGCGCACATCGCGCCCGACCCCTTCGAGGCCGCCTACGACCAGGCCGCCGTCGTGCGCCGGATGAAGCAGCGCGACAGCGCCGTCAAGCGGGCGCTGCTCGACCAGTCCCTCGTCTCCGGCATCGGCAACATCTACGCCGACGAGGCGCTGTGGCGAGCCAAGGTGCACGGCGAGCGTCTCTGCTCCGCGCTGACGAAACCCACTCTCTCGCGGGTCCTCGACCACGCCCGCGAGGTCATGTCCGAGGCGCTCGGGCAGGGCGGCACGAGCTTCGACTCGCTCTACGTCAACGTCAACGGGGCGAGCGGCTACTTCGACCGGTCGCTGCACGCGTACGGCCGGGCGGGCACGCCCTGCGACCGGTGCGGCACGATCATGCGGCGCGAGCAGTTCATGAACCGCTCGTCGTTCTCGTGCCCGGTCTGCCAGCCACGCCCGAGACGCCGAAGCCCGTCCTGACGGCAGGTGCGGCGGACGGGCCCCGACGGGTCTCGGCGTGATGGTGGCTCCCGCGGCGCAGGCCGTGCAGTGGCCGCTCAGTGGCTCCCGGGACGGCGCTTGGGTGCGGGGCGGGTGGGGTCGTCCTGCACCGGCTCGACGTCGTCGGGGACGACGATGGGCTTGAGGCGCGCCCACACGATGAACACGGCGCTGACGACGAGCAGGCCGATGCCGGCATACAGGTTGGCGTTCACCCCGCCCGTCTTGTCCAGCGCCTTGTCGCCGAGCAGGCCCATCAGGGTGAGGATCACCCCGTAGAGGCCGAGCAGGGCGCCGATGAAGTTGCGGATGTCGAAGGCTCCTGCGGTGTGCCGCCCGCTTCTTGCGGCGTCGGGGGCAGGCGCGTCGATCTCGTGCTGGCTCATGTCGCTGCTCCTGTCAGAACAAGAAGTTGAGGATGGTGACGAGGACCAGGGAGATGCCGGCCAGGGGGAGCGTGCGCCGGTACCACGGCAGACGGTGCTCCATCGGGTCGACGAGGTCCTTCCTGGGCGTCTCGGAGTACACGAGGCCGCGCAGCTCCGACACCGGCTTGGGCTGTGTCACGAGGGACACGACCACGCTCAGCACGATGTCGACGACGAAGGCCGCGGAGGCCGCCACGAACGCGGCCCCCTGGCCCTCGAGCGGGATGACGCCGCGGCTGACGCTGCCGAACGCGTCCTTGCTGAGGAACGCGACGACCACCGCGGACAGCGTGCCGGCCGAGAGGCCGACCCAGCCGGCGGTCGGCGTCATGCGCTTCCAGAACATGCCGAGGATGAACGTGGCGAAGAGCGGCGCGTTGAAGAAGCCGAAGAGCGTCTGGAGGTAGTCCATGACGTTGCTGAACGAGCTCGCGACGATGGCGGTGAAGATCGCGATGACCGTGGCACCCACGGTGGCCAGGCGACCGATGCGCAGGTAGTAGTCGTCGCTGTGGTCCTTGCGGATGTAGCGCTGCCACAGGTCGTAGCTGAAGACGGTGTTGAACGCGGAGATGTTCGCGGCCATGCCGGCCATGAAGGCGGCGAGCAGGCCGGCGATCGCCACGCCGAGCAGTCCGTTCGGCAGCACGTCACGCATGAGCAGCAGCAGCGAGTCGTTGTACTTGACGCCCTCGCCGGACGCCCCGCCCGGTGGCGTGCCACCCGCCTTGAGCTCGCCGATCTCCTTGACGAGCACCGCGGCGATCATGCCCGGGAGGATGACGATGAAGGGCACGAACATCTTCGGGAACGAGCCGATGATCGGGGTCTTGCGCGCCGCGGAGATCGAGTTCGAGGCCATGGCGCGCTGGACCTCGACGAAGTTCGTCGTCCAGTAGCCGAAGGACAGGACGAAGCCGAGGCCGAAGACGATGCCGACGACCGACCAGAACGGCGAGGTGAAGCCCGAGAGGGCCTCGCCCGGCCAGGACTGCAGCTGCTGGTCGGCCGGCGGGACGGCGGCCGAGGCCGGTGCGGAGCCGGCGAACTCGGTGATCTTGTCCCTGAGGCCCTGGTAGCCGCCGACGCGGTGCAGGCCGATCAGGGTGAGTGGCAGCAGCGCGGCGACGATGACGAAGAACTGAAGCACCTCGTTGTAGATCGCGGCCGACAGCCCGCCGAGCGTGATGTACGACAGGACGATCGCGGCGGCGACGAGCAGCGCCACCCAGAGCGGCCAGCCGAGCAGCGCGTGCACGATCGAACCGAGCAGGTAGAGGTTGACGCCGGCGATGAGCAGCTGCGCGAGCGCGAAGCTGAGCGCGTTGACGAGGTGCGCCCCGGTGCCGAAGCGCCGGAACATGAACTCGGGGACCGAGCGCACCTTCGAGCCGTAGTAGAAGGGCATCATCACCACGCCGAGGAAGAGCATGGCGGGGATGGCGCCGACCCAGAAGTAGTGCACGGTGGAGATGCCGAGCTCGGCGCCGTTGGCCGACATGCCCATGATCTCCACGGCGCCGAGGTTCGCCGAGATGAAGGCGAGGCCGGTGACCCAGGCCGGCAGCGAGCGGCCGGAGAGGAAGAAGTCGATCGAGTCGGACACCGCCCGCCTGGCCATCACCCCGATGCCCAGGACGAAGACGAAGTAGAGCGCGATGATCAGGTAGTCGACGGCGTTGGCGCTGATGAGGGTGTCCGCGGCGGGCGCACCGGCCATTGCTTGCATGCGATCAGTCCCTTCGTTGGGCGACATTTCACGCTATCGCAGGCCGTCGGCCCCGGCGTGTCACGACGGTGGGGTGTCCTGCGCAGGCGTGATGAGCCGTTTGAGCGGCACAGCGAGGTCCGCAGCCGCGGCTGCCGCGATGGTCATACCCTTCTCGAGCGCCCGCTTCACGGCCAGATAGTCACCGCTGCTCCCGACCGACTCGACTGCGAGCAGCAGGCCGTGGCGATAGCTGAGCACCGAGAACCGTTCTGCCGCAACGTCGCCGCGCACGACGACGTGGTCGGCGCCGTGGGGGAGCCCAGCCATCTGCAGGCGCAGGTCCGCCTGGTCGCTCCAGAACCACGGCACGGTGGCGTATGCCGCCGGGTGGCCTGCCAGCGTCGCGGCCGCGGCGCGCGCCTGGTCCGTCGCGTGGGGCACGCTCTCGAGCCGCGTGGGTCCGGGGGCGCCTCTGCCGTAGGGGTTCGGACCGACGGCGCAGTCGCCGGCCGCCACGGACAACCCGTCGGAGGTGCGTGCGTGCTCGTCGACGACGATGCCGAGCGGTCCGACGTCGAGGCCCAACTGGTCGGCCAGGTCGGTGCGTGGCAGTGCGCCGATGCCGACCACGACGACGTCGGCAGGGAGCGTCGAGCCGTCGGCCAGCTCCACCCCGGTGACGCGGTGTCGTCCGGTCAGGCGGGTCACCGTGGCGTCGAGGAGGATCCGGGTTCCGCGCCGCTCGTGGGCCTCGCGGACGAAGTCCGACAGGACCGTCGTCGCGGCACGGCCGAGCAGCCGTTCGGTGGCCTCGACGACGGCCACGGATGCGCCGAGGGCTCGTGCGCCGGCTGCGACCTCGAGGCCGATGAAGCCGCCGCCCACGACGACGAGGCGCTCGGCGCCTCGCAGCTCCGGCGCCAGGCGGTCGGCGTCGGCGAGCGTGCGCACCGAGTGGACGCCGTCGAGATCCGCACCGTCGACCGGCAGTCGGCGATTCGTGGCACCGGTGGTCAGCGCCAGCCGGGAGAAGTCGAGGCGACGACCGGAGGCCGTCACGGCGTGGCCCCCGGAGGCGTCCCGCTCGATGGTGGCGACCGCGTCGCCGGTCACGAGGTCGATGCCCTGCTCGGCGAACCAGGCGGGGTCGCGGAAGTGGAGCGAGGCGCGGTCGTGCTCGCCGCGCAGGTAGCCCTTCGAGAGCGGGGGCCGCTCGTACGGCGTCTCCGGCTCGTCGCCGACGAGCACGACGGGGGAGGTGTCGCCCAGCTCGCGCAGGGCGATGACGAGCGAGATGCCGGCCTGACCTGCGCCGACGACGAGGACGGGGCCGGCTGCCATGGCGCCAGCCTAGGGTGGCACGCATGACCTGGTCGCCAGAGCACCCCGAGACCGTCTTCACCTACGGCGCCCCGCAGCTCAAGTTCGGACCGGGCGCCTCCGACGAGATCGGCCACGACCTGAGCGCGCTCGGGGCGACCCGCGTGCTGGTCGTCACCGACGTCGGGGTGCTGGCGACGGGCTGGCCGGACCGCGTCGCCGAGGGGATCCGCGCGAGCGGGCTCGAGGCCGTCGTGCACGACTCCGCGCACGTCGAGCCCACCGACGCCAGCCTGGCGAGCGCGATCGAGCGGGCCCGGGCCGACGGCCCGTTCGACGGTTTCGTCGCCGTCGGGGGCGGGTCGTCGATCGACACGGCGAAGGCCGTCGACCTGCTGCTGACCAACGGCGGTGACCTCATGGACTATGTCAACGTGCCGGTCGGGGCCGGACGGGCGCCGAGCCGTCCGCTCGCTCCGCTGGTCGCCGTGCCGACGACCACGGGCACGGGCGCCGAGAGCACCACCATCTGCGTCCTCGACGTGCTCGACCTCAAGGTGAAGACCGGCATCAGCCACGTGCGCCTGCGCCCGGTGCTCGCCGTCGTCGACCCGAGGCTCACCGCGAGCCAGCCGGCCGGGGTGACGGCCAGCGCGGGGATGGACATCCTCTGCCACGCCCTCGAGAGCTGGACCGCCCGGCCCTACACGAGCTACGAGCGCAAGCAGCCAGCGGAGCGGGTGCCCTACTGCGGCAGCAACCCCATCTCGGACCTCTGGGCCGAACGCTCGATGTCGTTGCTGGCCAAGGCGTTCCGTCGCGCCGTGCGCGACGGTTCCAACGAGGCCGCGCGCGGGGACATGGCGCTCGCGGCGACGTTCGCCGGGCTCGGCTTCGGCAACGCCGGCGTGCACGTGCCGCACGCCAACGCGTACCCCGTGGCCGGCCGCGTGCGCGACTTCCATCCCGAGGGCTACCCGACCGACGAGCCGATGGTCCCGCACGGAATGGCCGTCGCGCTCACCGCTCCAGAGGCGTTCCGCTGGACGTTCGAGGCCGACCCTGAGCGGCACCTCGCGGCCGCGCGGCTGCTCGACCCGGAGGGCGCCGCGGGGTCGAGCCGGCGAACGGCGGAGCCGCGTGACGTGCTGCCGGGCGTGCTCGCCGACCTGATGCGCGACATCGGCATGCCCAACGGGCTGTCGGCCGTGGGCTACGGCGAGGCTGACGTCTCCGACCTCGTGGAGGGTGCGCTGCGCCAGCAGCGCCTGCTCGCGACGGCGCCCCGCGACGTCGACGCGGACGCGCTCGGCGGCATCATCGGCAGGTCGCTGCAGCTCTGGGACTGAGCTTGCGGCACGGGCAGGTCGCGGCGGCATACAGTGCCGTCTGTGACGACCGAGCCCACGCACCTGCCACTGCCCCTCGAGTCCGACTGGCTGGACTGGGTCGGCGCCCGCGGCGAGCAACAGCTCGCGCTGGCCCGATCCCTGGTGGACGGGCTGCGCACCGCGCCGCCGAAGGAGCCGCTCGAGGTGCTCCGGGTCTGGAACGACGCACAGACGGCCCTCTCCAACGCCGGCTCGGTGGGTTCGCTCTTCTCCGAGGTGCACCCCGACAAGCAGGTGCGCGACCGTGCCGAGTCCGTGGCGCAGCAGGTGCAGAAGCTCGACACCGACCTCGGCCTCGACACCGAGCTGTATGCGGTCTTCGCCGGTCTCGACGGCAGCGGCCTCGACGCCGACGCCTCGCGGGTGCTCGAGCGCACCCTGCGCGACTTCCGCCGCTCGGGCGTCGATCGCGACGAGGCGACGCGTGACCGCCTGCGCGAGCTGAGCGAGCGCGCCATCCTGCTGAGCCAGGAGTTCAGCAAGAACATCCGCGAGAACGTCCGCAGCATCACGGTGACGCCCGACCGCCTCGCCGGCATGCCGGCCGACTGGGTCGAGGCGCACCCGGCGGGCGAGGACGGCCTCGTCACCGTCACCACCGACTACCCCGACGTCGTGCCGTTCCGCACCTTCGCGCACGACGCCGACGCACGCCGCGAGCTCGTCACCGAGTTCCTGACGATCGCGTGGCCCGACAACGACCGCGTGCTCCAGGACCTCTTCGCGGTGCGTCGCGAGCACGCCGGGCTGCTCGGCTACGAGTCGTGGGCCGACTACGACGCCGAGGTCAAGATGATCGGCAACGGCAAGGCGATCGGCGAGTTCATCGACCGCATCACCGAGCTGTCGACGGCCAGCGCCGAGCGCGACAAGGCCGTGCTCCTCGAGCGCCTGCGGCAGGACCGGCCCGGGGCCACCGACATCGACGGCGCCGACACCGCCTACTACGCCGAGCTCGTGCGCAAGGAGCAGCTGGCCGTCGACGCGCAGCGGGTGCGCACGTACTTCTCCTTCGAGGCCGTGCGCCAGGGCCTGCTCGACGTCACCGGTCGCCTCTTCGGCCTCGACTGGACCCCCGTGTCCCGCGAGGACGCCCGCACCTGGCACGAGGAGGTCGCGACCTACGACGTCTCCTTCCGGGGCGAGCGCATCGGGCGCATCCACCTCGACCTGCACCCTCGCGACGGCAAGTACAAGCACGCGGCGCAGTTCGACCTCGCTCGCGGCGTCAACGGAACCCAGCTGGCCGAGGGCGTGCTCGTCTGCAACTTCAATCGCGGCCTGATGGAGCACGACGAGGTCGTCACCCTCTTCCACGAGTTCGGCCACCTCGTCCACCACGTGCTGGCGGGGCGCACGGACTGGGTGCGCTTCTCCGGGGTGGCCACGGAGTGGGACTTCGTCGAGGCCCCGAGCCAGATGCTCGAGGAGTGGGCCTGGGACGCCGACGTGCTCGCGACCTTCGCGCGCAACGCCGAGGGCGAGACCATCCCCGCCGACCTCGTCGCGGCGATGCGCCGGGCCGACGACTTCGGCAAGGGCTACGACGCGCGCACCCAGATGTTCTACGCCGCCCTGTCCTACGACTTCCACGTCCACCAGACCGACGACCTCACGGCGCGGCTGCGTGAGCTGATGGCCCGCTACTCCGTCTTCCCGTACCTGCCGGGCACGCACATGCAGTGCCACTTCGGGCACCTCGACGGCTACAGCTCCGCGTACTACACGTACATGTGGTCGCTCGTCATCGCCAAGGACATGTTCTCGGCCTTCGACCGGGGTGACCTCTTCGACCCCGAGGTCGCCGGCGCCTACCGCGACAAGGTGCTCGCGCAGGGTGGCCGGCGTGACGCCGCCGACCTCGTCGAGGACTTCCTCGGGCGCCCCTACACCTTCGACGCGTATGCCGCCTGGCTCGCCGAGTGACCGCCTGACCGTCGCGGCCCTGACGACCTACCCCGTCAAGTCGCTGGCCGGCGTCGACGTCGCCGAGGCGCGCGTGGAGGAGGTCGGGCTGCGCGGAGACCGGCGCTGGGCCGTCGTCGACCCGGCCGGGACGAAGGTGACGGCCCGGGAGGAGCACGCCCTGCTCGGGCTGCGCGCGGAGCCGAGGGACGGCGGCGGCATACGGCTGCTGGACCCGGGCGCCGGGCGCACCGGCGACGCTGGGGGCGCTGCGACGCTCGACGTCGAGCCGCCCCGTGGCGCCACGCCGGTGGCGGTGTCCTTCACGGGGCAGGACCGGGCACGCCCGGCCGGCGCCGAGGCGGACGCGTGGCTGTCCGAGCGCGTCGGCCGGCCGCTGCGCCTCGTCTGGCAGGACGACGGGACTCACCGGCCGGTCCGGCCCGACATGGGCGGCCAGGTCGGCGACCGCAACTCGCTCTCGGACGCGGCGCCGCTGCACGTGACCACCGAGCCGTCCCTGGCGCGTCTCAACGACTGGCTGCTCGAGACCGCGCTGGAACGTGGCGAGGAGCCGGCCGCGGCGCTCGGTCAGGACCGGTGGCGGCCCAACGTCGTCGTCGCGGGCGGCGAGCCGTTCGCCGAGGACGGCTGGCGCTCGGTGCGCATCGGTGACGTGCCGTTCCGGGCGACGATGGTGTGCGACCGGTGCGTCATGACGACGATCGACCGCGCTGACCTGCGCACCTCCAAGGAGCCGATCCGGACCCTCGCCCGGCACCGCAGGTGGGAGGGCGCGACGTGGTTCGGCATCCGACTCGCGCCCGTGCTGCCGCTGGCGCGCGACGCGACGATCAGCGTCGGCGACGAGGTCGTCCCGGGCTGATGAGGGGGAGTCGCAACTCACACCCCAACGGCCGGCGCGCCGCCCCGCACCGTCTGAGACTGGAGGTATGAGGACCGACCGAGTCCTTGGTGGTGCCGTCGTCCTGATCGTGGCCCTGGCGACGACCTCGGGAGTCGTCGCGTCGCGTCGGGAGGCCTCGTCCGTGACCGCCGGTGGACCGGTCGCCGCGGTGCAGACGTACCTGCGGGCCGTCGTGGACGGTCGCCTCGCGGAGGCCGGGCGCTGGATCGACCCGGACGGAGAGTGCGCGCCGTCGGACCTCGTGCCGGAGAACCTCGGCTTCGGCGGCGGCGACGTCGACGTCCGGGCCGACCTCGTCAGCACCAGCACCGCCGGCTCCACGGCGACCGTGGAGGTCGACCTCTCGTTCGGGGGAGGCGCGCTCGACCCCTTCGGGTCGCCTGACGGCGGCCGTCGGCTCTTCGAGCTTCGCACCGTGGGCGGTGTCTGGCGTCTCACCGGCATGCCGTGGCCGCTCGTCAACTGCACCTCAGGAGGCTGACATGCTCGTCCCGCTCGCCATCGCGATCATCGTCCTCGTCGTCGCTGTGCTGGGCGGTCGACGGGCGCTGTCCCACGACGCACCCCGCATCACGGAAGGCTCGTCGATCCGCCGCTTCTTCACCTACGTGGTGCTCTTCGGGCTGCTCATGGTGGCGGGGGACGGCGTCGCGGGGCTGCTCTCCCGCGTCGTCGACGTCAGGACGGAGACGGACTTCCTCGACGACCTGTTGGCGCAGCAGACGGCGTTCGCCGTCGTCGGTGTGCCGCTGTTCGTGGTGCTGGCCGCGTGGACGAGGAGCCGCGTCAGAGGTGACGACGCCGAGGCCACGTCGCGGGGGCTCGCCCTGTACCTGACCGCTGCCTCGGTCGTGCCCCTCGTGCTGACGGTGACGGCGCTGCAGTCCACGGTCGCGTGGGCGTTGGACGTCCCGTTCGACAGCGGCTCGCACTTCGCGGAGATCCTCGTCTGGGGCACCGTGTGGCTCACCCACCAGTGGGTCGAACGCCGCCTCGTCGGGGCGGGTGTGCTCACACGGGCCGGGTTCCTCGGCGCGACCATCGGGCTCGCGGTCTCGGCGGCCGGGGCGGTCATGCTCCTCGGCGGCCTCCTCGCCCGGGCCCTCCAGATCTCCGAGGTGGCCGACCCCGGGCAGCCGTCGCTGCTGCAGGCCGGTGCCGCGACGCTGGTGGCAGGCCTGCCCGTGTGGCTCGTGTGCTGGGTGCTGCGGGTGCGTGGCCTCCAGCGGCTGACCCTGTGGCACGCCTACGTGCTGCTCGTCGGTGTCGCGGGCGGCCTGCTCACGGCAGTCGTCGGCGCGAGCGTGGCTCTCGACCGGATCGTCGTGTGGCTGGTCCGGGGAGCGGACGCGGCGTCGGCGCCGGGTGAGCTCGCTGCGCTGCCCGTCGGGCTCGGGGCCGTCGTCGTCGGCGGGCTGGTCTGGGTCCACCACCGCGGCGTCGTACGCGTCAGCGGCCAGACGGGACGCACCGAGGTGCGCCGTGCCTACGACTACCTGCTCGCCGGAGTGGGGCTCCTCGCCGCCTCCGTCGGGCTCGTGGTGATGGTCGTCGCCGGCATCGAGGGCCTCGCCGGCGCCGACGTGCCGCTCGTGGGCGGCGGCAGGCCGCTCGACACCGTCATCGCGGCCGCCACCCTTCTCGCGGTGGGCGGCCCGGTCTGGTGGGTGTTCTGGCACCGTGTGCAGCGCGCGGTGGTGACCGACCCGGTGGGGGAGCGCCGGTCGAGCAGCCGTCGCGTCTACGTCCTGCTGCTCTTCGGGGTCGCCGGCGTGGTGGCGGTCGGTGCGCTGCTCGCCGGCGTCGCCGGCGCCCTGCAGGACGGGTTCGCCGGCACCCTCGGCCCGCAGACCCTCCAGGCGGTGCGCTACCCGATCGCCCTGCTCGTGACGGCAGGACTGCTGGCGGCCTACCACTGGACGGTCTACCGCGACGACCGCGTGGTGCGCGCCGAGCGCCGGCACGGTCCTCGGCGGGTCGTGCTCGTGGGGCCGGCCGATCCCGACGTGGTGCGAGCCCTGCGCGAGCGCACGGGCGGCACCGCGACCCTCATGGCGCGCACCGACATGGCGGCGGCGCCGTGGTCCGTCGAGGCCCTGGACGCGGCGCTGCACGACCTGCCGGATGCCGCCGTGGTCGTCGTCGCGGACGAGCGCGGTGACCTGCACACGATCCCGGTCTCGCTGCCCTGACGCGCAACGGCACCGGCGGACGGGTGCTCGTGCGCGTCAGGGGATCGGGAGCTCCTGGAGCACGACCTTCTTGCCCGTGCTGCGCTGCGAGAGGTCGGCCAGCGCCTGCCGCACCGTCTTCGAGAACAGGTGGGCTCCCTTGATGGTGGGGTGCACCCGGTCGGACTGGACCTGCTCCGGATGCGCCCGGATCGCGTCGGCCCAGTCGGCGACGACGACGTTGGGGCGGCCGCGGGCGACGAGCTCGAGAGTGGCGTTGTCGGAGTCGATGCGGGCGAAGGGCCCCATGACGTTGACGAGGACGACCATCCGACGGGGCCCCAGCGCGTCGAGCACCTTGTTCACGGCGTCGGCGTCGACGCCGGCGTTGGTGCCGAAGGCGAGGATGACGGCCCGACGGTTGCCGTCCCCCCGGGCCGTGACCTCGGTGAGGCCGTCGGACCAGCGGCGGTTGGACTTCGCGTCGATGCGGATGCCCGGGAAGTAGTAGCGCAGCGCCTGCAGGCTGCCGACCATGATGGAGTCGCCGTACGCGTCGATCTCGGGTCCGGTGGGCATCGTGAACGACGCCGTGACGGCGCCCGCCGCACCTGCCGACCCGGTCGTCGTCGGTGCCGGGGCCGAGGCAGCGCCCGACGGGTTCGCAGCGACACCCTTCGCGCCGTCGGAGCCGGTGGGAGCACCTGACGGCGTGCCCGGGCGGGCATCCGACTGGGCGTCCGACTGGGCGTCCGACTCGGCGGCTGCCTCGTTGGCCGCGAGCATCCGTGCCGTCTCGCTCATGTCGGGAGCGGTGATGACGACGACGGCGGTGACCACGGCCACGCCTGCCGCGACGCCGGCGACGACCTGCTTGCCGCGCCGCGTCAGCGAGGTCGCGCTCGCGCGCAGGCTGGAGGCGACGCCGCGGAAGCCGAGCGTTCGGAAGGGCGCCTCGACGAAGCGGTAGGTGAGGTCGGCGAGGGCCAGGGTGACGAGCACGCACCAGACGCGCGTCAGCAGGTGCGACATCGTGCCGGGCGCCGAGGGGTTGTCGAGCGCGACGAGGAGGATGACCGGCCAGTGCCAGAGGTAGATGGAGTAGGACCGCGCCCCGACCCAGCCCGCCACCGGGTGGCGCACCACCCGCTGGAGCGCGGTGACCCCTTCGGGCCGACGCTCGAGGACGCCCATCACGACCACGGCCGTGGCCACCGTCGCGACGGCGATGCCACCGCGGAAGGTGAGCGACGACTGCTCGTCGAGCAGGGCCATCTCCGCGAGCAGCACGACGCCGGCCAGCGGGACGGCATACCGGCCCGGGCGGCCCCAGCGCGACGGTGCCACCCACATCGCCAGCTGCGGGCTCGCCCACGCGAAGGCGAGCGCGGCCCCGGCCATGAGGCCCATGACGTGCGTGTCGGTGCCGTAGTAGACGCGGGTCGCGTCGGTGCCAGGCGTGAAGAGCAATGCCATGAGCACGGTCGAGGCCGCGCCGATGGTGAGGGCCACGCCCACCCGGATGCGGCTCGACACCGCCAGCAGGCCCAGCGTCAGCAGCGGCCAGGCGAGGTAGAACTGCTCCTCGACGGCGAGGGACCAGAAGTTCATGAACAGCTGGGGGGCGGTCTGGTCGAAGTAGCTGGTGCCTGCGGTGACCTCCAGCCAGTTCGTCGAGAAGGTGAGCGCCCCGACCATCTGCCGCCCGACGTCGACGAGGAGGTCCTGGCTGACGAGCCGAGCGATGAGCACGCTCGTCAGGACGCAGAGGAGCAGGGCCGGCAGCAGCCGCCGGGCGCGACGCACCCAGAACTGCCCCAGCGCTATGCGGCCGGTGCGGTGGTGCTCGCGCACGAGGAGCGTGGTGATGAGGAAGCCCGACACGACGAAGAAGACGTCGACGCCGAGGAAGCCGCCCGGCAGCCACGAGGCGTTGAGGTGGTAGACGAGCACCCCTGCGATCGCGAGCGCGCGGAGGCCGTCGAGGCCCTCGATACGAGCGGGACGGGCACGCCCGGAGGAAGGGGTCGCCCCCTTGGCCGTGTCGGCGGTCTGACTCGTGCCAGCCGCCCGAGAAATCGCCGACGCCGTCACGTCGCTCCTTCCGTGGGCCCCGGTGAGCTGACTCACCTTCGTGCCTGCCGTGAGCATAGTGACGCACGGGGCTGACGGTGCGGCGCCACGCGGCACGTCCACGAGCGCGCTGCAGGCGGCATACCGTGTCTGCGTGGGCAGCGAGGCGGTGCGGGTGACGATGTTCGTGCGGGGGAGCGTCCAGGGGGTGGGCTTCCGATGGTGGACCCGCGCCCGCGCGCTCGAGCTCGGGCTCGTCGGTCACGCCCGCAACACCGCCGACGGGCGGGTGGAGGTGGTCGCACAGGGCAGCGTCGCCGCGGTCGAGCGACTGGAGGCGCTGCTGCGCGAGGACCCCTCGACGACACGCCGCCCGGGCCGGGTCGACTCCGTCGTCGTGCAGCAGGGCGTTCCGAGGGACGGAACCTCCGGGTTCGTCGAGCGTTGACCCGCCTAGGCTGGCCGGCGTGAGCGACGTGCCAGAGGTCCCAGCCGAGCTCGCCCGGCTGCGCAGCAGCATCGACAACATCGACGCTGCGCTCGTCCACCTGCTCGCCGAGCGCTTCAAGTGCACGCAGCAGGTCGGCCAGCTCAAGGCGGAGCACCACCTGCCCGCGGCCGACCCGGCCCGCGAGGAGCGGCAGATCGCTCGGCTCCGGGCCCTCGCCAAGGACGCCGGGCTCGACCCGGTCTTCGCCGAGTCGTTCCTGAACTTCATCATCGCCGAGGTCATCCACCACCACGAGCGCATCGCCAACGGCGACGAGTGATCCCGGGCGCGGGCCGACCTAGTAGAGCGTCGCGTCCTGCCGCGCGTCGAGGGCTCTGTCGTACGCCGCCGCCTCCTCGTCGGAGGCGAAGCCGCCCGCCTCGCGGGTCATGTCGCCCGCCGTGGGCAACGTCTTCGGGTCGACGCGGGAGTCGTTGTCCCACAAACGGCTTCGCTTGACAGCCCGGGCGCACTGGAAGTAGACGCGCTCCACGGTGACGACGAGGACCGACGCCGGGAGTCGGCCCCTCACCTCGTGGCGGGCCAGCTCGACGGGGTCGGTCGAGATCACGGCGGTGCCGCGGACGCGCAGCTCCTCGCCCAGCCCCGGGACGAGGAACAGCAGTCCCACGCGAGGGTCGACGACGACGTTGCGCAGGGTGTCGAGCCGGTTGTTGCCGCGTCGGTCGGGGATGACGATGGTGTGCTCGTCGCGCACGACGACGAACCCGGGCTGGTCGCCGCGTGGCGACTGGTCCAGGCCACCGTCGCCCACCGTCGAGACGACGACGAACGGCGAGGCCGCGATGATCCGGGCGTGGCTGGGCGTGAGCACCGGGGACTCCTTGGCGAGCGAGTTCGGCGCCGGGGGAGTCGGGTAGAGCTCGAGCAGGCGCGCGGCCGTGGTCACGATGTGCGGGTCGGCGGGGGCCTGGTGCTCGTTCACCCGCCCACGGTATGCCGCCCGACCCCTCCTCACGCCGCTCGCCTCCCGGGGGTCGGGCGTCCCGGCTAGTACGCTGACCGGGATCGTCGCCGCAGGACACCGAAGGAACCCCACGTTCGTGTACGTCAAGAGCCTCACCCTGAAGGGCTTCAAGTCCTTCGCCTCGGCGACCCACCTGCGCCTCGAGCCCGGCATCACGTGCATCGTCGGCCCGAACGGCTCCGGCAAGAGCAACGTCGTCGACGCGCTCGCGTGGGTGATGGGGGAGCAGGGCGCCAAGTCGCTGCGCGGCGGCAAGATGGAGGACGTCATCTTCGCCGGCACGACGGGCCGGGCCCCGCTCGGCCGCGCCGAGGTCGCGCTCACCATCGACAACACCGACGGTGCGCTGCCGATCGACTACACCGAGGTGACGATCGCCCGCACGATGTTCCGCAACGGCGGGTCCGAGTACGCCATCAACGGCACCCCCTGCCGCCTGCTCGACGTGCAGGAGCTGCTCTCCGACAGCGGCATCGGCCGCGAGATGCACGTCATCGTCGGCCAGGGCCAGCTCGACACGGTGCTGCGGGCCACCCCCGAGGAGCGCCGCGGCTTCATCGAGGAGGCCGCCGGTGTGCTCAAGCACCGCAAGCGCAAGGAGCGCGCCCTCCGCAAGCTCGAGACGATGGAGGCCAACCTCACCCGCGTGCACGACCTCACGGGTGAGATCCGGCGCCAGCTCGGTCCGCTCGGCCGCCAGGCCGAGACGGCCCGCAAGGCCGCCGTCATCCAGACCGACGCCCGCGACGCCCGCCTGCGCCTGCTCGCCGACGACCTCGTCCAGCTCACCTCGACCCTCGAGCAGGAGGTCGCCGACGAGTCCGCCCTCATCGAGCGGCGTGCAGAGGTCGAGGAGTCGATCGCAGAGCTCGCCACGCGCCTCGGCTCGCTCGAGGAGGCCGCCGAGGCGGCCCGTCCCGCGCTCACCCGGGCGCAGGACGAGTACGTCGCCCTCGGGCGCCTGGTGGAGCGGATGGCCTCGACGCGCTCGCTCGCGGCCGAACGCGTACGCCTGCTCAGCGAGGACGACGAGCCCGAGGAGTCCGGCCAGAGCCGCGACCCGGAGCAGCTGCGAGCCCAGGCCGCCGAGGTGCGCGAGCAGGAGGCGTACCTGCTCGAGGAGATCGCCGAGGCCCAGGCCGCACTCGAGGACGCCGTCGCCAGTCGGGCGGACGCCGAGCGCGGCTACGCCGAGGAGACCACGCGACTGCAGCGTGAGGCCCGGGCCGCGGCCGACCGCCGCGAGGGACTCGCCAAGCTGGGCGGTCAGGTGGGCGCCAAGGCGTCCCGCATCGAGGCCCGCGAGGCCGAGGTCGGTCGCCTGCGCAGCACCATCGAGGCGGCCCAGGCCCGGGCCGCCGAGGCCGAGCGCGAGTTCTCGCGCCTCGAGGCCGGTGTCGCCCAGGACGAGGAGGGCGAGGAGGGCCTCGACACCGCCTACGAGCAGGCCGCCGCGCGCCTCGATGCGGCCGAGGCCGAGCTGGCCCGCTGGAAGGAGGCCGAGGCCACCGCCGAGCGGGCCCGCACCACCGCTGCCGCGCGGGTCGAGGCCCTGGGCCTCAGCCTCAGCCGCAAGGACGGCGCGGCCGCCCTGCTCGCCGCTGCCGACGACGGCCACGAGATCCTCGGCTCCGTCGCCTCGCTCGTCACCGTCGAGGCCGGCCTCGAGAACGCCGTCGCCGCTGCCCTCGGCTCGGCCGCCGAGGCGCTCGCCGTCGGCTCCCTCGACGCGGCCGCCGCTGCGCTCGAGTCGCTGCGCGAGGGCGACCACGGCCGGGCGAGCCTGCTCGTCGCCGAGTCGGCCGGTGCAGTCGACCACTCCGGCTGGCCGACGCTCCCCGGCGGCTCCCGGTGGGCTCGCGACGTCGTCGAGTGCCCCGCCTCCGTGCGTCCCGCCCTCGACCAGGTGCTCGAGCGCGTCGCCCTCGTGCCCGACGGCGCCACCGCCCGCGAGGTCGTGCGCACCCACGGCGGCGTCACCGCCGTCACCCGCGTCGGCGACGTCTATGCCCCCGGGGCCGTGCGCGGTGGCAGCAACGCCGCGCCGAGCCTCATCGAGCTGCAGGCCGCGCTCGACGAGGCCAAGGACGCCATGGCCCGCGCCACGCGCGAGGGCGAGGAGGCCCGGTTCCGGGTCGCCGGCGCCGAGTCGACCCGTGCCGAGCTGGCCGATGCCGTGGAGGCCGCGCTGGAGCGGCTCAACGAGAGCGACGCCCGCATGGCGGCCATCGCCGAGAAGCTCGGCTCGCTGGGGCAGACCCTGCGGGCAGCGCGAGCCGAGGTCGAGCGCACCGAGAAGGCCATCGCCGACGCGACCGCGGCGCTCGAGGCCGACCAGGCCGAGCACGCAGAGCTGACCGAGCGTCTCGAGGCGGCGAGCGGCGAGGGCGACTTCGTCGACGAGCCGTCCACCGACGAGCGCGACCGGCTCGAGACCGTCGCGCGCGAGTCCCGGGCCGCCGAGACCGAGCTGCGGCTCGCGCTGCGCACCCGCGAGGAGCGTGCTCGCGCGCTCAAGGACCGCGCCGACGCGCTCGAGCGCGGCGCCCTGCACGAGGAGCAGGCCCGGGAGCGCCTCGCCGAGAAGCGCGCCCGGCGCCAGCGCGAGGCGGCCGTCGCCGGAGCCGTGCGCACCGCCGCCGAGTGGGCCCACGGGCTCCTCGCCGAGTCGGCCGACGAGGCCGGCCGCGCCCGCGCCGCAGGCGAGGCCGAGCGCACCGAGCGCGACGCCGAGCTCGCCGTGGTCCGCCGCGACATCGGCGTGCTGCAGGCCGAGCTGCGCGAGCTGACCGACACCGTGCACCGCGACGAGGTCGCCCGCACGCAGCAGCGCCTGCGCATCGAGCAGCTGCAGACCAAGGCGGTCGAGGAGCTCGGCATCGCACCGTCCGACCTCGTCGAGGAGTTCGGGCCGCACCAGCTCGTGCCGATCGTGCCCGATCCCGATGCCGACCCCGACGCGCCGCAGCCCGACCCCGTCCCGTTCGTGCGCGATGCGCAGGAGAAGCGGCTGCGGCAGGCCGAGCGCAAGCTCAATGCCCTGGGCCGGATCAACCCCCTTGCGCTGGAGGAGTTCTCGGCCCTCGAGGAGCGACACAAGTTCCTCACCGAGCAGCTCGAGGACCTCAAGAACTCCAAGCGCGACCTGCTCGACATCGTCAAGGAGGTCGACGAGCGCGTCGAGCGCGTCTTCGCCGAGGCGTTCGAGGACACCGCGGTGCAGTTCGAGCGCGTCTTCCAGCGGCTCTTCCCCGGCGGTGAGGGGCGTCTCGTCCTCACCGACCCGTCGAACATGCTGACCACCGGTCTCGAGGTCGAGGCCCGCCCGCCGGGCAAGAAGATCAAGCGGCTCTCGCTGCTCTCGGGTGGAGAGCGCTCGCTCGTCGCGGTGGCCCTGCTCGTGTCGATCTTCAAGGCGCGCCCCTCGCCCTTCTACATCATGGACGAGGTCGAGGCCGCCCTCGACGACGCCAACCTGGGCCGCCTCATCACGCTCTTCGAGGAGCTGCGCGACAGCTCCCAGCTGATCGTCATCACGCACCAGAAGAAGACGATGGAGATCGCCGACGCCCTCTACGGCGTCAGCATGCGCGGCGACGGCGTCACGACGGTCGTCTCGCAGCGCCTGCGCGACGTGGCCGACCGGCCGGCCTGACCCGGCGGCATACGGCAGGGCCGACCGCAACGGGGCGGGTCGGCCATCGCGCGCGCCCCGACCCAACGCGTTTCGGGTTGCCAAATCGTCACACTGTGCTATTTGCATCCCACGGGCCTCATGCGTCACTCTTGTCACATGGTCTTCCTGGTCCTCTCGATGCTCGTCGTCACCGTGCTGGCCGTGGCCGTCGTCGGCGTCGTCGCGGTGCCGGCCCATCGGGGCGGTCGCGACGTCCTCACCGCCAAGGGAGAGGCCATCGCCGAGGACGCCCGCCGGCGCGCAGGCGGCGTGGTCCGCCGCACCGACGCCCGTATGCCGTAGCGACGACCCTCGAGGGAGGGCCCCGCGCCCCGCTCGCTCAGCTCGCCGCGGTCGGCGTCCGGTCAGCGTATACGCACAGCCTCCGTCCGGCGGGGCGCGTCCGACAGGCCGCCGCGCCCGCGCTCGCCGGAGCAGCCCGCTCGTCCCTGATGGTTGGATGGCTGACGTGGACACAGTCTTGATCTTCGTCATCATCGGCGTCGTCATCCTCGCGGGAGCGGTCGCCTACGGCGTCAACCTCGTGCGGGGTCGCGCCGGCCGCACCGTCGAGCGGGAGGCGCCACCCGCTGCGCCGGGCCTGCCTGCCGAGGACCTCGACCGCAGACCACCCACCGACTCGACCGACACCGTCGCGCCACCTGCGGGGGCAGGCGCCCCGGCCCCGGCTCCCGAGACGGTGGCTGCGGAGGCGCCGACCGCGCCCCCGGCGCCGCCCGAGCCGGCCGTCGAGCGGCCCGAGTCCGCGCGCGGCCGGTTGCAGCGGCTCCGGGCTCGCCTCGCCCGCTCCAACTCCTCGATCGGGCAGGGACTGCTCGCCCTGCTCTCGCGCGGCCGCCTCGACGAGGAGACGTGGGAAGAGGTCGAGGACACCCTCATCGGCTCCGACCTCGGGGTCGAGGCCACGACCCAGCTCGTCGACTCCCTGCGCACCAAGGTCAAGGTCGACGGCACCACCGACGAGGCCACGGTCCGCGGCTGGCTGCGCGACGAGCTCCTCGCCCTCGTCCAGCCCGACATGGACCGCCGCATCGCCAGCAGCCGGGTCGGCGACCGGCCGGCCGTGATCCTCGTCGTCGGTGTCAACGGCACCGGCAAGACGACGACGGTGGGCAAGCTCGCGCGCGTGCTCGTGGCGGAGGACCGCGAGGTGATCCTCGGCGCGGCCGACACCTTCCGGGCCGCGGCCGCCGACCAGCTCGAGACCTGGGGCGCCCGGGTGGGCGTGCCCACCGTCCGGTCCGACAAGGACGGCGCCGACCCCGCCGCCGTCGCCTTCGACGCCGTCAAGGCCGGCATCGAGGAGGAGGTCGACGTCGTCATCATCGACACGGCCGGTCGCCTCCACAACAAGGTCGGCCTGATGGACGAGCTCGGCAAGGTCAAGCGCGTCATCGAGAAGCAGAGCGAGATCGACGAGGTGCTGCTCGTCCTCGACGCGACGACCGGCCAGAACGGCCTGCAGCAGGCCAAGGTCTTCTCCGAGGCCGTCGACGTCACGGGCATCGTGCTCACCAAGCTCGACGGCACCGCGAAGGGCGGCATCGTCATCGCGGTCCAGCGCCAGCTCGGCGTGCCGGTCAAGCTGGTCGGCCTGGGGGAGGGCCCCGACGACCTCGCCCCCTTCGACCCTGAGGCCTTCGTCGACGCCATCGTCATGTAGCGGGAGCACGCCCAGCCAGAGCACGTAGGCCGACCCGGCGGCATACGTGCTCTTGGCATGTCCGCTGGTCGGTCATGCCATCCACGATGTGGACGCCCGTGTGGCGGGAAACCATCCGCTAACACCGCTCGGGTGTTGTTGACACGGCTGTAACAAACGGAGCGCGCCCGTGAAACGGCCCGTCTCCAGACTCCTCGCATGACAACAGCACTGATGCCCTTCGCGGCAGAACCACCAGTGATCAACGAGGCCGCGACCGCATTCATGCTCATCGCGTCCTCGATGGTCCTCCTGATGACGCCCGGACTCGCCCTCTTCTACGGCGGCATGACCCGGAGCAAGTCCGTCCTCAACATGATGATGATGAGCTTCGGCGCCATGGCCGTCGTCGGCATCGTCTACGTGCTGTGGGGCTACTCGATGTCGTTCGGCAACCTGCAGGACGGCGGCAGCGACATCGCGGGCATCTTCGCGAACCCGTTCCACCTCTTCGGGCTCAGCCAGCTGGCCGGTGAGGACGGCGCGAGGCTCATCGACCCGTTCGGAGTCGGAGTCTTCATCCCCGAGTACATCTACGCGGGCTTCCAGCTCACGTTCGCGGTCATCACCGTCGCCCTCATCAGCGGCGCCATCGCCGACCGCGTCAAGTTCGGCACCTGGATCACCTTCGCCGTCATCTGGGTCACCGTCGTCTACTTCCCGATCGCCCACATGGTGTGGGGCGGCGGCCTGCTCTCGGGTGCCGAGGGTGGCCTGTCGGCCAAGCTCTTCGGCGTCACCGACGGTCTCGCGAGCGTCCTGCCGATCGACTTCGCCGGTGGCACGGTCGTGCACATCAACGCCGGTGCGGCGGGCCTGGCCCTCGCGCTCGTCGTCGGCAAGCGCCTCGGCTTCGGCAAGGTCGCGATGCGTCCCCACAACCTGCCGCTCGTCATGATCGGTGCCGGCCTGCTGTGGTTCGGCTGGTTCGGCTTCAACGCCGGCTCGGAGCTCGCGGCCGACGGCGTCGCCTCGTCCGTGTGGCTCAACACGACCGTCGCCACCTGCGCCGCGGCCATCGGCTGGCTCGTCGTGGAGAAGATCCGTGACGGCCACGCGACCTCGCTGGGCGCGGCGTCCGGTGTCGTCGCCGGTCTCGTCGCCATCACCCCGGCCTGTGGCGCCCTGTCGCCCGTCGGCTCGATCATCCTCGGTGTCGTCGCCGGTGGCCTCTCGGCCCTGGCCGTCGGCCTCAAGTACAAGTTCGGCTACGACGACTCGCTCGACGTCGTCGGCGTCCACCTCGTCGCCGGCCTCTGGGGCACCGTCGGTGCCGGCCTGCTCGCCACGAAGACCGGCCTCTTCTACGGCGGCGGCTGGCAGCAGACCGTGCTGCAGGTCCTCATCGCCGTCATCTCGCTCGTCCTCTCGTTCGTGCTGACCTACGTCATCGCGGTGGCCCTGAAGGCCACGCTCGGCTGGAGGATCTCCGACGACGCCGAGTCCGAGGGCATCGACCAGGCCGTCCACGCCGAGTCCGGGTACGAGATCGGTGGCTTCCCCGCCTCCGGGGGCCGCACCACCCGTCCCGCCATCAGCACCGCTTCGCAGGTCGAAGGAGCCAACGCATGAAGCTCATCACCGCCATCATCAAGCCCCACCAGCTCGACGAGGTGAAGGAGGCCCTCGAGGCCTTCGGGGTGGCCGGCATGACCATCAGCGAGGCCAGCGGCTACGGCCGCCAGCGCGGCCACAGCGAGGTCTACCGCGGCGCCGAGTACACCGTCGACTTCGTGCCGAAGGTGCGCCTCGAGGTCCTGGTCGACGACGTCGACTCGTCCGACGTCCTGGAAGTCATCCTCAAGGCGGCCCAGACCGGCCGCATCGGCGACGGCAAGATCTGGGCCGTCCCGGTCGACGAGGTGGTGCGGGTCCGCACCGGCGAGCGAGGTGTCGACGCCCTCTGAGGCGTCGGGCCACCGCGCACCACCTGCACCACCGCGCACCACCTGCACGACCAGCACGACACGTACACACGCAACTCGAGGGGACGGCGAGACCTGACATGACGGATGTGACCACCCGACGTCTGGACCTCGCCGGCACCCGCACCTTCGCGACGCCCGGCGCCGGCCAGACCCGGCGCCGGGCGCTCGCCGAGTTCGGCTTCGGCTGGCTCCAGGAGCTGTGGCGCGAGGCGTGCGCCGGCCGACGGCACGAGGGCGTGGCCCTGGCTGCCGTCGGCTCGCTCGCGCGCGGCGACGGGGGGCCGCTCAGCGACTACGACCTCGTCCTCGTGCACCACCCGCGGGGCCTGTCGGGCAAGGAGGTCGGTGCCTTCGCGGACAAGCTCTGGTACCCGATCTGGGACGCCGGGGTCCGGCTGGACCACAGCGTCCGCACCGTGGCCGACTGCCGCGCCGTCGCCTCCGACGACCTCTCCGCCGCGGTCGGTCTGCTCGACCTCACGCACGTCGCGGGTGACGCCGACGTCGTGAACGCCGCCCGCTCCACAGTCGCGCACGACTGGCGGGCCAACGCCCGCACCCGGCTCGGTGAGATGCAGGAGTCGGTCATCCAGCGGCACGCGCGCCAGGGCGACCTCGCCCACCTCATCGAGCCCGACCTCAAGGAGGCGCACGGCGGCCTGCGCGACATGTCGGTGCTCCGCGCGCTGACCGCGGCGTGGCTGACCGATCGTCCGCACGGCGAGGTCGACGAGGCGTACGAACGCATCCTCGACGTGCGCGACGCGATCCACGTCGTCACGGGCCGCGGCCGCGACCGGCTGACCCGCGACGACCAGGACGCGTGTGCCGCCCTGCTCGGCTACACCGACGCCGACGACCTGCTCACCGATCTCTCGACGTCCGCCCGCACCATTGCGTATGCCGTCGACGGCACCCTCCGCCGGGCCATGCAGTCCCAGCGCGCCAGGACGCTGCGGGTCGGTCCCCGGCGCCCGCAGCTGGCCCCGCTCGGCTACGGCCTCTACCGGCACGACGGCGAGGCGGTGCTCGGGCCGTCGGCCGACCTCGCGTCGGACCCGATCATCCCGCTGCGCGCCGCCGTCGTCGCGGCCCGGGGCGGCATACCGCTGTCGCCGACCACGCTGAAGAACCTGGCGGCACAGGCGCCCCCGATGCCCGAGCCGTGGCCCGAGGTCGCGCGCAACCTCTTCGCCGACCTCCTCGCCGCCGGCCCCGGCCTCGTCACCGTCTGGGAGGGGCTCGACCTCGCGGGCGTCGTCGAGCGGTGGATCCCCGAATGGAAGGCGGTGCGCAGCCGCCCTCAGCGCAACGCCGTCCACCGGCACACGGTCGACCGCCACCTCATCGAGACCGTCGTCGCCGCGAGCGGCATGGTGCGCGACGTCTCGAGGCCCGACCTGCTCATGCTCGCCGCGGTGCTCCACGACATCGGCAAGGTGCCCGGCGCGCAGGACCACTCCGCCACCGGTGCCGACCTGGCCGACGATGTGCTGCAGCGCATCGGCGTCGCCGAGGCCGACCGCCGCACCGTGGTCCGGCTCGTGCGCGAGCACCTGACCCTCGTCGAGCTGGCCACCCGCCGCGACCCCGAGGACCCGGCGACCATCGCCGCCCTCTCGGCCGCCGTCGACGGGTCGGCGACGACGCTCGACCTCCTTCGCGCCCTCACCGAGGCGGATGCGTCAGCAGCCGGCCCGAAGGCCTGGAGCGACTGGCGGGCCGGGCTCGTCCAGCGTCTCTACGAGGCCTGCCGGACGGCGCTCACCGCCCAGGCAGAGACGGAGGGACCCCTCGTCGTGGAACCGATCGAGACCTTGCAGCTCTCCGACGACGCGCTCGACCGGGTCGCGTCGGGAGAGCCCTACGTGACGGTGACCTCGCTCGGCGGGGCCCACCGCATCGACATCATCGACCGCGACCGCGCCGGCCTGTTCGCCGACACCGCGGGCCTGCTCGCCGCGCACGGCTTCGTCGTGCGCTCGGCCATCGTCCGAACCGTCGACGGTCTCGCCGTCAACGAGTGGTGGGTCGACTCGCCGGGTGGCGAGACGCCGCTGCCGACCGTCATCTCACGCGACCTGACCCGCGTCGCGAGCGGTGACCGCTCGCCGCTCGGCAAGCTGCAGCGGCGCCGGTCTGCCGGGGTCCGCAGCCCCGGGTCGGGGTCGGTCGACTCGACACGGGCGATGGTGATCAGCAGCGCGTCCGACACCGCCACCGTCATCGAGGTGCGAGCCACCGACCGGACGGGCCTGCTGCAGGACATCGGCATCACGCTCGCCAGGGCCTCCCTGTCGGTGCGGTCGGCGCACATCGCGACGTATGCCGGCCAGACGCTCGACACCTTCTACGTCACCGAGTTCGGTGGCGGGCAGCTCGCCCCGGCCCGGGCCGCGCAGGCGGTCGCGATGATCATCGACACCTGCGACGGCGCCTGACCGGCCCCACCAGCCGCCCGGTCGATGTATCTCGCGGTCACCCATGACCGCGGGATACATCGAACCGGGGAGGGTGCGGGGTCAGTCGATGAGGTCCGCGTCGCGCAGGTGGACGAGGACGAGCCGGTCCACGGCCGACACCTGGTCGCCGTGGGCCGAGGTGACCCAGGTGATCTCGTCGATCTCGCGTGACGGGGCGAACGGCCCGGTGTGCGATGCCGTGTAGCAGGTCAGCCGCACGACGAGGCCGTCGGTGCGAGCGTCGGCGAGCGCCTCGAACGTGCCGACGTAGGCCGCCGTGCCAGGGTCGACGAGCACCGTGAGCTCCTCCTCGAGCTCGCGCACCAGCGTCTGGAGGTCGCTCTCGCCGGGCTCGCGCTTGCCGCCGGGAAGGTAGAACCGTTCGCGGCCGGCGTTCCGGGCCACGAGCAGGCGGCGCTGCTCCACGTGGATCCACGCGATCTTGTCGATGAGGTCAGCCACCTGCCCAACGTAACGTGGCGTCGCGGCCGCGGTGGGCGGCACACCCCCTCGGGTGCCCGGTGGGCGTCGGGTCGGACCTGTGCGCCGGAGCGGATAACCTTGCCGGGTGTTTGCATCCCTGTCTGACCGGCTGACCGCGACGTTCAAGAACCTCCGCGGCAAGGGCCGGCTCTCGGAGTCCGACGTCAACGCGACGATCCGCGACATCCGCCTCGCCCTGCTCGACGCCGACGTGGCGCTGCCCGTCGTCAAGCGGTTCACCGCCAGCGTGCGCGAGCGCGCGCTCGGCGCGGAGGTCAGCCAGGCGCTCAACCCCGCGCAGCAGGTCGTCAAGATCGTCCAGGAGGAGCTCGTCGGGATCCTCGGCGGGCAGACGCGCACGATCCGCTTCGCGAAGCAGCCGCCGACCGTCATCATGCTCGCCGGCCTCCAGGGCTCCGGAAAGACGACCTTCGCCGGCAAGCTCGGCAAGTGGCTCAAGGACCAGGGCCACACGCCCCTCCTCGTCGCGGCCGACCTGCAGCGCCCCAACGCCGTCACGCAGCTCGAGGTCGTCGGCGAGCGCGCCGGCATCCCCGTCTTCGCGCCCGAGCGCGGGAACATGGGCGGCCACGACGCCGTGCTCGAGTCGGGCGAGGGCACCCGCTCGTTCGGCGACCCGGTGTCGGTCTCGCGGATGGGCATCGAGCAGGCCCGCGCCAAGCAGTACGACGTCGTCATCGTCGACACCGCCGGACGCCTCGCCGTCGACGCCAACCTCATGCAGCAGGCGTCCGACATCCGCACGGCCATCCAGCCCGACGAGGTCCTCTTCGTCATCGACGCGATGATCGGCCAGGCCGCCGTCGAGACGGCCCAGGCGTTCCACGACGGCGTCGCCTTCACCGGTGTCGTGCTCTCCAAGCTCGACGGTGACGCCCGCGGTGGTGCCGCCCTCTCGGTCGCCGAGATCACCGGCGAGCCGATCATGTTCGCGTCGGTCGGTGAGAAGGTCACCGACTTCGAGGTGTTCCACCCCGACCGCATGGCCAGCCGCATCCTCGACATGGGTGACGTGCTCACCCTCATCGAGCAGGCAGAGAAGGCGTTCGACAAGCGCCAGGCCGACGAGATGGCGCGCAAGTTCCTCGCCGAGGAGGACTTCACCTTCGAGGACTTCCTCCAGCAGATGAACGCCATCAAGAAGATGGGCTCGCTCAAGTCGATGCTCAAGATGATGCCGGGCATGCAGGGGATGCGTGACCAGCTCGACGCCTTCGACGACCGCGAGTTCGACCGCGTCGAGGCGATGGTCCGCTCGATGACGCCCTTCGAGCGCACCCACCCCAAGCAGATCAACGGCTCGCGCCGCGCCCGCATCGCCAAGGGCTCCGGCGTGACCGTCACCGACGTCAACCAGCTGCTCGAGCGCTTCGGGCAGGCCCAGAAGATGATGAAGTCGATGGCCCGCGGTGGCGGCGGTGGCCTGCCGGGCATGCCCGGCATCCCGGGCTCGGGCAAGCGCGGCAAGCAGCAGCCGCAGCGCAAGAAGAGCAAGAGCGGCAACCCCGCCAAGCGCGCCGCCGAGGAGCGGGCTGCTGCCGAGAAGGCTGCCGCCGGCCGCGCCGCGTCCGCGGCGAGCGCCTTCGGTGCTCCCGGCTCCAACGGGCAGGGCGCCGACGCCGACCCGATGGCCGGCTTCGACCCGTCGAACCTGCCCAAGGGCTTCGAGAAGTTCCTCGGCAAGGGCTGAGCAGAAGGCCTCGCGAGCGCGGGCCCGGCCCCGCGTTCGCCCTCGGCGAACCAGGTCCGCCCCAAGGAATTCCACGGGCTGCGTCGTCGCTGTCCGTGACACGGCCGCGCACATCGCGCGGCCGAGGACGCTGGGAGGGACCCATGCCTCCGTTCGAGATGCCGCCCGCTCCCGAGCCGAGCGATGACGAGGTGCTCGACGCCTACTCGCACGCTGTGAGCACCGTGGCGCGGCGACTGGCCCCGGTCGTCGCCAGCCTGCGCGTCAGCAGGCCCGTGCGCGGCGGCACCGTCGAGGGCGGCGGCTCGGCCGTCGTGCTCACCGAGGACGGTCTGCTCGTGACCAACGCCCACGTGGTCGACGGCGTCGACCGCGGCACCGCGCACTTCGGCGACGGCACCTCGGTGCGTGTCCACGTCGTCGGTGCGGACCACCTGTCGGACCTCGCCGTCGTCCGCGCCGAGAGCCCGCTCCCGCCCCCGCCGGAGTACGGGGACGCGGACCGGCTGGCGGTGGGGCACGTCGTCGTCGCCATCGGCAGCCCTCTCGGGCTGGAGGGCAGCGTGACGGCCGGGGTCGTCAGCGCCCTCGGGCGGTCGCTGCCGACGAGGTCGGGCGCGGCGTCGCGCCTCGTCGAGGACGTCATCCAGACGGACGCGGCGCTCAACCCCGGCAACTCCGGAGGTGCCCTGGCCGACTCACGCGCCCGTGTCGTCGGGGTCAACACGGCTGTCGCCGGCGTCGGGCTCGGTCTCGCGGTGCCGATCAACGCCACGACCCGGAGGATCATCGAGACCCTCGTCGAGGACGGCCACGTGCGACGTGCCTACCTCGGTCTCGTCACGGCCCCCGTCCCCGTGTCCGACGAGCTCGCCGCGCGGCTGGGTCGGCGCACGGCGCTGCGGATCGCCCAGGTCGTGCCCGGCAGCCCCGCGGACCGGGCCGGTCTCATGCGAGGCGACGTCGTCGTGGCCGCGGACGGCCGGCCCCTCTTCGACGCGCAGTCGCTGCAGCGCATCCTGCTCGACGAGGCGATCGACCGCTCGATGGAGATCACCGTGCTCAGGGGAGCTGCCCTCGTGGATGTCGTGGCCGTTCCCCGCCTGCTGCGCGGCTGAAGCAGCGGCGACCACCCGCGACACGACATCGATGCGGCGCGGCGGCGCGCACTGAGGCGCTGTCCGGACGCGCACGACGGCATACGCTCGGGGCGTGGTCACCACCGACGGCCGGTCGCGGGTGCGGCTGCCCGGCGGCCGCCGGCTCGACGTGTGGCAGGGCGGCGACGCCGGCGGCTTCCCGGTCCTCTTCTTCCACGGCACCCCTGGCGGGCGCCTGCAGGCCGCGCTCGGTGACGGCGCGGCCCGGCGGGCGGGGGTGCGGCTCGTCGCCTTCTCACGCCCGGGCTACGGCGGGTCCACCGACGCGCCGACGACCCTCGGCACCGTCGCCGACGACGCCTCGCACTTCATGGGCGACCTCGGTGTCAGGCGGTATGCCGTGCTCGGCGTCTCCGGGGGAGGGCCGTACGCGCTGGCGACGGCAGCGAGGCACGCCGACCGGGTGACCGGCGTCGGAGTCGTCGCCGGCATCGGCCCGGTGCTCGAGCTCGATCCCGGTGCGGCCGCCGAGCCCGCCGTGCAGGCGGCGCTCGCCGGCGACGCGGAGCTCGCGGTGGTGCTGCAGGACGCGGCCGCCACCCGAGCCGAACCGCCCGGGAGCCCGACCTCCGCCCACCGACCCCGACTCAGGGTCGGCGCGTTCGTCTCGCCCGAGGTGCTCGAGCCGTGGACGGCCACCGGGCGACCCGGCACACCGTCCTACCGCGGCGCCTCGCGCGATGCCCTCGCGTTCAGCGCCGGCTGGGACCTCGAGCCCGCAGCCGTCCGGGCCCCGGTCACGCTCTGGTACGGCGACCACGACCGGGTCGTCGGACTCGAGCACGCCCGGTGGCTGCACGCCCACCTGCCGACCTCGCGGCTCGTGGTGCACGAGGGAGCCGGACACCACGCGACGCTCATGGCGCACTGGGCCGACGTCCTCACCGACCTCGCGGGCGGCTCCGGCTAGGGTCGGGGCCATGAGTGCACCGGTGCTCCGCGTCCGTGGCCGCGTGCTGGTCGGGCCCGACGACGTGGTCGACGAGCTGTGGGTCGTGGGCGGGCGGGTGACGTTCACACCGCCGACCGACCGGTCCGACGAGCAGACGCTCGAGGGCTGGGTGCTGCCGGGCCTCGTCGACGCGCACTGCCACGTCGGTCTCGGACCGCACGGTGAGGTGCCGCGCGACGAGGCGGAGCAGCAGGCGGTCACCGACCGTGACCACGGCACGCTGCTCATCCGCGACGCGGGGCAGCCGGGTGACACCCGCTGGGTCGACGAGCGCGACGACCTGCCGAAGATCATCCGCGCGGGCCGGCACATCGCGCGCACCCGCCGCTACATCCGCAACTACGCCCACGAGGTCGAGGAGGACGAGCTCGTCCGCCACGTCCGGCTCGAGGCGCACCGCGGCGACGGCTGGGTCAAGCTCGTCGGCGACTGGATCGACCGCGACGTGGGCGACCTGGCGCCCAGCTGGTCGCGGCAGGCGGTCGCCGACGCCATCGCCGCCGCGCACGAGGAGGGTGTGCGCGTCACCGCGCACTGCTTCGGCGAGGAGTCCCTCCGCGACCTCGCCGCGGCGGGCATCGACTGCATCGAGCACGCGACCGGCCTGCGCGAGGACTCCATCGACACCTTCGCCGCCCAGGGCATCGCCATCGTGCCGACCCTCGTCAACATCGCCCAGTTCCCCGACCTCGCCGCCCCGGCCCAGGAGAAGTTCCCCGACTACCACCGCCACATGCTCGACCTCCACGAGCGGCGCTACGCGACCGTCGGGGCGGCCCACGAGGCCGGCGTCCCCATCTACGTCGGCACCGACGCCGGGGGCAGCCTGCCGCACGGGCTCGTCGCCCGGGAGATGCTCGAGCTGACGAAGGCCGGTCTCAGCAACGTCGAGGTCGTCTCCGCGGCGACGTGGGGTGCCCGCGACTGGCTCGGGCGCCCGGGCCTCGCCGAGGGAGAGGACGCCGACCTCGTCGTCTACGCGTCCGACCCGCGCGCCGACGTCACGACCGTCGCCGACCCCCTCGGTGTCGTCCTGCGAGGTCGCGTTGTCCGCTGACCACGACGCCCCGGAGCCCTTCACCGCAGTGGGGGAGCGGGTCGAGGTGCGCCCGCCCACGCCGGCCGACGCGACGGCATACGCGGACGCCGTGACGCGGTCGGAGCGCCGCCTCGCCGACTTCGCGATCCCCAACCCGCACAACCTGCCCGTCGTCCTCGAGAACCAGTCGCGGACCTACCGCACGTTCATGGTCCACGCCCTCGACCCCGAGGGCTCGCACGGGCTCGTCGGGCGCATCAACATCGCCAACGTGGTCGGCGGGTCGTTCCGCAGCGCGACCATCGGCTACGACTCCTACGACCCGTATGCCGGCCGCGGCCTCTTCGCGGAGGGCCTGCGCCTGACCGTCGAGCTCGCGTTCGACGACGAGCCGCACGGCATGGGCCTGCACCGCATCGAGGCGAACATCCAGCCGGCCAACCACCGCTCGGCGGGGCTCGTGCGGTCGCTCGGCTTCGTGCACGAGGGTTTCTCCCGGGACTTCCTGCACCTGCCGGGTCCCGACGGCCGCCGCGACTGGCGCGACCACGAGCGCTTCACGATGCTCTCCACGGACTGGCCGGCCGTGCCCTACCGCGCCCAGGGCCACCGGCGCATCGCGTGCGTCGTCACCGGCGCACCGGGCTACGACGCTGGGTCGCGCGGCACGAGCGTCGGCGCTGCCGTGGCCGCCGAGCTCGGCATCCCGCTCTTCTCCTCGGCCGTGGTCGAGCGCCCGGCCGCGCTCTTCGAGCTGCTCCGCTCCTCGCCGATCGGCGGGGTCGTCGAGGTGCGCGCGAGCGCGCCGGAGCTGCGGATGGGCCTCGCGAGGGCCGGTTTCGACCCCTCCGCCGTGCCGCACCTCGACGCGGCGTTCGACCTGCCGCGGAGCGAGGTCGTGCGGCACGCGCTGGCCGTGCGGGCCGCGTACGCCTGAGCGGGACGCCCGTGGCCGTGTCCGGACCACCCCTCCACGTCTGGCAGAATGGAGGGCTGTACCCGTCCGGCCCCCTCTCGGCTGGACCGGACGCCTACACACCGAGCGTCGGCACCCCGGCTGATCCCAGCCGGTCTCGCCGCGCTCACTACTGGTTGAGGAGACCGCCACAGTGGCCGTCAAGATCCGTCTGAAGCGCATGGGCAAGATCCGTGCACCGTTCTACCGCGTCGTCGTCATGGACTCGCGCACCAAGCGCGATGGCCGGGCCATCGAGGAGATCGGCAAGTACCACCCCACCGAGCAGCCGTCGCTCATCGACATCGACATCGAGCGCGCGCACTACTGGCTGAGCCAGGGCGCCCAGCCCACCGAGGCCGTCGCCGCCCTGATCAAGCTCGTCGACGAGGGCAAGGTCGAGACCAAGGAGGCCAAGACCTCGAAGAAGGACCTCTACGAGGCTGCCGTCGCCGCCGCCGGTGGCAAGTCCGACGCCGGCTCCGAGGGTGCGACCACCCCGAAGAAGAAGGCTGCCAAGAAGGCCGAGCCCAAGGCTGACGAGAAGGCCGACGAGAAGGCTGACGAGACCGCCGAGGCGCCTGCCGCCGAGGCGACCGACGCCGAGAAGAGCGAGTCCTGAGCATGCTCGAGGAGGCGCTCGAGCACCTCGTCAAGGGCATCGTCGACCACGACGAGGACGTCGTCGTGCGCCGCAAGGAGCTGCGTCGCGGTGAGCTGCTCGAGGTCCGGGTGCACCCCGACGACCTCGGCCGCGTCATCGGCCGCTCCGGCCGCACGGCGAGCGCGCTGCGCACCGTCGTGGGCGCCCTCGCGGGCAACAGCAACGTCCGGGTCGACATCGTCGACACCGACCGCGTGCGCTGAGCCACCGCCAGAACGCCAGCGCAGTGGGGCATCCCGGGTGACCGGGGTGCCCCACTGCCGTTTCCCACCGACCACGTATGCCGTCGCGCCTGCTCCGCCGCACTCCGCGGGCGCGCGCCCGGGCCGCCGCCAAACCTGAGAGGATTCGGGCCATGAACGTCGTCCTCGCCCGCATCGGCAAGCCGCACGGACTCCGGGGCGAGGTCACCGTGCAGCTGCACACCGACGACCCCGAGTCGCGTTTCGCACCGGGCACCGTCGTCGCGACCGAGGCCGAGCCGGGCTCGGGAGTGCCGACGGCCCTGACCATCGCGTCGACCCGCGTGCACCGCGGCATCTGGCTGCTCACCTTCGAGGAGATCCCCGACCGCACCGGCGCCGAGGGGCTGCGGGGCACGAGGCTCGTGATGCCGGAGTCGGCGACCAAGGCCGACGACGACGAGGGCTACTACGAGGAGGACCTCGTCGGACTGGAGGTGCGTGACCCGTCGGGCGAGCAGGTCGGCACGGTCAGCGGCCTCGAGCTCGGCGCGGCCCAGGACCGCCTCGTCGTCACCCTCACCGACGGCGTGACGGCCTACGTCCCGTTCGTGAAGCGCATCGTGCCGACGGTGGCCGACGACCACGTCGTCGTCGACGCCCCGCCCGGCCTCTTCGACCTCTACCGCGAAGGTGCCGAGTGACCGGCTCGTCACCCGGCACGCCTGAGCCCCGAGCGGCTTCGCGGCCCGCGATGCGCATCGACGTCGTCTCGATCTTTCCCGACTACCTCGCCGCGCTGGACCTGTCGCTCATCGGCAAGGCCCGTCAGGACGGCCTGCTCGACGTGCGCGTGCACGACCTGCGCGACCACACCCACGACAGGCACCGCACCGTCGACGACACCCCGTACGGCGGGGGAGCCGGCATGGTCATGAAGGCGCAGCCGTGGGCCGAGGCTCTCGACGACGTCGTCGCACAGGGAGATCCGAAGACGAAGCCGCGGCTCGTCGTCCCCGGGCCCGGAGGGCAGCCCTTCACGCAGGCTCTCGCCCGGGAGCTGGCGCAGGAACCGTGGCTCGCCTTCGCCTGCGGCCGCTACGAAGGCATCGACGAGCGCGTCTACGAGCACGCCCGCGAGGACCTCGGCCTCGAGGTCTCGGTCGTCAGCCTCGGCGACTACGTGCTCAACGGCGGAGAGGTCGCGGTGCTCGCCATGGTCGAGGCCGTCGGCCGCCTCGTCCCGGGTGTCATCGGCAACGCCGAGTCCCTCGTCGAGGAGTCCCACGAGGACGGGCTGCTCGAGTACCCCATCTACACGAAGCCGCGCACGTGGAACGGGCGTGAGGTGCCCGAGGTGCTGCTGTCGGGCAACCACGGCGCCATCGCGGCCTGGCGGCACGAGCAGCGCCTGGCCCGCACGGCAGCGCGCCGCCCCGACCTGCTGCACGCCTCGCACGGGGACGGCGACATCGAGATCGCTGCTGCCACACCCGGCGACGTGCCCGAGCTGGCCGTGCTGATGCGCGCCTGCTGGGTGCAGGAGGCGATCGCCAACGACACCCTCGACATCCCCGCCCTGCACGAGAGCGTCGACGACGTCCGCGCCAGCCTCGACACGACGCGTACGTGGGTCGCGCGCCGGGCGGGCCGCCTCGTCGGCGCCGTGCGGACCTCGCAGCACGGCGACGACTGGCACATCGGCCGTCTCTGCGTCGTGCCCGACCTCCAGGGACGTGGGCTCGGCCGACGCCTCCTCGAGCACGCCGAGTCCACCGCGCCCGACGGCACACGCACGTTCTCGCTCCACACGGGCGCGAAGAGCACCGACAACCTGCGCTTCTACAAGAAGGCCGGCTACCGCGTCACCGACGCTGCCGCGCCGATCCCCGGCGCCGTCACCCTGGTCAAGCGGCGCCGCTGAGGTCGGACGCGCGTGCCGCTCAGGCCGCGAGGCCTTCGCGCAGGTCGTCGGGCAGCAGCAGCCGACGCCGGATGAGGGCCGCCTGGACGCCCGCCGTGACCGCTTGCGTCGCCATGATCGCGAAGAGCACGAGCACCTGCGCGGTGGCCGCCTGGACCGCGCTCCCGCCGCCGAGCATGACGCCGATGAACGCGCCCGGCAGCGTCACCACCCCTGACGTGCGCACCTGGTCCAGGCTCGGCAGGATGCCCTCGGGGACCCGACGCGCGATGACCTCGTCGATGGCCTCTCCCGACGTGAGGCCGAGCGAGAGTGCCGCCTCGTACTGGCCCCGCTCGTCCCGCAGGGCCGCGAACGTGCGCCGGCCGACCAGCGTGTGCACCGTCATCGTGTTGCCGATGACGATCCCGGCGACGGGTATGAGGGCGATGCCCGCGAGGGGCACCGCGCCCGTCGCGAGGACGATGCCGACGACGGGCACGACCCCGCACGCCATGGCGGCCGCGGCCCACGGCCAGGCGCCGGGAGCCCCGACGCGCCGCGTCGTCGTGACCACAGCCATGGCGAACATGACGGCCACGGCGAGGAAGGAGAGCCACAGCGACCCCACGACGGCGGTGATGACGAGCGCGACGAGGGTCAGCTGCACGACGGCGCGACCACCGGCCAGCACGGCCTGGCGCTCCAGGTCGATCCGACCGAGCCGGTCGGCCACGACGGTCACCGCCAGGAGGATGACGAGGCAGATGACGACGGGCCAGCCGGGGGAGACGTCCACGGGCCCACGCTAGGTGCTGAGGGAGCGGGACGTCGGGCGTGAGCGGGTCGCCGGCTCGATTTCAGGTATGCGGCGTGCTCTGGCAGACTTGCTCCTTGCGTCCGGCACACGACGGCCCCTGCCACAGGGGGAGTCGGCCACCAGCACCACCCGGGTGGCCACGCGGCCCGACGGACGCAACACCCACATTGTGACGAGGTGGCCTGTGGCACCTGAGAAAGCGAAGCATCATGCACACGTTTGACGAGATCAACGCCGCATCGCTGCGCTCGGACGTTCCCGAGTTCCGCGCCGGCGACACCCTCAAGGTCCACGTCAAGGTCATCGAGGGCACGCGCTCGCGTGTCCAGGTGTTCCAGGGCATCGTCATCCGTCGCCACGGCGGCGGCATCGGCGAGACCTTCACGGTCCGCAAGATCTCCTTCGGCGTCGGCGTCGAGCGCACCTTCCCGCTCCACACCCCGGTCATCGACAAGATCGAGGTCGTGACCCGCGGTGACGTGCGTCGCGCGAAGCTCTACTACCTGCGTGGTCTGCGCGGCAAGGCTGCCAAGATCCGCGAGAAGCGCGACAGCATCCCGGCCAAGGCCGGCGCGAAGAGCTGACGACCTGCTGACGCAGACGTCCGTCTGACCACGCGAGGCGCGGTGGACCCCGAGCGGGCCGTCCCGGACACGAGCTCCGAGGCGATCCCCGGCACGGGATCCGCCGCGCCTTCGTCGCGTCCCGGAAGGGACAGTGCCGGGGCGTATGCCGGGGCGTATGCCGCAGCCCGACGGCACCGCTGGCTGCTCGGCCCCGCGGTCCTGCTGCTCGCCGTCGTGGTCCTGCGGGCGTTCTTCGTGACGCCCTTCGGCATCCCGAGCGAGTCGATGCAGGACACCCTGCTCGTCGGGGACCGCCTCCTCGTGTCCCGCACGACGCCCTCCGACCAGCTCCAGCGGGGCGACATCGTCGTCTTCGACGCGTCCGAGGCGTTCAACCTGCGGGTGCCCCAGCGCGGCGTGCTCCAACGGCTCGTCGAGGCCGTCGAGAGCCTGGCCGGCAAGGGACAGCCGACCGACTACGTCAAGCGGGTCATCGGTCTGCCGGGCGACCACGTGCGCTGCTGTGCCCCCGACGGCCGCCTCGAGATCAACGGCGTCGCCGTCACCGAGCCGTACCTCGCGCCCGGTGCGCGACCGAGTGCCATCCCCTTCGACGTCACCGTCCCGCCCGACCGTTTCTGGATGATGGGCGACAACCGCGGGGCCTCCGCCGACTCGCGCGCGCACCTCGGTGAGCCGGGTGGCGGCATGGTGCCCGGCACCGACATCATCGGCAAGGTTTGGGTGCGATACTGGCCGCTCGATCGGCTCGGGTCGGTCGACCAAGGACAAATTGCCTCCGTCCCACGAAATGGTGAGTGATGTCGCAGTACACCGGACGCCCCGAGGACCCCACGCGCGGGCGACCTGTCGACGGCATCGACGAGAGGGACGACGTCGACGACCCCGATGAGGACTACGACGACGACGAGCCCCGCGGCTTCCTCGGCACCGTCCTGGCCGGGGTCAAGGAGCTGCTCATCGTCGTCGTCCTCGCGATGGCGCTCTCCTTCGTCGTCAAGACGTGGCTCTTCCAGGCGTTCTACATCCCGTCCGGGTCGATGGAGAACACCCTCGTCAAGGACGACCGTGTCATCGTCAGCAAGCTGACGCCCGGCCCCTTCGACCTCAAGCGTGGCGACGTGGTCGTGTTCGAGGACCCGGGCGCCCCGACCCCGTGGCTCGGGAGCCTCGGCGAGCAGCGCAGCGACGTCGGCGGCCCGTTCCACGACGCCCTCGTCTTCGTCGGCCTGCTGCCGGAGGACGCGGAGAACCACCTCATCAAGCGCGTCATCGGCCTGCCGGGCGACCGTGTGCAGGCCGACGGCGACACCGGCAAGCTCAAGGTCAACGGCGTCGAGATCACCGAGCCCTACATCAAGCCGGGCGACTTCCCCAGCGAGGGCAAGAAGTTCGACATCACCGTGCCGGCCGGGCGCATCTGGGTCATGGGCGACCACCGCTCCGACTCGTCCGACAGCCGCTGGCACGACGACGGCACCGGTGCCCAGGGCTCCGTGCCGATGGACAAGCTCGTCGGGCGGGCGCTGTTCGTCGTGTGGCCCATCGACCACGTCACGTGGCTCGGCGTTCCCGAGCGCACCTTCGCCTCGGTGCCGGCCCCCAAGGCCGTGGGCAACGCCCCCCTGAACAAGCCCACCACCAAGGCGACGGTCAAGCCGAAGCCGAGCGGCAAGCCGACCGCGTCGGCGACGAAGGTCGCGGCCGGCTGACGGACGCGAACAGCACCATGGCACCCCCCGCACCCTCCAAGAAGCCGTCCCTGCGGGTCGAGCGCGCCCTGCAGCGTTCCGGCCACCGGCTCCTCGCCGGCATGGACGAGGTGGGCCGCGGCGCGCTGGCCGGTCCCGTCAGCGTCGGCGTCGTCGTCATCGACGAGACGGTGCGGTCGGCCCCCGTGGGCGTCAAGGACTCGAAGCTGCTCACCGAGAAGGCGCGGCACGGTCTGGTGCCGCGCATCCGGCGCTGGGCGGTGGCCCACGGCGTCGGGCACGCGAGCAACGACGAGATCGACGAGATCGGCATCATGGCCGCACTCCGGCTCGCCGGGCTGCGCGCCCTCGACGGGCTGGGCGTCGTTCCCGACCTCGTCATCCTCGACGGCAACCACGACTGGCTCACGGCGCCCACCGAGGTCGGCCTGCTCGCCTTCGCCGACGACGCCGGCCCGGCCACGCCACCCGTCACCACGATGGTCAAGGCCGACATGAAGTGCTCGTCGGTCGCGGCCGCGAGCGTGCTCGCGAAGGTGGAGCGCGACACCCTCATGGTCGCGCTGGGCGAGCAGCACGCGGCATACGGCTGGGGGCTCAACAAGGGCTACTCCGCCCCCGAGCACCTCGAGGCCCTCGCGCGTCTCGGGCCCTGCGATCTGCACCGGCGGTCGTGGCGCCTGCCCGGCGTCTACGCCGAGACGCCGGTCGAGGTGTTGAATGAGGTCACGGAGACGTTCGCTCCGGTGGCCATCACGGCAGAGCAGACAGGGACGGCGATCAGGTGAGTTCGGAAGATCTCGAGAAGTACGAGACCGAGATGGAGCTCCAGCTCTACAAGGAGTACCGCGACGTCGTCGGCCTCTTCACCCACGTCGTCGAGACCGAGCGCCGGTTCTACCTCGCGAACTCCGTCGACGTGAAGGTGCGCAGCGACGGCGGCGAGGTCTTCTTCGACGTCACGATGGCCGACGCCTGGGTCTGGGACATCTACCGGCCGGCGCGTTTCGTCAAGAACGTGCGCGTCGTGACGTTCAAGGACGTCAACGTCGAGGAGCTGCCCAAGCCGGACATCAAGCTGCCCGAGAACGGCGACTTCACCTGATCCTGCGCTGATCGGCGCGACTTCGTCCACACCCCCTCGCCGACCACGTATGCCGTCCACAGCCTCTCGCTGACCCCTGTCGTGCCCGACGGGGTGCCGGGAGGGTGGCCGGTATGGACCTCTCCACCCGCGCCCTCGGCGACTACGGCGAACGCCTCGCCTGCCGCTACCTGCTCGCCCACGGCCTGACCGTCCTCGACCGCAACTGGCGGTGCGTCCGGGGCGAGATCGACGTCGTCGCCCGCGAGGGCCGCGACCTCGTCGTGTGTGAGGTGAAGACGCGCACGACCGAGGCGTTCGGCGCGCCGTTCGAGGCCGTGACCTGGCGCAAGCAACGACGGCTGCGCCGCCTTGCCGGTCTCTGGCGCGACGAGCACGCCGAGACCGTGCGCGGGCTCGACCTGCGCATCGACGTCATCTCGATCCTGCGGCCGCCCGCGGGGGCGGCGCGGCTGCAGCACCTGCGCGGGGTGTGCTGATGGGCGTGGGTCTGGGGCGCACCCGATCCGTCGGGCTGCGGGGCGTCACCGGGTTCGTCGTCGACGTCGAGGCGCACGTCACCACCGGCCTGCCCGGCTTCGCGATCAGCGGCCTCGGCGACTCGGCGGTCAAGCAGTCCTCCGACCGCATCAAGGCGGCCGCCGCGCTGATCGAGAAGATGGCCGTGAGCCAGCGCCGCGTCACCGTCAACCTGTCGCCGGCGGGGGAGCGCAAGGTCGGCACCGGTTTCGACCTCGGCATCTTCGTGGCCGTGGCGGCCGCGATGGACCTGCTGCCCGCCCGGGTGGTGCGCGACGTCGTCCACATCGGGGAGGTGGGGCTCGACGGCACGGTTCGCCCGGTCCCCGGCGTGCTGCCGCTCGTCCATGCTGCCGCGCTCGCCGGCGTTCGGCACGTCGTCGTCCCGGTCGCCAACGCGGGCGAGGCGCGGCTCGTGTCAGGCGTGCGGGTGCATCCCGTGGCCGAGGTCACCGAGCTGGTGCGGCGCTACGGCTGCCTCGCGAAAGGTGTTGCGGTGCAAGAGGTCCCGGTGCCTTCGGTCGCGGCGCCGGAGCCTGAGCCGGTGCGCGACCTCATCGAGGTCGTCGGCCAGGCCGAGGCCAAGCTGGCCCTCGAGATCGCCGCTGCGGGCGGCCACCACCTGCTCCTCGCCGGTCCACCGGGGGCCGGCAAGACGATGCTGGCCGAGCGGCTGCCCGGGCTGCTGCCGTCGCTCGACGAGAGTGAGTCGATGGAGGTCACCGCGATCCACTCCGTGCTCGGGGCTCTCGGCTCCGGCCACGACGCCCGCCTCATCACCCACCCGCCCTTCGTGGCACCGCACCACGGCGCCTCCCAGGCCGCCGTCATCGGCGGCGGCAGCGGCCGCATCCGACCGGGAGCCATCACGCAGGCGCACCGGGGAGTCCTCTTCCTCGACGAGACGCCTGAGTTCGACAAGAGCGTGCTCCAGTCGCTGCGCACGCCGCTCGAGCGCGGCCTCGTGTCGATCGCGAGAGCCCACGACTCGGTCGTCTTCCCGGCGCGGTTCCAGCTCGTGCTCGCCGCCAACCCGTGCCCCTGCGGCAAGGCGTGGGGCAAGGGACTCGACTGCACGTGCACCCCGCTCATGCGGCGCGCGTACTTCGGCAAGCTCAGCGGACCGCTCCTCGACCGCGTCGACCTGCAGGTGCACGTCCAGCCACCGGGTCTCTCGATGGCAGGTGGCACGCCGGGCGAGCCGTCCGCGGTGGTCGCCGCGCGGGTCGCCGCGGCTCGCGCCGCGCAGGGTGACCGATGGCGCACCGTGCTCGAGCGCAGCCGCGGTGTCAACGCCGACGTTCCTGGCTCCGAGCTCCGGTCGCGACCGTGGCTCCTCCCCGCAGCGGCCACGGTGACGCTCGACCGGCTGCTCGACACCGGAGCGCTCAGCCTGCGCGGCTACGACCGCACCCTCCGGTGCGCCTGGACGATCGGCGACCTCATGGGCCGGCAGTGCCCCGGCCGCGAAGAGGTCGACGTCGCGCTGTCGCTGCGACACCGTTCGGAGGCCGCAGCATGAGGGCGCGTCGAGCGACCGAGGTGTGCCATGGAGCCTGACCGGTGCGCCCGTGCGGCGCTGTCGCGGGTCGTCGAGCCCGCCGACGGCGAGGTCCACAAGCTCGTCACCGAGCACGGCGCCGTCGAGGCGTTCGAGCAGGTGCGCTCAGGCGTGGGCACGCTCGCGAGATTCCGCGCAAGGCTCGCGGTGCTCGACACCGAGCGAGACCTCGACATCGCCGCGAAGGTGGGGGCGCGTCTCGTGGTGCCGGGTGACCCGGAGTGGCCCGAGCGTCTCGACACGATCCCGGTGCCGCCGTGGTGCCTGTGGGTCCGGGGCCGGCTCGACCTCGCCGAGACGGTGGAGCGGTCCGTGGCGGTCGTGGGGTCGCGCACGGCCACGACGTACGGCGAGCAGCTCGCCACCGAGCTGTCCGCGGGGCTCGCCCGCCGGGGCTGGACCGTCGTCAGCGGCGCAGCCTTCGGCATCGACGGTGCCGCCCACCGCGGGGCGCTCGCCGTCGACGGCGCAACTGTCGCGGTGCTCGCCGGCGGGGTTGACCGGCCCTACCCTTCCGGCCACGCCGCTCTCATCTCGCGGATCGCCGCCGACGGCCTCGTCATCGCGGAGGTGGCCCCCGGCTCGGCTCCGATGAAGTCGAGGTTCCTGGCCCGCAACCGGCTGATCGCCGGGCTGACCCGCGGCACCATCGTCGTCGAGGCCGACCTCCGGTCCGGGTCGCGCAACACGGTCACCCACGCCGTCGCGGCCTGCCGGCCCGTGGGGGCCGTCCCGGGCCCGGTCACCTCGATGATGTCGGCGGGCTGCCACGAGGAGCTGCGCAACGGCCGGGCGGTCCTCGTCACGTCGGTCGACGAGGTGATCGACCTCGTCGGTGACCTGGGTGACGATGCGGTCGAGCCGGGCCGCGGCCCGGTCCGCCCCGGCGACGACCTCCCACCGGTCGACGCGGCGGTGCTCGAGGCGGTGCCGTTCCGCTCGGCCGTCCCGCTCGACGACATCGTGCGGTCGGCCGCCCACGCCACCCTCACGGTGCGTGCGGCACTCGGCCGCCTCGAGCAGCTCGGGCTGGTCACCGAGTCAGCGGGCACCTGGCGCAAGCGCCCGCAACGCACACCCCGAGCCGGCTGACGCACACCCTCGATCGAAGAACACTCCGGCCCCAGATCGGGACGGAGCGTTCTCTCGATCGACGGACTCCGTGATCGAGAAAGCGATCCGTCCGATTGGCGGATCCGGACGGATCGCCTTCTCGACGAGGCGTTCGCAGAGATCGAGAGGGTCCGCCGGGAGGGGGCTGCCGGGGTGGCATGGGCCTGTCGGGATCTCGTCGCTTGCCTTGGGCGCTGGCTTTTGTCATGGTGCGGGAGTGACGGATGTGGCGGACGGCGAGACCGGCGCCGGGCCTGACGTGCTCGAGCGCCATTCGGAGCTGTTGCACGCCTACTCGCGACACCTCGGCGCCGAACGCGGTCGCTCCGTCCACACGCGCCGCGCCTACCTCGGCGACGTGCGCCACCTGCTCACCTTCGCGGCCGAGCGGGGCATCGACGAGGTCGCGGACCTGCGCATCGGCGACCTGCGTTCCTGGCTGGGAGTGCAGGCCGACGCGGGAGCGGCCCGGGCCACCATCGCCCGGCGCGCGGCCTCGGCTCGCACCTTCCTCAGGTGGGCGGAGCACACCGGCCGCATCCCGAGCGACCCGTCCCTGCGGCTCGTCGCTCCGAAGCGGCGCGCCTCGCTGCCCGGCGTGCTCCGGCAGACCGAGGCCACCGAGCTGCTCGACCTCGCCGCGACCCGGGCCGACGACGACGACCCCATTCACGTGCGTGACCGTGCCGTGCTCGAGCTGCTCTACGCCAGCGGCATCCGGGTCGGCGAGCTCGCAGCGCTCGACATCGACGACCTCGACCTGTCGCAGGGTGTCGTGCGCGTGATGGGCAAGGGCGCGAAGGAGCGCATCGTCCCCTTCGGCGCGCCGGCCGGCCGTGCGATCGAGGCGTGGCTCGCGGTCCGCTCGAAGCTGGTCGGCGAGCACTCTGGCCCGGCGCTCTTCCTGGGTCGGCGGGGTCGTCGCGTCGACGCTCGTCAGGTGCGTGCCGCGGTGCACGAGCTGCTCTCGCACCTGCCCGACGCGCCCGATCTCGGGCCTCACGGCCTGCGCCACAGCGCCGCGACCCACCTCCTCGAGGGCGGGGCCGACCTGCGCATGGTCCAGGAGATCCTCGGCCACGCGAGCCTCGCCACGACCCAGATCTACACCCACGTCTCGGTCGACCGGCTGAGGCGCAGCTACGAGCAGGCCCACCCGCGCGCCTGAGCCGTCGCGCCGGCGCCCTGGTGGTCGGTGCGACGGTACCGGCACGCGGACCGACGGTCGTCCGCGAGTAGGCGGACGCGCGGGCCGCGCCGTCGCGGGAGGTGTCAGAGCGGCAGGAGGACGACCCGCGCCCGCCCCACGAAGGCGAGCGGGTCGAGGTAGGTCTCGCCGCGGCGGACGCCCCAGTGCAGGCACACGTCAGGTGCGCAGTGGCCCGGCGTCGAGGTGACGACGCCGACGACCTGGCCGCGTGCCACGCGCGCGCCGACGGCGACGGCGCCGTCCACCGGCTCGAACGTGCTCCGCAGTCCTCCGTCGTGCGCGACGACGAGCACGCCGCGACCCGCGAGCGACCCGGCGAAGGTCACGGTGCCGGCGGCAGGCGCGTGGACCGACTGCCCCGACACCGCTGCCAGGTCGACTCCTCGATGGCCCGGCAACCACGGCTGGTCGGGCGGGTCGAACCGGCGCTCCACCGACGGCGTCGGCTCGAGCGGCCAGGCCCAGCGAGAGGCAGCCAGGGGAGCGGTCGGCGACGCTGCGGTCGCAGCCGAACGCGCGAGCTGCCCGCCCACCAAGGCCGGCACCGCTGTTGCCCTCGCCGTGATGACCCTGGTCGCTGCCGCCGCTCGAGGCGTGGCCGCCGTCACCTCAGCCGTGCTGGAAGCGGTGACGGTCGTGGTGGCCGTCACCGAGGCCGCAGCGACCACGGCCGTGAGCAGGAGCGAGCCGGTCGTCATGAACCCATGCTGCGGTCCGCAGGCGTCACCGCTGCCGTGGCACCCCACCGTTGTGGACGAGCCCCGCCTTCGGCGAGGGGCTGTGGACATCGGCGCCCGAGCAGCTGCCGGACGTCCGCTCAGGACCTCCCGGCAGCGGCCAGCCGGCGACTCGCCTCGAGCAGCACGTCGTCCTTCTTGCAGAAGGCGAACCTGATGAGCGTGCGAGCCGCGTCCTGGTCGTCGTGGAAGACCGACACCGGGACACCGACCACGCCGGCGATCTCGGGCAGGCGCCGCGCGAACTCGAGCCCGTCGACGGCGCCCAGGGGCGCGGCGTCCGCGATGACGAAGTAGGTGCCGGCTGGGCGGGAGACCTCGAGTCCGGATGCCTCCAGCGCCGAGCACAGCAGGTCGCGCTTGGCCTGGAGCGAGTCGCGCAGGCCGGCATACACGGTGTCGCCGAGTCCGAGGGCCAACGCCACGGCAGGCTGGAACGGCCCGGACGCGACGTAGGTGAGGAACTGCTTGACGGTGCGTGCAGCAGCGACGGCTTCGGCCGGGCCCGAGAGCCAGCCGACCTTCCAGCCGGTCGCCGAGAAGGTCTTGCCCGCCGAGGAGATGGTGATGGTGCGGTCGAACATGCCGGGCAGCGTGGCGACCGGCACGTGCTCCGCGTCGTCGAAGACGAGGTGCTCGTAGACCTCGTCGGTGACCACCCAGGCGTCGTGCTGTCGCGCCAGCGCCGCGACGAGCTCGAGCTCGTCGCGCGTGAAGACCTTGCCGGTCGGGTTGTGCGGCGTGTTGAGCAGCACGAGCCGCGTGCGCGACGAGAAGGCTGCCCGCAGCGACGCCTCGTCGACGGAGAAGTCGGGGAACCGGAGCACGGACGTACGGCGGGTGGCGCCGGCCAGGGCGATCGTCGCGGCATACGAGTCGTAGTAGGGCTCGAAGGTGACCACCTCGTCGCCCGGCTCGCACAGCGCCAGCACGACCGCGGCGATCGCCTCGGTGGCTCCGGCGGTCACGAGCACCTGCGACGCAGGGTCGAGCGCGAGGCCGTAGAAGCGCTGCTGGTGGGCGGCGATCGCGGCGAGCAGCTCGGGGACGCCGGGGCCGGGCGGGTACTGGTTGCGCCCACCGTCGATCGCGGCCTTCGCGGCCGCGAGCATCTCGGCCGGCCCGTCGGTGTCGGGGAAGCCCTGGCCGAGGTTGATGCTGCCCGTCTGCGCCGCGAGCGCGGACATCTCGGCGAAGATCGTCGTCCCGAAGGGCTGCATGCGTTGGATGAGCGGCGATGCCATGGCCCGAGAGTAGCCACGCGCGGGGGAGCGCGTCGGCGGGCGGTGGCGCGACACGAGAGCCCCCGCCCGGAAGGGGCGGGGGCTCTCGTGGGTTCGCGAGGTGCTGTGGAGGGGGCCGTGCCGCGAACCAGCAGCACCCACCCGGTCAGGGGTCTCGGTGGGGGCTGCACCCCCACCATCGTGGGTCCTGCCGAAGTGTTACAGCTTGTCCGCAATTGGGTATGCGAGCTCGTCCCCGCCCCCACTGGGCCCTGCTTGCGTATGCCGTCCGGCGGGCTCGGCTGCCCGCGCTCAGGCCGGCGCGCGGTCGCCCAGACCGCACGCCGTGATGCGGTAGAGGGTGTAGTCGCCGTCGGTCCGCACCTTCTCGACGCCGTCGTTGGCGTCGAGGTCGTCGAGGCCGGAGCTGCGCTCGGGACGGTCGAGCCAGTAGACGTGCTTCGAGCCGATCGCCCAGCGGATGTCGTGGCGCGCCAGGGCCTCGCACACCTCGGGGCGTCCGGAGAGGTTGTCGAAGCCGGTGCCGATGAGGATCTCGTCGCCCGTCGTCGGGATGGGGATCGAGCGGTAGAGGGTGTTGGTGCCGAAGAGGGCCCACATGAGCGGCGTGCCGTTCTCGGGCCGGCCGACGACACCCTGCCCCGCGGGGATGAGCGCGTTGAGGCGACGCAGCGAGTCCTGGCCGTCGTAGCCGAGGATGACCCGGTCGGGTGAGCCGGGCTGGAAGAAGCCGTTGAGCATGCGGTGGCGGGTGGCCGCGTTGAGACCGAGCGTGAGCACCGGCAGGACGAGCAGGGCCACGAGCGCCGTGGCGACGGGCCGGGCCTCGAGTCGGGCCCCGACGCGCGGTGCACGGCGCAGCACCTCGCGCAGGGCCGGCGCCGCGGCTGCGACCAGCACGACACCCGGGACCGCGGCCAGCGCGGCCAGGCGCACCTTGTCGTTGTACCAGTAGCCCGTGACGAGCGCCGTCCAGGAGGCGCTCGACGACGCGGCCATGACGTAGAGGACCACGCACGCCAGCCACATCGCGACGACGGGGACCGCCGCACGGGCCCGCACGGCGATCCAGCCGATGCCGAGCGCGACGAGGACGACAAGGCCCCAGAGCACGCTGGAGATCTGCAGCCGTCCGCCGACGACCTCGACGAGGGCGGTCCAGAAGGAGACGCGGTCGTTCCACTCGTAGGACTGGGTCGAGGCGAGCCGCGCCGACACCACCGGCGCGGCGACCAGCCCCGCGACGCCGACGACGGCGACGACGGCGAGGTCGCGCGCCACCGCGGGCCACGACAGGTGGTGCAGCAGCCCGGCGCGCAGGCGCGCGGCGACGAACCAGACGAGCGCGAAGAGCACGAGCGCGACGAGGGCGTTCGGCTGGATGAGTGCGAGGCCGGGGAGCGCGGCGACGAAGCCGAGCCACTGCCCGATGCGCCTGGACCGAGCCGCCTGCAGCATCAGCGCGAGCGCGCCCGGGGTGAGCGCGGTCGCCATGAGGTTGGGCCAGAGCACGCCCCACCCCAGGAGGGTCGTGGGGAAGGCGATGAAGGCCGCGGAGGCGAACCCGGCGGCATACGTCACGAGGCGCGAGGTGCCGAGGGCGTGGCGCACGAGGGCGACGCAGCCGACGGGCCACACGACCGCGGCGAGCACCACGGTCGCGACGTTGGTGCCCGGCAGCACGTCGGCGACGCCCGGCAGCAGGCTGGTCGCGATCCACGCGTGGAAACCGTTGGGGTAGAAGGTGGGGTTGACGATCGAGAAGTTGCCGGTCTCGAGGAACGTGCGGATGCGGTCGAGGTGGTAGACGGCGTCGGGGCTGTCGACGAGCTCGTCGGGACGGCCGATCGACGGCAGGATCGTCGCGAGCGCCAGCACGACACCGATGCCGATCGCGATGACGGCGTCGGGGCGGGGTCGACCGAGGAAGCGCCGCGCCGTGCCGAGGTCGGGGTCGTGGCGGCCGAAGAGCCGCATGCCGAGCAGTGCGACACCCACCGCCGCGAGCGTCACGACGGCGAGGGGGAGCAGCCCCCAGCGGACGCCGGCACGCTGCGCGACGGTCGCGAAGGCGGCGATGAGACCGGTCGACACGGCCGGCGAGACGGCCAGCGCCTCGAGCCCGCGAGCGCCCAGGGCGCGCACCAGCAGCCAGCCCGGGAGCAGCAGCACGACCGAGAGGACGACGAAGGCCGGGATCATCGCCAGCCAGTCCACCATGCGGGCCATTCTGTCTGGTCGCTCCGATTTCTCCACCACCCGGGTCAGGCCGTACGATGGACGGCGGTCACGTGTGCTCGTCGCACGGGACCGAAATTCGCGCGTCTACTGCCGGTCTCTCCGACCGGGTCGCACCACGGCAGTCCCCACCTCCGGGCGGGGCGGGGTGCGTCGGGCGCCAGGAGTGAGGCCGTATGCCGTACGGCGATCGCGTGCCCGCACGTGACCGACTCGCGGTGACCGGTCCACGCACAACTGACAACAACGACACAAGGGAGAACACGGCATGGCCGTCGTCACCATGCGCCAGCTCCTCGAGAGCGGCGTCCACTTCGGGCACCAGACCCGTCGCTGGAACCCGAAGATGAAGCGCTTCATCATGACCGAGCGCAACGGCATCTACATCATCGACCTCCAGCAGTCGCTGACGTACATCAACAACGCCTACGAGTTCGTCAAGGAGACCGTCGCCCACGGCGGCACCATCCTCTTCGTCGGCACGAAGAAGCAGGCCCAGGAGCCCATCGCCGAGCAGGCGACGCGCGTCGGCATGCCGTATGTCAACCACCGCTGGCTCGGTGGCATGCTCACCAACTTCCAGACGATCTCCAAGCGCCTCACGCGCCTCAAGGAGCTCGAGGAGCTGAACTTCGACGACGTGGCCGGCTCGGGCTACACGAAGAAGGAGCTGCTCATCCTCAAGCGCGAGAAGGACAAGCTCGAGAAGACCCTCGGCGGCATCCGCACGATGGCCAAGGTCCCCTCGGCCGTCTGGATCGTCGACACGAAGAAGGAGCACCTCGCGGTCGACGAGGCGCGCAAGCTCGGCCTGCCGGTCATCGCGATCCTCGACACGAACTGCGACCCCGACGAGGTCGACTACAAGATCCCCGGCAACGACGACGCGATCCGCTCCGTCACGCTGCTGACGCGGGTCATCGCCGACGCCGTCGCCGACGGCCTCGTCCAGCGCTCCTCCGGCAAGTCCGGTGGCGACGCGCAGGCCGAGGAGCCGCTGGCCGAGTGGGAGCGCGAGCTCTACGCCGAGGCTGCCGCCGCGACCGAGGCTCCGGCCGCCGAGGCCACCGAGGCCACCGAGGCCGTCGAGGCCGTCGAGGCCGTTGAGGCCGTTGAGGCCACTGAGGCTCCGGCCGAGGCGCCCGCCGCCGAGGCCACCGAGGCCACCGAGGTTCCGGCCGAGGCTGCTGCCGAGAAGGCCTGAGTCCTTCTCTCCCAGCCACTTCGAGTCATCCACATCTGAGGAAAAGAGCGATACAGAGCATGGCGAACTACACCGCCGCTGACATCAAGGCGCTGCGTGAGCAGACCGGCGCCGGCATGATGGACGTCAAGAAGGCGCTCGACGAGGCCGACGGCGACCGCGCCAAGGCCATCGAGATCCTGCGCGTCAAGGGCCTCAAGGGCGTCACGAAGCGTGAGGGCCGCTCGGCCTCCAACGGCCTCGTGGCGGCTTCGGCCACCGACGGCGTCGGCACCCTGGTCGAGGTCAACTGCGAGACCGACTTCGTCGCGAAGGGCGAGAAGTTCATCGCCCTGGCCGACCAGGTCCTCGCGCAGGCCGTCGCGGCCGGCGCCACCGACGCCGACTCGCTCCTCAAGAGCACGCTCGACGACGGCAAGACCGTCCAGGAGCTCATCGACGAGGCCAACGCGACCATCGGCGAGAAGATCGAGGTCCGCCGCGTGGCGCGCCTCGAGGGCGACAAGGTCGTCTCCTACCTCCACAAGACGAGCCCCGACCTGCCCGCGCAGATCGGTGTCCTCGTGGCGCTGGAGGGTGGCGACGAGTCCGTCGGCCGCGACGTCGCGATGCACATCGCGGCGTTCAGCCCGACCGTCCTCACGCGTGACGAGGTTCCGGCCGAGACGGTCGAGAACGAGCGTCGCGTCGCCGAGGCCACGGCCAAGGAGGAGGGCAAGCCCGAGGCTGCGCTCCCGAAGATCATCGAGGGTCGCGTCAACGGCTTCTTCAAGGAGAACGTCCTGCTCGAGCAGCCGTTCGCCAAGGAGCCCAAGAAGACTGTCGCCAAGGTGCTCGAGGAGGGCGGCGCCTCGGCGAAGTCCTTCGCGCGCTTCCGCGTCGGCCAGTGAGGTCCTGACCTCATCGACTCGCCGACTCCGCTGACTCGGCGCCACCGCGGGCCGCGCAGCACGACGACGTATGCCGGTCGCCCCAGTCGGGGCGGCCGGCATCGTCGCGTCTCGGGGGCCTTTCAGGCATCTCCACCGGAACACGTTCGACCAGAGGAGGACTCATGGGCATCGCGCCCCACGACACCGTCACGGCGGCCGGACCGCTGACCGTCGCCATCACCCGGCGGGTCGCACCGGAGGACGAGCTGCTCATGCTGGCGTGGGTGCACGCCGGCACCTCGATGGCCGAGCGCTTCGACGGGTTCCTCGGTGCGGGCTGGGTGCGCTCCGGCGTCGCCGACTGGCACATGCTCTACCGGTTCGCCTCGCGGGGGCACCTCGAGGCCTGGGAGCGTTCGCCCGAGCGCATCCGCTGGCTTCGCTCGGCCGCCGACCTCGTCGAGCACGGCAGGACCGAGTACCGCACCGGCATCGAGGGCTGGTTCGACGAGCCGGCGTCGCGCTCGGTGGAGGAGGCCGGTGGCGCGGTTCAGGCGGCGCCGCCGCGGTGGAAGCAGGCGAGCGTCATCTGGCTCGCCTTCTTCCCGACGAGCCTCGCCCTGACCTACCTGTTGATGCCCTTTGCCGACGGCTGGCCGCCGGCGCTGCGCGTGCTCGTGACGACCTTGGTCGCGACGCCGTGGATGACGTACGTCTTCCTGCCGTTCGTGACCCGCCTGTTCTCACGGTGGCTCAGCCCCGGCTGACCCGGCCGGACGCCCGATCGGGTTGCGGGACAGGGGTTTGTCTCGCACATCACAGGTGGCATGTCTGCTGGTTCACAGCGCTCCATATACCCATGGGGGTACCTTCGGAGCATGACCACCACCATGAGGTCACTTGTGGTTCTGGGAGCGGGCACGGCCGGCACCATGGTCGTGAACAAGCTGAGGCACCGCCTCCCCACCAGCGAGTGGCGCATCACCGTCGTCGACCGTGACGACCTCCACGACTACCAGCCGGGCTACCTCTTCCTGCCGTTCGGTCTCATCGAGCCGGAGCAGGTCCGCCGCAGCCGCCACACCCTCATCGCCGACGGCGTCGAGCTCGTCCTCGGTGACGTCGACCGCGTCGACCCGGAGGCTCGCCAGGCCGCTCTCGTCGACGGCCGCACCATCGGCTACGACGAGCTCGTCATCGCCTCCGGCACCTCGCCCCGACCCGACCAGACGCCGGGGATGCTGGGGCCCGAGTGGCACCGCAGCGTCGGCGAGTTCTACACCTACGAGGGCGCGTTGGCGCTGCGCAGGTCGCTGGCCGGCTTCACGGGGGGCCGTCTCGTCGTGCACGTCACCGAGCTGCCCATCAAGTGCCCCGTCGCCCCGCTCGAGTTCGCCTTCCTCGCCGACGACTTCCTGCGCCGCCGGGGCCTGCGCGACCGCACCGAGATCGTCTACGTCACCCCGCTCGACGGCGCCTTCACCAAGCCGGTGGCGAGCCGCGAGCTGGGGCACCTGCTGGCCGACAAGGGCATCACCCTCGAGACGGACTTCATGGTCGAGCGCATCGACCAGGACCGGCGCGCCCTCGTCTCCTACGACGAGCGCGAGGTGTCCTACGACCAGCTCGTCACCGTGCCGCTCAACATGGGCGCCGACTTCGTGGCCCGCTCGGGACTCGGCGACGAGCTGAACTACGTGCCGGTCGACAAGCACACGCTGCTCTCGAGCGAGCACCCCTCGATCTTCGTGCTCGGTGACGCGAGTGACATCCCGACGTCCAAGGCGGGGTCGGTCGCCCACTTCTCCGTCGAGGTCTTCGTCGACAACTTCGTCGAGCACGTCCAGGGCCGGCCGATGACGCGCCGATTCGACGGGCACGCCAACTGCTTCGTCGAGTCGGGCGGCGGCAAGGCGATGCTGCTGGACTTCAACTACGACACCGAGCCGCTGACCGGCACCTTCCCGCTGCCGCACCTCGGCCCGATGCGGCTGCTCAAGGAGTCGCGTGCGAACCACCTCGGCAAGCTCGCGTTCCGTCACCTCTACTGGAACCTGCTGCTCCCCGGACGACCCCTCGGCCTGCCCGCGCAGATGTCCATGGCGGGGAAGGTCCCCGCCGCGTGAGCGCGTGAAAGGAGCGCCACCATGCCCATCACGACGATCGCCGGCCATGCCGTCGAGGTCAACGACGAGGGATTCCTCACCCGGCCCGAGCAGTGGTCGGAGGACCTCGGCCGCGAGCTCGGCCGGGTCATCGGGATCGAGCTGACCGACGAGCACTGGCGGCTCGTCCGGTTCCTCCGGGACGACTTCGCCCACCACGGCGAGACCGCCACGCTGCGCCGCGTCAGCACCCAGACCGGCACGCCCGTCAAGTCCCTCTTCGACCTCTTCCCGGGCAAGCCCGCCAAGAAGATGGCCTACGTCGCGGGACTTCCCAAGCCGAAGGGATGCGTGTGATGACCAGCCAGACCGAAACCCAGACGCCCATCGTGCCGATGTTCGACGCCCCCGAGGCGCAGGGCCGCAAGCTCGCGATCATCTGCAGCAAGGGCAACCTCGACATGGCCTACCCGGGGCTGATCCTCGCGAACGCCGCCCTGGGCGAGGGCGTCGAGACCCACCTGTTCTTCACGTTCTGGGGCTTCGACATGATCAACCGGAAGACGTCGGGGCACCTGAAGTTCACGATGCTCGGCAACACCGCGACCCACCTGCCCCAGGGGCTCGGCGGCATCCCGGGCATGACCCACCTGGCGACGTCCCAGATGAAGAAGGCCATCGCCGACCTGGACGTGCCCGAGGTCCCGGACTTCCTCGACCAGATCGTGGCATCGGGTGGGCACCTGTGGGCGTGCCGGATGTCGGCGGACATGCAGCACCTCACCGAGGCCGACCTGCGGGACGACGTCGAGGGCATCATCTCGGCGTCCGACTTCATCGAGCTGACCGACGGGGCGCAGCTGCTCTTCATCTGAGGCACGAAGGCGCCGACGGGGCGCGAGCCGGCTGTGGCAGAGCGACCTTCACACGATCTCCACACGTCGCACCCGCGCCCTCCGGCTGCACGCTCCTAGAGTCGGAGGCATGAGCCAGGGGAACACGGAGCGCTGGTCGAACGCGCCCTCGCCGACGACGCTGCTCGTCGTGGAGGACGACCCGACCATCAACCAGGCCGTCACGGATCGCCTTGTCGCAGAAGGGTTCCGGGTCGTGCAGGCGTTCGACGGCCCCGGCGCCGTCGAGGCCTACGGCCAGCACGAGCCAGACCTCGTCGTCCTCGACCTCATGCTGCCAGGCTTCGACGGTCTCGAGGTGTGCCGCCGCATCCAAGCCGACCGCCCGGTGCCGGTGCTCATGCTCACGGCCCGCGCCGACGAGACCGACCTGCTCGTGGGTCTCGGCGTCGGAGCCGACGACTACGTCACCAAGCCGTTCCGCATGCGAGAGGTCGTCGCCCGCATCCGGGCCCTGCTGCGGCGGGTCGAACGCGCCCGCCTGCTCGCGGCCGAGCAGCCACCGGTCCTGTCCGTCGGCGACCTCGGCGTCGACCGTGGGTCGCGCCGCGTCTCGGTGCGGGGGGCCGAGGTGCACCTGACGCCGCTCGAGTTCGACCTGCTCCTCGCCCTCGCCGCCGAGCCCGGCGCCGTCCGTGGCCGGGACGAGCTGATGCGCGACGTGTGGGGCTGGGCCGACGCCGGCGGCACGCGCACCCTCGACAGCCACGTGAAGTCCCTGCGGGCCAAGATCGGCGCCGCCCGCGTGCGCACGGTCCACGGCGTCGGCTACGCCCTCGAGGCCGACCCAGCGGACTCCGACGGCACGACGCGCGCGGCGAGCGCGCACGCGGACGAGACCCCGTGAACACCGACCGCCCCCTCGATGCCATCCGCTCGATCAAGGTCAAGCTCGGTCTGCTCGTCGCGGTCAGCATCGTCGCGGCGATCCTCGTGTCCGAGATCGGCGACCGCGCCGAGGTGCCGATCTGGCTCACCGTCCCGGTGACCGTGGTCGCGGCCCTCGGGGTCACCCAGTGGCTGGCCCGCGGTATGACCTCGCCGTTGCGCGAGATGACGGCGGCCGCGTCACGGATGGCGACCGGCGACTACTCGCAACGGGTCACGGCCACCGCAACCGACGAGGTGGGCACGCTCTCGGCCGCCTTCAACACGATGGCCGCCGACCTCGCGGACGCCGACCGGCAGCGTCGGCAGCTCGTCGCCACCGTCTCCCACGAGCTGCGGACTCCGCTCACGGCGCAGCAGGCGCTGCTCGAGAACCTCGTCGACGGCGTGGTCCGCCCCGACGACGCCGTGCTGCGCACTGCCCTCGCGCAGGCCGAGCGGCTCGGCGCGCTCGTCGGCGACCTGCTGGACCTCAGCCGGGTCGACGGCGGGCGGGTCCCGCTCGTCCTGGCCACGCTCGACGTCCGCGAGCTCGTCGAGACCGCCGTCGCCGAGGCGGGCGTCTCGCGTCGCGGCACCGTCCACGTCGTCGAGGTGCCCGAGGGCCTCACCGTCACGGGCGACGCCGCCCGCCTGCACCAGGTGCTCGCCAACCTGCTCGACAACGCCGACCGGCACAGCCCCACCGGGGGCACCGTCACCGTCAGCGCCGGACCGGAGGGCGACGACCGCTGGTGGCTGCTCGTCTCCGACGAGGGCGCCGGCATCGCACCGGAGCACGCCGAGCGCGTCTTCGACCGGTTCGGCTCCGGCGACGACGCCGGGGGTGGCACGGGCATCGGGCTCGCCATCGCCAGCTGGGTGTGCGAGCTGCACGGCGGCTCCATCGCGGCCCTGCCGACGCCGTCGGGGGAGCGCGGCGCCCGCATCCGCGCCGTCCTGCCCCGCACCCCGCGGCCCGCGACGATCCCGACCACGTATGCCGCCCCGTCCCCCGACGGGCCGAGCGCCACCACGAGCGCGCCGACGAGCGCCGCCGCGGGCATCCCTACTGACATCCCTACTGACAGCCCTGCCGAAAGCCCTGCCGAAAGCCCTGCCGGCAGCCCTGCCGACACCACACCGACCAGCAGCAAGGAGAGCGTCGTGCCCGTCCCGACTCCCGCCACAGCAGGATCGTCCCCACCCGTCCCTCCGGGCGGGCGGGCCGCAGCCGGCGGCCCCACGGCATACGGCTCCGTGCCGGTCGGCGCGCCGAAGCCGCTGCTCGACTCGATCTTCGGCGACCTGTGGCCCGAGACCGGCGTCGGCCCCCAGGTGAGGCTGCTGCTCACCTGCGTCGGGGTGGGCGTCCTGGCCGCCGTGGTGCTGCCGTACCGCGACATGGGCGTGGCCCTGTTCCTCGTGCTGACGGTCGGCGGTGTCGTGCTCTGGCGCACCTCGCAGGAGCGACGCCGGCCGTGGACGGTCGCGACGTCGGCCGTCTGCGTCGGCCTCGCCTCGCTCGCGGTGCTGCGGTCGACCGAGTGGCTCCTGGTGCTCGCCGTCCTGCTCGGGATCCTCCTGGTGACCACGGCCCTGACCGGGGCCAGGGGGCTGCTCTCCATGGTCGCGGGCGCCGCCTCGTGGCCGCTCGCAGCCCTCCGCGGCCTGCCGCTGCTCGGTCGGAGCATCAGCGCCACCAGCCGCGTCGGCATCGTGTGGCCGATCGTGCGCACGGCGGCGATCTCGCTCGTCGCACTGGTCGTCTTCGGTGGCCTCTTCGCCTCGGGTGACGCGATCTTCGGCTCGTGGGCAAGCGCCCTCGTGCCCCAGCTCGCCTGGGACAGCTTGACGTTCCGGTTCTTCGTCGGCTTCGTCATGGGTGGCGCGCTGCTCGCCGCCGCCTACGTCGCGCTCAACCCGCCGAGGGTCCAGCGGGTCGCCCTGCCCGCCGGTCGCCCTGTCGCGCGGACCTTCGAGTGGGTCGTGCCGGTGGGACTCGTCGTCGCGCTCTTCGTCGCGTTCGTGGTGGCGCAGGCCGCCGCCCTCTTCGGCGGTCACGACTACGTGCAGCGCACGACAGGCCTGACGTACGCCGACTACGTGCACCAGGGCTTCGGGCAGCTGACGTTCGCCACGGTGCTCACGCTGCTGACGATCGCCATCGCCGCGCGCAAGGCGCCTCGTGCGACCGCCCGCGACCGTCTCGTCCTCCGCGTCGTGCTCGGCACGCTGTGCGCGCTGACGCTCGTCGTCGTCGGCTCCGCGCTGCATCGCATGGACCTCTACCAGCAGGCGTACGGCTTCACCGTCCTGCGCGTGCTGGTGGACGCCTTCGAGCTGTGGCTGGGTCTGCTCGTCGTGCTGGTGACGGTGGCCGGCATCCGGCTCCGTGGGTGGTGGCTGCCGCGTGCGGCCCTCATGTCGGCCGCCGTGTTCGTGCTCGTCGGCGGCATCCTCAACCCGGAGGCGTGGGTGGCCCGGCACAACATCGACCGGTATGCCGCGACGGGCAAGATCGACGCCGCGTACCTGCGCACGCTCGGCCCCGACGCGACCCCGACGATCGTCGCGGGCCTGCCACGCAACCTGTCCGCCTGCATCGTGCTGCCGTCGACGATCGAGGCCCGGGCGGCCCGGGAGGACCTGCTCTCGTGGAACCTCGGCCGCTCGCGGGAGGTGTCGGTGGCGCCGGCGCCGCTGACCCAGAGCGAGGCCGCGGCGTGTCCCGCCCTCATGGGGGCGGTCCCGACGCCCTGAGGCAGGATGGGCCGGGTGCGTCGTGACATCGCCGAGCTGTTCGAGCTCGACCCGGCCCTGACCCACCTCAACCACGGCGCGTTCGGCGCGGTGCCCCGCGCCGTGCGGGAGGCCCAGGACGCCGCCCGCGGCCGCATCGAGCGGGCTCCGATGCGCGCGTTCCGCGACGAGCTCCCCGAGCTGCTCGCGCACGCCCGCGCCACGGCGGCGGCCTTCCTGGGGCTGGGGCCCGAGTCCACCGCCCTGCTGCGCAACGTCACCGAGGCGGTCGGCGTCGTGCTCCAGGGGCTCGGCGTCGGGGCCGGCGACGACGTCGTCGTGAGCAACCACGGCTACCTCACCGCCGGATGGTCGGCCGAGGCCCGCGGTGCGACGCTGCGCACGGCGGAGTTCGCGGTCGAGGCCGACCCCGCCGAGGTGGCCGCAGCCTTCGCGGCGGCCGTCACCGACCGCACCCGGCTCGTCGTCGTGGACCAGATCACCTCGCCTACGGCGCTGCTGCTGCCCGTGGCCGAGGTCGCAGCGGCCGTCGCCCCGGTGCCGGTGCTCGTCGACGCCGCGCACGCGCCCGGGGCCCTCCCCGGTCTCGACGTCGAGGCCCTCGGGGTCGCCTTCTGGGCCGGCAACCTGCACAAGTGGGCCTACACGCCACGGGCCGCCGCCGCCCTGTGGGTGGCCGCCCAGCACCGCGTGAGCATGCGCCCGCTCGTCACGTCGTGGAGCCACGGCCTGCCCTACCCCGAGCGTTTCGACCTGCAGGGCACCGTCGACCACTCCGCGTGGGTCGCCGTCCCCGACGGCCTCGAGGCCTGGCGCGCCCTCGGTGGCTGGGAGCAGGTGGCCCGCAACGCCGACCTGCTCGTGCGCGGGGCCGATTACGTGCGCGCCGCGCTGGGCACCGAGAGCCCGCACGGCGGCATACCTGCTGCCCCCTGCCTGCGCCTCGTCGCGCTGCCGGAGGGCGTGGCCACGACGACGGAGTCGGCCGAGGCGCTGTGGCAGCACCTGCACGCCGCCGGCCTCGTCGTGCCGCCGGTCGCCTTCGGCGGACGCGGCTACCTGCGCCTCGCGGCGGCGCCGTACAACGACGAGGACGACTACGCACGGCTCGCCGCGGCGCTGCCGCAGGTGCTGGCCCGGGCGGCCCGCCACTGAACGCTCGCCCGCAGGCGGCGTCCCCGTCGGCCCTCGCACCCTCGAGGCCCCTCGATGCGGACGATGCCGACCTGATGTGGAAAGATCGACCGACCGCCTGAACGCTGCCCACGAGGAGGCCCTGAGCCATGACCGACGCCCAGAAGACCCCCTTCCACCGGGTTCTGCTCAAGCTCTCCGGTGAGGTGTTCGGCGGCGGCAGCATCGGCCTCGACCCTGCCGTCGTGTCCGGCATCGCCAAACAGATCGCCGACGCCGTGCGCGGCGGCGTGCAGGTCTCCGTCGTCATCGGCGGCGGCAACTTCTTCCGCGGCGCGGAGCTGCAGCAGCGCGGCATGGACCGCACCCGCGCCGACTACATGGGCATGCTCGGCACCGTCATGAACTGCCTCGCGCTGCAGGACTTCCTCGAGAAGGAGGGCATCGAGACGCGCGTGCAGTCCGCGATCGCGATGCAGCAGGTCGCCGAGCCCTACATCCCGCGCCGCGCCATCCGCCACCTCGAGAAGGGGCGCGTCGTCATCTTCGGCGCCGGCGCCGGCATGCCGTTCTTCTCCACCGACACCGTGAGCGCGCAGCGGGCCCTCGAGATCAAGTGCGACGCCGTGCTCATCGCCAAGAACGGAGTCGACGGCGTCTACGACTCCGACCCGCGCACCAACCCCGACGCGAAGAAGCTCGACACCGTGACCTTCAACGACGCGATCGTCGAGGGGCTCAAGGTCGTCGACGCCGCAGCGTTCAGCCTCTGCATGGAGAACAAGCTGCCCATGGTCGTCTTCGGCATGGAGGGTGCGGGAAACATCACGCGCGCGCTCCTCGGTGAGAGGATCGGCACGCTGGTCACCAACGCCTGACCGCGACGGGCACCAGCCACCCGCCAGCCGTTCACCGCACCGCACCACCCGGCACGACCGCCGACCACCGCGAACCACCCTGTTCACCCGCCGACGAGGGACGAGGAAGCCAGAGAGCCATGATCGAAGAGACGATGTTCGAGGCCGAGGAGAAGATGGACAAGGCCGTCGAGGTCCTCAAGGAGGACTTCGCGGGCATCCGCACCGGGCGGGCCAACCCGGGCCTGTTCAACAAGCTGACGGTCGAGTACTACGGCGCCCCGACGCCCCTGCAGCAGCTCGCCTCGTTCCAGAACCCCGAGCCGCGGACCATCCTCGTCATCCCGTTCGACAAGTCGGCGATGCACGAGATCGAGAAGGCCATCCGTGACTCCGACCTCGGCGTCAACCCGAGCAGCGACGGCAACCAGATCCGCTGCGTGATGCCCGAGCTCACCGAAGAGCGCCGCCGCGAGTACATCAAGCTCGCCAACCACAAGGCCGAGGAGGCGCGCGTCTCGGTGCGCAACATCCGCCGCAAGGCCAAGACCGACCTCGACAAGCTCGTCAAGGACGGCGAGGTCGGCGAGGACGACGGCTCGCGTGCGGAGAAGGAGCTCGACGGGCTCACCAAGAAGCACACCGACCTCGTCGACTCGCTCGTCAAGGCCAAGGAGACCGAGCTGCTCGAGGTGTGACCTCGACGTTCGACCCGATGATGACGACCGACTCACCGTCAGGATCACCGTCCGGATCACCGTCCGGATCCTCGTCGGATCCCGCGGACCGGGGCGCCGTCGTCCCGGGCCGCGCGGAGCCGGCCGCCGACGGCGCGCCCGGGCCGCTCGACCCGGTGCCCTACGACCCCAGGCTCGACGAGCTCGCCGGCCTGCCGGCCGAGGTGGTGCTCGAGAAGAAGCAGAGCCGCGCCGGGCGCAACCTGCCGGCGGCGATCGGCGTCGGCGTCGGCCTGGGCGTGCTCATCGTCGCCACGCTGCTCATCCGCAAGGAGTCGTTCCTGCCCCTCGTCGGCCTCGCGGTCGCCGTGGGCATGTGGGAGCTGCGGGCAGCCCTGCGCCACGCCGCCGTGCAGGCGCCGCTCGTCGCGCCGGTCATCGGCATGGCCGGGGTGCTCTGGGCGGCCTACGTGCACGGCCCCGGCGGCCTCGTCGTCGCCTGGGCGCTGACCTGCCTCGCTGTCGTGCTGTGGCGCGGCACCGGCAACCTCGACGGTGCCGGACGTGACGTCATGGGCGGCATCTTCATCGCCACCTACCCCACCTTCCTCGTGGGCTTCGCCGCGCTGCTGCTCGCCCCCGAGGACGGCGTCGGCCGCGTGTTCGTCTTCCTCATCACGACCGTGTGCAGCGACGTCGGCGGCTACGCCTCCGGCGTGCTCTTCGGCAAGCACCCCATGGCGCCGTCGATCAGCCCGAAGAAGTCGTGGGAGGGCTTCGCCGGCTCAGTGCTCTTCTGCGTCGTGGGCGGGTCGCTCACGGTGCACTTCTTCCTCGGTCACGCGTGGTGGATCGGCATCGCCCTCGGCATCGGGGTCGCGATCGCGGCGACCGTCGGCGACCTCATGGAGTCGCTCATCAAGCGCGACCTCGGCATCAAGGACATGTCGCACGTCCTCCCCGGGCACGGCGGCGTCATGGACCGGCTCGACTCGCTCGTCGTCGTCGCGCCGATCGTCTGGGCCGTCCTCACGCTGCTCGCGGCCCGACCCAGCTGAGAGCACGTCGGCACGTCGGCGCGTCGGCACGTCGGCGCGTCGGCACGGCTCAACGCGACCGAGCGCGACGGCATACGGCCGGTTTTGACTCCACCTGAGAGAATGGGGGAGCCATGACTGAGACTCCCGCCGCACCCGCCCCCGTGGCGCTCCCCGAGCCGACGACTGCACGACCCGTGCCGGGCCAGCTGACCTTCAAGGCTCCGCGACGTGGCAAGCCCCCACGGCACCTCGCCGACTTCAGCCCGGCCGAGCGCAAGGAGGCCGTCGAGGCGCTCGGGCACAAGAGCTTCCGCGCCAAGCAGCTCTCCACTCACTACTTCGAGCGGCTCGTCGACGACCCCGAGCAGATGACCGACCTGCCCAAGCAGGTGCGCTCCGAGCTCGTCGCCGACCTGCTGCCGACCTTGCTGACGCCGATCGTCCAGCGCGTCGCCGACGACGGCCAGACGATGAAGTACGCGTGGCGCCTGCACGACGGCGCGATCGTCGAGTCGGTGCTCATGCGCTACCCGAAGCGCGTCACCATCTGCATCTCGAGCCAGGCCGGCTGCGGCATGAACTGCCCGTTCTGCGCGACCGGCCAGGCGGGGCTCACCCGCAACATGTCGGCCGGCGAGATCGTCGAGCAGGTGGTCTGGGCCGCCCGTGCGCTGCGCCGCGGCGAGCTCGCCGGTGGCGACGACGAGGACCGCGAGCACCCGCTGCGCGTCAGCAACGTCGTCTTCATGGGCATGGGGGAGGCCCTGGCCAACTACAAGGCCTCGATCGGCGCCATCCGGCGTCTCACCGACCCGGCGCCCGACGGGCTCGGCATGTCGGCCCGCGGCATCACGATGTCGACGGTCGGGCTCGTCCCCGGCATCGACAAGCTGACCGCCGAGGGCATCCCGGTCACGCTCGCCCTGTCGCTGCACGCCCCCGACGACGAGCTGCGCGACGAGCTCGTGCCCATCAACACGCGGTGGAAGGTCGACGAGGCCCTCGACGCCGCGCACCGCTACTACGAGGCGACCGGCCGGCGCGTGTCCATCGAGTACGCCCTGATCCGCGACATCAACGACCAGGGCTGGCGCGCCGACCTGCTCGGCGAGAAGCTGGCGTCCCGCGGCAAGGGCTGGGTGCATGTCAACCCGATCCCGCTCAACCCGACCCCGGGCTCGAAGTGGACCGCGTCGCGACCCGGTGTCGAGCAGAACTTCGTCGAACGACTGCGGTCCCACGGCATCCCCACGACGATCCGCGACACGCGCGGCCAGGACATCGACGGAGCCTGCGGGCAGCTCGCCGCCTCGACGGCCTGACACGCGTACGCTGGCGGGGTCGTCCCTGCGCGGGCACCGGTGACGAACTCGTCCCGGGCAGAGCGCGAGACGATCACCAGGAGGTACGCGCATGGCCCAGCTCAGCCTCGGCGTGATGGCCCGCTCCCTCAAGGAGAACGAACACCGGCTGCCGTTGCACCCCAAGCACCTCGACCGGCTGCCCGAGGGGCTGCGCGACCGGGTCTTCCTCGAGCGGGGCTACGGCGAGCGCTACGGCGTCTCCGACGACCAGCTCGCGCGCTACGTCGGAGGCTTCCTCGGCCGCGAGCAGCTCGTGGAGCGCTGCGACGTCGTGCTGGCCCCCAAGCCGCTCCTCGCCGACATCGCCGCGCTGCGCGTCGGGCAGGTCCTCTGGGGCTGGCCGCACTGCGTCCAGGACGCCGAGCTGACCCAGGTCGCGATCGACCGGCAGCTGATCCTCATCGCCTTCGAGGCGATGAACCACTGGAACAAGGACGGCTCGTTCAGCCTGCACGTCTTCCACAAGAACAACGAGCTCGCCGGCTACTGCTCGGTGCTGCAAGCACTGCAGATCGCCGGCATCACGGGCGACTACGGCCCGCAACGACGAGCCGTCGTCATCGGTTTCGGTGCCACCGCCCGCGGGGCCGTGACCGCCCTCAAGGCGCTTGGCATCGGCGAGGTCGACGTGCTGACCCACCGCCAGAAGGCCGCCGTGGCCTCGCCGATCCACTCCGCGCGGATCGTGCACTTCGACACCGACGAGACGACGGCGCGGGTGAGCCACGCCGTGACAGACGACGGTCCGGTGCTGCTGGGCGAGTTCCTCTCCGAGCACGACGTCGTCGTCAACTGCGTGCTCCAGGACACCGACGCCCCACTCACCTTCATGGACGACGACGACCTCAAGCGGATGACGCCGGGCAGCATCGTCGTCGACGTGTCGTGCGACGAGGGCATGGGTTTCACCTGGGCGAGGCCGACGACCTTCACGGAGCCCACCTTCATGGTTGGGGACCACGTGCTCTACTACGCCGTCGACCACAGCCCGAGCTACCTCTGGGACGCCGCCACGTGGGAGATCAGCGAGGCGCTCCTGCCGTTCCTGCCGACGGTCATGGGCGGTCCGGAGGCCTGGGACGCCTCGCCGACGATCCGACGCTCCATCGAGATCCGCGGCGGCGAGATCCAGAACCGGGCGATCCTGTCGTTCCAGGGACGCTCGCCGAAGCACCCGCACCTACCGCTCGCCACCTGACGGGGCGCCGCGCTCCCCGGCAGGGCCGCCCCGTCAGGCGGACTCGGCGCGGTAGGTGCGACGGTACGCGAGCGGGGAGAGACCGACCGCCGTCGCGAGGTGCTGGCGGAGTGAGGCCGTCGTGCCGAACCCGGCGTCGGCGGCGACCCGGTCGACGGGCAGGTCGGTCGTCTCGAGCAGGTGCCGCGCCCGGTCGACGCGCGCCCGGTTCAGCCACGTCACGGCCGTCTCGCCCGTCTCCTCGCGGAACCGGCGCGTGAAGGTGCGCACGCTCATGCCCGCGTGCCGGGCCAGGTCGGCGAGCGAGAGCGTCTGGTCGAGCCGCTCGAGCGCCCACGCCCGGGTCGGCCCGGTGCCGGCGTCGGACTCGTCGGGCACCGGACGGTCGATGAACTGGGCTTGGCCGCCGGCGCGCCACGGCGCGACCACCGCACCCCGGGCCACCCTGTTCGCGGCCTCGGTGCCGTGGTCGGAGCGGAGCACGTGGAGGAGCAGGTCGATGCCGGCGGCGTTCCCGGCCGAGGTGAGCACGTCGCCGTGGTCGACGTAGAGCACGTCGGGCGTGAGGAGCACCTGCGGGAAGAGCCGCCGGAAGGCGTCGGCGTGGCACCAGTGCGTGGTGGCCTCCCGACCGTCGAGCTTGCCGAGCGCCGCGAGCACGAACGCGCCGGTGCAGATCGAGAGCCAGCGCGCGCCGGGCCGTGCCGTGGCCGCCAGTCGGACGAGGGGGTCGGGGAGCGCGCCGTCGTGGATGATCGAGCCGTTGATCCCCGGGATGACGATCGTGTCGGCCTGCGCCACGAGCGTGTTCGGGTCGGTGGGCAGAGCCTGGTAGCCGGCGGACGTGCGGACGGGCCCGTCGTCGACCGTCACCAGGCGCACGTCGTAGGGCGGCGCCGAGCCGGTCGGCTCGCCGGGCCAGCCGGGGTCGAGGGCGGAGGAGGCGAGGAACCGGTGGGCGAGACCCAGCTCGAAGCCGATGACGGTGTCGAGGGCGAGCACGACGACGAGGTGAGGCCGAGTGGCCGGGGTCCGGGTCATGGCCGGATTCTTTCACACGATGTCCGTCCGGCCACTCGCGTCGCCGACCACGTATGCCGCAGAGTTGCCCCGTGACCCTCACCGACCGCACCGTCGACGCGCCCTCGCGGACCCGCCGCATCCACCCCGCGTGGTGGGTCGCCGTCGTCACGTTCCTCACCATCATCGGCGCCGCCGGCTTCCGCTCGACCCCCGGCGTCCTCATGACGCCGCTCCACGACGAGTTCGGCTGGCCGATGGGCGTCATCGGCGGCGCCGTCTCGGTGAACCTCGTCCTCTTCGGGCTCGCGGCCCCGTTCTCGGCGGCCCTGATGGAGCGCCTCGGCATCCAGCGGGTCGTCGCGGTCGCGCTGGCGCTGGTGAGCCTCGGCTCGCTGCTGCCCATCTGGATGACCCAGTCGTGGCAGCTGGTGCTGTGCTGGGGCATCGTCGTCGGGATGGGCACCGGGGCCATGTCGATGGGCCTCGTCGCCACCGTCACCGGCCGGTGGTTCGTCGCCCGCCGCGGCCTCGTCACGGGCATCCTCACCGCGGCCGGCGCCACCGGGCAGCTCATCTTCCTGCCGGTGCTCGCCTGGCTCGCGGAGCACCACGGCTGGCGCACGGCGGCCATCGCCACCGCGGCCGCGGCCCTGACCGTGGTCCCGCTCGTGCTGTGGAAGCTGCACGACCATCCGAGCGTGCTCGGCCTCGCCGCGTACGGTGCCCCCGAGGGCACGTCGGTGGCGCGCCCGCCGCGGCCCACCGGGCACCCGGTCCACCTCGCCCTCGGCACGCTGCGCGACGCGTCCCGCACCGGCGTCTTCTGGCTGCTGGTCGGCAGCTTCGCGGTCTGCGGCATGTCCACCAACGGCCTCGTGGGCACCCACTTCATCCCGGCGGCCCACGACCACGGCATGCCGACGACCACCGCTGCCGGCCTGCTCGCCCTCGTCGGCGTCTTCGACGTCGTCGGCACGGTCTTCTCGGGCTGGCTCACCGACCGGGTCGATCCGCGCGCCCTCCTCGCCGCGTACTACACGCTGCGCGGCGCCTCGCTCTTCCTGCTGCCGTCGCTCTTCAGCGACGACCTGCACGTCAACATGCTCGCCTTCATCCTCTTCTACGGACTCGACTGGGTCGCGACCGTGCCGCCGACGATCGCGCTGTGCCGCAGTGCGTTCGGTGAGCGGGCGCCGATCGTGTTCGGCTGGGTCTTCGCCTCGCACCAGCTCGGCGCCGCGGTCGCCGCGCTCGGGGCCGGTCTCGTGCGCGACCAGCTGGGCACCTACGACCTCGCGTGGTACGCGGCCGCCGTCCTCTGCGTCCTGGCCGCTGTGATGTGCGTCGCGATCCGTACCGCTCGTCCCGTGGAGCCGTCATCTCGGCGCATCGACTCTGGTGTCGTGGAGGGCGCGACGGCAGAGTGAGGGCATGAGCGACGGCGCCGACACGGCATACCGGAAGGTCCACGACGCGAGCCTGGCCGACCCCGAGGGCTTCTGGCGCGAGGCTGCGACGGCCATCGACTGGGTCACCCCGCCCACGCGCATCCTCGACGACTCGCGGCCCCCGTTCTACCGCTGGTACCCCGACGCCGAGCTCAACGTCTGCTTCAACGCGCTCGACCGGCACGTCGCCGCGGGCCGTGGTGACCAGCCGGCCCTCCACCACGACTCACCGGTGACGGGCAGCAAGGAGACGCTGACGTATGCCGACCTGCTGTCTCGCGTGTCGCGCTTCGCCGGAGCGCTCGCCGGCCTGGGCGTCGAGAAGGGCGACCGGGTCGTCATCTACATGCCGATGGTCCCCGAGGCGGTCGTCGCGATGCTCGCGTGCGCGCGGCTGGGAGCCATCCACTCCGTGGTCTTCGGCGGCTTCGCCCCGCAGGAGCTGGCCGCGCGCCTCGAGGACGCCGAGCCCAAGGTCGTGGTGTCGGCGAGCTGCGGCGTCGAGCCGTCGCGCATCGTCGAGTACAAGCCGATGCTCGACGCGGCGCTCGACCGGAGCAGCCACAAGCCCGAGTCCGTCATCGTGCTCCAGCGGGAGCAGTCGCCGGCCGCAGTGGGCGAGCGCGACACGGACTGGGAGGAGATGACCTGGGACGAGGTCTACGCCGACGCCGAGCCGGCCGACTGCGTCACCGTCGCCGCCACCGACCCGCTCTACATCCTCTACACGTCCGGCACGACGGGGAAGCCCAAGGGGATCTACCGCGACAGCGGCGGGTACGCCGTCGCGCTGCGCTGGTCGATGGCGAACCTCTACGACGTGGCGCCGGGGGAGACGATGTTCACCGCGAGCGACGTCGGCTGGGTCGTCGGCCACTCCTACATCGTCTACGCGCCGCTGCTGACGGGCGCGACGACCGTGCTCTACGAGGGCAAGCCGGTGGGCACGCCCGACGCCGGGGCGTTCTGGCGGGTCATCGCCGACTACGGCGCGGTCTGCCTCTTCACCGCACCGACCGCGTTCCGTGCGATCAAGAAGGAGGACTCGACCGCCTCGAAGCTGGCCGAGCACGACCTGTCACACTTCCGCGCGCTCTTCCTCGCGGGAGAGCGGCTCGATCCCGACACCTACGAGTGGGCGTCGGCCGCGCTCGGCAAGCCGGTCATCGACAACTGGTGGCAGACCGAGACGGGCTGGCCGATCGCCTGCAATCCCAAGGGGATCGGATTGCTTCCGATCAAGGCGGGCTCACCGACGGTGGCCGTCCCCGGCTACGACGTGCAGGTGCTCGACGGCTCGGGCCAGCGGGTCGAGCCCGGTGTCGAGGGCGCGATCTGCATCAAGCTGCCGATGCCACCCGGCACGCTCCCGACGCTGTGGGGCGACGACGACCGCTACGTCAGCTCCTATCTGTCGGCCCACCCCGGCTACTACCTGACCGGCGACGGTGGCTACCTCGACGAGGACGGCTACCTGTTCGTCATGGGCCGCACCGACGACGTGCTCAACGTCGCCGGGCACCGCCTCTCCACGGGGTCGCTCGAGGCGGCGCTCGCCGGCCACGAGGCGGTGGCGGAGTGCGCGGTCATCGGTGTCCACGACGACCTCAAGGGCCAGGTGCCTCGGGCCCTCGTCGTGCTGAAGTCCGGCATCGACGCCGACGCCGATGGCGACCGCATCCGCCGCGAGCTCGTGGCGCGGGTGCGCTCGGAGGTCGGCGCGGTGGCGGCCCTGCACCGGGTCGACATCGTGGCCGCCCTGCCCAAGACGCGTTCGGGCAAGATCCTGCGCAAGACGATGCGCGAGATGGCCGACGGCAAGCACGCGGCCGTGCCGGCCACGATCGAGGACGCGTCGGTGCTCGACACCCTCGCGCCGGTGCTGCGCCCCACCGACCCCGCCTGACCGTCCCAGCCGCCTTCGTCGAGTGCTCAGTTCCTGACGGCGTCGAGCGACGGGAGGAGGGGGAGGACGTCGTCGATCGTGTCGACGAGGTGGATGGCCTGCTCCATCGGGCGGCCGGCCGCCATGGCCGTGATAGCCGACCAGACCGGCACCCGCTCGGTCCAGTGCTCGCGCCCGACGAGCACGAGGGGCGGCAGGGGCGCGTCGTCGGCGGCGTAGAAGAGCGGCGTCACCGCCTGGAAGATCTCCTGCACCGTGCCGGCGGCGCCGTCGAGCACGACGATCCCGGCATCGGACCGGGCGAGCAGCCCCTCCTCGCGGATGGCGTTCGAGAAGTACTTCGCGATGACGTCGCAGAAGACGTTCGGCGGCTCGTGCCCGTAGAACCACGTCGGGATGCCGAGCGAACGGGCCGTGGGTCCGAGCGTGTCGGTGGTGGCCTCCGGCTCGTCACCGGCAACGGCCTGACGCGCCGCCAGCGCGCCGGCCGCCCAGGCCGTGATGTCCGGCCGGAAGCTCGGCACCGGCGCAACACGAGCCACCGCCTCCTGCACGGCCTCCACGCTGCGGCACAGGGCGCCGAGGTTGGCGGCCTCCATGGCCCCCGGACCACCGCCCGTCGCGACGAGGTAGCCCTCCTCGGCGAGGGCGTGGCCGAGGCCGGCCGCTGCGGCATACGACGGCGAGTCGCGTTGTAGCGCATGGCCGCCCATGATGCCGACCACCGATCGACCTTGGACGAACTCGTCGAGGTCGTCGGTCACGGAGTCGTCGTGGATCGCCCGCACGAGGGTGCAGTACGCGTCGGTGCGCAGCCTGGCGTCGACGAACCAGGCGTACGCCTTCGCATCGGGGGTCGCGGCGTAGCCGTGCTCGAGACCGGCGTAGAGGTCGGACGGCAGGTAGAGCCCGCGCCACGGGTCGACCGGCGCCTCCGCGACGCCGGGGAAGAGGATCGCCCCGCCGCGCAGCAGCACCTCGGCCTCCGCCAGTGGCACGTCGCCGCCGAGCACCACGAGGCCGGTGAGATCGCCTCGGGCGGCGAGGCGGCCGGCGTAGCCGGTGAGGTCGAGGTCCTGAAGCCTGAGCCCGCGCAGCGGGCTGTCCGACTCGAGGTGGTCGTCGAACTCCTCGAGCGTCTCGATCTCCATGCGCCCATCCTGCCCGGCGCGGCGCCGTGAATGATCGAGGACCGGACCCGATCGTCACGCGTCGGCGGCCCGCTGACAGGATCGGGCGCATGGTCGGGGTCCTCGAGGGTTTCGCGACGATCGCGGTCATCGTCGCGGTCGGTTGGTTTCTGGCGCATCGACGCATCCTCGACGAGTCGGCACAGGTCAACCTGTCGCGGCTCGCCTTCCACGTCGCGTCACCGGCTCTGCTGCTCACCGTCATGCAGCGCACGTCGCTCGACGCCGTGCTGTCGGCGAACCTCGTGACGTCGCTCATCAGCTTCGCGTCGGTGGTGGGTGTCTACCTGCTCGTCGCGCGGTTCCGTTGGGCGGGAGAGGGACTCGGGTCACGCCTCATCGGGAGCCTGTCGGCGGCCTACGTCAACGCGGGCAACCTCGGCATCCCGATCGCGCTTTACGTGCTCGGCGACGTCGCCTGGGTGGCGCCGACCCTGCTCATGCAGCTGCTCGTCATCACGCCGATCTCCATGGCGCTCTTCGACAGCGACGCCCGCGGCGAGCGGCCGACGCTGCTGCGGAGCCTGCGTCGGATGTTCAGCAACCCGATCACGCTCGGTGCCATCGCCGGCCTGCTCATCGCCGTCTTCGACATCGAGCTGCCACGGGTCGTGGCAGCGCCGATCGACCTGCTCGGTGCGATGGCCGTTCCCTCGATGCTCGTCGCGTTCGGCATCTCGCTACGCCGTGGCCCACGACCTGCGACCGGCAGGGGCGCCGCGCACGTGTGGACCGTGGTCGGGCTCAAGGTCCTCGCCATGCCCGCGATCGCCCTCGGGGTGGGTCTGGCGCTGGGGCTTCGCGGCGAGGCCCTCTTCGCCGTGGTGGTGACGGCCGCCCTGCCCACGGCGCAGAACATCTTCACGTATGCCGTCCGCTACCGCCGCGAGGTCAACCTGGCCCGCGACACCATCTTCGTCAGCACGTTCGCGTCGGTGCCGGTGATTCTCGGGATCGCTGCCCTCTTCCACTGGCTCGCGGGCGTCTGAGCCGGGCCCCGGCCAAGGCCGGGTTCCGCAGCCGGGGCGCTGCGGAACCCAGCCCGCTCACCGGTCAGAAACCGCCGAAGTCGCCGCCGCCGAAGTCCCCGCCACCGAAGTCCCCGCCACCGAAGTCCCCGCCGCCGAAGTCCCCGAAGTCGGAGCCACCGGCATCACCACCGCCATCACCCGAGTCGCCACCGCCATCACCCGAGTCGCCGGCGCCCGCGTCGCCGGCCTCCTGGGCCTCGGGCGAGGACTCGTAGCCGCCGAGCATCATGTCGGCGAGCGCGGACCCGACGACGACACCGGCGATGGTGCCCAGCATCGAGCCGGCGATCATGCCGCCCATGCCCATGCCGCCGCCCATCCCGCGTCCGCCGCCGAACGCGCCCTGCAGGTAGCCGGGCCGGCTCATCTCCGCGCGCGTGGCGCTACGGGCGAGGTCGGCGGGCTGGTCGCTGCGGGGCCGCTCGTTCTCGGGGAGGTCTTCAGTGAGGCGCTGGAGCACCATCTGGCGCTGCTCGGGCGACAGCTTGCCGAACGCCTCGGCGTGCACCCTCTCGATGTCCTCCGGGTCCGCGGTGCGCAGGAGGTACTTGTAGCGGGCGATGGCGCGCTCGTCCTCGCTCGAGGCGCCCCCTCGAGGCGACGGAACCTGGTAGGGCTGGCCGGTCGGGGCGGGGGCGGTGCGCTGTTGCTGCTGCAGCGGCTCGCGCCCGAGCAGCTTGTCGAGGAATCCCATGTCGTTCTCCTTGCGTCGGCGTCGCATCTGACGGATACCTACCCAACGAACGGCGCCACCCAGCGTTCCGGCGGCCGTGCGCGACGAAGTCCGGCCGGAAACGCACGGAGCCACCCGCGAACGGGTGGCTCCGTGCCCTTGCGCTACCCCCACGGCATACGCGAGGAAGAAACGGTCAGAGGTGGTTCTCGGCCTCGACGAGCACCGACCGCAGACGCGACTCGATGTCGTCGAACTGCTCGGGCCCCATGATCAGCGGCGGCGCGAGCTGGATGACGGGGTCGCCGCGGTCGTCGGCGCGGCAGTAGAGCCCGGCGTCGAACAGTGCCTTGGAGAGGAAGCCGCGCAGCAGGCGCTCGGACTCGGCGTCGTTGAAGGTCTCGCGGGTGGCCTTGTCCTTGACGAGCTCGATGCCGTAGAAGTAGCCGGCGCCGCGCACGTCGCCGACGAGCGGCAGGTCGAGCAACCGGTCGAGGGCCGCCTTGAACGCCGGCGCGTTCTGCTTGACCCGGTCGTTGAGGCCCTCGCGCTCGAAGATGTCGAGGTTGGCCATCGCGACCGCGGCCGACACGGGGTGCCCGCCGAACGTGTAGCCGTGCGGGAAGTACGTCGTGCCCTGCTTGAACGGCTCGAAGAGACGGTCGCTCGCGATCATCGCGCCGATGGGAGAGTAGCCGCTCGTCATGCCCTTGGCGCACGTGATGATGTCGGGCACGTAGCCGAAGTCGTCGCAGGCGAACATCGAGCCGATGCGGCCGAAGCTGCAGATGACCTCGTCGGAGACGAGCAGCACGTCGTACTCGTCGCAGATCTCCCGCACGCGCTCGAAGTAGCCGGCCGGCGGCGGGAAGCAGCCACCGGAGTTCTGCACCGGCTCGAGGAAGACGGCCGCGACGGTGTCGGGACCCTCGAACTCGATGGCCTCGGCGATGCGGTCGGCGGCCCAGCGCCCGAAGGCCTTCTCGTCGTCGCGCAGGTGCTCGGGCGCGCGGTACATGTTGGTGTTCGGCACCTTGTGCGCGCCGGGCACGAGCGGCTCGAACATCTCCTTGGCCGCCGGGATGCCGGTGATCGACAGGGCGCCCTGCGGGGTGCCGTGGTAGGCGACGGCACGCGAGATGACCTTGTGCTTGGTCGGCTTGCCGGTCAGCTTGTAGTACTGCTTCGCGAGCTTCCAGGCGGTCTCGACGGCCTCGCCGCCGCCGGTCGTGAAGAAGACGCGGTTGAGGTCACCGGGGGCGTATGCCGCGAGACGCTCGGCGAGCTCGATGGCCCTGGGGTGGGCGTAGCTCCACAGCGGGAAGAACGCCAGCTCCTTGGCCTGCTTGGCGGCGGCCTCGGCGAGCTCCTCGCGCCCGTGGCCGGCCTGGACGACGAAGAGGCCGGCGAGCCCGTCGATGTACTCGTTGCCACGGTCGTCCCAGATCGTCCAGCCCTTCCCCTTGGTGATGATGGGGACCGAGTGGCCGAGCCCGCCGGTGTCCTTCTCCTCGAACACCGAGTGGCGCGTGAAGTGCATCCACAGGTGGTCTCGGGCCGCCTCCGAGTGGAGGGTGCCGGTCGGCGTCCGGGTGTCCGAGGACGGTTCCCAGACCTGGTTCGGGTTGATGCTCATCGTGTACCCCAGTTGTAGAGCTGTTTGTTGAGTTTCAGGTAGACGAACGTCTCGGTCGCCGTGACGCCCGGGAGAGGGCGGATGCGGCTGGTGAGCAGCTCGAGCAGGTGGGCGTCGTTCTCGCAGACGACCTCGGCCAGCACGTCGAAGCTGCCGGCCGTCGTCACGACGTAGGAGACCTCGTCCATCTCGGTGAGGGCGTCGGCCACCGACGTCATGTCGCCGGACACGCGCAGGCCGACCATGGCCTGTCGCTGGAACCCCACCTGCAGGGGATCGGTCACGGCGACGATCTGCATCACGTCGGCGTCGAGCAGCCGTTGCACGCGCTGGCGCACGGCGGCCTCGGAGAGCCCCACCTGCTGGGCGATCGACGCGTACGACTTGCGGCCGTCGTGCTGGAGCAGCTCGATGATCGTCTTGCTCACGTCGTCGAGGTTGACCGCCGGTTTCCGTGCCCTACCGCCTCCGGAACCGGCCGCGTTGGCCACGCCTCGGATGGTCGTCATGTCCCGATACTGACCTGTGGAACGCGCTGTTGGCAAGTGCCTTCCCAACTGATTCCGAAGAAGTGGCCCATCAACCCTTCCTGATTGCGAAGGTCTGCGTTTAGCATTCCCGCATGACTTCGAAGCCCCGCCAGCTCCGCAACTTCATCGGTGGCCAGTACGTCGACCCCGAGGGCGACACCATGACCGACATCGTCGACCCGTCGTCGGCGCAGGTCGTGGCCAAGGCACCCGTGAGCAGCCAGTCCGACGTCGACCGGGCGTATGCCGCGGCCTCCAAGGCGTTCGAGACGTGGGGTGACACGACCCCGAGCGAGCGCCAGCAGGCGCTGCTGAAGTTCGCCGACGCCATCGAGGCCCGGGCCGACGACTTCGTCCGGCTCGAGGGTGAGAACACCGGCAAGCCGCACGCCCTGACTGCGAGCGAGGAGATGCCTCCGATGCTCGACCAGCTGCGCTTCTTCGCCGGCGCGGCGCGCGTGCTCGAGGGAAAGTCGGCCGGGGAGTACATGAAGGGGCACACCTCCTTCGTGCGCCGCGAGCCCATCGGCGTCGTCGGCCAGGTCACCCCGTGGAACTACCCGATGATGATGGCGATGTGGAAGATCGCGCCGGCCCTGGCCGCGGGAAACACCATCGTGCTCAAGCCGTCCGACACGACGCCGGAGACGACGCTGCTGCTCGCCGAGCTCGCCTCGGAGTTCCTGCCCGAGGGCACCTTCAACGTCATCACCGGTGACCGTGAGACCGGCCGCATGGTCGTCGAGCACCCGACGCCGGCCCTGGTCGCGATCACCGGCTCGGTGCGCGCCGGCATGCAGGTCGCCGAGAGCGCCTCGCGCGACCTCAAGCGCGTGCACCTAGAGCTCGGCGGCAAGGCGCCCGTCGTGGTCTTCGACGACGCCGACCTCGAGGCAGCCGTCGAGGGCATCGCGATCGGTGGCTACTTCAACGCCGGTCAGGACTGCACGGCGGCCACCCGCGTCCTTGCCGGTCCCCGCATCCACGACGACTTCGTCGACGCCCTCGCGGAGTACGCCAGGAACGAGGCCAAGGTCGGCATGCCCGACGACGCCAACGCGCTCTTCGGCCCCGTCAACAACCCGAACCAGGTCGCCCACGTCGGTGGCATGATCGACCGCCTCCCCGACCACGCCCGGGTCGCGGCCGGCGGCCGACGGGCCGACGGCCTCGGCGACGGCTACTTCTTCGAGCCGACCGTGCTCGCCGGCCTGCGCCAGGACGACGAGCAGATCCAGAACGAGATCTTCGGCCCGGTCATCACCGTGCAGCAGTTCACCGACGAGGCCGAGGCGCTCGCCTGGGCCAACGGCGTGCAGTACGGCCTGGCCTCGAGCGTGTGGACCAAGGACTTCGGTCGGGCGATGCGGATGAGCCGCAAGCTCGACTTCGGCTGCGTGTGGATCAACACGCACATCCCGATCGTCGCCGAGATGCCTCACGGGGGCTTCAAGCACAGCGGCTACGGCAAGGACCTGTCCATGTACGGACTGGAGGACTACACCCGCGTGAAGCACGTGATGGCCAACATCGAGTCCTGAGCCCCGGTGCGCCGCCGTCCCGACTCGGCGGCGCACCGTCCACCGGCGGCGGGGGCCGCCGGCACCTGCACCACCAGCCCGACCGGGTCAGTGTCGATCCCCTCCTGACCGATCCCGAAACCCCCTGGAGACGTAGATGAACGACAAGAGCTTCGACCGCGACAACCCCGTGCTGCGCGCTGCCCTGCTACGCGGCATGGTGTCCCGCCGGTCGGCCATGATGGGCGCCGCGGGCGTGAGCGCCGCGGCGTTCCTCGCCGCCTGCGGCTCGGCGGGAAAGAACCCGTCGAGCGGCAGCGGCGCGAGCGGCACCGCGAGCGCCGCCAGGACCGCAGCGGCCGCCAAGGACATGTCCGACACCGAGAAGATCGTCAACTGGTCGAACTGGCAGGAGTACATCGACGTCTCGGAGGACGGCAAGAGCCGCCCGAGCCTCGACGCCTTCACGAAGAAGACCGGCATCAAGGTCAACTACACCGAGGACTACAACGACAACGACGAGTTCTACGCGAAGGTCCGACCCCTGCTGGAGGGTGGCACCGACACGGGCCGGGACGTGTGGGTCAGCACCGACTGGATGGTGGCGCGCCTCATTCGCCAGGGCTACGTGCAGAAGCTCGACATGGCGAACATCCCGAACGCCAAGAACCTCGAGGCGTCGTTCCAGAACGTCGAGTTCGACCCGGGGCGCCAGTACTCGCTGCCCTGGCAGGCCGGCTTCGGCTGCATCGGCTACAACACGAAGGCGACCGGCGGCAAGAAGATCGAGACGATCACCCAGCTGCTCACCGACCCGTCGCTCAAGGGCAAGGTCACGCTCCTCACCGAGATGCGCGACACCATGGGCCTCGTCATGATGGAGCAGGGCAAGGACATCTCGAAGTTCACCGCCGCGGACTTCGAAGCCGCTCTCGCCATGATCCAGCAGGCGAAGGACTCCGGGCAGCTCAAGGGCTTCACCGGCAACGACTACACCGACGGTCTGGCCAAGGGCGACATCGCGGCGTGCGTCGCGTGGTCCGGCGACGTCGCCTCCCTGAAGGTCGACAGCCCCGAGCTCGGCCTGACGCTCCCGGCCGCCGGTTACACGCTCTGGACCGACAACTTCGTCGTCCCGGCGCTGGCCAAGCACAAGAAGAACGCCGAGAAGCTCATCGACTACTACTACGACCCCAAGGTCATGGCCGAGGTCGAGGCCTGGGTCAACTACATCCCGCCCGTGGCCGGGACGAGGGCGGCGGTCGCGGCCACGGACGCCGAGCTCGGCGGGAACCAGCTGATCTTCCCGAGCGCGGAGACCTTGGCCAAGGCCCAGGTGTTCCGCCCGCTCACCGCGGACGAGGAGACCAAGTTCGCCAAGGCCTACTCGGCCCTCACCACCGCCTGATGGGAGACACGACCGTGGACCGAACAGGCAAGGGCGACCTGTCGCTGGTCGCGCTGACCAAGTCGTTCGCGACCTTCACGGCCGTCCACCCCCTCGACCTGACGATCGAGGCCGGCTCGTTCTTCGCCCTGCTCGGGCCCTCGGGCTGCGGCAAGACGACGACCCTGCGCATGATCGCGGGGCTGGAGGACCCGACGGGTGGCCGGATCACGATCGGCGACGAGGACATCACCGACACGAAGGCCTACCAGCGCAACGTCAACACCGTCTTCCAGTCGTACGCCCTGTTCCCGCACATGACGGTCGTCGACAACGTCATGTTCGGCCTCAAGCGCCGAGGCGACAAGGACGCCAAGCGCAAGGCGAGGGAGGCCCTCGAGCTCGTCCAGCTCGAGCAGGTGGCGACGAAACGACCGACGCAGCTCTCCGGCGGCATGCAGCAGCGGGTGGCGCTCGCGCGCGCTCTCGTCAACCGGCCCGACGTGCTGCTGCTCGACGAGCCCCTGGGGGCCCTCGACCTCAAGCTGCGCCGGCAGATGCAGATCGAGCTCAAGCGGATCCAGCAGGAGGTCGGGCTGACGTTCATCCACGTCACGCACGACCAGGAGGAGGCCATGACGATGGCCGACCGCATCGCCGTCATGAACGCCGGTCGGATGGAGCAGCTCGGCGACCCGGCGACGCTGTACGAGCGCCCGAGCTCGACCTTCGTGGCCAACTTCCTCGGCCAGTCCAACCTGTTGCGTGCCTCGGTGCTCGGCAGCGAGTCGGGCAACGGCGTCGTCCGCGTCCGCAGCCACGACACCGAGCTCGAGGTCGTGCGCGACCACCTGCCCCAAGGGGTGGGGGACGTCTGGCTCGGCGTGCGTCCCGAGAAGCTCCGGCTCGGCGAGTCAGGTGGTCCCAACCGCCTGAGCGGCCTCGTGCGAGACGTGTCCTTCACCGGGGTCGCGACGCAGTACAGCGTGGAGATGCCCTGGGGACAGGAGCTGACCGTGGTCCAGCAGAACGACGGCACGGCGCGGGCACGCCTGGGCGAGAACGTGACCGTCTCGTGGGCCGCCGAGCACGGTTTCGCCCTCGACGCGTCCCAGGACGCCGAGGCGGGGGCCGAGCTGGTGGACGATCGTGGCTGACGCCGCGGTCCTCTCGACCGGAAGCTCGGTCGCGGAGGGCCGACGACGCCGCAACTGGGTCCCCTACGCGCTCCTGCTCCCGGGCCTGCTCTGGCTGTTCGTCTTCTTCGTCGTGCCGATGATCACCCTTGCCTCGCAGTCCCTGCAGGAGGGCAACGTCGACGACGGCTTCGTCTTCACGGGCAACGTCGCGGTCTACGGTCAGGCGCTCACCACCTACTGGCCGCAGATGCTGCGCTCCCTGCTCTACGCCGGCACGGCGACGGTCCTCGCGCTCGTGCTGGGCTACCCGCTCGCCTACTTCATCGCGCAGAAGGCGGGGCGCTGGAAGAACGTCGTCCTCGTGCTCGTCATCGCGCCGTTCTTCACGAGCTTCCTCATCCGGACGCTCGCCTGGAAGACGATTCTGTCGGACAACTGGGTCGTCACCGACTGGGCCAACAAGCTCGGGGTGACCAGCGTGCTCCAGGCGCTGGGACTCACCGCCAACGACTCGCTGCTCTTCTCGCCGTTCGCGGTGGTCATGGGACTGACCTACAACTTCCTGCCGTTCATGATCCTGCCGCTCTACGCGACCCTCGAGCGGCTCGACCCGCGGCTGCTCGAGGCGGCGAGCGACCTGTACGCCTCGCCGTGGCAGACCTTCCGCAAGGTGACGTGGCCACTGTCCCTCCCGGGCGTCGTGGCCGGGACCCTGCTGACGTTCATCCCGGCGTCGGGTGACTTCATCAACGCTCGTCTGCTCGGCAACACCCAGACGACGATGATCGGGGCGGTCATCGACAGCCAGTTCCTACGCGTCCTCGACTACCCGCTCGCTGCAGCACTCTCGTTCGTGCTGCTCGTCATCATCCTGGTGCTTGTGGCCTCCTACGTCCGCAAGGCCGGCACGGAGGAGCTGCTCTGATGGCCTGGATCAAGCGTCACCTCATCACGTTCGCAGCACTCGCCGTGCTCGCCTACACGCTCGTGCCCAACGTCATCGTCGCGGTCTTCTCGTTCAACGACCCGAAGGGCAAGTTCAACTACACGTTCAACGAGTTCTCCACCGACGCCTGGACCAACCCCTGTGGCGCTCCAGGCATCTGCGACTCGCTGGGTCTGAGCCTGCGCATCGGCATCACCGCCTCGATCATCGCGACGATCCTCGGCACGATGATCGCCTTCGCCCTGGGCCGCTACCGGTTCAGGGGACGCTCCGCCACCAACCTGCTCATCTTCATGCCGATGGCCACTCCCGAGGTCGTCATGGGGTCGAGCCTGCTGACGCTCTTCCTGATGGCCGGCATCCCCGCCGGGCCGGTGGCGATCCTCATCGCGCACATCATGTTCTGCGTCTCGTTCGTCGTCGTCGCGGTCAAGGCCCGGGTGGCGACCCTCGACCCCCGGCTCGAGGAGGCCGCCGCCGACCTCGGGGCCAACCCGACCCAGACGTTCCTGCGGGTGACCCTGCCCCTGGCGGCGCCGGGAATCGCGGCGGGAGGACTGCTCGCCTTCTCGCTGAGCTTCGACGACTACATCATCACGAACTTCAACGCGAGCCCGAGCTCGATCACCTTCCCGATGTACGTGTGGGGCGCCGCCCAGCGCGGCGTGCCGGTGCAGGTGTACGCCATCGGAACGGTCATGTTCCTCATCGCTCTCGGCGTCGTGGTCGCGGGCCAGGTCGTCGGAGCCCGCCGCAACAGACAGGTGGCCTGAGTCCCCATGCGCGTCCTCATGATCGGCTCCGGTGGGGTCGGCGACGCCGCCGCGCGCATCGCGGCCGAGCGCGACTTCTTCGAGCTCTGGGTCGTCGCCGACTACGACATCGCGCGGGCATCACGCACCGTCGCCGCGGTCGGCGGGCGACACCCGGGTGAGAGTCGCTTCGTCGCGGTCCAGGTCGATGCGTCGTCGGTGGAGGCCGTGACTGCACTCGCACGCGAGCACGGCGCGACGCACGTGTTCAACGCCGTCGACCCGAAGTTCAACATGTCGATCTTCAACGCTGCCAAGGCTGCCGGCGCCGACTATCTCGACATGGCGATGAGCCTCTCGCGCCGCCATCCTGAGCAGCCGTATGCCGTCACCGGGGTCAAGCTGGGCGACGAGCAGTTCGCGGTGGCGGGGGAGTGGGAGGCCGACGGCCGGCTCGCGCTCGTCGGCATCGGCGTCGAGCCGGGGCTGTCCGACGTGTTCGCGCGCTATGCGGCAGACCACCTCTTCAGCGTGATCGACGAGCTGGGCACGCGCGACGGCGCCAACCTCGTGGTGCGGGACGACGACGGCAACGAGGTCTTCGCGCCGAGCTTCTCGATGTGGACGACGATCGAGGAGTGCCTCAACCCTCCCGTGGTCTGGGAGAAGGACCGGGGGTGGTTCACCACCGAGCCGTTCAGCGAGCCGGAGGTGTTCGACTTCCCGGAGGGCATCGGCCCGGTCGAGTGCGTCAACGTCGAGCACGAGGAGGTGCTCCTCATGCCACGCTGGGTCGACGCGAAGCGGGTCACCTTCAAGTACGGCCTCGGCGACGAGTTCATCACCATCCTCAAGGTGCTGAACACGCTCGGGCTCGACCGCACCGAGCCGGTGCGGGTCAAGGGCGTCGAGGTGAGCCCCCGCGACGTCGTGGCGGCCGTGCTCCCCGACCCCGCGAGCATCGGCTCGCGGATGACCGGCAAGACCTGCGCCGGACTGTTCGTCACCGGCACGGGCACGGACGGCCGGCCGCGGCGCACGTACCTCTACCACGTCGTCGACAACGAGCAGACGATGCGCGACTACGGCGCCCAGTGCGTCGTGTGGCAGACCGCCGTCAACCCGGTCGTCGCGCTCGAGCTGCTCGCCCGGGGTGTGTGGAAGGGCGAGGGCGTGCTCGGCCCCGAGGCGTTCGACGCCGTCCCGTTCCTCGAGCTCCTGGCAGCCTCGAAGCCGGACGGGTACGGGTCTGCCTGGGGCATCGACGAACGCTGACGAGCGCTGAGGAGCGCTGACGAGCGCTGGCGAGCTCGAGGCGGTCAGGGTGCTCGAGGCGCTCGACCGCCCACCAGGGCCCGGCGCGGCCGGGAACGGCTCGCACAGGGTCGGGAGGCACCCATCACGGAACATCGACGAGGAATAGGGTTTCAGGCATGGCAGCGGTGACGCAGAAGTCAGTGATCGACTCAGTGCCCAAGGGCCTCTACATCGGCGGGCAGTGGCGCGACGGCGGCGACGGCGAGACGATCGCCGTCGACGACCCCGCGACCGGCAAGGTGCTGACGCACGTGGCGGCAGCCACCGTCGCCGACGGCCGTGCGGCGCTCGACGCCGCCGTGGCGGCGCAGTCCGACTGGGCGAAGACGCCCCCGCGCGACCGCGGCGAACTCCTCCGGGCGGCATACGAGAAGATCACCGAGCGCGCGGAGGAGTTCGCGATGCTCATGACCCTCGAGATGGGCAAGACGCTCGCCGAGAGCCGCGGCGAGGTGGCCTACGGCGCCGAGTTCTTCCGCTGGTTCTCCGAGGAGGCCGTGCGCATCTCGGGCCGGTGGTCCACGGCGCCCAACGGCGCGACCCGCCTCATGACGATGAAGCAGCCGGTCGGCCCGACGCTGATGATCACGCCGTGGAACTTCCCGCTGGCCATGGGAACCCGCAAGATCGGGCCCGCCATCGCAGCCGGCTGCACGATGGTCGTCAAGCCGGCCAGCCAGACGCCGCTGACGATGCTGGCGCTGGCCGACCTGCTGCGCGAGTGCGGCCTGCCCGACGGCGTGCTCAACGTCGTCATGACGACCCACGGGACCACCGGCGCCGTCATGGAGCCCCTCATCCGCGACCCGCGGCTGCGCAAGCTCACCTTCACCGGCTCGACCCCCGTCGGTCGCTCGCTGATGGAGCAGGCCTCCCAGGGCATCCTCCGGGTCTCGATGGAGCTCGGCGGCAACGCACCCTTCCTCGTCTTCGAGGACGCCGACGTCGACAAGGCCGTCGACGGCGCGATGCTCGCCAAGATGCGCAACATGGGCGAGGCCTGCACGGCGGCGAACCGGTTCTACGTCCACGAGTCGCTCGCCGACGAGTTCAGCGCCGAGCTCGCGAGGCGGATGGGGGCCCTGACGCTCGGCAAGGGGACGAAGGACGGCGTCGACGTCGGACCCCTGGTCGACGAGAAGGCACGCGACAAGGTCAGCGCGCTCGTCGACGACGCCGTCGCCAAGGGCGCGAAGGTGCTGGTCGGCGGCTCGGTGCCCGACGGCGACGGCTGGTTCTACGAGCCCACCGTGCTCGCCGACGTGCCCACCGACGCCGAGATGGCACGCGAGGAGATCTTCGGCCCGGTCGCGCCGGTGACGACCTTCCGCACCGACGCCGAGGCCGTCCGCCTCGCCAACGACACCGAGTACGGCCTCGTCGCGTACCTCTTCACCCGGGACCTCTCGCGCGCCATCGCGATGAGCGAGGCGCTCGAGTACGGCATGGTCGGGGTCAACCAGGGCATCGTGTCCAACCCTGCCGCGCCCTTCGGCGGCGTCAAGGCCTCCGGTGTCGGGCGCGAGGGCGGTTTCGAGGGCATCGACGAGTACCTCGAGACCAAGTACGTCGGCATCGCCCTGTAGGCGTTCCCCCGCCGACGAACGTCGGGGGCAAACTACGCGAAACCGGTCCGGGTAGCACGACCGTTGTGGTGCAATCCCTTCCATGACGACTCAAGCGGGGCGCTTGGGAGGTGGGGCGCTTCGCTCGCTCGCCTCCCTGCTCGACGACACGGACTCGGCGCTGCGGCGCGGGGCTTCGGCCGGTGTGTCCGTGTGGTCCTCCGGCTTCCCGGCCCTCGACGAGACCCTGACGGGGGGATTCCGTGCGGGTGAGCTGGTGCTCCTCGGCGGACCGCAGGGCAACGGCAAGACCACCATCGGCATGCAGTTCGTGCGCAACGCGGTCGCCGCCGGCCGCACGGCGCTCTTCTTCTCCTACGAGCACGAGGCGCACACGCTCTTCGAGCGACTCGTGTCGATGGAGGCCGCCGAGCGCATCCCCGGTGAGGTCGCGACGGTGCACGAGGTGCGCCGCGCGCTCGAGTCCGACTCGGGCGGCCTCACCCTCGAGGACGTCCTGACCCCGCTCCCCGGAGCCCTCCCGGCACTCTTCGCCCTCGCGGACTTCGGCGAGCGGCTGCACATCCACGAGTCGAACGGCTCGACGACGCTCGCGGAGATCCGACGGATCGTGGACGAGGTCGCGCAGCAGACGGGCGAGGCGCCCCTGGTCCTCGTCGACTACCTCCAGAAGGTGCCGATGCGTGACGCACCGGACGGCGACGTCGTGACCGCCGCAGCGGAGGGCCTGAAGGAGCTCGCGCTGCAGGCCGGCGTGCCGGTGGTCGCGGTGGCGGCCGCCGACAAGGCCAGCCTGGGGGCCGGCCGTCGCATGCGCATCCACGACCTGCGCGGCTCGTCGGCGCTCGCCTACGAGTCGGACATCGTGCTCATCCTCAGCGAGAAGGTCGACATCGTCGCGCGCGACCACCTCATCTACGACCTCGGCAACGCCCAGCGCTTCAGCGACTGGTGCGTGGTCACGGTCGAGAAGAACCGCCACGGCCGGGCCGGCGTCGAGCTCGAGTTCCACAAGGACTTCACGCACGGCCGGTTCCACACCGACGGCCAGGAGGTCAAGGAACGCCTCATCGACGAGCGGGTCTTCGTCAACTGACGCGCACCTCCGAGGACGGATGCCGTCCGGCGGCGTCCGCGGGCCCGGGCCGTCGCGCGGGGGCGGCGTGACGGCATACGTGGTCGGGCTCTGCCCTAGCGCGCGATGACGGTGACGTTGAGGTCGGGGCGTTCCTCGTCGACCTGCTCGAGGACCGCGACGACCGTCTCGTAGGTGGCGCGCTCGGAGGTGCGCAGCCCCTGGGTGCGGTCCCACACGAGCTCGATGGGAACACCGCGCGGACCTTCGAGGTCTCGCAGCGCGTCGAGGAGGGCGTCCCAGTTGTGGCCGAACCAGTCGGGCAGGTCCAGTGCCGTGGCGAACGCCTCGAGGACGCTGTCCTTGTCGTGGCCGCCGGACACGACCCGCACGTCGTGGCCGAGCCAGCGCAGCTGGTCGAGGTGGTCGTCCGGCTCGCTGTGGCGGCCGAGAAAGGTCGTCACGTCGTCTCCTTCACCCGGTGGAACGACGCGTAGTGGTCGTCGGTCCAGTAGATCTCACCGTCGCCGCCTGTGATGAGGCGTCGAGGACCGCGGTCGTCGGATCCCGGCGTCACGACGGTGAACTCGCGGTAGTAGCCCCGAGTCCTGTTGGGCAGCAAGCGTTCCCGGTTGGCGAACGTCTTGTCGTCGTTGCGTGGGTAGGGGAACGGGCCACCAGCGCGGATCAGCGCGAGGGTGTCTCGCGCCTCTCGCGGCAGGGCCGACTCCTCGACCCACGGCAGACCGGACACGGGGTCGGTGCCTGTCGGAGCAGTGGTCGTCGTCCGAGTGTCGCGGGTTCCGGGCGACGCGGGCGCGCCCGAGGAGGTGCGTCCCTGCGCGTCGGACGGTCCCTGGGCCACCCTGACGACGAGCCACGCCAGCACGACGAGGGCGACGACCAGGACGCCGAGGAGCACGTGGCGCGACGCGACCGACTTCACGTCGTCATCATGCCGGACGACCTCCACCGGTGACCGTGCCGAGGTCGGCGAATGCCGCGAATCGACTGACGCCGGGCGCCCGCCGGGGGAGACTGCCGGGCGTGGGCATCCTCCGTGGCCTTCTCGGTGGGCGGGCCGGACGTCGTGACGACCCGGCCCCGGTCTCCGCTGCCGCTGAGGTCGGCCACCGCGTCTTCGTCGAGCAGCCCGTCGCGACGGTCTGGCAGCACCTCGTCGCACCCCCGGCGTCGACGGAGCTGGGCGTCGACTGCGTACGCGTGCTGTCCCTCCCCGGGCGCGTGGCGGGCGACCTGCCCGAGTTCGTCGGCGTGTGGCGTCGGCGCAACGGACGGCTCTGGGCGGGACTCAGCACCGTGGTCGAGCTCGAAGAGGGTCGGCGCGTCGTGACGCGATCCGCTGACGGCACCAGCGCCCGCACGCTCACGACGACGCTCGAACCGCTCGAGGAGGGCTGCGTCGTGGCGCAGCAGCTGTGCGGCCCCCTACCGGGTGACGCGGCCTCGTTCGCCCGGGCCTGGCTCGTCCGCGCACTCCTCGGGCTCAAGGCCGACCTCGACGGCCGCGACCGGGACGCGCTCGTCGACGCCGAGTCCGACGAGCTGGTGGAACGCGTGGCGCGGTACGGAGTGCTGGGGCCCGGGGTCGTCGCACCGGCTCCCGGGGCTGTCGCGCCGGCCGTCGGGGCCACCGCGCCTCCCGGGTTCACGCCCGTCAGCGAGACGGCGACCATCGACCTGACGGTGCCGCCGGAGAGGCTCTGGGAGGTGTTGGGGGAGCCGTCCTCGGAACAGCTGGTCAAGCCCGACACCGAGCACCTGGTCCGGGTGGGACTCGCGGACGAACCCGCACGCGAGCACGTCGTCGGAGTGCACCGTCACGCCGGCGGACGCCGTGGTGTCACCGTGTCGCTCGTGGTCGAAGCCGTGCAGCCGTCACGAATCGTCGAGCGGGAGCTCACCGCCTCGCACGAGAGCGACGTCGTGACGACCATCGAGGCGCTCGGCGAGGGGAGCCGGCTCACCGAGACCGTCACGGGCTGGCTGCCATCGGGTCCGGGCCGCGTCGTCGACTCCTCGGCTGTCGCCGCGTTCATGCAGACCCGGCTCGACGTCATCAAGAACCTCGCCGAGGGCGGTGCCCGTCCGCAGCGCGACGCGCGGACCGGATTCCTCCCACCGGGGCAGACTGAGGGCCCGACGGCGGTGGCGACGCACGCCGCCTCGGTGCCATCGAGCGTCGTGCTCCCGCCTCCGCACGTCCCAGACCCGGGAGAGGCCTACGACTACGGCCCGCGCTTCTTCCTCGGCGACTCGGTGTTCTACCTCGGCGAGGGCGTCGGCTGACCCTGAGCAGGCGGTGGTGGGGTCTAACGTCGGACCATGCTCGAGACCAGCGAGGAGACGGCCGCGCTCCAGTCCCTGCTCGACGCGTCGATCGCGCGAGCCACCGGGCACCTGCGGGCGATCATCACCGACGAGCGCACGCTGACGGCCGAGCAGCTCGTGGCGCTGCTGACCGGCATGAAGGTGCTGTCGGTCGCGACGGTCACCGCAGCCGGCGAGCCTCGCATCAGCGCCCTCGACGGCCACTTCCTCCACGGCACCTGGACCTTCAGCACGTCGGGCACGTCGGCCAAGGCCCGGCACCTGGCGGCGCGGCCGGCGGTCAGCGTGGCCCACGTCGACGGTGAGGACCTCGCCCTCTTCACCCACGGCTACGCCGACCTCATGCAGCCGGGTCCCGAGCGCGACGAGGTCGAGGCGCACTGGACCGCGCACTACGGCAGCAGCCCTTGGTCGTGGGGAGACGACATCCGCATGTACCGCCTGCGCATGACGTGGGCGGTCGCCTACGCGTTCGAGCGCGACGAGCTGCTGCGGGCGCGGGGAGTGACTGCCTGACTCGAGTCTGCGGAACAATGCCCGGGTGACTGACACCCCGGCCGACATCTCGGCACCGGCACGCCGCCGCATCGTCCTGCTCGGCTCGACCGGCTCGATCGGAACCCAGGCCATCGACCTCGTCGAGCGCAACCCCGACCGGTTCGAGGTCGTGGGCCTCTCGGCCGGGGGCAACCTCGAGCTCGTCGCCCGGCAGGCCGTGGCGCTGCGGGTGCCGGTGGTGGCGGTGGCGAGCGCAACGGAGGACGACGTGGCGCGCGCGATCGCCCGCGCTGCCGACGAGGCGGGCGTGACGGCATACGCCCCCGAGGTGCTCGTCGGCCCCGACGCCAGCACGACCCTCGCCGCCCGCGACGCCGACGTCGTCGTCAACGGCATCACCGGAGCCATCGGCCTCGAGCCGACGCTGGCCGCGCTGCGGGCCGGCACGACGCTGGCGCTGGCGAACAAGGAGTCGCTCATCATCGGCGGCCCGCTCGTCAAGGCGGTCGCAGCGCCCGGTCAGATCGTGCCCGTCGACTCGGAGCACTCCGCGATCGCCCAGTGCCTGCGGGGCGGCCGCGCCGAGGAGGTGCGGCGCCTCGTCGTCACCGCGAGCGGCGGTCCGTTCCGCGGACGCAGCCGGGCCGAGCTCGCCGACGTGACGCCCGAGCAGGCCCTGGCCCACCCGAACTTCGCCATGGGCCGCGTCATCACGACGAACTCGGCGACCTTGGTCAACAAGGGCCTGGAGGTCATCGAGGCGCACCTGCTCTTCGACATCCCGTTCGAGCGCATCGACGTCGTCGTGCACCCGCAGCAGATGATCCACTCGATGGTCGAGTTCGTCGACGGCTCGACGATCGCCCAGGCCGGGCCGCCGCGGATGCTCGTGCCGATCGCGCTCGGGATGAGCTGGCCCGAGCGCATCGCCGACGCCGACGTGCCGTGCGACTGGACGAAGGCGCAGAGCTGGGAGTTCGAGCCGCTCGACGACGACGCCTTCCCGGCCGTCGCCCTGGCCCGCCGCGTCGGTGAGGCGGGCGGCACGTGGCCGGCCGTCTACAACGCGGCCAACGAGGTCGCGGTCGACGCCTTCCACGACAGGCGCATCGGCTTCGTCGACATCGTCGACACCGTCGCGCACGTCGTCGACGCGTATGCCGTCGAGCCGGCTTCTCGCGCGGCCGACCTCACGCTCGACGACGTCCTCGCCGCCGACGCGTGGGCCAGGAGCGCCGCCGAGCGCGCCATCGCCTCCTCCTGACCCCGGTTCGAGGTGATCCCGCGTCAGATGTGACGCGGGATCACCTCGAACGGACGAGGGTTGTCCACAGGTCCGACAGCGAGCCCAGCGCGGTCGGCCTGGTGCCCGGCACAGTCGGGGTGTGCAGGGGAGAGACCGACGCGCACTGGCGCAACAGCTGGCGGAGCCGCAAGGGGGTGTGGTGTCGCGCTCCCAGCTGGCCGAGGTGGGAATCACCCGCCACGACATCCGCAGCGAGGTCCGTGCCGAGCGCTGGCTGGTCCTCGGCTCGCAGACCGTCGGCACCTCGCGCGAGCCTCTCGACCGACTGCCCGAGCTCGCCCGGTGCTGGGCGGCGGTGTGGGAGACGGGCGTCGACATCGCGGCTGTGGACGGTGTGACGTCGCTGCGGCAGGCAGGTCTCGCCGGCTACGACGAGCAGTCGGTGCACCTGTCGGTCGTCCACCGCCACGACATCGCACCCCTGCAGGGAGCGCGCATCCACAAGGTGATCCGTCGCGTTCCGGGTGAGCAGGTCCTGTCCGGGCTGCCGCGCACTCGTCCCGAGGTCGCGGCGATCCGAGCCGCCCACTGGGCCACGAGCGACCGCCAGGCTGCCCTGATCCTCCTCATGACCGTGCAGCAGAGGCTCACCACACCCCGGCGACTTGCCGAGGCGCAGAAGGTCGTCCGCGGACGCACCCGGCGAGCCTTCATCCGTGCGGTTGTCCGCGACATCGCCTTCGGCGTTCAGAGTCTCGGTGAGCTCGACTTCGCGCGCCTCTGCAGGGTTCGAGGCCTGCCGGAGCCGGACCGCCAGCTGGTTCGACGTGGACCGCGCGGACGCATCTACCTCGATGTCGGCTGGGACGACCACGACCTGACCGTGGAGATCGACGGCGCACAACACCGCTGGGGGCTGGCCGTGACGACCGACAACCTGCGGCAGAACGCTGTCGTGCTCGGTGGCGACCGTGTGCTGAGGATCGACGTGATCGGGTTGCGACTCGAGACGGACCTCTTCATGGGCCAGGTATCAGTCGGCCTGGGCGTGGAGGTGGCCGCCTGACCGCTGGTTCGAGGTGATCCCGCGTCACCTCTGACGCGGGATCACCTCGAACGGAATTTCAGGAAGTCGATGTGACAATGGTCGTGTGCTGTTTCTCGTAGGGGTCCTGGTCGTCGTCGTCGGCGTGGCGCTGAGCATCGCGCTGCACGAGATCGGCCACCTCGTGCCCGCCAAGAAGTTCGGGGTCAAGGTCACCCAGTACATGGTCGGCTTCGGCCCCACCGTCTGGTCGCGCAGGCGCGGCGAGACCGAGTACGGCATCAAGGCGATCCCGCTCGGCGGCTACGTCCGCATGGTCGGCATGCTCCCGCCTCGCCCCGGCGACAAGCCCGGCGAGCTGCGCACCCTCTCGACCGGCCGGTTCAGCCAGATGGTCGACCAGGCCCGCGCCGACTCCATGGAGGAGGTCCATCCCGGCGACGAGGACCGCGTCTTCTACAAGCTGAACCCGGCCAAGAAGATCGTCATCATGCTCGGCGGCCCGATGATGAACCTCGTCATCGCCGCGGTGCTGCTGACCGGCGTCATCACCCTCTACGGCCTGCCGCAGGTCGCCCCCAAGGTCGGCCTGCTGTCGGCCTGCGTGCCCACCGCCGCGCCGACGCTGCAGGTGCCCCAGCCCAAGTGCCGGCCGGGCGACCCGGTCGCCCCGGCCAAGGCGGCGGGGCTCCGGGAGGACGACCGCATCGTCTCCGTCGACGGTAGGGCGGTGACGACCTGGGACCAGGTCTCCGGCGCCATCCGCGACAGCAAGGGTCGCAGCATGACGTGGGTCGTCCAGCGCGGCGACCAGAAGCTGCCTGTCACGATCACGCCCGCCGTGCTCGAGCGCGCCACCTACGACGACCAGGGCAACGCCGTCGCCAGGGACGGCAAGCTCGTCCTCGCCTCCATGGGCTTCGCGGGCATCACTCCGGGCCAGGAGCTGGTCAAGACGCCGATCGCCCAGGCGCCGAAGTTCGTCTGGGACCGCACCGTCGACACCGCCTCGATCATCGTGCGCATCCCCGAGAAGATGGCCGGCGTCGTCCAGGCGGCGTTCGGCTCCGACGAGCGCGACCCGAACGGCCCCATCTCCGTCGTGGGCGTCGGTCGCATCGGCGGCGAGGTGGCCGCTCTCGACATCCCGGCCGACGAGGGCGGCAACTGGCTCAAGATCGCCCAGCTCATCCTGCTCATCGCCTCGCTCAACCTCGCCCTCTTCGTCTTCAACCTCGTGCCGCTGCTGCCGCTCGACGGCGGCCACGTGGCCGGGGCGCTGTGGGAGGCCGTCAAGAAGGGCTGGGCGCGCCTGCGCAACCGGCCCGACCCGGGCTTCGTCGACGTCGCCAAGGGCCTACCGGTCGCGTACGGCATGAGTCTCGTGCTCATCACGATGTCGGTGCTGCTCATCTACGCCGACATCGTCAAGCCCATCAAGCTCTTCGGCTGAGCCCGCCCGCGACCCGCCCGCGACCGGGTCCCGTCCTCGCGCGGGACATAATGGCGGCATGAGCGTCTCCCTCGGTATGCCGTCCGCACCCCCGCCGGTCCTCGCCCCGCGTCGGCAGACCCGCCAGATCCAGGTCGGCAAGGTCGGGGTCGGCAGCGACTTCCCGGTGTCGGTGCAGTCGATGACGACGACGCCGACGACCGACATCAACGCGACGCTCCAGCAGATCGCCGAGCTCACGGCCGCCGGCTGCGACATCGTGCGCGTGGCCTGCCCGAGCCAGGACGACGCCGAGGCCCTGCCCGCGATCGCCAGGAAGAGCCAGATCCCGGTCATCGCCGACATCCACTTCCAGCCGAAGTACGTCTACGCGGCCATCGACGCCGGGTGCGCCGCGGTGCGCGTCAACCCGGGCAACATCCGCCAGTTCGACGACCAGGTCAAGGAGATCGCGCGCGCGGCGAAGGACGCCGGGGTCTCGATCCGCATCGGCGTCAACGCCGGCTCCCTCGACAAGCGGATCATGGAGAAGTACGGCAAGGCGACGCCCGAAGCGCTCGTCGAGTCGGCCGTCTGGGAGGCGAGCCTCTTCGAGGAGCACGACTTCCACGACTTCAAGATCTCGGTCAAGCACAACGACCCCGTCGTCATGGTGCGGGCCTACGAGCTGCTTGCCGAGCGCGGCGACTGGCCCCTGCACCTCGGTGTCACCGAGGCCGGGCCCGCCTTCCAGGGCACCATCAAGTCGGCCACCGCCTTCGGGGCGCTGCTCTCACGCGGCATCGGCGACACCATCCGTGTCTCGCTGAGCGCGCCGCCCGTCGAAGAGGTCAAGGTCGGCATCCAGATCCTCCAGAGCCTCAACCTGCGCCCGCGCAAGCTCGAGATCGTCTCCTGCCCGTCGTGCGGACGGGCGCAGGTCGACGTCTACAAGCTCGCCGACGAGGTCACCGCCGGCCTCGAGGGCATGACCGTGCCTCTGCGCGTGGCTGTCATGGGCTGCGTCGTCAACGGCCCGGGTGAGGCCCGCGAGGCCGACCTCGGTGTCGCGTCGGGCAACGGCAAGGGCCAGATCTTCGTCAAGGGCGAGGTCATCAAGACGGTCCCCGAGTCGCAGATCGTCGAGACGCTCATCGAGGAGGCCATGCGCATCGCCGAGGAGATCGGCGAGCCGGTCGACGAGGAGTCGGCCGGCGCTCCCAGCGTCACCGTCGGCTGAGTGCGCCCGCCGGACACCATCCGGTATGCCGTCGTGCGCGAGCTCGCGGACCGCATCCTCGCGCTGCGGCCGGGGAAGCGGGTGGCGGTGGCGGTCGACGGGTTCGACGGCGCCGGCAAGACCGTGCTCGCCGACCAGCTCGCCGAGGTGGTCGCGGCTCACCGCGACGTGCTGCGCGTGTCGATCGACGGCTTCCACCGTCCCGAGGTCGAGCGCAAGCGCCGGGGACGCGGCGCCGACACGTTCTACGAGGACTCCTACGACTACCGGTCGTTCCGGCGTGCCGTCGTCGAGCCGTTCCGGCGCGGCCTGCCGGTGACACCGGCCGTCCACGACGTGGAGCAGGACCGGGCCGTACACCCCGCCCCGATCGACGTCGGTCCCGCGACGGTCCTGCTCGTCGACGGCATCTTCCTCCAGCGCCCCGAGCTCGACGGCGTGTGGGACGCCGCGGTCTGGGTCGACGTGCCGTTCGAGGTGTCGGTGCCCCGTGGCAACGCGCGGTTCGGGGCCGGGAACGACCCGGACCCCGAGGCGGCGTCGAACGCCCGCTACGTGGGTGGCCAGCGACTCTACCTGGCCGAGGCCGATCCGCGAGCCCGTGCCACATGGGTCTTCGACAACACCGACCTCGATCGCCCGGTCCTGAGCCGCTGACCTGACGGAGCGTTCTCTCGATCGGGAGGTGGGGCCGTCGAGGACGGACCGTGACGCGTTCGTGAGGTGGCGGCGGGGCGTGCCGGGGTGACACCCGGGCCGTGGGCAGGCACTCTTGGGTGGTGCTGCGCCAACGCCTCCCCGTGCGACCGCTGTCGGTGGCCGACAAGGACTCCGCGCTTGCCGTGTGCGCCCGCGACCGGGTGGCCAACGTCTTCGTCGCCGCGCGCATCGCCGAGGGATCCCTGAGGACCTCGCCAGGCTCGCTCCTCGGCCACTGGGACGACGGCCGGCTGCGGGGACTCGTCTGGGTCAGCGCCAACGTCGTGCCGGTCGAGCTCGACGACGAGGGTGTTGCGGCGGTGGCCACCCGCATCATGAAGATGCGGCGCCAGTGCGCCTCGATCTTCGGTCCCAGCGCGCAGGTCGTCGGCCTCTGGGACCGCCTGGGACCGACGTGGGGTCCCGTGCGTGCCGTGCGCACCCACCAGCCCCTGATGATGACCCGCGAGCGCCCGTCCACCCTCGGGCTGACGCTCGACCCCGACGTGCGACCGGCCCGCATCGACGAGGTCGACATCGTGCTGCCCGCCGCCGCGCACATGTTCACCGAGGAGATCGGCTACCCGCCGTACTTCGGCTCCGACCGCGGCTACCGGGCGAGCGTGGCCGCCCTCGTCCGTGCCGGCCACACCTTCGTCAAGGTGGAGGACGGCGAGGTCGTCTTCAAGGCCGACGTCGGGTCGCTCGCCCTCGGCTGTGCGCAGGTGCAGGGTGTGTGGCTGCACCCACGGCTGCGGGGGCAGGGACTCTCGGTCCCGGCCATGGCAAGTGTCGTGGAGCAGGTGCTCTCCGGGATGGCCGAGGAGGTGTCGCTCTACGTGAACGACTTCAACGTGGCGGCGCGGGCGGCCTACGCCCGCTGCGGTTTCCACGAGGCAGGCGCCTTCACGACCGTGCTGCTCTGACGCGCACAGGGCCGCCTAGGGTGAGGGGATGAAGACAGCGACGAACGCGCCCCTCGGCAAGGACGCCATCGCCCTGGCGGGTCTCTTCCTCACGTCCGGAGCCATGCACTTCGTGCGGCCCGAGCCGTTCGAGTCGATCGTGCCGAAGCGGCTGCCGTCCCGACGGGCCCTCGTGTACGCCTCCGGTGCCGCCGAGATCGTCTGTGCGGTAGGGCTTCTCGTTCCTCGAACGCGTCGCGTCGCAGGACTGGCGTCCGCTGCACTGCTCGTCGCCGTGTTCCCGGCCAACGTCACGATGACTGGCCAGGCGAAGCGGCGGCTCGACCGCGACCCCACGGACACGGTGCGGCAGGGCTACCTCGCTGCCACCGTCGCGCGACTGCCGCTGCAGTGGCCGATGATCCGGGCGGCCCTGCGTGCCGGGGGAGTCATGCGGTGAAGGTGATGTCGAGGTTGTCGCCGACCCGGCGGTAGCCCATCGCCTGGTAGATGGCGTTGGACGTGGGGTTGGCGAGGTCGGTGAAGAGCATGCACGACTCGCCGGCGTCCTGCCGCGCCGCGCTGAGGGCCGCCACGACCCCGCTGGCGTAGCCGTGGCCGCGAAGCTCGGGAGGTGTCCAGACGCCCGAGATCCGGGTGATCCCGCCGTTGGCGGGGGAGGCATACGCCATGGAGACCGGACGACCGCCGTGCACCCACAGGCCGACCCGTCCCGACGCGATGTGCCTGTCGAGCGGCGAGGCCAGCGCACCCGGCCCGTCGATCGCTTCGTAGAACTGCTGGTGCCACTCGTCCAACAAGGTGGTGTCGGCCTCCGTGGCGACCCGGAAGTCTCCCGGCACCTCGAAGGGCACCTGAGGACGCCCCGGCAGGTCGAACCGGCCGATCTCCATCGACACCGTCGCGGTCACGCCGGTCCTTCGGACCCACTCGTCGGAGAAGGCCTCGGTCGGCTCGCGCAGACCACCGACGCCGGGGAGGCTGTCGTGGGCGTCGGCGAGCACCGCCGCGAGCGCGCGCGCCTGGGCCGGTGTCGCCAGCGCGATGTGGAGGTGGCGCGGCGGCGTGTGCATGAACGCGGCCAGGACCTCTCCTGCCTCGTCGGTGCCCACCCACCAGCGCGGTCCGACGCAGCGGCCGGGGTCGGCGACCAGCCCTTCGGTGACGCTCGCGACGACACTGAGCGCCTCCGGCTCACGTGCGACCAGGGCCGCGAATGCCGTTCGTGCGAGGGTGGGCTCGGTGATCAACGAGTACGAGAACGACGCCGAGGACATGACGTCAGTGTCGCCCATCGCGAGCGTTCTGCCGTACGAACGCGACGGCATACGGCATGGGGCGCACACGACGAAGGCCCGCCCCCGGAGGGACGGGCCTTCGTGACAGGCGCCCGAGGGCTCAGCTCACTTGGTGAGCGGCGCGAGCGTCGGGTCGTTGGCGTACGCCTCAGCCGCGTTCTCCTTGGTCACGATGACCGGCGGGAGCAGGTTGGCCGGGACGACCTTGACACCGTTGTTGTAGGACTTGGTGTCGTTGACCGTCGGCGTCTGGCCCTTCTGGAGGGCCGACACCATGGCGAGGGTCTCCTTGACCAGGTTGCGGGTGTCCTTGTTGATCGTGGAGTACTGGACCCCGGCCATGATCGACTTGACCGACTCGACCTCGGAGTCCTGACCGGTCACGATCGGGTTCGGCTTGCCGGCTGCCTTGACCGACGTGAGGATCGCGCGGGCCAGCGTGTCGTTCGGCGACAGAACGCCGTCAAGGGCGGCACTCGTGTAGTTCGCCGCGAGGAGCGTGTCCATGCGCTTCTGGGCGTTCTCGGCCTTCCAGTCCTGGGTGACGGCCTGGTTGAAGGCGGTCTGCCCGGAGACGACCTTGAGCGTGCCGTCGTCGATCTTCGGCTTGAGCACCTTCATGGCGCCGTCGAAGAAGACCTGCGCGTTGGCGTCGTCGGGGGAGCCGGCGAACAGCTCGATGTTGTACGGGCCGTTCGGCTTCTTCTTGGCCATGCCGTCGAGCAGGGCCTGGCCCTGCAGCTCGCCGACCTTGAAGTTGTCGTAGGCGACGTAGTAGTCGACGGCGTTCGTGTTCTTCACGAGGCGGTCGTAGGCGATGACGATCGCGCCCGCGTCCTTGGCGGCCTTGAGCTGGGTGCCCAGCTGCGAGCCGTCGAGGGCGCCCACGACGATGACCTTGGCGCCCTTGGTCACCATGGCCGAGATCTGGTTCTGCTGCTCCGACACGCCACCGTTGGCGAACTGGACGTCGCCCTGGAAGCCGGCCGAGGACAGGCCGTCCTTGAACAGCTGCTCGGCGAGCACCCAGTTCTCGGAGGTCTTCTTCGGCAGGGCGACGCCGATCATCGCGTTGGCCGGGAAGCCTGCTGCCGCGGAGCCCCCGTTGGAAGCGCCCGGCGTCGCGCCGGTGTCGCTGTTCCGACCGCAACCGGTCAGAACAAGGGCAGCCACAGCCGTGACGCCCAGCACCTTGGTGAAGGTACGCATGTGCTCTCTTTCCTCTCATCGCGTCCGGGCGAACGCGGATCCTTCTCGGTCTCGGGCGGGCGCCCTGACCGGGTCTGAGGGTCAGCCGAACCCGGGCGGTTCAGCTGGACTGGCGGATGCTCTCGTTGATCGGAGCGGTCTCGGTCTCGGCCGACGGCGGGGGAGTGACGTCGTCGCCACCGCCGCGCCCGCGGGCGTTGCGCATGAGCAGCCCGATGAGCGAGGCGCGGCCCTGCGACTTGTTGTAGACGTCGAACGCGACGGCGACGAGCAGCACGAGGCCCTTGATCATCTGGGTCGCGTCGGCACCGATTCCCTTGAGCTGCAGGCCGTTGTTGAGCACGGCCATGACGAGGCCTCCGACGATCGAGCCGACGACGGTGCCGACGCCGCCGGTGACGGCGGCGCCACCGATGAAGACGGCCGCGATGGCGTCGAGCTCCCAGCCCACACCGTCGGCCGGGCCCGAGGCGGTGGAGCGGGCCACGAAGATCATGCCGGCGAGCGCCGCCAGGATCGACATGTTCATCATGACCAGGAAGTTGACCTTCTTGCTCTTGACGCCGGAGAGCTCGGCCGCGTGGCGGTTGCCACCGACGGCGTAGATGTGGCGGCCGATGACGGTGCGGTTGGAGATGAAGCCGTAGAGCAGCACGAGGACCGCCAGGATCATGCCCGCGACGGGGAACGAGGTGCCCGGTCGGCCGGAGCCGAAGAGCAGCGTCGCCGCGATGATCGCCGCGCAGATCAGGGCCAGCCGCACCCACATGACCCAGGCGTCCTCGACCTCGGCGCCGAGCTTGACGAGCGCGCGGCGGCTGCGGAGGGCGCCGTAGACGATGCCGGCTGCGAGCAGCAGCCCGAGCAGCACGGTGAGGTTGTTGTAGCCGGTGTTGGGCCCGACCTCGGGCAGGTAGCCGCCACCGATGACCTGGAAGTCGTCGGAGACGGGCACGGAGTTCGACTTGCCGACGTACTGGTTCGCGCCGCGGAAGAGCAGCATGCCCGACAGCGTCACGATGAACGCCGGGATGCCGACGTACGCCGTCCAGAGGCCTTGCCACGCCCCGACCAGGGCGCCGAGCGCGAGCCCGAAGAGGATGCCGAGCCACCAGCTGAGCCCCCAGTCGCGCATCGCGATGGCGACCGAGATGCCGACGAACGCCGCGACCGAGCCGACGGAGAGGTCGATGTGGCCGGCGATGATGACGAGCACCATGCCGATCGCGAGGACGAGGATGTAGGAGTTCTGCTGGAAGATGTTGATGACGTTGTCGGGCGTCAGCGTGAGCCCTGCGGTCCAGATCTGGAAGAAGATGATCAGCGCCACGAGGGCGAAGATCATGCCGAGCTGACGGGTGTCGCCACCGAAGATCTTCTTGACCTTGTCCATTGGTGCTTCCTGGCTCTGTCGGGTGTGGATGGGGAGGGGAGTGGGCGCTGCGTGTCGACGGGGTGGGTGGCCCGTGGCGGCCGCTCAGGCGCTCTCGCGTGACCGGTCGCCGCCACCGGGCGTGCGGCGGGTCATGAGCCGCATCAGCGACTCCTGGTCGGCCTGCTCGCGGTCGAGCACGCCGGTGACGGCACCTTCACTGATGGTGTAGATGCGGTCGGACAGCCCGATCAGCTCGGGCAGCTCCGAGGAGACGAGGATGACGCCCTTCCCCTCGGACGCCATGCGCTGGATGATCCCGTAGATCTCGAACTTCGCGCCGACGTCGATGCCACGGGTCGGCTCGTCGAGGATGAGCAGGTCGGGCTCGGTGAAGAGCCACTTGGCCAGCACGACCTTCTGCTGGTTGCCGCCCGACAGTTTCGCGACGCCCTCGTCGACGTTGGGAGCCTTGGTGCGCAACGACTTCCGGTACGACTCGGCGTAGTTGTACTCCTGGCGGTCGTCGACGACGAAGCCCTTGGTGATGCGCGAGAGGCGGGCCGAGACGGTGGTGCGCTTGATGTCGTCGAGCAGGTTCAGGCCGAGCGACTTGCGGTCCTCGGTGACGTAGGCGAGGCCGGCGTCGATGGCGTCGGCCACGCTGCGCAGCCTGAGCTCCTTGCCGTCCTTGACGATGGAGCCCTCGACGTACGTGCCGTAGGAGCGGCCGAAGAGGCTGCGCATCAGCTCGGTGCGGCCGGCCCCCATGAGGCCGGCGAAGCCGACGATCTCGCCGCGGCGCACGAAGAAGTCGCTGTGCTTGGCCACGAGCCGGTCGGGGACGCTCGGGTGGCGGACGGTCCAGTTCTTCACCTCGAAGAAGACCTCGCCGATCTTCGGCGTGTGGTCGGGGAAGCGCGACTCGAGGTCGCGCCCGACCATGCCCCGGATGATCCGGTTCTCGTCGACGCCGTCCTCCTTGACGCGCAGCGTCTCGATGGACCTGCCGTCACGGATGATCGTGATGGAGTCGGCGATCTGCTCGATCTCGTTGAGCTTGTGGCTGATCATGATGCACGTGACGCCCTTGGCGCGCAGCCCCGCGATGAGGTCGAGCAGGTGCTGGGAGTCGCCCTCGTTGAGCGCGGCCGTGGGCTCGTCGAGGATGAGCAGCTTCACGTCCTTGGAGAGCGCCTTGGCGATCTCGACGAGCTGCTGCTTGCCGACACCGATCTCGCGGATCTTCGTGTCGGGCTCCTCCTGGAGGCCGACACGGGCGAGCAGCTCGCGCGCCTTGACGCGGGTGGAGAGCCAGTCGATGACGCCGCCGCTCGCCGTCTCGTTGCCGAGGAAGATGTTCTCGGCGATCGACATCTCGGGGATGAGCGCGAGCTCCTGGTGGATGATGACGATGCCCGCGTGCTCGCTGTCGCGGATGTTGTGGAACTCGACGAGCCGGCCCTCGAAGTGGATCTCACCGTCGTAGCTGCCGGCCGGGTAGACCCCGGACAGCACCTTCATCAGGGTCGACTTGCCGGCGCCGTTCTCGCCGCAGATGGCGTGGACCTCGCCGCGGCGGACCGCCATCGACACGTTGGAGAGGGCCTTGACCCCCGGGAACTCCTTGGTGATGTCTCGCATCTCGAGGATGACGTTGCCCGGCTGGCCGCTCGTGACGTCACTGCCCGCGTGGCCCGGAGCCGGGGTGGAGGGGTCGCTCATCTGGTCGTCAACACTCCTTTGTGGTGTCCACGGGTGCATGCACTCAATGCCGATTGTTGCTCACCGTTCGTGCTCACGTCGCCGAACCCGGCGGTGGCGTTGTCACAAGGACGTCACGATCCCGGACCTTCCTGACACCGCTGTGCCGGCAGGCTCACTGAACACGCGGCCGAGCCACCGGTCAAGCGGGTGACCTGTTCTTGTCCTGACCGGACAGGAACAGGACAGGACACGTGCCAAGAGCGGTCCTCGGAGCGGCCGATATCCTGCGCACGTTCCGCACCCACGCGCGCCCAGCGCAGCACCCGAGGAGTCCCGGTGGCCCTGCACATGTCGTCCCTGTTCCTGCGCACGCTTCGCGAGGACCCGGCGGACGCAGAGGTCCCGAGCCACAAGCTGCTCGTCCGCGCCGGCTACGTCCGCCGCGTGAGCCCCGGCGTCTACACCTGGCTGCCCCTGGGCCTGCGCGTGCTGCGCAACGTCGAGCGGATCGTGCGCGAGGAGATGGACGCGATCGGCGCCCAGGAGCTGCTCTTCCCGGCCCTGCTGCCCAAGGAGCCCTTCGAGGCGACCGGCCGCTGGACCGAGTACGGCGACAACATCTTCCGGCTCCAGGACCGCAAGGGGGCCGACCACCTGCTCGGCCCGACCCACGAGGAGATGTTCACCCAGACGGTCAAGGACCTCTACAGCTCCTACAAGGACCTGCCGCTGTCGATCTACCAGATCCAGACGAAGTACCGCGACGAGGCCCGTCCGCGCGCAGGCGTGCTGCGCGGTCGCGAGTTCGTCATGAAGGACTCCTACTCGTTCGACGTCGATGAGGCCGGCCTCGACAAGAGCTACCAGCTGCACCGTGACGCGTACGTCCGCATCTTCGACCGCCTCGGCTTCCACTACGTCATCGTCGAGGCGATGGCGGGCGCCATGGGTGGCAGCAAGAGCGAGGAGTTCCTCGCCACGGCCGAGGTCGGCGAGGACACGTACGTCCACTGCACGAGCTGCGGGTACGCCGCGAACGTCGAGGCCGTGCGCGTGCCCGCCCCCGACCCGGTCGGGTGGGACGGCGTGCCTGCCGCGCACGCCGAGGACACCCCGGACACCCCCACCATCGAGACGCTCGTGGCGCACCTCAACGAGCGCTTCCCGCGCGACGACCGCGCGTGGGAGGCCGGCGACACCCTCAAGAACGTCGTCGTCATGCTCGTGCACCCCGACGGCACGCGCGAGCCGCTCGCCATCGGCGTGCCCGGCGACCGCGAGGTCGACGAGAAGCGCCTCGGCGCCCAGGTCGAGCCGGCCGAGGTGGAGGCCTTCACCGAGGCCGACTTCGCCGCCAACCCCGCCCTCGTCAAGGGCTACATCGGCCCGGGGGCTCTCGGCTCCGAGGGCAGCACCGGCATCCGCTACCTGCTCGACCCGCGCGTCGCCGACGGCACCCGGTGGGTCACCGGCGCCAACGTGCCCGGCCAGCACGTCCTCGACCTCGTCGCCGGCCGTGACTTCACCGCCGACGGCACCATCGAGGCGGCCGAGGTGCGACCCGGCGACGCCTGCCCCAGCTGCGACCACACCCTCTCGGCCGCCCGGGGCATCGAGATGGGCCACGTCTTCCAGCTCGGCACGAAGTACGCGGAGGCCCTCGACCTCAAGGTGCTCGACCAGAACGGCAAGCTCGTCACCGTCGTGATGGGCTCCTACGGCGTCGGCGTCTCCCGCGCGGTCGCCTGCGTCGTGGAGGGCAACAACGACGAGGCGGGCATCATCTGGCCGCGCGAGCTCTCGCCCGTCGACGTGCACATCGTGGCAGCCGGCAAGGACGAGGCACTCTTCGTCAAGGCCGAGGAGGTCGCGCGCGAGCTCGAGGTGCAGGGACTGTCGGTCCTCGTCGACGACCGCAAGGGCGTCAGCCCCGGTGTGAAGTTCAAGGACTCCGAGCTCATCGGCGTGCCGACGATCCTCGTCATCGGTCGCGGTCTCGCCGACGGCAAGGTCGAGATCAAGGACCGTCGCTCCGGCGAGCGCCGCGAGGTCGCGGTCGACGACGTCGTGGCGGCGCTGACCGCCGAGGTGACGGCCGAGGTCGAGCGCTCGTGACGGCTGCCGCCCGTCCCGTCGAGGCGGTCGTCTTCGACTGGGGCGGCACCCTGACGCCCTGGCACGAGGTCGACCTGCCGCAGCAGTGGCGCGTCTTCGCGCGAACCGTCCACGGCCTACCGGTCGAGGACCCCGACATGCCGGCCGAGGACCTCGCGGAGGCCGACTCGCTGGCGATGCGCATCCTCGAGGCCGAGGACCGGGCGTGGCGGCGGGGGCGCGAGACCCACGAGAGCGCCTCGATCGCGGCGATCCTCGACGACGCAGGTGTCGACCCCGAGCACGACCGACACCACCTCGCCCTGGCCGCCTACCGCCGGTTCTGGGAGCCCCACACCCACACCGACGCCCAAGTGCGCCCACTCTGGGAGTCGCTGCGGCGCAAGGGGATCCGCGTCGGCGTGCTCTCCAACACCATCTGGACGCGCGACTACCACCGCGAGGTCTTCGAGCGGGACGGGGTGCTCGACCTGCTCGACGCCGACGTCTACTCGTCCGAGATCCACGTCGTGAAGCCGCACCCCGACGCGTTCCGCGCGGTCTGTACGGCCCTCGACGTCGAGCCCGAGCGGACCGTCTACGTCGGCGACCGGCTCTTCGAGGACGTCCACGGGCCGCACCAGGTCGGGATGCGCGCCATCCTCGTCCCGCACTCCGACATCCCGGCCGGCCAGCGGATGCCGGTCGACGCGCGGCCCGACGCCGTGGCCGACGAGCTGCTCGACGTCGCCGGCATCGTCGCGTTCTGGAACCACCAGGCCGCGGGCGGCGTCGGGGCGTGAGCGACCCGACCCTCACGACCCTCGCCTTCCTCGGCGCCGCATCGTTCGTCGCGGGGTGGGTCGACGCCGTCGTCGGCGGCGGGGGCCTCGTCCAGCTGCCGGCCCTGCTCGTCGGTCTGCCCGGTGCGACCCCTGCGCAGCTGCTCGCGACGAACAAGTTCGGCTCGGTCTTCGGCACGACCACGAGCTCGGTCACCTTCTACCGCCGGGTGCGCCCGGACCTGCGCACGGCCCTGCCGATGGCGGCGGTCGCGTACGTCGGGTCCATCGGCGGCGCGCTCATCGGCCTGCACATCCCGAAGTCCGCCTTCAACCCGATCATCCTCGTGCTGCTCGTCGTGGTGGGCGCCTACACGCTCTTCAAGCCCGACCTCGGCAAGGAGTCCATCCGCCGGTTCCACGGTGCCCGGCACACGGTCCTGGCGATGGTCACCGGCTTCGTCATCGGCGCCTACGACGGTGCGCTGGGGCCGGGCACCGGCAGCTTCCTCGTCTTCGCCCTCGTCGGGCTGCTCGGCTACAACTTCCTCGAGGCGAGCGCCAAGGCGAAGATCGCGAACCTCGCGACGAACCTCGGCGCCCTGACCGTCTTCGCCCCGATGGGCCTGGTGCTGCTCAAGGTCGGCGTCGTGATCGCGGCCGCGAACCTGGTCGGGGGCTACGTCGGGGCCCGCACCGCCGTGGCGCGCGGCAGTGGCTTCGTGCGCGGCGTCTTCGTCGTCATCGTCAGCGCCTTCATCGTCAAGATCGGCGGCAGCCTCATCGGCTGGTGGGCCTGACCGGCTCCTGACCGGCTCCCGTCAGGACGGCCCGACGACGAGCCGGCGGTAGGTGGGGATGAGCACGCCGCGCGCCGGTTCGCGCTCGACGACCGTCCACGGCCCGGCATCGGCGAGCGCCCCGACCATCCGTCGCAGCTCCTCACGGGCCACGGGCGCGCCGAGGCACAGGTGGCGGCCCGCGCCGAACCACAGGTGCCGGTTCTCGGGCAGGTACGGGCGGTCCAGGTCGAGGGCCCCCGGGGCGGTGTTGGCGACGTAGGTCAGGGCGAGTACGCGGTCACCCGCGCGCAGGCGCCGGCCGCCGACCCTCACGTCGTCGGTGACGTGCCGGCCGATGACCGGTGCCGGCGTCGTGACCCGCAGCCCCTCGCGTACGGCCGCCTCGACCAGGGCGTCTCGGTGGGGGCCCGACGCGGCCGACAGGCGGGCCGCCTGCCCCGTGTCGGCGAGCAGCGCGGCCGTCCGGGAGATGGCGCTCGCGGCCGTCTCGGTGCCCGCGACGAGCAGGAGCGAGGCCAGCCCGGTGGCCTCCTGCTCCGTCACTCCGAGGGTGCGGCACCGGCCCAGCAGCGTCGACTCGGGGGAGGAGCGGTAGGCCTCGGGCACGCCGGCCGTGAGCTCGAGCAGGATCGACCGGGCCTGTTCGACGGTGGAGTCGGAGAGCGTCGTGTCGGACTGGGTGCCGAGCGCGAGTGCCGCGAGCTCCTCGCCGCGGCCGAAGACGTGCCGATAGACGTCCCAGCCGTCGGCGCTCGGGTGCCCACCGGCGGTCGTGCCCGTTCCGGGGGCCAGGGCGGCGGGATCCAGGCCGAGCATGGCGACGACGATGCGGCCCACGAGGACGCGAGCGAGGTCGGCGACGTCCACCGGCTGCCCGGCCCGCAGACGGGAGTGCAGGACGGCCACGACCGGCTGGGCGGCCGGCCCGACCAGCTCGCGAGCCGCGGCGTCGGTGAACAGGTCTCGCGCCCGGGTGCGCAGCGAGTGGTGGCCCCGACCGTCGAACAGCTCGTCCACCCAGTCACCGAGCACCTGCGACCAGAGGTGTCCCACACCGCCCTCGCCGAGCAGCGACGTGGAGCGGTGGTCGACGAGCAGGGCCCGGATGAGGGACGGGTCGCGCACGACCCAGCCGAGGCGCGGCACACGGACGATGGGCGGCGCGAGGCGGGCGCCGGAGACGAGCAGACCGAGCCGGGGGTTCGCCGCCCACACGACCCGACGCTCGTGACGGGCGGCCGTCCGGTGAGTACGTCCGCTCAGTCCGCGCGCCATGGCCTCACCGTAAACTGCCCGCACGGCTCAGCAGGAGCCGCGTCGCCGAGCCAGGGAGGGCCGCCGTCGCATGGCCAGTCGCATCGCCGGTGTGAGTGCTCGGGTGGCGTCCCACGCCATCACCGTGGACGAGGTCGAGGCCCGCGTCGTCGGCTCGAGCCAGGGCTTCGTGCCGCCCACCGGGGTGCTCGGGCGGCTCACGGGGGTCCGGCGCATCCACCACGCCGGTCCCGAGACGCAGGCGTCCGACCTCGCGGCTGCCTCGGCGCGCACGTCGCTCGACTCGCTCGGGCTCGACACCCACGACGTCGACCTGCTCGTCTTCGCCTCGGCGTCGCAGGACCTCGTCGAGCCGGCGACCTCGCACATCGTGGCTGACCTCCTCGGGCTGCGCTGCCCTGTGATGGACGTGAAGAACGCCTGCAACTCGTGGCTCAACGGAGTCCAGGTGGCCGAGGCCCTCGTCGAGATGGGCCAGTACTCGAGGGTGCTCGTCGTCACGGGTGAGATGCCGTCGCGCGCCGCGCGGTGGAGCGTGCGGGACTCCGCCCAGTTCGTCGAGTCCGTGCCCGGCTACACGATGAGCGACGCCGGAGCCGCCTGCGTCGTCGAGCGGGCCGCGGACGGCGCGCGCGGCCAGATCCTGCACCGCTGGTTCACCGCCGAGTCGCGGCACTGGGCGGTCGGCCAGCTGCCTGCGGGCGGCACCCGCCACCCCCGCGACGTCGAGAAGGGCTACTTCGTCATGGACGGCGCGCGGCTGCGTCAGGCCTTCGACAGCGTCGACGTCGAGGAGATCCACCGGGCGCTCAAGGCCGACGGGCTGGGCGTCGAGGACTTCGTCGCCGTGGCGGTGCACCAGGTGGCGATGCCCTACCTCGACCACTTCGCGGCCCGGCTGGGGCCGCGCCGCGAGCTCGTCGTCGAGACCCTGCCCGACAACGGCAACTGCGCGTCGGCGACGCTCCCGCTGCAGTGGCAGCAGATCGAGCGCCTCGGGTTGGCCCGTCCCGGCGAACCCGTGCTGCTCGTCGGGCTCGCCGGAGGCATCAGCGTCGGCACGATGGCGGTGCGCTGGTGAGCGGCCGTATGCCGTCCGATGTCGACGGCGTGCGCCTCTGGGTCGTGGTGCCGGCGTGGAACGAGCAGGCCGGCATCGCCGCCACGATCGCTGCGCTCGCCGCCCAGCGCGACCGCGACTTCCGGCTCGTGGTCGTCGACAACGGCAGCACCGACGCAACGGTCGCGGAGGTCGAGCGTGCCTGTGCGGCATACGGTCTCGGGGTCACCGTGGTCACCGAACCTCACAAGGGCACCGGTGCCGCGGCCGACACCGGGGTGCGCCACGCGATCGCCCGCGGAGCGACCCACGTGCTGCGCACCGACGCCGACACGCTGCCGTCTGCGGGCTGGACGGCCGTGGCTCGACGGGCGTTCGGCGCGGGCGCCGACCTCGTCACGGGCCCGATGCGCGCCCGCTCCGACGAGGTGCGGCTGCGTCCGTGGGAGCGCATCGTGCTCCCCGGCGTCATCGGCCTGTGCCAGGCCTTCGGCCGCTTCCGCCCGGGCAACCGCGCGCCCGAGCTGCTCGGCCCCTACCGGATGAGCCCGGGCTGCAACCTCGGCGTCAGCGCCCACGCGTACGAAGCGAGCGGCGGCTTCCCCCGCACCGCCATCGAGGAGGTCCACGAGGACCGCGAGCTCGTCAACCGCGTACGCCGGGTGTCGGCCCGCGTCGAGCACCACCGTGACCTCGTCGTGCACGCCTCGGTGCGCCGGCTGCGTGCCTACGGGCTGCGCAACACGCTGCGCTGGTACCTGGACCACAGCCACCGACCGGACGTCGTCGACGTGCGGACCGTCGCGTGAGGGCGCTGCGTCCCACCGACGCGGGCAGCCGCTGGGAGTCGAGGCTCGTCCGCTCGGCACATCCGGTCGTCGCGCGGGTCGTCGACGCAGCCGTCTCCGGGCGAGCGGTGGTCCGCCTGCCGGGGGTCGGTGTGCTCGTCGCCGACGCCAGTGCCGCCCGGCGCGTCCTCACCGACACCGAGTCCTTCGTCAAGAACGGGCCCGGCTCCTCGGGGGCGCTCTGGACCCCCGTGCTCGGCGAGCGCGTCCTGCTCAACATGGAGGGGACCGAGCACCGGGCACTGCGGCGCTCGCTCGCCGACCTGTTCTCGCCCAAGGCGGTCCGCGAGGTGCACGAGGCCGCCACCGGACCTCTCGTGGCGCGCGCGAGGCAACGGCTGGAACGCGGTGACGAGGTCGACGTCGTCGAGCTCGCGCGAGCGGTGTCGGCGTCCACCATCGGGGCGGTCGTGGGGCTGGACCCGGCCACGCCGCCGTCGGTGCTCCTCGACGCGGGAGACGCGATCGAGTCGACGGTGCGATGGCGCACCCGCACCTTCGACGCCGACGACGTGGTGAGGGCTCGGGCGTCGCTGGCCGTCGTGCAGGATGCGGCCGAGGCCGCCCACGTGGAGGGCTCGTCGTCCACCGTGATGGGCCGTCTTGCCCGACAGGGTGTCTCGCTCGCCGACGCACGTGCACTTGCCGCGGCCCTGTTCCTCACCGGCACGGGCACCGTGAGCAGCGCCCTGCCGCGGATCGCCGGGCAGCTCGCCGACGCAGGGCTCCTGGCGCCGTCCACGGCGTCCCGGTGCGACGTCGGGGCGGTCGTGGCCGAGGGGCTGCGCATGACGACGCCGAGCCTGGCCACCCTGCGGCGATGCGCCACGGACGCGGACGTCGACGGCCTGAGGGTGCGCGCGGGCGAGCGCGTCGTGGTTCTGCTCTGGTGGGCGACGCGACGCGAGGGCGGCTTCGACCCCGGACGACGGACCGAGGGCGACCTGCGCCACCTCTGGTTCGGCGCCGGTCCGCACTTCTGCCTGGGGGCACCCCTCGCCCTCGCCGAGCTGACCTCGATGACGGGGATGCTGCTCGACGTCGCGAGCGACCGCGGGCTCGTGGTCACGGGCCGGCGGGCCGCCAGACGGGTGCTCGTGCCTCGGTATGCCGAGCTGCGGCTCCGAGCCGCCGCGCCGGCCGGCGACGCCCGCGCCGACACGGCAAGGCGCGGGGCAGCGGCGCGGCAGGTCGCGGGGGCGGCGACGTGACCGCACCCCGTGTGGCCACGACACCCACCACCGACCTCGTCTCCGCCGTGCTCACGCGCGGCGCGGAGCAGCCCCGGCGTCTCGCCATCCGCGACAGCCGTGGCCGTTCGGTGACCTACGGTGACCTCGCGGACGGGATCGCCTCTGTCGCAGCGCATCTCAGTGCCAGCGACCTGGCCGTCGGTGATGGTGTGCTGCTCGCCCTTCGGCCGTCGCCGCGCGCCGTGATGGCAGCCCTCGGCGTCGTGCTCGCCGGGGGAGTGGTCGTCGTCGCCGACCCGGGGGCCGGGGAGGCACTGCTCGACGTGCGCCGTCGCACCGTGCCCGTCGCGGCGGCCGTCGCCGACACCGTCGTGCACGCGGCCACCCGTCCTCCGTTCTCCACGCTGATCGCACGGCTGCCCGCGACCTCGGGCCTGCAGCTGCCAGACCTCTCCACGCCCGGCCTGCTCCACGTCGTGTCCGGGCCGCGACTCCCCGGCGTCCCCGCGAGCGCGACCCGCTGGGAGTCGCTGCCGCGCGGCCCGTTCGCGCCCACCGAGCTGCCGCCCTCGCGTGACGCGCTCGTCGTGTTCACGTCGGGTTCCACCGCGGCACCACGTGCGGTCGTCCACACGGTCGCGTCGCTGTCGGCAGGAGTGCAGGCAGCCGTCGAGGCCCTGCACCTCGGCGGCGAGGTCGTCCTGCACACCGACCAGCTCATGCTCGGCCTGCCCGCCCTCGTCGGAGGGGCCGTCTGGTCCCTCCCCTCCGTGACCGCCTCCACCGCGGCGTGGGTGCGTCAGGCGCGCCGCGAGCGCGCCACCCACGCGTACGCCGTCCCGGCCAAGCTGCTCGACGCCGCTTCGCGCGGCCTCCCCCCGACGCTGCGCACCGTGGCCACGGGTGGGGCGCCCGTGCTGCCCGCGACCGTCCGCAGGCTGTCGGCCCTCGCACCCGGCGTGGAGGTCCGCGCCGTCTACGGCCTCACCGAGGCGCTGCCGGTCGCCGTCGCCACCGGGGAGGAGGTGCTGTCCTCCCCGCCGGACCGCACCGTCCTCGGGCACCCCCTCCCCGGCGTACGCGTCCGCATCGACCGGGCCGACGCGTCGGGTGTCGGGGAGATCGTCGTGCGAGCGCCGCAGGCACGCCACCGGATCGCCGGCCACGCCGCCGACACGGAGGTCCACACCGGAGACCTCGGTGAGCTCGCTGCCGACGGCTCGCTCCTGCTGGCCGGCAGGGCGAAGAACATGATCATCCGCGGGCAGACGAACATCTACCCGGAGCTCGTCGAGCCGCTGCTGCTGGAGCGGCACGGGACGCGGCTGCGCGACTGCGCCCTCGTCGGACTGACCGACCCGGTCTCGGGTGACGAGCGGGTCGTGCTGGCGGTCGTGCCCGTGCCCGGCGCCTCCCACGCGGACGCGCGTGCCGTGGCCCGCGAGGTCCACCGCTCGTGGGCGCAGCTGGCCGACGAGTCCTGGCGCCCGGACGACGTGCTCGTCGTCGACACCGTCCCGCGGCGAGGGCGCTCCAACGCCGTCGACCTCGAGGCCCTGCACGAGCTCGTGGCGCGCGCACCGCGGGCGGCGCGGGCGTGAGGGTCGCGGTCACCGGAGCCAGCGGTTTCGTCGGCGGTGTGGTGTCGGAGGCGCTGCTCCGGCGTGGCCACGACGTGCTCGCGCTCAGCCGGCGGCCCGTCCGGCCACGGTCCGGGCTGGAGCACCGCCGCTGGGATCTCACCTCCGGGCCCCTGCCCGAGCCCGGAGCCGTGGACGCCGTCGTGCATGTTGCCGCACACGTCGACGAGTGGGACCCCTGGCCGGTGCACGAGGCGGTGACCGTCGAGGGCACGAGGTCGGTGCTCCGGACGTGGCCGCACGCGCGCATCGTGCTCGTGTCGTCGTGCAGCGTCTACCCGCTGCGGGCGCCGCACGCCCCGCGGCACCGCCTGACCGAGGCGGTGCCCGTGACCAGCCGTCCTCTCTCTGCCTACTCGCGGGCCAAGGCCGCTCAGGAGCGCCTCGTGCTCGCTCGTGAGGACGCCGTCGTGCTGCGGCCGCACGCGGTTCACGGGCCGGGCGACACCACGCTGCTGCCCAGGCTCGAACGTGCCCGCCGCCGTGGCCTGCTGCTGTGCCCGGGCAGCCCTTCGACTCGTCTCCACCTCACGGACGTGTCCCTCGTGGCCGAGGCCGCAGCCGCCGCCTGCGAGGCAGGCTCCTGCACAGGGGTGCTCAACGTCGCCGATGCCGCACCCCTGCGTCTCGCGGAGGTCGTGGCGGGCGTCGCAGCCGCCAACGCATGGACCGAGCGCCCCGTCTTCACCGGGACACCGGCCGCCTGGGTCGCTGCCCTGCTCCTCGAGGGGGCGGCGCGGGCGGCCGGCTCGACCACAGCACCGCTGCTGACGGCATACGCGGTCTCGCACCTCGCGGTCAGCCGCGAGTTCGACACGACCCGGCTGCGGACGCAGCTGGGTGTCGAGCCCCGGCCGACCGACCTCTCCCGCTGGCATCCCGGGCCAACGGCACACGACTCACACGCCTGACATCCGGCCGGCACAGCGCCCGCACAGGTTGCGACCCGAACCTGAGTCCCATGACCTCCCTCGCCCATCCCGAGGCCCGTGAGCACTCCGCGGCCCGCAGCCCCCGCCGAGCCGCAGCGCCCACGCCACGGTGGTGGCGAGATGTGTCCGTCGTGTTCGCTTGGGGCGCAACGCTTTTCGTGGTAGCGCTCTGGGTTGCCGGGGGAGGGCTCACGGCGTTCGGGTCGGCCGGGGAGACGCTGACGAACCTCGGCCGGCTGAGCGGGCTGCTCGCCTCGGTGCTCATGCTCCTGCAGGTGCTGCTCATGGCCCGCATCCCCTTCGTCGAGCAGGCCTGGGGCCAGGACGAGCTCGCCCGGGTGCACCGCCTCGTCGGCTTCACCTCGTTCAACCTGATGCTCGCGCACATCGTGCTCACGATCCTGGGCTACAACGCGGGCACCGACCTCGGCGTCATCGGGACGTTCGTCGACGAGGTGCTGCACTCGCCGGGCATGCTCCTGGCGCTCGCCGGCTCGATCGCCCTCGTGATGGTCGTCGTCACCTCGGTCAAGAAGGCCCGGGCGCGCCTGCGCTACGAGTCGTGGCACCTGCTCCACCTCTACGCCTACCTCGGCGCCGGGCTGGCGCTGCCGCACCAGCTCTGGACCGGGGAGGACTTCAGGTCCTCGCCCGCAGCCACGGTCTTCTGGTGGGGGCTGTATGCCGCCGCGCTCGTCTCCGTGGTCACCTTCCGCGTCGTCCTGCCGATCGTGCGCTCCCGCCGTCACCGGCTCGTGGTCTCGCACGTCGTCGCCGAGTCGCCGACCGTCACCTCGGTCGTGGTGACCGGCCGCCACCTCGACCGGCTGCCCGCCCGTGCCGGCCAGTTCTTCCAGTGGCGCTTCCTCGACGGCCCCGGCTGGACCCGAGCGAACCCGTACTCGCTCTCTGCCGCTCCGGACGGACGTTCGCTGCGCATCACCGCCGAACGGGTCGGCTCCTCCAGCGAGCGCCTCGCGACGCTCCGTCCCGGCACGCAGGTCCTCGTCGAGGGCCCCTACGGCCGGCTCCACACCGGTGTGCGCACCAGCCCCAGGACCGTCCTCATCGGCGCCGGCATCGGGATCACCCCGCTGCGGGCCATCCTCGAGGAGCTGCCGCCGTCACCCGACGGGGTCGTCGTCATCTACCGGGTCGGCAGCCAGTCGGACATCGTCCTGGGCGACGAGCTGCTCGACCTCGCCCGGTCCAAGGGCGGTCGCGTCGTGGCCGTCGTGGGCCACCGTGTGCGCGACCGAGCGAGCTGGCTCCCCGCCGACGCGGCCCACCTCGGCGACGCCGAGGCCTTGCTGCGGATCGTCCCCGACATCGCCGAACGCGACGTCTACGTCTGCGGCAACCCCACCTGGATGGAGGCCGTCATCGCCGCTGCCCACGAGGCCGGCGTGCCGCGCGAAGCCGTCCACCACGAGCGCTTCAGCTACTGACCCCGAACCACGAAACGAGACCCCCATGCGCCGCATCGTCCTCTGGGCCATGAGCACCATCACCGTGCTCGTGCTGCTCTTCAGCTACAGCACGTCCCGCTCCTCGACCGCAGTCGTGGCGGCCGAGGGCCGACAGGTCACCACCACGAGCAAGACGTCGGAGAGCAGCGGGTCCTCCTCGGGGTCGTCCTCGGCCTCCTCCGGCGACTCGTCCGGCCAGGAGCCCGCCGCCGACGCCGGGACCGCGGACGACACGTCCGACACGGGCGCGGCCTCGGGCACCACGGGTTCGACGGGGTCGTCGGGGTCGTCGGGGTCGTCGGGCTCCTCCGGCTCGGGGTCGTCGTCCGGCTCCGGCTCGACCACCGTCGAAGGCGACGCCGTGATGACCCGCTTCGGCAACGTCCAGGTGAAGATCACCGTCGCCGGCGGAAAGATCACCGCCGCCGAGGTGCTGCAGGTGCCGTGGGAGGACCGGCACGACCAGATGATCAACTCCCGCGCCGTCCCCGTCTACAACGAGGAGACGGTCCAGGCCCAGTCGGCCGCCATCGACGTCGTCTCTGGTGCCACGGTGACGTGGGAGGGCTACACCCAGTCGCTCCAGTCGGCCATCGACCGAGCGAACATCTGACCGCCGTGCAGACACGGACGAGGGAGCGCAGGATGAACGGACCCGTGGCCGGCCAGCCGGACAACCCGCCGGCCCTGCCGCGACGGGCCTGGGTCGAGCAGGTGATGGGCATGCCCGTGAGCATCCACCTGCGGGGCGCCGGCGTCGACACGCCCGCGGCGGCCCGAGCGGTGGAGCAGGCCTTCGAGATCGTCCGTGACATGGACTCGGTCTTCTCGACGTACCGCGACGACTCCGACCTGGTGCGGCTGCGCCGTGGGCAGGTGCAGCTGGAGCAGTGCAGTCCCCTCGTCGAGGAGTCGCTGCGGATCGGGCAGCAGGCCGAGGCGCTGACGAAGGGCGCCTTCACGACGCTCCTGCCCACCGGGGAGGGAGACCTCGCCTTCGACCCGACCGGGCTGGTCAAGGGGTGGGCGGTCGACCGCGCCTCGACGCCGCTACGGCAGCTCCGCGGAGTCTCGTTCTGCATCAATGCCGGCGGCGACCTGCTCGTGGGCGCGCACGAGGACCTGCCGGTCTCGGGACCGCAGGCGATCCAGTGGCGGGTCGGCATCGAAGATCCACGCGACCGCCAGCGCATCGCCAGCACCCTCACGTTGGCGCGGGGTGCCGTTGCGACCTCCGGGACGGCAGCGCGCGGCGCCCACCTCTACGACCCCATGAGGGGCGAGCCCGTCGGGCGTGCCGGCTCGGTGACGGTCACGGGCCCGACGCTGCTGTGGGCCGACATCTGGGCCACCGCCCTGTTCGTGGGGTCGCAGGCCACCAGGGAGGCCTTCGCGACGAGTGCCACGGACTACCTGTCGACCGCGCTCTGAGACGAACCGCGTCGCTCCACCGCGACGTCGAACCGCGCCGCCGAGACGACGGCGGCCCGGTGCCGCAAGCACAAACTCCGCAAGGCCGCCCCAACCCGGGCGGCCTTGCGTCGTTCTTGCGGAAACCCTGCGTGGAGCGGCGGACGCCCCTTGCGCTTTGCTCGTCACAGTCGAAGCATCAGCCGGTCCGACGGGTGGCGGACGCTGACACGAGACCTTCGGGCGAGGGCCCGCCGATCGGGGGAAGGAGCGCCATGACGGACATCGCCGACGTCGACCCTGCGACGACGGCGCGTGCCCGTGGCGCCCACCCCGGTCGGCGGGCCACCTCGAGGACGTGGGCGGGGGGAGTCGTGCCGAGCGGGGCGCGCCGCCCGGTGGGAGGCCGGCATGGCGCGGTCGGCTGCGCGGCGCGCCTCCCGGGAGCCCGGCATGGCGGCTGACGTCGTCGTGGGTCGGGCCTGCCCCGCGCTCGCGACGCAGCAGCTGGACCCGACAGCCCTGACGCGCCTCGCAGGCGAGCTCGAGAGCTCGGACCTGGCGCGCTCCATCGCCCGCACCTACCTCCGGATGCTCGAGGGACGTCTCTCGAGGGCAGCGACCGCCCTTGCACGTCGCGACGACATCGCAGCGATGGACGTACTCCTCAGCCTCCGCGTGTCCTCCGCGACGGTGGGCCTCGTCCGACTCGAGTCCGCGGTGCTGTGCGTCATCGACGCGGTTCGTCGTGGAGACCGCGAGCTGGCGAGCGAGCTGGGTGCCTCGATGGCCGGGATCGCCCCCGAGGCGGGCGCGGCCCTGCAGTCACACCTCGATGCGACGGCGTCCGTCGCCCAGCCCGACGCCCTGCGCCGGGCACCCTGACGGGACGTCAGAAGGCGTCGGGCTCCTCCATGCGGTAGCCGACGCCCCGGACGGTGCGGATCGGAGCCCGTCCGCCGGCCGGACCGAGCTTGGTCAGCTTGCGACGGAGGTTGCCGACGTGGACCTCGACGAGGTGCTCCTCCGACCATCCCGGACCCCACAGGCCGTCGAGCAGCACCGCCCGTGACCACACCCGACGTGGTGCGCTGAGCAGTGTTGCCAGCAGGTCGAACTCGGTGCGCGTCAGGTCGGCCTCCTTGCCGTCGACCGTGACAACGCGGCCCTCGGCGTCGACGGCGATGCGGCCGTGCCTGATCGTCGTGGCGTCCGACTCGCCGCCCGAGGGGGTGGCGGCGGGCGTGGGCGCGGGTGGGCTGCCGTTGGTGCCGGCCGCAGGCACGTCGGCCGTGGCGCGGACGGCACGTGGCCGCCGGAACATCGCGTTGACGCGCGCCTGGAGCTCGCGCGGGCTGAACGGCTTGGTGAGGTAGTCGTCGGCGCCGATCTCCAGACCCATGAGCCGGTCGATCTCGTCGGTGCGGGCACTGATCATGACGACATACGCCTGGCTGACGTCGCGCACGCGGCGGCAGACCTCGATGCCGTCGAGGTCGGGGAGCCCGAGATCGAGGGTCACGAGGTCGGGGTCGTTGGCCATCACGAGGTCGAGGCCCGCTTGGCCGGAGGCGGCGGCCGCGACCTCGAAGCCCTGCATCGTCAGGCTGTGCGTGATGAGCTCGCGGATGTCGTCGTCGTCCTCGACCACGACCGCAGTGCGTTCAGAGCCCGTCATGGCGTGATTGTTGCAGAATGTGGGCGTTTGACCCGTCAGTTGTCGCGGCCCGGCGGTTCGTCGGCCGGTTCGGTTGCGCCAGAACGGCCGTCGGACCTCTGCGCGGACGTGGACCCGAGCCGCTCCTCCAGTGCCGCGGTCTCCGTGACGGGCAGGTCGCAGACCATGCCCCGGCACACGTAGGCCGCAGCGCCTCCGTCCACGAGGGGGCGGTCGGCGAGGAGCGGAGCGCCGGGCTGGTCGGGCTCACCCCGGACGACGACGAGTCCCGGACTCGGTGACCGCCGCGCCACCTGTTCCAGGGCGTCGGCGCGGGCGCCGGCCCCGACGACGGCCACCTGGAGCGGCCCCGCCACGAGTGCCTCCGCTACGGCGAGACTCCACCCGCCGAACCTCGGCTCGCGCACGGCGAGCCCCAGGCCTGCGGCCGTGGCCCGCGCTCCCGCCTCGAGCGCGCGGGGGTCGCCGGTCACGCCACCGAGCGTGACCAGCGCGCCGGCCAGGGCCGACTGGCCCGCCGGCTCGGCGTTGTCGGCGGCGCTCCGCGGACGCAGGTAGAGCGGTTCGGCGCTGTCGGCCGTGTCGTGGAAACCGCCGTCGTCGGCGGCGAAACCCGCCGCGGCGTCGAGCACTCCGCGGGCCGCGTCGAGCCAGCGCACCTCCCCGGTGACCTGGTGGAGCACGAGGAGGCCCTCGGCGAGGTTCCCGTGGTCGTCCGCGACGGCTCGGGCGCCGCCGACGACGCCGGACCGCGAGGCACGCCGCAGCCCGCCGTCCACGAGGTGCACCTCGAGCACGTGGTCGGCACAGGCCCGGGCGGCCGCGACCCAGGCGGGCACGTCGAAGGCGGCGCCGGCCCCGGCCAGCGCCGCGACGGCCAGTCCGTTCCACGACGTCACGACCTTGTCGTCGCGCCCGGGTTGCGGGCGCGTCGAGCGCGATGCGAGCAGCCGTGCCCTGACGTCGTCGAACCACTCGGCGTCCGTTGCGTCCACGGGCAGCTGCAGCGTCGAGGACCCGTGCTCGAAGGTCCCGGCGGGAGTGACCACGAGGAGCTCGGCGGCGGCATCGGCGTCATCGCCCAGCACGTCACGCAGCTGAGCGGGCGTCCAGGCGTAGGTCAGCCCCTCGACCCCGTCGGCATCGGCGTCCAACGACGAGGCGAAGCCGCCGGTGTCGGTGCCCAGGTCGCGGATGACGAAGTCGGCCGTCTCGCGGACGATCCTCGCTGCCAAGGGGTCTCGGGTGACCTTCCACCACGAGGTGTACGCGCGCAGCAGCAGGGCGTTGTCATAGAGCATCTTCTCGAAGTGCGGCACCACCCATCCCGCGTCGACGGCATACCGGGCGAAGCCCCCTGCGAGCTGGTCGTACATGCCGCTGCGCGCCATCGCCCGGAACGTCCTCGAGGCCATCGACAGCGCGTCGGCGTCGCCGGTGCGGGCGTGGTGGCGCACGAGGAACTCGAGCACCATCGACGGAGGGAACTTCGGCGCCCCGCCGAATCCGCCTGAGGCCACGTCGAACTGGCGGGCCAGCAGCTGGACCGCGCTGGAGAGCGCTCGCGGCTCGACGGCATACGGCGTCGGTGGTGCGAGTGCACCCGCGAGCGTCGTCGCGATGTGCGTCCCCGACGCCCGCACCTCGGCCTCACGGGTGCGCCACGCCTCGTCGAGCGCCGCCAGCACGCGCAGGAAGTGGTCGCGGGGAAAGTACGTGCCGCAGAAGAACGGCTCGCCCTCGGGTGTCAGGAAGACGGTCATCGGCCAGCCGCCCTGACCTGTCGTCGCCGTGACGGCCGACATGTAGGCGGCGTCGATGTCGGGACGCTCCTCACGGTCGACCTTGACGGACACGAAGCGCTCGTTGAGCGCGGCTGCGACGGTCTCGTCCTCGAACGACTCGTGCGCCATGACGTGGCACCAGTGGCACGCCGCGTAGCCGACCGAGAGCAGGATCGGGACGTTGCGCTCACGCGCCTCCGCGAAAGCGTCCGGCCCCCACTCCTGCCAGTGGACCGGGTTGTCGCGGTGCTGCAGCAGGTAGGGGCTCGTCGCGTCGGCGAGGCGGTTGGTCATGACCCCACGCTAGGTGAGGGCGCGCCGCGGACGGTTGCGCGGACGGTTGCGCGGGCGGCAGGACGGAGCGAAGCCCCTGCGAAGGGCTGCGCTCCGTCCGTGGTACGGCCGGGTCGCCACCGGTCAGGCGACGGCGTACCGGCGCCTCGCGATGCCCAGCCCGAGCAGGGAGATCACGGCGACCGCCATGTAGTAGAAGCTCGGCGCGCTGAGCGAGCCGGTCAGACCGATGAGCCAGGTGAGCACGAGAGGGGCGATCCCACCCATCACGGTGACGCCGACGTTGTAGGCGACGGAGACGCCGGTGGCCCGCACGTCCCGGGGGAACAGGACCGTCAGCAGCGCGGGGAGCGGCCCGAAGTAGAAGGCCATGATGACCCCGAGGACACCAATGGCGACGATCAGAACCGGCACGGTCGGCGAGGCGATGACCACCGCGAACAGCGGCCACGCGAGCACGAGCGCCCCGATCGCGGCCCAGAACATCACCTTGGCCGGCCCGACGCGGTCCGCAAGTCGACCCACCAGCGGGACCCCGACCATGGTGACGACGCCCGCCACGACACCTCCGAGGTAGGCGGCGCTCGCCGGCACCCCGAGGTTCTTCACGGCATACGTGGGCATGAAGAGGATGAGGTAGACCGAGATCGTCGCCACGCCGACACACGCCGACCCGGTGAGAACGCGTCCGATGTGCTCCGTCAGGGTCGCCCGGATCGGTGTCTCGTGGGCAGTGCTCTCGGCGAACTCCTTCGTCTCCGACAGGCGAGCCCGGATGTAGAGACCGACCGGGCCGATGAGGCACCCGAGGATGAACGGGATGCGCCAGCCCCACGAGTACAGGTCCTGCTTCGAGAGCTGGTTGAAGAGCACGTAGCCGAACGCCGACGCGAGGAACATCGAGATGCCCTGGGCCGCCACCTGCCACGAGGCGTAGTACGCCTTGCGGTGCGGCGCGGTCTCGACGAGGAACGTCGTGGCCGAGCCGAACTCGCCGCCCGCGGAGAAGCCCTGGACGAGGCGCGAGACGAGGATGATGACGCCCGCCCACGCGCCGACCGTCGAGTAGGTCGGGGCCGCCGCCATCAGCAGCGTGCCGACCATCATGAGCAGGAGGGTGAGGGTCAGCGCCTTCTTGCGTCCGTGCCGGTCGCCGTAGCCGCCGATCAGCATGCCGCCGAGGGGCCGGACGAGGTACGAGATGGCGAACGTGGCGAACGTGAGGATCAGGCCGAGCGTGTTGTCGCCCTCGGGGAAGAAGTTCTCCGCGATGACGATGGCGAAGGATGCGTAGACGATGATGTCGAACCACTCGAGGGCGGCGCCGATCGAGCTGCTGATGACGGCCTTGCGCGCCTGGGCGAGGCGCTCGGGCGTCACGTCCGACGGGGTGTGGGTGAGGACGGTCATGGTGCTCCTTGGGTCCGGACGGGGATGTCAGCCGCGCAGGTCGGCGCGAAGGTGGTCGAGGAGGTTGTCGAGGAGGTTGTCGCAGCGGTCGAGCTGGTCGAGCTCGACGAACTCGTCCGGCGCGTGGGCCTGGGCGATGTCCCCGGGACCGCAGACGACCGTCGGGATCCCGGCCCGCTGGAAGAGGCCGGCCTCGGTGCCGTAGGCGACCTTCTCGAGCGACGGGTCCGCGCCGAGCCGCTCGACCAGCGCGATGACGTCGGCGTCCTCGGCGGTCTCGAGGCCGGGGGCCTGCGCGCCGATCGACACCTCGACCCGCGCATCCGGGTGCTCCTCCTGCATCAGGGCCTCGATGCGAGCGGCCTCCTCGCGGAACCTGGTGACCGTGGCGTCGACGTCGACGGCGGCGATGGCGCGGAACTCGAACGTGAGCGTGCACTCCGCAGGGACCGTGTTGACGGCGATGCCGCCCTCGACCTGGTTGACCGTCGCGGTGGTGAAGGGGACGTCGTAGTGCTCGTCGAACGGGCCTGCCGTGCGGAACTCGTCCGCGACCTGCCGCACGAAGCGGACGAAGAGCGCGGCGTACTCGATCGCGTTGACGCCGTGCGGGGTGCGGGAGGAGTGCGCCGCGACCCCGTGCAGGGTGACTCGGACCATCGTCAAGGCCTTGTGGCCGCGGATGACCCGCATGCTGGTCGGCTCGCCGACGATGCACGCCCGGGGCTCGAGGCCACGCCGCACGATCTCGTCGACGAGGGAGACGGCGCCGACACAGCCGACCTCCTCGTCGTAGGAGAAGGCCAGGTGCACCGGTTCGCGCAGCGGGGTGCCGGCCAGCTGAGGCACCTTCGCGGCGACCGCCCCGACGAAGCCCTTCATGTCGCAGGTGCCACGGCCGTACAGGCGCCCGTCGCGCACCTCCGGGACGAACGGCTCGCTGGCCCAGTCCTGCCCGTCGACCGGCACGACGTCGGTGTGCCCGGAGAGCACGATGCCACCGGTCGTGGTGCCGTCGGCCGCGGGGAAGGTCGCGAGCAGGTTGGCCTTGGTGCCCTCGTCGTTCGGGATGAGGACGGGCTCGACGCCGTGCGCGCGGATCTCCGCGGCGAGCAGGTCGATGAGCTCGAGGTTGCTGTCGCGGCTGGTCGTGTCGATGCGCAGCAGCCGCGTGATCCAGCCCAGACTGGGCGTCCGGGTCAGGGCGTCCTCGTCGGGTGAGGCGGTGGGGGTCTCGGTCTCGGGGGGCATGTGTGGGGCTCCGGGGTCAGGGTTTCTCGGGGCATTTGTCGGTTGGCGGCAGTAGGGCGAGGATGACAGGCATGCCGAAGGGTGCCGCTCGAGCGCAGGATCACGCGTCACGTGCTGAGATGACGCAGGATTCCACCAGCGCGGTCGACGAGCTCGACCTGGCCGTCGTCAACTGCCTCCAGCTGAGCCCACGAGCCTCGTGGACCCTGGTGGGCGAGGCGCTCGACGTCGATCCCGTGACGGTCGCGCGCCGCTGGCAGCGCCTGTCGTCCGAGGGGATCGCCTGGGTCTCGGGCCGGGCCGCCGGGCAGGGCCTGCCGGAGTCGTGCCTCGCCGTCGTCGAGCTGAGCTGCGCGGCCTCGGAGACCCTGGCCATCGCCGCGCGCATCACCGAGCTGCCGCAGGTCCTCAGCGTCGAGCACACCAGCGGACCCCGCTCGTTGACGGTCCTCGTGGAGGTGCGCGACCTCGCCTTCCTGTCCCGGTTCCTGCTCGACTCGCTCGGCTCCATCCCCGGCATCGTCGCGACGAGCAGCCACGCGGTGACGAAGGTCTACTCCATGGGTGACCACTGGCAGCTGCACGTCCTCGACGCCCGGCAGCGCGCGGTGATGGGCAGGGGTCCGCACCCTCGGGTCGACGGGCTGACGTCGGAGCAGGCCGACCTCTCACGTCCGTTCGACGCGGTCGACCGGCAGGTGACGCTGCTGCTGGGTGAGGACGGCCGTATGCCGGTGACGACCATCGCGGCGCGGACCGGCTTGAGCGAGAGCACGGTCCGCCGGCGGCTCGGCGCGCTGGTCGGCAACGGGCGGGTCGTCCTCCGGTGCGACATGGCCCTGCCGGACTCGGGCTGGCCGGTCATCAGCTGGCTGTGGGCCTACGCCGACGCCGGCGACGTCGACAGCGTCGCCATGGCGCTGCGCCGCCTGCCCGGCATCCGCGTGTGCTGGCGCATCTCGGGCGGCCGGCCGAACCTCATGCTCGCCCTCACCACGCACTCGCTGCACGAGCTGTCACTCGTCGAGGCACGGCTCGCTGCGGAGGTGCCCCGCATGTCGATCCTCGACCGGTCGATGGTGCTCCGGTCGATCAAGCGCATGGGCCGCGAGCTCGGGGCGGACGGGCGCAGCGTGCGGGCCGTGCCGATGGACATCTGGGCCGACCCGGCCGGGATGCCGGGGGAGTGAGGCGACGAGCCGGCGGCGCCGCCCCCTCCTCGCCGACCGCAGCGACCCCGGCGACCGGGGCGACCCCGGCGAGAGCTCAGGCGGCCTGCGCGACGAGCGACTCCCAGCGGATGCGCTTGGCGCGATAGCTGAAGATGGCGAGCTTCGCGAACTCCTCGACGATGCGCGCCGCGAAGATCCCGACGTAGCCGAGCGGCGTGTGGAGGCCGAGGAGCGCCGCCAGCGGCAGCCCGACGGCGAAGGCGCCGACGACGTCGCCGAGGATGACGCCGCGCACGTCGTTGCCGCTCGGCAGCACGCCGGCCCCCACGATCATGTTGCGCACCTTGACGACCTGGAACGCGGCGTTGAGCAGGATGCCCACGCCGGCCATGAGCCGGACGTCGGGCCCGGCCTCGCCGAACAGCGGCTCGAGGAGCAGCACGGACACGCCGAAGAGCAGCCCGAACGCGGCGGCCGTGCCCACCCCCGCTCGCTTCACGCGACGCACCCAGGCGACGGCGGCCTCGATGTCGCCGCTGCCGACCGAGCGGCCCACGAGCGTCGTGGTGGCAGCCATCAGCCCGATGCTGCCGACGACGAAGATGCCTTCGAGCGTGGTGACGATCTGGGCCGCTGCCAGCGCCTCGTCGCCGAGCTGCTGGAAGACGACGTTGTAGAGGAACGTGCCGACGGTCCAGAAGAGCTCGGTGACGCCGAGGGGGAGGGCCAGCACGAAGAGCGGGACGATGACGGCCCTCCACTGCGCCCGGGTGTCGGGCATGCTCCAGCCCACGGTGCGCCGCGGTCCGAACACCATCCAGGCGAGGATCAGGCTCTTGACGACGGCGGTGACGAGGGTGGCCCACCCCGCGCCGGCGACGCCGAGCTCCGGGAGCGGGCCGACGCCGGTGACGAGCGAGTACGCCATCACGGAGTTCGCGACGACGGTGATCATGGTCGCGATCATCGGGCTCGTGGGCCGTCCGGCCGAGCGCAGCACGCCGGACAGGATGGCGCTCAGCATCACCGGCAGCGTCGCCAGGACGGTGAGCCGGAAGTAGTCGGTGCCGGCCGCGGCGACCGACGGAGATGCACCGACGAGTCCGAGCAGGTGGTCCGCGAGGAGCCACGGCACGAGCGACACGAAGGCGCCGAGCGCGAGCGCCACGACGACCGCAGCCGTCACGGTGTGGTCGAGCGTCTCGGAGCGGCGGGCGCCGACGGCTCGCGCCACGAGGATCGCGACCGAGGTGCCGAGGGCACCGAGCGTCACGCCGAGGATGAAGGTGAGGCTGTTGGAGAAGCCGACGGCCGCGATGGCCGTCGCGCCGAGGCTGCCCACGACGATCTGGTTGACGAAGTTGAGCACCAGCATCAGGACGAACTCCATGCTCACCGGCACGGCGATGCGCGCGATCTCGCGAGCCGGCGTCGGCGTGGCCGGGCGCGGGTCGCGGAAGGTGGGCATGGCAAGGCGAGGCATGCGAGTGCCTTTCGACGTCGTAAGGGGGAGCCGGTTCAGGTTACAGAGTTTCGACGTCGAAATCGAAACGTTTTGACCCGTGCGTCTCGGTGCTCGGACCGAGACGTCCCGTCAGTCGTTCATCGCCTTGATGATCGTCACGGCGAGGCTGACGCGGTCGTGGGCCCACGCCTCGTCCTGCGGGTCGCCGGAGGCGGCGGCGCTCGCCGCCTCGAGGGCGTTGTCGGCCTCGCGCACGATGGTCCACGCCCGTGCTCGTCCCTCGTCGATCCCGGCGCGCTCGCAGATGATCTCGAGCCGCCGGCGCAGGGACCACCGGATCTGCGAGCCCGTGCCGAGCTCGTCCGCGCGGTTCCAGAGCGCCGGCGCGATCTCGAACGCCGGGTCCCCGGCCATCGGCTTCGGGTCGATGGCGAGCCACGGGGAGCGATAGGCAGCAAGGACGTTCGTGTAGTGCAGGTCGGTGTGCAGCAGCCGGTCCTCCACAGCCGGCCGCTCGACGAGCTCCTTGGCCAGGGCCGCCGCCTGGTCGAGGTAGCGGCGGGGCAGCACCGCCGGGGCCGCGCGCAGCTCGTCGGCCTGCCTCAGCGCGTATGCCGTGAGGCCGGGGACGCGAGGATGGGGTGGGCGGCGCAGCTCGGCGAGGAGGCCACCGATGACCTCGCACGCGTCGTCGATGTCGACCCGGGTGAGGTCACGCGTGTGCAGCCGCTCCAGCAGCAGCGCGAACCGTGCGGGGTCGGCGCGGACGAGCCGGACCGCCCCGTGGCCGTTCCACGTCTGCAGGGCCAGGTGCTCCGTGGCGGCCTCGGGGTGCGGCCAGGTGATCTTGAGGATGGCCTCGCCGCTCACGCCGACGACGTCGCGCCCGGCACCGAGCAGGCGGACCGGGATGGCGACGGCGCAGACGCCGTTGCTCGGGCGGCCGATGGGCTCGAGCTCCCACTCCGACAGCAGGGCGGTGATGAGGCCGGGCAGCCCGTCGATCCAGTCCTCGCCGGAGAGGTAGCCGGTGGACTCGTAGCCGCTGACCTCGTGGGCGAAGTGCGCCGGGATGAGGTCGTACATGGGGTCGTAGGTCACGCGGTGGCTCCCGGGAAGGCGGTCAGTGGGACGTCCCAGTCGACCGCGATGGCCTGCACGTTGGCGCTCCAGCGCGCGACGTCCTCGATCGAGGCGGCCGTGGGACGGTCGCCCGCTGCGGTGGTGGCCCCGTCGACCGCCGAGCGGAGCACCGTGGTCGCGAGGCGCCTCGCGTCCACCGGCGTCGTGACCGGGAAGGGCAGCGCCCAGCCGGGGGGAGTGCTGGAGGCGGCGCCCGAGACGGCGAGCTCCAGGCGGTTCAGGTCGGCGAGGGTCGCCTCGGCCCGGCGCCGCTGCGAACCGGTGCTCTGTGCCGCCACCACCTCGAAGGCGTACACGAGCGGCTGGGTGCGGGCCACGACAGCCGGCCGTGCGGGGCTCGGGGTGGTCGTGGTGTCGACCGGGTGTCCGAGCAGCACCGCTGCGGCAAGTCGTTGGGCGTATGCCGCCGCGAGCAGCCCGCGGGCGTCCGCGGTCGCCGTCGTGAGGGCGTCCCACTGGCCCGGGACGGGTGTGGCGAGGACCTCGGCGAGTGCCGAGCGGGTGCGCAGGGGGGCTTCCGTCGTGGACCCGGAAGGCCGGGTGTCGATGACGGACGTCGGCACGCCGGCGTTGGTGAGGCGTCCCCGCAGCACGCGCAGCTGCTCGCGGCTGACGGCGCGGAGCCGACGCACCAGGGCGTCGCCGCTGCGGGCGGACAGGACCTGGCCCTCGGCAGCCACGATGCGGTCGAGGTCGGCCACGGCCGCGAGGAGCAGCCTCTCGTCCGCTGCCGGGCGTCGCGTGGGTGGCGGCGCCGGGGGGCTCGGCACGTCGAGGCGCAGGCCCCGGTCGACGAGCAGGGCGAGCGCCGCGGCCCCACCCCCGAGCACGAGGAGCCGGCGTGGCGGACGGCCCAGCCCGTCCAGCACCCGTGACCCGTGCCCCCGGGTGTCGCCGTCCATGCCGAGATCTTCGCACGCGCCGGGCGGTCGGCGACGACGCACCGGCGCCACTAGAGTGGGGTTCCACGCGGTGCCGTGACCGCCCCCCGGGGTGTCGGCACCGGACATTCGAGAAGAGCAGGAGGCGTCGACCGATGAGCACGGCCCAGGAGATCAGAGCGACGCTCGAGCCGGTTCTCGCGCCCCTCGGGCTCGTCGTCGAGGACGTCTCGGTGTCTCCCGCCGGCAAGCGGCGCGTCGTGAGGGTGCTCGTCGACTCCGACATCAGTGGCCTCGACGTCACCGACACGACCAGCCCCGTCCCGCCCCTCTCGCTCGACGCCGTTGCCGACGCCACCCGCGCGGTCAGCGATGCGCTGGACGCGAGCGACGTCATGGGGCAGGCCCCCTACGTGCTCGAGGTGTCCTCGCCGGGCGTCGGACGGCCGCTCGGCTCTCGCGACCAGCTGCGCCGCCAGGTGGGGCGCCTCGTCGAGATCGTCCACCAGGGCGGCACCGACACCGGCCGGCTCACCGAGGTCGGGTCTGACACGCTCGAGCTGCACGTCCCGGCGACCAGGAAGACCCCGGAGCGTCACGTGACGCTCGACCTCGACGGCGTCCAGCGCGGCATCGTGCAGGTCGAGTTCAAGCGGGTCGACGCCGAGGACGCGGGCCCGGAGCCACACCGAGACGCCCACCCAGACGCCCACCCAGACGCCCACCCAGACGCCCACCCAGACGCCCACCCAGACGCCCACCAAGACGCACACGAAGACACACGAGACGGCACGAACGACCTCGACCAGGCGGCCGCTCCGGAAGGGGACCACTGATGGACATCGACCTCGCAGCACTGCGGGCCCTGGAGAGGGAACGCGACATCAGCCTCGACGTGCTCATCCCCGCCATCGAGCAGGCGCTGCTCGTCGCGTACCACCGCACCGACGGCAGCCAGCGCATCGCCCGCGTCGAGCTCGACCGCAAGTCGGGTCACGTCATCGTCTGGGCCCGCGAGGAGGGCGAGCTGCTGCCCCCGACCGAGGAGGGCGAGCGCCCCCAGCGCGGGGAGCCCGGCCCCGAGTTCGACGACACCCCCGAGGGCTTCGGGCGCATCGCAGCCTCGACGGCCCGCCAGGTCATCGTCCAGCGCCTGCGCGACCTCGAGGACGAGGCGATCCTCGGCGACTTCAAGGGCCGTGAGGGCGACGTCATCTCCGGCATCATCCAGCAGAGCCAGGACCCCCGGAACGTCCTGGTCGACTTCGGCACGGTCGAGGGCATCCTGCCGCTGGCGGAGCAGGTCCCCGGCGAGCGCTACGTCCACGGCGAGCGGCTGCGGTGCTTCGTGGTGAGCGTCAAGCGCGGCCCGAAGGGCCCGCAGGTGGGGCTCTCCCGCACCCACCCGAACCTCGTGCGCACCCTGTTCAAGTTCGAGGTGCCCGAGATCGCCGACGGCACCGTCGAGATCGCCGCGCTCGCCCGCGAGGCCGGTCACCGCACGAAGATCGCCGTGCACAGCAAGGTGGCCGGCGTCAACGCCAAGGGCGCGTGCATCGGGCCCATGGGCGCGCGTGTGCGGGCCGTCATGACCGAGCTGCGCGGCGAGAAGATCGACATCGTCGACTACGCCGACGACCCTGCCACCTTCGTCGCGGCCGCGCTGTCGCCGGCGCGGGTGCAGTCGGTCGAGATCGTCGACGCGTCGGCCCGCACGGCCCGCGTCGTGGTGCCCGACTACCAGCTGAGCCTCGCCATCGGCAAGGAGGGCCAGAACGCCCGGCTCGCCGCGAAGCTCACCGGCTGGCGCATCGACATCCGGCCCGACACCGAGGCGGGCGCTGCGCCCGGCGGCGGCGTCGAGGTCGCCCCTGAGTGAGGCCGGGCGCGCCGGCATACGACATGCCGGGCGACGAGAGCGCTCCTGACGGCGTGTCGCCGGCCGTCACGGCCCCCCGTGGAGCAAGCCCGCACGCGAACGCGGTAGACTCTTCTGTGGCCGACCGGACTGGACTCCGTGCTGAGCCGTCCCGCACCTGTGTGGGATGTCGAGGATCGGATAGCTGGTCGGCCCTGCTGCGAGTGGTCGCGGCGACGGACGAGCACCCGGGCAACGCCCCGGTCACGCTCCGTCCCGACCCGAGACACCGGATGCCCGGACGTGGTGCGTGGTTGCACCCGACGCCCGAGTGCTTCGAGCTGGCAGTGCGCCGCAAGGCGTTCGGTCGTGGCCTGCGTCTGCAGGCCGGGGTCGACGTGAGCGCGGTGGCACGACACCTCGGCATCCAGCACGCGTAGCACCCGGTCGCTCCCCGCGAGGGACGCCGGAGCAGGTATCAGTCAGAAATCAGTCAGCGAACCAAGGCGGGTTGAAAACGCTATGAGCACCCGATGAGTACTCAGCGATGAGCAAGCCCCAGCAATAACCCACGGTTCGGCCACTTCCTGTTCAGGCCGGACCAGGAACAGGAGAGATGTGGCTAAGGTCCGAGTCTACGAGCTCGCCAAGGAGCTCGGAGTCGAGAGCAAGACACTGCTCGCGCACTTGAAGAGCCAGGGAGAGTTCGTCCGGTCGGCATCGTCGACCATCGAGCCCCCCGTCGTCCGCAAGATCATGGAGACCTTCCCCCGCGAAGGCGCTTCCGGCGGCGACAAGAAGCCGGCAGCCAAGGCTGCCACCCCCAGCGCGACCCCGGCCGCGCCCCAGAAGCCTGCGCCGGCACCGTCGGCTCCGGCCACCCCCGCCGCAGCGGCACCGGCCCCCTCGGCCCCCGCTCCGGCGGCTCCCGCTGCCCGCGAGGCCGCTCCGTCGCCTGCCAAGGCCGCCCCCGCGCCCGCTGCTCCGGCGGCCCCGGCCGCTCCGGCGCCCAAGGCCCCGGCCCCGGCTGCCCCCGCACCCGCTGCTCCCGCTGCGTCCGCGCCGGCAGCCCGTGTGCAGTCGAGCCGTGACGGCGGCAAGCAGACCTCCGGAGTCCCGGCCTCCCCGCGTCCGGCTCCCCGTCCGGGGCAGCCGCGTCCGGGCAACAACCCGTTCGCCCCGAGCCAGGGCATGGGCCAGTCCCGCGCGCCGCGACCCGGTGGCGACGCCGGTCCGCGTCCGGGCAACAACCCGTTC
>JYOE01000020.1:198468-198705 GCA_000955875.1 Terrabacter sp. 28
GCGTCCGGGCAACAACCCGTTCAGCTCGAGCCAGGGCATGCCGCGCCCGCAGCAGCGCCAGGGCGCGCCCCGTCCCGGTGGCGCCCCCGGTGGTGCCCCGCGTCCCGGCGCCCCCGCGGCCGGCGGTCGTCCCGGAGCCCCCGGTGGCGCCCCGCGTCCCGGTGGTCCGCGTCCCAGCCCCGGCATGATGCCGGAGCGCAGCACCGTCGGTCGTCCGGGCCAGCGCCCGGCCGGCGT
>JYOE01000021.1 GCA_000955875.1 Terrabacter sp. 28
CACGACGAAGGGGCCCGACCACAGTGGTCGGGCCCCTTCGTCGTGCACCGGCACCCGGAGGTGACCGGGACGGCATACGCCCTCAGGCCGACAGGCCCAGGCGCTCCATGCGCCGCGAGTGCTCGTCGGTGAGTCGGGCGAACATGCGCCCCAGCTCGGCGAGGTCGGCCCCGGCGCGACCGGGTGCCCCGACGAGGATGCTCGCCAGCGCGTCGCGCTCGACGCCGACCCGCTGGGCCTGGGTGAGCGCCTCGCCGACGAGCCGACGCCCCCAGAGCGCGAGCCTCCCGGCGAGCCTGGGGTCGGCCGTGATCGCCTCGCGGACCACCTTCACCGCGAACTCAGCCTGCCCGGTGTCCTCGAGGACGCTGACGACCAGCGATCGGGTGTCCTCGTCGACGTAGCGCGAGATCTCGCGGTAGAAGTCCTGGGCGATGCCCTCGCCGACGTACGCCTTGACGAGCCCTTCCAGCCAGTCCGAGGCGCTCGTGCGCTCGTGGAAGGCATCGACCGCCGGCACGAACGGCTCCATCGCCGCCTCCGGCTCGACGCCGAGCGACTGGAGGCGCTCGGTGAGCACGGAGTAGTTCTTCAGCTCGTGGGCGGCCAGGGTGGCGACCGCCGACTTGTGGCGCAGCGTGGGCGCGAGCTCGGCATCCTTGGCCAGCTGGCTGAAGGCCCGCAGCTCGCCGTAGGCCAGCGCCCCCAGGAGGTCGGTGACCGCGGCGAGGTAGCCGGGCTCGTCCGTGCTTTCGGGCGTCGCGTCGTCGCTCATGGGCCCAATCTAGTGATTGGTTTCCGGCCTTTTGCCCGGGTGCCGGTAGAGTGAGCGGGACAACTCGGTGCCCGGTCGGCCCGATGGTTTGCCCAGATGGTGCTCGCGGACTCCCCGCGCACCGGTGGAGCCCGCCCAGCTGCGAGAGCCACCCACCGTCCCTGACAGTCTCCGATCGGCCCGTCACGCGCCACTGAGCTCCCGCATCGGCGGGGTGCTCGTGCCGATCGAGAGATGCCCATGACCCAGCCCCACGAGACCGCCGCCGACGCGGAGGTCACCACGGACGCGCCCGAGACGCTCGCGGACGCCTCCCCCGAGACCGCGGCCGAGGTGCTCGCCGAGGCACCGGCCGAGCCGGCCGCGCCCGCCCCGTCCTTCGCCGACTTCGACGTCCACCCCGACATCGTGTCCGCCCTCGCCGAGGCCGGCATCACGACCCCGTTCCCCATCCAGGCGATGACCCTGCCCGTGGCCCTCTCCGGCCACGACATCATCGGCCAGGCCAAGACCGGCACGGGCAAGACCCTCGGCTTCGGCGTGCCGATCCTGAACCGCGTCGTCGCCCCCGGCGACGAGGGCTTCGAGTCCCTCACGCGCCCCGGCAAGCCCCAGGCCCTCGCCGTCGCGCCGACCCGCGAGCTGGCCGTGCAGGTGGCCGGTGACCTCGAGCGCGCCGGCCGCAAGCGCGGCATCCGCGTGCTCACCGTCTACGGCGGCCGCGCGTACGAGCCGCAGATCGAGGCGCTCAGGGCGGGGGTCGAGGTCGTCGTCGGCACGCCCGGACGCCTGATCGACCTGTCCAAGCAGGGCCACCTCGACCTGTCGCAGGCCCGCACCGTCGTGCTCGACGAGGCCGACGAGATGCTCGACCTCGGCTTCCTGCCCGACGTCGAGACCCTCATGTCGCTGACGCCCGCGACGCGCCAGACCATGCTCTTCTCGGCCACGATGCCGGGCGCCATCGTCGCGCTGGCCCGTCGCTACATGTCGCAGCCGACGCACATCCGCGCGATGGGCGACGAGAACGAGAACGCCCACACCGTCAAGGCGGTCGAGCAGTTCGTCTACCGCGCGCACGCCATGGACAAGGTGGAGATGCTCTCGCGCATGCTCCAGGCGAAGGACCGTGGCCTCACCATCATCTTCAGCCGCACCAAGCGGACGGCCGCCAAGGTGTCCGACGAGCTCGTCGAGCGCGGCTTCGCGGCCGCCGCGATCCACGGCGACCTCGGCCAGGGCGCCCGCGAGCAGGCGCTGCGCGCGTTCCGCAACGGCAAGGTCGACATCCTCGTCGCCACCGACGTCGCGGCCCGCGGCATCGACGTCGAGAACGTCACGCACGTCATCAACTACCAGTGCCCCGAGGACGAGAAGACCTACCTGCACCGCATCGGCCGCACGGCCCGCGCCGGCAACACCGGCGTCGCGGTGACCTTCGTCGACTGGGACGACCTGCACCGCTGGGCGCTCATCAACAAGACGCTCGACCTCGGCATCCCCGAGCCGCAGGAGACGTACTCGAGCTCCGACCACCTCTACTCCGACCTCGACATCCCGACCGACGCCAAGGGCTACCTGCGCCGGTCCGAGCAGAAGCTCGCCGGCCTCGAGGCCGAGGAGATCGAGGATCTCGGCGAGACCGGCAAGCGCCACGGCCGCGGTGGCGGTCGTTCCGGCGAGCGCGGCGACCGGGGCGACCGGGGCGACCGAGGTGGTGACCGTGGTGGGCGCCGCGGGGAGCGTGACTCCCGCTCCGAGGGCGGCCGCGAGGCCCGTGAGGGCGGCGACGCGGAGAGCGGCGAGAGCCGCCCGCGTCGCAGCCGCAACCGCCGCCGTACGCGTGGGGCGGGCGCTGCTGCCGCAGGTGCCGCCGGCGCCACCGGAGCGGACGGCAGCGAGGCGCCGGCCTCCTCCGGCGGTCCGGCCGAGTCTGCGCCCGACGACGGCCAGTCCCGCCCGCCGCGCCGGCGCCGGCGCCGCGGCGGCTCCGGTCGCTCCAGCAGCGGGGAGGCAGCCGCGGCAGCCTCCGCCGACTCCGGCACCGACTGACCGGGGCTCGACCCCCACTCCTGACGAAGGGCTGCGCCCACCACCCGGTGGGCGCAGCCCTTCGCGTTGCCCTCCCCTGCTGGCCGGGACGAGTCCCCGCACGTCGGAAAGTGTGCACTCGACGCATGCTGAGACCAGTCGAGTGCCCAGTTCGCGACGGACGATCCCGGCGATCACCGCCTGCTGGAGCCCTCTGCTTGCCCGAATCCGGGCAGATTCTTGGCGTTGGCGTGAGCGATGCCGCATCATCGAGGGGTGCCCGACCCTGAACTCGTCGCCCGCGTGGCCGGCTCGACCGGCCTGTCGGAGGGCGAGGCGGCCCGTGTCGTCGGCGACGTCCTCGCCCACTACCGCGAGCCCGTCGAGGAGTACGTCCGGCGACGGCACACCCGGCTGCAGCTGCACGGCGCCCGCAACCCGGAGATCTACCGCACCATCGCGGCGGAGCTCGCCGACCGGGTCGTCGCCGCTCCCGAGCTGAGCGAGCGGCAGCTGCGTCGCATCATCTACGGCTGACACAGCCTGCTGCCGGCGTGGCCCCGAAGGGCACGGCACGGCATACGCCCCCAGAACCGAAGACCAGGAGGTCACCCATGTGCGGCATCGTCGGATACGTCGGGCGCCAGCCGGCCGCCCCGATCCTCATCGAGGGCCTGACCCGGCTCGAGTACCGGGGCTACGACTCCGCCGGCATCAGCGTGGCCGGGCCGAACGGTCAGACCGTCGTGCGCCGCGTCGGGCGCGTGCGCGAGCTCGAGGCCGCGCTGCCTAAGCGACTCGTCGGGACCGTCGGCATCGGCCACACGCGCTGGGCCACCCACGGCCCGGCGACCGAGGCCAACGCCCACCCGCACTCCAGCGCCGACGGTCGCGTGACCGTCGTGCACAACGGGATCATCGACAACGCCGCCGCCCTGCGTGACCGGCTGTCGCGCGAGGGCGTGCCCTTCACCTCTGACACCGACACCGAGGTGCTCGCGCACCTCGTCGCCCGGTCCTCAGCCGCCGAGCTCGAGGACCGCGTGCTCGAGGCGCTGGAGCAGGTGGTCGGCACGTATGCCGTCGCCGTCCTCGACTCGGAGGTGCCCGACCGGGTGGTCGTGGCCCGCAACGGCTCGCCCCTCATCCTCGGGGTCGGCGAGCGGGAGATGTTCGTCGCCTCCGACGTCGCCGCCCTGGTGCGGCACACCTCCTCCGTCGTCCACCTCGACGACGGCGAGCTGGCCGTCGTGACGGCGCGCGGCTACCGCACCTTCACGCGCGAGACGCCCGACACCGGGCGCGAGCCGACGACGATCGAGGTCAGCGACGAGGAGGTCGAGCTCGGTGGCCACGGCCACTTCATGTCCAAGGAGATGGCCGAGCAGCCCGAGACCGTCGCCCGCATGCTCCGCGGCCGCCTCGACACGCGGTTCGGCACGGCCCGCCTCGACGGCCTCAACCTCTCCCCCCGCGAGCTGCGCGCTTTCCGGCGCGTCAAGATCCTCGGCTGCGGCTCGGCCTACTACGTCGGCGAGCTCGGCGCCCTGATGATCGAGGAGCTGGCCCGCATCCCGGCGCACGCCGAGGCGGCGAGCGAGTTCCGCTACCGCAACCCGATCATCGAGCCCGACACCCTCTACGTGGCCGTCAGCCAGTCCGGTGAGACGGCCGACACCGCGTTCGCGGTGCGCGAGGTCAAGCGCAAGGGCGGCCAGGTCGTCGGGCTCGTCAACGTCGTCGGCTCGACGATCGCCCGCGAGTGCGACGGGGGCATCTACCTGCACGCCGGCCCCGAGATCTCGGTCGCCTCGACCAAGGCGCTCACGCACATGGGTGTCGGGTTCGCCCTGCTGGCCCTGCTGCTCGGCCGCGTTCGGGACCTGTCCGTGGCCGACGGTCAGCGCATCATCGCCGGCCTCGAGAGGCTGCCGGCCGACATCGCCCAGGTGCTCGACCACGGCGAGGCCATCGCCGAGGTCGCGCGCGAGCTCTCGGGCGCCGAGAGCCTCTTCTTCATCGGCCGGGTGCGTGGGTTCCCCGTGGCGCGCGAGGGCGCGCAGAAGTTCAAGGAGATCTCCTACCGGCACGCCGAGGCCTACCAGACGAGCGAGCTGAAGCACGGCCCCCTGGCCCTCATCGAGCCGTCCCGGCCGACCGTCGCGGTCATCCCGTCTGACGAGCTGACGTCACGCAACCTCGCCGCGGCCGAGCAGGTCATGGCCCGCGGTGGCCGCGTCGTCGCGGTGACGCACCCCGACGTCGACCTCGGCGTGGTGGGCGCGCGCCGCATCGACGTGCCGCGCAACGAGCCGGAGCTCGACCCGATCCTGCTCATGATCCCCATGCAGCTGCTGGCGTACCACGCTGCGGTCGCCCTCGGGCTCGACATCGACAAGCCTCGTAACCTTGCGAAGTCGGTCACCGTCGAGTGACGGCCCGAGGGTGAGGAGCCTGCGATGAAGCTGCACGAGCACATCGACGGTCGGCTGCGCGCGTTCATCGAGGCGCAGCACGTGTTCTTCGTGGCGACGGCCCCGCTCGCCGCGGACGGGCACGTCAACGTCTCGCCGAAAGGCATGGGCGACACGTTCGCGGTGCTCGACGAGCACACCGTCGCCTACCTCGACCTCACCGGCAGCGGCGCCGAGACGATCGCCCACCTGCGTGAGAACGGGCGCATCACCCTGATGTTCTGCGCCTTCGAGGGGCCACCCAACATCGTCAGGCTCCACGGCCGCGGGCGTCACGTCGGGTTGGCCGATCCCGAGTTCGCCTCGTACCGAGGGCTTTTCGGGGACCACTCGGGCACACGTGGCGTCGTGGTCGTGGACGTCGAACGGGTCTCGGACTCGTGCGGGTATGCGGTCCCGCTCATGAGCCACGACGGCGATCGCGACCTGCTCACGCGGTGGGCCGACAACCGCGGTGAGGACGGGCTGACGGCCTACCGGGAGGCGAAGAACGCCGTCTCGATCGACGGCCTCCCCGCGCTCGACCCGCCCTGACCCCGCCACACCCACCCTGCAACACACCCGGTAGCGGTCAACCGCGCAGGGCTGCAACCACCGCGGCCTGACCGTTGTCGGGTGTGTTGCCGGGGGGACGACGACGGCCGGGCCCCCGCGGGACCCGGCCGAACGCATACGCCCTCGGTGGGGCGAATCAGAGATCAGGCGTTGATCGTCGAGGTGTCGATGACGAAGCGGTAGCGCACGTCGCCGGCCACCACGCGCTCGTAGGCCTCGTCGACCTGGTCGGCCGAGATGGTCTCGATCGTCGCCCCGATGCCGTGCTCGGCGCAGAAGGCGAGCATCTCGGCGGTGGCAGGGATGCCACCGATGTTGGAGCCGGCCACGACACGGCTGCCGCCGACGACGGCGCCGGGCGCGAAGTCGTAGTTGCCCGTGGGCAGCCCGACGTTGGCGATGACACCAAGGGGACGCAGCAGACCGATGTAGGTCTGCATCGGCAGGTCGGCGCTGACCGTGTTGATGATGAGGTCGAAGGTGCCCTTGAGCCCCTTCAGCACACCCTCGTCGCCCGTGGCGTGGTAGCTCGTCGCGCCGAGCGCGAGACCGTCGTCCTTCTTGGCGTCGCTACGGCTCAGCACGCTGACCTCGGCGCCCATGGCGGCGGCGAGCTTCACGGCCATGTGGCCAAGGCCACCGAGACCGATGACGGCGACCTTCTTGCCCGGGCCGGCGCCCCAGCGCTTGAGCGGCGACCAGACGGTGATGCCGGCGCACAGCAGGGGCGCTGCGACGTCGAGCTCGATGCCGTCGGGGATCTTGACGGCGAAGCGCTCCGAGACGACGACCTGCTGGGCGTAGCCGCCCTTGGTCTCCTCGCCGTCGTAGCCGCGGCCGTTGTAGGTCATGACGGCGCCCTTGGTGCAGAACTGCTCCTCGCCGTTCTTGCAGTACTCGCACTCGCCGCACGAGTCGACCATGCAGCCGACGCCGACGCGGTCGCCGACCTTGTGACGGGTCACCCCGTCACCGACGGCGGAGACCACCCCGGCGATCTCGTGGCCAGGGACCATGGGGAAGATCGCGCTCCCCCACTCCTCACGGACCTGGTGGATGTCGCTGTGGCAGATGCCGGCGAACTTGATGTCGATGAGCACGTCGTCGTCACGCAGGTCGCGGTGCTCGACGGTGCGCGCCTCGAAGGCGGCTCCGGCGCTCGGGGCGACCAGTGCAGGCGTGGAAGTCAAGAGGGTCTCCTTCGTGGTGGGTTGGCGACACTCCTAGGTGCAGCACCTCCACGCGGCGGTTCATTCCCGCCGGGACCCGCGTGTCAGAGCCGGGCGAGCAGCGACGCGGCGACGTCGCGGTAGGCCTGGGCGCCCCTGGACGAGCGGGCCGTGCTGAGGATCGAGCGGCCCACTGCCGGGGCCTCGGCGAAGCGCACGGCCTTCGGGATGGGCGGGTCGAGCACCGGAAGGTCGTAGCGCTCCCCCACGTCGGCGAGCACCTCACGGGCGTGGTTGCTGCGGCCGTCGAAGAGCGTCGGCAGGATGCCCCACACCTCGAGGTCGCGGTTGAGGATCTTCTGCACGTCGGCGACGGTGTCGAGCAGCTGCCCGACACCGCGGTGGCTGAGCATCTCGCAGGGCATCGGGATGATGAGGGCGTCCGCGGCGGTGAGCGCGTTGAGGGTGAGCACGCCGAGGCTGGGCGAGCAGTCGAGCAGGACGACGTCGTATGCCGCCTTGGCGTCCTCGAGGGCCGTGCGCAGCACGTACTCGCGTCCCGGGCGCGGCAGCAGCATGGCCTCGGCGCCGGCGAGGTCGATGGCGGACGGCACGAGGTCGACACCCTCGTCGCAGGTGACGACGACGTCACCGAGCTCGGCCGCGCCCGTCAGCACGTCGTGCACGGAGCGCTCGACCGTGTCGGGGTCGACGCCGAGCGAGAACGTCAGGCACGCCTGCGGGTCGAGGTCGACGAGCAGCACGCGCCGTCCCTGCTCGGCGAGAGCGGCGCCGATGCTGGCGACCGACGTGGTCTTGGCGACGCCGCCCTTCTGGTTGGCGAGCGCGATCGTCGTCGCACGGTCCGCGGGCGCCGGGTGCGACCCACGTCGTGAGGTGTCGGCGCTCCTCGAGCCACCGCGGGCAGCTCGGGGCAGGGCTGTGGTCGCGTCGCTCTTGCCGGTCCGGGGCGCCATGCGGCCCAGTGTGTCAGGCCGCCGGGTCAGAACGCCGAGATCGTCCGCGGGGCGCGCTCGGCACGTGACAGAGCCGACACCACGGCGCCCTGGCCGTGCCTGCGGACGGAGATCCGGGTGAGCAGTGCGAGCACCGGGGCGAACACCTCGTCGGGCAGCCTGGGCGCGTCGAAGCCGAGGCTGGCGGCGACGTCCTCGCCGTGCACGACGACCTCCATCATGCGGCCGGTGAGGAAGTCGTCGCGCCGGAGCGCCCAGCCGGCCCACGGGATGAGGACGGCACGCTCCGCAGGCTGGGCGGCGAGCAGGTCGGGGAGGTCCGCCCGGGCGTCGGTCACCCTGGCCAGCACGGAGTCTCGGCCGGCCGCGGCCTGTGCGTCGCCCCCGGCCCGGATGGACACGTTCACGTCGTCGTCGAGACCGCCCTTGACCCACGCCGACCGGGCGTAGTGCTCGTCGAGGCTGATCGCATCGGACCACGGCTCGGCCCTGAGCAGGTCGACGGCGATCACCGGCTGGCTGGCGAGGTGCGCGACGAGACCACCGACGCTCCACTGCGGCAGCGCGCTGGGGGTGTCCCAGGCGGCGGCGACGTCGTCGCGCGCCACGATGGCGGCGACGTGGTCGACGGCGGCCAGGAAGGCCCACCGCAGGTCTCGGTGGACCGACCCCTCGGGGTGGGTCTCGGAGGGCGCGGGCTCAGGCATCGGCGCGCTCGTCAGGCGTGGAGTCGTAGCCGGCGGGCTCGAGACCGGCCCAGTCGGACTTCTCGGGACCGACCTGCTGGCCCTCAGGGCAGTGGGCCCGGAAGTCGCACCAGGAGCAGAGGGCCGAGGGCCGAGGCGCGAACCGGGTGGACTCGACCCCCACCTGCTTGAAGTCGGCATCGGCGCGGCGCAGGTCGGAGGCGATCGACTCGGCCTCTGCGACCTTGCGGGCGAGCGACTCGTCGGTGTGCTCGTGCACGGCGACGGTGCCCGAGGGGACGTGGTGCAGCTCGACCCGTCGGCACGGCCGGCGGAACATGCGCGCGGACGCGACGGCATACAGGGCCAGCGGGAGCGACGTGCGGGCGTCGTCGTCGGTGGGGACCTGGCGGCCGGTCTTGTAGTCGACGACGACGAGCTCACCGTCGCGGTCGTCGAGGCGGTCGATGCGCCCGGTGATGGCGACCTCGTCGGTCTTGAGCGACACGCTGCGCTCGATGCCGACGGGCTGGTTGTCGCGGTCGCTGCGGCGCAGGTAGTCGGTGACGGCGTCACGCACCCGCAGCCGCCAGGCCACCGACTGCTCGGGGTCGCGGAAGCCGACGTCGATCCACGACGTGCGCACGAGCTCGGCCACCCCTGCCGGCGTGCGCTGGGAGACGGGCAGGTCCCAGAAGTCGCGGAGCACGTTGTGGGTGGCGATGCCGACGGAGGTGTGCGCGCGCTGCGGCCGTGCCTGCGGGCGCGGGCGGTCGAGGTACTGCATGCGGTAGCGGCGCGGGCAGTCGAGGTAGGCCAGCAGCCGGGACGGCGAGCCGGAGTACAGCGGCGTGGGCATCCCCGCGAAGGTCGTCTGCTCAGCCGCGCCGGTCGTCACGCCGACACCCTACGGCCCGGCACCGACACGGCGCGGGAGCCGTGCACACGCGTCCCCACCCGCCTGCCTGCGAGTCCCGGGCAGCCGTCTCAGCCCTGGCCGCTGACGAACGCGCGCACCGAGTCGGCCACCATCTGCACGGCGATGGCCGACAGCAGCAGGCCGGCGATGCGGGTCAGCAGCATCGTGCCGCTCTCGCGCAGCAGCCCGCGCACCCGGCCGGCGAAGCGCAGCACGAGGTAGACGGCGAGCATGGCCGCGACGAGGGCGGCTCCCACGGCGACGTACTCCGCCGCGGTGTCGGAGCGCTGGACCGCGAGCATCGTCGCGACGATGGCGCCCGGCCCCGCGAGCAGCGGGGTGCCGAGCGGCACGAGAGCGACGTTGACGCCGGCGTCGGCGAGCGAGTCGGACTCCTTGCCGGTCAGCAGCTCGAGCGCGACGAGGAGCAGCAGGAGCCCGCCGGCGCCCTGCAGGGCGGCGATCGAGATGTGCAGGTAGTCGAGGATGCTGCGGCCGAAGAGCGCGAACATGGCGATGACGAAGACGGCCACGAGAGAGGCGCGCCGGGCCGCCACGTTGCGCTGGACCTTCGTGAGCGACCCGGTGAGCGCGAGGAAGATCGGCACCGCGCCGGGCGGGTCGAGGATGACGATGAGGGTGATGAAGGTGCTGAGGAAGATGGTCGTGTCGAAGTAGCTCACGGCCTCAGCACCTCCGTGACGCCGCTCGAGGCCGCCTCGATGGCGTCGAGGACCTCCGGTGCCGTGGTGTTCTCGGCGAGGCGGTTGCGCTTGCCCTCGCCGTGGTAGTCGCTCGACCCCGTCAGCACCAGGCCCAGCCGGTCGGCGAGCGCCCTCGCCCGTTCGACCTCGGCAGGCCCGTGGTCCCGGTGGTACGCCTCGAGTCCGACGAGCCCGGCGGCAGCCATCCGCTCGATGAGCGCGTCGTCGAGGCCGCTCGACCGGGTGCGCGTGAACGGGTGGGCGACGACGGGCACGCCGCCCGCCGCCCGGACGAGCTCGACCGCCCGCACCGGGTCGGGCGCGTAGTGCCCCACGTAGTACGGCGAGTCGTCGCCGAGCCACTCGCGGAACGCCTCGTCACGGTGCCGGATCGTCCCGTTCGCGATGAGCGCGTCGGCGATGTGGGGCCGCCCCGCGGTGGCGCCGGGGCCGACCTGGGCCAGCACCTCGGCATACGTCAGGGGTATGCCGTCGGCGGCCATGAGCGCGACCATGCGTTCGAGCCGCGTCGACCGGGAGTCGCGGGCCCGCGCGAGCTCGTGTGTGAGGGGCGCGTCACCGGGGTCGGTGAGGTAGCCGAGCAGGTGGATCGAGGTGTAGCGCCAGGCGCACGAGATCTCGATGCCGCGCACGAGGGTGATGCCGTGCCGACGTGCCGCGTCGGCAGCGTCGTCCCAGCCTGCGACCGTGTCGTGGTCGGTGATCGCGAGCACGTCGACGCCGGCGGTCGCCGCGGCGGCCACGAGCTCGTCGGGCGTCTCGGTACCGTCACTGACGCAGGAGTGCGCGTGCAGGTCGATGACGGGCCCCGCTCCTGCCCCTGTCGACGTCACGCCCCAAGACTAGGGCTGGGTCAGCTCACACCCAGCCCCACTCCCCCGCAACACACCCGGCATCAGTCGTCGCACACCGGTTGCAACCCACCGGGTCTGACCGCTTCCGGGTGTGTTGCGGGGTGGTGGTGCGGTCCCGGTGCGAGGCGCCTGCGGGGGTCGTGCGGTTCGCGTCATCCGGTGCGAGGTGACGGCCGAGCGGCGCGGAGCCTCGCGCCGAGGATCCCCGGACGGGCCAGCTCGTCCCAGACCACACGCTCGAACGGGTAGCCGAGCCGGCGCACCCGGTCCTCGCGTCTTTTCTCGAGCCACACCACCTCGCCGGGGTCGGCCGCCCCCGCATCGACGTCGTCGCGCGATCTCCCGTACTTGACGCGACCGTCGAACTCGAGGACCACGCCCTCGACCAGGAAGTCGACCCGGGCGAGGAACTCGCCGCGTGCGTCTTCGATGACGACTTGGCTGTCGTGCGCCAGACCGAGGTCGTCGAGGATGAGGCGCGTCCGGGACTCGCCCACGGACTCGGAACGCCCGTCCATCGCGAGGACCGCGTCCAGTGCTCGGCCACGGCCCTGATGGGGCGAGACCGGCGCCGCCTCGGCCATGAGCGCCTCAGGTGTCACCAGGCCTGCACGCAGTGCGGCATCGCCGGCGACCACGGCGCACTCGCGGCCCATCGTGAGCGCGTTGCGAACGACGGAGCGCGCGACTGACACCGTCGCCACCCCGTCGACCTGCGACGTCTCGACGCCCGCTCCGGGGTGCAGGTGGAGGCCACTGCGAGCCGTGATCTGGCGGACGTCGGAGACGAGGTCGAACCGGCGTCTGTCGTGGCCCCACAGGGGCAGCCGGCGCAGGGCCAGTGCCGCATGGTGGCTGACGGCGTCAGCGGGCCGGGGCCGCGCCACTGCAAGCACCGCGAGGCGGTATCTCTCGTCGACGTCGGCAGCCGACCACGACGCTCCGTCGACATAGGCACCGCGGCGCACCCGGACGAGCTCGCGGCGCGCGACCGCGCGCCGCAGTGCCAGATGGTCCGTGCCGACGGCAAGGGCCTCGGCAGCCGACACGACGCCGTGCTGGAAGCCGAGCAACGCGTGAAGTCGAGGGTTCATGGGCCGACACTCGGCGGCATACGCACTCGGGGGAAGCGTTCACCGCGCCCCTGTGGAGGGTCGCCGGGAGCCCAGCGGGGCTGTGGACGGCCATCCCTGAGCCGAACACATCCGGTAACAGTCAGCTCGGCGCTGTTGCAGCACCGTCGTAATGACCGTTACCGGGTGTGTTGCGGGGTCGGAGGGGTGGGCAGCCGCTGGGGTCAGGCGGGCGTCGCTGCGTCGGGGCCGGGCCAGTTGCGGTCGGGCACCGGCACCGGTCGGCCGGGCTGCTCGCCACCCCGCGCCTCGAGGTAGCTCTCCTTGGGCACCATCACCTTGCGCCGGAAGATGCAGACCACCGTGCCGTCCTGCTTGTAGCCGATCGTCTCGACGTGCACGACGCCACGGTCGTCCTTGGACGTCGACTCCCACTTGTCGAGCACGCGCGTCTCTCCGTAGAGGGTGTCGCCGTGGAAGGTCGGGGCGACGTGGCGCAGCGACTCGATCTCGAGGTTCGCGATGGCCTTGCCGGAGATGTCGGGCACCGACATGCCGAGCAGGATCGAGTAGACGTAGTTGCCGACGACGACGTTCTGGCCGAACTGCGTGGTCTCCCCGGCGTAGTGCGTGTCGAGGTGCAGTGGATGGTGGTTCATCGTCAGCAGGCAGAAGAGGTGGTCGTCGTACTCGGTGACCGTCTTCCCGGGCCAGTGCTTGTAGACCGCCCCGACCTCGAACTCCTCATAGCTGCGCCCGAACTGCATCCCAACTCCTCCGACCTACGACACGCGAAAAGCCAACGGCTCCCAGCCTGCCCGAGCACACGGCCCACGACCACGGGCGTATGCCGTGTGCTTGCTCACGGTCGGTCCGTGACCTCCGCGGCCGGCTCGTCGACGACCGCGTCATCCAGCGCCGACGCGGCCTCGAGCTCGACCATGTCGGAGAGGACCGGCGCCGACGAGAGCGTCGCGTCCGGCACCGGGTCCACCGGCAGGGTCGCCCCGGCGGCCGGCCGGGGGCGTACGCCCTGCGAGCGGGCGACGAGCAGCCCGGCGAAGTACGTGCCGAGCGACACCCCGGCGGCGAGCCCGAGCCCGAGCCCGAAGGCCTGGAGCAGGGTCGGCACCCCGAGCGCGAAGCCGTTGCCGTCGGGGTTGGTGACGAGCTGCGAGATGCCCTCGTAGGCCATGCGCCCCGGCAGCAGCGGCACGATCGCGGCGGTCGTGACGGCGAGCGCCGAGATGGTGAGGCGCTTGGCGACGAGGCGCGACGCGAAACCGACGACGAGCGCGGCCAGCGCCGACCCCGTCACGGCACCGAGCTGCAGCGCCCGCTCACCGACGGCGAGGATCGCCCAACCGAGCCCACCCGCGATGCCGGCGACGGCGACGGCCCGGCCGCTCGCGTACGACATGACGGCGAAGGCGACCGAGATCACGACGGCACAGACGATCTGCACGCCCACGTCGTCGGTGAGCAGCGTCTGCGAGCTGATCGCGATCGGGTAGTCGAGCCGCTTGCCGAGCGACAGCACGATCGAGATGCCGACGGCGATGCCGAGCGAGAGCACGACGACCTCGAACGCCCGCGCCCCGGCGGTGACGTAGTAGCCCTCGAGCGCGTCCTCCGCCGCCCCCACGACCGACAGGCCGGCGAGGAGGAGCACGATCCCCGACGCCACGACGAGAGACGGCGAGACGCTGCCGAAGAAGGTGACTCCGGCGGACTGCGCGACGACGACGAGGGTCGCGACGGCCGTCGGGATGGCTGCGGCGACGATCTGGGCGAAGAACGCCGCGACACCGGCACCCGTGAGCCAGTTGAGCACCCGGCCCACGATCGTGGCCGTGACGAAGCTGAGCGCGACGATGAAGACGCCCGCCCCGACGAGCGCGGCAGCCCCGGCCGCCAGCGCCCCGCCGGCGACAGCGACGAGCCAGCGCCGGTACGGGTGCGGCGCGGTGATGACCGCGTCGAAGCGCACCCGCGCCTCCTCGACGGGCACGGGGTCCTGCGACAGGTCGACGATGAGCCCGCGCAGCCGCTCGAGGCGCGTGTAGTCCTGCACGCGGAACCGCACGATGCGCAGCACGGTGATCGGGTCGGCGTTCGGGCCGCGGTGGTAGGAGACGGTGACCGAGGTGTAGGTGACGTCGACGTGCACCGAGCTGAGGCCGTACGCCTTCGTCAGCGTGAGCACGGTCGCGGTGACGTCCGCCGCCGCCGCACCGGTCGCGATCATCGCGACGCCCGCCCGCATCGCGAGGTCGATGACGGCCAGGGCCGTGTGGGAGTCGACACCGTCGGGCGTGGTCCAGATCGGGATCTCGTCGGTCGGCGGCCCGCTCGGCCGCATGGCGCGGCGGGTGCTCGCTCGCAGCGACGGCAGCGTGCGGTGGGCGGTGGTCGGCCGGGACGTTCGCTCGGTGGGGGCCACCCCCAGACTGTATGCCGGGGCGTTCCCGAGGCCGGTACCCCCGAGGGGTCTCCGGAGCCTGCGCCGAGGCGGGCGGGCAGGCATCCCGGGGGCGGCGCCGGCCCGGAAACCGGGTTCGGCGGCCCTGTCGCTTCGTGACACGATGGCTCGGTGATGAGTGAAGAGCAGAAGGCCTCTCCGAGCCGCAAGGGCCCCACGACCGACGAGTTCCGGGCGTTCGTCGCAACCGGCTGGGCGCCCCGCAGCACCGGGGTGACCCCTCGGGCCGAGGTCGCCGACCACGCCGCCCGCCGCCGCGAGGCCGTGAGCGCGGCCTTCCCGGGCGAGCGCCTCGTCGTGCCGGCCGGCGGCCTCAAGGTGCGCAGCAACGACACCGACTACGTCTTCCGCCCGCACAGCGCCTTCGCCCACCTCACCGGCCTCGGCAGCGACCGCGAGCCCGACGCCGTGCTCGTCCTCGAGCCCCGGCAGGGCGGAGCCGACGGGGCCGGCGACCAGGCCGGTCACGAGGCCGTCCTCTACTTCCGGCCGCTCGCCGAGCGCGACACCGAGGAGTTCTTCGGCGACTCGCGCTACGGCGAGTTCTGGGTGGGCGCGCGCCCGACCCTGGCCGACATCGAGTCCGAGCTGGGCCTCACCGCCCGCCACATCGACGAGTTCTCCGACGCCGTGGGCAAGGACGCGGGCGAGGTGACGGTCCGGGTCGTGCGTGACGCCGACGCCGAGGTCGCCGCTCGGGTCGACCGGGCCCGCACCGCCGTCGCCGAGGCCCAGGACGCCACCGAGGCCGAGACCCGCGCCGACCGTCAGCGCGAGGCCGACGAGCAGCTCGCCCACTTCCTCTCGACACTGCGCCTCGTCAAGGACGAGTGGGAGGTCGAGCAGATGCGCGACGCCGTCGACGGCACCCACAAGGGCTTCGACGCCGTCATCGCCGACCTGCCCGAGGCGGTCCGTCGCGGCCGCGGCGAGCGTTGGGTCGAGGGCATCTTCGGCCTGCACGCGCGCCACCACGGCAACGGCGTCGGCTACGACTCGATCTGCGCCAGCGGCGACCACGCCAACACGCTGCACTGGATCAAGAACACCGGCGACATCAGGGACGGCGACCTGCTCCTGCTCGACGCCGGCGTCGAGGTCGACTCGCTCTTCACCGCCGACATCACCCGTACCCTGCCGGTCAGCGGCACGTTCACCGACGCCCAGCGCAAGATCTACGACGCCGTCTACGCCGCCCAGGAAGCCGGCATCGCGGCCTGCAAGCCGGGCAACAAGTTCAGCGACGTGCACGCCGCCGCGATCCGCGTCATCGCCGAGCACCTGCACGAGTGGGGCCTGCTGCCCGAGGGCGTCGACGTCGAGGGCACCCTCGACGCCGAGCACGGGCAGTACCACCGCCGCTGGATGGTGCACGGCACGAGCCACCACCTCGGCCTCGACGTGCACGACTGCGCGCTCGCCACCCGCGAGGAGTACTCCGACGCCGAGCTCAAGCCGGGCATGGTCCTCACGGTCGAGCCGGGCCTCTACTTCAAGGCCGACGACGAGCTGGTGCCCGACGAGCTGCGCGGCAACGGGGTGCGCATCGAGGACGACATCCTCATCACCGACGACGGCTGCGAGAACCTCTCGGCAGCGATGCCGCGCAGTAGCGCCGACGTCGAGGCCTGGATCGCCCGCATCTGGGCCGAGCGCGGCTAGGGGGTCGTCGGGAGGTCTGCCGGCGGGGTCGGTGGCGTCGGCAGGATGCCCGTGCCGGGACTGCCGCCCACGCCGCCGCCCGTCGAACCCGGCACCTCCGTCGGCTGGTCGGGCGCCGGCACCGGCAGGGGTGCCGGGCCGACCGACCCGTCGGACGAGACCGAGCCGTCCGGGTCGGGCCCGGGGATCGGCGGGCTCCACCGCTCGACGAGGTCGACGAGCCCACCGGCGTCGGCGCTCTCGAGGTTGGAGCCCAGCACCGCCGGGTCACAGTCCGGGTCGACGTTCACCTGGGCGGCCGGCCCGACGGCATACCGGAGCACGAGGGTGAAGCGCCGGTCCGATGCGCCGCCCGAGCCCTGGCAGGTCCGGCCCGTAGGGCGCGTGGGCAGCCCCCGGAGAGCCGCGACCACCTCCGCCGAGCGGGCGGCGTCGAACGTGGTGGGCCGGATCGACCCGTCGGCCGCCTGGCGGCAGACGACCACGGCCGGCGCGCCCTCGGGCGCGAGCAGCCGGTCGTCACCGAGCCGCCCCCATGACCGCGCGCGGCACGACCCCCCGGTCCCGGGCGGCCGGGACGTCGCGCCGAAGATGGCGTCGAGCTCGACGCCGAGCGGGGCACCGGAGACGAAGTCGCCGTTCGTCGCCGTCGAGCAGGCGTTCGCGTCGCCCTTGGCGGCCACCCAGACGATCGCGTCACCGTAGGCGGCCCCGACGAGGTATGCCGTCTCGTTGCCGGCCATGGCCGTGCACGCCCGCGGCTGCTGGTTCAAGCGCGGCGCCCAGGTCATCGACTCGACGACCGCGGAGCGCTGCGCCTGGGTCGCCACGGCACGCTTCTCCAGCGGGAACGGCGCCGTGAGCGGCGTGGTCGCACTGACGTCCATGACGGGGTAGCTGCAGACGACGAGCGAGACCGGCGGACGCTGCGGGAGCAGCCGCGCCGGCCCGTAGACCCCTTGCGGCTTCTCCGGAACGGTGGTGCCCAGCGAGTCCTTCAGCGAGGCCGGGCACTCGAGCGCGCCGTCGGCCGCCACGGGCTGGCTCGTCAGGGGCCGAGCGACCGTGGTCGGGCCACCCGTCGGGCCCTCGAACGCCGTGTTGCCGCAACCCGCCGGCGACAGCGCGACCAGCGGCGCGAGCACAGCGGCCGCCAGGGCGGGGCGCACGGCATACGGGAAGGGCTTGCGAGCCGGCATGGCGTGCTCCTTCGTCGGGTCCGTCATCCGATAGGACACGCGGTCGCACCCGTTCGTTGCAGCCGGCGGACGGCGAAGGTGGGGCCGGTTCAGCCGACGGGTGGCGGCGGGTCGTCGGACCGCGCAGGGGCGCCCGGTGCTGCGGACGCGTCACCGGTGGTGCCCGGCGCTGGCGTCCCGGGCGCGGGGGCTACAGGGGCGATGCCGATGCTCGACTGCCCGCCCGGGGAGATGCCCGCCTTGGCGAGGATCTCGCGACCACGCTGGGCGACCTTGTGCTCGGCGAACACCTCGTAGCGGGTGGCCACGACCTGGCTGACCGACGAGAAGTCACGGGCGCCGCGCGTGAAGGCGTAGCCGACGAGCGACCAGATGAGACCGAACACGGCGCCGTAGAGGGCGGTCGACAGCAGTAGCGTGACCGCGCTCGTCGGCCGCGAGAACAGCGACAGGATGAGCCCGACGAAGAGCCCCAGCCAGATGCCCGAGAGCAGCCCGCCGAGGGCCACCCGCCCCCACGTCAGGCGGGCGGTCACGCGCTCCAGCTGCTTGAGGTCGGTGCCGACGATGAGGCAGTTCTCGACCGGGAACTGGTTGTCGGACAGCGTGTCGACCGCCTTCTGGGCGTCCTCGTACTTGTCGAAGACACCGAGCGACATGGGGTACTCCAGGGACAGCGTCGCGAATCCCGGTCGTCCCCCCGGACCCTTCGGTTGCAGGCTCATGCCACCATCCTCGCACCCGCCCGGCCGGCCATCGGCCTTCGTCAAGCCTTGAGCTTGTAGTCCTCCACGAGCCGGCGGCCGATGATCATGCGCTGGATGTCGGCGGTGCCCTCGCCGATGAGCAGCATCGGGGCCTCGCGGTAGAGGCGCTCGATCTCGTACTCCTTCGAGTAGCCGTAGCCGCCGTGGATCCGGAAGGAGTCTTCGACGACCTGCGAGCAGTACTCGGACGCAAGGTACTTCGCCATGCCGGCCTCGAGGTCGTTGCGCTGGCCGGAGTCCTTCTTGCGTGCGGCCTTGACCATCATCTCGTGAGCGGCCTCGACCTTGACGGCCATGTCGGCGAGCCGGAACAGGACGGCCTGGTGGTCGACGATCTTCTTGCCGAACGTCTCGCGCTGCTGGGCGTAGGAGACGCCGAGCTCGAAAGCCCTTCTCGCGACGCCGCACCCGCGGGCGGCGACGTTGACGCGGCCCACCTCGACGCCGTCCATCATCTGGTAGAAGCCCTTGCCCGGCTCGCCGCCGAGGATCTGCGCGTCGATCGTGCGGTGGCCCTCGAAGACGAGCTCGGTGGTGTCGACGCCCTTGTAGCCCATCTTGTCGATCTTGCCGGGCACGGTGACGCCCTGGGCGGTCTCGCCGAACCCGCTCTCCTTGTCGATGAGGAAGGTCGTCATGTTCTTGTAGACGGAGTCGGCGCCGGTGTCGGTCTTGACGAGCACCGCGACGAGGTTCGCAGACCCGCCGTTCGTGAGCCACATCTTCTGGCCGTTGATCGTCCACCCGCCGTCGTCGCCCTTGACGGCCTTCGTCTTGATGGCCGACACGTCACTGCCGCAGCCCGGCTCGCTCATCGAGAAGGCACCGCGGATCTCCCCGGTCGCCATCTTCGGCAGGTAGCGCTGCTTCTGCTCCTCGGTGCCGTGCTGGAGCACCATGTACGCGACGATGAAGTGCGTGTTGATGATGCCGCTCACGCTCATCCAGCCGCGGGCGATCTCCTCCACGCACAACGCGTACGTCAGCAGGGACTCGCCGAGGCCGCCGTACTCCTCGGGGATCATCAGGCCGAAGATCCCCATCTCCTTCATGCCGTCGACGATGGCCTGCGGGTACTCGTCCTTGTGCTCGAGCTCGGTGGCCACCGGGATGATCTGCTCGTCGACGAACTCGCGCACGAGCTTGACGAGCTCGTGCTGCTCCTCGGTGAGGCCTTCGGTCTGCTGGAGTCGGGACATGCGCGGATCGCCACCTTGCAAGTGCTCGGGCTGGGTGCTCTGGGCTGGGACAGCTTCGACCGAGTATGCCGCCGCGTCGGCTGCCGGGTCAGCGCCCTCGCGTGTGAGTACCGACACCTGTGTCGTGGCTCACCGACCGCCGGGTCACCAGAGCTGTCCGAAGCCGACCTTCTTGGACCGGGCCGGCCCCTCGAGCGTCGAGCGCTGGCTGAAGTCCCCCGCCTTGAGGCCGGCCGTGACCGTGCGCAGCAGCTCGGTGCGCGTCGCCGTGGGGGCGTCCTTCATGGCCTTGAGGAACAGGTAGGTGAACGCACCGTTGGAGCGACCGTCGAACGTCGCGTCGGACGCCGTCTGGTCGGGCTTGCAGGCCGCGAACAGCACCGGCTTGGAGGCGGTCCCGCGGCTGCGGGTCAGCTCGACGAGGGCCTTGCGGTCGACGGTGCGCACGGGGGCGACGGCCCGGATGGCGCGCGTCTGCTCGAGGCCGCGGCGGGTGGGGGCCGGGAGGAACCGCGGCTTCCGGCCGAGAAGCTGGGCCTGCAGGATCTCCTCGAGGTCCTTCAGGCCGGTGCCGCTGTGGCAGGTGTCGAGGAGCACCTCGAGCAGGACACCGGACGGCACCCGTGCGAACAGGTCGCGCAGCTCGTCGTCGACGATGACGGTGTCGCGGTCCCACTGGTCGCCCTTCTGGCGGATGTCGTAGCAGGCGAAGGCCTCGTCGAGGTCGTCGGGCTCGATGTCTCCGCCGGGCTCGTTGGGCACCTGGGTGCCGTGGCTCGAGAGCGTGAAGACGAGGTGGTCGCCCGACTTGGCGCTGGTGACCAGCTGCGTCAGGGCAGCCATGACGTTCTTCTTCGTCGCGTCGGCGTCCGTCAGGACGGTCGTCGCCCTCGCCGTGAAGCCCAGTGGGCGCAGCGCCTTCGCGATGTCGTTCGCGTCGTTGACGCAGCCAGCGAGCCAGCTGGTCTGCGGCAGCGACGCGAACTCGTTGATCCCCACGCACAGAGCCCTGCGTGCCATGGTCGTTCCCTTCTGATCGGAACCCCTCGGGTGAGTGGGTTCGACTGTGACGTATGTCGTTTCAGACCTTCTCGAGGACGGCGTCGGGTCTCGCGTAGACGACGTACGCGAGCCAGGTCGGGTCGCCCGCGGCGCGTGCCGCCTCGCGGGCGAGGGCACTGGCCCGCGACATCGGCGCACCACCGAGCAGCTCGTCGTAGAGCGTCTCGACGAAGACCTGCGCCGGCTCCTCCCGCACCGACCAGAGGCACGAGACGAAGGCCGAGGCACCGGCATCGAGGAACGCCTTCGCGAACCCACCGGCGGTGGTGAGCAGCTCGCCCGAGCGACCGGTCTGGCAGGCATTGAACACGACGAGCGGCCCCGTGACGCCGGGGTCGGTCCAGTCGAGGTTCTGCGAGACGTCCGTGGCGGTCAGGTACTGCTCCTGGACGGTCGAGCCCCGTCTCCGGCCGCGCAGCAGCACCTTCGCCTCGGCGATGTCGTCGGCATCGGCAGCGCCGTGGCCGGAGAAGTGCAGCAGGTCGAACCCGCCACCGCGCAGCAGCCGTTCGACGCCGACCGGTGTCGCCGTGACCGGCTTGGCCCCGAACCGCTCACGCAGGTAGCCGGCCTCGGCCACGCCGACGTCGTTCTTGAACATGGGGTTCGCGTAGACGGGGCAGATCGACCGGGCACGTCCCGGCCGCACGCGCATCCGCTGCGGCGGGAAGCTACCGAGCTGCCACCGCACCATCCCGCCGGAGCCCAGGAACCGCGGCTTCGTGCCTCGCTTGCCGCGTGGCGGCTTGAGGTGCACGAGCTCCCACGGGACGAGCGGCTCGTCGGTGTAGACGATGAGGTCGTGCACGAGGTCGCGGTGCGCCCAGAGGTAGGCCTGCAGGTCCTCGGGGAAGAACTGCTCGAAGAGCAGCGTGCCGGTGTTCTGCAGCTGCGACATCCGTTGGCGCGCAGTGAGATCGGGGTCCTTGATGACCCGCTCGACCTCGGCGATGCGTTGCTGCACGAAGTCGTCCCGTCCGGTGACGGGCGCCGACGTGAACACCCGGGCCGGCTGGCCCGGCACGAGGCGCAGCGCATAGCTGTAGACGTGCTCCCCCGTCGTCAGGCGGCCTTCGACGATGTCGAGGCACGGCAGTCCGGCGAGCTCCGGGGCAGCGACGCCGGGGTGCACGACGGCCCTGACCGTCTGCGGGCCGAGCAGGGTGGCGCCGTCGGCCGTGGCCTCGAGGGACAGCGTCGCCACGATCACGCTCCCCTGCCGGAGCACGATGGTGACGCCCACGGGTCCCGGGTCCAGGGCCCGCACCCGGAACGTCAGCTCGGCCGCCACGCCGTCGACCGACGAGAGCGCGAACAGCTTTGGTTCCGCCTCCTGCACCTGCGCGTTGTCCTTGGCGTAGACCTGCACGCTCACCGCCTGCGACGCGTCGACCTGGATCGTCTCGTCGACGTGGACCGTGCCCGGGGTCGCCGTCAGGGGCGCCCGCGAGAGACGCACGCGCACGGTGAAGTCCGAGCCCGCGGTCACCACCGACGGCATCTCGGCCGCCAGCTCGGCGCTCGTCTCCTGCCGGGAGGCGGCTGCGGGCGGGGCCGGGGGCGGGGGCGCGGGGGCCGAGGGCGCGGGCGGCGGCGGGGGCGCGGGCGGCGGGACGGCCATGGAAGGTGGCGGCTCGGCCCCGGCCCCCACCGGCTCCGGCTCGTCGGGCACGGCCCCGAGTCCACGGTCGTCCGGCGGCAGCGCCGCCGTCATCCATCCCGGGAGGTGCGACTCGTCGTCGGAGGCGCCGAGCCCCAGCGGCAGCCACTGGGCGATCTGGCCGATCACGCTCAGCTGGGCGAAGTAGTTGACGTGGTGGACGACGTCGTTCGTGCCCAGGGCGCACGTCTCGGTGACGCGGAGCCCGGAGCCACCGACCGTCGACATCGAGTCGGTGTCGACGACGAGGTCGTTGCGCCCCTCGAAGAGCCCGTCGACGAAGCCCTCGGCCAGCCGGACCGCGAGCTCCCGCGGGAACTCCGGCGGGCTGTGGTGGTCGTCGAAGAGCGACACGTGGAAGTCGGAGGTCACCACGTACCAGCTCGGCTCGTCCCCCCGCCGCAACGGTCGCACGGCGTCCAGGGCGGTGACGAAGTCCCCGCCGGGGCGCATCGCCGCGAGTCCGGGCACACCGTCGTCACCGGCGGCACACGACGCCAGGTACTTCACGAGCGTCCCGACGCCGCCCACGACGCCACCGACGATGGCGCGGAAGGGCGCCCCGCCGGGGAAGAGGGAGAGTCCGCTCGCGGTGGCCATGACGAGGTTCGTGTAGAGGTCGACGAGGTCGTGCCAGCGCTCGGGGTCGGCCAGGTGCGTGCCGGCGTTCGTCGCCGCGACGAGCACGACCGCGCCGACGGTGGCCCGCAGCCCCGAGGTGGGCAGCACGGCCTCGACGAACGACCGGGTCACGAGGCCGCCGCGGCTGTGCGTGACCACGTCGATGACGAGCTCTCCGTGGAACGGCTCGAGGAGGGCGACCAGCTCGTGGGCGTTGCGTTCCGGGTCGACGCTGAGGGTGCGGTGGTCGAAGCCGAGCACGGCGTCGTATGCCGTCACGAGCGTGTCGACGAAGCCCTCCGCCCCGGGTGTGACCGCGAGCGCCCCGAACGCACCGGTCGTCGACGAGAACGTGCCGTGCACGAGGAGCAGGATGCGGGCCGGGCGGTCGGTGGGGAGCGACGCGATCTCCTCGATGCCGTCGATGGGGCGCCACTCGTCGGGGCCAGTGACGTGGACCAGCCCGGTGCGCACGCCTGACTCGAGGTGTTCGACGAGGCGGTCGACGGCCGCCGGCACGGCGAAGCGCAGGACGGTGGCCTGCAGCGCGCCGTGCACGAGGTCGCCGAGCAGCCCGCGGTCCGCCCGGCCGGGCGACGCGCTGTGAGAGGTGCCTGGCTGCGTCGTCCGCGGCGCCGGCTGGACCGGGAGCGCGAACGACACCGTGCGCGGCCCGGGCTCGAGCGAGCGCTCCTTACGCGCCGGGACGTGCCACGAGTAGACGCCGTCGCGTTCGAGGAGCACCACGGCGTCCTCGCCGGCGGGCACGTCGACGTCGACGTGCACGGTGCCGCGCCGGTTCGGCGGAGGCGGTGCATCGAGGTCGCGGCCGCGTCTCGGCGCCAGGTCGATGCGGTCCACGACGATGAAGTCGCTGTCACCGAGGAGGTCTGCCAGTGCGGCCCGGTCCGCCGCTCGCCGGCCGGGCTGCGGCAGGTCCGGCGGCAGGTCACGGTCCGCACGGCCGGGCTCCCCGGCCGCGGACACGTCGTAGCCGCGGGGGGCGCGCACGCGCACCGCTCCCCCACCGAAGGACGCGGACGGCATACCTGGGCTCCCTCCCTGACGCTCCTCCTGCTCACACCGTAGAGGTGGACGACGCGTCCGGTGATACAACGCGACAACCTGCCCGCACGGAAATTCGGTTGCGCGGCGGTGGCGGCTCCGCCAGTCTCTACGCGAGCGCTGCGGCACACGGCTGCAGACCCTGGACCCAAGGAGGGTGACATGTCCATCACGGCCTCGGGCACGCCTGCCCACACCACTTCTTCCTTGGAGTTCAATTGTCTTTCAATGCTTTTCACGAAGATGAGTACGAGGTCTTCGATCCCCGTCTGACTGACGGGCGGTTCACCGACCTCGACCTCGAGTCGTTCGCGATCGACACCCAGCCGGACGCACCACCGGAGGGTGAGCGCTGGTCCAGCTGGGACGGCGCGACGCACGGCCCGAAGCCTCGCCCTGAATGGGTCATCACCGACCTCGGCGCGGTCGAGTCCGACCTGGGCGTGCTCAAGACCGGCAAGGAGGCCGACGTCCACCTCGTGCGCCGGTGGGTGCCCGGCTCGCCGGACCGGGACGTCCTCATGGCCGGCAAGCGCTACCGGTCGAGCAAGAACCGCCTCTTCCACCGCGACTCGGGCTACCTCGAGGGGCGGCGGGTGCGCAAGTCGCGCGAGACGCGGGCCATCCGGACCCGCACCTCGTTCGGCAAGGAGCTGATCAGTGGCCTCTGGGCCTTCGCCGAGTTCGAGACGCTGGTCAGGCTGTGGCACGAGGGGCTGCCGGTGCCCTACCCGGTGCAGATGTCCGACGACGAGATGCTGATGGAGTTCATCGGCTCTCCCGACGGACAGGCCGCGCCTCGCCTCGCGCAGACCCGTCCCGACCCGGAGCTGCTGCCGGTTCTCTTCGAGCAGCTGCGCGAGGCGATGCTCCGGCTCGCCGAGCTCGGCTGGGCGCACGGTGACCTGTCGCCGTACAACGTGCTGCTCGACGGTGAGGGCGACGACGCCCGGCTGGTGCTCATCGACTGGCCGCAGGTCGTCGACGTCATCGGCAACCCGCACGGGCCCGAGTTCCTCGAACGCGACACACGCAACATGTGTGACTGGTTCACTCGACGTGGGTATGCGGTCGACGAGGGCCTGCTCTTCGGTGACCTCATCGCCGCGGCGACGTCCCGCTGGTGACCACCGCGAGGGCGCGGACGCGATGGAGACCACCCGTTCGTGGGGTGGTCTCCATCCACGTCCGGCCCTCGGCGAGGTGGCCGGACGGCGGGTCGGCGCCGGGCCGTCAGTCGGCCAGGAAGTCGGCGGTGTGGCCGAACTTGCCGGAGTGCACGAAGGCCTCGAGCGGCAGGCGCGAGCGGGGCAGGCGCGCCCGTGTGCGCACCCAGTCGGGCATCTCGGCGTCACCGTCGGGCCCGGCGGGCAGGCCGAGCGCGATGCCCGTGGTCACGGCCCAGTGCGGCGGCACCGCGAAGACCTCGGTGGCCGCCCGGTGGTCGAAGCCGCCGAACTGACGCACCTGCAGGCCCATCGAACGCGCCTGCACGGTGATGTGGGCGACCGCCTGGCCGAGGTCGAACATCGCGTAGTCGCTGTAGGCGATCTCGTGGTCCTCGTCGGTCGCGACCTGGTGCAGGGTCAGGATGATCGCCGAGGCCGAGGGCGCCCAGACCTGGTTCGCCGACGACAGCAGCTCGACCATGGCGGCGTGGGTGTCGTCGCCGCGCAGGCCGACGATGAAGCCCCACGGCTGCGAGTTGCCGGCCGATGGTGACCAGCGCGCCGCCTCCAGGATCGCGCGCAAAGCGTCCGGCGAGAGGGTGTGGGAGCGGTCGTAGACGAGCACGCTCTCGCGGTCGCGGAGCAGCGGCGTCAGCGTCTCCGGCTGCGCCGTCGAGCCCGCGGGCGTATGCCGTCCGCTCGGCACCGTCGTGTCACTCACGTCGCTCCTCCTCACGTTTCCGTCAACGATGCCCGACCCTGCTCTCTTCCCAGCCGTCCCTGTGGCCACCACCACTCAATGTACGGGCGGGCGATCAGTAGGCTCGGCCGACGACGGCGAGCACGCCGTCGGCGTCCTCGGACTCGGGCACCGACCCGTCGGGCATCGTCAGGCAGCGCACGGTCACGGCGGCCTCGGCGAGAGTGGCCTCGCCGGCGGGGCCCAGCGTCGACCACGGGATCGTCGCCCAGCCGGTGCGTGCCGCCTCGCGAGCCTCGTCGAGGGTGCTGACCGCTGTGGTGTTGCCCGTCTGGTGGGCCAGCGCGGCGGCATACAGCGCCTCGTGGTCCTCCTCGAGCGCGGTGGTCACCGTGTCGACGACCCCGCCGAGCGGGACGGCCGACTTGCCGCCGGCGATGCGCCGCACCACGGTGACGGTGCCTTCCGCGAGGTCGCGCGGTCCGACCTCGACGCGCACCGGGATGCCCTTGAGCTCGGCGTCGACGGCGCGACGGCCGAAGGGCGTGTCGACCCGCGCGTCGAGCTCGGCGCGCACGCCGCGGGCGAGCAGGTCGGCCACGACCTGCTCGGCCGCTGCTGCAACGCCCTCGCCGTCCTTGACCACCATGACGAGCGCCTGCACCGGGGCGAGCCGAGGGGGCACCCGCAGGCCGGCGTCGTCGCCGTGGCACATGATGAGGCCGCCGACCATGCGCGTCGACGTGCCCCACGACGTGGTCCAGCAGGTCTCCTGCCGCGACTGCTCGGAGAGGTAGGTGATGTCGAAGGCCTTGGCGAAGTTCTGGCCGAGCTCGTGGCTCGTGCCCATCTGCAAGGCCTTGCCGTCACGCATCATCGCCTCCAGCGCAAGGGTGTTCGTCGCGCCGGCGAAGCGCTCGCGGGCGGTCTTGCGCCCGAGGACCACTGGCATCGCGAGCATCTCGCGCATGAACGCGGCGTAGACGTCGGCATGGATGCGCCTCGCGTAGGCGCGTGCGTCGGCCTCGGTGGCGTGCGCCGTGTGGCCCTCCTGCCACAGGAACTCGCTGGTGCGCAGGAAGATCCGTGGGCGCAGCTCCCAGCGCACGACGTTGGCCCATTGGTTGAGCAGGAGCGGCAGGTCGCGGTAGCTCTGGGTCCACTTCGCCATGTACTCGCCGATGACCGTCTCGGAGGTCGGCCGCACGACGACCTTCTCCTCGAGCTCCTTGCCGCCGGCATGCGTCACGACCGCGAGCTCGGGGCTGAAGCCCTCGACGTGCTCGGCCTCACGCGTGAGGTACGACTCCGGGATGAAGAGCGGGAAGTACGCGTTCTTCGCGCCGGCCTCCTTGATGCGCCGGTCCATGTTGGCCTGCATCCGCTCCCAGATCGCGTAGCCGTACGGTCGGATGACCATGGTGCCGCGCACCGGCCCGTTGTCGGCCAGCTCCGCCTTCGCGATGACGTCCTGGTACCAGCGGGGAAAGTCCTCGGACTGGGGAGTGAGCACGGTCTTGGGCATGGCCCCGATCCTACGGACGAGACCACATCAGGCGCCCGCCCCGCGCGGGCTCGGGCCTGCTCAGGCGCGCCGCATCGTCGCGACCATGAACGCCTGCCACGCCTCACGCGAGTCGGCGAGCTCGCCCGGCCCACCGACCTGCTCGAGGATGCGGGTCGTGGCATCGCGCGTGACGTCGTCGAAGTCGCCGGTCGTCTCGACGTCCGTGCGGCCCCACACGTGGCGGCACATCGCCTGCACCGCCTGCACCTGCGCGTTGGACCGACGGATCAGCCGGGGCTGCTCGGGCCCGAACCGGCCGATGTCGACGTGGATGTGGTTCGAGTGCGCGCCGTCGAACAGGTAGGTCAGCACGTCGGCGAACTCGTGGTGCAGACCTGCCGCCGTGCGCCAGTAGAGGGACAGCCGCCGGCGCAGCTCGGTCGCCGGCGCGTCCCGCCACTGGTCGTAGCGCAGCGAGGTGAGGTCGCGACCACCCGACCGGAGCCGCGCGATGTCGATCGCCTCGCCGGAGCTGTGCCACGACGTCGACGACCCGCGCACCCACGCGCCGTAGGAGCGGATCTCGTCGGGCGCCTGACCGACGTGCTTGCGGTGCAGGGCGAGCCACCGGTCGAGCCTGGCCCCGAAGGGCTCGGTCACGTAGTACGTCGCGGGACGGCCGGTGACCTCGTACGCGTACGCCGCCGTCCCGACGCGGCGACGGGCCTCGAGGGCCCGGAAGTCCACCGGCTGCGGGTCGATCCGCAGCTCCGGCGGGCGGGGCTCGCCGAGGCCGGGGAGCTGCGGGAGGCCCGGGAGGCCGGGACCGCGCGAGACGGCATACGCCCCACCCGCGGCGACAACCCCCAGCGCACCGAGCGTGAGGAGGCGGCGACGGGTCAGCCCCGCCCCGTTCTGCGCGTCGGCGGGCTCGGGCGGGCTCACCTGCCCGCGCTCGGTCGTCTCGGGCGCCATGACTGCTCCAACGCGCGAGGGCGCCCGTCCGATCCCGCACGGCGGATGAGCGGGTCGCCGACCTGTCGGGCCACCCGGGCCCTACGCTCCGTCCATGTCGACCGGACGGGCGCTGCGGCGGCGCGTGGTAATCCGCGCCGCGATCGGCCTCGGTGCCGCAGCGGGTCTGGGTGCGCTGGCCGGGTGCGGCGACGCGCCCGACGGGGTGACGCTGTCCGAGGGCGTGCTCGACACGCGCTTCGACACGGACTCACCCCGGTGGCGTCTGGCGGTGCCCGCGGACGGCCGCCCCCGTGGCCTCGTCGTCGCCCTTCACGGCGCCGGCGGGGACGCCGACAACGCGTTCAGCCTGGGCTACGCCGACGCGGTGGCCTCCACAGGACTCGCCCTGGCATCGGTCGACGGGCGACGCACTTACTGGCACAAGCGAACCGACGGAAGTGACACGGGCGCGATGGTCCGTGACGAGCTGGTGCCACTGGCTCTGGAGCGGTCCGGGCTCGCGCCCACGTCGCGCGTCGGGCTGCTCGGGTGGTCGATGGGCGGCTTCGGGGCGCTGCTCATCGCGAGCGACCTGGGGCCGCGTCGCGTCACGGGCGTCGTCGCCGCGAGCGCCGCGCTCTGGCTCCGCGGCTCGCAGACCCCGGCCCGCGCCTACGACGGCGCGGCCGACTTCGACCGCCACTCCATCTTCAACCGGGTGGACCGGCTCGCCGACGTCCCCGTCCGGCTCGACTGCGGCCTGTCCGACCCGTTCATCGCCGCGAACCGCACCCTCGCCGGTCGCCTGGCGCACGCCGAGACCCACTTCGAGCCAGGCGGGCACGACGACGCGTGGTGGAGCGGGCACGCCGCCGCCGAGATGGCCTGGCTCGCGCGCCGCACCTGACGTCGCGCAGCCCGCCGCCGTCACGTGAGCGCGGCCGGCGCTCAGCAGCGCCGGAGTGCTGCGGCGCTCGTGAGCGCCGCCCCCGCCCCTGAGACGTCCCGGCTCCGCGGGTCAGCCGAGGGCGGCGATCGCCTCGGCGGTGGCGAGCACCTTCCGGGCCGTGTCGACGTGGAGGTTCTCGATGAGCCGGCCGTTGAGGGTTGCCACACCGCGCCCCTGCGCCTGCGCCTCCTCGAACGCCGCGATGACGGCTCGGGCGTCCTCGACCTGGGCCTCGCTCGGGGCGAAGACCTCGTTGGCCGGCTCGACCTGCCCGGGATGGATGAGCGTCTTGCCGTCGAAGCCGAGCTCGCGTCCCTGGCGCGCCTCGGCGAGGAAGCCCTCGGTGTCCTTGACGTCGTTGAAGACCCCGTCGACGATCGCGACGCCGGCGGCCCGCGCCGCGAGCAGGGCGAGCTGCAGGCTCGCCGAGATCGCCGCACGGCCGGGCGCGAAGGTCGCGCCGAGCTCCTTGTAGAGGTCGTTGGTTCCGAGCACGAGGCAGGCGAGCCGCTCTGAGGCGCGGGCGATCTCCTCGGCGTGCAGCACCGCGACCGGCGTCTCGACCATGGCCCAGAGGCGCGTGTGCTCCGGGGCACCCGCCGCCTCCATCGCGGCCACGAGGCCGCTCACCTCGTCGGCGGAGTTCACCTTCGGCACGACGATGGCGTCGGGGCCCGCAGCAGCTGCCGCGGCGAGGTCGGCCTCGTGCCACCGCGAGCCGAGGCCGTTGACGCGGATCGTCAGCTCGCGGCGGCCGTACTCCCCCGAACGTGCTGCGGCGCAGGCGTTCTCGCGCGCTGCCTCCTTTGCGTCAGGCGCTACGGCGTCCTCGAGGTCGAGGATGAGCGCGTCGACCGGCAGCGTCTTGGCCTTCTCGAGCGCCCGCTCGTTGGAGCTCGGCATGTAGAGGACGGAGCGGCGGGGGCGGTACGCGCGGGCACCGTCGGCGTATGCCGTCTGGTCGGGCACGGGGTCAGCCTTCCTGCGTGGCGGGCTCGGCGGCATACAGCTCGGCGAGCGCGGGGTCGGTCTGCGAGAGGCGCTCGGCGAGCTCGACGATGACGAGGCACTGCTTGAGGCTCGCATCGTCCTCCATCTTGCCGTCGAGCATCACGGCGCCGGTGCCGTCGCCCATCGCGGCGACGACGCGTCGGGCGTGCGCGACGTCCTCGGCCGACGGGCTGAAGACCCGCTTGGCGATCTCGATCTGCACGGGGTGCAGCGACCACGTGCCGACGCAGCCGAGCAGGAACGCGTTGCGGAACTGGTCCTCGCACGCGACGACGTCCTGGATGTCGCCGAACGGGCCGTAGTAGGGGTAGATCCCGTGCATCGCGCAGGCGTCGACCATGCGGGCGATCGTGTAGTGCCACAGGTCCTGCTGGGCGGTGGCGCGCTGGCCCTGGACGTCGCCGTCGACGGGGTCGGTGCGCACGAGGTAGCCGGGGTGTCCGCCCCCGACGCGCGTCGTCTTCATGCGACGGTCGGCGGCGAGGTCGGCGGGTCCCAGCGAGAGTCCCTGCATGCGCGGCGAGGCACCGCAGATCTCCTCGACGTTCACCATGCCTCGCGCCGTCTCGAGGATGGCGTGCACGAGGATCGGGCGGGTCAGCCCGGCCTTCGCCTCGAGCTGGGCGAGGAGGCGGTCGACGTAGTGGATGTCCTCCGCGCCCTGCACCTTCGGCACCATGACGACGTCGAGCTTGTCACCGATCTCGGTGACGAGCGTCGTGAGGTCGTCGAGGGCCCACGGGCTGTCGAGGGCGTTGATGCGCGTCCACAGCTGGGTGTTCTCGCCGAAGTCGGTGGCCTTCGCGATGTCGACGAGGCCGGCGCGGGCCGCCTCCTTGCGGTCGGCCTTGACGGCGTCCTCGAGGTTGCCGAGCAGCACGTCGACGGTGCCGACGAGGTCGGGGACCTTGGCGGCCATCTTCGGGTTGCTCGGGTCGAAGAAGTGGATGACCCGGGAGGGGCGGGCAGGCACCTGCGCCAAGGGCGTCGGCGCCCCCACCGCGAGTGGCCGGAAGAAGTCCTTGGCGCTGCGCATGGGCGCCAACGTAGCAACGCGTTGGAGACGCGCGTTATGACGACAGTCACGCACGTTGTCGATGAGGCCGGCATCACTATGGTGGCCGTGTGACCGAGCGCGCGACCGAGCCAGCAACCCCGCCGGCGAACCAGCCCGCCGACCCATCGACGGCCGCGACCACGCAGGCAGAAGGGTCGACGGGGCAACCTGGCGAGCCCCGTCCGGCCAACGCGTCGGCGCTGCTCAACGAGGCGATGACGAAGTCCGGTCTGCTCTGGATCGAGGTGGCCGACGACCGCACCTGGCCGGCCTGGCACGTGTGGGACGACGGCGCCGCGCTCGTCGTCAGCGGGCCCGGGGAGCAGCCCCTCCCGTGGCTGCCCAAGGAGGTGCGGCTCATCCTGCGCAGCAAGGACACCGGCGGCCGCCTGCTCACGGTGCGCGCCCACGTCCACGTCCTCGAGCCCGGCACGCCCGAGTGGCAGCGCGCGACCGAGCTGCTGCGCGCCTCGCGCCTCAACGCCGTCGACGACTCGCTGACCCGCTGGGCCGCCGAGTGCACGGTCACGGCGCTCGTGCCCTTCGACAGCCCGCTCGAGTCGCCGGGAGCGTATGCCGCCCACGACCACCGCGAGGCGCCCGCGCGCACCAGTGCCACGACGACCTCGTGGCGACCGTGGCACTGGGGTGGACGCGGCGAGGAGAAGGCCGAGCGACAGCGGCTGCGTGACGAGAAGAAGGCAGCGCGCCGGGCCGCCAAGGAGCGGGCGAGGCTGCGCAAGAAGCGCCAGCGACGTGGCAGCCGTCGGCGGGGCCACTGACCCCATAGCCTTGCCCCATGAGTGCGAGCACCCGAGTCTTCGTCGCACGCCTGACGGGACTGAGCGTCTTCGACCCGCTCGGCGACCAGGTGGGCCGGGTGCGCGACGTCGTGGTGATGTTCGGCGCCAACCGTCCAGAGCCGCGCGTCATCGGCCTCGTCGTCGAGGTCCCGGGCCGCCGGCGCGTCTTCGTGCCGATGACCCGGGTGACGTCCATCGACGCCGGCGCCGTCATCACGACCGGGCTCGTCAACATGCGCCGGTTCGAGCAGCGCACCAACGAGGTGCTCGTCGCGGCCGAGCTCTTCGACCGCACCGTGCGCGTGACGACCCCCGACGCCGTCGAGGCCGGCTTCGCCGACGCCCTCGTCGAGGACATCGCCATCGAGCAGGGCCCGCGCCGAGACTGGCTCGGCACCCGCGTCTTCGTCCGGCAGGCCCCCATCGGCATCTCCCCCGCGTCCAAGGCCATGTCGCGCCTCACCCGGCGGCGTTCGGGCAAGACGATGCTCGTCGACATCCGCGACGTCGTCGGCCTGCACGAGCAGGCCGGGGCGCAGAGCGCCGAGCGCCTGCTCGAGACCTACGACGACCTCAAGGTCGCCGACCTCGCCGAGGTCATCCACGACCTCAACCCCAAGCGTCGCGCCGAGGTGGCCGCCGCGCTCGACGACGAGCGCCTCGCCGACGTGCTCGAGGAGCTGCCCGAGGACGACCAGGTCGAGATCATCGCCGGCCTCGACACCGAGCGGGCGGCCGACGTGCTCGAGGCCATGGAGCCCGACGACGCGGCGGACCTGCTCGCCGACCTCCCGCCCGAGCAGGCCGAGCAGCTGCTCCAGCTCATGGAGCCCGACGAGGCGGCTCCCCTGCGCCGGCTGCTCGCCTACGACGAGAAGACCGCCGGCGGCATGATGACCACCGAGCCGGTGGTGCTCGGTCCCGAGGCGACGATCGCCGAGGCGCTCGCCACGGTGCGCCGTGAGGAGCTCGCGCCCGCCCTCGCCTCCATGGTCTACGTCTGTCGCCCCCCGCTCGAGGCGCCGACCGGCCGCTACCTCGGGCTCGTCCACATCCAGCGGCTGCTGCGCGAGCCACCGCACGGCGCGGTCGGGTCGATCATCGACAAGGAGATCGAGCCGCTCGCCGCGAGCGCCTCGCTCGAGACGGTCACCCGCACCCTCGCGACCTACAACCTCGTCTCGTTGCCCGTCGTCGACGACGACGGCCGGCTCATCGGCGCCGTGACCGTCGACGACGTGCTCGACCACATCCTCCCCGAGGACTGGCGTGAGGTGCGGCACGAGCTGGAGGTGCGCCCGTGAGCGAACGCGCCGAGCGTCGACCCGGCACGCGCGCCTTGCGCGGCGACAAGCTCGACCAGCCCCAGGAGCAGCGCGCCCGCGTGCTGCCGCGCATGACCTTCTCGCAGGAGGCCTTCGGCGTCCTCTCCGAGCGGTTCGCCCGCTTCATGGGCACGGCCGGCTTCCTCATCGGCATGACGGTCTTCGTCGCGGCGTGGATCATCTGGAACACCCTCGCGCCCGACCGGCTCGTCTTCGACGCGTTCCCCTTCATCTTCCTCACGCTCATGCTGAGCCTGCAGGCGTCGTATGCCGCCCCGCTCATCCTGCTCGCGCAGAACCGCCAGGCCGACCGCGACCGCGTCGCCCTCGAGCAGGACCGCGCCCGCGACGAGCGCAACCTCGCCGACACCGAGTTCCTCACGCGCGAGGTCGCCTCGCTGCGGCTGGCGCTGCGCGAGCAGGCCACCCGAGACTTCGTCCGCAGCGAGCTGCGCAGCCTCCTCGAGGAGCTCGAGGAACGCTCCCTCGTCCGCGGCCCCGACGACCCACCGGCCTCGCGGCACGCCGAGTAGGTCACGGCCACCCGCACCGATTCGCGGTCCGTCACACCCTCGCGGTGTGTCGCGGTAGACAGCGGGCGTGGTCGGGAGGCCCCGCACGGCGGCATACGATGGAGGACATGTCTGTCCCCGCTCTGCCCAGCCGCGACGCCATGCTCACGGCGCTGTCGAAGGTCAACGACCCCGAGATCCGCAAGCCGATCACCGAGCTCGGCATGGTCAAGTCGGTCGAGATCGACGACGCCGGCAAGGTGGACCTCGCGATCTTCCTCACCGTGTCGGGCTGCCCCATGAAGGACACGCTGACCCGCGACACGAGCAACGCGCTGCTGGCCCTCGAGGGCGTCACCTCCGTGGAGGTCGAGCTCGACGTCATGAGCGACGAGCAGCGCGCCGAGCTGCGCGCGCAGCTGCGTGGCGGGGCCCCCGAGAAGGAGATCCCCTTCGCCAAGCCCAACAGCCTCACGAGGGTGTACGCCGTCGCGTCCGGCAAGGGCGGCGTCGGCAAGTCCTCGGTGACCGTGAACCTCGCTGCCGCGATGGCCGAGCAGGGTCTGCGGGTGGGCGTCGTCGACGCCGACGTCTACGGCTTCTCGGTGCCGCGCATGCTCGGCGTCGAGCAGCGCCCGACGCAGGTCGACGACATGATCCTGCCCCCCATCAGCCACGACGTGAAGGTCATCTCGATCGGCATGTTCGTGCCCGGCAACCAGCCCGTCGTGTGGCGCGGCCCGATGCTGCACCGGGCCCTGCAGCAGTTCCTCGGCGACGTCTTCTGGGGCGACCTCGACGTGCTGCTGCTCGACCTGCCGCCCGGCACCGGCGACATCGCCATCTCGGTCGCGCAGCTCATCCCGACCGCCGAGATCCTCGTCGTGACGACGCCGCAGCAGGCGGCCGCGGAGGTCGCCGAGCGGGCCGGCTCGATCGCGCTGCAGACCCATCAGCGGGTTGCCGGCGTCATCGAGAACATGAGCTGGCTCGAGCTGCCCGACGGCACCCGCCAGGAGATCTTCGGCTCCGGTGGCGGTCAGGCCGTGGCCGACTCGCTGTCCAAGAGCATCGGTGCGCCGGTGCAGCTGCTCGGTCAGATCCCCCTCGACACGCGCCTGCGCGAGGGCGGCGACACCGGCACGCCCGTGGTGCTCGGCGAGCCCGACTCGGCTGCCGGGGTCGCGCTGCGCGGCATCGCCCGTGGGCTCGGCACCCGCGCCCGCGGCCTCGCCGGTCGCAGCCTCGGCCTCACGCCCGCCGGCCGCTGACCCGCGCCCTCCCTTCTCCGATCGAAAGAACAGTTCGTCCTCGGACGAACTGTTCTTTCGATTGATGGAGCAGAGCCCAGCTGCCTCTTCATCGAGAAAGCGATCCGCCCCACGGGCGGATCGCCTTTCTCGACGCCATGGGGCGGGACGGGACGACAGTCGCCGCGCTCGGGTCCCTGAGACCCACCGTGAGCCTGGTCGGGCCGCCCGGCGAGCCGCTACGTGGCCTCGTCGTCCCAAGGCGTCGGCACGGTCGGGTCGTGCCACTTCGGGGTGCTGACCGGCTTGTCGACGGCAGGCGTCGGCTCGTCCTCGTCGGGGGGCGAGGCCAGCGCGTCGCGCACGATCTTCCGGGGGTCGTACTGGCGCGGGTCGTAGGCCTTCCAGTCGACGTCGGAGAACTCCGGCCCCATCTCGTCCTTGAGCTGCTGCTTCGCCCGGTCGGCCATCGTGCGCGCCTGGCGGACGAACTTGCCGAACTTGGCGGCGTACTCGGGCAGTCGCTCGGGACCGAGGATGAGGATCGCGAGCAGAGCGAGCAGGATCAGCTCCCACCCGTTGATGTCGAACACAGTCCCTCGCTTCCAGCGCGTCTCGGCGCCGCCATCCTATGTCGGCGGCCAGCCGTCGGCCGCGCGGGGACTACTTGCCCGGATCGGCCTCGAGCTTCATGGTCAGCTCGATCTCCTGGCCGCCGCGCTCGACCTTGAGCCTCACCGTGTCGCCGACGGCCCGCGCCCGGATGGAGACGATGAGCTGGTCGGGCGTGCGGATGCGCTTGCCCTCGAAGCCGACGACGACGTCGCCGGCCTTGACGCCGGCCTTAGCGGCGGGGCCGCCGGCCGTCACGGCGCCGGGCGCGTCGGACACCTGGGCGCCGTCGCCGGAGAAGGTGCGGTCGAGCGAGACGCCGATGATCGGGTGGGTGGCCTTGCCCGTCGCGATGAGCTGGTCGGCGGTGCGCCGGGCCTGGTCGCTCGGGATGGCGAAGCCGAGCCCGATGCTGCCGCCGGTGGAGCCGGTGGTGCCCGGGACCCGGGCGATGGCGCTGTTGATGCCGATGACGTCGCCGCTCATGTCGAGCAGGGGGCCACCCGAGTTGCCGGGGTTGATGGCCGTGTCGGTCTGGATCGCGTTGATGAACGAGGACTCGGGGCCCTCGCCGGCGCTGACCGGCCGGTTGAGCGCGCTGACGATGCCGGTGGTCACGGTCTGGTCGAGCCCGAGCGGCGCCCCGACGGCGATCACCTGGTCGCCGACGACGACCTTGTCGGAAGGCCCGAGCCGCAGGGGCGTCAGGTCGGTGCGCGCGATCTTCAGCACCGCGAGGTCGTAGCTGGTGTCGCGGCCGACGATCGTGGCCTTCTGCGCGTCGCCGTTGCTGAGCACGACCTCGATGTCGCCGCCCGGGGCCGCCGCGACGACGTGGTTGTTCGTCAGCACGTGCCCCTTCTTGTCGATGACGAAGCCCGACCCTGTGGCCGACCCCTCACTGCCGCCGTCGACCTTGATCGTGACGACGCTGGGCAGGGCGGCCGCGGCGATGTTGGCGACCGAGCCGGGCGGTCGCGCGGTCGCACCGGGGCCGGGCTCGGGCAGCGTGGACGTGCCGGTGTTGATGCGGTCCTCGGCGAGCTGGCCGGCCACTCCGCCGACGAGCCCCGAGAGCAGGCAGAGCCCTGCCACCGCCGCGACGAGTCGCCCGCGTCGCCGGCGGGCCGGGGCCGGAGGATCGTCGGTCAGCAGCACGCCGCCGGCCGAGGGTCCGGCGGAGGGTGACCCGTAGGTCCAGCCCAGCGGGCCACCACTTGCGTATGCCGTCGCGCCGGCGCTCGCGGCCCCGCTCGCTGCCGCTGCGGCATCGTCAGCGGTGGCCGGGCCGGCCGCAGGGGCGGCTACCGGCGTGCTCGGGTCACCGTCGTGCGCCGGAGGTGCGTAGGCGGAACGGTGCGCCTGATCGGCTCTGGCGTCGGCGCGGTCGCTGCCCCAGGACGAGTCGGCCCTGGCCGGGACCCCGGCACCCTCGCCCGGGTGCTCGCCACCGAAGACGTCGAACCAGGCGTCGTCACCGTTGTCGTCGCCGCGACCGCCCGGCATCGAGCCGGTCGGGCCACCCGTGGGGGGCTCCGGCTGAGGGGCGGCGGCGGACGCGGGCGGGCCCGGCTGGGCCGCTGGTCCAGCCGGGATGGCCCGGGTGTCGTGCAGGTCGATGATGCCGGTCGGCTCACGGTCCGGGGCAGGTGCTGCGGCGACGGCGTCCTGCTCGGCGGGTCGCGCGGGTGAAGCGGGCTCGGGCACCTCTGCGGCAGGGGCCGGGGTCGGCTCGCGGTCCGGCGTCGTCGACTCGTCGGTCATGGGCTCGATTGTGCCGAACTGACGTCGGCGCCGCGCAGGAGGGCCCGCGCACCGGACGGCGTGGGCGCACGGTTGACGACGCGGGTCGTCACGACCCAGTAGGCCGAGCGGCTGGCGGCCTCGGTGCTGCGCTGCCCGTCGCGGTTCGTCACGCGCGCTGCCGGCAGCGCGGTGCCGCCGAGGTTGGACGAGCCCACGGTGGCACCGAGGTTCGCGACGGGAGGACGCACCACGGCCGCCCGGGTGCCCGGGACGGGCGTGATGGCCAGGCCCCACGCCGCGGCCACGGAGGCGCCGGCGGCGATCGAGGCGACCACCGCGGCGCGCATGGGCGAGCGGTGCAGGGCGGGGGCGGTCGGCCGCACGGTGGGCACGGGCTCGTAGGACGGCGTCGACGGCATGCGGAAGCCGAGGGGCGGCATCGGCACGCGCGGCGCGTCGGCCCCCGGCGCGGACTGCGCAGGTGCGGCCGCGGCGAGCCCCATGAGCGAGGTGCGCAGGCTCATCGGCACGCCGGTGTCGGCCCGCAGCGACGCGACGATGCGCCGCTCCTGGTCGGCGGCGGCGCGGCACGACGTGCAGCACACGACGTGCTTGTCGTAGAGGTGCAGGAGCGCAGGCGGGAGCGCACGGTCGACGTACGCGCGTACGTGTCCCTTCAGGTGCGGCGTCACGACATCACCCCGGCCCCATCAGCGCGTGCTCGCCGCGACTCGACGACCGGGAAGGCGCAGGCCGGCGCGGCCGGTTCGCGTGCCGGGTTTGGCGGGGCGGGCCGCAGCGGCGACCTCGGGGGCCCGGTGGGCGAGGGCCTCGCGCAGCTGGGCGCGGCCGCGGTGGATGCGCGAGCGCACGGTGCCCAGCTTGACGCCGAGCGTCGCGCTGATCTCCTCGTAGGACAGGCCCTCGATGTCGCACAGGACGACGGCGGCGCGGAACTCCGGGGCGAGCGCGTCGAGGGCCCGCTGCACGTCGTCGTCGAAACGGGCGTCGTGATAGGTCTGCTCCGGGCCCTTCTCGAAGCTCGGGAGGCGGCCCGCGGCGTCGTCCGGGAGGGCGTCGAAGCGGATGCGCTGCTTGCGCCGCATCTTGTCGAGGAAGACGTTCGTGGTGATGCGGTGCAGCCAGCCCTCGAACGTGCCGGGCTGGTAGGAGTGCAGGGAGCGGAAGACGCGCACGAACACGTCGTGCGTCAGGTCCTCGGCGTCGTGGGGGTTGCCCGTCAGGCGGTAGGCCAGGCGGTAGACGCGGGCCGAGTGCTGCTCCACGATCTCCTCCCAGGTGGGAGGCGTCCATGTCGAGTCGGCCTGCTCCCCGGGGGCGGGAGAGGTGGACGTCACGCTGGTGCTCACTGGGGGCAGGGCCTTTCACGGGGACGGTTCATCGACATAACGCCGTCGATGTTCGATTCGTTCCCACTGATCGTCCCGACTCCGGCTGTCGGGGCGCCAGCCGGAACCTGTGGATCGCCTGTGGGTCGTGCTCGGTGTGGCGCGGACCGACGGTCACGGCGACTGCTCGGATCCGTCGTGCGGGACGGCCTCGTGATGGCGCCGGCCGTGGGTGCGACGGTCCTCCTTCATCTCGGCCTCGAAGAGGTGTCGGCGGCCGCCGGCGAGGTCGTCGCGGGCGAGCGCCTCGAGCCGCTTGAACGTCGCGTAGTAGCCGTCGTCGTACTCCTCGACGACCTGGAAGGTCCAGCGGCCCTCGATGACGTTGCGCCCCACGAGCTCGGTGGAGACCTGCTCGGCCAGCTCGGCGTGCCCCGCGTCGCGCAGCAGGTCCACGGCCTCGCCGAGCGCCAGGTCGGCCATCCCGGTCAGGCGGTGGAAGCCGTAGAGGTGCCCGCGTGCGTCCTCGACGACCTCGAGGGCCTCGGAGAGCTTGCCGAGCGCCTCCACGGTCGCGTCGTCGAGGCCCTCGGGGCGCCGGTGCTCTGTGGTCGGCCGGTCCGCTTCGTCCATGACCCGATCCTTACCCGATCGGGCACGAGAGGCAGCCGAAGTCGTCGATCCGGTCACAGTAGGGTGACGGACATGAGCACCCAGAAGGTCGCAGCCTGGTCGCACGCCGAGGAGTTCGTCGCCGCGAGCGAGCACGTCGACGAGGCCCGCCGGCGAGGTGAGGAGCTCGGCGCCGAGTCGGTCGGCAACGGCGTGGGGTCGGTGCTGCAGATGCTCGCGGCCGCCATCGGCGCCAAGGCGGTCATGGAGATCGGCACCGGCGCAGGCGCCTCCGGCCTGTGGCTGCTCGGCGGCATGCCCGCCGACGGCATCCTCACGACCATCGACCTCGACACCGAGCACCAGCGCGCCGCCCGCGAGGCGTTCGCGGCCGCGGGCATCGCCCACCAGCGCACCCGTGTCATCGCCGGGCGTGCTCTCGAGGTGCTCCCCCGCATGACCGACGCCGCCTACGACCTCGTCGTCGTCGACGCCGACAAGCAGGAGTACCCGGACTACCTCACCCAGGCCACGCGCCTGCTGCGCCCCGGTGGCACGCTCGTCATGACGTGGAGCGACAAGGAGTCCGACCCCGCCAACCGCGACACCGAGACCCGCACCCTGCGCGACGTCGGCCGCGCCATCCGCGACCACGACCAGTTCGCCGTGTCCCTGCTGCCCGTCGGCGAGGGCCTGCTCGTCGCCGTGAAGCGATAGATCACGTATGCCGCCCGGCGGGCCGGGCGGCATACGTGATCGGTGGACCGGGCCAGGTGGATGTGCCCGGGGACGCGAAACGGCCCCCGACCTGGCGGTCAGGGGCCGTCGAACCTGGATCGGGCGAGGGGTCAGCTGACGCCGTCACAACCCTGGATCGCGTCACGCAGAGCTGCAGCCTCGTCGGGGGTCATCTCGACGACGAGCCGGCCACCGCCCTCAAGGGGCATCCGCAGCACGATGCCGCGGCCCTCCTTGACGACCTCGAGCGGGCCATCGCCGGTCCTCGGCTTCATTGCTGCCATGGTTCCCCTTCCCTAGGAATCCTCGGTCTTTGGTCCCATTATTCCGTGTCTCGTTTGCGAGACCTAATTGGGGATGTGAGAGTCCGCACGTCAGGGCCTTGCGGAGCCCGTCCCGCTTCCCCGCCGGGACGGATTGGGACAGAGTGACGCCCATGACCGAGACCGCCGACGACCGCCGTCCCGCCGAGAGCCCCGACTCCCCCACACCCCTGCTCGTCGAGGTGACCGACGGCGTCGCGTGGCTGCGGCTCAACCGACCCGATGCCATGAACAGCCTCGACAACGCCCTCAAGGACGCCCTCGTGGCGGCGCTGCGCGAGGTCGGCGAGGACCCCGCGGTCCGCTGCGTGGTGCTGACCGGCAGCGGGCGCGCCTTCTGCGTCGGTCAGGACCTCAAGGAGCACGTGCGCAGCCTCGGCGACCCGAGCTCCACGCTCGCCACCACGGTCACCGACCACTACAACCCGATCGTCATCGCCCTGTCGACGATGAACAAGCCGGTCGTCGCGGCGCTCAACGGGGTGGCGGCCGGCGCCGGGCTCAGCTTCGCGCTCGCCTGCGACTTCCGCATCGCCTCCGACCGGGCGGGCCTCAACACCTCGTTCGCGGGGATCGCGCTCTCGTGCGACTCCGGCGCGTCATGGTCGCTCCCCCGCCTCGTCGGGCCGGCGCGCGCCAAGGAGCTGCTGCTGATGCCGCGCACCGTCCCGGCCGACGAGGCCTTGGCGCTGGGGCTCGTGACGAGGGTCGTGCCGGCCGACGAGCTCGAGACCGCGGCCGGCGATCTTGCGCGGCAGCTCGCCGACGGCCCGACCCTGGCCTACGGTTCGATCCGGCGCGCGGTCGCCTACTCCGCGAGCGCCGACCTGGCGGACGCCCTCGCCAACGAGGCCGAGCTGATGGCCCTCACCGGGGCGAGCAACGACCACCGTGCGGCGGTCGATGCCTTCCTCGCCAAGCAGGCCCCGACCTACACCGGCACCTGACGCGGTCTGACGCCCAGGAGGGCGGTCGCACATCCGCCGGGCCATCCGTCATCGAGCACTCGGGTTGCCCCTCGGGCGGGTTCGAGCGTCGTCGGTCACGGGGGGAAGTCGCCGTTGGGCGACGGCACGTAGCGCCAGAGCACCTCGGTCCACCAGTACTGGCCCGCGACGAAGGCGAGCAGCAGCGGCACGAACCGCCACAGCAGGCGCCGCCACGTGTTGCCGCGCCGGTCGCCCCAGCCGGCGCCGAGCACGACGACGAGCAGCGGGAAGAGCGGCAGAAGGTAACGGAAGATGCTCGTGAAGGGGTCGAGCGAGGCGATGAGGTAGAAGGTGTAGCCCAGCGTCCAGGTGCGCAGGTCGGCGCCGAGGTTGCGGGCCCACGGGCCGGCGACCATGAGCAGCACGACGATCGGACCGCCGACGAGCCACGGCCCCCACGTGGCGTCCTGCAGCCGGTCGACGTAGGGCACGAACAGCTCGACCGTGTCGTAGCTGCGCCAGGCGGCCATCGTGTCGGTGTAGGCCGAGCTCGACCCGGTGCGCCACCACGCGATCGCGGGCCACAGCAGCCCGGCGACGCCGCAGCCGACGAGCGAGGCGAGCATGGACGCGTACGTGCCGGTCGAGATCGGCGCCTCGCGCCGCCTGCGCCACCGCATCACCACGACCGCGAGGGTCACGAGCCCCAACGGCGCCGCGATCGGCCGGGACAGGCCGGTGAGCAGCGCGACCGCGGTGGCGACGAGCCATCTCTCCCGCGAGAGCGCGTAGAGGTAGCCGACGAGCAGCAGCATCGCGAGCGACTCGGTGTAGGCGAGCTGCAGCGTGACCGACGCCGGGAAGCTCGCCCACAGGGCGACGACGAGGTATGCCGCCGGGTCGCCGATGCGCGGACGCAGCAGCAGACCCATGAGGACCGCGGCGCCGACGCCGCAGACCAGCGCGATGCTGGAGGCGACGGTCGGGAAGTCGAGACCGGTCAGCGTCATGCCGGCCCGCGACAGCATCGGGAAGAGGGGGTAGAAGGCCCACGGGTTCTGGCCGACCCGGCCGGAGTCACCGATCGGCAGCACGTCGGGGTAGCCGGTTGCGGCGATCTTGCCGTACCACTCGCCGTCCCACAGCGCGGTGAACGAGAAGAACGTGACCGGCACCCCGTCGCCGCCCGTCATGCTGCTCGGCACCTGCCGGGGCAGCACCACGAGCAGGATGGTCGTCGACACGACCCGGGCGAGCGCGTACGCGGCGAGCACCCAGCCGATGAAGACGCGTCGTGAGGTCGGGGGGCGCAGCGGGTGGACCACGGTCATGGGGTGCGTTCGTGCCCGCCGGTCGGGGCGGACGTCGCACGCGCGCCGCCCTCGTCGTCGACTCGCGTCCCGGACTCCGCGACCGGGTCCGGGGTCGGGGTCGGGCTGGGGTCGGGGTCGCGGACGGGTTCCGCGGTCCGCTCCTCGCCCGGCTCCGGTGCGGGCTCGGTGATCGGCTCGGCGGCCGCGTCGTCGTTCTCAGCTCGCACGTGTGCGCCCCGCAGCACGGCGATCTCCTCGTCCTTCTCGCGCAGCTCGCGGCGCAGCCGGTCGACCACGCCGTCGACCTGGCTCATCCGGTAGCCGCGGGCACCGACGTCGAAGACGAGGTCGTCGAAGTCGGTGTCGGCGAGCGGCTCGTCGGGCAGCGGTTCGTGGCTCAGGCTCGAGCTCGCGCGCCCGAGCCCGCCGCCGGCGAGCCCGAGCAGGAGGGCGACGACAAGGCACAGGACGACGATCCCGACGAGGAGGATGAACCACTTCACGTGCGCGGCTCCTCGTAGGTGCGGATCAGCTTGACCGCCTCGTGGGGGTCGTCGGTGACGACGAGCCGGTCGACGTCGTCGGGGGTGATCATGCCGTTGTCGAGGACCGTCGTGCGCAGCCAGTCGAGCAGGCCCTGCCAGTACTCGCTGCCCATGAGCACCACGGGGAACTCGGTGACCTTCTGGGTCTGCGCCAGCGTCAGCGCCTCGAAGAGCTCGTCGAGCGTGCCGAACCCGCCGGGCAGCACGATGAACCCGCGGGAGTACTTGAGGAACATGACCTTGCGGGCGAAGAAGTAGCGGAAGTTGATGCCGAGGTCGACGTACTCGTTGAGGCCGGTCTCGAAGGGCAGCTCGATGCCGAGCCCGACCGAGGTGCCCTTCGCCTCGAACGCGCCGCGGTTCGCCGCCTCCATCGCGCCGGGGCCACCGCCGGTGATGACGGCGTAGCCCTCCTCGACGAGCAGGCGCCCGACCTCGACCCCCATGGCGTATGCCGCGTCGTCAGGTCGCGTGCGGGCGGAACCGAAGACGGCGACCGCCGGGCCGAGCTCGGACAAGGCGCCGAAGCCCTCGACGAACTCCGACTGGATGCGCATGACCCGCCACGGGTCGGCATGCAGCCAGTCGGTGCGCTGGTGGGCCTCGAGCAGGCGCTGGTCGGTGGTGGTGCGGGGCACCTTGTGACGCCGCAGGGTCACCGGTCCGGTCTGGCGGCGGTCCTCTCGCGGCTCCGCGGGCAGGCGGGGGTCGGGTTGTTCGTCGGTCACACCGACAACCCTATGCGGCGCGGCTATGCGAGCCAGCGCAGCAGCGCGGCCTCGGCGTCGGCGTACTGTCCGACGGGGCAGCGCTCGTCGTCCATGTGGGCCAGGTTGGGGTCGCCGGGTCCGTAGTTGACGGCGGGGATGCCGAGCGTCGAGAAGCGGGCGACGTCGGTCCACCCCTCCTTGGCGCTGACCGGCACGCCGAGGGCGTCGATGAAGGCCTTGGCCGCCGGAAGGAGCAGGCCGGGACGGGCGCCGTCGGCGGCGTCGGTGAGCTCGACGTCGAACCCGTCGAAGACCTGGCGCACGTGGGCGAGCGCCTCGTCGGCGTTCTTGTCGGGCGCGTAGCGGTAGTTGACGGTGACGACGCACCGGTCGGGGATGACGTTGCCCGCGATGCCGCCGGAGATGCCCACGGCCTGGAGGGCCTCGTGGTAGTCGAGGCCGTCGACGGTGATGGTCTCGGCCTCGTAGGCGGAGAGGCGCGCCAGGACGGGAGCGGCGTCGTGGATCGCGTTGTGCCCCTTCCACGGGCGGGCGGAGTGCGCGGCGATGCCCTTGGTCGTGATCTCGACGCGGAGCGTGCCCTTGCAGCCCCCTTCGATGGCCCCGTTGGTCGGCTCGAGCAGCACGGCGAAGTCTCCGACCAGCAGCTCGGGAGAGGTCTGGGCGAGCCGGGCCAGGCCGTTGAACTTCCCGTCGATCTCCTCGCACTCGTAGAAGAGGAAGGTGAGGTCGCGGGCCGGCTCGGTGACCTCGGCCGCGATGCGGAGCATGACGGCGACGCCGCCCTTCATGTCGACGGTGCCGCGGCCCCACAGCACGTCGTCGACGCGGCGCGTCGGAAGGTTGGGGACGTCGGTCAGCGGCACCGTGTCGATGTGGCCCGCGAGCACGACGCGCTCCTCGCGCCCGAGGGAGGTGCGGGCGACGACGGTGTTGCCGTCGCGGGTCACCTCGAGGTGCGCGAGCGGACGCAGTGCCGCCTCGATCGCGTCGGCGAGCGCCTCCTCGTCCTGGCTGACCGACTCGATGTCGCAGATCGCCGCGGTGAGGGTCGTGACGTCGGCGCCGAGGTCGAGGACCGGGCCGGTCGCGGAGGTCTGGTCGGCGGGCAGCGGGGTCGACGGCATACGTGAGAGGCTAGCCGCCCCGTGCTGCGGGCGGGCGCCGGAGTCCGCTCCGCGGGTGCGTGTGCCGACCCGCGGCGCTGCCCCATATCCTTGCCGCCATGTCGGAGCGCAGCGCATGGGGTCACGGACTGACGACGATCACGGACGACGGGCAGGTGCTCGACACCTGGTTCCCGCAGCCCGCGCTGGGTGCGGCACCCGGTGACGCGGCGGTGCCGGAGGGGCTCGAGGCCCTGGTCGGCACCGACGAGGCCCGGCGCGTGCGCACCGAGGTGCGGCTCGTCGAGATCGACCTCGACGCCGCCCCCGCCGACGCCCCCGACGCGTACCTTCGCCTGCACCTGCTCTCGCACTGCCTCGTCGCCCCCAACACGATCAACCTCGACGGCGTCTTCGGCGCCCTGCCGAACATCGCCTGGACGAGCGCCGGCGCCTGCGCGGTCGAGGGCTTCGAGCAGACCCGGCTGCGCCTGCGGGCCCGGGGGCAGCACGTCGCGGTCTACGGCGTCGACAAGTTCCCGCGCATGACCGACTTCGTGGTCCCGCAGGGCGTGCGCATCGCCGATGCCGACCGCGTACGCCTGGGCGCCCACCTCTCCCCCGGCACCACGGTCATGCACGAGGGCTTCTGCAACTTCAACGCCGGCACTCTCGGCACGTCGATGGTCGAGGGCCGCATCGTGCAGGGCGTCGTCGTCGGCGACGGGTCCGACATCGGCGCCGGCGCGTCCATCATGGGCACGCTCTCGGGCGGCGGCACGGAACGCGTCAGCATCGGTGAGCGTTGTCTGGTCGGAGCCAACGGCGGCATCGGCATCGCTCTCGGCGACGACTGCGTCGTCGAGGCCGGGCTCTACGTGACGGCGGGGACCAAGGTGACGCTTCCCGACGGGTCCGTGGTCAAGGCCAAGGAGCTGTCGGGATCGAGCAACATCCTGTTCCTCCGCAACAGCGTCAGCGGTGCCGTCGAGGCCCGTGACCGCAAGGGCACGGGCATCACCCTGAACGCCGCGCTGCACGCCAACGACTGAACCGACCCCGCTCCCTTCGACCGGTTCAGACCAGAGCCGGACCACCTGAGGACCCCATGCCGACGACCCGACCGGGCCCCACCCTCGCCGAATCCCGCGGCCGCGGGTCATCGCGCGGGCAGACCCCCGCGCGCCGCCGACGCCGCTGGGTGACCCTGCTCGTCGTCGTCGCACTCGTGGGCGGAGCAGGGTGGTTCGCGGCCCGCCTGCTCATCTCCAGCGTCGTCAACCCGCAGTGCACCATCAAGGCCTCCGGCGTGACCGAGACCTTCGACCCCGACCAGACGGCCAATGCCGCGCTCATCTCGGCGCTGTCGGTGAAGCGGGACATGCCCCCGCGAGCAGCGACCATCGCGCTCACGACCGCCTTCCAGGAGTCGAAGATCCGCAACCTGCGCTACGGCGACCGCGACTCGGTCGGCCTCTTCCAGCAGCGGCCGAGCCAGGGCTGGGGCACCGAGAAGCAGATCCTCGACCCCGTCTACGCGACGAACCGGTTCTACGACGCCCTCGAGAAGTACAAGGGCTACGAGACGGCCGACATCACGAAGATCGCCCAGCGCGTTCAGAAGAGCGGCTTCCCCGAGGCCTACCGTGACCACGAGGGCCAGGGCCGCGTGCTCGCCTCGACGCTGACGGGCCACTCCCCCGCCGGACTCACCTGTCGTCTCGACGCCGTCAAGCAGTCGGTCTCCCCCTCCCGGGTGGTCGGCGACCTGTCGCAGCAGATGGGAGTCACCTCCGCGAAGGCCGGCGACGGGAAGGTCACCGTCTCGGCCGGCGACGCGACCATCGCCTGGGCGGTCGCGCACTGGTCGGTCGCCCGCGCCGAGATGTACGGCGTCACGTCCGTGTCGATCGGCGACCGCGCGTGGGACCGTGACCGCGGCGACGAGGGTTGGTCGCAGGGCACGGCCGGGACGACGGTCACCGTCACGCTCGGCTGACGGCATACCGGATCGGGCCGGTGAGGGCGGACCTCAGCCGGTGACCTTGTCGAGGTGCTGGAGCAGGTCGTGCGCCGCCAGCTCGACGTCCTTGTGCCGCCACTCCGACGCTCGGTAGACGCAGGCGATGAGCGCCGTTCGGTGGACCCGACGCAGGTCGCCGTAGACGAACGCGTAGCGCGCCTTCGTCTCGTCGTTCGCGCCCTCGGTGAGCCCGAGGTGCCACGCCGCGTACTCGTCCCAGGAGTGCTTCTCGAGGTACGCGTTCTGCGCCTCGGCCCCCGGCTGGACCTGCCCCCAGTCGCTGTCGAGGACGTACTGCCGGGCGTCGATGAGCTCGCGGCACCGGGCGACGGCCGCGTCGTTGACGAGGTACTTGGCCATCACCCCATCATGCCGATGCCCCCGTCCCTTGCGGGGCGGGGGCATCGGATGGATCCGGTCGAGCTCGACGCTCAGGCGGGGTAGCTGCGCTCGGCCTCGCCGGTGTAGATCTGGCGCGGGCGGCCGATCTTCGTCTCGGGGTCGTTCATCATCTCGCGCCACTGGGCGATCCAGCCCGGGAGGCGGCCGATGGCGAAGAGCACCGTGAACATCTTCGACTCGAAGCCCATGGCCTTGTAGATGAGGCCGGTGTAGAAGTCGACGTTCGGGTAGAGCTTGCGCTCGACGAAGTAGTCGTCGGCCAGGGCGATCTCCTCGAGGCCCTTGGCGATCTCGAGCAGCGGGTCGTTCTGGCCGAGCTTCTCGAGGATGTCGTCGGCGGCCTTCTTGATGATCGCGGCGCGCGGGTCGTAGTTCTTGTAGACGCGGTGCCCGAAGCCCATGAGGCGGACACCGTCCTCCTTGTTCTTGACCTTCTCCATGAACTTCTTCGGGTCGTCGCCCGACTCGTGGAGCTTGCCGAGCATCTCGAGGACGGCCTGGTTGGCGCCGCCGTGGAGCGGGCCCGACAGGGCGTGGATGCCGGCCGAGACCGAGTTGAAGAGGTTCGCGTGGGCCGAGCCGACGAGGCGCACCGTCGAGGTGGAGCAGTTCTGCTCGTGGTCGGCGTGCAGGATGAAGAGCAGGTCCAGAGCCTTGGCGACGGTCGGGTCGACCTCGTAGGGCTCCACGGGGTAGCCGAACGTCATGCGCAGGAAGTTCTCGACGAACGACAGCGAGTTGTCGGGGTACATGTACGGCTGGCCGACGCTCTTCTTGTGCGCCATCGCCGCGATGGTCGGCAGCTTCGCGAGGAGGCGGACGGTCGAGATCTCGACCTGCTCCTGGTCGAAGGGGTCGAGGCTGTCCTGGTAGAACGTGCCGAGCGCCGAGACGGCCGAGCTGAGCACGGGCATCGGGTGCGCGTCGCGCGGGAAGCCGTTGAAGAAGGCGCGGAGGTCCTCGTGCAGCATCGTGTGCCGGCGGATCGAGTCCTCGAAGCGCGTCAGCTCCTCGGGGGTCGGCAGCTCGCCGTAGATGAGCAGGTAGGCGACCTCGACGAACGTCGACTTCTCGGCCAGCTCCGCGATGGGGTAGCCGCGGTAGCGCAGGATGCCCTGGTCGCCGTCGATGTAGGTGATCGCGCTCTTGCACGATGCGGTGTTGACGAAGCCGACGTCGTAGGTGACGAGGCCGGTCTCCTTCAGCAGGGACCCCACACCGAGCCCGTCGTTGCCCTCCACGGCGTCGACGCCCGGGAACGTGAGTTCCTTGTCTGCGACCTTGAGTGTCGCGTCCACTGCCTTCGTCACTGTTCCTCGCCTCCTGTCACTCCGGCCCAAAGTCGCCGGACGTATCCGCGAGCGACGTTACCCCAGCGTGCTCCGCCCTGAGAAAACAGGTCCATCCACGGACGTGCGCCCGGCGACCCGTGGTGACATGGGTCACGCTCTGTGTCAGAGGCGCTCGCAGGCGGCGGCGATGCGCTCGTCGGTGGCGGTCAGCGCGATGCGCACGTGGCGGGCGCCGGCGGCGCCGTAGAAGGACCCGGGTGCCACGAGGATGCCGCGCTCGGCGAACTCGGAAACCGTTGTCCAGCAGTCCTCTTCGCGGGTCGCCCACAGGTAGAGGCCTGCCTCGGAGTGGTCGACGCGCAGTCCCGCGCGGGTCACTGCCGCGAGCAGCTGCTCGCGCCTGCGGGCGTATGCCGTCCGCTGCGTCTCGACGTGCGCGTCGTCGCGCAGCGCCACCGCCATCGCGTGCTGCACCGGTGTGGGCATGATCATGCCCGCGTGCTTGCGCACCTCGAGGACGGTGCCGATGATCGCGGGGTCACCGGCGACGAAGGCCGCACGGTAGCCGGCGAGGTTGGACTGCTTCGACAGGGAGTAGACCGCCAGCAGACCCGTGTGGTCGCCGCCGCAGACGTCGGGGTGCAGGATGCTCGGCGTCGAGGTGCCGAACTGGCCCTCGCGCCAGTCGAGCTCGGCGTAGCACTCGTCGCTCGCGACCACGACGCCGTGCTCGCGGGCCCACTCGACGACCTTGCGCAGGTGCTCGACGCCGAGCACCTGGCCGTTGGGATTGCCGGGGCTGTTGAGCCACAGGAGCTTCGGGGTCGTCGCCGCCGTGAGCGGCCCGAGGCTCGTCAACGACTGGGCGACGACAGCAGTGGCGCCGGCGATGCGCGCCCCGATGTCGTAGGTGGGGTAGGCGACGGCCGGGATGCCGACGACGTCTCCGGCGCGCAGGCCGAGGAGGGTCGGCAGCCAGGCGACGAGCTCCTTGCTGCCGATGGTCGGCAGCACGCCGTCGGTGCCGAGCCCCGTGACGCCCCGTCGGCGCGCGAACCACTCGACGACGGCCTCGCGCACATCGGTGGTGCCGATGGTCAGCGGGTAGCCGGGGGCGTCGGCCGCCTCGGCCAGCGCCCGGCGTACGACCTCGGGGGTCGGGTCGACCGGGGTGCCGACGGACAGGTCGACGATGCCCCCCGGATGCGCGACCGCTCGCGCCTTGTAGGGCGCGAGCGAGTCCCAGGGGAAGTCAGGAAGGTCGAGCCCGCGCACGGACCCGCCGGCGAGCGTCACTCGTCGTGCTCCTGCGGGGGCAGGGCCTCGATGAGCGGGTGGTCCTTGTCGATGACGCCGAGCTTCGCCGCGCCTCCGGGGCTGCCGAGGTCGTTGAAGAACTCGACGTTGGCGTTGTAGTAGTCGGCCCACTGCTCAGGGACGTCGTCCTCGTAGTAGATCGCCTCGACGGGGCACACGGGCTCGCAGGCGCCGCAGTCCACGCACTCGTCGGGGTGGATGTAGAGCGACCGCTTGCCCTCGTAGATGCAGTCGACCGGACACTCCTCGATGCAGGCACGGTCCTTCAGGTCGACGCAAGGCTGGGCGATGACGTAGGTCATGGGGAGCGGGACCTCCTGTGGAGCGTTCGGGAGCAGTTGCTGCACCGCCTAGTATGCCGGACATGAACGGCGAGCCCACGCACGGCCCCACCGATGAGACCAACTCCGACACGGGCCCGCGGACGGACTCTCCGACGGACTCGGGGACGGACTCTGGGACGGACTCGGGGACGAGCGTTGCCGCCGGCACCGACACCCCCGGACACCGCCTCACCGCCGGCCTGACCATCGGCAACCGCGTCGTCGTGCGCTACCGCCTCGAGGAGGGTGAGGGTGCAGCCGCGACCGACTTCGTCGGCGAGCTCGTCGCCCGCAACACCGACTTCCTCGTCGTCGACACGAAGACCGAGCGCGTGAAGCTCATCCGCGCCGACGTGCTCGCCGCCAAGGACGTGCCGCCGCCCGCGAGCCGCGCCGGCAGGCCGCACGAGCGCGTGTCGGCGGACGACCTCGAGAAGCTCATGGCCAAGGGCTGGCAGGCGGTCGACCGCGGCGGCGTCGGCGACTGGGTGCTGCGCGCCTCGGGCGGCTTCACCGGGCGGGCCAACTCGGTGCTCGTCGTCGGCGACCCCAGCCTGCCGGTCGAGCGGGCCATCGACTTCGCCGAGAAGTGGTACGCCGACCGTGAGCGACCCGCGATCTTCCAGGTGCACGGCGAGACCGGCTTCGACGCCACCGAGCAGCCCACCGTCGCAGCGCTGCTCGAGCGCGGCTACGTGGTCGGCGGCGGCCACGACAACTGGCAGCGCGTGCTCGTCATGACCGGGCTCTCCGCCGCGGTCCCCCCGCTGACCGAGCAGTCCGCCCCGGTCACGGCAGACGCGCAGCTGCAGCTCGACTGGCTGACTGCGTACGGCGAGCAGCGCTCGATCGTGCCCGGCGCGACCGAGGCCGTGCTCACCGGCAGCGACGGCCAGCTCTTCCTCTCGGTCCGCGACCCGGACACGAACACGATCATCGGCCTGGCGCGCCTCGCGATCCACCCGGGTTGGGCGGGGATCTTCGGCCTGTGGGTGCACCCCGACCACCGGCGTACGGGCCTCGCCACCACGATCGTGTCGGCGGCCGCCATGGTGGCGCGCGAGAACAACATGCCGGCCATGTACCTCCAGGTCTCGGAGGACAACGCAGCGGGCGTCGCGTTCTGGCGGGACCTCGGCTTCACCGTGCACCACGAGTACACCTACGTGGCCAAGCCGTCGGCCTGACGTCAGCAGGGCCGGTCACGGCCCGTCACGGAGGCGTGGCGGCCGGGTTGGTGCAGGCGACCTCGTCCTCCGGGATGTAGTGCGTGCGGACCGACTCGCTCTTCACGAGCGCCGTCGTGCCGTGGCGGAACCACTGCCGCGTGACCGTCACGTCGAAGCCGGGGTTCGGCTGCTGGGGGTAGCACTTGAGGCTGTCCCTGCGGATCGTCTTGGGCGGCACGACGTTTCGCCGCGGCCCCTTGACCGACTTGATGTCCCACGTCTTCGTGCTCCAGACACGTCCGTGGACGTAGCCACCCTCGACCCAGGTCTGCAGGAGCATCCCGAACGGCGTGTCGTTCTTCCACTTGTTGTCGACGGTCGGCCAGTACACCGTCGCCTCGCGCCCCTCGGGGTAGCGCGGGATGAAGAAGGCGTGCGCGGTGAACTCCTGGATGTCGGCCCCGGCGAAGTAGGCCATGTTGTAGATCACCGTCGAGACCTGGCTGATGCCACCGCCCGTGCCACGCGTCAACCGGCCGTTGATGATGACGGTGCCGTCGGCGTACCCCTTGTCGGTGGTCCGCTCGCCGAGGATCCCGTTGAGGCTGAAGGTGCCGCCCGGCGGCACGTACGTGCCGTTGATGCGCTTCGTCGCCACGACGAGGTTGTTCGTGCGGGTCGTGTCGTTGGTCGGGAACGGGCTCTTGAAGTCGACGACCAGCGTCGTGACACCGGCCTTCTGGGCGTCCTCCGTCGTGAACGGCGGCCGCGCGACGGACGGGCTGACGTCGACGGTGCGGCTGGTGCCGGAGATGGCGGCGACGACCCGCTTGCCGACGGCGTCCGCATCGAGCGCCAGGCCGTCCACCGACGGGACCAGGCGCGGCTTGCCGTTGGCCGCCTCGAAGACCCAGCGCGCGCTGCTCGCGGCCTTGGTCGTGGCCCGCACCTTCGTTGACACCAGCTTCGTCAGGGCGGGCTCGTCGAAGGCCGGCTCGAGCCCGCCGGCGCCGTCGGGCACCACGGACACCATCGAGGCGTACTCCGCCGGTGCGAGCATGGCCCGGGTGGATCCGCTGACGAGGGTCAGCGGCCGTGACATCGCGGTGCTGCCGAACTGGTCGGCGGCCTGCTGGACGGTCTCGGCGCTGACCTGGGGGTCGGTCTCACGGACCGCCGCGGTCGCCTCCGTCGACTCGGGGAACGCCTTGCGCAGGGCGAGCTTGGTGGCCGCGATGTCCAGGGTGCGCCCGGGCACCGGCAGGTCCACCGCGACCGAGCCGCCGGGGAAGGTCACGCGCCCCTCGACCGGTGCCACGGCCACACCGGGCGCCAGCTTCTCGAGGTAGGCGGTGAGGCGGTCGTCGTCGGCGCTCGTGAGCAGGGGCGCCTCCACCGACCCGGTCAGCTTGTCCCAGACGCGCCGCGGGTCGAGCGTGAAACCGGTGAGCCCGTCGAGGGACCGGTCCGCGTCGACGCTCAGCCCGGCGTCGCGCGGCACCACCTGGACGGGCTCGGCGCGGCCGGGCACGGTCAGCGCGATCGGTGTCGCGAGCAGGGAGCGCGATCCCTTGTCGATGGCCGCCCGGGCGGTCTCGGGCGTCATGCCCCCGACCTGGATGCCGCCCACCGACACCGCCGACGGCACGTGCTGCGACGACCACGTGCACAGCCCGGCGTAGCCGCCGCCCAGCACGACGAGGGCGACGACGAGACGTAGCGCCGTGGACCGTCGCTCGCTGCGATCGTCACGGCTCGGCACGTACGGGTCGTCGGACATCGGCTCTCCGGTCGGTGGATCGGGTGCCACGAAGGTAACGCCCCGGGTCCGACATTTCGGCGAGGCGCGTCCCCGAGTTTCCCCCGTGACGCGATCGTTGCCGCCGATCGGTGGTGACCACGCGTTCTCTCGATTGCGAGCGGTTGCGAGGGTCGGTGACGGCGCGTTCTCTCGATCGGAGTCTCGTCCTCCAGGCCCGATCGAGAGAACGCCGCGTCACGTGCCCGCGTTACGACGCGTTCTCTCGATCGGGCTGGGCGAGGAGGTCGGTGCCTCGCCGGCCGGTGGGCTGCCAGGTGAGCGGGTCGACCTGACGGAAGCCCTCGCGGCCCGTCGTGCGCACCGCGATGAAGTTCGAGAGGGCGTGCACGTCCTCGCTCGCCACGAGCACCTGGGTGGCGTGCGCCCGCAGGGCGTGGTTCTTCACGGCGCGGGCCGCGTCGTCCCGCACGACGTGGGTCACGGTGTCGTCGTCGACGACCGAGGGCGGGAACGGGTCGTCCGCCGCGGGCACGACGAGCGCCGGCGCAGCCGGCCCTCCGTCGCCTGCCACTCCCCCGAGACCGGGCTCGTGCCACCATGCGGAGGTGTCCAGCAGCGCCGGGTCGGCCGACGCCAGCCACGCGCGGTCCTCACGTGCCCACCCGAGGGGCGTGACGATCTCGTAGGTGCGGGCCGGAAGCTCGGACGCGTCGAGCAGCTGCAGGGCGCGTCGGGTGACGCGGTGGGTCTGGACGTGGTCCGGGTGGCCGTAGCCGCCGTGCTCGTCGTACGTGACGACGACGTCGGGACGCAGCCGTCGCAGCACGTCGGCCACGAGCGCGCCGGCCTCGTCGAGGTCGGCGGCCGCGAAGGCGTCCGGGCGGGCGGCCGCCGGCGACCCGGCCATGCCGGAGTCGCGGTAGCGCGAGAGCCGCCCGTCCCACGGGTCGCACGCTTCGGCGCCCAGGACGTGCATCGACGCGCCGATGCGCGACAAGGCCAGCGCCAGCTCGCCGTGCCGGTAGGGCCCGAGGGCGTCGGACGGGTCCCCCTCGAGGTGCGCGAGGGCCGGCGGGATGACCTCGCCCTCCTCGCCGAGGGTGCACGTCAGCACGTGCACGTCGTCGCCGCGCGCGACGTGGTGGGCCATGGTGACGCCGCACGTCAGGGTCTCGTCGTCGGGGTGGGCGTGGACGAAGAGCAGGCGCGGCACGGGTGTCCTCTCGGTCGGTCGGTTCGGCGCGGTCCGCCGGTCAGCGCACCGACACGGTGGCGAGGTCGACGATGCCGCCGACGGCGTGGTCCTCGTAGGACCGGACGCCCGCCCCGTGCAGGTAGAGGGCCTTGGTCGCGGACAGCGCGATGTAGCCGACCTGGCTGCGGATCGTGCTGTCGGCCTGCTCCCACACCTTGGCCCGGGCCTTGGGGTCGGCCGTCACGTCGGCCTTGTCGATGAGCGCGTTCACGGGATCGCTCGAGAAGTAGCCGACGTCCTGGCCGGGGCCGGAGGAGTCGATGTTGATGCGCGAGTCGAACAGGGCCGGAAGCACTCCGCCCGCGGACGGCCAGTCGGGGGTCCACACGCCACGGAAGAGGTCGTAGGAGCCCACCGAGGTGGGCTTCTCGATCTCCTCGTAGTACTCCTCGGGTGCCACGCCCTTGAGCTCGACCTCGAAGCCCGCACGCTCCCACCCGGCGACCAGCGCGGCATACGCCTTGTCGGCCAGCACCGAGCGCGCGTAGACGAGGCGCAGCTTCACGGGCAGCTTGACGCCGGCCTGCTGGAGCATCCGGCGGGCCGCCTCGGGGTCGCCCTCGACCCCGGTGCCGGCCGGCGGCTTCACCGACTCGGGGTAGACCGCCGGCGACAGGACCGACCAGGTCGGCGTGCCGGCACCCTCGCCGCCCGTCGCCGTGACGTAGGTGGCGCGGTTGGTCGAGGCCGCGAGCGCCTTGCGCACGGCCGGGTCTGCCAACGCCTTGCTGCGCATGTTGAGAGCGAGGTAGTCGACGTTGCCCGTGTAGGGGAAGGTGAGCCGGGCCTGGAGGTCGGTGCCGGCCTGGTTGCGCAGCGTCGGGCTCGCCTGCACCCACGAGACGGCGTACGCGTCGTCGGCCTGCTGGTTGAGCAGCCGCTGGATGACAGCCGACTCGCCGAGCCCCGAGGACACCTGGATCTCGTCGGGGTAGGCCTGCCGGATCGGGTCGGTGCGGGGGTCCCAGTGCTCGTTGCGCACGAACGTGCCGCCCTTGCCGACGACCCACGGCGCCTCGAGGCGGTACGGCCCGCTCGACATGACGGCATACGACGCCTTGTCGGTCTTCGTGTCGGCCGACGCCTTGCGCGGGGCGAACTCGGGCAGCGCGACGATGTGCGGGAAGTCCGGCTCGGCGTCGCGCAGCCTGAAGGTGACGGTGCGCCCCTTGCACGAGACGGCGCGGTCGAAGTCGGCCTGGTGGGCGGTGTCCGACGGGCCGGCGTACACGGGCTTCTCGAGGCCCTCGGCGGTGACCCGCGTGGGCATGTCGAGCAGGTAGCTGGCGTAGTTGGTGCCGCCGACGTGGGTGCGCCGGTCGAAGGTGCGGGCCACGCCGTGGCGCACGTCGTCGCAGGTGATCGGCGAGCCGTCCTGCCACTGCAGGCCCTCACGGAGGGTGAAGCTCCACGAGCGCGCGCCGTCGGACGGCGTGCCCGCGTCGGTCGCGAGGTCCCCCTGCACCTCGCGCTGCTGCGTCCCGGTGCCGTATGCCGTGAGGCCCCTGACGAAGGTGCGCTGGGCGAAGAACGCCTCGGGGCCGACGTACATCAGCTGCGGGTCCCACGTCGCGATCGTGCCGGCGACGAGGACCTGCAGGGTGCCGCCGGGCTGCCCGCCCGTCGACGCCGACGAACCGGACGCGGCCGCCGGGCCGGGCGGGACGACGCTCTGCGCCGACGTGTCGCCCGTGCCCGAGCACGCCGTGGCACCGGCTGCCAGGAGGGCAGCGCCGAGCCCGACGGCCAGTGACCTCCTCAGCCCGCGTCCCACGGCGCGCACCGGTCGGTCAGCCCTCGGCCTTCGCCGCCGACCGCGCGCGGGAGGCGGTGCGAGCACGCTCGCCGGCGTCGAGGACGACCTTGCGGATGCGGACGGTCTCGGGCGTCACCTCGACGCACTCGTCCTCGCGGCAGAACTCGAGGCTCTGCTCGAGGCTGAGCTTGCGCGGCGGGACGATCTTCTCGAAGTTGTCGGAGGAGGAGGCGCGCACGTTGGTGAGCTTCTTCTCCTTCGTGATGTTGACGTCCATGTCGTCGGCGCGGGAGTTCTCGCCGACGATCATGCCCTCGTAGACCTCGGTCGTGGGCTCGACGAAGAGGACGCCGCGCTCCTGGAGGTTGACCATGGCGTACGAGGTGACGACACCGGTGCGGTCGGAGACCAGCGAGCCGCTCGTGCGGGTCGTGATGGTGCCGAACCACGGCTCGTAGTCCTCGAACACGTGGTGCGCGATGCCGGTGCCGCGCGTCTCGGTGAGGAACTCGGTGCGGAAGCCGATGAGGCCACGGCTGGGCACGAGGAACTCCATGCGGATCCAGCCGGTGCCGTGGTTGGTCATCTGCTCCATGCGGCCCTTGCGGGCGGCCATGATCTGGGTGATCGCGCCGAGGAACTCCTCGGGGGTGTCGATGGTGAGGCGCTCGACGGGCTCGTGGACCTTGCCGTCGACCTCGCGCGTGACGACCTGCGGCTTGCCGACGGTCAGCTCGTAGCCCTCGCGGCGCATCTGCTCGACGAGGATGGCGAGCGCGAGCTCGCCTCGGCCCTGGACCTCCCAGGCGTCGGGGCGCTCGGTCGGCAGGATGCGCAGCGACACGTTGCCGATGAGCTCCTTGTCGAGGCGGTCCTTGACCATTCGTGCCGTGACCTTCGAGCCGCGCACCTTGCCGACCATCGGGCTGGTGTTCGTGCCGATGGTCATCGAGATGGCCGGCTCGTCCACCGTGATGAGCGGCAGCGGGATCGGGTTCTCAGCGTCGGCCAGGGTCTCGCCGATGGTGATCTCCGGGATGCCGGCGACGGCGATGATGTCGCCCGGACCGGCCTCCTCGGCGGGCTTGCGCTCGAGGGCCTCGGTCATGAGCAGCTCGGTGATCTTCACGCGCTGCTGCGAGCCGTCGTGGCGGCACCACGTGACCTGCTGGCCCTTGCGGATGGTGCCGTTGTGCACGCGCAGGAGGGCGAGGCGGCCCAGGAAGTTCGACGCGTCGAGGTTGGTGACGTGCGCCTGCAGCGGGGCCTCGTCGTCGTAGGTCGGCGCCGGGATGGTCTCGAGGATCGTCTCGAAGAGGGCCTCGAGGTCCTCGCCGTCCGGCAGGCCGCCGTTCTCGGGACGCTCGGTCGACGCGCGGCCGGCCTTCGCGGAGGCGTAGACGATCGGGAAGTCGATCTGCTCCTCGGTGGCGTCGAGGTCGAGGAAGAGCTCGTAGGCCTCGTCGACGACCTCGGCGATGCGCGAGTCGGGGCGGTCGACCTTGTTGATGCAGAGGATGACCGGCATCTTCGCGGCGAGCGCCTTGCGCAGCACGAAGCGGGTCTGCGGGAGCGGGCCCTCGGAGGCGTCGACGAGGAGCACGACGCCGTCGACCATCGACAGGCCGCGCTCGACCTCGCCACCGAAGTCGGCGTGGCCGGGGGTGTCGATGATGTTGATGGTGACGCCGTCGGCGAGACCGCGGTCGGAGGCCGCCTTGCCCGTGTAGTGGATCGCGGTGTTCTTCGCGAGGATCGTGATGCCCTTCTCACGCTCGAGGTCACCGGAGTCCATCGCGCGCTCGTCGACGTGCTGGTGCTCGCCGAACGCGCCGGCCTGCCAGAGCATCTTGTCGACGAGGGTGGTCTTGCCGTGGTCGACGTGGGCGACGATGGCGACGTTGCGGATGTCCGCGCGGGTCTTCATGGGCATGGGGAACAGTCTCTCAGGGTTTCGGGGGTGGTCCTGACCACGGCGGGGGCGGTCACGGTGATGCGCGAGGGGCGTCAGGTGCTGCTGGTGCGGGCGAGCACGGCCTCGAGCTGCTCGACGATGGGCAGGTCGGCGGGCAGCCACGCCACGGCGCGCAGGTCGTCGAGCCCCAGCCACCGCAGCTCGTCGTGGTCCTCGATGGGCGCGGGGGTGCCCTCGACGACCTCGGCGAGCCACACCAGCATCTCGTAGCGGTCGCCCAGCGGCCAGGTGCTGCCCGGGAGGGGTCCCGGCAGGTGGGCTCCGAGCCGGACGCGTACGCCGAGCTCCTCGAGCACCTCACGGTGCAGGGCCGCGAGGGGCGACTCGCCGTCGTCGACCTTGCCACCGGGCAGCTCCCAGCCCCCGGCGAGCGCTGCCGGCTCGGTGCGTCGGGCGGAGAGCAGCCGGGTGGGCCGCACGAGGTCGTCGACGATGGCGGCCCCGACGACGAGGCGCACGGGCTGGCGGGCGGTGGTGCTCATGCTGCTCATTGCGACGTCGATGGTGCCACACGGAGCAGCCGCAGCACGCCGCACGCGTCTGCCGTCACGTGAGAAGGGTTTACTGGTGCGCATGCGGCCCGCTGTCGAGGACCCTCCCGCGGGGCCACCGGAGGAGCTGCTCGCGCGATGGTCCGCCCGGCCGGACGGCGCCGCGGTGCGCGGGTGGATGGGCCGCGTGTGGCCCGTCGTCGGACCGGCGGGTGAGCGCTGGGTGGTCAAGGTCACGGACGCCCACCACCCGGCGACCTCCGAGGGCCCTGCCCTGCGCGCCTGGGCCGCCGCGCACGCGCGGGCCCGGGCACGGGTCGTGCGGCTCGTCGACGAGCACCGGGGCGCGCTCCTTCTCGAACGGCTCGGTCCCACGCCGCTCAGCGGGCTGCCGGGCATCGACGAGGCCGACGCCGTATTGGCCCGGTGCCTCGCTGACCTGGCACACGTCGCCGCACCGGAGGGCACCCCACTGCTGGCCGACGAGCTCGACCGGATCGCCGCAGCGATCGTCGAGCACCGCTTCGACGCCCCGGAGGTGGGCGCCGGGCAGGTCGAGCAGGCCCTGGACACCCTGGCGGCGGCCGGAGCCGACCTGAGGCGCTTGCCGACCGAGAGCCACGAGCTGCTGCACTTCGACCTGCACTACGACAACGTGCTGGCCGGACCGCGCGGGAGCGGGCGACCCTGGGTCGTCATCGACCCGCTTCCCCGCGCCGGGACGCGTGAGGTCGAGGTCGTCGCGGCCCTCCGCAACCGTTTCGCGGACGCGGTGGCGACCGGCGACCCCAGCGCGCACCTGCGCCGTCGCCTCGACCGGCTCGCCGAGGCCGGCGGGCTCGACCGCGCCCTCGCGCAGGCCCTGACGCAGGCCGTGGCAGTCGACAACGTGCTCTGGCTCGCCCGCCGGGACCTCGACCACTTCCTGCTGCCCGCGTACCGCGTCCTCGCGCAGTGGTGATCGGCGCGGCACGGCTCGCGCCGGTGAGCTCGGCCCGGCACACGGCATACGTCAGGGGTTTACTGGGGGCATGACACGACTGCTCACCGACGAGGAGATCGAGCGACAGCTCGGCGACCTGCCCGGCTGGACGCGTGACGGCGACACGATCCGGGCCTCCTACGAGGCTCCGGCGTTCCTCACGGGCATCGCCCTGGTGCAGGAGGTGGGCGCTGCCGCCGAGGCGATGGACCACCACCCCGACATCGACATCCGATGGCGCACCGTCAGCTTCGCGCTCTCGACGCACTCGGAGGGCGGCCTGACGCAGCTCGACATCGAGCTGGCCCACCAGATCAGCCAGGAGGCCGCGCGCCGGGGCGCGACCGCGTCGTAACTTAGGATTGCCTCATGCGATCGCACTCACGCTCCGGCTCGCGCGCCGAGTCACAGGAGGGCCATAGTCCCTGGCCGGACCCCGTCCGGCCGTCCCCGCCCCACCACCTGCTCGTCCGGGTGGTGATCGCATGAGCACCGCCCTCGGCATCGGCCTGGGCATCCTGCTGATCCTCGCCCTCACCGCGGCGACCGGCTACTTCGTGGCGCAGGAGTTCGCCTACGTCGCCGTCGACCGCAACGCCCTCAAGCAGCTCGCCGACGAGGGTGACGCGGCGGCCGAGCGCGCGATGCGCGTCACGTCACAGCTGTCGTTCACCCTGTCGGCCGCGCAGTTCGGCATCACCGTGACGGCCCTGCTCGTCGGCTACGTGTCCGAGCCGCTCGTCGGCGAGGGGCTCGCCGAGCTGCTCGACCCCGACATGTCGTATGCCGCCCGGCTGAGCCTCTCGGTCACCGCCGTCCTCGTCTTCTCGACCGTCGTGCAGATGGTCTTCGGCGAGCTCGCGCCCAAGAACCTCGCCATCGCGCGCACCGTGCCCCTCGCCCGGGCCCTCAGCCGTTCGACGCTCGTCTACCTCAAGGTGTCGGGCCCCGTCGTCCGCCTCTTCGACCGCGCGTCGACGAGCCTGCTGCGCAAGGTGGGCATCGAGCCGGTCGAGGAGCTAGAGCACGGCGCCACCGCCGAGGACCTCACGCGGATCATCGACGAGTCGCACGCCGGCGGTCTGCTCGACGACGACCTCTCGGAGGTGCTCGAGGGCGGGCTGCGCTTCCGTGAGCTCGATGCCGGCGACGTCATGACCCCTCGCGTACGCGTCACGACCGTACGCGCGGACGCGACGGTGGCGCACCTCGTCGAGCTGCTCGACACCGGCTGGTCCCGCTTCCCGGTCACCGGGCGCGACGGTGACGACATCGTCGGCGTGGCCGGCATCGCCGAGGTGCTCTCGGTCGAGCCGTCGCGACGCGCCACGACCGCTGTCGGCTCCGTCGTCTCCGACCCGACCGTCGTGCCGACGAGCGCCCCGCTCCCCCGCGTTCTGGAGCAGATCCGCGCCGACCACCGGCAGCTGGCCGTCGTCGTCGACGAGCACGGCGGCTTCGCCGGCATCGTCACCTTCGAGGACATCGCCGAGGAGGTCGTCGGCGACATCCTCGACGAGGACGACGCTCCGCAGCCGGGCGTCGTCGAGACCGGTCCCGACACGTGGGTGGTGCCCGGGCACCTGCGCCTCGACGAGCTCGAGACCGCCAGCGAGCTGGCGCTGACGAGCAGCGACGAGTACTCCACGCTCAGCGGCCTGATCCTCGAGCACCTCGGACGCACGGCCGTCGTCGGCGACGAGGTCGTCGTCGAGGCGAAGCGCGACGTCGTCGCGGATCACCGCCATGACCTCGTCGAAGCCGTCGACCACGAACCACGCTCTGCCGCAGGCGATCTCGGAGACGCCGAGGCGCGCTTCGACGGCGCGGGCGACCGCGACGGCGACCGCGACGACAGACGTGGCGATGCGCGCGACGACGAGCGCGACGACGAGGAGCCGCGGCGCCTGCCGGTCTCCGTGCGCCTCACGGTCGCGGCGGTCGAGCGGCACGTGCCCTCGTCGGTGCGGGTCGAGGTGCTCGACCTCATGTCCGACCTCGAGGCCCTCGACGCCGACCTCGCCGCGGAGGACACCGAGCCGAACGCGCCGGCCGACGAGCGGTCGGAGGCCGGCCGATGATCACCGCCCTCCTCGTCTCGCTGCTCCTGCTGGTGCTCAACGCCTTCTTCGTCGCGGCCGAGTTCGCCATCGTCGCGAGCAAGCGCCACCGGCTCGAGGACCTCGCCGAACGCGGCAGCGTCGCCGCTCGGGCCGCCGTGCGCGCCAACCGCGAGCTGTCGCTCATGCTCGCCGGGGCCCAGCTCGGCATCACGCTCTGCACGCTCGGCCTCGGCTCGCTCGCCAAGCCCGCCGTCGCCGAGCTGCTTACCCCGGTGTTCACGTTCGCACGCGTCCCCGAGGCGGCGGCCTACGTGGTCTCGGTCGTGCTTGCGGTGGGCATCGTCGTCTTCCTGCACATGGTCGTCGGCGAGATGGCTCCCAAGTCGTGGGCCATCGCCCACCCCGAGCGCTCGGCAGTGATGCTGGCACTGCCCTTCCGCGGCTTCGCGTGGGTCGCGCGGCCGGCCCTCAGCCTGCTCAACGCCATGGCCAACGGGTGCCTGCGCCTCGTGGGGGTCACCCCCCAGGACGAGCTCGGCCAGGTGCACGGGCCCAAGGAGCTGCAGCTGCTCATCGCCAGCTCGAAGGAGCACGGCATGCTCGCCGAGCCCGAGCACCGCGTGCTCGCCGGCGCGCTCGACCTCGACACGACCCCGCTCACCGAAGTCCTCGTTCCCATGAGCCAGGCGGTCGGTGTGCCGACGACCGCCAGCTGCGCCGAGGCGGAGGCCGTCTCGCGCGACACGGGCCGATCGCGGCTCGTCGTGCGCGAGGGTGGCACGCCGGTCGGCCTCGCCCACGTGCGCGACATCGTGCGCGCGTCGGCGCACGCCCCCGTCACCACCGTGACGGTGCCCGTCCTGCACGTCGACCAGGGGCTGTCGCTGCTCGACACCGTGTCGCTGATGCGGGCCGCGCACGCCCAGCTCGTCATCGTCGACGGGCCTTCGGGGCCGGTCGGCCTCGTCACGATGGAGGACCTCCTCGAACGCGTCCTGGGCACGTTCGAGGACGAGACCGACGCCTGACGCAGAGGCGCTGCCGGCACCCTCATGTGCCGGCAGCGCCTCTCGGTCGTCTCGGTCCTCTCTGCCGTCTCGGTCCACCGACCTCGGTCAGAGGACCTCGATCTTCGGCGGGCCCGCGAAGTGGCAGGCGACCGTGTGGTCGCTGTCGCCCTGGATGGCCGGCACCTCGGTGGTGCAGCGGGTGCGCTCCGACTCGCTCAGCTCTTCCCTGTAACGCGGGCACCGGGTGTGGAAGACGCAACCGCTCGGCGGGTTGATCGGCGAGGGCAGGTCACCCTTGAGCAGGATGCGCTCGCGCTTGTGCTCGCGGCGGGGGTCCGGGATCGGGACGGCCGACAGAAGCGCCTGGGTGTACGGGTGCAGCGGGTTCTCGTACAGCTCGTCGCGCGTCGCCAGCTCCATGATCTTGCCGAGGTACATGACCGCGACACGGTCGCTGATGTGCCGGATCACCGCGAGGTCGTGGGCGACGAACACGTAGGTCAGCTCGAACTCGTCCTGCAGGTCCTCGAGCAGGTTGACCACCTGGGCCTGGATCGAAACGTCCAGGGCAGACACCGGCTCGTCGCAGACGATGACCTTCGGACGCAGGGCGACCGCGCGGGCGATGCCGATGCGCTGGCGCTGACCGCCCGAGAACTCGTGCGGGAAGCGGTTGTAGTGCTCCGGGTTGAGCCCCACGCGCTCCATGAGCCGCTGCACCTCGGCCTTGATGCCGCCCTCGGGCTTGATGCCCTGGATGTGGAACGGAGCGGCGATGATCGTGCCGACGGTCTGGCGGGGGTTGAGCGAGCCGTAGGGGTCCTGGAAGACCATCTGCAGCTCCTTGCGGAGTCTGCGCAGCTCCTTGCCGTCGGCGTTGGTGACGTCCTTGCCCTGGTAGCGGATCGTCCCGCTCGTGGGTGCCAGCAACTGGAGCACCGTGCGACCCGCCGTCGACTTGCCGCAGCCGGACTCGCCGACGAGGCCGAGGGTCTCACCCTTGCGCACCGAGAACGAGATACCGTCGACGGCCTTCACCGGGTCGCCGGCACGGCGGATGATGCCGGGGGCGTGCATCGGGAAGTGCTTCTTGAGATCGGTGACCTCAAGGATCACCTCACCCAGCGCCACGTCGTCGGCGGCGGCCTTGCGGCGCTGGCGCGAGAACCGGTGGGCGCCGGAAGCGCCGCTCGCGCGGTCACGGGAGGCGTCGGGCATCGCGCTCTCGGTCGAGGCCGGGGCCTCGGTCGCGGTGGCCGCGGCCTCGGGCCCGTCCGGCGTCGGGCCCGACGTGGGGAGGTCGGTCATCATGCCGTCCTGGTCTCGATCTGGTTTTGGAAGATGGAGCGCCGCTCGGCCTCGGGGATGAGGCACCGCGCCGGGTGCTCGGCAGAGACGTCGAACGTCGGCACGACGGTCGAGCAGCCGAGACGCTCGTCGTCGCGGAAGGTGCACCGGGGGTGGAACGCGCAGCCGGACGGCGGGTTGATGAGCGATGGCGGGTTTCCGGCGATGGGCCGCAGCCGCTCCTGCTTCACGGAGTCGATGCGCGGCATCGACTGGAGCAGGCCCCACGTGTACGGGTGCTCGGCCTCGTAGAAGATCCTGTCCGCGCTGCTGCCCTCGACCGCCTTGCCGCCGTACATCACCATGATCTTGTCCGCGAGCTCGGCGACGACGCCGAGGTCGTGCGTGATGATGATGATGGAGGAGCCGAACTCCTTCTGGAGGTCGACGAGCAGGTTGAGGATCTGCGCCTGCACGGTGACGTCGAGCGCCGTGGTCGGCTCGTCGGCGATGATCAGACGCGGGCTGTTGACCAGCGCCATGGCGATCATGGCGCGCTGGCGCATGCCGCCCGAGAACTCGTGCGGGTACTGGTCGACACGCTTCTGCGGGTTCGGGATGCCTACCCGGTCGAGCATCTCGACCACGTGCGCGCGAGCAGCTGCCTTCGACACGTCGTTGTGGACGCGGTACGCCTCGACGATCTGGTTGCCGACCGTGTAGTAGGGGTGCAGCGCCGAGAGGGGGTCCTGGAAGATCATCGCGATGTCGTGGCCGCGCATGCGGCGCAGGTCTTCGTCGACGATCTTGAGCAGGTCGCGACCATCGAAGACGATCTGGCCCTCCACCTTCGCACGGGACCCGCGGTGCAGACCCATGATCGCCTGGCTGGTCACGGACTTGCCCGACCCGGACTCGCCGACGATGCCGAGCGTCTCACCCGCACGGAGGTCGAAGGTCAGCCCGTCGACCGCCTTGACGAGGCCGTCCTCGGTGGGAAACGTGACCTTGAGGTCGCGCACCGCGAGGAGCGCGCCGGAGCTGTCGGGGTCCGCGGAGGCCCACGTGCTCATATGGTGTCCAATCTCTCGAACTGGTCGATCACGAGTACTTGACGCGCGGGTCGATGACCGCATACAGCACGTCGACCACGATGTTGGCGGTGATGATGAAGGACGCCGCGACGATGACGATGCCCACCGTGGTCGGCAGGTCGTAGGTGGTTGCCGCCTGGACCGCCAGCTTGCCCAATCCGTTGTAGTTGAACACGGTCTCGGTGATGATGGCGCCCGCGAGCAAGCCACCGAGGTCGAGACCCGCCACGGTGGCGATCGGCGTGAGGGCCGCTCTCATCGTGTGCTTGCCGAGGATCCGCCGCTGCGAGAGACCCTTGGCGCGTGCCGTTCGGATGTAGTCCTCACCCATCGACTCCAGCACGAACGCCCGGGTGAGGCGGATGTAGCCGGCGATGTAGATGAGCGCGAGGGTCAACGAGGGCAGGAAGAGGCCGTACAACCACGCTCCGACGCCGCCCTCGCTGATCGGCGTGTAGACCGGTATCGGTGTCAGCTGCCACTTGATCGCCACGAAGATGTAGAGCGACAGCCCGATGAAGAACGTCGGGAAGGAGTAGACGATCAGGGCGCTGCCGACGAGCGCCCGGTCGACGAGGCGCCCCTTGTTCAAGGCGGCTATGACGCCGCCGGATATGCCGAGCACCATCCACATGATGAAGGCCGCCAGAGCCAGCGAGATGGAGACCGGTGCTGCCTCGGCGATGAGCGAGGAGACCGTCGCGCTCTGGAGCGGCGAGTAGCCGAGACACGGCGCCGGGCAGTCGGCAATGGTCTGGGGCGCGGTCTTCTTGAGCTCGGGGTCGTCGGGGAACTCGCGGCCCACGAAGACGCCCTTGACGAACTGCCCGTACTGGACGAGCACAGGCTTGTCGTAGCCCAGTGCCTTGCGGTTCTGCTCGATGAGCTCGGGCGAGCAGTTCTTCCCGCAGGTGAATCGCGCGGGGTCGGACGGAGCCGCGAAGAACAGGAGGTACGTCACCAGGCTCATGACGACGAGCATGATGGCGCCGACGAGGATGCGCCGGACGACGTAAGCAAACATGGTTGATCCACCCTAACGGGGTCGGGTTGTGCCGGGGAGACCCTCTCCGCACGCGTGGTGGGGGCCCGGGCGGGCCCCCACCACGCGTCGTTCGGTTGGTACTACCGCTCGACGAGCGTCACTGCTTGGCTCCGATGGACCCCAGGTCCGGGTAGCCGTTGGTGGCGGCGCTCTGCGCGTAGCCGGTGATGCCCGAGCCGTGCAGGTAGTAGAACTTCGTCACGGACAGCGGGATGTACGCCGTGTCCTTGCCGAGCTGCACGTCCGCCTGCTGGTAGATCGAGTTGGCCTCGTCGACGGTCGCGGCGTTGCGAGCCTGGCCGAACAGCTTGTTGACCGTGTCGCTCGCGTAGTTGCCGTAGTCCTGACCGTTCGACTTCGGGTTCGTGCCGACCCCGTTGAGGACGGAGTCGAAGAGCGGCGCCGTCACCGTCGCGGCGGAGGGCCAGTCGGCACCCCAGCCGCCCCAGTACACGTCGGACTTCGTGTTCGGGTTCTGGATCACGTCGTAGTACGTGTCGGTCAGCGGGTCGAGCGTCACGGAGAAGCCCGCCTTGTCCCAGCCCTGCTTGAGGGCAGCAGCCGCGTTGTCCGTTGTCGGAGTACCGCCGCTGTACGTGTACTTGATCTTGACCGGGAGCGGGACGCCGGCCTCCTCGAGGAGCTTCTTGGCCGCGGCCGCGTCACCGGCGTCCGGAGCCGTGAAGGCCGGGTTGGGCTGGTAGCCCGGGAGCTCCGGGTTGACGATCGACTTCGCCGGCGTGGCCGCCTTGTCGCCACCGAGGGCGGTGATGTAGGCCGTCTTGTCCGTCGACACCGCGAGCGCCTGGCGAACCTTCGGGTTCTTCATGACGTCCGAGTTGAAGTTCGGAAGCAGGTAGTCGGTGAACGGCGAGTTCGTCAGCGTCGAACGCGACTTGACGGTCGGGTTCGAGTCGACCTGCGAGTACATCGATCCGGGGATCGCGCGGTCGGTCACGGCGAACTTGTCGTCACCCGAGTCGGCGATGAGACGCTGGTTGATGATCTCGTTGGTGAGACCCTCGGTGATGACGATCTTGTCGGGAAGCGCCTTGCGACCGGTCTGGTCCGTCTTCGGGTCGTAGTTCGTGTTGCGCACGAACGTGCCACCCTTGCCCTTCTGCCACGTGCCCTGGAGCATGTAGGGCCCAGTGCTGAAGATGGCGTAGTTGGACTGGTCGCCCTTGTCCTGGTCGGCCCGGTAGGGCGAGAAGGAGCGCAGCGAGGCGATCGCGAGCGGGAAGTCGGCCCACGGCTTGTTGAAGTGGTACGTGATCGACTTGCCCTCACACGTCACGGCCTTGTCGAAGTCGGCCTGGCCGGCCTTCTTGTAGGGGCCGTTGTAGACCGGCAGACCGTCCTTGTTGGGGACGTCGAGGTAGCCGAGCGCGTAGTTCGGGCCACCCGTGATGACGTCGGTCGCGAACCCGCGCGAGAACCCGTACTTGAGGTCCTCACACGTGATGTCCTTGCCGTCCTGCCACTTCACGCCGTCCTTGAGCGTGAACTTCCAGACCTTGCCGCCCTCGCTGGCCTGCCCGGTGTCGGTGGCAAGGTCCGCCACCGGTTTGGTGGCCTCCTCGCCCTGCTTGCCGACTGGGAAGGACACGAGGTCGCGGTAGAACAGTCGGCTCTCGTTCGCAAGATCGCGACCGATGTAGGTGCGCTGCGGGTCGAGGTGCTCGGCGGGCCGCTTCGTGAGCCAGAAGACGGTGCCGCCCTTCGAGCCGGCGGCAGCCGACCCCGTGGACCCGTTTCCCGAGCCACCGGTCGTGCCTCCACCACCTCCGCACGCGGCGACGCTGAGGACCGAGGTCACAGCGAGGACCGCGAGGGCCGTCGTCCTTCTGCTGATGGTCATTCCCTCTCCTTCGTTGAACGCACCGTGGTTACGGCGCTGTAGCCCCCAGACGATCGCCGAGGGAGTTTCGTCAGCCCGGCCCTGCAGGCGCAGTCCGAGCGGGTCACCGATCCGCCTTCGGGTCGAGTGCGTCCCGCAGCCCGTCGCCCATGAGGTTGAACGAGAGCACGAGGATCGCGATCGCGATGGCGGGGAACAGGAAGAACGTGACGTCGGCAGCCGCGTAGTTGACCGAGTAGGTCAGCAGGTTGCCGAGCGTGGGGGTCGGCGGCTTGATGCCGACACCGAGGAAGCTCAGCGCGGCCTCGGCCGAGATGTACGCGGGCATGACGAGGGTCCCGTACACGAGCAGCGGGGCCCAGAGGTTGGGCAGCAGCTCCTTGAAGTAGATGCGCCGGTTCGACGCCCCCAGGCTGCGCGCTGCCTCGATGAACTCGCGCTCGCGCAGCGAGAGCACCTGACCGCGGATGATGCGCGCGATCGTGGGCCACCCGAACAGGCCCAGCACGAGCACGATGTACGCGCCGTTGCTGGGGTTGCCGGCCGGGACGCCCGCCTTCGTGATGATGTCGATGAACATGCCGGAGAGCGCCAGGAGCATCAGGGTGACCGGGAACGACAGCACCATGTCGATGATCCGGCTGATGAAGAAGTCGGTCTTGCCGCCGAGGAGGCCGGCCACGAGGCCCATGACGGTCCCGAGCACCACGGTGATGACCGTGGCGCTCAGCGCGACGGTCATCGAGAACGTCATGCCGAGGGCGATGCGGGAAAGCACGTCGCGACCTGTGCCGGGCTCCACGCCCAGCGGGTGCTGCCAGGAGAGCCCGCCGCCGCCGCCGATGGGGAGCCCGCCGCTGTTCCCGTCGATCAGCTCGGGGTGGAAGGTCTCGGGGTCGAGCACGCCGAGGATGGACAGGATCGGCGCGAGGATCGCGAGGACGATCGCCAGGGCCACCACCGCGAGGACCCCCGTGGTGATCTTGTCGCGGCGCAGTCGGGCCCGCGCCAGCTGCCACGGGGTGCGACCCAGGATCTTCGTCTCTTGGGTGTCACCCTCCTCCGTCGCCAGGGTGTCCTGGGCGGTGCCGGCACCGAACTCGACGTCGCGATGGATCTCCGACACGACCTCACACCTCGCTTCTCGTCTGCTCACCGGAGTCACTTGGACATGACAACTGTTGCGAGCGCATCGGCGACTGCGCCTCGTCTCGGGGACGCTAACGCACACTGAACCGCGGCGGAATACTTCTAGAAGCGAAACGCTGAAGTTGGATCCCGGCCGACTCCGAACCGTTACCGTCTCGCAATGTGGAACGCGGCAGGCCACCACCTCGGGGACGAACGGCCGACGGGAAGCACTGAAGCACCTCGATGGTTGAAGGTTCCATGAAGGTCGAGATCTGGTCTGACATCGCGTGCCCGTGGTGCTACATCGGCAAGCGCCGCTTCGAGAAGGCGCTGGCCGCCTTCCCCCACCGCGACGAGGTCGTCGTGCACTGGCGCAGCTACCAGCTCGACCCCACGCTGCCCGAGCACCACGACGGCACCGAGCTCGACTACCTCGTCGACCGCAAGGGCATGTCCCGCGACCAGGTCCGCCGGATGTTCGACCAGGTGACCGCGATCGCCGCCGACGAGGGTCTCGCCTACGACTTCGACTCCGTCGTGGTCGCCAACAGCTTCGCGGGCCACGAGCTGCTTCACCTCGCCAAGGCCCGAGGGGTCGGCGACGCCGTCAAGGAGGCCCTGCTGTCGGCCCACTTCGAGCACGGCGAGGACCTCGGTGACCGTGACGTGCTCGTGCGCATCGGGGTCGCGGCCGGCCTTGACGCCGACGAGATCGTGCGTGACCTCGATGGCCACCGGTGGCGCAAGGACGTCGTCGCCGACATCATCGCTGCACAGCAGCTCGGCATCCGCGGCGTGCCCTTCTTCGTGCTCGACGCGAAGTACGGAATCTCCGGCGCCCAGCCCACCGAGCTCTTCGCACAGGCGCTCGAGCAGGCGTGGCGGGAGTCGCACCCCGTCGTCATGCTCCAGCCCGTCACGAGTGGGGTCGCTACCGACGCGACCGACGCCGCAGCCTGCGGCCCCGCCGGCTGCTGAGGCCGTACCGGCCCCCTGGACCCGAACCCTGCCGGAGCCCGAACCTGCCGGGAGCACCAGCCGGACGGCATACGGCCCGCCCCACCTGAGCGACACCTCACGAGGGCGGCCCCACATCGGACCCGTGTGCGGTCGTCCTTCACGTGCGCTGCGCGATCGGCCGAGTCAGAGGCGGCTCTCGGCGGCGTCGGCACCTCCGAGCCGCTGGGCGAGCCAGACCGGCACGATCGACAGGACGATGAGCACGACCGCGACGACGTTCACCACCGGCGCCTGGTTGGGCCGGAAGAGGTTGTTGAAGATCCAGATCGGCAGGGTCTGGCTCTCGGGACCGGCGGTGAACGTCGTGACGACGATCTCGTCGAAGCTGAGCGCGAAGGCGAGCAACGCCCCGGCGAGCAGGCTCGAGCGCAGCAGCGGGAACGTGACGCGGCGGAACGTCGTGAACGGCCGCGCGCCGAGGTCGGCCGACGCCTGCTCGAGCGAACCGCCGAGCCGGCGCAGTCTGGCCGTCACGTTGTTGAAGACGATGACGATGCAGAAGGTCGCGTGGCCGACGATGATCGTGAAGAGGCCGGCACCGATGCCGAACACCGGGCTCAGGACGTTCTGGATCACCGACTGCAGGGCGATGCCGGTCACGATGCCGGGCAGCGCGATCGGGAGCACGACGAGGATCGAGATCGCGTGCTTGCCGAAGAAGTCGTAGCGGCTGAGGGCCAGAGCGAGCAGGGTCCCGAGCACCAGCGCGATCGCGGTCGCGCCGAGCCCGGCCTGCACCGAGGTGAGCAGCGCGTCGCGAGGCCCCTGTGCCTGCAAGGCTGCCCGCCACCACTGCGTCGTGAAGCCGGGCGGCGGCCACCCGAAGGTGCGGTCGCTGTTGAACGAGTTGAGCGCCACGACGACGAGCGGCACGTAGACGAAGGCGAGCACGACGGTCGCGAATGCCGTCAGGGCCAGCTTGGGGCCGCGTCCGAGCCTCACCGGCTCCTCCTCGTCGCAGTCACGGTTCGCACCGGAGACCTCACAGGTTGTCGAGCGCGCCCGTGCGCCGCACGGCGAGCAGGTAGAGGACCATGATCACGACCGAGGCGGTGCCGAGCGCGGCCGCGAAGGGCAGGTCGAGCGTGATGTTCTGCAGCACCGCGGTGCCGAGCACTTGGAGCTTGCCTCCGACGATCTGCACGGCGATGTAGTCGCCGAGCGAGAGCGAGAAGGTGAAGACCGATCCCGCTGCGATGGCCGGCAGCAGCGATGGAACCACGATCCTGCGGAAGGTGGTGCCGGCCCTGCCCCCGAGGTCGGCGCTTGCCTCGAGGTGGCTCTCCGGCAACCGCTCGAAGGCGGCATACACGGGCAGCACCATGTAGGGCAGCCAGAGGTAGGTCAGGGTGAGCACCACGGCCGCGAGGCCGTACCCCGGCGTGGCGCCGAAGGTGCCGTCGACGACCCCGCCGGGCTGCACCATGGTGCGCCACGCGTACGCCTTGACGAGGTAGCTGGCCCACAGGGGCACGAGCACCCCGGCCAGCAGCAGGCCACGGAACCGGCGGGGCGCCACCCGGGCCATGAAGAAGGCGAACGGCACCGCGACGAGGACGCACAGCACGGTGACGAGCACGGCGATGAGCAGCGTGCGCCCGATGATGCCGAGGTAGGTCCCGCTGAGCAGCTCGCGGAAGTTCTCGACCGTGAACGTGCGCACGACGAGGTTGGTGAACGGGTCCGTCGTCCAGAAGGCCGTCGCGAAGATGACCGCGAGCGCACCGAGGTAGGCGACGACGAGCCAGAGCATGGGTGGGCCGAGCAGGACTGCCAGGCCTCTGCGTCGTCTCATCGTCGCCTCCCTCGGTGGTGTGGTTCGTCAGCTGTTGCGGATCTCGGTCCAGGCCTTGGTCCACGCGGCGTAGTCCGTGCACTTGACCTCGGTGCGACCGTCGAGGCACGCGCTGATGGGCGTGTTCCAGTAGCGGATCTTGGAGAAGAAGGCCTCGTCCTCGGCGTGGAAGACCCTGCAGTGGTTGGGGTCCGCGGTCTCGGCGCAGGCCTTCTTGTTGGCGGGGGCCTCACCGAAGAACTCGGCGATCTGCGCGTTGACCTTCGGGGAGACGAGGTGGTCGACGAGCAGGTAGGCGCACGTCTTGTTCTTCGACTTGGCCGAGACCATCCAGGTGTCGGACCAGCCCGTCGCGCCCTCCTTGGGCAGGACCGCCTCGACGGGTGCCTTCTCGCCCTGGGCGACGTTGGCGATGACCTGCCACGTCGTGCCGATCGTCGAGGTGCCGGTCTTGAAGGCCTGCACCTCCTTGAGGTAGTCGGACCAGTACTCGCTGATGTTGGCCTTCTGCGCCTTGAGCAGGTCGACCGCGGCTGCGAGCTGCTTGTCGTCGAGCGCGTACGGGTCCTTGATGCCGAGCTCGGGCTTGGTCGTCATGAGGTAGAGCGCCGCGTCGGCGATGTAGATCGGCGAGTCGTACGCAGTGACCTTCCCCTTCTGCGCGCCGACCTGGTCGAAGACGGCGCCCCACGAGTCGGGGGCGGGCTTGACCATGTCGGTGCGGTACATCAGCAGGTTGGCGCCGCGGCCGTGGGGGATGCCGTAGGCGACGCCGTTGACGGAGTTCCAGGGCTTCATCTTCAGGGCGTCGAAGATGTCGGCGTAGTTCTTCACGAGCGAGGTGTTGACCGGCTCGACGTCGCCGGCAGCGATGAGGCGGAGGGTCGCGTCACCGGAGGCCGACACGGCGTCGTACTGGCCGGTGCGCATGAGCTGGACGGCCTCGTCGGACGTGCCGAAGGTCTTGATGTTGACGGAGCACCCTGACGTCTTCTCGAAGTCGGTGACCCAGTCGGCCTTCGGGTCGTTGCTGCCGTCCTCGACGTAGCCGGGCCAGGCGAGGACGTTGACCTGGCCCTCGGGGGGGCCGAGCTTGTCGAGCGGCTTGAGGTCGGGCACCTGCATGCCCCCGGGCGCCGCGCTCCCCCCGGGGCTGCTGCTGGGCGTCGAGCTGCCGCACCCGGCGAGGGCGAGGACGGCTACGGCCGCGACGGTCCCGATGAGGGACTTCCTTGACGTGCGCACGCCGATCTCCTTCATGTGGTTGGGAATTGCTGTGGTGAGGTGCCCTGCCCCTGCAGCTCGGGCGTCGGTGCTCCGGGCACGTCGATGACGTGCTCGGACCGCCACCGGAGAGCGACCCGGTCGCCGCGACGCAGCGCGGCGCCGTCGGCCCGGGCTCCGGTGTTCTGCTCGAGGGCCGTGAGCCGGCCCCCCGCGTCGAGGGCCACGACGTAGCGCGTGACCGGTCCCCCGTAGACGACCTCCTCGAGGGAGCCTGCGGCGCTCAGCTGTCCCTCGGCCGCGCGGGCCTCCTCAGCCGGCACGACCGCGAGCTTCTCGGGACGGATCGCGACCGAACCCTCGCGGCCCATGACCGCGCGAGCCGTCTCCCCCGTCAGCAGGTTCGACGTGCCGACGAAGCCGGCGACGAAGGCCGACGCGGGGCTCTCGTAGACCTCACGCGCGGTGCCCACCTGCTCGATGCGACCGGCGTTGAAGACGGCGATGCGGTCGGAGAGGGTGAGTGCCTCCTCCTGGTCGTGGGTGACGAAGAGGAACGTGATGCCGACGTCGCGCTGGATCCCCTTGAGCTCGACCTGCATCTGCTCGCGCAGCTTGAGGTCCAGCGCGCCGAGCGGCTCGTCGAGCAGCAGCACCGTGGGCCGGTTGACGAGCGCCCGCGCGAGGGCGACGCGCTGGCGCTGACCGCCCGAGAGCTGCGACGGCCGCCGCGACCCGTGGTCGCCGAGGCGCACCTGCTCGAGGGCCTCGGCGACCCGCGAGCGCCGTTCGGCACGTCCGACCTTCTTGACGAGCAGGCCGTACTCGACGTTCTCGGCCACGCTCATGTGCGGGAAGAGGGCGTAGTCCTGGAACACGGTGTTGACGTCGCGGTCGTAGGGCTGGCGGGTCGTGACGTCCGCGCCGGCGAGCTCGATGGCGCCGGCCGTGGGCTCCTCGAACCCGGCGATCATCCGCAGCACCGTCGTCTTGCCCGACCCGGACGGCCCGAGCATCGAGAAGAACTCCCCCGCGCGCACGTCCAGGTCGACGTCGTCGACGGCGACGACCGGAGGGCTGCCGGCGAACTCCTTGCGCAGCCTGCTCAGCCGGATGGCCGGCACACCGGGCGCCTGGTCGGCCGCCATGGTGCCTCCTCGGGTCGTCGGGGCGTTCGTCGTCGAACGCGCGTGTATCTCTGGACGGAAAACGTATGGGTCCATATGTTTAAGCGCAAGCGATGTGCCCAAACTGTTGCGGAGGCTCCATGGCGGACCGGTCGATGCCCTTGGGGCCGTATGCCGCCGTGTTCGCCCCGCTGCCGGCGGAGGGCCGCGCCGAGGCCGTACGCCGTCGCCTGGGCGAGGCGATCGCGCTCGGGCTGCTGCCCGACGGGAGCATGTTGCCCCCCGAGAGCGACCTCGCCGACCGCTTCGGGGTCGCCACCGTGACGGTGCGCGAAGCCCTCGGCACCCTCCGCGACGACGACCTCATCGTCACCCGGCGCGGGCGTGGGGGCGGGTCCTTCGTCAAGGCGCCACAGGACGGAGGCCGGGCGGCCCTGCTCGCGCGACTGGCCCACGTCGGCCTGGGCGAGCTGCGCGACCTCGCCGACCACTACTGCGCGATCAGCGGGCACTGCGCCGCCCTCGCCGCGGAGCGCGCCGACTCCGAGGACGTGGCCCGTCTCCGGCGCCTCGCGTCGGCCCGGGCCGACCTTGACGACGAGCCCAGCGGGATACCTCGTCTGGAGGGGACCTTCCACCTCGAGCTGGCGGCCATGGCCCAGTCGGCGCGCCTCACCCGGGAGGAGATGGCGCTGCAGCGCGAGATCGGCCCCGTGCTGTGGCTGGCCGACGTCGAGCTCGGGACCGCAGCCGGCCCGGCACACCTCGCCATCGTCGAGGCAGTGGCCGCCGGTGATCCTGGGACGGCGCGCCAGCGCGCGGAGGATCATGTCAGGCAGCTCTTCGACGCGGTGAAGGCCCTGCACCGCCTCACCCGATCACGAAGGAACGAGTGACGAGCATGACGACCACCACGACCGACACCGACGTGGCCCGATGGGTCTCGGACTTCGGGACCTGGGTCTTCGGCCAGCTCGACGACCTCGCGGACCTGCTCGTCGGCCCGCTCTCGGCAAGGTCGCCGCGTCGCGCCGACCTCGACATCGAGGACCGCTGCCGCGCGATGCTCGCCGACCCCCAGACCCCCGTCGCGGGCGCCGGGGCCGTCATGGCTCCGGGAACGCTCGCGGACGCCGCGTACTGGCTCGAGTGGTGGACCACCGAGTCGCGCGGGGGCACCACGACCATCTCGAAGCTCGCGGCCGAGACCGATCCCCGTGCCGTCGGCTTCCGTGACTACACCGAGCTGCCATGGTACGCAAAGCCGTTCGAGTCCGGGCAGCGTCACGTCACCGGGCCCTACGTCGACTACCTGTGCACCGACCAGTACACCCTGACCTTCACGCAGCCGTTCCTCGTCGACGGCACGTTCGCCGGGGTGGTCGGCGTCGACGTGCTGGTGGCGTGGTTCGAGGAGCGCCTCCTCGAGGTCATGGACACCGTCGACCGCACGTGCGTCCTCGTCAACGCCACCGGCCGGGTCGTCACCTCGTCCGATCCGACCTGGGTGACCGGCGACCTGCTGCGCGGGCTCCCCGTCGGGGCATGGCTGGCCGGCGAGGCCACGCCGCAGGCGGACTGGACCGCGACGGCGTGCACGGACCTGCCGTTCCTCGTGCTGACCGCCCGCTGACCGCCCGCTGACGCGACGGCTGGTGGGGAGCCACCGGCGTACGGCGGCCGAGCGCGGCGCTCGGTCGCGAGCACCGGGTCGTCGAGCGAGCAGCCGGCGCGCACCCAACGGCCGGCGAAGTCCGTGGCCCCGGTCGATTCGGTCATGCGCGCGCGGTTGCGGCGCTAACCTCGAAGCAGGGGTTACGCGGACGCGAGGGGGTGTCGTGAGCGCGCTACAACCGCAGGTGATCTCACTGCACGGGCACGCCCTGTCGTTCGTCGACAGCGGGGCCGGTGAGACGATCCTCTTTGTCCACGGACTGCTCGGGTCGCACACGAGCTGGGGGCACCTCGTCGACCGCCTCGACGACCGGCACCGCGTCGTGGTGCCCGACCTCTTCGGTCACGGCGCCTCGGCCAACACGAACGGCGACTACTCGCTCGCCACGCACGCCGCCACGCTGCGCGACCTCATCGACCGCCTCGGCATCGACCGGGTGACCTTGGTGGGCCACTCGCTGGGCGGCGGCATCTCCCTCGAGTTCTGCTACCTCTTCCCGGAGCGCGTCGAACGGCTCGTGCTCGTCGGCAGCGGGGGGCTCGGGCGGGAGGTCAACCCCGCCCTGCGGGCCGTGACGCTGCCCGGCGCCGAGTGGGTGCTGCCGGCCCTCGCCTCCGGTTGGGTGCGCGGTCGGGTGGAGACGATCGGCCGCACGATGGCGCGCGCAGGCTGGCGGGCCAGCCACGACATGCGCGCCGCCTGGGACGGCTTCGCGCGGCTGAGCGACGCCGAGAGCCGCCGGGCCTTCCTCACGACGACGCGCGCCGTCATGGACACCCGCGGCCAGACGGTGACGGCTCGCGAGTACCTGCCCGACCTCGCGGGGCTGCCCGTGCTCGTCATCTGGGGCACGGACGACATGGTCATCCCGTCCCGGCACGCCGCACGGGCCGAGGAGGCGATCCCCGGGTGCCGCGTCGAGCTCTTCGAGGGCGCCGGTCACTTTCCCCACCTGGACGACCCCGAGCGGTTCGCCGACCTGCTGCGCGACTTCATCGCGACGACCGGGCCCGACATGACGGAGACCGCGAGCTGACGGCGGCCGTCGGCGCGGCGCTAGCGGGCGGCCGGGTCGCGAGCGCTGTCGACGATGACGTCGCGCAGCCGCTCGAGGGCGGCGGACCTCGCGCCCGCGAGCTGCGGCCGCGGGCCGACGTTGGCTGCGACCAGGTGCACGGGTCGCGGTAGCCCGGCGGCCTGACGGGACAGCTCGGCGACGAAGGCCGCGTGACGGCCCCACGTCCCGCCCACGACGACCATCTCCGGGTCGGCGAGCGCGACGGCCGCGGACAGCACGCCGCACACGGCCGTGGCGAGCGCGGCCAGAGTCACGCCGTCTGCGGCGCGCACCGCCTCGACCTCGATCGCGGTGGACCCCTCGCGGCGCAGGCCCAACCGGGCGAACACCTCGGTCAGCGGCATGGCCCGGCCGTCGGGCCCGGTCGTGACGACGTGCGCGATCTCGCCGGCAAGGCCTGCGTGGCCGCGCCGCACCGCGCCATCTGTGACGACGGCGCACCCGAGCCCCTCGTCGAGGTAGAGGTAGACGAAGTCGTCCGACGGGCCGGCAGCACCAGCGGCACCGGCTGCACCTGTACGACTGACCGCCCTGCCAACCTCGGCCGCCTGCTCGGCCCTCGCCGCCCAGTTGACGTCGTTGTCGACGAGAACCGGCCCGTCGACCACCCCGCGGAGCAACGACGCGGGGTCGAGGTCGCCGACGAGAAAGGGCGAGTCGGGCAGGTGGACGAGCCTGCCGGACGCGCGGTCGACGGGGTCTGCGGCACTGACGGCAGCCGCGCGCACGCGAAGCGTCCCGGCCTCGCGAGCCACCGCGGCCACCGCCTCCACCACCCCTCGGGCGGCGCCGCCGGCGTCGGTGCCGCGGTCGAGGGGCACCTCGGCCGCGGCGGCCACGCGGCCGAGGGCGTCGACCGTCTCCGCGACGACGCCCTGGGGCGTGATGCTGACGACGAGTGCGAGCCCGCAGGCGGGCGAGAGGGAGTAGTAGGTGCCAGCCCTGCCGCGACCGTGGCTGCGCTCCCCCGTGTCGACGACGGCTCCGGCCTGCTCGAGCCGGCGGAACGCCTCGGAGATCGTCGGCTTGGAGATGCCGGTCAGCGCCGCCACCTCGGCCCGGGTCAGTCTCGGGCGACCCATCAGGGCCCGCAGCACGTGCTCGTCGGTGAGAGACCTCAGCAGCTCGAGGCTGGGCTTCGCGGAAGACATGGACACATCCTAGTTAGGACTCTTGCCCAAACATCTGAGGAGCGCTACCGTCTACTTCGTAAGGAGTCCTCACCAAAGGAAGCGCGCCATGACCGCAGCCCCCGCCACCCCGTCCGTCGCCGCCCTGCCGCACTGGGAGACGACGCCTGACGACCTCCCCCGAGCCGTCCGTGAGGTCAAGCAGGCCCTCCGGGCGCGCATCGAGGCGTCCGGCCGTAGCGTCGAGGAGGTCTTCGCGGTCGTCGAGCGGCAGATCGCCGAGCGTGTCGCCGAGATCCGCGCCGCGAAGGAGAGTGGCGAGGAGGTCTGGCCCGTCATCGACTACGCCGACATCGCCGACGGCACGGTGGCCCCCGACCGGCTGGCGGCGCTCCGGCGGCGCGGGTGCCTCGTCGTGCGCGGCCACTTCCCGCGCGAGCAGGCGCTCGCCTGGGACGCCGGCATCGTCGCCTACGTCGAGGGCAACGGGTTCTTCGACAGCTACCGCGGCCCGGGCGACGACTTCTTCGGCAGCGTCGGCTCCAAGCCCGAGATCTACCCCATCTACTGGTCCCCCGCGCAGATGGAGGCCCGCCAGAGCGAGCGCATGGCGACCGTGCAGTCCTTCCTCAACAGCCAGTGGAAGCACGAGTCCGAGGGCACGACCTGGTTCGACCCCGACCGCGACTCGCTCTACCCCGACCGCATCCGCCGCCGTCCGCCGGGCGCCGACTCCGACGGCCTCGGCGCCCACTGCGACCCGGGCACGCTCGACCTCTGGATGACCCAGGCCTACCAGCAGGCCTTCCGGCACCTCTTCGACGGCGCCGTCGAGGACTACGACCCGTGGGATGCCGCGCACCGCACCGCCGGCCCGCAGTACCCCGGCACCACGATGTGCTCCGCCTTCCGCACCTTCCAGGGCTGGACCGCCCTGTCCGACATGGCGCACGACCAGGGCGTGCTGCACACCGTGCCGATCCCGGAGGCGATGGCCTACCTGATGCTCCGCCCCCTGCTCGCCGACGTCCCCGACGACGAGATGTGCGGCGTCAGCACCAACCAGGTCTTCCCCGCCAGCGAGAAGTGGCACCCGCTGCTGCTCGAGGCGCTGAGCGGCATCCCGGACGTCCGGGCGGGCGACTCGGTGTGGTGGCACTGCGACATGATCCACAGCGTCGCACCGGTCCGCGACCAGCAGGGCTGGGGCAACGTCATGTACGTCCCCGCCGCCCCGTGGTGCGAGCGCAACGAGCGGTATGCCGCCGACGTCCTCGAGGCGTTCCTCAGCGGTTCCAGCCCCAGCGACTTCCCGGAGGAGCACTACGAGCGCAGCTGGCCCGACCGGTTCGCGCCCGAGCAGCTCAACGCCACCGGCCGCCGGGGGCTCGGTCTCGGCTGACCGGCCCCGGCCCCGGAGCCCGCGCCTCTCCCCGGCGCGGCCTCCGGGCCGACAGGTCAGTCGGCCAGGAAGGCCGCGACGCGCTCCTTCGGCCGTCCGATGATGGCCCGGTCGCCCCGCACCAGGACCGGACGCTGCATGAGCCGCGGGTGCTCGGCCAGCACCGCGACGACCTGCTCGCGCGTCGCGACGTCGGCGTCGGTCAGTCCGAGCTCGGCGAAGTGGGAGTCACGTCGCACGAGGTCGCCCGGCGCGTCCTCCAGCTTGTCGAGCAACGCCCCGAGGGCCGTGGCGTCGAGCGGGTCGCGAAGGTAGTCAACGACCTCGGCCTGCAGGTGGGCCGCCTCGATGCGCTCCACCGCGGCTCGCGAGGTGGAGCACCGGTTGTTGTGCATGATCGTCAGGTCGTCGGTCATGCGCCGACCCTAGTGCGCTGCGCCCGGGTCCGAGGCTGCGGCCAGCACGTCGAGGTCACGAACCGCGTAACGGTGGTGCTCCCACTCCTCCTCGAGGATCGTGTGCAGGCACGACAAGACGGTCTCGTCGACCTCGGGAGCGTGCGGGTTGCGTCGTGGCTCGGCGAGCCCGGCAGCCGAGATGCCCGCCAGGTGCTCTCGCACCATCGCCTGGCGTCCGGCCCGGGCCTCGAGGATCTCCGAGTGGGTCGGCGTGCGGTCCGTGAATGCCGACGCGTCGTGGGCCTGCGTCTCACCGTCGTCGTTGGGCAGCCCCAGCGGATGGAAGGGCTGGTCGAGGCCCAGGACGGCCCGACCGAGCCACGTGTCGGTGGCCGTGACCAGGTGCCTCAGGGTCTGCGCCAGCGACCACTCGCCGTCCACAGAGGAGTCGACGGCGCCCGGAGCCATCGCCGTCGCACGCGCGAGCGTGGCCTCCCACGCAGCCTCAACCGCCGCCCAGGCGTCACGTAGGCCGGCGGGACTCGTCGCCGACCGCAGCTCGCGGCCGGGGAAGCGACGGTTCAGCTCCGCGTCGACGAGGGGGACGACGTCCACGCCGTTGACGAGCAGGCGGGCGCCGCCCTCCATCAGCCACGGCGAGTCCACCTCCATGCCCGCGACCTCGCTGCCCCGCACGACGACCCCGCTCAGGTCGCACCCGACGAAACGCGTGCCGCGCAGGTTCCGGTCGCGCACCAGCCGTGCGCCACGGCCCTCCTGCCCTCCCAGCCCGTCACGTCCGCCCGCGTCCGCGTCCTCGACCCGCCCGTCGTCCATGGGGAGACCATGGCACAGCCCGCCGACACGGCATACGCGGGCGACCCCCCGAACGGCGACCGGGTCAGAGACCGAGCTTCGTGCCGAAGACCGGCTTGAGCTTCTGGGCGTACGTGCTGGTGATGTGGTTGGCGTCGCGGTACACGATGGTGTTGCCGACCACGATGGGGCAGGTCTCGGCGCAGAAGTAGGGCAGCAGGTCGAGGAAGTGGGCCCCGGTGGCCGCGGCCGCCGTCCTCCAGCCGCTGTTGCGCGAGGCGACCGCCGTGGACATCGGCTTGACGCAGGTGCCCATGGTGGCGCGCTTGGAGCCGAGGCACTTGCCGGCGTCCTGCTCCAGGATCGAGACGTCGCTGAGCACGGTCACCCTGGTGTCGGGCAGGCGCGAGTGCACCTTCGAGAGCATCCGCTTCGCGCCGCCGGTGAACCGCTCGGAGTCCTGGCCCACCGGCACCGGCCCGGTGCCGGACTCGTTGACGAGGGGCGTGCCGAGGAAGCCGCTGATGATGATGTGGTCCGGCTTGATGCGCGCGATCTGGTCGAGCGACCACTGGCCGAACTTGCGACACTCGGGATAGGCCTTGCCCCGGTACCACTCGACCTCGTCGAGGGGCACGCAGCTCGCCTTGGTGAAGGGGACGATCTTGTAGCCGCGTTCCTTGGCGAGCTGCTCCAGGGGACGCATCCACATGCCGATGTGCGAGTCGCCCCACAGCACGATCGTCCGAGACGCCTTCGTGTCGCCGCTGGGGCAGATGTCGATCGTCAGGGCCTCCCGCGACGCGGAGCACGTCCCCATGGGGTGGGTGATGTCGCCGAAGAGGTCGGGCAGGGCCGGCAGGAGGGCGTCGGGCAGCGGCGCGTCCTCGCGGGCCAGGGCCGAGGCCTGTGCCACGTCTGCGACGAGCTGCTCGGTCGTCGCGTGCGCCGCGCTCGACCGGGTCAGCGCTGCCGCCGCCTCGCTGGTGCGGCTGGCGTCGTAGACCCACACGCCGGCGACGCTGGTCAGCACCATGGCTACGGCAGCGGGCCAGAGCAGCAGCGAGCGGGTGACCGAACGCCGGTGCGCCCGGGCCGTGCCGCGCAGGTGGGCGCGCGACACGGCGCTGTCGTCGGGGTGGGCGCTGCTCCGGTCGTGCTGTGGAGCAGCCTTGGCCGGGTGGTGGAACGGGGTCTCGACCCACCGGTAGCTGGCCCAGGCCAGCAGCACGGACGCGCCGAGGGCCAGCAGCCGCTCGAGGAGCCCGAGGTCGCGCACGACGTAGGCGCTGGGCAGGATGAGCAGCGGCCAGTGCCACAGGTAGAGCGAGTAGGAGATGTTGCCGACGAAGCGCATGGGCCGCGTGTCGAGCAGCAGGCGTGCCCCGTTCCGCGGGCCGTCGATGCCGCCTCCGAGCACGAGCGCCGCTCCGACCACGGGCAGTGCCGCGTGCCAGCCGGGGAACGGGGTGGTCGAGTCGAAGGTGAGCACGGCGACGGCGATGGCCAGCAGACCGACCCACGAGGCCACACCCTTGACCGCGGCGGGGAGCCGGCCGATGCCGCCGGCGGCGAGCGCGAGCAGTGCGCCGACGCTGAGCTCCCAGGTGCGCGTGAACGTCGAGTAGTAGGCCATCTGCGGGTTGGCGCCGGTGCGGTGCACCGACCACCAGAAGGAGAGCAGGGCGAGAATCAGGATCAGGGCCGCCGAGCGCCGCAGAGCCACCGCCCGCGTGGCGGGGCGTGACGAGCCCGACGCCCCCCGGGACCGCGCCCCCAGGTACATGATGAGGCCGATGACCGCCGGCCAGACGAGGTAGAACTGCTCCTCCACGGCGAGCGACCAGAAGTGCTGCACCGGCGAGACGAAGGCGTTGGTCGAGAAGTAGTCGGTGCCGGCGAGGGCGAAGTCGATGTTGGCCGAGAAGAGCGCCGCCGCCCCGATGTCCTGAAGCACCAGGCGCAGGTTGCTCGTCGTGTAGACGAGGAGCGAGACGGCGCACACGACGAGGAGCGCCACGGTGGCCGCCGGCAGGATGCGCAAGGCGCGCCGGGAGTAGAAGCCGGCGATCGAGACTCGCCCGGTCTTGGTGACCTCACGGGCGAGGATCCCGGTGATGAGGAAGCCGGAGATCACGAAGAAGACGTCGACGCCCACGTAGCCGCCGGCGAACCCGGCGATCTCGGCGTGGCTCAGCATGACCGCGAGGACGGCCACGGCACGCATCCCCTGGATGTCTCCCCGTCGTGGCGCGCCGGAGGCGCCACTCCTGGGCGCCTCCTGGGACTCCTGCCGCTCTCGGGGCGGCGTGTGGACCTGTTGGGACACGGTGCTCCTTGTCGGTCGGCGTGGGTGTCGGCTGAGGTGGGCTGGTGTCGTACGGTCGGTTCCCGGTCGCTCCGGGATGGTGTCGGCGACGTTCAAGGTACCGTCCTCCGGCGCCTGACGCCGGGACGAGCGCCGTGGACGAGACGGCTGGGGGTGCGTGGCGCGGCTACACGTTGAAGCGGAACTCCACCACGTCGCCGTCGGCCATGACGTAGTCCTTGCCCTCGATGCGCACCTTGCCGGCCGCCTTGGCCGCGTTCATCGAGCCGGCCGACACGAGGTCGTCGAAGCTGACGACCTCGGCCTTGATGAAGCCGCGCTGGAAGTCGGTGTGGATGACGCCGGCCGCCTGCGGGGCGGTCCACCCCTTGCCGATCGTCCAGGCGCGCGACTCCTTGGGGCCGGCCGTGAGGTAGGTCTGCAGGCCGAGGGTGTGGAAGCCGGTGCGGGCGAGCTGGTCGAGGCCCGACTCGTCGGCGCCGAAGCTCTGGAGCAGCTCGAGCGCTTCCTCGGGCTCCATCTCCATGAGGTCCATCTCGAGCTTGGCGTTGAGGAAGACCGCGTCGGCGGGCGCCGCGAGCTCGCGCAGGGAGGCCTGCAGCTCGGCGTCGGCGAGCTGGTCCTCGTCGAGGTTGAAGACGTAGATGAACGGCTTCGTCGTGAGGAGTCCGAGCTGCTTGGCCTCGCCGAGGTCGATGCCCGCGGCCGCGGCACCGGCGTACAGGGTGCGGCCCTCCTCGAGGACCTTCTGCGCGGCCTGCGCGAGCTCGAGGGTCGCCTTCTTGTCCTTGTTGATCCGGGCCTCCTTCTCGAGGCGCGGCACCGCCTTCTCGAGGGTCTGGAGGTCGGCGAGGATGAGCTCGGTGTGGATCGTCTCGATGTCGCCGGCCGGGCTGACCTTGCCGTCGACGTGCACCACGTCGCCGTCCTCGAAGGCGCGCACGACCTGGCAGATGGCGTCGGCCTCGCGGATGTTGGCGAGGAACTTGTTGCCCAGGCCCTCGCCCTCGCTCGCGCCACGCACGATGCCGGCGATGTCGACGAAGCTCACGGTCGCGGGCAGGATCTTCTCGGACCCGAAGATCTCGGCGAGCGCACCGAGCCGGGCGTCGGGCAGCGGCACGACACCGACGTTGGGCTCGATCGTCGCGAACGGGTAGTTCGCGGCGAGCACGTTGTTCTTGGTCAGCGCGTTGAAGAGCGTCGACTTGCCGACGTTGGGGAGACCGACGATTCCGATGGTGAGTGCCACGGGGTCAGGAGTCTACCGGCGCTGGGACCGGCTCCGGACCACGCCGCCTGCCGTGCGGCCCGCGTCACTCGAGCGTCCACTCCCAGCCGGGCTGCCAGGCGAACGGGGCACCGACGAGCTGCTCGAGCGGCGTCCCGTCGAGGAGGTGCTGCAGCGCCCACCGGTTGGCCGAGTGGGCGACGAGGAGCACGCGCTGCCCCTCGTGGTGACGCCGCAGGTCGTCGAGGACGGTCGCCGTGGCCTCGACGACGTCGCGGTAGCTCTGCCCGCCACCGGGGAACGGGACGTCGACGTGGTCGAGTCGCACGCGGTCGAGGTCGGCGACGGTCCCGCCGTTGAGCACGCCGTAGTCGCACTCGCGCAGGCGTTCGTCGGCGACGAGCGGCACCCCGCTGCCGGCATACGCGAGGTGGGTGGTCTCGACGGCACGACCGAGGTCGGAGCTCCAGACGGCCGCGAACCCGCCGGCCGGGCGACGCCGCCCCAGCTCTGCAGCAAGGCTGCGGCCCTGGGCGGACAGGCGTCCCGGCAGCCAGCCGGTGGCGATCCCCGCCTCGTTGTCCTCGGTGATCGAGTGGGTCTCGTAGACGAGCTGGACGGCCACGGAGCGGCTTCCTTCAGCGCGGCATCCGCACGCCGCAGAGCTGGCGTGACTGGGCCACGAGGTTGCCGGCGGAGTCCCAGATCAGGGCGTCCTCCTCCATCATCCCGCCGCCGAGCGTCTCGCTCGACAGCGAGACCCGCAGCCACCCGGGCGCGGGACGGCGGCGGATGTGGCCGGTGAACTCGAGGGTCGGGGTCCAGCCGAGCAGGCCGAGGTCGAACGCCACCGGGGGGAGCGCGTCGAGCGCCATCATGAGCATCGTCGTGTCGGGCTCGCGGCCGTCGCGCAGCCGCAGCCAGCCACGCATGACGCCGCGCATCGACGGCTTGCCGAGGGCCCAGCCGGCCGTCGAGGGGTCGAGGCGCAGGTCGAGGCGCTCGAGGAACTTCGCGTTCGCGAGGAAGTCGGGTGGCGCCTGCTCGGCGGAGAGGCACCGGTCGGGCGGCGGCAGGTCCGGTGGGCCGGCCTGGCGCTGCACCTCGAGGTCGGTGAGGTTGCCGAAGGACCCGATGGCCCGCATGCGCTCGACCGGCTGCCCGTCGTCGCCCGCCTGGTGGATCGCCATCTGCCCGGTCGAGAGCGTGCGGCCGCAGCGCATCACCTCGGTGGTGACGGTGAAGGGGCCGGGCCGGGAGGCGGTCATGAAGTAGGCGGAGAGCACCACCGGGTCGACGTGCTCGGTGGTCTCGGTCGGGTCGGCATCGAGGTGCCCGCCGAGGGCACGCAGCGCGGTGGCCATGACGAGGCCGCCGTTGACGGCGTTGCCGATCATCCACTCCTCGTGGAAGGTCCCGTGCCACGTCGTCGGGTCGTCGCCGGCCTCGAGCCGGGTCGCGTCGTCGTACTCGCTCACGGGTCAAGGTCTAACAGATGCACCCGACCCCGTATGCCGGGGTGTCGCCTCCGCCACTGTCGGCGCCCTCTGCGACGGTGTGCGCATGGACACCACCGCGCTGCTCGTCGGGCTCCTCCTCGGCGGACTGGTCGGCGCCGTCGTCGCCTGGCTCGCGGCACGGTCGGCCCTGCTCGCCCGGTCCGCTGCGGCCGAGGCCGAGCGTGACGTGCTGCGCGAGCGCGTGGGCGACCTCGAGGCCGCACGCGAGGTCGACGACGCGACGGCGGCCCTCCTCGCCCCGCTGCGCGACACCATCGGGCGCGTGGAGCGCCAGGTCGGCGCGCTCGAGCGTGACCGCTCCCTGCAGTTCGGCCAGCTGGGCGAGCGTCTCACCGAGGTGGGCCGCTCCACCGAGTCGCTCCGTTCCGAGACGGCGACGCTCGCGAGCGCCCTCAACGCCTCGACGGTGCGCGGCGCCTGGGGCGAGGTGCAGCTGCGCCGGGTGCTCGAGCTGTCGGGACTCATCGCGCGCTGCGACTTCGACGAGCAGGTCACCCGCGTGAGCCGCCACGGCGCGACGGTGCGGCCCGATGCCGTGATCAACCTCCCGGGCTCGCGCCACGTCGTCGTGGACTCCAAGGCGCCGATGGCCCACTTCCTCCAGGCGCACGGCGACACCGTGTCCGAGGTCGAGCGGGCCGAGCTGCTCGCGGCCCACGCCACGTCGCTGCGACGTCACGTCGAGAGCCTCGCCGCCAAGGCGTACTGGACGGCCTTCGACCGGTCGCCCGAGGTCGTCGTGTGCTTCGTGCCCGGCGAGGCCATCCTCGCGACCGCGCTCGCCGACGACCCCGGCCTCTACGAGCACGCCCTGGCCCGCAAGGTCGTGCTGGCCTCCCCCGGCACCCTCTTCGCGGTGCTGCGCACCATCGGCGCCATCTGGCAGCAGGACGCGCTCGAGCAGAACGCCCGCGAGCTGCTGGTCATCGGTCAGGACCTCTACGCGCGGCTCGCCACGCTCGGCGGGCACGTGACCACGATGGGCCAGTCGCTCTCGCGCTCGGTCGAGCAGTACAACAAGTTCGTCGGCACCCTGGAGTCGAGGGTGCTCGTCACGGCGCGACGCATGCACGAGCTGCACCTGACGAGCGAACGGCCGCCCGAGCTCCTCCCCCTCGAGGTGGCGCCCCGGTCGCTCAGCTCGGCCGAGCTCACCGACGACCTGGGCCGCGACGCCCGCGACGACGCCTTCCTCGAGCGCGCCGCCGGCGAGCGCGGCGAGCAGTCTGCCTGACGACTCGGCGGTCGATGTCCGTTTTGTCCGGAAAATGGACACCCGTTGGGCGGCAACGGAAAATACGCGCGTGAGAACAGGTGCAGCGTGACCGGGGCGGGGGGCCCGGGTCCTGAGCGGCCCGGCGGTCCGGGTCGACGCGTCGGACCGTACGAGCAGAGCCTGCGCGAGTCGCGCGAGCGGGTCGAGGCCGCAGTGCGTGAGCGGGCGAGGCGACGTCGGCGCACGCGCGTGGCCGGCGGCGTCGCCGTCGCCGTGGTCGTCGCGGGCCTGGGCTACGGCGCGTACCGCTACCTCGGAGCCTCCGACGTCCCGACCGCGTTGCCCACGACGGCCCCGCGGCCCACGTCGTGCACCGACCCCGTCAAGGTCCGGGTGTCGGCAGCGCCTGCGATCGCCCCGGCCCTCGCTGCCGCGGTCGACGACCTCGCCAAGCAACCCGATGCCCCGTGTGCCGCCTTCACCGTCGACTCCGACGAGCCCTACGCGGTGGCGGGTTCGCTCGTCGGCGCCGGGCGCCCCGACGCCTGGGTCACCGACTCGACGACCTGGCTGAACCGGGCGAGCAGCGTCTCGGGTGCCGGCCTCGACGCCGGTGAGCCCTTCGCCTCCAGCGCCGTGGTCATCGCCATGAAGGACGCCCAGGCGTCCGCCCTCGGCAACCGCCTGGGCTGGGCCGACCTGCTGGGCGGGTCGGTGCAGATCCGGATCCCCGACCCGCGCCGCTCCGCGGTCGGCCAGGCGGCCGCCTCGGTCGCGGTTCCGCTGGTGCCGCAGGCACGCCTGCGAGCCGTCGCCGCTGCTGCCGGGGCGTCCGGCAGCGCCGTCTCGCTGGAGGAGGTGGCGACGTCGGACGGGCGCGTCGGCGCCGCGGTCACGCTGCCCCAGCTCGTCGCCTGGAACACCGCGCACCCCGACCAGTCCCTGGCCGCCGTGGCCCCGGCCGAGGGAGCCCCCGCCGTGGAGTACTCGGTCGTCTCGCTCGCCACGGACGGCGCGAAGAAGCCCCTCGTGGCGGCACTGCAGAAGCACCTGACGTCGGACGGCACCCGAAAGCTGCTGCAGGACAGCGGCTTCCGCACGAAGGCGGGCGATCCGGCCCAGCCCTCACCCCTCTACGGCACGATCTCGGTCGCCGGCGAGGCCGGCGGCGCCCCGCTCGCCACGGCGTCGAGTCTCTGGGCAGCCTCGTCGAAGCGCACCCAGGCGCTGATCGCCGTCGACGTCTCCGGCTCGATGCTCGAACGCGACAAGGAGGGCAAGCGGCTCGACGTCCTCCAGCGCGCGACCGTCCGCGCCGTCGGCGGTGCGAACCCCGACACCACCGCGTCGCTGTGGATCTACTCGCAGCACATCGGCGCACGCGGTGACGACTTCCGCCAGCTCGTCGACTACACCCCGCTCGGCGACGCCGCGCGGGTCGCCGGCTTCGACAAGGCGGTGGCCGGTCTGGACTCCTTCGTCGGCGGTGGCAGCGGCCTCTACGACACGATCGCGTCGACCTACGACCGCGCGAAGAGCACGTGGCGGGCCGGCTACACCAACACGGTGGTCATGGTCGTCGACGGCCCCAACGAGGACGACTTCGGCCTGAGCCTCGAGCTGCTCAAGCAGCGGCTGACCGCCGCGAAGGACCCCGCGCGACCGGTGCGGCTCGTCGTGCTCGGCCTCGGCGACCGCGTCGAGGCTTCGGCGATGCGCCAGGTCGTGGCCATCACCGGGGGCCAGTTCGTCGCCGCCCCGTCGCTGGACCGGTTGCAGCCGGCCCTCGTCAGCGCCCTCGGGGGCTGACCGCCCGCGGTGGCCGCCGGACGGCCCCCCGGCCGCCCGCTCGGGGCACCGGGCTCTCAGTGGAGCGAGCCGGCGTCCTCGAAGGCGGCGTCGTGGCGCACCGTGCCCGAGTCCTCACCCTTGCGGGCCTTGAGGTCGCGGCGCAGCTCGTTGGGCAGGGAGAAGAGCAGCGACTCCTCCGCGGCGACCACCGCCTCGACGTCGGCGTAGCCGCGCTCGGCCAGCCAGCTCAGCACGTCGCGCACCAGCACCTCCGGCACGCTCGCGCCGGAGGTGACCCCGACGGTGCCCACACCCTCGAGCCACTCCTCCTGGATCTCGTCGGCGAAGTCGACGAGGTGCCCGTCACGCGCGCCGTGCTCGAGGGCCACCTCGACCAGGCGCACCGAGTTCGAGGAGTTGCGCGACCCGACGACGATCATGAGGTCGGTGTCCTTGGCCATCTGCTTGACCGCGAGCTGGCGGTTCTGGGTGGCGTAGCAGATGTCGTCGGAGGGCGGGCTCTGCAGGGCGGGGAACTTCTCCTTGAGGCGCGCGACCGTCTGCATCGTCTCGTCGACCGACAGCGTGGTCTGCGAGAGCCACACGACCTTCTCGGGGTCTCGGACGGTGACGTTCTCGACGTCGTCGGGACCGTCGACGAGGGTGATGTGCTCGGGCGCCTCACCGGCCGTGCCGACGACCTCCTCGTGGCCCTCGTGGCCGATGAGCAGGATGTCGAAGTCGTCGTCGGCGAACCGCACCGCCTCGCGGTGCACCTTCGTCACGAGGGGGCAGGTGGCGTCGATCGTCTTGAGGCTGCGGGCCTTCGCCTCCTCGTGGACGACCGGCGCGACGCCGTGCGCCGAGAAGATGACGGTCGCGCCCTCGGGCACCTCGTCGGTCTCGTCGACGAAGATGGCGCCGCGCTTCTCGAGCGTGGTGACGACGTGCTTGTTGTGCACGATCTGCTTGCGCACGTAGACGGGCGGGCCGTAGAGCTCGAGGGCCTTCTCGACGGTCACGACGGCCCGGTCGACGCCGGCGCAGTAGCCGCGCGGCGCCGCGAGGAGGACCTTCTTGGCGGACGTCTGGTCGGCGGGCTGGCTCATGGCCCCATCGTAGAGGGCTGCTCACAGCCCTCCCCGATCCCCCGGTCCCGCCTGGGCGACCGACCGAGCAGGCCGCAGCCCACCGGGAGGAGGTGCCGGAGGGTTGTGACCGGCCCGGTCGGTTGCGGGGCCTAGGGTGACGCGGGTGAGCATGACCAGCCCGCTGCCCGACAAGGCCGCCGACACCACGGCCGAGCAGCCGTGGCCGGTGCGGGTGCTCAGCCTCAAGATCTCCGACTACGTCGACCGGATGAGCCAGCTCTGGGTCGAGGGGCAGGTCGTGCAGTTCAACCCGCGGGGCGGCACCGCGTTCCTCACGCTGCGCGACCCCGACGTCGACATGTCGCTGTCGGTGTCGGTGCCGATGAACGCCGTCAACGCGATGCCGATCCCCCTGGCGCAGGGCGCCCGGGTCGTGCTCCAGGCCAAGCCGACCTTCTGGACCAAGCGGGGCACGCTGCAGCTCGAGGCCCGCCAGATCCGTCCCGTGGGCATCGGAGACCTGCTCGCGCGCGTCGAGATCCTCAAGCGGACGCTGGCCGCCGAGGGCGTCTTCGACGCCGAGCGCAAGCGACCGATCCCGTTCCTGCCGCGGCGCGTGGGGCTCGTCACCGGCCGCAGCTCGGCCGCGGAGAAGGACGTCGTCGAGAACGCCCGGCGTCGCTGGCCCGGCGTGGTGTTCGAGATCCGCGAGGTGGCGGTGCAGGGCACGTCCGCGGTCACCGAGGTCGTCGCGGCCCTGCGCGAGCTCGACGCCCTGCCCACGGTCGACGTCATCGTCATCGCGCGCGGCGGCGGCGCCCTCGAGGAGCTGCTCCCCTTCTCCAACGAGGCGATGATCCGTGCGGTCGCCGAGGCCCGCACCCCGGTCATCAGCGCCATCGGCCACGACGTCGACCAGCCGCTCCTCGACCTCGTGGCCGACTGGCGCGCGTCCACCCCGACCGACGCCGGCAAGAAGGTCGTGCCCGACGCGGCCCGCGAGCGCAGCACCGTCGACGGGGCCCGCGACCGGCTCCGGCGCGCCCTCGTGCGCCGCGTCGAGTCCGAGAGGTCGGGGCTGCGTGCGCTCGTCTCCCGACCCGTCATGGCCGACCCCGTCGCACTCGTGCGGGCGCGTCGCCAGGAGGTCGCCGCCCTGCGCACGAGGGCCACCGCGCGCATCGAGGCGCGGCTGCACCGGGCGGCCGACCAGACCGAGCACCTGCGCCGGCAGGTCGTCGCCCTCTCCCCGCAGTCGACCCTGGAGCGCGGCTACGCCGTCGTGCAGCACCGCGACGGCCGCATCGTCATGGACCAGGACGACGTGGGCGTCGGTGAGCTGCTGCGTGTGAGGGTCGCCCGGGGCGACTTCGGCGTGCGACCGGTCAGCGACGGCGCCGACGAGACCTCGGAGCGTGGGGCGCCGCGTACGCGATCGGCGGGCGACGGGACGTCGGCCGCCCGGAAGACCGCGCGCGCCACGACCCGGGCGACCACCTCGCGCAGGACGGCCGCGACGCGGAGCGCGACCGAGGCCGTCGTCAAGGAGGGCGTGAAGCAGGCGGCGCGCAAGCCGACCGCCAAGCAGGTCGGCAGGCCGGCGAGGAAGACGACCGGCTCTGCTCCCGCTGGCTCTGCCGAGGCCCTCCCCCTCGACCCCCAGGAGTCTCCCGGCGGCGACGGCGGCGACGGCGGCGACGTCACCCGCAGGTCATAGGGTGGCGCCCATGGCTGACGCGACCTCGACCGACGGCACGTTCCCCGACATCGCCGAGATGCGCTATGAGGACGCCCGCGAGGAGCTCATCGGCATCGTCGCCAAGCTCGAGGCAGGGCAGGCGCCCCTCGAGGACTCCATGCACCTGTGGCGCCGCGGCGAGGCGCTCGCCGCCCACTGCAGCACGTGGCTCGACGGAGCGCAGGCCGAGATCGAGCGGGCGACCCGGCCGGCAGCCGCGCCCTCGACCGGAGGGTCGGCCGGCAGCTCGGCCGGCAGCACCACCGGCACGTCCACCGGGGCCGCCCCTGCACCGCTGCACGCAGACGACGCGGTGTTCGACGACGAGGACGCCTGACGGCGCCTGACCTCAGGTCGTGGGCGACGGCGACGGGCTGACGCCCGGAGCGGGCGGCACCGGCGCCAGCGCCGCGACGAACGCCTTGAGCTCGTCGTCGGACGCCGTGCCGCTCGCCACCAGCGTCAGCCCCTTGGCACCGGTGCCGCGCACGAGGTACGCGACCTGCCCGGCGTCCTGGGCGACGAAGCGCTCGAGGGAACGACCCGACACCTGAACGGTGCCGGCCGGCGTGCCGTCGCCCACCGACCGGCGCACCCAGCCGTCCGTCACCCGGACCGCCTGCTTGAGCGCGATGTCCTTGCCGCTCGGCGTCGTCCACACCGTCGTGAAGGTGGGCACCCCCTCGGTGCCGGGAGCGTACGTCGCGACGGTCGGGACCCAGCCGTCGCCCAGGCCCTTGGGCAGCTGGACCGGCCAGGCCGTCTGCGCCGCGACCTGGCCCGCCTTGGCCGCCGCGTCGACGGCGGGGCGCTGCACCGACGTGATCCGCGGGACGATCGCCACGAGCGCAAGCACGAACAGGCCGATGACGAGCATCGAGCGCAGCATGTTCGGCAGGGTCCCCATCGAGTAGCGGCTCTTCGCCGGAGCCGGAGCCGGAGCCGGAGCCGGAGCCGCACCGGGTGCCGCAGGGGTTCCCGGCGTCGGGTCCGTCCCAGGCGCCGGCGAACCGGGCTCGGCAGGCTCGGCAGTCTCGGTGGGCTCGGTGGGCTCGGTGGGCTCGGGGGGCGTTGAAGGGACCGCGGACGACGGTGCGGACGACGGGGGTGTCGACGGCGTCGACGGGGTGCTCATGTCGTCCATGGTCGCCGACGTGCGGACGCCGTCCAAACCCGGGTGGGGCCACCGCTAGGCTGGCGCCGACTCGTTCTGCGCCGACGGAGGACCTTGATGAAGCACAGCCAGCCGGATCGCAACCTCGCTCTCGAGCTGGTTCGTGTCACCGAGGCAGCAGCCATGGCCGGCGGCCGCTGGGTGGGCCGCGGTGAGAAGAACAAGGCCGACGGCGCCGCGGTCGAGGCCATGCGCGCGATGATCTCGACCGTCAGCATGCGCGGGGTCGTCGTCATCGGCGAGGGCGAGAAGGACAACGCCCCGATGCTCTTCAACGGCGAGCAGGTGGGCGACGGCACGGGCCCTGAGGTCGACGTCGCCGTCGACCCCATCGACGGCACGACGCTCACGGCCAAGGGCATGAACAACGCCGTCGCCGTCATGGCCGTCGCCAACCGGGGTGCGATGTACGACCCGTCCGCCGTGTTCTACATGGACAAGCTCGCGACCGGCCCCGAGGCGGCCGACGTCGTCGACATCCGCCTCCCGGTCGCCGAGAACATCCGGCGCGTGGCCAAGGCCAAGAACGAGACCCCGGCAGACGTCACCGTGGTCATGCTCGACCGGCCCCGCCACGACGGCCTGGCCCAGGAGATCCGCGACACGGGCGCCCGCATCCGCTACATCGTCGACGGGGACGTCGCGGGTGCCGTCATGGCCGCCCGCCCCGGCACCGGTGTCGACCTGCTCCTCGGCATCGGCGGCACCCCCGAGGGCATCATCGCCGCCTGCGCGATCAAGTGCACCGGCGGCGTCATCCAGGGCCGCCTCTGGCCCAAGGACGACGACGAGCGCCAGAAGGCCATCGACGCCGGCCACGACCTCGACCGGGTGCTGGCCACCGACGACCTCGTCACCGGCGAGTGCTTCTTCGTCGCGACCGGCATCACCGACGGCGAGCTGCTGCGCGGCGTGCGCTACGGCGCCAAGTCGGCCCGCACCAACTCCCTCGTCATGCGCTCGCGCAGCGGCACGATCCGCACCATCGACAGCGAGCACCGCTTCGATCGCCCGGGCTGGTTCGGCAGCGCCGACATGATCGAGGACTGAGCACCGCCATGAGCCAGCCCACCCCCGTGCACACGCTCATCATCGGCGAGGCCCTCGTCGACGCCGTCACCACACCGGGTGGCGCCACCGAGGAGCACGTCGGCGGCAGCCCCGCCAACGTCGCGTTCGGCCTCGCCGCGCTCGACCACCCCGTCGACCTTGCGACGTGGATCGCCACCGACGAGCGCGGACGCCGCATCGAGGACGTATGCCGTGAGCGAGGGGTCGCCCTGACCGCCGGCTCCCAGGGCGCACCCTTCACGTCGGTCGCCTACGCGACCCTCGACGACACGGGCGCCGCGACCTACGTCTTCGACCTCGAGTGGCAGGTGGCCTCGGTCCCCGGCCTCACGGCATACGGCCACGTCCACACCGGCAGCATCGGCGCCGTGCTCGAGCCCGGTGGCAGCCAGGTGCGCGAGATCCTCGCGGTCGCCCGCGGACTCGGAGCCACGGTGTCCTACGACCCCAACGCCCGGCCGGCGCTCATGGGGCTGCCCGAGCAGGCCCGACGCACCATCGAGGAGTCCATCCGTCTCGCCGACCTCGTGAAGGTCAGCGACGAGGACATCGCCTGGCTGTGCCCGGGAGAGTCCGAGGACGACGTGCTGCGCGGCTGGGCCGGGTTGGGCCCGTCGGTGATCGTCATGACCCGTGGCGGTGAGGGCGCCGTGGTGCGGGTCAGCCGCACCGGCGAGCAGCAGGCCCTGCCGGCGCCCCACGTCGACGTCGTCGACACCGTCGGCGCGGGCGACTCGTTCATGGCCGGACTCGTGTCGGGACTCCTCGACGCCGGACTGCTCGGCGGCCCCGAGTCGCGGGCCCGTCTGCAGCAGGCCGGTCTCGCCGACGTGCTGCCGGCCGTCGAGCGGGCCCTGGCCACCGGTGCGCTCACGGTGGGCCGGGCCGGCGCGCACGCGCCCACCCGCTCCGACCTGACCTGACCTGACCTGACCCGGCCGGGGCGGACCGGACCGGAGCCACCTCCGGTCGGCTCTCGACCCCCCGACCCGGGCCGGGGCAAACCGTCTCGAAGTGCACCAGACCGGACAGATCGGTCATTCGACAAGATGCCTCGGGGTCAGGCACCATTCTGCGCGAGCCGCCGGGTAGTTTTGGCCGGTGGTTCACCCTGACGCCCCGGTGCCGGGGCGTCCTCATGTGAGGAAACCTCGTGTCCAACCCCACCCCTCCACAACGCCCGATGGGGCCGTACGAGAAGAGCCTGGTCGAGAGTCGGGCCAACCGTAAGGCGCTCGAGGCGAAGATCGCAGCAGCACGGCGCAACCGCATCATCGCGGCCGTGCTGGGTGTCGTGCTGCTCGCCGGCGCCGGCCTCGGCGGCTTCGTCTGGTGGCAGGGCCGTGAGTCCACGCCCGTGGCCGCCCTCACGGCGACCCCGGGCAAGAGCTGCCCCGAGCGGACGCCGGTGTCGCTCTGGGTGTCGGAGGCCGCGCAGCCCGCGGTGCTCGCGCTCGCCAAGGAGTACCAGGCCGACCCGCAGTCCCCCTGCGTCGACTACGTCGTGCGCGGCAAGGCACCCATCGAGGCGATGATCGGCCTCGGCCAGGGCCAGCCCGACCGGCCCGACGGGTGGATCCCCGACTCGCCGCGCTGGGTGGAGCGCGTCAACGAGACGGCCAAGCTCAACGCCAAGCCGGCGGGCGCCTTCGCGAAGAGCCCGCTCGTCATCGCGATGGACCCGCAGCAGGCCGGCACGCTCGACGGCCAGCCGAAGTGGCTCGACCTCGTCGCGTCCGACAACCCGATCCGCATGACCGACCCGCGCTCCACGACCGCCGGCATGCTGACGCTCGCGTCCGCCCTGCCGAAGCTGTCCGCCGAGCAGGGCCGCGTCGTCATCCCCAAGCTGGCGAAGGGCTCGGCTCCCTCGATCGACGACCTGTTCGGCGCCTACAATGCCTCCCCCGACAAGGCGTCGGCGTTCCCGGTGTCGGAGGCCGACCTCATCGACCACAACCGGCTCTTCCCCGACCACAGGATGGTCTCGGTGACCCCGAGCGAGGGCACGCCCGCCTTCGAGTTCTCCCTCGTCAACGTCGCGACCGACCCGGTGCGCGACCAGGCGGTCGAGCTGCTCCGCGCGTACCTCATGACGCCGAAGGCGGCCAAGATCTTCGCCGAGTACGGCATCCGCTCGACGGCCGTCCCGGTGACGATGCCGACCCCCCAGGGCAGCGTCGGCGAGGTGAAGATCGGCGCCACGCCCGACGCGGCCGCCGTGACCGCCGCCACCGACGTCTGGCAGACGGCCACGACCGACTTCTCGCTGCTGTCCGTCTTCGACGTGTCCGGCTCGATGAAGGACAAGGTCGGCACCACGACCCGCGTCGCGATCACGCAGGAGGCGGCCGGCATCGCGCTCGCCGCCCTGCCGAAGACGACGAAGCTGGGCCTCTGGGCCTTCTCCATCGGGCTCGGCGGCTCCGTCGACTACAAGGAGCTCGCCCCGATCGGCCGGCTCGACGACGACAGCCACCGGGCGCAGGCGGCCACCGCGGTCGCGTCGCTCTCCAAGAACGTCGGCGGCGGCACCGGCCTCTACGACACCATCTGGGCCGCGTACCAGAAGGTGAAGTCGCAGTACGACCCCCAGCGGGTCAACGCCGTCGTCATCCTGACCGACGGACGCAACGAGGACCCGAACGGCATCTCGCTCGAGCAGCTCAAGGCCAACCTGCGCGCCGCGAGCGACCCGAGCAGGCCGATCGCCATCACCACGATCGGCATCGGCCCCGACGTCGACCCGAACGCGCTGTCGCAGATCTCGAAGATGACGTACTCCGACTTCTACGCCGCTCCCTCGCCCGCCGACATGACGACGGTCCTGGCCCGGGCGCTGTTCGACCACAAGTGCAAGAACGGTCGCTGCGTCTGACCCGTCCCGTCACACCGTTCACACCCGAAACAGCTCGCGGCCCCCGATCCTCCGGGGGCCGCGAGCTGTTTGTGGGTAGGTCACGGTGCAGTTTCACCCACTGGACCGGCCATGCCCGACGCGGTAGGAATGGAGTACTCGACGTGACGGTCGTCACGCCGATCGGTGGGGATCGACGCAGAACTCAACGACGAGGAGCGACCATGAGCGGTATCCCTAGACGGGCCCTGAAGGCAGGCGGGGTGGTCGGAATCGCCACGCTGGTGCTGGCCGGCTGTCTGCAGAACCCGAACGCGTCCGGTGGCTCCGGCGGTGCCGGGGGTGGCGGCACCATCGTCGACGGCGGCAGCGCCGACAACGACAAGAAGGTCACGATCCTCGGCGCCTTCGGCGGCGACGAGGAGAAGAACTTCAACGCCTCGCTCGCCGAGTTCGAGAAGAGCAGCGGCATCGACGTGCAGTACACGTCCGACCAGGACTTCACGACGACCATCAAGCAGAAGGTCGGCGCCGGCGACTCCCCCGACATCGGCCTCTTCCCCCAGCCCGGCGGCCTGCTCGAGTTCGCCGCGCAGAAGAAGGTCGAGCCGATCGACACGTTCCTCGACTACGACAAGCTCCAGGGCACCCTGCTCACCGGCTTCCTCGACGCGGGCCGCTACAAGGGTCGTGTCTACGGCGCCCCGATGCGCAACGCCGTCAAGAGCATCGTCTGGTACCCCAAGGCCGCCTACGAGAAGGGCGGCTACAACAAGGCACCGGGCTCGATCCAGCAGCTGCAGACCGACGTCGCCGACAAGATCGCGGCGGCCGGCATCACCCCGTGGTGCATCGGCTGGGAGTCGGCGCAGGCGACCGGCTGGGTGGGCACCGACTGGGTCGAGGAGCTGATGCTGCGCATGTACGGTCCCGACGTCTACGACGACTGGACCTCGCACCGCATCCCGTTCAACGACGACCGGGTCGTCAAGGCCCTCGACGAGGCGGCCAAGTTCAACAAGGACCCGAAGATGGTGCTCGGCGGCACCAAGGGCGTGCTGACGACCGCCTTCGGCAACGCGATGACCCCGGCCTTCTCCAACCCGCCGAGGTGCATGCTGCACCGCCAGGGCAACTTCGCCACGACCTTCTACCCGAAGAACGTCCAGGCGGACCTCGACAACCAGGTCGGCATCTACGTCTTCCCGAAGTTCGAGGGCGGCTACGACGGCCAGGCGATCCTCGGCGGCGGCGACCTCGCGGGCCTCTTCAACGGCAACGACCCCGACGCGAAGAAGGTCATGGAGTTCCTGACCTCCGACAAGTTCGGCGGCCCGTGGGCCAAGGCCGGCGGCTGGCTCTCACCGCACAAGACGTTCGACACCAGCAACTACCCCAACGAGACCACGAAGAAGATCGCCGAGATCGCCAACAGGGCGAGCGTCCTCCGGTTCGACGGGTCCGACCTGATGCCGAAGTCGATCGGCTCCGACGTCTTCTGGAAGGAGATGGTCAAGTGGGAGGGCGGCCAGTCGTCCAAGCAGACGGCTGACAACATCGAAGCCGCTTGGCCGAAGTCATGACCGCCGGCACGAGCGCGGCAGCGCCGCGCCAGAGTCTGCGCGCCGACGACGACCCGCAGGCAGCCCTGCGCACGCAGCCGGTCAAGATCGCCGTCGGCCTCGTCGGCATGATCCTCACCGTGTGGGCCCTGGGCAACCTGTTCCTGGCCTTCGGCTTCTACCCCGAGAAGTTCGGCAGCAAGATCGTCATCGGGCTGCTCGCGATCGTCGCGGGCGTCGGTGGCGCGGCCGTGATCTTCTACTTCCTCAACATGTTCGTCGAGGGGCTGCCGGCACGGCTGTCGGAGGGTCTGATCCCCTACGCCTTCATCCTGCCGGGCTTCGCGCTGGTCGCGCTGATGCTCATCTACCCGACGTTCCAGACGATCAACTACTCGTTCGCGAACTCCGACAGCACCGCGTACGTCGGGCTGCAGAACTACCGGACCATCTTCGGTGACTCGGAGTTCTGGTCGTCGATCGTCAACAACGTGCTGTGGCTGGTCATCGTGCCGGCGGTCGTGGTGGCGTTCGGCGTCGTCGTGGCGGTGCTGTCGGACAAGCTGTCGGCGAACGGCGAGAAGTTCGCCAAGAGCCTGATCTTCCTGCCGATGGCGATCTCCTCGGTCAGTGCCGTGTCCATCTGGGCCCTCGTCTACGCCTACAACAACCCGGGCCAGGCCCAGACCGGCCTGCTCAACGCGATCTGGACCAGCCTCGGTGGCGACCCGCAGACGTGGCTGCAGATCAGCACGGCCAAGCTCAACTCGATCCTGCTCATGGTGATCCTGATCTGGCTGCAGGCCGGTTTCGCCATGGTGCTGCTGAGCTCCGCGATCAAGGGCGTCCCCGAGGACACCCTCGAGGCGGCACGCATCGACGGTGCCGGCGAGTTCCAGATCTTCTGGCAGGTCGTCATCCCGCAGATCAAGGGCACGATCATCACGGTGTTCGTCACCGTCTTCATCACGGTGCTGAAGATCTTCGACATCGTCTACGTGTCGACCAACGGGCAGTACGGCACCAACGTCATCGCGAACCTCTTCTTCAACAAGCTGTTCGCGGCGAGCGAGGCGGGGCAGGCGACCGCCATCGTCGTCGTCCTGCTCCTCGCGGTGACCCCGCTCATCTGGTACCAGATCAAGCACTTCCGCGACGAGGAGGCGAACCGATGAGCCGCAAGCTGATGAAGGACGGGCGACCCCGCAGCCCGTTCTCGATCACCGTGATGGCCCTGCTCGCCCTCCTGTGGTCGATCCCCACGATCGGGCTGCTCATCACGTCGTTCCGCACCCGCGACGACGCCCAGTCCTCGGGCTGGTGGACGGCGCTGTTCAACCCCTTCGGCGCCAACTGGACGGCGAGCAACTACTCCGGCGCCTGGACCGGACAGGACTTCGGGTCGGGCTTCATCAACAGCCTCGTCGTCGCCATCCCGGCGACGATCATCCCGATCATGTTCGCGGCGTTCGCCGCCTACGCGTTCACCTTCATGGACTTCAGGTTCAAGGAGCTGTTCTTCCTGCTCATCATCGCCGTCATGGTCGTGCCGATCCAGGTGTCGTTCCAGCCGATGCTCGGCATCCTCGGCCCGCGCGGACTCGGCATCAGCGGGCAGTACATCGCGGTGTGGCTGTTGCACACGGGCTTCGGCATGCCGCTGTGCATCTACACGCTGCGCAACTACATGAGCACGCTGCCGCGCAGCGTCGTCGAGTCGGCGAAGATCGACGGCTGCAGCCACTACCAGACGTTCTGGCGGCTCGTGGCCCCGATGTCGATCCCGGCCATCGCGGCCTTCGCGACCCTCCAGTTCCTCTGGGTCTGGAACGACCTGCTCGTGGCCAAGCTCTTCCTCAAGAGCGAGAACACGACGGTCATCGTGAAGCTCCAGCAGCTGCTCGGCACGCAGGGCCAGGGGCAGGAGCTGCTCACGGCCGGCGCGTTCATCTCGATCATCGTGCCGATGATCGTGTTCGTCACCTTGCAGCGGTTCATGATCCGCGGCATGACGAGCGGTGCCGTCAAGGGCTGACCCACCTCGGCCCGCGGCGGGCTCGCGCCCGTGGCACCTCGCGTCAGTCCCCTCCCGGCCGTTCACTAGGCTGGGAGGGGACTTTCGTATGCCGTGTGGCCGCCCAGCTCACCGCGGCATACGTCCGTGCGGTGGGCACCCCGGCCCGCCGGTGAGTGCAAGGAGCATGTCGTGGCCGACTTCGCCTACGAGGACCTGCTGCCGATCGGCGCCGACGAGACGCCGTACCGGCTGCTGACGACCGAGGGCGTGCGCGCCGTCGAGGGCCCGGGAGGCCGCACCTTCCTCGAGGTCGACCCGGAGGCGCTGCGGCTGCTCACCGAGACGGCCATGCACGACATCGCGCACTACCTGCGGCCGGCGCACCTCCAGCAGCTGCGCAACATCCTCGACGACCCCGAGGCGAGCAACAACGACAAGTTCGTCGCGCTCGACCTGCTCAAGAACGCCAACATCGCCGCGGGCGGCGTGCTGCCGATGTGCCAGGACACCGGAACCGCGATCGTGATGGGCAAGCGCGGCCAGCACGTGCTCACCGCCGGCACCGACGAGCAGTCGATCAGCGAGGGCGTCTACGACGCGTACACCCGCCTCAACCTGCGCTACTCGCAGATGGCCCCCATCACGACGTGGGAGGAGAGGAACACCGGCTCCAACCTGCCCGCGCAGGTCGAGCTCTACGCCGACACGGCCCCCGGCCACGAGGCGCAGTACAAGTTCCTCTTCATGGCCAAGGGCGGCGGCTCGGCCAACAAGAGCTACCTCTACCAGGAGACGAAGGCGATCCTCAACGAGGACGCGATGATGCGGTTTCTCGACGAGAAGCTGCGCTCACTCGGCACGGCGGCGTGCCCGCCCTACCACCTCGCCATCGTCATCGGCGGCACCAGCGCCGAGTTCGCCCTCAAGACGGCCAAGTACGCGTCGGCGAAGTACCTCGACTCGCTGCCCACGTCGGGGTCGATGACCGCGCACGGCTTCCGGGACACGGAGCTCGAGGACAAGGTGCTCGAGCTGACGCGCCAGTTCGGCATCGGCGCCCAGTTCGGCGGCAAGTACTTCTGCCACGACGTGCGCGTCGTGCGCCTCCCCCGTCACGGCGCGAGCCTGCCGGTTGCCGTCGCGGTCTCGTGCTCGGCCGACCGCCAGGTGCTCGGCAAGATCACGGCCGACGGCGTCTTCATCGAGCAGCTCGAGACCGATCCCGCGCGCTTCCTGCCCGACGCCGGCGCGGTCGACCTGGGCGAGCACGAGGACGACGCCGTCGGGGTCAGCTCGATCAGCCGCAACGTCGTCGTCAAGATCGACCTCAACCAGCCGATGGACGACATCCTTGCCGAGCTGAGCAGGCACCCCGTCAAGACGCGCCTGTCGCTCACGGGCCCCCTCGTCGTCGCGCGCGACATCGCCCACGCGAAGATCAAGGAGCGCCTCGACGCCGGCGAGGAGATGCCGCAGTACCTCAAGGACCACCCCGTCTACTACGCCGGCCCCGCCAAGACCCCCGAAGGTATGCCGTCCGGCTCCTTCGGGCCGACGACGGCGGGCCGCATGGACTCCTACGTCGACCAGTTCCAGGCAGCCGGCGGCAGCAAGGTGATGCTGGCCAAGGGCAACCGGAGCAAGCAGGTCACCGACGCCTGCGACGCGCACGGCGGCTTCTACCTCGGCTCGATCGGCGGCCCGGCCGCGCGGCTCGCGCAGGACTGCATCAAGCACGTCGAGGTGCTCGAGTACGAGGAGCTCGGCATGGAAGCCGTGTGGAAGATCGACGTCGAGGACTTCCCCGCCTTCATCGTCGTCGACGACAAGGGCAACGACTTCTTCGCCGAAGTCAGCAAGCCGATGGCCTTCACCATTACCAAGCGACCCGGACTGGAGTGACTGTGACTGAGAACGCCTCTGCCGCTAAAGGTTTCGACGACCTGATCGCGGCCAACCGCGCCTACGCCGACAGCTTCGACATGGCGGGCTTCGACGGCATCGCCCGGGCGGGCGTCGCCATCGTGACGTGCATGGACTCGCGCATCGACCCGCTGGGGCTCGTCGGGCTGCGCCCGGGCGACGCGAAGATCTTCCGCAACCCCGGTGGCCGCGTCGGCACGGACGCCCTCGAGGCGCTCGTCCTCGCGACCCACCTGCTGAACGTCAACCGCATCCTCGTCGTGCCGCACACGCGCTGCGCGATGGCCTCCAACACCGAGGCCGAGCTTCGCGAGCGGGTCGGTGCGAGCGCCGGCGAGGACGCCTCGTGGATGACCTTCCACGCGATCACCGACCAGGAGCGGGCGTTGCGCGAGGACCTCGCCAAGGTGCGCTCGCACCCGCTCATCGCTGCGGGCACCGAGGTCGCCGGCTTCGTCTACGACGTCGACACCGGCCTGCTCCGCCAGGTCGACTGACCCGGAAGCGTCTCCACCCCCGCCTCCACCCCCGCCTCTTCGTCGAACGCCGCGTTCGATGGCGAACGCGCTGCTGTGACAGTGAGCTCGTCACCGAACGCGGCGTTCGGTGGTGTCAGGAGGGGGTGGGAGTGCCGGCTCGCGTCTGCTACACGTGGTGGGCCACCACGGCGGCGAGCATCACTCCGAGGGCCAGCACGGTGATCCCGATGGGCGGCGCCACCGCTGCGACCGACAGCGCGGCCAGCCCGACCGCGACGCCGACGCGCCGCTCGACCGCCGGCGCACCCGCCAGCGAGTGCATCGCCGTCAGGCACCACACGTAGACCGCGACGGCGCCGGCCAGCGCCAGTCCGACGACCCGCGGCGACGTGTGCGCCTCCTCCTGCACGAGGTCGACCGCAGCCGCCAGACCCGCACCCGTGGCGGCCACCGACGCGAACACGAGGTAGTGCCCGTAACCGGTGAGGAAGATGCTGCCGATCGAGCCCTCGAAGAGCCCGGAGTGGTCGCGCTTGAAGTAGAGCCACCACATCGAGAAGACGAGGAGCAGCCCGCCCACCACGAGCGTGAGCAGCCCCGTTCTCGCGCCGGCGTCGAGCGCCCCCTGCACAGCCTGCACCGCGGCGAGCACCACCTCGCCCAGCACGATGAGCGTCAGCAGGGCGTACCGCTCGGCGATGTGGTGGGGGTGGAACGGCGTGAAGCCGCGGCGTTCGGCGAGCACGGGCACCATCAGCTCGAGGACCACGAGGGTGAAGAACGACGCCTTGAGCACGGCCTCCCCCTCGAGCAGCAGCCGCGCGATCCAGAGCGCCTGCACCGCGGTGATCCCGGCGGCATACGTCAGGGCGGTGCGTCGCCCCTCGGGGTGACCGCCGGCGGCACGCAGCCACATCGCGACCATGGCGAAGCGCATGAGCGCGTAGCCGCCGACGACGAGCCCTGACTGCCCGTCGTCGAAGAGGTCGGGGATACCCGCCGCGAGCATGAGCGAGCCCACCATGATCGCGAAGGTCAGCAGGCGGTAGGGCACGTCGTCGCAGTCGTAGGACGAGGCGAACCACGTGTAGTTCATCCAGGCCCACCAGATCGCGAAGAAGACCATCACGAAGTTCACGAGGTCACCCAGGTGCCCCTCCGCGAGCCCGTGGTGCCACTGCGCGGCGGCGCTCGCGATGGCGACGACGAAGACGAGGTCGAAGAACAGCTCGAGCGGCGTCGCGACGCGGTGCGCCTCGTGCGGGTCACGAGGCTGCATGCGTCGAGAGAGCGGCACGGCGTTGACGTGGCTCACGGCCCGAGTCTGCCAGCAACCCCGCGACGGATCGACGGGTCACCCGAGGCCGCGACGCTCGAGCAGGTGCGTGATGTCGGCGTCGGAGCCCCGGAACTCCCGGTACGACTCGAGCGGGTCGGCGGCGCCGCCGATGCCGACGACGTGGCGACGGTAGCGGTCGCCGTTCTCCCGGGTCAGCCCGCCGTTGTCGTGGAACCAGGCCACCGTGTCGGCGTCGAGCACCTCGCTCCAGATGTACGCGTAGTACTGCGCGTCGTAGGAGTAGGAGAAGGCGTGCGCGAAGTAGGTCGACCGGTAGCGCGGCGGCACCAGCGGGTGCGCGAGCCCGACCCGCTCCAGCGCCTGCGCCTCGAAGGCCTCGACGTCGGTGACGGCGGCGGCTTCCTCGACGCCGAGCGCGTGCCAGGCCTGGTCGAGCAGCGCGGCCCCGAGGTACTCCCCCGTGCCGAAACCCTCGCCGAAGGACTGCGCGGCGACGAGCCGGTCGACGAGCTCCTGCGGCAGCCTCTCCCCCGTCTCGTGGTGCACCGCGTAGCTCGACAGCACCTCGGGCCACAGCATCCACATCTCGTTGACCTGGCTCGGGTACTCGACGAAGTCGCGGAAGACGCGGGTGCCGGCGAAGTGCGGGTAGGTGACGCGGGCGAGCAGCCCGTGGATGGCGTGCCCGAACTCGTGGAAGAAGGTGCGCGTCTCGTCGTAGGTGAGCAGCGTCGGCTCGCCGGCGCCCGGCTTGGGGACGTTGAGGTTGTTCATGACGACGGCGTGCGGCTGCTCGAGCAGCCCGTTCTGGTGCACGAGGCTGTTCATCCACGCCCCGCCCTTCTTCGTGTCGCGGGTGTAGAGGTCGAGCAGGTAGAGCCCGAAGGCCGACCCGTCGGCGTCGTGCACCTCGAAGACCCTCACGTCGGGGTGGTAGCCGACGAGGTCGTCGCGCTCGTGGAAGGTCAGCCCGTAGAGGCGCTCGGCGGCCAGGAAGATGCCGTCCTGCAGCACCCGCTCGGCCTCGAAGTACGGCCGCATCGCGGCGAGGTCGACGGCATACCGCGAGGCGCGCACTCGCTCGGCCCAGAAGGCCCAGTCGTGGGCCTCGACGGGCTCGCCTGCCTCCTCCTCGAGGAGCGCCCGCTCGGCCTCGATGTTGCGGGCGGCCGCGGGTGCGAGCCGCCCGAGGAGCCCCATGACGCGTTCGGGGGTGCGGGCCGTGGAGTCGGCGAGGGCGGCGTGGGCGTGCGTGGGGTAGCCGAGCAGGCGCGCCCGCTCCGCCCGCAGGCGCACGATCTCGAGGACGAGGGCCTTGGTGTCGTCGGCGTTGCCGCGGTTGCCGCGCGCGCTCTGGGCCTCGTGGACGCGCCGTCGCACGTCTCGGTTCGTCAGCGACGCGAGGTGCGGGTGTCCGGTGGGCAGCACCAGCGTGATGAGCCACTTGCCGTCGTGGCCGTGCTCGCGGGCGGCCTCTGCCGCGGCGGAGATCTCGCCGGCGGTGAGGCCGTCGAGCTCGGCCACGTCGTCGACGAGGACGGCGAGGTCGTTGGTGTCGGCGAGCAGCTGCTTCTCGAAACGGGTGTTCAGGGTCGCGAGCCGGCCGTTGAGGTCGCGTAGGGCCGCCTTGGCGTCGTCGTCCAGGCCCGCACCGGCCACCGTCATCTCGGTGAGGTGTCGCTCGACGAGCCGGCGCGACTCGGGGTCGAGGGCGGCCATCGCCCCCTCGTCGTCGCGCACCGCCCTGATGCGCGCGTAGAGCCGGGGGTCGAGTCGTACGGCGTCGCCGTGGGCGGTCAGCTTCGGCGCGTACTCCTCCTCGATCGCCTGCACCGCGTCGGTCGCGAGCGAGCTCGAGGTGCCGAAGAACGCGAGGCTGACCCGGCTCAGGGTGCGCCCCGACCGCTCGAGCGCCACGAGGGTGTTCTCGAAGGTCGGCGCCTCGGGGTTCGTGGCGATGGCCTCGACCTCGGCGAGGTGCTCGGCCATGCCGAGGTCGAACGCCTCCGGGTAGTGCTCGTCACGGATCAGCGCGAAGGGCGGCAGCGAGAACGGCAGCGGGCTCGGGGCGAGCAGGGGGTTGGGCATGACGGAACCCTACGCAGGGCGACGCCGCGAGCTCCACGCAGTTTGGCCGCGTATGCCGTCACGCACCCGAAGGGGAGCCGCGGCGCACCGGCGCGGCTGGGTCACTCAGAGGCTGAGCTCGGCCTTCACGACCCCGACGAGGCGGTCGGCGAGCGTGCGGGCCTGGTCGCCGTCCGCGGCCTCGACCATGACGCGCACCACGGGCTCGGTGCCGGACTTGCGCAGCAGCACGCGTCCCGTCTCGCCCAGCTCGCCCTCGGCGACACGCACGGCGTCGGCGACGGCCGTGTTGGCCTCGAGCGCCGACTTGTCGACGTCCTTGACGTTGACGAGCACCTGCGGGAAGTGGGTCATCACGGCGGCGAGGTCCGACAGCGTGCGTCCGGTCGCGGCCACGCGCGAGGCGAGCATGAGCCCGGTCAGGGTGCCGTCGCCGGTGGTGCCGTGGTCGAGCATGACGACGTGGCCGGACTGCTCGCCGCCGAGCGAGAAGCCGCCGTCCTTCATGCCCTCGAGCACGTAGCGGTCGCCCACGGCCGTCTGCAGGACCTTGATGCCGGCGCTGCCGAGCGCCTGGATCATGCCGAGGTTGGACATGACGGTCGCGACGAGCGTGTCACCGCGAAGGACGCCCTGCTCCTTCATGGCGAGCGCGAGGATCGCCATGATCTGGTCGCCGTCCACCTCGCGACCGGCCGCGTCGACGGCCAGGCAGCGGTCGGCGTCGCCGTCGAGCGCGATGCCGAGGTCGGCGCCGGCGTCGACGACGGCCTGCTCGAGGTGCTCGAGGTGCGTGGAGCCGTAGCCGTCGTTGATGTTGAGGCCGTTGGGCTCACCACCGATGAGCGTGACCCGGGCGCCCGCCTCTCGGAACGCCCGGGGCGCGACCTCGGAGGCGGCGCCGTGCGCGGCGTCGACGACGACGTGCAGGCCGTCGAGCCGGTGCGGCAGCACAGACAGCAGGTGGGCGACGTAGCGGTCGGCGCCGTCGACGAGAGGGGTGATGCGGCCGACGTCGCCGCCGGTGGGTCGCTCCCAGTCGGCGCGCAGCCGCTGCTCGATGCGGTCCTCGAGGTCGTCGGCCAGCTTGTGGCCGCCGCGGGCGAAGAACTTGATGCCGTTGTCGGGCATCGGGTTGTGCGACGCCGAGAGCATCGCGCCGAGGTCGGCGTCCTGCTCGCCCACGAGGTACGCGATCGCCGGGGTGGGCAGCACCCCTGCGTCGCGCACGTCGACGCCGGCCGACGCGAGACCGGCGGTCGTCGCTGCGGCGAGGAACTCGCCGGAGGCCCGGGGGTCACGGCCGACGATGGCGACGGGACGGTGGCCGTTGAAGGCCCCGACCTCGGCGAGCACGTGGGCTGCTGCGACCGACAGGTCGAGCGCCAGCTCTGCGGTGATGTCCTTGTTCGCCACACCACGGACGCCGTCCGTGCCGAAGAGTCGAGCCACGCTGTGTGCCTTCCGAGCGGGGCGGCCCCAGGCCTCCCGAGTTCATGTGCTGACCATCTCGTGGTCACGTGCTCGGACGACGATACCGCCCGAGCGGGGTGCCGCCCGCCGAGGCGTCCCGATCTGCCCGTGCCGGGACGAGTCGGGACCGTCCCCGCAGGGCGCCCCGGGTCAGCCGGCAGGCGTGCGCAGGCGGGCCAGCCAGACGCCGTCGGTGCGGCTGACGATGTCGGTCAGGGTGGCGAGCTGCGGCGACACCCGGCCCGATCGCTCGTCGGCCACGATCCAGCGCACGCCTCGGTCGCGGTAGGCGGTCGCGAGGTTCTCGGCCGTCGGGCCCTTGATGAGGGCGAGCTCGGCGTCGAGGCGCGGCTGGTCCCAGAACGGGGCCACCACGTAGCTCTGTCCCGGCTTGTCGAGCTGCAGCACCCGCGGCGCGTAGCCGTAGCCACCGACGTCGGTGCGCAGCCCGGAGAGGGCTGACACCGCGAAGTCGCGGTTGTCCGGCCGGCCGGAGGCAGAGACCCCGTTGAAGACGCGGTTGGTGGCGACGACGTCGCTCGGCGCCGCGTGCAGCCTGAGGTACTGGCCCGCCTCGAAGAGCGCCGGCGTCACCGCGGGGCGGCGGTCGCGATCGGTCGCCGCAGAGGGACTCGTCGCGACCCGGAGGTGCTTGAACGGCGACAGGGCCGGCGCGAGGGCCCGCACGCCGCCGGCGGCCACCGCCACGGCGAGCAGGGCCACCCAGGTCCCGCGGACGACCGGCACGGACGAGCGTCGCCGGACGAGCCACGCGGCTGTCACCACGACACCGAGGCCGACGAGCAGCCCGAGGGTCGGGGTGAACCACGCAACGATGGCCTCGGCCTCGCCGTGCGGCCTGGTGATCGCGCTCGGTCGCCGCCCGCCGGAGCGGAGGAACCGGCGTACCGCCAGGACGACGAGCAGACCTCCCGCGGCGACCGCCCCGGCGAGCAGCACGCGCCCTCGGACTCGCCTCCACCGGTCGCGGAGGGGCTCGCGGCGCACGGGCGCGTCGGCGACACCCGCGTCCTGCCCGACCGCGGACTCCCTCCGGGCGGCCAGCTCGTCGCGCAGCCAGCCCGCGATGCCCGCACCGGACAGGACGTAACCGATGGGCAGGGCGGCGATGGCGAAGTAGTACTGGCTGCCGCTCGGGTGCCGGAAGGTCAGGGCGGCCAGCACCCCGCCGACGATGGTCCCGATGCCGAGCCAGCCGGCGGGGTCCCTCGGCCGTCGACGCACCAGCACGAGCAGGCCCAGCGCCGGGAAGAGCGTGGGCGCCCATCGGCGGACGAAGGAGACGACGACGGCCACGATCCCGGCGCCGGCGCTGCCCTCCGGGCGCCCGAGGACCAGCGTCTTCTCGAACTGTGGCCAGAACGAGGGGGTGAACCGCAGCCCGTACGACCCGGGGTAGAGGAAGAGCACGGCCAGCGCCGTGACGACGGCCAGCAGGCCCAGGCAGAGGCCGTAGCGCCGCGCCGCGGTCCTGAGGCGCCCCGACCCGTCGGCTCGCCGGCGCCACTCACCGATGAGGACGGCGATCCCGGCCAGCCCCACGCCGCAGATGACGACCGGCACCTGGGCCGACTTGGCCCCGGCCGCCCCGACGGCGAAGAGGGGCAGCAGGGCTGCGGGGGCGAAGCGGTCGGACGGCCCGCGGCGCAGGACGGCGAGGAGCGCGCCGACGGACGCGAGGCCGAAGACCCAGCCCAGCGCCGCCGTCGGGCTGAGCTGCCAGTAGTTGGGCACGGCGACGATCGGGGGCTGCACCCAGGTGTCGACCGCGATGGGACGCACCACGGCGAGCGCGGCGGCGGCGCCGAGGCCTCCGGACCAGTGGCCGGTCACCTGGTGTCCGACGGCCGCCGCGAGCAGCAGCAGGATGACGACGAGCGTCGCGGGCAGCACACGCGTCGCGATGTCGAGGTCGTCGATCCCCGTGCCGCTCAGCTGGGCGGCGACGGCGTGGAAGAACCAGTGGTAGCCGAGGGGCTCGCCGTCGACCATGGGGTAGCCGGGCACCAGCTCGCGCCTCAGCTCGCCGGTGAGGGCCGTCTGGTAGAGCACGTCGGTGTTCCACAGCTCGTACGTCGCCGTCGGTCGCGGCGGCATCAGTGCCAGTCCACCGACCCAGACCCAGCGCACGGCGACGAGCACGAGGACGGTCAGCGTGGCCCACGCCAGCGCGGGCCAGGAGCCCGCGGCCACCTCATCGGCGTCGCCGCGGCCCAGGACGCGCCTGCGGGTCGCGGGGACGGCGAGGAGCGCGGCAGCGACGACGGGGCCGACGACCAGCAACGGCAGGCTCAGCCCCACGAGGTGGGCCAACAGCCAGGTCAGCAGGGCCAGCACGAGCCCGGTCGGGCCCGCCCAGCCGAGATCGGTGGCGGCGACGCGCCCGCCTCTGACGGCGCGCACCGCCACCCAGCCGGGGAGCAGGATCCCGAGCAGGACCACGGCGAGCCACCACAGCGTCATCCCGACGGCCGAGCCCGTGCGTGTCAGGGCAAGCAGCAGTGCGGCCCCTGACACGAGGAGCAGCCCGGCCTCACCAAGCCCCCTGTAGCGCATGGCAACGAGGGTGCCATGCCCGCTCGCGAGATTCTCCCAAGGGGGGCCTTTTCGCGTCGCCGTCGGCGGCGATCTGACAGGCGGTGCGCGGAACCCGTCCCCGGAACAGGGCCCGGAACAAGGCCCGGAACAGGGCCCGGAACAGGTCCTGGGGACGGCACAGGCCCCCGAGCCTTCGCTCGGGGGCCTGTGCGCGGCCGGCATCCAGCCGCATCGGGGACGACCGGCGCGAGCAGGTGCGCTCGCCGCCGGCCGGACCGTCAGCGCTTGGAGTACTGCGGAGCCTTGCGGGCCTTCTTGAGACCGGCCTTCTTGCGCTCCGGGACGCGGGCGTCGCGGGAGAGGAAGCCGGCCTTCTTGAGGGCGGGACGGTTGAGCTCGGTGTCGACCTCGTTGAGCGAGCGGGCGACGCCGAGACGGACCGCGCCGGCCTGGCCGGAGGGGCCACCGCCGTGGACGCGGACGAGCACGTCGTAGGAGCCGTCGAGCTCGAGCAGCGTCAGGGGCTCCTTGACGATCTGCTGGTGCACCTTGTTCGGGAAGTACGCGTCGAGCGTGCGGCCGTTGATCTTCCACTCGCCCGTCCCGGGGACGATGCGCACACGGGCGATGGCCTGCTTGCGACGACCGGTGGCGGCGCCGGGGGTGGAGACCTGGCGGGCGCGCTTGGGCTCGCCGAGCGCGTCGGTCGCGGAGGACTCGCTCGTGTACTCGGTCAGCTCGGGCTCGTCGGTGTCGAGGACGTCCTCGTTGATGATGTCAGTCACTGGGTTTCTCTTTCTTCGCAGTCAGTGCTCGGTCGGGCTCAGCCGGGCGCTTACTGCGCGACCTGGGAGATCTCGAAGGGGACGGGCTTCTGGGCCGCGTGCGGGTGCTCGGCGCCGCGGTAGACCTTGAGCTTGGAGAGCTGCTGGCGGGCCAGCGAGTTCTTCGGGAGCATGCCGCGGATGGCCTTCTCGATGGCCTTCTCGGGGCTCTTGGCGAGCAGCTCGGTGTAGGAGGTCGCGCGCAGACCGCCCGGGAAGCCGGAGTGGCGGTAGGCCTTCTTCTGCTCGGCCTTGGCGCCGGTGAGGGCGACCTTGTCGGCGTTGATGATGATGACGAAGTCACCGGTGTCGACGTGCGGCGCGAACTGCGGCTTGTGCTTGCCCCGGAGGAGCACAGCGGCCTGGCTCGCGAGTCGGCCGAGGACGACGTCGGACGCGTCGATGACGTGCCACGTGCGAGTGACCTCGCCGGGCTTCGGGGTGTAGGTGCGCAATGGAGTCTGCCTTCGCTTCTGAAATGGTGGAGCCACTGGTGTGACGCTGGGCCCGGTCCGCGTCGCCGACTCCCTCGGGAGCATGGTTCGCCTGACGGCCCGCTGCACAACCTCACCAATGTTACGGGGTGCAGCCCCGGCTCCCAAATCGCGCCGGGGCACCCCCGGAACAGGCCCTGACCTGCGAAGACGCGCTGATGCGGCTCGCATGCACACATCTTGTGCAAACGAACTGTGCAAAGGTATTGTGCACACTATGGCTGCACGCGACCGCTCGATGGACCCCTCACCCGACCCGGAGGCCGGCGACCCCGACAATTTCTGGCTCACGCCCGAGAGCCTGCGGGTGCTCGCCCACCCGCTGCGTTCCCGCCTGCTCGGCGCGCTGCGCCGCCACGGCCCGTCCACGGCCACCGACCTCGCCACGCTGCTCGGCACCAACTCGGGCGCCACCAGCTACCACCTGCGCAAGCTCGAGTCGGTGGGACTCGTCCAGGACACCGAGGAGGGCGAGGGCAAGCGCCGCCTCTGGCGGGCCAGCTCCGAGTTCCACTCGTGGCACCCCAGCGACTTCGAGGGCGACGAGGACTCCGAGACCGCCCTCAACTGGCTGACCCGCGACTACGCGCGGCACTTCAGCGAGCAGTACGACAAGTGGCTCGACGTCTCGACGACGTGGCCCACCGCGTGGCAGGACGCCTGCGGCTCGAGCGACGCCTCGGTGCTCGTGACGGCCGAGTCCCTCGAGGCGATGCGTGAGGAGATGTGGGAGCTCATCGAGCGCTACCGCCGGGTCGGGCAGGGCAACCCGCAGGCCCGCCGCATCGCCGTCTACGCCTTCGCCTACCCCTTGGACCTCGACCGGCCACCCACCGCGGGAGCCCGACGATGAGCCGCCCGCGCGTCCACGAGTCGTCACGGCGGCCGTATGCCGTCCTCTCCCCCACCGCGGCCCGCCGGGCGTTCCTGGCGCTCACCTTCACCCGCTGGTTCCCCGTGGGTCTCGTCGTCGGCCTGCTCACGCTCTGGCAGCTCGAGCGGGGCCTGACCGTCGCGCAGGCGATGACCGTGTCGTCGGCCGCCGGCCTCACGATCTTCGCCCTCGAGCTGCCGACGAGCGGCTTCGCCGACGCGTTCGGACGACGCCCCGTCTTCGTCGTGTCGGCCGTGGTCAACGTCCTCGCGAGTGTCGTGCTGCTGCTCGCCCACGCGTTCTGGATGTTCCTGGCGGCGGCCGTGCTCACCGGCATCTTCCGCGCGCTCGACTCCGGGCCGCTCGAGGCGTGGTTCGTCGACACCGTGCACGCGACCGACCCGGGAGCCGACGTCGACGGCTCGCTGGCCGCGCAGGGAACGGTGCTCGGCGGCGGCATCGCGGTCGGAGCCCTCGTGTCGGGCGCCCTCGTCTGGTGGCACCCGTTCACCGGCGCGTCGGCACTCGTGCTGCCCGTCGCCGTCTTCGTCGCCCTCAACGTCGTGCACCTGCTCGCCGTGCTCGTCCTGCTGCGAGAGCCCCGATCGGCCGAGCACGTCGACTCCTCCGGCGTGCGTCGGGCGCTCGCCTCGGCCAAGGAGTCGCCGGTCGTCGTGCGCGAAGGCCTCGGCCTGCTCCGCACCAACCCCGCCCTCCGCGGCATCGTCTGCGTCGAGATCTTCTGGGCGGTGGGCATGCTCGTCTTCGAGACCTTCCAGCCGATCCGTCTGGCCGAGCTCGTCGGGGGCGAGGAGCGGGCGGGCGCGCTCATGGGACCGGTCGCCGCAGCCGGCTGGGGCGTCTTCGCCCTGGGCGCCGCCCTCTCGGGCTGGACGAGCCGGCGCGTCGGCGTGGCCCGCACCGCGATCCTCGCCCGGGTGCTCAACGGCCTCGGTGCGGTCGTCATGGGTCTCGTGGCCGGTCCGGCCGCACTCATCGCCGCCTATGGCGTGACCTACCTGCTCCACGGCTCCGCGGGGCCGGCCCACTCGGCACTGCTGCACCGCGAGGCACGAGCCCGCAACCGCGCGACCGTGCTGTCGATCAACTCGATGGTGGCCTCGGTGGCCTTCGGGGTCGCCGCTCCCCTCTTCGGCCTGTTGGCCGACCGGGTCTCGACGCAGGTCGCGATGGTGTGCGCGGGCGCGTTCAGCGTGCTGGGCGCGTGGTTCTACCGCCAGGCCCGCCGCGCCGAGCAGGCACGCACGGCCGGAGCAACGGACACGGACACGGACACCGTCGACGGGGTCACAGCGGCGGTGACGTGATCTCGTCGAGCTCGGCGAGGTCCTCGGCCGTCGGCTCCCAGAGGCCCGCGCGCACGTTCTCGACGACCTGCTCGGGACGCGTCGCGCCGGCGATGACGGAGGCGACGGCCGGCTGGGCGGCGAGCCCGCCGATGGCGACGTCGATGGGCCGCAGGTCGCGCTGGACGGCATACGCCTGGAGGCGCTCGATCGTGTCCCAGTCGGCGGCGGCGAGCCGGTCGGGCAGTCCGGCGAGCCGCGTGCCGGTCGGGGCGGACTCGCCTCGCCGGTACTTGCCGGTGAGCAGCCCCGAGGCGAGCGGGAAGAAGGGCAGCAGCCCGACCCCCACGTGCTCGCACGCCGGGACGAGCTCCTCCTCGACGTCGCGTTCGAGCAGGGAGTACTCGTTCTGCGCGGAGACGAAGCGGGCCGTGCCGGCGGCGCGCGCCGTCCAGTCGGCGTCGACGACCTGCCAGCCGGTGAAGTTGCTGCTGCCGATGTAGCGGACCTTGCCCTCGGTGACCAGCTCGTCGAGGGCTGCCAGCGTCTCGTCGATCGGCGTGACGGGGTCGGGACGGTGCAGCTGGTAGAGGTCGATCCAGTCGGTGCCGAGACGTCGCAGGCTCGCCTCGACGGCCTTGCGCACGTAGCGCCGCGAGCCCCGCACGCCCCAGTCGGGGCCGTTGCTGCCCTGCATGTCCATCCCGAACTTCGTTGCCACGACGACGTTCTCGCGCTCCGAGCCCAGGGCCAGCCCGAGCATCTCCTCGCTCGCGCCCTGGCCGTAGATGTCGGCCGTGTCGAAGAGGGTGACGCCGCTGTCGATGGCCTGCCGCACGACGGCGTTGGTGCCGTCCTGGTCGAGGCGCCGGCCGAAGTTGTTGCAGCCGATGCCGACGGTGGACACGGTCAGCCCGCTGTCGCCCAGCTGCCGGTAGGTCATGTCAGGAGTCGTCACTCGCCCAACCTATGCCTGCGCGCCACCCGGTCAGGGCGCAGCACCTGCACGCGCGAGCGCCGGCCCCCGCTCTCGCGGGGACCGGCGCTGCGTCGTGGGCGGGTCAGCTGGGCTGCACGAAGACGGCCACGGTGCGCGCGGGCACCGAGAAGGTGCCGGCACCAGCGTCGTAGGACGCCTGCTTGACGACGCTGTCGGCGCCGCCGGCCTGTACCGGGCTGAGGGCCATCGGGCCCGCGAGGCCCGGCACCTTCTGCGTGACCGTGCGCGGCGTCGCGTTGAACACGACGACGAGGCCGCGCAGCGCAGGGTCGGCGTCTACGCCCACGGTGTCGTCGACCCGCATGACGATCACGCCCTGCTTCGCATCAGCCGTGCCCGAGACCGGGAAGCTCACCTTGGCGTTGATCGCCTCGGCGTTCCCGAGCCGGAAGAGCTTGGTGCTGAAGCGAAGTCGCAGCAGGTCCTGTGCCATCGCATCGGCTGCGCGCACGTCGGCCGCGGTGGGCTTGAGGGCTCTGTTGCCGAGCAGCGGCTTCATGAAGGGCCACTTCGCCGAGTTCTGCTCCTGCGGCGGCAGGCCGTGGCCGAAGCCGTTGTCGGCTCCGGTCCAGTCGAGCCGGTTGAACCAGTCACCGCTGTCGTAGGAGTCGCGGTTGAGCGACTTGCTGCGCAGCAGGTCGGCGCCGGCGTGCCAGAACGACGGGGTCTGCGCGAGCGCGGTCGTCGCGAGCGACAGGGTGTTCATGCGCACCCGGTCCTGCATCGACGTCGCGACGGGCAGCTTGTAGGTGAGCGAGTCGAAGAGCGTCTCGTTGTCGTGGGCGTCGACGTAGGTGACGACCTCGTCGGGCTGGTCGGCGTAGCCGGCCGGCGAGCCATTGTAGTCGACCTTGTCGCCGGTGACGAGACCACCGCTGGCCTGGCTGCGGAAGCCGAACGAGCGCAGGTTGCCCGCGAGTCCGAGCTGCACGAGGTCGGTGTCGTGCGCGAGGTTCTTCACGGCGTCGCCGTTGATCGGTGCCCCGTTGGGGTCGGTGGCCTCACCGGAGCCGAAGCCCTGCTTGCGCGGGTCCTCGTCGAAGGGACCGCCGCCACGGACGGCGTCGCGCAACCGGTCCGAGAAGGTGCCGATGCCGGTGCCGCCGAGCTGGCCCTGCGTCGCCTGGACGAAGAGCTTGTTGTTCGCCACCTCGCCGAAGTTCCAGCCCTCTCCGTAGAGGTAGACCGCCTTGCCGTCCACGCCGTCCTTGGCGGGCGTGAGGGCGTCGAGGGCCGCGCGCACGGCGAGCATGTTGGCCTTGCTGTGGTGGCCCATGAGGTCGAACCGGAAGCCGTCCACCTTGTAGTTGCGTGCCCACGAGACCACCGAGTCGACCATGAGCTTCTCGGCCATCGCGTGCTCGGTGGCGACGTTCTGGCAGCAGGTCGAGGTTTCGACCGCACCGCTCGCGTTGAGGCGCTGGTAGTAGCCCGGCACCACCTTGTCGAGCACCGACTTGTCGGCCTGCCCCGAGGCGTTGGTGTGGTTGAAGACCTGGTCGAGCACGACCCGCAGGCCGTCCTGGTGCAGCGCCCCGACCATGGTGCGGAACTCGGCGACGCGAGCACCGCCGTCAGCGGCCTTGGTGCTCGAGGCGTACGAGCCGTCGGGCACGCTGTAGTGGAAGGGGTCGTAGCCCCAGTTGAAGGCATCCTTGGACGCGACCGCGCTCGTGCACCGCTGCTGCTCCTCGCTGTCGGGGGCGTAGGAGGCGAGGTCGCACTTCGGCGTCTCCTGCTTCGCCGGGTCCTCCTCGATCGAGGCGATGTCGAAGGTCGGCAGCAGGTGCACGGTGTTCATGCCGGCCTTGGCGAGCGACCTGAGGTGCGCGCGCCCGTCACCGTCGGCGGCGAACGCGAGGTAGCTGCCGCGTATGCCGGCCGGCACCTTCGCGTCGGACGCCGAGTAGTCGCGCACGTGCAGCTCGTAGATCGTCGAGTCGACGCCTTGGGCGAGGGCCGGCGACTTCGTGGTGCGCCACGTCGACGGCATGAACGCGGGGTCGCGGAGGTCGACGGCCACGGACCGGGTCGAGTTCGGCGTCAGCGCCACCGAGCTCGGGTCGGTGACGAGGTTGGTCTCGACCTTGCCGGTCGTCGGCGCGTAGACCTTGACCTCGTAGAGGTAGCGGGCGCCCTTGGCCGAGGCGTCGAGCGAGGCCGACCACGAGCCGTCGGTGGCTCGGGCCATCGCGGTGCGCCTGGCCGTGCTCGCCGGCTGGTCGGCGCTGCCGGCCGGCCAGGTCAGCAGGCTGACGGACTGGGCCGTGGGGGCCCACACGGTGAAGCCGACGCGCCCGGTGCCCGAGAAGCTCGGCCCGTAGGTGCGGCCGCGCGCCGACGCGGCATACAGGGCGTCCACGGCGATGGCCGTCTGCGTGCCGGTGGCGTCGAGCAGGCGCCCGGTCGTGTCGTACATGCCCACCGCGACCTGGCCCTCGAGGATCTCGGGCAGCTGCCGCGACGTGGCCTTGTCGAGGCGCAGGGCGACGGCGCCCTTGAGCTCCGGGTGGGCCGCGACGAGCGTGGCGGGAAGGCCGGCGGGGTCGCGGGTCAGGGTCGCGACCGAGCCGCCCGTCACGGCCTCGGCGTCGACGGCGAGGCCGCCGTCGGCCGACCAGTGCAGTCGCCACCGCAGGGTCGCGGGGTCGGTGCCGGCAGGCAGGGCCGATGCCGGCCAGGCCACGAGGTCGGGACCGACGACGAACGCCTTGGCCTTCTTGAGGTCAGGGGCGGCGCCCGCCTTGGACGTCTTGACGCCGACCTCATGGGTCGAGGCCTTGTAGGTGATGGTCGTGACGACGCCGTCGCTCGGCACGGTGAAGGCGACGTTGCTCGCCGGGTAGGACTGGTCCCACGTGCGGTCGACGGCCACCTTGAACTCGTAGCTGCCCGCGGGGATGCGGTCGGTGCTGAATGTGAAGGTGCCGTCGCCGTCGGGGTCCTGCAGCCACGAGCGCATGCAGTCGGGCGCCCAGTCGCCGGGGCAGCCGAGCTCGCTCTGGAAGCTGCCCGGGGCGGTGAGGATCGAGCCCTGTGCCGTGCTCGTCACCCAGTGGGTGCGGTGGTCGTAGAAGAAGTCGACCGAGCCACCGGGCGCCTTGTAGCCGATGTTGCCGCCACCGGGGGCTCCTCCGACGCCGTAGTTCTCGTCCCACGACTTGTTGATCGCGGCCTTGTACTCGTAGTCGCCGGCCGGGATGGTGGCCGAGCCCTTCCAGATGTCGTCCTTGGGGTCGAGCGTGAGCTGCGCCTGGTCGCAGTCGGGCTGCCAGTCACCGGGGCATCCCATCTCGGAGTTGTGGCTGCCGGGGACGCTGACCGCCTTCGGCTGCGTGACGGGTCCGACGCCACCGGAGTCGCCGCCGCCGGCCGTCTGGGGCTCCCCGACGATGCCGTAGGTCGAGGTCGCCGAGACCTTGCCGTTCAGGTCCTTCGCCACCATCCGGTACTCCACGAGGGAGCCCTTGGCCAGACCGGAGACGTCGTGGAAGACGCGGTACGGGGCGTTGTCGTCGGTGCCGATGGGCGTCCACTGCGTGGCGCCCGCAGGACGCTGGAGGAACGTCACGTCGGCGAACGTGCCGCCGTCGAGCGCGGCACCGATCTCGGCGCGGCCGCCCACGACGCCGCCGGCGCCGGGTGAGGTCGGGATGATCGTCGGCGCGCTCGGCGACGAGGCCATCGTCGACGCGGCACGGTAGACGGCGACCGACAGCGGGGGCACGGTCACGGTGATGCGCCCCGACGTGTCGGCGCGGAGGTCACCCGAGGCGCCGAGGAGCGGCACGAACCTGCTTCCGGCCGAGTACGTCTCGAAGGTCGCGGTCTTGGTCGTGGTGGCGTTGTTCGTCGCGACGACGTACTCGCGCTTCGCCTCCTTGTCGATGCGGCTGAAGGCGTAGATGCCGGCCGAGTCGGAGGCGTAGCGATGCACCTGCGCGCCGTCGGCGAGCGCCGGGTGCGCCTGGCGCAGCGCCGAGAGCCTGCGGATGTGCTGGTAGAGCGGGACGTCCGTCGAGTAGTGGGCACCCGTGCCCTGCAGCTGCGGGCTGCCGACGATGACGTCGTCCTTGTAGATGTCGGTGCTCGTGCCGAACATGTCCTGGCGGGCGCGCTTGTCGTCGAACCCGCTCGTGGGACCGGTGAAGCCCTGCTCGTCGCCGTAGTAGACGACGGGGTTGCCGCGCGAGAGGAACATCAGCGAGTTGGCGAGCTCGGTGCGGGCGAGCAGCGCGTCGCCGGTGTAGCCCGCCGAGAGGAGCATGGCGCCGGAGCGGCCCATGTCGTGGTTGCCGAGGAAGGTCGGCAGCTCGTAGGCGTTCGAGTCGGTGTCGGTGTAGTAGTCGTCGCCGGCGAAGAGGTCACGGACGCCCGTCGTGGCCTTGCCCTGCGCGAAGCCGAGGGCCGCGCCCTGGAAGCCGAAGTCGAGCGTCGCCGGCAGCTTGCCCTTCGTCGTGAACTGGCTCGTGTAGGCGGGGTTGCCGTCGAAGACCTCACCGAACATGTTGAAGTCGGGGTTGCCGATCTCCTTGGCGTGCTTGAGGATCGCCGGAGAGAAGGCCTGCCAGAACTCCATGTTGACGTGCTTGACGGTGTCGATGCGGAAGCCGTCGATGCCGAAGTCGACCCACGACTTGTAGATGTCGGCCATGCCGGAGACGACGTCGGAGCGCTCGGTGAACAGGTCGTCGAGGCCGACGAAGTCGCCGTAGGTGGAGGACTCGCCGGCGAAGGTCGAGTCGCCGCGGTTGTGGTACATCGTCGGGTCGTTGAGCCAGGCCGGGACCTTCACGTTTTTGTCGGCGTCGCTGCGGAAGACCGGCTTGTAGGGGAACGACGAGGCGGCCGACAGGGCCGGGAAGCAGTCGGGGTAGGCCTTGGCCGTGCCTGCGCACATCGGCTTGCCCGCCACGGCGGCGTCGTCGAAGGCCGCACCGCTCGCGTCCTTGTAGGACGAGGCCTCCTTGGAGACGTAGCCGTGCTGGCCACCCTCGTAGTCGACGACGTCGGCAGTGTGGTTGGTGATGATGTCGAAGTAGACCTTCATGCCCTTGGCGTGGGCGGCCGAGATGAGGGCCTTCATGTCGGCATTGGTGCCGAGGTGCGGGTCGATCCGGGTGAAGTCGGTGACCCAGTAGCCGTGGTAGCCGGCGCTGGCGTCCGAGCCCGACCCCTGCACGGGGCGGTTCTTGAACGACGGCGTCAGCCAGATGGCGGTGGTGCCGAGACCCTTGATGTAGTCGAGGCGCTGCGAGATGCCCTTGAGGTCGCCGCCGTGGAAGAAACCGGCGTCGGTGGGGTCGAACCCGGTCTCGAGCCGCGAACCGGTGAGACCTCCCCGGTCGTTGGACGCGTCGCCGTTGGCGAAGCGGTCGGCCATCACGAAGTAGAAGCGCTCGCGCGTCGCGAGCTCGCGCAGGGAGGCCGAGGCGAGCTTCCCGTCAGCCGCGGTGGCCTTGCCCGGCAGGTCGGTGGGCGCGATGCCGACGGCGTGCGTGGTGTCGTCGTAGGTGAAGCGCAGCTTCGCCGCGTGCTGCAGCACCAGCGGGAGGTTGTTGCCGCCCTGCCCGTAGCTCTCGGCCCAGTCGTGGTTGATGGCGACCTTCAGCTCGTAGGAGCCGGCAGGCACCGTGAAGTCGGCGGCATAGGTCGTCGAGCCGGGCTGCAGCGCCAGGTCGGTGGCGGTGCAGGCCGGCGACCAGTCGGCGTCACAGCCGAGCTCGCTCTGCAGCGAGCCGACGAGCGTCGCGGTGCGCGGCGCCTCGGCTCGGGCGGCGGGAGCCCCCGTCAGCGGGACGCCGAGTCCGGCGATGACGAGGGCCGAGATGCTGGCGACGGACAGGGCCGGGCGGCGGCGCATGCGCACTCCTTCGTGGGCTCGGGTCGTCGCGCCCGTGTCTGGACGCTCGACCACCGCCGGTGAACCTAGCGCCCATTTCGGACAACACGCCAGACCTGGGCTGCAACTTTTTGCATTTGTCTTCAGGATGTTGCGCGATCTTGCTCCGTCACGTCACCCTTCGCCGCACGGACCCGCAGCCGGTCCACTGCCTCACCCCTCGCGAACGGCGAGGTCGACGACCTCGGCGCCGGGCAGGGCGGCGAGGTCGGCCCCGTCGAGCAGCAGCTTGGCTCCGCGCACCCCGGCCCCGACGACGACCGGCCCCGCCGCCACCACCGACGTGTCGACGAGCAGCGGCCAGTCCGCGGGCAGCCCGACCGGGGTGATCCCGCCCTGCTGCATGCCGGTGAGCTCCTGCGCCCTGGCCTGGTCGGCGAACGAGATCCTGCGGGCGCCCAGGTGTCGCCGCACCACCCGGTTGATGTCGGCCCGGTCGGTGGCCAGCACCATGACCGCCGCGAGAGTGGTCGTCTCGCCCCGCCTCGCCTCCACGACGACGCAGTTCGCCGACGCCTCGGGTGCGACGTCGTAGGCCTCGCAGAACGCCGCGGTGTCGGCCAGGCTCGCGTCGATGGCGGCGACCCGCGCGCCGGGCACCTGCGCCAGCGCCGAGACCACCGGCGGCGCGAGCAGGTCGGGCCGCCCGGCGGCCGGCTCCCAGGACAGGTTTCCCTCAGCACTCGGCATGACGTCACCGTATGCCGCCACCCGGCGTGACGGCATACGGCGGGTCCGGCGATGGGTCAGGGACGCCAGGTGTCGCTCAGCGTGACCGTGCCCGACGCCGGCACCGTGACGGTCCGGTTGGCGCCCGACTCCCACGTGACCGTCCCGGCGGCGTCCTTGCGGAGGTACTTGTACTGCACGACCGAGCCCGGCGTCAGGGCGACGGTGCGGCGCCACACCGGGTAGGTGGCGGGATCCATCTTGAGCGCAGATCCCGGTGCCCACGCGCCCAGCGCGGGAGCGTCACCGACGACGTAGATGTCCTGGCCGGTCACGGTGGTCGCGTTGACCCCGAAGCCCACCGATGCCGATGCCGGTGCGCCGACCGTCGCCCCGACGTGCAGGGCCACCTGCTCGTTGGCACCGAGCGTGGCGGTGAACGCGCCGGACGAGCCGACGGCATACGTCGGCCCCGAGCAGGTGCCCCCGCTCACGGTCCCGTGCGTGACGTCGCAGTACGTGCCGGCGGGCAGCGACGTCTGGAAGGTCGAGGTCACCGGGCCGGTCTCGTGGTTGATGGCCACGTAGCCCTTGGCTCCGCGGCCGAAGCCGATTGCGTTGTTGCCGTTGGACCACCAGTTGGTCACGCCCGTACCGGCGACGGCGTTGCGGAAGCCGACCATCCCGGAGATCGGGGTCCAGGCGTGCTGGCACTTCCAGCCGTTGCTGTAGCAGGCGCTCACGGCTCCGCCCAGCGGCGGGCCGGCATCCGGGTCGCTCCACTCGTAGCCGGAGAAGACGTTCGGCGCGCCGTAGGGCCACGCCAGCAGGAAGACGTTGGCGAGCGTGTAGGTCGCACCCGCCTTGTAGCTGAGCGTCGAACCGTTGCGCTCCGTGTCCCAGTTGTCGACGAAGCTGCGCGCCTGCCCGCTCGGCAGGTAGCCCCACGAGGCGCCCCAGTTCGACAGGTACGCAAGCTTTTCCGAGGTGAAGACGCGCTTGAGGTCGTAGGCCGCCCGGAACTCGTCGACGTCGCCGGATCCGGTGTACTCGGTCGGCTGCACGGCCTCGCCCGCGCCGTAGATGACCTCGTGCACCCAGAAGATGTTCGGGTTGGTCAGCTTCGCCTTGATGGCAGCGAGGTCGGCGGCAGCGACGTGCTTGGCCGCGTCGATGCGGAAGCCGTCGACGCCCGCCGCGATGAGCGTGTTGAGGTAGGCGGCGACGGCGCCGCGCACGTAGTCGCTTCCGGTGTCGAGGTCGGCCAGGCCGACGAGCTCGCACGTCTGGACGTTGGTGCGGTCGGCGTAGTTGCTGATGCTCTGCCGGCAGGAGTGGAAGTCGCGGTCGGAGTACACGCTCGGGTAGGCGTACTTCGTGTAGCTGCTGCCGGCGGTGCCGGTGCCGGAGCCGGCGCTCATGTGGTTGACGACGACGTCGGCCACGACCTTGACGCCTGCGTTGTGGCACGCCCTCACCATCGAGCGGAAGGCGGCCTCGTCACCGAGCCGGCCGCCGATGCGATAGCTGACGGGCTGGTACGAGGTCCACCACTGGGACCCCTGGATGTGCTCTGCGGCGGGCGAGACCTCGACGAGGCCGTAGCCCTTGGGTCCGAGGACGTTGGTGCACTCGCGGGCCACGGCGTCGTAGCGCCACTCGAAGAGCGTCGCGGCGACGTCCTTGGTGCCGGGCGGCGTCGCACCTGCCTGCGGCACGACCGAGCTGGGGCCGGCCACGGGGACCGCGAGGGCGGCAGCTGCCGCGAGCATCGCCGTGACGATGCGGCGCCGGCGCAGCCGGGGCGGTGAGGGTCGGGTGGGCCTGGGCGTGCGCATGCGGCATCTCCTCGTTGAGACGGCGGGGCTGTGGCAGTTCTTGCCAGTGATGCAAGAACTTGCGGCAGTCAACCGCCGCGTGCGCCACCCCGCAACTCGAAAGCGCCAGGCCCCCGGATCCGCTCAGCGGCGGGACAGCTCACCGACCACGGTCGCCGCCGGCACGGCACGCGCCGACCTCCACGCGGTGCCCGCCCAGAGGGCGAGCAGGTCAGGACGCTCGGCCTTCGCCGAGGCCCGCCGCAGCGGCACCGTGAGGTGGTGCACCTCGGGGTAGGCCGCCGGCGCCTCGCCGTCGTGTCGGCGCAGAAAGTCGGTCTCGAGACCCCGGGCCCAGCGCCCGGAGTAGGCGCGGGTCACCGCGGTGCCGGCGTAGGCCGCGTCGCCGAGCGCCCGACGGTAGGCCAGGCCCGTGCCCGCCTCGGGGGTCAGCAGCAGGGCGGTGCCGACCTGCACGGCGTCGGCTCCGGCCGCGCGCACCTGGTCGGCCCGCTCGCGGGTGCCGATACCGCCGGCCGCGACGAGCGGCACGTCGGTCTCGGCCCGCACCGAGACGACGAGCTCGACGAGGTCGAGGTTCGTGGGCTCCTTGACCGGGTCGAGCGTGCCGCGGTGACCGCCGCCGTCATGGCCCTGCAGGCAGAGCGCGTCGACGCCGGCCTCGAGCGCGGCGCGGGCCTCGTCGAGGTCGGTGACGGTCGCGACGGTCTCGATGCCGGACCGGCGCAATTCGCCGAGCACGGCGGAGGAGGGCAGCCCGAAGGTGAACGAGACGACCGGCACCTTCTCGCGCACGACGAGGTCGACCTTGCGCTCCCAGTCGTCGTCGTCGCCGGGCCGCGCCTCGCCGGGCTGCGCCCCGACCGTCTCGGCGTCGGCGACCAGCCGCTCGCGGTAGGCGGCGACGGCCGCCGCGCGATGGGCGCCGGTCAGGGGCGCCGGCGCCCCCGGCGGAGCGGCATACGCGTTGGCCTGCTCGGGCACGAAGAGGTTGACGCCGAAGGGGCGCGAGGTGGCGTCCCAGACCTCGGCGATGGCCGCCGCGAGGGCGGGCGCTGTGAGGTAGCCGCCCGCGAGGAACCCGAGGCCACCGGCGTCTCCGACCGCCGCGACGAGCTCGGGCGTGGTGGGGCCGCCCGCCATGGGGGCGCCGACGACACCGGTGTCGAGCTCACGCAGCAGCATGGCCTCGACGCTACTCCGCTCAGCGCGGACGGACGACCCGGCCTTCGTCCCACACCGGCTCGTTCGACTCGTAGACGCGGCCGTCGGCGCCGAACACGAGGAACCGGTCGAAGCCGCGTGCGAACCACCGGTCGTGCGTGACCGCGACGACGGTGCCCTCGAAGCGGTCGAGACCCTCCTCGAGGGCCTCGGCCGACTGCAGGTCGAGGTTGTCGGTGGGCTCGTCGAGCAGCAGCATCGTCGCACCGGACAGCTCGAGCAGCAGGATCTGGAACCGCGCCTGCTGCCCGCCCGAGAGCGACTCGAAGCGCTGCTCTCCCGACCTCGCCAGCTCGTAGCGGTCGAGGGCCCGCGCCGCCTCCTCTCGAGGCTTGCCGGCGCGGTGCTCGTCGCCGCGGTGCAGGATCTCGAGCAGGGTGCGGCCGAGCAGCGACGGGTGCTGGTGGGTCTGGGCGAACCAGCCCGGACGCACCCGCGAGCCGAGCCGCACGACGCCGGTGTGGGCCACGGGGTCGGGCCGCACGTCACCGACCGGCTGGTGCTCGCGCTCGGGGTCGGTGCCCCCGCTCGCGAGCAGCCGCAGGAAGTGCGACTTGCCCGATCCGTTGCTGCCGAGGATCGCGACCCGCTCGCCGTACCAGACCTCGAGGTCGAACGGCTTCATCAGGCCGGTGAGCTCGAGGTCGGCCGCGACGATGGCGCGCTTGGCCGTGCGCCCACCCGTGAGCCGCATCTTCACCGACTGGGTCATCGGCGTCTCCTCGGGAGGCCCGGCCTGCTCGAACTTCGCGAGCCGGGTCTGGGCCGCCTGGTAGCGCGACGCCATCCCGTCGTTGTACTTCGCCTTGACCTTCAGCGTCTGCACGAGGGTCTTGAGCTTGACGTGCTCCTCGTCCCAGCGGCGCCGCAGCTCCTCGAGGCGGGCGTTGCGGTCGGCCCGCGCGGCGGCATACGTCGAGAACCGACCCGGGTGCACCCACAGGGTCGCGCCGGCGGCACCCGGCTCGAGCGTGGCGACGCGGGTCGCGACGCGGTCGAGCAGCTCACGGTCGTGGCTGATGAAGAGCACCGTCTTGGGGCTCGCGACGAGAGCCTCCTCGAGCCAGCGCTTCGTCGGCACGTCGAGGTAGTTGTCCGGCTCGTCGAGCAGCAGCACCTCCTCTGGACCGCGGAGCAGCGCCTCGAGGACGAGCCGCTTCTGCTCGCCGCCCGAGAGCGTGTTGACCTTGCGCCACTGCGCCTTCTCGTAGGGCACGCCGAGCGCAGCCACCGTGCACTGGTCCCAGAGGGTCTCCTGCTCGTAGCCACGGGCCTCACCCCACTCGACGAGGGCGTGGGCGTAGGCCATCTGGTCGTCCTCGGAGTCGCGCTCCATCATGGCGAGCTCCGTGCGGTCGACCTCCTCCGCCGCTTGGCGGATGCGCTCGGGCGCGACGGACACCAGCAGGTCGCGCACGGTCGTGTCGTCGCGGACCTTGCCGATGAACTGGCGCATGACGCCGAGGCCGCCGGAACGCGTGACGGCCCCTTCGTGGGCGGCCAGGTCACCGGCGATGATCCGCGTCAGCGTCGTCTTGCCCGTGCCGTTGGGACCGATGAGGGCGATCTTGGCGCCCTCCCCCACCCGCACGGAGACGTCGTTGAGGAGCGGCCTGCCGTCGGGCAGGCTGAAGGAGACTGAGTTGACGTCGACGTGGCCCACGAGGGTCAAGCCTGACGTATGCCGGCCGGTCGAGTCACGCGGATAACCCGCGTCGTGGTCGGGCTGGGTCCTCAGCCCCACGACCAGGAGTCGAGCACGGCACGGTAGACGTCGAGGGACTCCGGGTGGCCCGGGTCGTAGGTGAGACGGATGGCGAAGGCCTGCTCGGCGTACACCGCGACGTAGTAGACGTGTCGCAGCTCGTCCGACTGGTCGACGACGATGCCCATGGCGGAGTAGCCGCCGATCTGCCGCTCCGGCGCGGCCATCGGCCGGAAACCCTTGCCCTCGAAGCCGGTGCGCAGCCGCTCGACGGCCTCCTTCAGCGAGCTCGAACCGATGCGGATCGGGCGCTCGACGGCGATGAACGCCGGCACGTCGGTGTCGTCGGGCTGCACGAGGGTGTCGGGCGGCGGGTCGAGGTCGCGCTCACCCTCCGACCAGCCGACGGGCTTGAGGTAGCTGTAGTCGAAGCCGCGCACGCGCTCCTCGGAGAGGGCCGGGTGGCTCGAGGGGGCCGGCAGCTGCTGGATGCGGTGGCCGGCGCTGTCGGTCGTCGGCGCGGCGGACGTCGGCAGGTGCACGACACCGGTGTCGGTCGGCACCGCCTGGACCGGTCGGGGTGCGGGGTCGTCGGAGCACCCGGCAAGGGCCGAAGCCATGACCAGGCCGAGCGCCGGGAGCAGGGCCGCCGACGTGCTCAGTCGCCGCATCGGGCTACGTCCACGCCCAGGTCGAGAGCAGCTCGTCGAACTCGGCGAGGGCGTGCTCGGCGTCGTCCTGCGAGGAGCTGAGCGTCAGCAGGTAGACCTTGCCGTCGCGCTGCACGCCGTACGACCGGGCCAGAACCTTGACGCCGTCACGCTGAAAGGTCGTCGTGAAGCCGGCCGCAGGGGCACCGGCCACGGACCTGGCCGGGGCAGTGGAGACGGTGCGACCCGCTGCGGTCATCTGGTCGCGGCCCTTCGTCATCTCCTCCTCGAGCACGGACTGGTCACCGGGCGATGTCAGCACGACGAGGTTGTTGGCGAAGGAGCCGACCTTCTTCGACGACAGCAGCACCAGGTCGATGTTCGCGACCCCGTCGGCCTTGTCGGTGGCCTCGGTCCAGCCCTCCGGAGGCACGACGGTGAAGGCGCCGGAGCGGCTCCTGACCTCGTCGCCCGTGGCCGTGGCGGAGCCGGACCCTCCAGATGCACCCGCAGAGGGGGTGGTGGAGGTCGCGGAGGTGGCTTGGCCCGCACCGGAAGGGCTGGCCTGCCCGCCGGCCGGGTCCTTCGAGCAGCCGGTCAGCACCAGCGCGCACGTCAGGAGGCCGACCGAGACGGCACGGGTCGGGCGGGCGCTCATGACAGAGGATCCAACCACAGGGGCCCGCCCGGTGCGGGGTCGAGTCTCGGGGCTGAGACGAGCTGTCTCAGTGACGAGACAGGCTGGGAGCAGAGCGTCTGGCGGGCGTCAGGCGGGGTCGCGCCTCGCCCGGGTCATCGACGAGCGCGCGGCGAGATCCTCGTCGGCCGGGTAGACGACCTCCTCGAGGCTGAGGCCGTGGGCCGGCATGACGTGGATCCCCGGGGCCCGGTCGCGCCGCTCCTGGAGCAGCCTGGGCCAGTCCTTCTCACGGCGCCCCTCCCCCACCGGGACCACCGCCCCGACGAGCGAGCGCACCATGGAGTGGCAGAACGCGTCGGCCCGCACGGTGGCGGCGAGCACTCCGTCGTCGAGGCGCCGCCACGAGAAGTCGAGCAGGGTGCGCACGGTGGTGGCTCCCTCGCGCTGCTTGCAGAAGGCCGCGAAGTCACGCAGGCCCACGAGCGAGCGCGCCGCCTCGTCCATGGCCGTCGCGTCGAGCGGCTTGCGCCACCAGACCGTGTCGTGCCGGCGCAACGGGTCGCGCACGGCACCGGTGTCGGCGATGCGGTAGACGTAGCGGCGCTCCAGCGCTGCGAAGCGGGCGTCGAATCCGTTGGGCGCCAAGGCCGCCCGGCTCACCACGATGTCGTGGGGAAGCACCCCGCCGAGGCGGCTGACCAGCGACGGGCCCGGCTCGCGCTCCGACCGGCCCGGCAGCCGTGCCCACGCCTGCGGGTCGAGGTCGGCGTGCACGACCTGACCGCGGGCGTGGACGCCCGCGTCGGTGCGGCCGGCCACCGTCACGCGTACGGACTCGGTGCTGCGCAGCACCGTGGTGAGCGCCGTGGTGAGCTCGCCCTGGACGGTGCGCAGGCCTGGCTGGGCGGCCCAGCCGGAGAAGTCCGTGCCGTCGTAGGCGAGGTCGATCCGCACCCGCAACGGGGCGGCAGCCGCGTCGCCCGAACCCGTCTCCTCGCTCATCGCGACCGAGCCTAACGGGAGTGGGGCCAGGTGCGGGCACGACGTACCACCGGGCGGTCAACCACCTGTGACCCTCACACGTCTTGTGTGTGGAGCGTCGGGCACTGGGGCCCGGGCTTGCGGAAGGGGAACCTGACCATGAACACCATCTCTCGCCGGGTCGCGGCCGCGGCACTCGCCGCGACCCTCGCGGCACCGGCTGCCGTCGCCGCGACGACGTCGGCCTCGGCCGCGCCGTACTGCGGCATCACGTGGGGCTCGACCACCAAGGCGACGAGCCCGAGCCTGCTCTGGACGGGCCGCGTCACCTCGGCCAGGGCCGGGCAGCACGCCTGCTTCGACCGGGTCGTCTTCGACCTCGCACCGGGCCGGGGCACGCTCGGCTACCGGGTGCGCTACGTCAGCGCCGTGACGAGCCCCGGCAGCGGCCTCCCGGTCGCCGTCACGGGCGGGGCCAGGATCCAGGTCACGGTCGACGCGCCCTCGACCCTGGGCAGGAGCACCACGACCTTCACGGGGTGGCGCACCTTCCGGCAGCTGAAGGGCATCGGCAGCTTCGAGGGCTACACCGACTACGGCCTCGGCGTGCGAGCCCGGCTGCCCATGCGGGCGTTCGTCCTCGCCGACGCCGACGGCGGTCGTCGCCTCGTCGTCGACGTCGCCCACGCCTGGTGACGCCGGCGTGACGGAGCGTCCTCTCGATCGAGATCCCATCGAGAGAACGCTCCGTCACCCGGGACAACGAAAGAGCAGCCCGCCCCGCGAGGGACGGACTGCTCTTTCGATGCGTGCAGCGTGGCTCAGGAGCCGGCGCCGGCCTTCGTGAAGCCGGCCTTCTCGGCGTCCTCGGCCGTCTTGAACCAGAACTCCGCGATCGTCTGGTCGTACCACTGGCCGTCGGGCTCGTGGTACTTGCCGGAGTCGGCGTTGCCCTTGACGGTGTAGCCCTCGGGGGCCGAGCCGTCCTCGTTCGCGGCGACGGCGCCCTCGGGCAGCTCGACGGCGGCGGCCTCGGTGGCCTCGGTCGTCTCGGCCTTCTCGGCGTCCTCGGCGGCCTTCGTCTCGGCGGCGGCCTGCTTCGACTCGTTCTGCTTCGCAGCGCGCTTCGTGGCGGCCTCGGCCTCCTTGACCGTCGCCTTCTTGGCCGACAGCGGCTCGCGGACGAGCTCGATGACGACCATGGGGGCGTTGTCACCCTTGCGGGCGCCGATCTTCGTGATGCGGGTGTAGCCACCCTCGCGAGCCGCCATGTCGGGGGCGATCTCGGCGAAGAGACGGTGGACGACACCCTTGTCGCGCACGACCGTGAGGACGCGGCGGCGGGCGTGGAGGTCACCGCGCTTGGCGAACGTGATGAGACGCTCGGCCAGCGGGCGCAGGCGCTTGGCCTTGGCCTCGGTCGTCGTGATCTTGTCGTGCTCGAAGAGCGACGTCGCGAGGTTGGCCAGGATCAGCCGCTCGTGGGCGGGGCCGCCACCGACGCGGGGACCCTTGGTGGGGGTGGGCATTTCGTTTCTCCTAGAAGTCCGACCAGGCCGTTCTCGATCAGGGCGTCGAGGGCTCGGTCAAGAAGCGGTTGGTCAGAGACGCTCGTCCTCGACGAACGACTGGTCGTCGTCGTCGCTGTAGTCATCGTCGCCGTAGCCGTCGACCAGGGCCGACGGGTCGAACCCGGGCGGGCTGTCCTTGAGGGCCAGACCCATGCCGACGAGCTTGGCCTTGACCTCGTCGATCGACTTCGCACCGAAGTTGCGGATGTCGAGCAGGTCGGCCTCGCTGCGGCCCACGAGCTCACCCACGGTGTGGATGCCCTCGCGCTTGAGGCAGTTGTAGGAACGAACGGTGAGGTCCAGGTCCTCGATCGGCAGGGCGAGGTCCGCGGCGAGCGCGGCGTCCGTCGGCGACGGGCCCATGTCGATGCCCTCGGCCTCGACGTTGAGCTCGCGCGCCAGGCCGAAGAGCTCGACCAGCGTCTTGCCGGCCGAGGCCATGGCGTCGCGCGGGGTCATCGAGTTCTTCGTCTCGACGTCGACGATGAGCTTGTCGAAGTCGGTGCGCTGCTCGACTCGGGTCGCCTCGACCTTGTAGGTCACGGTGAGCACCGGGCTGTAGATCGAGTCGACCGGGATGCGGCCGATCTCCTGGTCACCGGACTTGTTCTGCTGGGCCGAGACGTAGCCACGGCCACGCTCGACGGTCAGCTCCATCTCGAGCTTGCCCTTGTCGTTCAGCGTCGCGATGTGCAGGTCGGGGTTGTGCACCTCGACACCCGCCGGCGGCGTGATGTCGGCGGCGGTGACCGCACCCGGGCCCTGCTTGCGCAGGTACATGACGACCGGCTCGTCGTGCTCCGAGGAGACGACGAGGCCCTTGATGTTGAGGATCATCTCGGTGACGTCCTCCTTCACGCCCGGCACGGTCGTGAACTCGTGGAGCACGCCGTCGATGCGGATGGAGGTGACCGCGGCGCCCGGGATGCTCGAGAGCAGGGTGCGACGGAGGGAGTTGCCGAGCGTGTAGCCGAAGCCGGGCTCGAGCGGCTCGATGGTGAAGCGGCTGCGGGCCTCGACCACGACCTCTTCGGAGAGCACGGGACGCTGTGCGATGAGCACTGTTCAGTTCCTTCCCACGGGCGACCGCCATATGACGCCTCGTGAAACTGCCCGGTCGTGATCCGGGCGGGCCGGCACGGCTCTGTCTGCGAGCCGGCCCCGAGAATGAGGGGCGTATGCCGTGGGGCCGGGGCCCCACGGCATACGTCCTCGGGTCAGTTCTTCGAGTAGAGCTCGACGATCAGCTGCTCGGTGAGCTGCGAGTCGATCTGCGCGCGCACCGGGAGCTGGTGGATGAGGATCTGCAGCGAGCCGTCGACGACCTGCATCCAGGCCGGGACGGGACGCTCGCCGAACGTCTGGCGGGCCAGCTCGAACGGGAAGCTCTCGACGGACTGCTTGCGGACCGTGATGATGTCGTACTGCTCGACGCGGTAGCTCGGGACGTCGACGCGCACGCCGTTGACCTCGAAGTGACCGTGGGTCACGAGCTGACGCGCGTGGCGACGCGTGCGGGCCAGGCCCGCGCGGTAGACCACGTTGTCGAGACGGGACTCGAGGATCTGGAGGAGGTTCTCACCGGTCTTGCCGGGGCGCTTCGCCGCTTCCTTGTAGTAGCGGACGAACTGCTTCTCCATGACGCCGTACTGGAAGCGGGCGCGCTGCTTCTCCTGGAGCTGGGTCAGGTACTCCTTCTCCTGGATCCGGCGACGGCCGTGCTGGCCGGGCGGGAACGGGCGGAGCTCGAAGTTCTTGTCGCCGCCGACGAGGTCCATCTTGAGGCGGCGGGACTTCTTGGTGATCGGGCCGGTGTAACGAGCCATGACTTATCTACTCTTCCTGGTCTCTGGCCGGATCAGACGCGACGGCGCTTGGGCGGGCGGACACCGTTGTGCGGCGTGGGCGTGACGTCGCTGATCGCGCCGACCTCCAGGCCGGTGGCGGTGAGCGAACGGATCGCCGTCTCGCGGCCCGAGCCCGGGCCCTTCACGAAGACGTCGACCTTGCGCATGCCGTGCTCCATGGCGCGGCGGGCAGCAGCCTCGGCCGCCATCTGGGCAGCGAACGGCGTGGACTTGCGCGAGCCCTTGAAGCCGACCTGGCCGGCAGAGGCCCAGGCGATCACGGCGCCGGTGGGGTCGGTGATCGAGATGATCGTGTTGTTGAACGTGCTCTTGATGTGAGCGTGCCCGTGGGCGACGTTCTTCTTCTCCTTGCGACGAACCTTCGTCACGCGAGCCTTGGGAGGCATGTTTCTCCTACGTCAGAACTGAATGTCGGTGAGGACCACAGATGAGGGCGCCGAAGCGATCTCGATCAGGGTCACTTGGCCTTCTTCTTGCCGGCCACGGTGCGCTTCGGGCCCTTGCGGGTGCGCGCGTTGGTCTTGGTGCGCTGGCCGCGCACGGGAAGACCACGACGGTGACGGAGACCTTCGTAGGAGCCGATCTCGACCTTGCGGCGGATGTCGGCCTGCACCTCACGGCGAAGGTCACCCTCGAGGCGGTAGTTGCCCTCGAGGAAGTCACGAAGCGCAACGAGCTCGGTCTCACCGAGGTCCTTGACGCGGGTGTTGGGGTCGACGCCGGTGGCAACCAGCGCCTGCTTGGAACGGGTGCGACCGACACCGAAGATGTAGGTCAGCGCAACCTCGACGCGCTTCTCGCGCGGAAGGTCGACTCCAACAAGACGAGCCATGTTGGGTTTTCTCCTGGATTCTGTTTCGCGGAGGTCTGGAGCAGGCACCGATCCGGGTCGCGGACCGCCACACAGAAGGACGGGCCAACCGGTCCCCGGCCTCCGTGCCGGGGGTGACGTCCTGCGCCGACGCGACGGTCGGTCATCAGGGGCCGGGTGCTGCTTTCATTCACATGTCTTGCGTGCTGTCGAAGTCTGTCGACGGCGAGGTGGTGCTTCTGCTCAGCCCTGGCGCTGCTTGTGGCGCAGGTTCTCGCAGATCACCATGACCCGACCGTTGCGGCGGATCACCTTGCACTTGTCGCAGATCTTCTTGACGCTGGGCTGAACCTTCATCTGCCTGCTGTCTTCAGATCGCGCGCCTGCCTCCGCGGGCCCCGAGGGGCTCGTGTCGCCAGGTGCTTGGTTGTGTAATCGGGAGTTGGTGCCTCGCACTCGTCCCGGCCGGCGTGCCCGCTCGCGCGTGCCGCCAGGCCGACCCTGGTGCTCAGCGGTAGCGGAAGACGATCCGACCGCGGGTCAGGTCATAGGGCGAGAGCTCGACCACCACACGGTCCTCCGGGAGGATCCTGATGTAGTGCTGTCGCATCTTGCCCGAGATGTGTGCGAGCACCTTGTGACCGTTGGAGAGCTCCACCCGGAACATCGCGTTCGGGAGAGCCTCGACGATCGTGCCCTCGATCTCGATGACACCGTCCTTCTTGGCCATATCCTCCGTCTATCTGTTGGTGGCCGACCCGGACTGGACCGGCCTTGGGACGTGCCTGTCTGCCGCGCCCGGAGGTGTCTCCGGACGACAGGCGGTACTCAGGCGCCGAGGCACACGACACCCAACGCACAAGACTACGCCACGCCGGCGATTACCCGAAATCGGCGCAGCGGCCCTCCACGCTGGTATGCCGGCCCGCGGGTCAGCCGCGCAGCTCGGCCAGGCGCAGCGACACCACGCGTTCGAGCACGGGGTCGGGAACCGGCCGGTCGACGGTGAAGCGGATGGTGCCCTTGCTGAGCGAGAAGCCCTCGAGATCGGGGGCCACCGCCTCGACGACGGCGGGGCTGAACGGGAAGAGCGAGAGGTGCTTCGCGGCGGCCGTGACGCCGACCAGGGGCCGGCCGTCGAGCCGCAGGGCCGGCATGCCGTAGCTCGTGCCCTCCTCCGCCTCGGGTACGAGGCGCGATGCGATGTCGACGACGTGCTGCAGCGCCGCGCGTTGGTCCGGCCCGAGGCCTGCCAGGTAGTCGCCGATCGTCCCCACGTCGACGATCCTGCCACCGGCGCCGCGGTTCAGGGGTCGTATGCCGCGGGTACGTACGGCGGGCAGTCCCGCCGAGCCCCGCCCGACCTCCCTGGTCCCGGGACCGGCACGGGTCTGCGGGGTGCCCACCCACCAGGGCTCCCCTGCCGTTCGACACCCTCCACCAGCCGCCCTCCGACGGCTGACCCACGAAAGGCAGTCATGGCCGCTCGCACCCGCGCCCGCACTCGCACCTCCACGATCGTCGTGCTCCTCTGGCTCCTCATCGGGCTCGTCGCCGCCTTCCAGCGTGGCTACCTCGGCTCGTCGGAGCCGAGCTGCAGCCGTCTGTCGACGATCGCGGTGACGATCGTCGCCGGCCCGCTCAACTACGTCGGGCTCAACCCGAGGATCGGCTGCTCGACGCCCCAGCCGTCGAGGTAGGCCGCCGCGTCCCGACGTCGTGTCGGGTGCGCCGGGGTCGATCCGCACACACGGACGCACACCCCGGCCACCCGGCATACTGGCGGGGTGACCGAGCCCGGCGACGACGCCGCCCACCCGACCGCACCCGACGACCACGCTGACGACCACGCTGACAACCCTGGCGACACCGTGAGCGCACCACCCACGGAGGCGGAGTCGGTCGAGGACTACTACGCCCGGATCGCGGCCGCGGCCGGCGACGACGGGCGGCTGCCGGTGGCCGTCGAGGAGATGCCCGGGTGGGACATCTACCCGTACGAGCTGGAGGGCCTGCGGCTCAAGCCGATCCGACCCCCGGCCGACGAGGAGCCGCAGCGCCGCGGCGAGGAGCAGGCCGATTGCTGGTGCGCTTCCGCCCCCTCGCCCGACACCGACGGGACCGTCGTGTGGACCAACACGCGCTGGCGGCTCAGCCTCAGCCGCGACACCGGGCTGCCGATCATGCTCGTGCTCCAGCCGGTCGAGCACCACGACCTGCCCACGCTGCCGGGTGACCTCGCCGCGGAGATGGGCCAGCTCGTGGTCGCCGTCGCCGACGCCGTCGAGCACGTGCCCAGCGTCGGGCGCGTCCAGCTCGCCAAGTGGGGCGACGGTGGAGCCCACCTGCACCTGGTCTTCCTCGGCCGGCCCGCGCGGATGCTGCAGTTCCGCGGGTCGCCGCTCATCGACTGGGAGGAGAACCTCCCGCGCGTGCCGCTCGAGGTGCTGCAGGCCAACGCCCGCGTCGTCGCCGAGCGCATGGTCGTGCACGTCGGCGGCCGCGCCGGTGACCTCGGACGCACCGGGCCGCAGGGCTGAGCGCAGACGCCGCCGGCACCTGGCGGTGCGGCACCGGCCGGGCACCGGCCGGGACACGGGCCGACGCCACACGCCGTGACGGGGTCAGAGTCCGGCGGGCCAGCCGGGTCCGTTCGAGGCGGGCCACGCGGGCGGGTCGGCGACGTGCGCGAACGTCAGGCGCGGGTCGGTCGCCAGAGCCTCGAGCTCGCCGTCGGTGACCCGCCGCGAGGCGGGGCCGGCCGAGCCGTCGAGGACCGAGGTGGCCGTGACGACCGTCGAGTCCACGGTGCGCCACAGCGTGGCCGTGGTGCGGGGCCCGTCGTGGGTCACCACCAGGGTGCCTCCGGACACCTGCCGCGCCACACACGCCGCCGCTCCCTGGGCCGACCGGCCCGCGAGCACCGACACCTCGCCGTTCGGCGCGATGTCGCCGACCTTGACGCGCGAGCCCCGGGCGTCGACCACCCGGCTGGAGGCGTCGCACACCCGCGGCCCCTGGGGAGCGTCGACGGGTCGCTGCGACATCAGCACCGTGAGGGTCTCGTCGTCGTCGACCCGGTAGACCGCCTGCCACTCGGTGGCCCTCGACGCCTGCGCGTCGGGCAGCGGCGTCGAGCGGGTCCAGTCGCTCGGGTAGACGTCGGTGGCGGTCCCCGGTCGCGCGACCGCGTCGTCGACGACCCGCACCAGCGTCTCGTCGACCGTCGAGCCTGCGACCCAGTCGGTCGACGACGCCGCGGCACCTGCCGCCGGCTGTGCAGCGGGCGGGACCGAGCGCTGGAGGATGCCGGCGCCGACCACCGTCAGACCTGCGACGACGGCGGCCCCGGTGACCCCTGCCACCAGGGCCCCGCCGCGGCGCACGGCCCGACGACGCCGGCCACCGGCGATGCTCGCGCCGAGGTCGGGCTCTGCAGGGACGGCGGAGGTGGCGCGGTCGAGGCGCTCCCTCAGCTCGTCCTCGATGACGCTGTGCGTGGTCATGCGCGTGCTCCTTCGCTGCTCGTCAACACGGTCTCCAGTCGTGACAGCGCCCGCGCGGCCTGGCTCTTGACCGTGCCCTCGGGCAGGTCGAGCACTCGCGCCACCTCGGCGACGGAGAGGTCCTCGAGGTAGCGCAGGACGACGACGGCGCGGTGCTTGGCCGAGAGCTGCGCGAGCGCCGCCATCAGCTGCGGATCGACGCCGTCGCGGGAGTCGACGCCCCGGTCGGGAACCTCGGCGACGAGTGGTTCGCGGGCCGCTCGCCGCGCCGCCGTGTAGCAGGCGTTGACGAGGGCGCGCCGCGCGTACGCGTCGCGGGTCTCGTCGTGGATGCGCGACCAGTGGACGTAGAGCCTCGTGAACGTCGCCTGGACGACGTCCTCCGCCGAGGCCCAGCTGCCGAGGATGGCGTAGGCGATCCGCATGAAGGCCCGCTGCCGCGCCTCGAAGTAGGCGCAGTAGTCGCCCTCCCACACGGGCCGTCGGCCCATCGTCCTCCCCCTTCGCCGTTCTGCTGTCCCCCTCCATACCTGCGGGAGGCCGATCCGGTTCCATCGTTTCGCACCGGAATCGCTGCGGCGGGCGACCGGCCGGAGGTGCGGCAGGACCGGCGTGGTCAGCCGTGGTGCGCCGGCCGCTCGAAGAAGAGCACGGCGACCACGCCGACGAGCAGCACGGCCGCGGGCAGCAGCATGGCCTGGGACATGGCGGAGGAGAACCCGTCGCCGACCTGGGGAGGCATCGCGCCGCCGCCGGCCCGCTGCATCGACCCGGACGACAGCTCGACATCGGGGAGGTTCGCCGCCATGCGCGCCTCGATGACGGCTGCGATGGCGGCGCTGCCGAGCACGGCACCGACCTGCCGCGTCGTGTTGTAGACGCCGGCGCCGGCACCGGCCGACGACAGGGGCAGGTTGCGGGTGGCCGTGGCCGCGAGTGGACCCCACATGAACGCGCTGCCCACACCCATCAGCCCCATCGGCAGGAGCAGCTGCCAGATCGCGGTCTCGGGACGCATGACCGCCGCGACCCAGAAGAGCGAGGCCGAGGTGAGCCCGAGACCGATGGGGGCGAGCAGCTTCGGGTGCACCTTGTCGGTGAGCCGGCCGCCGACGGGGGCGAGCGCCCCGGAGATGACCGCCATCGGAGCGAGCAGCAACGCGGACGACGTCGGGCTGAGGCCGCGGACCGCCTGCGCGTAGAGCATGAACGGGAAGGCCATCGCCGTGATCGCGAAACCCACGGTCGTGATGCCGATGTTGGAGACGGAGAAGTTGCGGTCGCGGAAGAGGCCGAGGGGCACCAGGGGCTCGTTCGTGTTGCGGGACTGCCAGACCAGGAAGAGCGCGAAGACGACGATGCCGACCCCGATGAGCAGCGGCACCGAGACGACGCCGCTGATCGTGCCCCAGTCGTAGGTCTCGCCCTCCTGGACCCCGAACACGATGAGGAACATGCCGACCGCCGACAGCGCGACCCCGAGCCAGTCGAAGGCGTGGCTATGGGTGCCCAGCCTCGGGACCAGCCGGGCCGCCAGAACGAAGGCGATGATGCCGACGGGCACGTTGATGAAGAAGATCCACTCCCAGCCGGGGCCGTCGACGAGCAGGCCGCCGACGACCGGGCCGACGAGGATCGCGACACCGGCGGTCGCACCCCACAGGGCCATGGCCTGCCCGCGAGAGGCCGCCGGGAACGTGCGGGTGATGACGGCCATCGTCTGCGGCGTCAGCATCGATGCGCCGAGCCCCTGCACCACCCTGGCGACGATGAGGCCCGTGATGGTGCCGGTGAGGCCGCACCAGAGCGAGGCCAGGGTGAAGATGGTGAGCCCGGCGAGATAGACGTTCTTGGGACCGTAGCGGTCGCCGAGCCGTCCGGTGATGAGCAGCGGCGTGGCGTAGGCGAGCAGGTAGGCACTGGTGACCCAGATGACGCTGTTGACGTCGGTGTCGAGGCCGCGCAGGATCGCGGGGGTCGCGACCGAGACGATCGTCGAGTCGACGAGGATCATGAAGAAGCCGATGACCATGGCCCACAAGGCCGGCCACGGGTTGTGGTCGGCCGGCACGCCACCGGGGGGCGCGGTGTCACCCACCTCGCCGGTCGGCCCGGTCGTCCTCGTCGTGCCTCCGTCACTGGCCACGGTGGGCCCCCTTCTGCTCGTCCCGCACAGCGCCCTCGATTCTTCACCCGCGCACCGACAGTCGTCACTGCCACGGGCTGGACGGCTCGGGTCAGGTCCAGCGCGTCGAGAGCCACATCGGGTCGTAGCCGGTGAGCGGCACCATGCGCCAGGTCAGGTCCGCGTCGGCGCTCCGCAGCCGGGCCTCGACGCGGAAGCGATGAGGCGTCTCGATCGCGATGACCTCGGCCCGGAAGGTGTCCTCGTCGACCCACCCACCGCTCGACACGACGGGCAGCCGCGCTCCCCCGGCGACCATCTCGCCCTCACGCCAGGCTCCGTGGGCGACCGGCACGCGCACCCACTCACCCTTGCGGCTGAGCCCCAGCACGTGGCCGGGGCCCTCGCGGGTGACCGACACGGCGGTGTAGTCGGAGGCCAGGTCCGAGGCGCTCGAGCGGTTGAACTCCGCGTAGTCAGGCCCCAGCGCCTCGCCCGTCAGCGCCGGGATCTGCAACCCGGCCAGCCGCTCGGCCAACGCGGCATCGGCCGCCTGGGACCCCGCCCCGCCGATCGCGGGCACGAGGTGGCGCCACAGCGCGTCGAGCGTCGACTGCATGCGCTCCTGCTCGGCCGTCACGGCCACGACGGTGTCGTGGTCGGGCAGCACGACGAGGAACTGGCCGTAGGCGCCGTCGCCGCGGAACCCGAAGCGCTGCATCCAGAACGAGTAGCCGTAGCCGCGCCGCCAGTCCTCGTCGGCGCCGGGGTCCTCGTTGAGCGGACCGAACGCGCGGGTGGCCTCCTCGACCCACTTCTCCGAGAGCAGCCGGCGCCCCTGCCAGACACCCCTGTCGAGGTAGAGCTGCGCGATCGAGGCGATCGTCTCGGTGGTCAGGTGCGAGCCGGTGAAGCCGAGCTCGCGCCCGGTCGGGTCGCGGTGCCACGGGATGAGCTCCTGCACCCCGAGCGGCACGAGCAGCCGCGGGTGGAGGTACTCGGAGATCCCGTCGCCGGTGAGCCGACGCACGATGAGCGCGAGCACGTACGTCGCGACCTGGTTGTACGCGAAGACGCTGCCGGGCGGTTGCGTCGGCGTGGTCGCGAAGACGCGCGGCACCCAGTCGCCCGTGGTGTCGAAGTCGTTGCCGCTCATCCGGTCGAACACGTGCGACCAGGCGTCCTCCTCGTGGCCCACCGTCATCGACAGGCAGTGACGCACCCGCACGTCGTCCCAGCCGGGCGCGACGGCGTCGCGGTCGAGGTCCGGGAAGTGGTCGAGCACCCGGTCGTCGAGCGCCAGCCGGCCCTCCTGCACGAGGAAGCCGACGGCCGTGGCCGTCACCGTCTTCGAGAGGGAGTACGCGAGGTGGACGCGGTCGGCGGCATACGGCCTCCACCAGCCCTCGGCGACGACGTGCCCGTGGCGCACGACCATGAGGCTGTGGAGGCCGAGGTGCTCTCGCTCCACGCTGTCGACGAGGTCGAGGATTCCGGTGGCGTCGACGCCCTGCGCCGACGGGGTGCTGCGGGGAAGGGTCACGAGCGTGAGGCTACGCGGAGCCGGTGCCGTGTGGGGCCGGTGGATGCCGTGTCGCTCGGTGAGCCCGGCGGTCCGGTGCTCAGACCGAGACGTCGAGGGGTGCGTATGCCGCCCCGACCGACTCGAGGGCAGCCTTGCCACCGTCGATGGCCGTGAGGATCCAGAGCCCGTCCTCACGGACGGCGACCGAGTGCTCGGCGTGCGCAGCCCGCGACCCGTCCGCGGTGACGACGGTCCAGTCGTCGGAGAGCACCTTGGTGTCGGTGGACCCGAGCGTGATCATCGGCTCGATGGCGCCGGTGAAGCCGTCGACGAGCTTCGGGCCCGTCTCTCGCACGGCGTAGTTCGGGATCTGCGGGTCCATGTGCATCTGGGTGCCGATGCCGTGGCCGACGTACTCGTCGATGACGCCGTAGACGCGACCGTCGCGGTCGGCGGCACTCTCGATGCTCGCCTCGACGGCGTCGCCCACCGCGTACAGCCGGCCACCGACCTGCATCGCGGCGATGCCGGCATACAGGCTGGCCTCGGTCGCGGCGATGAGGGCGAGGTCCTCGGGACGCCCGGCCTCGGGGCCGCCGACGACCGCGGTGAACGCCGCGTCGCCGTTCCAGCCCTTGACCTCGGCGCCGCAGTCGATCGAGACGATGTCGCCCGCCTCCAGCACGCGCGTGCCCGGGATGCCGTGGACGACCTCGTCGTTGACGCTCGTGCACAGCGTGTGGCTGTAGCCCGGCACGAGCTGGAAGTTCGGGATGCCGCCGTGGCTGCGGATGAAGTCCTCGGCGAGGCGGTCGAGCTCGAGCGTGGTGACGCCGGGGCGCACCTCGCCCGCAAGCATCTCGAGGGTGCGCCCGACGAGCAGCCCCGCCTCGCGCATGAGGAGGAGCTGCTCGTCGGTGCGGCCCTGGAGCCGGGTGCGGCGTCCGAACATCAGGCGTGCTGGGGCAGGGCGGCGATGACGCGGTCGGTGACCTCGTCGACCTCGCCCATGCCGTCGACCTTCACGAGGAGGCCGACCTGGTCGTAGTGGTGCGCCAGCGGGGCGGTCTCCTTGCGGTAGATCGCCTGGCGCTCACGGATGACGTCCTCGGTGTCGTCGGCGCGACCCTCGGTCTGCGCCCGCTTGAGCAGGCGCTCGACGATGGCGTCCTCGTCGACCTCGAGCTCGAGGACCGCGTCGAGGGCGTGACCGTGGCGCGCGAGCATCGCGTCGAGCGCGTCGACCTGGCCCGACGTGCGCGGATAGCCGTCGAGGAGGAAGCCGTGGGTGGCGTCGTCCCAGGAGAGGCGGTCCTCGACGATCTCGTTGGTGATGTCGTCGGAGACGTAGCCACCCGACTTGATGATCTCGTCGACCTTGACACCCAGCGGGGTCTGGTCCTTGATGTTGGCGCGGAAGATGTCGCCGGTCGAGATGGCCGGGATGCCGAGGCGGTCGGCGATCCGCGCCGCCTGGGTGCCCTTACCGGCGCCGGGCGGGCCGAGGATGATCAGTCGCATTTAACGGAGGAACCCTTCGTAGTGACGCTGCTGCAGCTGCGCCTCGATCTGCTTGACCGTCTCGAGGCCCACACCCACGACGATGAGGATCGACGTGCCGCCGAACGGGAAGTTCTGGTTGGCGCCGACGAGCACGAGGGCCACGAGCGGGATGAGCGAGACGATCGCGAGGTAGATGGCACCCGGTACGGTGATTCGGGTCAGGACGTAGTTGAGGTACTCGGCCGTGGGTCGCCCGGCCCGGATACCCGGGATGAAGCCGCCGTACTTCTTCATGTTCTCGGCGACCTCGGTCGGGTTGAACGTGATCGAGACGTAGAAGAACGTGAAGAAGAGGATGAGGGCGACGTAGATCGCCATGTAGATGGGGTGGTCACCGCGGACCAGGTTCGACTGCACCCACGTCACCCAGTCGGGGTTGTTGCCGTCGGCGCGCGTGTTGAACTGCGCGATGAGGCCCGGCAGGGCGAGCAGCGAGCTGGCGAAGATGACCGGGATGACGCCGGCCATGTTGACCTTGAGCGGGATGTACGTGGACGTGCCGCCGTACATGCGCCGGCCGACCATGCGCTTGGCGTACTGGACGGGGATGCGGCGCTGCGACTGCTCGACGAAGACGACCGCGGCGATGACGAAGATGCCGAGGACGATGATGCCGAGGAAGGTGCCCCAGCCCTTGTTCTCGCGGATGCCCCAGAGCGAGGCGGGGAAGCCGGCGGCGATCGACGTGAAGATCATCAGGGACATGCCGTTGCCGACACCCTTGTCGGTGATGAGCTCGCCGAACCACATGATCAGGCCGGTGCCGGCCGTCATGGTGAGCACCATGATCACGATGGTGACCATCGACTGGTCGGTCATGATCGAGCTGCACGACCCGCCGAACAGGCTCGAGGGGTTGCGCGCGAACGTGACGAGGGTCGCCGACTGGAGGATCGCGAGGCCGATCGTCAGGTAGCGGGTGTACTGGGTCAGCTTGGTCTGACCCGACTGGCCCTCCTCCTTGAGCGCCTCGAAGCGCGGGATGACCACCGTGAGCAGCTGGATGATGATGCTCGCCGTGATGTAGGGCATGATCCCGAGCGCGAACACCGACAGCTGGAGCAGCGCACCGCCGCTGAAGAGGTTGGCGAGGTTGAGGAACCCGCTCTGGTCACCCGACTGGCCCTTGTTGGCCTCGAGACAGTTCTGCACGAGGCTGTAGCTGACACCGGGCGTCGGCACGTGCGAGCCGAGCCGGAACAGCACGATGATGCCGAGCGTGAAAAGCAGCTTCTTGCGCAGGTCCGGGGTACGGAACGCGCGTGCGAAGGCGGCGAGCACTGGGTCCTCCTGGGGGCCGCGCGGTGGCGCGGCGTCATTCATGCAATCCGTGGAAGGTTAACGCAAAGGCGCAGCGCCCCGAGCCTCCGACCGCGGTAACCGACGTCACGTCGGCGCGCGGCTGGCGCTCGGGGCGCTGCTCACACGAGGTGTGTGGGGGTCACGCTGGACCGGTCACTCAGCCTGCGATGGCGGTGACCGTGCCGCCGGCGGCCTCGATCTTCTCCTTGGCGGACGCCGAGAACTTGTGCGCCTCGACCTCGACCTTGACGGAGATCTCGCCCGTCCCGAGCACCTTCACCGGGAAGCCGTCGCGGACGGCACCCTTGGCGACGAGGTCCTCGACCGACACCTGGCCGCCCTCGGGGAAGAGGAGCTGCAGGCGGTCCAGGTTCACGACCTGGTACTCGGTGCGGAACGGGTTCTTGAAGCCGCGGAGCTTCGGAAGGCGCATGTGCATCGGCATCGAGCCGCCCTCGAAACGCTCCGGGACCTGGTAGCGGGCCTTGGTGCCCTTGGTGCCACGACCGGCGGTCTTGCCCTTGGAGCCCTCACCACGACCGACGCGGGTCTTGGCGGTCTTGGCTCCGGGGGCCGGACGCAGGTGGTGGACCTTGAGGGCGGACTCGCCCGACTTCTTGGCGTTGTCGGCCATGGTCAGTCAACCTCCTCGACGGTCACGAGGTGCGTCACCGTCTTGACCATCCCGCGGATCTCGGGACGGTCCTCCTTGACGACGACGTCGCCAATGCGCTTCAGACCGAGGCTGCGCAGCGTGTCACGCTGGTTCTGCTTGCCACCGATCTCGGAACGGGTCTGGGTCACCTTGAGACGAGCCATCACGCACCAGCCTTCGCAGCCTGGGCCTCGGCGAGGCCGGCCGCACGGGCCCTGAGCATGGCCGCCGGAGCGACCTCCTCGAGGGTCTTGCCACGACGGGCAGCGACCGACTCGGGGCGCTCGAGGTCACGCAGGGCCTGGGCCGTCGCGTGCACGATGTTGATGGCGTTGTCGGAGCCCAGCGACTTGCTGAGGACGTCGTGGATGCCGGCGCACTCGAGCACCGCACGCACCGGGCCACCGGCGATGACACCGGTACCGGGGGCGGCGGGGCGGAGCATGACGACACCAGCGGCCGCCTCACCCTGGACGGGGTGCGGGATGGTGCCCTGGATGCGCGGGACCTTGAAGAAGTTCTTCTTGGCCTCCTCGACACCCTTGGCGATGGCCGCGGGAACTTCCTTGGCCTTGCCGTAGCCGACACCCACGGTGCCGTCACCGTCGCCGACGACGACGAGGGCGGTGAAGCTGAAGCGACGACCACCCTTGACGACCTTGGCGACACGGTTGATGGTCACGACGCGCTCGACGTACTGGTTCTTGTCGTCACGGCTGTCGCGGTTGTCGCGGCCACCGCGGTTGTCGCGGCGGTCTCCGCGCTCGGTGCGCTCGCCGCCACCGGCGGGGCCGGTGCCTCGACGCTGCTGTCCGGGCATCAGATGTTCCTCATCTCAACAATTGCGGTCACGAAGTGCTTGGTCACAGGGACAGCCCACCTTCACGGGCGCCCTCGGCGATCGCGGCGACGCGGCCGTGGTACTTGTTGCCACCACGGTCGAACACGACGGCCTCGATACCGGCGTCCTTGGCACGCGAGGCGACGAGCTCGCCGACCTTCTTGGCCTTGGCGGTCTTGTCACCCTCGAACGCGCGCAGGTCGGCCTCCATCGTCGAGGCCGAGGCCACGGTCTTGCCGACCGTGTCGTCGACGACCTGGACGAAGAGGTGACGGCTCGAACGCGACACGACGAGGCGGGGACGGGCGGTGGTGCCGCTGATCTTCTTGCGACCGCGGACCTGGCGACGGATGCGAGCGGCAGCCTTGGACTTGCCGCGCTTGATGATCATTGCCATGGCTTACTTACCGGCCTTTCCGACCTTGCGACGGATCTGCTCGCCCGCGTAGCGAACGCCCTTGCCCTTGTACGGGTCGGGCTTGCGCAGCTTGCGGATGTTGGCCGCGACCTCACCGACGAGCTGCTTGTCGATGCCCTGCACCGAGAAGCGGGTCGGGTTCTCGACGGCGAAGTTGATGCCGGCGGGAGCCTGGATGAGGATCGGGTGCGAGTATCCGAGCGAGAACTCGAGGTCCGAGCCCTTCGCGGCGACACGGTAACCCGTGCCGTGGATCTCCATCTTCTTCTCGTAGCCCTCGGTGACACCGAGGACCATGTTGTTGATGAGCGAGCGGGTCAGGCCGTGACGCGAGCGCGAGTCACGCTCGTCGTCGGGGCGCTTGACCTCGAGGTTGCCCTCGGCCAGCTCGACGGTGATCGGCTGAACGACGGTCAGGGAGAGCTCACCCTTGGGGCCCTTGACCGTGACGTCCTGGCCGCTGACGTTGACGTCCACACCCGAGGGGATGGAGACAGGAAGTCGTCCGATTCGCGACATGTCTTCGTCTCCTTACCAGACGTAGGCGAGGACTTCCCCACCCACGCCCTTCTCGTGTGCCTGCTTGTCGGTCAGCAGTCCCGTCGAGGTCGACAGGATCGCGACGCCGAGCCCGCCGAGAACCTTGGGCAGGTTCGTCGACTTGGCGTAGACGCGCAGACCGGGCTTGCTCACGCGGCGCACTCCGGCGATGGAGCGCTCGCGGTTGGGGCCGTACTTGAGGTCGATGGTCAGCGTCTGGCCGACCTCGGCCTCCTCGATCTTCCAGGAGGCGATGTAGCCCTCGGCCTGGAGGATCTCGGCGATGTTCTTCTTCAGCTTCGAGTACGGCATGGAGACGACGTCGTGGTGCGCCGAGTTGGCGTTCCGGACGCGGGTCAGCATGTCCGCAATCGGGTCAGTCATGGTCATGGTGGGCTCTCCGCCCTTCCTCACCGGGGTTTCGACCTCGGCATCTGCCGCCGGCATGTGCCGGGTGGTCGACCTACGGTGTCAGAGGTGTGTTGGTCTGGGTGGTGCTGGGCTCGGGAGCCGGTTACCAGGAGCTCTTGGTCACGCCCGGCAGCTCGCCCGCGTGAGCCATCTCGCGAAGGCAGATGCGGCAGAGGCCGAACTTGCGGTACACCGAGTGCGGGCGACCGCACTTCTGGCAGCGGGTGTACGCGCGGACCTTGAACTTCGGCTTCCGGTTCGCCTTGTTAACGAGCGCGGTCTTGGCCATGTCAGTTCTCCTTGAAGGGGAAGCCGAGCTGCTTGAGCAGCGCGCGACCCTCGTCATCGTTGGTCGCCGTGGTGACCACGGTGATGTCCATGCCTCGCACGCGGTCGATCTTGTCCTGGTCGATCTCGTGGAACATCGACTGCTCGGTCAGACCGAACGTGTAGTTGCCGTTGCCGTCGAACTGCTTCGGCGAGAGGCCACGGAAGTCACGGATGCGCGGCAGGGCGATCGTGACGAGGCGGTCGAGGAACTCCCACATGCGGTCGCCACGCAGCGTCGTGTGGGCGCCGATCGGCATGCCCTCACGCAGCTTGAACTGGGCGATGGACTTGCGAGCCTTGGTCACGACCGGCTTCTGACCGGTGATGGCCGTGAGGTCGCGCACGGCGCCCTCGATCAGCTTGCTGTCCTTGGCCGCGTCGCCGACACCCATGTTGACGACGACCTTGACGACGCCGGGGACCTGCATGACGTTGGCGTGGCCGAACTGCTCCTGCAGGGAGCCCTTGATCTCGTCCTGGTAGCGCTGCTTGAGGCGCGGCTTGGTGCTGGTCTCAGTCATTCTCAGAGGTCCTTGTCCGACTTGACCGCGACACGGACGCGGGCCGCCTTCTGGCGACCGTTCCGCTCGACGGACTCGACACGCGTCTTGATGCGGGTCGGCTTCTTCGACTCGGGGTCGACGATCGCGACGTTGCTCACGTGGATCGCGGCCTCGGTGTGCGTCAGGCCACCGGTGCGCGTGCCACGGGCGGTCGCGCCCGCCTTGACGTGCTTGGTGACCCGGTTGATGCCCTCGACCAGCACGCGCTGGTTCTCCGGGAAGACCGCGATGACCTTGCCCTGCTTGCCCCGGTCGCCGCCGTTCTTCTGGCTGCGGCCGGAGATGACCTGGACGAGGTCACCCTTCTTGATCTTCATCTTGGTCGGCTTGTTCGCCATGTTCACAGCACCTCCGGCGCGAGCGAGATGATCTTCATGAACTTCTTCTCGCGAAGCTCGCGGCCCACCGGGCCGAAGATGCGGGTACCACGGGGGTCACCGTCGGTCTTGAGGATCACCGCAGCGTTCTCGTCGAACTTGATGTAGGAACCGTCGGCACGGCGACGCTCCTTGACGGTGCGGACGATGACGGCCTTGACGACGTCACCCTTCTTCACGTTGCCGCCAGGGATCGCGTCCTTGACGGTGGCGACGATCGTGTCGCCGATGCCGGCGTACCGACGGCCCGAGCCACCGAGAACACGGATGCAAAGGAGCTCCTTGGCACCGGTGTTGTCGGCGACGCGCAGCCGCGACTCCTGCTGAATCACTTCTAACTCCTGTCGTCGTGCTGGTTCTCACCGGTTGCCCGGATGAGCCTTGCCGAACGGAAATGGGGGGTGGCTTACTTGGCCTTCTCGAGGATCTCGACGATGCGCCAGCGCTTCGTCGCGGAGAGCGGGCGCGTCTCCATGATCAGCACGCGGTCGCCGACGCCGGCTGCGTTCTGCTCGTCGTGCGCCTTGACCTTGTTGGTGCGGCGGATGACCTTGCTGTAGAGGGCGTGCTTGACGCGGTCCTCGACCTCGACGACGACGGTCTTGTCCATCTTGTCGCTCACCACGTAGCCCTGACGGGTCTTGCGGTAGTTGCGCTCGTTCGCCTGGTCGCTCACGACCTTCTCCTGCTCGCTCATGCGTCAGCCTCCTGCGCCTTGTCAGCCTTCTTGGCCTTCTTCTCGGCCTTGTCAGCCTTCTCGGCCTTGTCAGCCTTGGCGGCCTTCTTCTCCGCCTTGTCGGCCTTCTCCTCCGCCTTGGGGGCGGCGGGGGCCGAGCCGATGCCGAGCTCACGCTCACGCATCTCGGTGTAGATCCGTGCGATGTCCTTCTTGACGGCGCGCAGACGGCCGTGGTTGTCCAGCTGACCGGTGGCCGACTGGAAACGCAGGTTGAACAGCTCTTCCTTGGCCTTCTTCAGCTCGTCCGCCAGCTTGGTGTCGTCGAGACCACGCAGCTGCTCGGGAGCCAGGTCCTTGGTTCCGACTGCCATCAGATGTCACCACCCTCACGCTGAACGAAGCGGCACTTCATGGGGAGCTTGTGCATCGCGAGACGCATGGCCTCGCGCGCCACCGGCTCGGCCACGCCCGAGATCTCGAACATGACGCGGCCCGGCTTGACGTTGGCGATCCACCACTCCGGCGAACCCTTACCGGAACCCATGCGGGTCTCGGCGGGCTTCTTGGTGAGCGGACGGTCGGGGTAGATGTTGATCCACACCTTTCCGCCACGCTTCATGTAACGGGTCATCGCGATACGAGCGGACTCGATCTGCCGGTTGGTGACGTAGGCGGGCTCGAGGGCCTGGATGCCGTAGTCGCCGAAGGCGATCGTCGTCCCACCCTTGGCCGCGCCGTGGCGGTTCGGGTGGTGCTGCTTGCGGTGCTTGACTCGACGGGGAATCAACATGGGTCAGGCCTGCTCATTCTCGGTGCTCGCCGCGGCGGGGGCCTCGGCAGCAGCGGTCTCGTTCACTGCCGGAGCAGCGGCGGTCTCGTTGCGGTCACCACGACGGGCGCGGTTCGGGCGGTCGCCGCCGTCACGACGCGGGCCGCGCGACGGGCGCGGGGCGGCGGCCTGCTGGGCCGCGAGCTCCTTCGCCGTCATGTCGCCCTTGTAGATCCAGACCTTGACGCCGATGCGGCCGAAGGTCGTGCGGGCCTCGTAGAAGCCGTAGTCGATCTGCGCACGCAGCGTGTGCAGCGGGACGCGACCCTCGCGGTAGAACTCGGTGCGGCTCATCTCGGCGCCGTTGAGGCGGCCCGAGACCTGCACGCGGATGCCCTTGGCGCCGGCGCGCTGGGCGGACTGCATGCCCTTGCGCATGGCGCGACGGAAGGCGACACGGGCCGAGAGCTGCTCGGCGATGCCCTGGGCGACCAGCTGGGAGACGATCTCGGGGTTCTTGACCTCGAGGATGTTCAGCTGGACCTGCTTGCCCGTGAGCTTCTCGAGCTCGCCACGGATGCGGTCGGCCTCGGCGCCGCGGCGGCCGATGACGATGCCCGGGCGGGCCGTGTGGATGTCGACGCGGACGCGGTCGCGGGTGCGCTCGATCTCGACCGAGGCGATACCGGCGCGCTCCATGCCCTTCTCCATCAGGCGACGGATGGCGACATCTTCCTTGACGTAGTCGCGGTAGCGCTGACCCGACTTCGTCGAGTCGGCGAACCAACGGCTCTTGTGGTCCGTCGTGATGCCGAGACGGAAGCCGTGGGGGTTGACCTTCTGACCCATCAGCGGGCTCCCTTCGTGTTCTCCGGCTGCGCGACGACCACGGTGATGTGGCTCGTGCGCTTGTTGATGCGACCGGCGCGGCCCTGGGCACGCGGACGGAAACGCTTCATCGTCGGGCCCTCGTCGACGAACGCGGCCGTGATGACCAGGTTGCGCTCGTCGAAGGCGACCGACTCGCGGTCGGCCTTGACGCGGGCGTTAGCGATGGCGCTCTCGAGCACCTTCTTGACCGGGTCGGAGGCCGACTGCGGGGCGAACGTCAGCGTGGTGACGGCGTCGGTGGCCGCCTTGCCGCGGATCAGGTCCACGACACGGCGAGCCTTCTGCGGGCTGACACGGACGTGCCGCGCCGAGGCCTTGGCTTCCATGACTTCTTCCTTGGATTCGATGGCCATCAGCGACGACGACCCTTCTTGTCGTCCTTCACGTGACCCTTGAACGTGCGGGTCGGTGCGAACTCGCCGAGCTTGTGGCCGACCATCGACTCGGTGACGAACACCGGGACGTGCTTGCGGCCGTCGTGGACGGCGAAGGTGTGACCGAGCATGTCCGGGCTGATGACCGAACGACGCGACCAGGTCTTGATGACGTTCTTCGTGCCCGCTTCGTTCTGGGCGTCCACCTTCTTCTGAAGGTGGTCGTCGATGAAGGGGCCCTTCTTCAGGCTACGAGGCATTCCAAAGGCTCCTTATCAGCGCTTCTTGCCAGTACGACGGCGACGCACGATGAGCTTGTCGCTTTCCTTGTGTCCCTTGCGGGTGCGGCCCTCGGCCTGACCCCACGGGGAGACGGGGTGACGTCCACCGGACGTCTTGCCCTCACCACCACCGTGCGGGTGGTCGACCGGGTTCATCGCGACACCACGGACGGTCGGGCGCTTGCCCTTCCAGCGCATGCGGCCGGCCTTGCCCCAGTTGATGTTGCTCTGCTCGGCGTTGCCCACCTCGCCGACGGTCGCGCGGCAGCGCGCGTCGACGTTGCGGATCTCACCGGACGGCATACGCAGCTGGGCGTAGGGGCCGTCCTTGGCGACGAGCTGCACGCGAGCACCCGCGGAGCGGGCGATCTTGGCGCCGCCACCCGGCTTCAGCTCGATCGCGTGGACGACCGTACCGACCGGGATGTTGCGCAGCGGGAGGCTGTTGCCCGGCTTGATGTCGGCCGCGGGGCCGTTCTCGATCGGGTCGCCCTGCTTGAGCTTGTTCGGCGCGAGGATGTAGCGCTTCTCGCCGTCGGAGTACTGGACGAGCGCGATGCGCGCGGTGCGGTTGGGGTCGTACTCGATGTGAGCGACCTTGGCCGGCACGCCGTCCTTGTCGTGGCGACGGAAGTCGATGACGCGGTAGGCGCGCTTGTGGCCGCCACCGATGTGACGGGTCGTGATGCGGCCGGCGTTGTTGCGGCCACCCGTCTTCGACAGGGGGCGCACGAGCGACTTCTCCGGCGTGGAGCGCGTGATCTCGACGAAGTCGGCGACCGACGAGCCGCGACGGCCCGGTGTGGTCGGCTTGTACTTACGGATACCCATGTGGTTTCAGTCCTTTTCGTCGATCTCAGGCGCCCGCACCGAAGATGTCGATCGAGCCCTCGCGGAGGGAGACGATCGCACGCTTGGTGTCCTTGCGCTTGCCGAGGCCGAATCGGGTGCGACGGGTCTTGCCCTGGCGGTTCAGGGTGTGGACCTTGTCGACCTTGACGTTGAAGATCTGCTCGATGGCGATCTTGATCTCCGTCTTGTTCGCACGCGGGTCGACGATGAAGGTGTACTTGCCCTCGTCGAGCAGCCCGTACGACTTCTCGGAGACGACCGGCGCGATCAGGATGTCGCGGGGGTCCTTGGCGTGGATGCTCACTTGGCGGCCTCCTTGTCGGCCTTGTCGGCCTTCACGGGACCGGCCACGAACGCGTCGAGGGCAGCCTGGGTGAAGACGATGTCGTCGGCGCACAGGACGTCGTACGTGTTGAGCTGGTCGGCGACCAGGACGTGGACGTTCTGCAGGTTGCGGACCGACTTGAACGACACCTCGTCGGTGCGCTCGAGCACGACGAGCAGGTTGGGACGCTCGGTCAGGCCGGCGAGCAGCGCGGCGGCGTCCTTCGCCGAGGGCACGTCGCCCGAGACGATGGCGTCGACGACGTGGATGCGGTCGAAGCGGGCCCGGTCGGACAGGGCGCCACGCAGGGCGGCGGCCTTCATCTTCTTGGGGGTGCGCTGCGCGTAGTCACGCGGCTGCGGGCCGTGGACGGTGCCACCGCCGGCGAACTGCGGGGCGCGGGTCGAGCCCTGACGGGCGCGGCCGGTGCCCTTCTGGCGGTACGGCTTGCGGCCACCGCCGCGGACCTCGCCGCGGGTCTTCGTGGAGTGCGTGCCCTGACGAGCGGCCGCGAGCTGGGCCACCACGACCTGGTGGATCAGCGGGACGTTCGTCTGCACGTCGAAGATCTCGGCGGGCAGGTTCGGGGTCTTGGTTGCCATGTCGATCATGCACCCTTCGCAGCCGTGCGGATCAGGACGATGCCACCGCGGGGGCCGGGAACGGCACCCTTGATGAGCAGCAGGCCCTTCTCGGCGTCAACGGCGTGGATCTGGAGGTTCTGGGTCGTCTGGCGAACGCCACCCATGCGACCGGCCATGCGCATGCCCTTGAAGACACGGCCCGGGGTCGAGCAGCCGCCGATGGAGCCCGGCTTGCGGTGGTTGCGGTGGGCACCGTGCGAGGACGAGACGCCGGCGAAGCCGTGACGCTTCATGACACCCGCAAAGCCCTTGCCCTTGGTCGTGCCGGTCGCGTCGACGCGCTGGCCCGCCTCGAAGGAGTCGGCCGTGATCTCCTGGCCGAGCTCGTAGTCGGCAGCGTCGCTCGTGCGGAGCTCGACGAGGTGACGGCGCGGCGTGACGCCGGCCTTCTCGAAGTGGCCCGACATCGGCTTGTTCACCTTGCGCGGGTCGATCGCACCGAAGGCGATCTGGACCGCGGAGTAGCCGTCGGTCTCGTCGGCGCGCACCTGCGTGACGACGCAGGGGCCGGCCTTGACGACGGTCACGGGGACGAGCTTGTTGTCGGCGTCCCACACCTGGGTCATGCCGAGCTTCTCGCCGAGCACGCCCTTGACGTTCTTCTGAGCAACAGTCATGTCAGCAACCGCCTCAGAGCTTGATCTCGATGTTGACGTCCGCCGGCAGGTCGAGACGCATCAGCGAGTCGACGGCCTTGGGCGTCGGGTCGATGATGTCGATGAGGCGCTTGTGCGTGCGCATCTCGAAGTGCTCGCGGCTGTCCTTGTACTTGTGCGGCGACCGGATGACGACGAAGACGTTCTTCTCCGTCGGCAGCGGGACGGGGCCCACCACGGTCGCGCCGGCGCGCGTCACTGTGTCAACGATCTTCCGGGCCGAGTTGTCGATGACCTCGTGGTCGTACGACTTCAGCCGGATGCGGATCTTCTGTCCCGCCATCTGATGAACGTCTCTCTCTCGCTTCTGACTTCCGGTTCCCTTGGCATCCGACCCCCGAGGTCGGGCGTGTCGCGCCCGCTTCGCGGCGAAAGTGACGCACTTCCGTGCTACTTCCGGTGTGGATTGCCCGGCCGAACCGGGTGGCTTGCGCTTCCCTCGGGCCTCCGAGAGGAGTCCGGGCGAGTCCCCGTCAGGAGGCTCTCAAGGGGCGGCGGCACCGACATGGGTCAGCGACGCGCGTCAAGCAACCTGAACAGTGTGCCAGAGGCGGCGACGCACTATCAAATCGGGGACGGGCGTCGTCGCAGGCCAGGGGTCCGTGGCGCGTCGGGCGTGCCGACCGAGCCACGCACGCAGGACCCTCGGGGTCACTCCCCCACCGTCGACGCCGGCCGCGAGCACGCCGGCGTGCCTCCCGGCAGCCGGTGACGGTGCTCGGCGACCCAGCCGTACGCTCGGGAGGCCACCCGTGAGATGCCCGGAGCCATGAGCAGGTAGCCGACCGGTCGCCAGGCCGGCGCCCCGTGGGTGGCCGCGCTCGCGATGGCCCGGTGTCCCGAGCGGATCGAGCCGTCGGCGGTCACGAACTGGGCCGCCTCGTCGCAGTCCTCCGCCGAGAGGCCGACGGACGCGAGGTCGAGCTCCTGCCACGGTCGCACGGCGAAGCGGTCGCGTCGGTCGACCCAGCGCTTGGCGAAGAGGGCGCTGCGCGTGCAGAAGCCGCAGTCCGCGTCGTAGACGAGCGTCGGCCGGTCGGGCACGTCGAGCGCTGGGGCGTCCACGGGCCCATCCTCCCACGCCCGTCCACCCGCCGGCCGTATGCCGTCCCGCCACCCGGGCGGGCGAGCGCGCGTGGTGCCGGTCGGCTCTCAGGCGGGGGCGAGGAAGGCGCTCAGCGCGCCGGCATACATGGCCGGGTCGTCGGCACCCATCAGCTCACGGGTGCTGTGCATCGACAGGGCCGCCGCCCCGAAGTCGACGGTCGTGGCGCCGGTGAGGGACGAGGTGACCGGTCCGACCGTCGAGCCGCAGGGCAGGTCGCTGCGCGTGACGAACGTCTGCATCGGCACCCCGGCCTGCTCGCAGGCCAGCCGGAACGCCGCCGCGCCGAACGAGTCGGTGGCGTAGCGCAGGTTGGTGTTGACCTTGAGCACCGGGCCGCCGTTGACCCTGATCGTGTGCATCGGCTCGTGCCGCTCGGCGTAGTTGGGGTGGGTCGCGTGGCCCATGTCGCCCGAGGCGATGACGGTGGAGGCGAGGGCGCGCCAGTAGTCGTCGCGGGTGCCGCCGCCGGCCGCGACGATGCGCTCGAGCACCGACGGCAGCAGGGTCGAGGTGGCGCCGCGCTCGGACGTGCTGCCGATCTCCTCGTGGTCGAAGAGGACGAGCACCGGCACGTGGGTGGGCTCGGTGGCCACGGCGTCGAGCAGGGCCCGCACGCCGGCATACGAGGTGGCGAGGTTGTCGAGGCGGGGCGCCGCGATGAGCTCGCGCGAGCGGCCGAGGCGCGTCGACGGCTGGACCGGGTGGGTCATGACGTCCCACGACAGGACGTCCTCGCGGTCGACGCCGACCTGCTCGGCGAGGTAGCCCACGAAGTCGCCGGGCTCGTCGCCGACGCCCCACAGCGGCTCCATGTGCGCCTGCTTGTTGAGGCTGAGGGCCTCGTTCTGGGTGCGGTCGAGGTGGATCGCGAGCTGGGCGACGCGGAGCAGCGCGTCATGGCCGTGGAAGGTGCGCGACTCGACGCCGTCGCGGCCCCGCACGGCGACCCGGCCGGCGAGGCCGAGGTCGCGGTCGAGCCACGAGCTGAGGATGAGGCCGCCGTAGGGCTCGACGCCGAGCAGCTGCCAGCCGGCCCGGCTGTGGTCGGGGTTCGGCTTGATGCGCAGGTTGGGGCTGTCGGTGTGCGCCCCGACGACGCGGAAGCCCGCCGCGGGACCGGCGCCGGCGCCGTGGGCACCCGTGGTGTCCCAGGCGATGAGCGAGCCCCCACGCACGAGGTAGTGGCGGCCGGGCTCGGTCGGCCACGCGGCACGCTCGTCGACCTCGGAGAAGCCCTCCGCCGAGAGCCTCCGGGCCGCCTGCTCGCACGCGTGGAACGGCGTCGGGCTGGCGTCGACGTAGTCGATGAGCCCCTGGGCTTCGGTGTCGGTGTCGAACGAGTGCGCCATGGCTCCCGACCCTATCCACCGGTGCCCGTCGAGCGCCGCGCGCCCCGGGTTGCGAGGATCGCTCGATGCCCGACGCCGCGCTGCCCCGACTCGTCGACGCACCTCGCCTGGCTCGGGGCGGCCCTCCCCGAGGTGACCCCGCGGTTCTGGAGGCGCGCGGGCCCCTGAGCCGGCCGGCCCCTCGACGTCGCGGGGACGTCGGGCAGTGCTCCCCATTGGCCGATGGTCGGCAGGCTGCCTAGGGTCGTCAGCAGCGGCCGCGCCCCGGTCGCGTCACCGATGCTCGGGGAGGGCACAGCCGTGGTCGTGTACAGGAAGGGCGCCGACCCCGACGCCCTCGAGCGCTCCGCCGGCCGGCTCGACCGTTTCGCCGGCGACTGCCGTGCGGCCCGGTCCGCCGTCGACCACGCCGTCGGATCCCTCGGCTCCGCCTGGGGCGGCGGCGACTTCGACTCCTTCCGGGGCGACTGGCGCTCGTCCGCCCCCGGCATCGACGCCCTCGAGCACGCCCTGACCGGTCTCGGCGCAAAGCTGCGCGAGAACGCCGCCCGGCAGCGCGGCACGAGCGGCGAGGGCGGCAGCGGACCGGGTGCGGCGAACGGCGCCGGTGGAGGCAGCCCGCTGGGCGGTCCCGTGCCGATGTCCTTCGGCGGGACCACGCCCTCGCCGTCGCCCGGCCCCGCTCCCACTCCCACCACTCCCCCGGGGCCCGCCACCACCGGCGTCGGTGGACCCGTCGACGGCTACGACTTCGGCGAGCCCGACAGGCCCGACATCGAGTGGGACGAGGGCTTCGCGTACGACTCCAAGGAGTCGAACTGGCACGACCACCTCGCCAAGCTCGAGTGGATGGCGAAGCTCGAGGCGGGCCGGGCCCTCAAGTCGGACCTCGACGACGCGACGGCGATGTACGCCCACTACTGGGACAACGACGGCGAGCCGGTGCGCTTCGACTACGAGGAGGGCGTGAAGGAGGACCCGTCGATCGCGGCGAACGTCAACGAGGAGGTGGCGCGCACCGCGGCTGCCGTCGACGAGATGGTTCGGGGCGGCAACACCCACTTCAGCACGACAGGCGAGGCCCACCCGGCCACCGCCTACCCCAAGACCGAGAACTGGCAGAAGACGATCGGCGGCTACCAGCAGTGGAGCAGCGCCGACGTCACCGTCGAGAACGGCCAGGTCTCCATGCAGGTGACCGTCCACGCCGAGGACTACTACAACTTCAACCCCGACCAGTCCGACATCGCGAGCGGCGCGGGCGACAACGAGAACGGCCGCTTCACCGAGATCGGCTGGGCCAAGCCGTTCCCGTCGAGCGGTGACGTCACGCGTACGATCACGTGGCCGGTCGGCTCACCGCCGCCCACCATCGACGTGGGCACGGGCGACGTCGAGCGCACCCCGGGGTTCGGTCGCGAGGACCGTGCCGACGAACGAGGAAGCAGCCGATGAGCCACCGCCGCCGCGCCCTGGCGACCGCCGCCGCCCTGCTGACCCTGACCGCAGCCGGAGCGTGCAGCACCCAGCCCGACCCGTCCACCGACCGCACGAGGAGCACCGTGAGCAGCGCCGCCCCTGGCACCAAGACCGGCACCGGTGAGGTGCGCACCGACCTCGAGCCGTTGACGAAGCGCTTCAGCGCCCTGGGCCAGCCGGTCTCTGCGACGTGGATGTCGGGCACGCTCGGTGGGGACGCGCCCGGTCCCTCCACCTACTGGATCGACGCCGTGGTGGAGGTGACGCCCGAGACCGCCGCCACCCTGCGCGCAGCCGCTCCCCAACCGACCGCCGGGACCCCCGAGGTCGAGGACGGCGTGCGCTCGGCCGTGCCGTCCGGCCGGCTGCTGACCTCGAAGGCGCTCGACGCCCTCTTCGCCCAGGGCTCCTTCCGGGCCACCGCCTACCTCGCGGCCGACTCAGACACCGTCGTCCTCGTCGCCCTCGGCCAGTAGCCCCATGAGCCGGCCGCTGAAGGTTGGCGTCCAGCTGCCCGAGGTCGAGCGGCGGGTCGGCTGGCCCGAGCTGCTCACCATGGCGCGCACCGCCGAGGACGTCGGCCTCGACTCGCTGTGGGTCGGCGACCACCTGCTCTACGACCTGCCCGGCGGAGTGACGCGCGGCCCGTGGGAGGTCTGGACCTCGCTCGCCGCCGTCGCCGCCGTGACGTCACGCGTGGAGCTCGGCCCCTTCGTCGCCTCGACGGCCTTCCACGCCCCGGCGATGCTCGCCAAGATGGCCGCGACCGTCGACGGCATCTCCGGCGGCCGCCTGGTCCTCGGCCTCGGCGCGGGCTGGAACGAGCGCGAGTACGCCGCCTACGGCTTCCCCTTCGACCAGCGCATCTCGCGCTTCGAGGAGGCCTTCACCGTGATCCGGACCCTCCTGCGCGAGGGTCGCATCGACCACCACGGCCGGTTCCACGACCTGACCGACTGCGTGCTCGACCCGCCGCCGACGAGGCCCGGCGGACCGCCGCTCATGCTGGGTTCGACCGGCCCGCGGATGCTGCGCATCGCGCTGCCCCACGTGGACCTGTGGAACACGTGGTGGAGCGACTACGGCAACTCCCCCGACGAGTTCGCCCGGCTCCGTGAGCGCGTCGACTCTGCAGCCGCCGAGGCCGGCCGCGCCCCGAACGAGGTCGGCGCCACTGCCGCCGTCTACGTCCAGCTCGAGGGAGGCACCGGGCGGGTCATGGGCGACTCCGCGTACGCCGCCGCGGTGAGCCCCGTCGCGGGCGACCCCGGCGCCGTGGCCGAGCACCTCCACGCCATGGCCGAGGCCGGAGCCGTCCACGTCCAGCTCGTCCTCGACCCCATCACCACCGACACCATCAAGACCGTCGGCCGGGCCCTGACCCTCCTCGACGCCGACTGACTGTCGGGTGACGCGAGCCACGCCGCGCATCGCGCGGCCGCGGGCCGGCTACGACGGGAGCGCGAGACGTCAGTCGCGGGAGGTACGCGGAAGGGCCCGCCCCGCCGAAGCGGAACGGGCCCTACGCGTACTGCGGTGGATCTGTGCTGCGGGGCAGCGTCAGGTCACTTGTTGATCTTCGTGACCTTGCCGGCGCCAACCGTGCGGCCACCCTCGCGGATGGCGAAGTTGAGGCCCTCCTCCATGGCGATCGGCTGGATGAGCTCGACCGACATGTCGGTGTTGTCGCCGGGCATGACCATCTCGGTGCCCTCGGGGAGGTGCACGACGCCGGTCACGTCCGTGGTGCGGAAGTAGAACTGCGGACGGTAGTTGTCGTAGAACGGCGTGTGACGGCCACCCTCGTCCTTGCCCAGGATGTAGACCTGAGCCTCGAACTCGGTGTGGGGCGTGATCGAGCCGGGCTTGACGACGACCTGGCCGCGCTCGACGTCCTCGCGCTTGACACCACGAAGGAGCAGGCCGACGTTCTCACCGGCGCGACCCTCGTCGAGCAGCTTGCGGAACATCTCGACACCGGTGACCGTGGTCTTCGTGGCCGGGCCGGTGTGGATGCCGACGATCTCGACGTCCTCGTTGACCTTGAGGACACCGCGCTCGATGCGGCCGGTGACGACCGTGCCACGACCGGTGATCGTGAAGACGTCCTCGACGGGCATGAGGAACGGCTTGTCGATGTCGCGCTCGGGCTCCGGGATGTAGGTGTCCACGGCGTCCATGAGGTCGAGAACCGACTGACCCCACTCGGCGTCGCCCTCGAGGGCCTTGAGCGCCGAGACCTTGACGACCGGCAGGTCGTCGCCGGGGAACTCGTAGCCGGAGAGGAGCTCACGGACCTCCATCTCGACGAGCTCGAGGATCTCCTCGTCGTCGACCATGTCGGCCTTGTTGAGCGCCACGACGATGTAGGGGACGCCGACCTGCTTGGCGAGCAGGACGTGCTCCTTCGTCTGCGGCATGGGGCCGTCGGTGGCAGCGACCACCAGGATGGCGCCGTCCATCTGGGCCGCACCCGTGATCATGTTCTTCACGTAGTCAGCGTGACCCGGGCAGTCGACGTGGGCGTAGTGACGACCCTCCGTCTGGTACTCGATGTGCGCGATCGAGATGGTGATACCGCGCTGGCGCTCCTCGGGAGCCTTGTCGATGTCCTCGAACGCGAACTGGGGGTTCAGGTCCGGGTACTTGTCGTGCAGAACCTTGGAAATCGCAGCCGTCAGCGTCGTCTTGCCGTGGTCGATGTGACCGATGGTGCCGATGTTGACGTGCGGCTTGGTCCGCTCGAACTTTGCCTTCGCCACTGTGGTCCTCCTCAGGACTTTCTAGTGTTACGCCGTACGACCAGGGCAGGACGTGGCGCTGTGGGGTGGTTTCCGATGGAAGAGACTACGGGATGGCCCGCAGTCACTCCCCGCGGGTCTTCTTGATGATCTCCTCGGCGACAGCCTTGGGGACCTCTGCGTAGGAGTCGAACTCCATGGAGAAGCTCGCACGGCCCTGCGTCTTGGAGCGCAGGTCTCCGACGTAGCCGAACATCTCGGACAGCGGGACGAGGCCCTTGACGACCTTGGCGCCGCTGATGTCCTCCATGCCCTGGATCTGGCCACGGCGAGAGTTGATGTCGCCGATGACGTCGCCCATGTAGTCCTCGGGCGTGCGCACCTCGACGGCCATCATCGGCTCGAGCAGGACCGGGTCCGCCTTCTTGATGGCCTCCTTGAGGACCATCGAGCCGGCGATCTTGAACGCCATCTCCGAGGAGTCGACGTCGTGGTAGCCACCGTCGATGAGGGTGGCCTTGATCCCGACGAGCGGGTAGCCGGCGAGCACGCCGTACTGCATGGCGTCCTGGATGCCGGCGTCGACCGACGGGATGTACTCACGCGGGACGCGGCCACCGGTGACGGCGTTGACGAACTCGTACATCGAGCCGTCCTCGGTCTCGCCCAGGGGCTCGAAGGACACCTGGACCTTCGCGAACTGGCCGGAGCCACCGGTCTGCTTCTTGTGCGTGTAGTCGTACTTCTCGACGGCGCGGCGGATCGTCTCGCGGTAGGCCACCTGCGGCTTGCCGACGTTGGCCTCGACCTTGAACTCGCGCTTCATGCGGTCGACGAGGATGTCGAGGTGGAGCTCGCCCATGCCGGCGATGATCGTCTGACCGGTGTCCTCGTCGAGGTGCACCTGGAAGGTGGGGTCCTCGGCGGAGAGCTTCTGGATGGCCGTGGAGAGCTTCTCCTGGTCACCCTTCGTCTTCGGCTCGATGGCGACCTGGATGACCGGGTCGGGGAACGTCATCGACTCGAGCACGATCTGCTCGTTCGGGTCGCTGAGCGTGTCGCCCGTCGTGGTGTCCTTCAGGCCGATCGCGGCGTAGATGTGGCCGGCGAGGGCCTCGTCGACCGGGTTCTCCTTGTTGGCGTGCATCTGGAAGAGCTTGCCGATGCGCTCCTTCTTGCCCTTGGTCGTGTTGATGACCTGCGAGCCGGCGGCGATGCGCCCGGAGTACACGCGGATGAAGGTGAGCGTGCCGAAGAACGGGTGCGCGGCGACCTTGAAGGCGAGCGCCGAGAACGGGGCGTCCTTGCTGGGCTCACGCGTCAGCTCGACGCTCTCGTCGCCGGGCTTGTGACCGACCATGGCCGGCACGTCGATCGGCGACGGGAGGTAGTCCACGACGGCGTCGAGCATCGGCTGCACACCGCGGTTCTTGAAGGCGGAGCCGCAGAACACCGGGTAGATCTCGGAGTTGACGGTGAGCTTGCGGATGCCCGCCTTGAGCTCGTCGACGGTGAGCTCCTCGCCGCCGAGGTACTTCTCCATGAGGTCGTCGTCGGCCTCGGCCACGCGCTCGACGAGAGCCATGCGGTACTCCTCGGCCTTGGCCTGGAGGTCCGCCGGGATCTCGGCGATCTCGTACTTGGCACCCATGGTCACGTCGCCCTTGGCGTCGCCGGGCCACACGAGGGCACGCATGTAGATGAGGTCGATGACGCCGAGGAAGTCGTTCTCGGCACCGATCGGCAGCTGCATGACGAGCGGCTCCGCACCGAGGCGGTCCTTGATCGTCTGCACGGTGAAGTAGAAGTCCGCGCCGAGCTTGTCCATCTTGTTGACGAAGCAGATGCGCGGAACGTTGTACTTGTCGGCCTGGCGCCACACCGTCTCGGACTGCGGCTCGACACCCTCCTTGCCGTCGAACACCGCGACGGCACCGTCGAGGACGCGCAGCGAGCGCTCGACCTCGACCGTGAAGTCCACGTGCCCGGGGGTGTCGATGATGTTGATCTGGGTGCCCTCCCAGAAGGAGGTCACGGCGGCAGACGTGATCGTGATGCCGCGTTCCTTCTCCTGCTCCATCCAGTCGGTGGTCGACGCACCGTCGTGGGTCTCACCGATCTTGTGGTTGACACCGGTGTAGAAGAGGATGCGCTCCGTCACCGTGGTCTTGCCAGCGTCGATGTGCGCCATGATGCCGATGTTGCGGACCTTCTTGAGGTCCGTCAGGACGTCGAGTGCCACGTCAGGTTTCTCGTCTCATTCGTCGTGGAGTGAAATCTCGGGGCCCGGGCCGTCACGGTCGTCCGTGAGGGGCGGGCGTGGCCCGAGCCGTATGCCGCCCAGCGGGCCGGGCGGCATACGGCCGGGACCGCTGTCACCAGCGGTAGTGCGCGAAGGCCTTGTTGGACTCGGCCATCTTGTGGGTGTCCTCGCGACGCTTGACCGCGGCACCGAGGCCGTTGCTCGCGTCGAGGATCTCGTTCATCAGGCGCTCGGTCATCGTCTTCTCGCGACGCTGACGGGAGTAGCCGACGAGCCAGCGCAGGGCCAGCGTCGTGCTGCGGCCCGGCTTGACCTCGATCGGCACCTGGTAGGTCGCGCCACCGACGCGACGGCTCTTGACCTCCATGGCCGGCTTGACGTTGTCGAGCGCACGCTTGAGCGTGGCGACGGGGTCGGTGCCGGTCTTCTGGCGGCAGCCCTCGAGGGCGCCGTAGACGATCGTCTCGGCGATCGACTTCTTGCCGTCGAGGAGGATCTTGTTGACGAGCTGCGTGACGAGCGGGCTGGCGTAGACCGGGTCGACGACGAGCGGGCGCTTCGGAGCGGGTCCCTTACGAGGCATCAGCTCTTCTCCTTCTTCGCGCCGTAACGGCTACGAGCCTGCTTGCGGTTCTTGACACCCTGGGTGTCGAGCGTGCCGCGGACGATCTTGTAACGCACACCCGGGAGGTCCTTCACTCGGCCACCGCGGACGAGCACGATCGAGTGCTCCTGCAGGTTGTGGCCGACGCCGGGGATGTAGGCCGTGACCTCGATGCCCGAGCTGAGGCGCACGCGGGCGACCTTGCGGAGGGCAGAGTTCGGCTTCTTGGGGGTGGTGGTGTACACGCGGGTGCACACACCGCGGCGCTGGGGCGAGCCCTTGAGCGCCGGGGTCTTGGCCTTGCTGGCCTTGTCCTGGCGGCCCTTGCGGACCAGCTGGTTGATGGTAGGCAACCTGGTTACTCCATAACGTTGCTCGTTGTCGGCCGTCCCGGAGGACGGCTCCTTGGCTGTTCGGTTCTTCGACCCCCGAGGTCGGGTGTGTCGGAACCGGTTCTTCCCCCTGCACTTCCCGCTCCTGCCATGGCCTCACGGCGCTCGGAAGGGACGGGTTGCCCGGCGGAAGGTGTGCTCTGGACCCAAGTGGTGTCGCATCCGCTGCGTGCGGGTGGACAGGGCACCGGGGCCGTCATCGCGCATGCCTGAGTGCATGCCTCAGACACAGTGTTCAAGCGTACCGGGGTGCGGCACGCCGACCAAATCGGTTGAACCGGCTCCGCGCCTCCCGATGCGGTATGCCGCCGCGTGGAGCCGGGCGCACCCGGCACCGTCGCGGGGTGGGCTCAGCCGAGTCGCCAGTCGCCGGCGTACATGTGCAGCACCGGCACGCCGAGCGCCTCGCGGGCCCGGGAGGCCCAGTCGCGGTGGAAGGTGTCCTCGACGGCGTGCGGCTCGGTGACGACGACGACCTCGCGGGCCCCCAGCCTGGCGACCTCCTCGACGAGGGTCGGCATGGGGTCGTCGGAGGTGATCTCACCGGTGGCGTCGACGTCGTGGCGCTCGAACTCGGCCAGGGTCGTCGACAGCGCGGTGTCGGCGTCGGCGTGGGCGCCGGTGCGGTCGACGGGGCGCAGCGCCTCGAGGGCCTCGCGCATCTCGAAGAGGCTGAGGTGGTTGAGGAAGGAGCTGAGCAGGTTGCGCTGGGTGTCGGCGGGCACGAGCACGCGGTAGGTGGGCCGGTCGTCCTCGTGCAGGCCGATGATCTTGGCGACGTCGGCCGGCTTGAGGGCCTCCTCGGTGAGCACGATGATCGTGGGCGTCGGACCGTCGGGGCCGCCGGGCGCCCCCGTCGTCTCCGTCGTCTCCGTCGTCTCTGCGGGCTCGGCGGGCTCGGGCGCGTGCGGCACGTCGGCCGTGGGCTCGGTCATGCACCCACCCTATCGATGCGGCTGCGTGCGACGGGTCAGCGGTTGGTCATGCGCCACCGGGCGAGCAGCACCCCGAGACGGTCCTCGACAGGACGGGGCGAGGTGCCCGAGAAGTTGCTCATCATCACGAAGACGTAGCGGCGCCCGTCGGCGCCCGACACGTAGCCGGCGAGCGACGTGACGCCCGTGAGGCTGCCGTTCTTGGCGCGCAGGTTGCCGGCCGCGGCGGTGCCGCGCATCCGTGAGGCGAGCGTGCCGCCCTGCCAGCGCACGGGGTCGACGCCGGCGACCGGAAGCGCCGCCCGGAAGGTCGCCCACCAGGGCGCGCGCTGGGCCTTGTCGAGCAGCATGGCGAGCTGGTTCGGGGTGAGCCGGTTGGCGCGGGCCAGCCCCGAGCCGTCGACGAAGCGCAGCCCCGTCACCGGGATGCCGATCGACACGGCATACGCCCGGAGCGCGGCCGTGCCGTCGGCCCAGCTGCCGGGCCGGCCCGTCCGCGCACCGAGGGTCTTGGTGATGGCCTCGGCGTGGGAGTTGTTGCTCAGCTTGAGGAAGGGCACGAGCAGCTGCCCCAGCGTCATCGAGGAGTGCCGGGCGAGGAGGGTGCGCGCCCTGGGGGTCGTGCCGCGCACGGCGGTGCCGTCGACCCGGATGCCCGCCGCGAGCAGACGAGCCCGCAGGGCGCGTGCGGTCATGAGGGCGGGGTCGTTCACCGTCACCCACTTGCGGGTGGCCGCGTGCCGCACCGGCACCTGACCGCTCACGGTGATGGTGTTGGTGCCCGCGGCGCGGGTCACCGCGATCGTCGTGGCGGTGCCGGCTGCCGAGGTGCGCGCCCGGTTGACGAGGCGCACGTGCGAGGCCGCGGAGGCCGGCGTCACCGTGAGGCGCGGCACGGCCGTCGTCGAGGTGCCGGGGGTCGCGGTGACGATGATGGTGCCGGCGTCGTAGTCGGTGTTCGGCGACAGCGTCAGCGCCGACACCTGTGCGGCGTAGTACGACGACGCGTACGACGAGGACCAGTACGGGTTGTAGCGCACCTCGTCGAACGCGGAGGCGTCGGCGACGACGTCGCCGGCGATGCGCGTGACGCCGCGCGACCTCAACGCGGAGGCGAGCGCGGTCAGGTCCTGCTCGCGCAGCGTGGGGTCGCCGCTCCCGCGCAGGTAGAGGCGCCCCGACACCACTCCCCCGGCCCCGACGGGCGCGCCGGCGTAGGCGTCGGTGGGCCAGCGGTAGCCGGCACCGAGGCGGGTGAGCGCCGCCGCAGCGGTGAAGGTCTTCTGGGTCGACGCCGGCGCGAGCGGGGTGTCCGAGCCGCGCAGGTAGATGCTCGTGCGGGTCGACGCGTCCCTGACGACGGCCCCCACCCTCGCCGTCGAGGCGGTGACCCGGGAGTCGGCGAAGACCCTGCTGATCTCGCGACGCAGCGCTGCGTCGCGGGTGTCGTAGACGGTCGCGCCGCTGCCGCGCGGAGCCGACGAGAGAACCGCCGCGACGGCCAGCATCACGACCGCCAGCAGGAAGGGCCAGCGGACGGGTTGCGTGCGTGGGCCGCGGGGGCCGCGCACGATCTTGGACGCTCGTGGAGTACGGACCATGACGACCTCCCGACGGGTGCCGCCGACGGCCCCGAGCGCCGCCGTCCGACCACCTCCCGAGCGAGGCTAGTCCGATTTGTCCGTTTTGGGGAGGGGCGCCGGCCGGCACCTCCCCGCAGACGCCGAGGGCCGGCTCCCCTGACGGGGAGCCGGCCCAGCGGCATACGTGGTGCTGTGGTGGCCCGGGCGTGTGCCCCGGGAGACCGGTCAGAACTGGTCGAGACCGAGAGCCTCGTCGTCGAGACGGATGGCCTCGCCCGAACCCGAACCGAAGCCTGCGTAGTCGTAGGCGTCGTAGTTCGGCAGCGAGTACATCGCGGCCTTGGCCTCCTCGGTGGGCTCGACCTTGATGTTCCGGTAGCGGGGCAGGCCCGTGCCGGCAGGGATGAGCTTTCCGAGGATGACGTTCTCCTTGAGGCCGAGCAGCGGGTCGGACTTGGCCTCCATGGCGGCCTGCGTGAGCACGCGGGTCGTCTCCTGGAAGGACGCGGCCGACAGCCACGACTCGGTCGCGAGCGAGGCCTTGGTGATGCCCATGAGCTCGGGACGTCCGGCAGCCGGGCGGCCACCCTCGGCCATGACCTTGCGGTTCTCCTCCTCGAAGCGACCACGCTCGGCGAGCTCGCCGGGCAGCAGGTCGGCGTCGCCGGCCTCGATGATCGTCACGCGACGCAGCATCTGGCGCACGATGACCTCGATGTGCTTGTCGTGGATCGACACACCCTGCTGGCGGTACACGTGCTGGACCTCGTCCACCAGGTGCTTCTGCGCCGCGCGCGGGCCGAGGATGCGAAGGACCTGCTTGGGGTCGATCGCGCCCTGGACCAGCTTGGTGCCGACCTCGACTTGGTCGCCGTCGCTCACGAGCAGGCGCGAACGCTTGCTCACGGGGTACGCGTGCTGCTCGGAGCCGTCGTCGGGCGTGAGCAGGACACGGCGCGCCTTGTCGGTGTCCTCGATCTCGACGCGGCCGGTGGCCTCGGCGATCGGGGCGACACCCTTGGGCGTGCGGGCCTCGAAGAGCTCGACGACACGCGGCAGACCCTGGGTGATGTCGTCGGCCGCGGCCGCACCACCGGTGTGGAAGGTACGCATCGTCAGCTGCGTGCCGGGCTCACCGATCGACTGGGCCGCGATGATGCCGACGGCCTCGCCGATGTCGACGAGCTTGCCGGTCGCGAGCGAACGGCCGTAGCACTTCGCGCACGTGCCGACGCGGCTGTCGCAGGTGAGGACCGAGCGGACCCGGACCTCGTCGACGCCCGCGGCGTAGAGCGCGTCGATGACGACGTCACCGAGGTCGATGCCGGCCTCCGCGAGGACGGTGCCGTCCTTGTCGGTGACGTCCTCGGCGAGCGTGCGGGCGTAGACCGAGGCCTCGACGACCTCGCTCGGCGCGCGCGTGCCCGTGACCTCGTTGACCTGCGCGATCGGCAGCTTGAGGCCGCGCTCGGTGCCACAGTCGTCCTCACGGATGATGACGTCCTGCGACACGTCGACGAGACGACGCGTGAGGTAGCCGGAGTCGGCGGTACGAAGAGCCGTGTCGGCCAGACCCTTACGGGCACCGTGCGTCGAGATGAAGAACTCGAGCACCGTGAGGCCCTCACGGAAGTTCGCCTTGATCGGGCGCGGGATGATCTCGCCCTTCGGGTTGGCCATGAGGCCACGCATGCCGGCGATCTGACGGATCTGGAACCAGTTACCACCAGCGCCCGAGGACACCATCCGGTAGATGGGGTTCGTGCGCGGGAAGTTGGTCTCCATCTCCTTGGCGACCTGGTTGGACGCCTGCGTCCAGATCTCGACGAGCTCCTGACGGCGCTCGTCGTCGGTGATCAGACCACGCTCGTACTGGGTCTGGACCTTCGCGGCCTTCGTCTCGTAGCCCTCGAGGATCTCCGCCTTGTTGTCCGGCGTCGTGACGTCGGCGATGGAGACGGTGCAGCCCGAGCGGGTCGACCAGTGGAAACCGGCCTCCTTGAGGGCGTCGAGGGACGCGGCGACCTGGACCTTGGAGTAGCGCTCCGCGAGGTCGTTGACGATCGCCGACAGGCGCTTGCGGTCGACGGCCCGGTTCTCGAACGGGTAGTCGACGGGCAGCGTGTCGTTGAAGATCGCGCGGCCGAGCGTCGTGTCGAGGGTCAGCACCGGCACGAGGCCGTCCTCGCCGGGCTCGACACCCTCGGGCAGCTCGAAGCCGGCCGGGGGCACCGCGTCGGTGAGGCGCAGCTTGATCGCCGAGCCGATCTGGATCTCGCCACGGTCGAAGGCCATGCGGGCCTCCGAGGGCGACGTGAACGCACGGCCCGCACCGAGACCGCCACCGTCGACGGCGTCGGTCAGGTGGTAGATGCCGGTGATCATGTCCTGGGTCGGCATGGTGACGGGGCGACCGTCGGCCGGCTTCAGGATGTTGTTGCTCGACAGCATGAGGATGCGGGCCTCGGCCTGCGCCTCCGCCGACAGCGGCACGTGGACGGCCATCTGGTCACCGTCGAAGTCGGCGTTGAAGGCCGAGCAGACGAGCGGGTGGATCTGGATGGCCTTGCCCTCGACGAGCTGCGGCTCGAACGCCTGGATGCCGAGACGGTGCAGCGTGGGTGCACGGTTGAGCAGCACCGGGTGCTCGGTGATGACCTCTTCGAGGACGTCCCACACGACCGGGCGGGCACGCTCGACCATGCGCTTGGCCGACTTGATGTTCTGCGCGTGGTCGAGGTCGACCAGGCGCTTCATCACGAACGGCTTGAACAGCTCGAGGGCCATCTGCTTGGGCAGACCGCACTGGTGCAGCTTCAGCTGCGGGCCGACGACGATGACCGAACGGCCGGAGTAGTCGACGCGCTTGCCGAGCAGGTTCTGGCGGAAACGACCCTGCTTGCCCTTGAGCATGTCGGACAGCGACTTGAGCGGACGGTTGCCGGGGCCCGTGACCGGGCGACCACGACGGCCGTTGTCGAAGAGGCTGTCGACGGCCTCCTGGAGCATGCGCTTCTCGTTGTTGACGATGATCTCGGGCGCACCGAGGTCGAGCAGGCGCTTCAGGCGGTTGTTGCGGTTGATGACGCGACGGTAGAGGTCGTTGAGGTCCGAGGTCGCGAAGCGGCCACCGTCGAGCTGCACCATCGGGCGCAGGTCCGGCGGGATGACCGGGATCGCGTCGAGGACCATGCCCGACGGGTGGTTCGTCGTCGTCTGGAACGCGGTGACGACCTTGAGGCGCTTGATGGCGCGGGTCTTCTTCTGGCCCTTGCCGGTGGCGATGATCTCCTGGAGGAGCTCGGCCTCGGCCTCGAGGTCGAAGGACTCGAGGCGCTTCTGGATCGCCGCGGCGCCCATGCCGCCCTCGAAGTACAGACCGAAGCGGTCACGCATCTCGCGGTAGAGGATCTCGTCGCCCTCGAGGTCCTGGACCTTGAGGTTCTTGAAGCGGTCCCAGACCTGCTCGAGGCGCTCGACCTGCTGGTCGGCACGCTTGCGGATGTTGTTCATCTCGCGCTCGGCCTGGTCGCGGACCTTGCGCTTCGCGTCGGCCTTGGCACCCTCGGCCTCGAGCTCGGCGACGTTGCGCTCGAGCAGCTGCGCGCGGGCCTCGACGTCGGCGTCGCGGCGGTTCTCGATCTCCTTCTTCTCGACCTGGATCTGCGCCTCGAGCGAGGGCAGGTCGGCGTGACGCTGCTCCTCGTCGACGGACGTGATCATGTACGCCGCGAAGTAGATGACCTTCTCGAGGTCCTTCGGGGCGAGGTCGAGCAGGTAGCCGAGGCGGCTCGGGACACCCTTGAAGTACCAGATGTGGGTGACGGGGGCGGCGAGCTCGATGTGGCCCATCCGCTCACGACGCACCTTGGCGCGCGTGACCTCGACGCCACAGCGCTCACAGATGATGCCCTTGAAGCGGACACGCTTGTACTTGCCGCAGTTGCACTCCCAGTCCCGGGTGGGGCCGAAGATGCGCTCGCAGAAGAGGCCCTCCTTCTCGGGCTTCAGCGTGCGGTAGTTGATGGTCTCGGGCTTCTTGACCTCGCCGTGGCTCCACTGGCGGATGGATTCCGCGGTGGCGAGGCCGATGCGCAGCTCGTCGAAGAAGTTGACGTCGAGCACGTGGTTCCTTCTCTCGTAACTCTCGTTAAGTCTTTGGTCTGAGTGGGATTCGAAGACGTGGGGTGCGTATGCCGCTCGGCGGGCCGGACGGCATACGCACCGTCAGTCGTGTGGTGGCCTTTCTCAGACCTCTTCGACGCTGGACGGCTCGCGCCGGCTCAGGTCGATGCCGAGCTCCTCCGCCGCGCGGAAGACCTCCTCGTCGGACTCCTTCATCTCGATCGTCGTGCCGTCGGAGCTCAGGACCTCGACGTTGAGACACAGCGACTGCATCTCCTTGAGGAGGACCTTGAACGACTCCGGGATGCCCGAGTCGGGGATGTTCTCGCCCTTGACGATCGCCTCGTAGACCTTCACGCGGCCGGGGACGTCGTCGGACTTGATCGTCAGCAGCTCCTGGAGCGTGTAGGCGGCGCCGTACGCCTCGAGGGCCCAGACCTCCATCTCACCGAAGCGCTGGCCACCGAACTGGGCCTTACCGCCGAGCGGCTGCTGGGTGATCATCGAGTAGGGGCCCGTCGAGCGAGCGTGGATCTTGTCGTCGACGAGGTGGTGCAGCTTGAGGATGTACATGTAGCCGACCGCGACGGGCTCGGGGAACGGCTCGCCGGAGCGGCCGTCGAAGAGGCGCGTCTTGCCCGACGCGTCGATGAGGCGGACCCCGTCGCGCGTCTTGAGCGTCGAGTCGAGCAGACCGGTGACGACGTCCTCGGACGCACCGTCGAAGACCGGCGTCGCCACGCGCGTGCCCGCGGGGGCCTCGTGCGCGTCGGGCGCGATCTCCTTGGCCCACTCCGGGCTGCCCTCGATCTTCCAGCCGCGCGAGGCGGCCCAGCCGAGGTGCAGCTCGAGGATCTGGCCGAGGTTCATACGACGCGGCACACCGTGCGGGTTGAGCACGACGTCGACCGGCGTGCCGTCCTCGAGGAACGGCATGTCCTCGACCGGGAGGATCTTCGAGATGACGCCCTTGTTGCCGTGGCGGCCGGCGAGCTTGTCACCGTCGGTGATCTTGCGCTTGTTGGCCACGTAGACGCGGACGAGCTGGTTGACGCCGGGCGGCAGGTCGTCGCCCATGTCGGCGCGGAACTCCTTGACGCCGATGACCGTGCCGGTCTCGCCGTGGGGCACCTTGAGGCTCGTGTCGCGGACCTCGCGCGCCTTCTCACCGAAGATGGCGCGCAGCAGGCGCTCCTCCGGGGTCAGCTCGGTCTCACCCTTGGGCGTGACCTTGCCGACGAGCAGGTCGCCGTCGCGCACCTCGGCGCCGACGCGGATGATGCCGCGCTCGTCGAGGTCGGCGAGGACCTCCTCGGAGACGTTCGGGATGTCCCGGGTGATCTCCTCGGGGCCGAGCTTCGTGTCGCGGGCGTCGACCTCGTGCTCCTCGATGTGGATCGAGGAGAGGACGTCGTCCTGGACGAGACGCTGGCTGAGGATGATCGCGTCCTCGTAGTTGTGGCCCTCCCACGACATGAACGCCACGAGCAGGTTGCGCCCGAGCGCCATCTCGCCACCGTCGGTCGCGGGACCGTCGGCGATGACGCCGCCGGCCTCGAGACGGTCGCCCTCGTTGACGACGACGACCTGGTTGTAGCTCGTGCCCTGGTTGGAGCGCGCGAACTTGGCGATGCGGTAGGTCTGGTAGGTGCCGTCGTCGTTGGCGACGGTGACCAGGTCAGCCGACACCTCCTGCACGACACCGGCCTTCTCGGCGCGGACGACGTCGCCCGAGTCGAGGGCGGCGCGGAACTCCATGCCGGTGCCGACGATCGGCGCCTCGCTCTTGACGAGCGGGACGGCCTGACGCTGCATGTTGGCGCCCATGAGGGCACGGTTGGCGTCGTCGTGCTCGAGGAACGGGATCATCGCGGTCGCGGCCGACACCATCTGGCGCGGCGAGACGTCCATGTAGTCGACCTCGTCGCCGGGGACGAGCTCGACCTCTCCACCCTTGGTGCGCACGAGCACGCGGTCCTCGGTGAAGTTGTTCTGCTTGTCGAGCGGCGCGTTGGCCTGGGCGACGACGAAGCGGTCCTCCTCGTCGGCCGACAGGTAGTCGACGTCGTCGGTGACGTGGCCGTCGACGACCTTGCGGTACGGCGTCTCGATGAAGCCGAACGCGTTGATGCGACCGTAGGACGCGAGCGAGCCGATGAGGCCGATGTTCGGGCCTTCCGGCGTCTCGATCGGGCACATGCGGCCGTAGTGCGACGGGTGGACGTCACGGACCTCCATCTGGGCGCGGTCACGGGAGATACCACCCGGGCCGAGCGCGGACAGGCGACGCTTGTGCGTCAGACCCGCGAGCGGGTTGTTCTGGTCCATGAACTGCGAGAGCTGCGAGGTGCCGAAGAACTCCTTGATCGACGCCACCACGGGGCGGATGTTGATCAGGGTCTGCGGGGTGATCGCCTCGACGTCCTGCGTGGTCATGCGCTCGCGGACGACGCGCTCCATGCGGGACAGGCCGGTGCGGACCTGGTTCTGGATGAGCTCGCCGACGGAGCGCAGGCGACGGTTGCCGAAGTGGTCGATGTCGTCGACCTCGACGCGGACGTCGATCTCCTCGCCGTTCTTGACGCCCTTCATCGAGTCCTGGCCGTCGTGCAGCGTGACGATGAACTTGATCGTCTTGACGATGTCGTCGATCGACAGCGTCGAGTCGTTGATCGAGCCGTCGAGGCCGAGCTTCTTGTTGACCTTGTAGCGACCGACCTTGGCGAGGTCGTAGCGCTTGCCGTTGAAGTAGAGGTTGTCGAGCAGCGTCTGCGCGGCCTCCTTCGTCGGCGGCTCGCCCGGGCGCAGCTTGCGGTAGATGTCGAGCAGCGCGTCGTCCTGGCCCTGGGTGTGGTCCTTCTCCAGGGTGAGGCGCATCGACTCGAACTCGCCGAACTCCTCGAGGATCTGCGCCTCGGTCCAGCCGAGGGCCTTGAGCAGCACCGTGACGGACTGCTTGCGCTTGCGGTCGACGCGGACGCCGACCATGTCGCGCTTGTCGATCTCGAACTCGAGCCAGGCACCACGGCTCGGGATGATCTTCGCCGTGTAGATGTCCTTGTCGGACGTCTTGTCGGGGGTGCGCTCGAAGTAGACGCCCGGGCTGCGGACGAGCTGCGAGACGACGACACGCTCGGTGCCGTTGATGATGAAGGTGCCGCGCTCGGTCATGAGCGGGAAGTCACCCATGAACACCGTCTGGCTCTTGATCTCGCCCGTCTGGGCGTTCATGAACTCGGCGGTGACGAAGAGGGGTGCGTCGTACGTCTGGTCGCGCTCCTTGCACGACTCGATCGTCTTGCGGGTCTCCTCGAAGCGGTGGTCGCGGAACGACAGCGACATCGAGCCGCTGAAGTCCTCGATCGGGGAGATCTCCTCGAAGATCTCCTCGAGCCCGGACCGGTCCGGGACGTCGGTGCGCCCCTCGGCCTTGGCCGCGGCGACGCGAGCCTGCCAGCGCTCGTTGCCGAGCAGCCAGTCGAAGCTCTCCGTCTGAAGCGCCAGGAGGTCGGGGACCTCGAGTGGTTCGCGAATCTTCGCGAAGGACAGACGCCCCGAAGGGGTCTGTGCGGTGGACATGTTCGTCGCAGTACGCGAGGCAGCCAAGGAGGGTCCTTCCACGGGCCTTTTTCGAATCTTCAGATCCGCGTTGCCGCATGGCTCCGCTCGCGGGTCCGATGGTCGGGCCGGATGCCGTGTGGCATGGTGAATGGCCTGACCGAGGTCGCGAAAGGTGGGCATGGGCAGCGCAAAGGCTTAGCCTACCGTCGAAGGGCAGGAGTGTCCAGCCGGGTCAAGAGGCGGAGATCGTCGGCCGAGGTACGGTCCGGTCTCGAACGACCGGACGCCCTCGGCGTGACCTGCCACGCCTCCCGGACCGGGAGCTCGCGATGCGAACGCGACGAATATGGCCCGGCGAGGCCCTGACGTCAAGACCCTCCCACGTCGTAGGCGCGTCGAACCGACGTCGGAGGCGCCTCGGAGCCGCCTCGGAGGCGTGTCGGAGGCGCGTCGCGGCCCCTGCTGCAGCACGGTCGGCACCTAGCATGGGCGGGGCAGCCAGTTCCGTAGACGCCACCTCCGAGAGGGAAGCCTTGTCCGACCAGAACCCGCCCGAGCAGCCGTCCTTCAACCGCCCCGCCGGCGACCCGACCACCCCGCTGCCGTCCGGCCAGCCCGGCCAGCCCAGCCAGCCCGAGACGTCCCCAACCGGCAGCGGCAGCACCCCGCCGCCCCCTCCCCCGCCGTCCGACTACTCGAGCGCCCCGACCGACTACTCGACCGGCCCGACCGGCCAGACCGGCCTGTCCGGCCCGTCCGGGCCCTCCGGGATGTCGAGCCTGCCCAACCCGGCCCGCGAGGGCGCCGGGTTCTTCAGCGCCCTGTTCGACTTCAGCTTCACCAACTTCGTGACGCCGATCCTCGTGCGGTTCGTCTACCTGCTCGCGACCGTGGCGCTCGTGGCCACCTGGCTGGTGCTGCTCTTCGCGAGCTTCCTGCGCGGCTTCGGCAGCGGCCTGTCGGTGCTCGTCCTCGGACCGATCTTCCTGGTCATCTACCTCGCGGTGATCCGCATGACGCTCGAGTTCTACCTGTCGGTCGTGCGCATGAGCGAGGACATCCACAAGCGCCTCCCCCAGGCCTGAGCGTCCGTCGAGTGCTCACTTCCGGGCCCTCCCGGGGTACGTCGCCTCGGGCAGGGACGTCCGGAAGTGAGCACTCGACGTCAGAGTGACGGCTGCTGCTGGGTGATGCAGTGGATGCCGCCGCCGCGGTCGAAGAGCGGGCGGGCGTCGACACCGACGACCCGCCGGCCCGGGTAGGCCTCGGCGAGCACCGCCAGCGACGCCTCGTCCTGCGGGTCGCCGAACGTGCACGCGATGACGCCGTCGTTGACGACGAGGTGGTTGAGGTAGCTCCAGTCCACGGGCCCCTCGTCGTCGGCGAGGGTGCGCGGCGCCGGCACCCCGACCACCTCGAAGCGCTCGCCCCGGGCGTCTCGGGCGTCCTCGAGCAGGGCCCGCAGCTCGCGCGAGACGGCGTGGTCGGGGTGAGTCTCGTCCTGCTGCTCGTGGAGCAGGACGACGCCCGGGCTCGGGATCGCCGCGACGATGTCGACGTGGCCGCGGGTGCCGAACTCGTCGTAGTCGCGGGTCAGGCCGCGCGGCAGCCAGATGCAGGCCGTGGCGCCGATGGTGCGGGCGAGCTCGGCCTCGACGTCGGCGCGGGTCAGGCCGGGGTTGCGGCCCGGGTCGAGCTGCACGGTCTCGGTGAGCAGCACGGTGCCGAGACCGTCGACGTGGATGCCGCCGCCCTCGTTGACCAGGGTCGAGCCGACCACCTCGGCGCCGCTCAGGCCGGCGACGAACGAGCCGACGCGCGCGTCGTGCTCCCAGCGGGCCCAGGACTGCGCACCCCAGCCGTTGAACACCCAGTCGACCGCCCCGAGCCGGGAACCGTCGGCCGAACGCACGAAGGTGGGGCCGATGTCGCGCATCCACGCGTCGTCGAGCTCGGCCGGGACCAGCTCGACGTCGGGGTTCAGGTGCTCGCGCGCCACGGCGAGGTCGTCGGGCACGACGACCATGCGCACCGGCTCGAACTCGGCGACGGCGTTGGCGACGGCGGCCCACGTGCGCCGCGCCTTCGTCGCCTCTTCCGCCGTGTCACCGAGCGTGTAGCCCTGGCTCGGCCACGCCATCCACGTGCAGTCGTGGGGGGCGGTCTCGGAGGGCATGCGCCAGCCCGGCGCCGTGGCGCCTGCCACCTCGCCTGACACCGACCCCGACACCGGTGCCGACCCCGACGCCGAGGCCTCGACGGCGTCGGTCACCGGGCCACCTCGCGACGGTGCTCGGCGCGCACGGGGGCGGTCAGGGCGGCATACGAGTCGGGTCGGCGGGTCTCGAGGAACGGGAAGAGCTCGAGCCAGTCACGACGCTGGGCGAGGTCGAGGTCGGCGACCAGCACTGCCGCCTCGTCGCGCGGGGCCTGCACGAGGATGCGGCCGTACGGGTCGGAGATGAACGAGCTGCCGTAGAAGGTGATGAGGCCTTCGGTGCCGAAGCGGTTGGGGACGACCATGAAGAGGCCGTTCGCGATGCCGTTGCCGACGATGACCTGCTGCCACAGCGGCTGCGTGTCGAACTCGGGGTGGTCGGGCTCGGACCCGATGGCCGTCGGGTAGCAGAGCACCTCGGCGCCGCCGAGGGAGTAGAGCCGTGCGACCTCGGGGAACCACTCGTCCCAACACGTCGGCAGGCCGAGTCGCACCGACGGGTCCTGCAGGGACACAACGGGATACGCGTCCTCGGGGGGACCGGGGCGGAAGTACTTGTCCTCGTAGTAGCCGGCCGTCACCGGGATGTGCGTCTTGCGGGTGCGGGCGACCAGCTCGCCGCTCGGGGCGACGACCACGGCGGTGTTGAAACCGAGCCCGTCACCGGCGTCGGCCCGCTCGTACAGGGAGGCGTGGACGTGGACGCCGAAGTCGCGGGCCGCGTCGCGCGCGAAGGTGACGGTGGGCCCCGACTCGAGGTCCTCGGCGATGGCGGAGGGTGTGCCCTCGGGCAGGGTGTCGGCCGGGTAGCGCGACAGGGTCAGCTCGGGCAGGAAGACGATGGTGGCGCCCGCTTGGGCGGCGGCGCGGATGCCGTCGCGCAGGGTCGCGACGAGCGCTCCGGGGTCGTCGACCCACTCGTGCTGGACGACGCCCACCCGCACGGGGGCGGCCTCCGGCTGGTCGACGCGGGCAAGGGACACAGGGACGCCATCGGCCTGGATCAGCTTCACAGCAGGCAGTATGCCGCAGCGCCGGGAGTCGTTCCGACCCGCGCCGAGGTGGCGCCTCGGTCCCGGACGTCGGGGTCGACGCCCGGGACCTTCCCCCAGGTTCCCCCCTGGTCGGGAGCCGGCCTGGAGCTGCCGGTCAGAACGCGGAGAGCTCGCTCACGAGCCAGCGGTCGCCGACCTTCCGCATCGTGGCGATGACCCGGTTCTGGTCGATCGCCGGGGCCTGCTGCGCCTTGGTGGTCGTGGCCTGGTTGACGAAGGCCATGACGCGCACCGTGGTGCCCTCGCCGCCGTCGCCCGTGGTGTCCATGACGCCGGCCTCGTAGACCTTGGCCTGCACGGTCGCCTCGTTCCTGACGGCCATGGGCTTGATGTCGCTGGCGGCGACCTTGGTGAACTGGTCCTTGAACGGTGCCGTCAGCTGCGGGGACACCTCGCCGACGTGCTTGTCGAACGTGGAGCCGCTGTAGCTGAGCAGGCTCTCGAGGGTGGTGCGGGCCGAGCTGACCGCTGCCGTGCGGTCGCCGTCGGACACGGTCGGCCGCAGGCCGTAGACCAGTGCGGTGACGAGCAGGGCGAGAGCCACTGCGGCGCCGATGGCAGACGCCCACAGCGAGCCGCGACGGGTGCGCCGGTCGGCAGGGTCGGCGATCGCGTCAGGGTCGGCGTTCGCGTCAGGGTCGACCGTGGCGTGACCCGACGCGTCGTCGGTCTCGACGAGGTCGGCGCCAAGGGCGACCTCGGCGTCGCGCGCGACGTCGGTGTCGGCCTCAGCGGTGTCGGCCTCGAGATCGGTGTCGGGCTCGAGGTCGGTGGGTCGGTCGAGCACGAGGGTGCCGGTCGCGGTGTCGCGGCCGCGCCGTCGGGCACCGGCGACACGACGACGCGAGCCTGCAACTGTTGCGGCAGGGCGTCGGGGGTCAGCTGACGAAGTCAAGGGAGCTCACCTTCCACGAGTCGCCGACCTTCACGAGGTCGAGGCGGAGCCGGTAGGTCTTCTTCTCGGCCTTGGGGGTCGAGGCGTTGGTCGTGGGCGCGACCACGCCGACGATGACCTTGGCCGAGTCGGCGTCGCCCGAGACGAGCGAGGCCTCGGCCCGCTCGACGGTCGAGACGGTCTTGTTGGCCGTGACGACCGGCTTCAGCTGGGCCAGCGTCGCGCTGTACTCCTTCTGGAACGAGCCCGTGGAGTCGGCGAGGACACGCTTGGTGTCGGCGTCGAACGTCGAGGCGTTCATCGTCACGAAGTTGACCGCGATCTGGCGGCCCGCCGCGAGCGCCGTGTCGCGGGCGTCCGCGGCGCGCTGGGCCTGCCAGGCCGAGCGGCCGAGCGTCGCCGCCACGGCCACCGCCGCGAGAAGCAGCACCGCCGCGAGTGCCCAGAGCAGTCGTGGGGTGGGTCGCCACGTGCGGACACCCCTGAGGCCCGCACGTGGCGCGTCGTCGTGGCCGGGAGCGGCAGTGCCGCGCTCGTCCACGGTGTCGCTGGAGCCGCGGGTGTCGCCGGCAGCCGGGCCGTCGGGTTGGGGTGACCGGTTGGGGAGCTCGGTCTCCGCAGGGGAGGTCGAGCGGGTGGGGGCCATCGTCATCGAGGGGATTCCTTCCGTCACCGGCTCAGCGGAGCGCCTCCTGCATCATCCAGAGCCAGCTCGTGCCGTTGTCGGTCCGTGCGTCGCCACCGGCCGGGACGACCGGCGACTGGACTGACAACGAGGCAGGGCTGCCCGAGGTCACGGCCGGGTTGCCCAGAGTCACGGGAGTGGGACCGAACGCCATCGGGTAGCTCTGGCCGCCCTGCCCGGAACGGGATGGTTTGGGCGCGTTCTGCGCCCCTCGCACGTTGACGCCGGAACCCCGCGAGGCGGCGCAGTGCGCATCGAGGTTGACCGGCGGCAGACCGGTGGTGCGGTGCGGGTCGACCTTCTTCGTGCCCTCGTAGCCCGCCGTGCACGCCTTGGGGTCGTCGGCGTTGAGCACGAGCCCGAAGTGGGCGGTGCCGTCGCCCGGCACGACGGTGAAGCCGCCGTTGACGACGTCGGGGTAGGTGACGAGGAGCTGCTCGATGCCGTCGAGGCGCGCCGTGGTCACGTTGCCGACCGTGATGAAGTTGGCGATGAGCGCCGCGAGGCTCTGCTTGTTCTCGGCGATGAGCGCGTCGAGCTCCTTGGCGGCGACGGCGCCACGGTCGAGCACGACGCGCAGGTCGGGATCGGCCTGACGCAGGGCGTCGGCCACGTCGGCGAAGCCGGAGACGCTGGTGCGGATGTCCTTGCCCGACTTCACCTGGGTGTCGAGGACGATGCGTCCGTCGTCGATGAGCTTCGTCGTCTCGGGCAGGGCCTCGGAGGCGGCCGCGGTCAGGGCGTTGCCCGAGTCGATGAGCCGCTGCAGGTCGGCGCCGCCGCCCTTGAAGGCCTCGGCCAGCTCGTCGACGGTGGTGACGAGCGCGTCCTTGGGCACGGATGCGACGGTGTTGTCGACGTGCTGGAGCAGCTGGTCGATGCGGATGGGGAACGCCGTGCGGTCGCGTGGGATCACGTCGCCGGCCGCGAGGTAGGGCGCGCTCGACGTGCGCGGCTGCAGGTCGAGATACTGCTCCCCCACCGCGGAACGGTTCTCGACGACGGCCCTCGCATCCTTCGGCACCTCGGTGCCGCGGTCGAGCCGTGCGTCGACGACGACACCGTCACCCGAAAGACGCATCGTCTCGACCTTGCCGACCGTGACGCCGCGGTAGGTGACCTCTGCCCCGACGAAGATGCCGCCCGACTGGGCCAGGTCGGCGGACACGACGTAGCTGCCGCCGGCGATCTTGTCGGTCAGCCCGACGTAGTTCGCGGAGAGGACGGCGACGAGGACCACCGAGAGCAGGGCGAACGCGGCGAGCTGGAGCCGCACGGTGCGGGTGATCATCGGGAGCCTCCCGTGGGGAAGAGGGCAGACCACGAGGCCTGGTCGGCCTGGGCGCTGCCCTGCGGCGCACCGAGCAGGCCACCGGGCAGAGTCGTGGGTATGCCGGTGGGCAGTCCGGGCGCGGACGGCACCGGGATGCTCGGGCGCGGCACCGACGGCAGCGGCACGGACGGCAGCGGCACGCCCGGGACGGCGGGCAGGTTCGGCAGCCTGCCGACCCCGAGGTTGCCGGCGATCGTGTCGACGTTGGTGTCGAGGGTGGCCCAGAGGTTGGTGAAGTCACCCTTGATGGTGTTCTGGGCGTTGTTGGGGAACGGATAGGTCAGCAGCAGCTGGAAGCTCTTGGGCAGGTCGTCTCCGGCCTTGTTGAGCTGGCGCAGGATGGGGCTGACGGCCCGCAGGTTGGCCTCGAGGTCGGCTCGCGACCCGCGGATAACGCGGGTGCCGACCTCGCCGAGGTCGCGCAGGGCCGTGAGCATCGCGGTGAGCTGGCGGCGCTGGTCGGCGAGGATCTTGAGACCCTTGGGCAGCTCGTCGAGGGCCTTGGCGATCTTCTCCTGGTTCTTGGCCAGGGTGCCGGAGAGCCGGTCGATGCTGTCGATGGCGCGGACGATCTCGCCCTTCTGGGCGTCGAGCCCGCCGACGAACGTGTTCAGCTGGCCGACGAGGTCCTTGACGTCGCCGGTGCGACCGCGCAGCGCGTTGTTCAGCTCGACCTCGATGGTCTTCAGCTGCGCCACGCCGCCACCGTTGAGCAGCAGCGACATTGCGCCGAGGACCTCCTCGACCTCGGGGTTGCGGCTCGTGCGGGCCAGCGGGATGCGGTCACCCTCGCCGAGACGGCCCTGCGGCTTCGCGTCGGTGGGGGCGGCGAGCGCGACGTACTTCTCGCCGAGCAGGGAGGTCTGCTTCAGCTCCGCCGTGGCGTTGTCGGGCAGCACCACGGTCGCGGGCAGGCGGAGGCGGACCGTCGCGGTCCACCCGGTGACCTGGATGTCCTCGACCGAGCCGACCGTCACCTGGTTGACCTTGACGGACGACTGCGGCACGAGGTCGAGAACGTCGGCGAACTCGGCCGTGACCGTGTACGAGTTGTCGCCGGTGCCGGCGCCGCCCGGGAGCGGCAGGTCGTAGGCGCTGCAGCCACCGAGGGCCAGGGCGCCGAGCACCACCGCGGCTAGCGCGGCACGTGAGCGGGAGCGGACGGCATACGTCATCGGGAACCTCCGAGGAGTCCGCCGAGGGTCGGGTCGGCACCGCGCAGGTTGACCAGCCCGCCGGGCTGCGGGCTGCCTTGCAGCGCAGCGCCGTTCGGGAGCGAGGGGAGCTGGGGCAGCTTGGGCACCACGGCCTTCTTCAACGAGTCGCACAGGCGCGTGTTGCCGGTGTTGGTGGGTCCGGTGAGGATCGAGCAGACGAGCAGGAGCGGGTCGTCGAAGCCCTTGGCGTTGTTCCGCGTGTCGAGCGTGCCCGTCTCGGGGTGGTAGGCGTTCTGCAGGTTCGACAGGGCCACCGGGGCGTTCTCGAGCACCTGGGCCAGGGCCTGCCGGTTCTTCGCGAACGCGCCCGTCACGGTGACGGCACGGTCGAGGTTGCTCTTGAGCAGGGCCCGGTTGTCGGACACGAACCCGGACACCTCGTCGACCGCGACCCCCAGGCTGCTGAGCGTCGCCTTGAGGTTCTCGCGCTCCTCGCTCAGCTGCACCGCCACGGTGGCGAGGTCGCTGTTGAGCCGACGCACCTGCGCGTTGTTCGTGGCGAGCATCGAGGTGAAGGACTGGAGGTTCTTCACCGTTCCGAAGAGGTCGTCGCGGCTGCCCGAGAGGGTCGACAGGGCCGTCGACAGGTCGCGCACCGTCGAGTTCAGCTTGTCGCCGTTGCCGTCGAGGTTCGCGGCGGAGGTCTGGAGCAGCTGGTTGAGGGCGCCGTCCTTGTTGGCGCCGTCGGGACCGAGCGCGACCATGAGGTCGTCGAGGCTCTGCGACACCCGGTCGAGCTCGACCGGGACGGCCGTGCGCGAGACCGGGATGCGTGTGCCCGCGGCGAGCGCCGGGCCGGCCTCGTAGACGGGGAGCAGCTGGACGTAGCGGTCGGAGACGAGCGACGGGGCCACGATGGCGGCCTTCGCCGTCGCGGGCACGCGGTACTTCTCGTCGTAGCTGAACGTGACGTGCACGTGGTCGCCCTCGGGCACCACCGCGTCGACCTGGCCCACCCTGACGCCGAGGATGCGTACGTCGGAGCCGGGGTAGAGCCCGACGGCACGGGTGAAGTCGGCGCTGACGGTCGTCTGCTGCTGCCGCGGCCAGAAGAGGAACGCGGCCGCGACGAGGGCGACGACCACGAGGCCGGTGACGACCTTGCCGAGCACGGTCGCAGGCCCGTGGAACCGGCCGAACGGCATACGGCTGCGGGTCTCGGTGACCATCAGCGAGCACCTCCCGTGAGGCCCGGCAGGAGCAGGTCGGGCAGCTGCGTGCCGGGCAGTGCGAGGCCGGGGCTGCCGACCGGCACGACGAGGTTGGACACCCAGGTGTCGAACCAGCGGCCGGTGCCGAGGGTGTTGGCGTAGACGCGGGTGAAGGGTGCCATGGCGCGGATCGTCTTCTGGAGGTCGGTGTCGTGCTTCTGGAGCAGCGCGAGGGTCTTGTCGAGCTCGGCGAGCGCGGGCTTCAGCTGGGCCCTGTTGTCGCGGGCCAGGCCGGTCAGCTGCGTGGCGAGCGCCGACGTGTTGCGGAACAGCGTGCGGATGTCGTCGCGACGCTTCACCAGCTCGACCATGAGCAGGTCGGCATCCTTGATGAGCGTGCCGACCTGCTGGTTGCGGCTGCGCACGAGACCGGTGACGCTGTTGGCGCGCTGCAGCAGCGACCCGAGCTCGGCGTCGCGGCTCGCGACGGTGCGGGACAGGCGCGACAGCCCGTCGAGCGTGGAGCGGACGTACTGCGGGCTGTCCTTGAACTCGGTCGCGATGACCGACAGCGACTGGGCCAGCTGGCCGGTGTCGATGCGCTCGGTCGTGCTCGTGAGGTCCTGGAAGGCGTTGATGACGTCGTAGGAGCTGACCGTGCGCGACACCGGGATCTGGCTGTCGGCGTCGAGCTGCCCGTCGCCCTTGGGGTCGAGCGCGACGTACTTCTCCCCGAGGATCGTCTTCATCCGGATGGAGGCCCCGGTGCGGGTGCCGAAGGAGGCGTCCTCGGTGATGGTGAAGTCGACGCGGACGTGGCCGTCTTCCAGGTCGACCCCCGTGACCTTGCCGACCTTGACGCCCGCGATGCGCACGTCGTCGTCGGGCCGGATGCCGCCCGCCTCGGTGAAGGCCGCACTGTACGAGGTGCCGCCGCCGATGAAGGGCAGGTTCGAGGCGTTGAACGCGAGGAAGAGCAGCAGCCCGAGGATCGCCAGACCGGCGGCGCCGATCGGCACGGGGTTGCGCTCGCGGAAGGGCGTGCTCATGAGTTGCACCTCGCGGACGCGACGGAGTAGGTGGGCGAGACACCGGGCAGCAGGGGGCTCTTGGTGTCGAACCGGCACAGGTAGAAGTTGAACCACGAGCCGTAGGTGGCCGTGCGCGTCAGGGTCGTGATGCGCTGCGTCGCGCTCGAGATGAAGTCCTCGAACTGCTTGACGTTGGCCGGCTTGTTGAGCGTCGTGGCGAGCGTGCGCAGCTGCGCGACGTCGTCCTTGATGAGCGGCCGCGTCGACACCAGAAGGTCGGCCGTCTCGGCGGAGAGCGTGTTGATGCCCGACAGCGAGCGACCGATCGTCTCGCGGTCGGCCGCGAGCCCGCTGGTGAAGCGCTGCAGCTGGTCGATGAGCGAGAGCAGCTGCTGGTCGTGGGCGTCGACCGTGCCCAGCACCGTGTTGAGGTTGTCGATGGTGCGGCCGATGACGGCGTCGCGGTCGGCGATCGTCGAGGTGAGGCTCGCGGTCTTGGCGAGCAGGCTGTTGATGTCGCCGCCCTCGCCCTGGAGGGTCTGGATGAGCAGGCCCGAGAGCTCGTTGACGTCGCTCGGCGAGAGCGCCGCGAAGAGCGGTTTGAAGCCGTTGAAGAGGACGGTGAGGTCCAGTGCCGGGTGGGTCCGGGCGAGCGGGATCGTCGCACCGTCGGTGAGCGCGGCCGGGTTGCCGGCGCCCTGCGTCAGCGCGAGGTAGCGCTGGCCGACGAGGTTGCGGTACTTGACCGTCACCTCGGTGCCCTGGGTGAGCACCGAGCTCTTGAGCACCGAGAACTCGATCGCTGCGCTCGCGTGGTCGGAGCCGGCGCCGGGCGCGACCCGCACGTCGGTCACCTCCCCCACGCGTACGCCGGCGATGCGGACGTCCTGGCCCGCGATGACGCCGGTGGCGTCGCTGACGAGGGCCGTGTAGGTCGCCTTCGAGCCGAGCTGGATGTTGGCGATCGTCAGGGCGAGGATGCTCGTCGCGAACAGGGTGACGGCCGCGAAGAGGATGAGCTTGACGAGGGAGCCCTTGACCTTCATCGGGTGCTCACCACCGTTCCGCGCATCATCGGCCCGGCGAGCAGCGTGCGTATGCCGTCCGAACCGTCAGGGGTGCCGCCGCTGCCGCCGCTGCCGTGGCGGCCGTCGCCGGCGAAGAGCGCACTCACGACGCGCTGCTCGTCGACCGTGCCCGCCGTTCCCGAGTCGGCCGAGGCGTCGCCCAGCAGGGCCTGCGGCACGCCGGAGAAGGCCTCGCTCGCCGGCTTCGTGCCGTCGTCGAAGTGGTTGCCGGCGAAGGGGTTCGACTGCGACCCGTCGGGGCTCGGCAGCCCGTAGCAGCGCGGCCCGCGCTTGTCGCCCCAGCTGGGCTCCTCGCCGGGCTGGTAGGCCTTGCGCGGCTTCACGACCTCGAGCGTGATGTGGAAGGTGCCTCCCGAGAACGCCTGGTTGGCCCGCGGCAGCCAGTTGACCATGCCCGAGGCGACGCAGGGGTAGATCGGCGAGTACTCGGCGAGGACGGCGAGCGTCGGCCGGCTCACCTGCCCGACCTGGATGATGCGCTCCTCGTTGTCGCGGAGGAACCCGGCCGCCTGGTTGGCGAAGCCCGCGGTGCCGACGAGGAAGGCGGCCAGCTGCTGGTCCTTCTCGACGATGGTGCGGTTCGTGACGCGCAGCGACTCGGTCAGGCGGAAGAAGTCGGGGGCGACCCCGTTGTAGAGGTCTGCGGTGTCGGCGAGCAGGGAGATGTCCTTCTGGATCGTCGGCATGCTGGGGTTGAGCGCCTTGAGGTAGCGGTCGACCAGCACGAAGTTGCGGCCGATCTGGTCGCCGCGACCGTCGAGCGTCGTCGACAGGGCGTTCAGCGTCGTCGCCAGCTTGGCGGGCTGCACCGTGCGCAGCAGGGGGTAGAGATTGTCGAAGACGGTCTCGAGCTCGATGGCGACCTTGCTGCGGTCCTGCGGGATGACGTCGCCGGCCCGGATCGACCGCTGGCTCGGACCCGCCGTGACGAGGTCGACGTAGCGCTCGCCGAAGAGCGTCTTGGGCAGCAGCCGGGCGGTGACGTTGGAGGGGATCTTCGCCACGTCGTCGGGCTGCAGCGCCAGCTGGAGGCGGGCACCGGTGGGCGTCGCCTCGACCGTGCGCACTTCGCCGACGAGCAGGCCGCGCAGCTTGACGTCCGAGCTCTCCTGCATCTGGCTGCCGAGGCGGTTCGTCTCGAGCGTCACCATGACGACGGGCGTGAACCGCTTCTGGAACGACGCGATGCTGAGTCCGAGCAGCAGGGCCAGCACCACGAGGAACACCAGGCCGTAGCCCTTCTGCCCCAGTCGCTTTCGCGTGTGCTGGGTGATGGGGCCCGGCGTCGAGTCGGTGCTGACGTCGTCGGGCGCGGCGGTCTTGGTGGCACTCATCCGGCGATCCGAACACTCGTGGTCGCGCCCCAGATGGCGAGCGACAGGAAGAAGTCGACGATGTTGATGGCGACGATCGAGGTGCGCACCGCGGTGCCGACCGCGACCCCCACGCCGGCCGGGCCGCCCGATGCGGTGTAGCCGTAGTAGCAGTGGATGAGGATGATCACGACCGCGAACACCATGACCTTGGCGAACGACCAGAAGACGTCGCCCGGTGGCAGGAACAGGTGGAAGTAGTGGTCGTAGGTGCCCTCGGACTGCCCGAAGTAGGCGGTGGAGATGAACCGCGTCGCCGCGTACGAGCTGAGCAGCCCGAGCACGTAGAGCGGGATCACGGCGATGAAGCCGGCGATCATGCGGGTGGTGACGAGGAACGGCAGCGACGGGATGCCCATCACCTCGAGCGCGTCGACCTCCTCGGAGATGCGCATCGCGCCGAGCTGGGCCGTGAAGCCGCAGCCGACCGTGGCGGCGAGCGCCAGGCCCGCGACGAGCGGCGCGATCTCTCGGGTGTTGAGGTAGGCCGAGAAGAAGCCGGTGAAGGCGCCCGTGCCGAGCTGGTCGAGCGAGGAGTAGCCCTGGAGGCCGACCTCGGTGCCGGTGAAGAAGGCGAGGAAGGCGATGACGCCGACGGTGCCGCCGATGACCGACAGCGCGCCGGTGCCGAGCGACACCTCGGCGAGGAGGCGCACGACCTCCTTCTTGTAGCGGCGCAGCGTGCGCCCGCTCCAGGCGAGGGAGCGCACGTAGAAGCGCATCTGCTCGCCGAGCGAGTCGAGCGCGCGGGAGGGGCCGCCGGCCAGCTGGAGCAGGCGCTCCGCGCTCTGCGAGCCCTGCGCGCGCGAGGGACGGGTCCGGGTCTTGGTCGCCATGGTCGGTTCTCAGATCTTCTGCGGGACGACCTGGAAGTACACGGCCGTGATGACGAAGTTGACGACGAACAGGAGCATGAAGGTGATGACGACGCTCTGGTTGACCGCGTCGCCGACCCCCTTCGGGCCACCTCCGGCGTTGAGCCCCTTGTAGGCCGCGACCACCGCCGCGATCGCCCCGAAGATGAGCGCCTTGATCTCGGCGGTCCAGAGGTCGGGCAGCTGGGCGAGGGCGGTGAAGCTCGCGATGTACGCGCCGGGCGTGCCGCCCTGGACGATGACGTTGAAGACGTAGCCGCCGACGACGCCGACGACCGACACGAGGCCGTTGAGCAGCACCGCGACGAGCATCGAGGCGAGCACGCGCGGCACGACGAGGCGCTGGATCGGGCTGATGCCGAGCACCTCCATCGCGTCGATCTCCTCGCGGATCTTGCGCGAGCCGAGGTCGGCGCAGATGGCCGAGCCGCCGGCCCCGGCGATCAGCAAGGCGGTGACGATCGGGCTGGCCTCGCGCAGCACCGCGAGCACGCTCGCGGCGCCGGTGTAGGACTGCGCGCCGAGCTGACGGGTCAGGGTGCCGAGCTGCAGCGCGATGACCGCACCGAACGGGATCGACACGAGCGCGGTCGGCAGGATCGTGACGCTCGCGATGAACCACGCCTGCTGGATGAACTCCTTGACCTGGAACGGGCGCTTGGGCAGCGCCCGGAACACGTCGAGCGCGAGCGCGAAGAGCGAGCCCGACTGGCGCAGCGCGCCGGTGAGGGGTGCGGCCACGTCAGCCCACCTCCCCCGCGAACGCGGGCGAGCCGGCATACGGGCCCGGGCTGGCGGCAGCCGGCGACGGCGACGCGATGGCGCCGGCGGCGACGGTCGAGGTCTCGAACGACCCGGGCGGCGGGGTGACGCCGTTCTGGCGGCACCACTCACCCGCGGGGCGCGCCGTGCGCCGCACGGAGCCGTCGCTCGTCGGCAGCTGGAGCGCGATCGGCGGCAGGGGCGGCAGCTCCTGGCCGGACTCGGCCGCCAGCTCGTCGGCGTCCTTCTCCTCGGACATGCCGATGGGCCCGACGCGCTGGGCGTTGAGGAACTGGCGCACGACCGGCTCCTCGGAGCTGAGCAGCATCTCGCGCGGGCCGAACATCGCCAGGTGCCGGTGGTAGAGCAGCCCGATGTTGTCGGGCACTGTGCGGGCGGTGTTGATGTCGTGCGTGACGATGAGGAAGGTCGCCTCGATCTGCGCGTTGAGGTCGACGATGAGCTGGTTGAGGTACGCGGTGCGCACCGGGTCGAGGCCCGAGTCGGGCTCGTCGAAGAGGATGATCTCGGGGTCGAGCACCAGGGCCCGGGCGAGGCCCGCGCGCTTGCGCATGCCGCCGGAGATCTCGCCGGGCAGCTTGCCCTCGGCGCCCTGCAGACCGACCAGGTCGATCTTCTCGCCGACGATCCGCTTGATCTCCGCCTCGGTCTTCTTCGTGTGCTCGCGGAGGGGGAACGCGATGTTGTCGTAGAGGTTCATCGACCCGAAGAGCGCGCCGTCCTGGAAGAGCACTCCGAAGAGCTTGCGCACCTCGTAGAGGTCGTGCTCGCGCAGCCGCGTCAGGTCGCGGCCGTTGATGACGATCGAGCCCGTGTCGGGCTTGAGCAGCCCGACGAGCGTCTTGAGGAAGACGGACTTGCCGGTGCCCGAGGGGCCCAGCATGACCGAGATCTCACCCGCGGGAAGCGTGAGGGTCACGTCCCGCCAGATCGTCTGCGACCCGAAGGTCTTGGTCAGCCCGGTGACCGCGATCTCCACACCCATGTGGCATCCACCTATATCTCTCTTGCCGTCTCGACTCGGCTACGGGGGAAACGAGGGGGGCGGGCGGAAGTTACGCGCGAGTTCGGTTTGCCCCTGCGGCGCGTCGGCGGTGGTTACCCTGTGTGCACCGTCACGGAGGAGGGGTGCATGCGAGCGGAGCTGCGCGAGTCGCAGGTGGGTCCCGGCGCCGTGCTCGAGGTCGAGGGCACGCGCCACCGCGTCGTCGGCAGCCTGCGCTTCGACCTCGACGGCATCGTCTGGGGCGAGCACTGCATCACCGCGTCCGGGCCCCGCGAGTGGGTGTCTCTGCGACCGCGCGGTGCCACCTCGATCATCCACTGGCGCCTGCGTGGCGACCTCTTCGGCGACCCCGACCTCGCCGGGATGACGCTCGACGGCCGCGACTGGACCCTCCTCGAGTCCGGCTCGCTGACCTACACCGCCGAGGGCGACACCGGCACCGGCACACGCGGGACGTGCGACTTCGTCGAGTTCACCCACGGCGACGACCTGCTGCTCGTCTTCGAGAGCTTCGACGGCTCGGTCTGGGAGATCAGCCTCGGCCGGCTCGTCGACCCCGCACAGGTGCGCGGCTACCACGAGGCCGCCCGCGCCTGACGTCAGCGGGTGGCGGTCACCTCGTGGCTCACCGTGTCGCCCTCGACGCGCACCGTGAACGCCGCGACGCCCGGCCCACCCGTGCCGCCCTGGTGGCCCAGGCGCGCCAGCACGTCGGCCAACCGGGTGAAGGTGTCGGGAGTGGGCACCGGGGCCTGGCCGTCCGCGTTGCCGGACAGGCCGGTCAGGCGGTGGTCGGCGTCGAGCGTCAGGGCTGCGGTCAGGCGCTGCACGGACGTGCCGCGCTGGGCCTCGATGCCCTGGCGGAGCACGGCCCCGACCTCGTCGAGCACGGCGCCGACGCCCCTGTCGTCGCTCGCATCCGTCGCCGTATGCCGTGTGGCGGCGTCGCCGGGCCGGGTGGAGTGTCCTTCGCTGAGGAAACCGACGGCCGCGAACTCGATCTTGCCGAAGTCGACCTCGGCGTCGCGCGCGAGCGAGTTGTCGATGACGTACGCAAGGTTGACCGCGAGGTCCTTCATGCCCGGGTGCAGCTGCTGCCCGACGAAGCGGGCGCAGAGCAGCATCGCGTGGACCCGCACCATGGGCCGGCCCTTGCGGTCCTCGACCCGCTGCTCCGGCTCGACCCGTCCTACGTCGAAGCCGTCGCCCGGGTAGAAGTGCACGGGCCTCTCGAGCACGAAGAGGGAGTAGTCGGGTCGGTCGGAGCCGGGCATGAGCCGGTAGAGCTCGCCGTTGAGGGGCAGCTGCCACTCGAGCTCGGGCGGGGCCGTGTCGAAGTGGGTGACGCTCACCAGCGGGCCGTAGCGGCCGGCCGCCGTGGAGGACCGGTCGGGTGCCGGTGCCGGCACGGGGTCGGGCGTCGGAGCGGCCCCGGCCCCGGCCCTGGCCCTGGCGCTGGCGGCCGGGCCGTCAGGCACGGGATGGGGCGCGAGGGCAACGGGCGGACCCGACTGGCCGGCAGCGGACTCGGGGTGCTCCCGCGGCGCAGCCGGCGCGGACGCCGAGGTGTCATCGCCAGACCTGAACGTGCGCGACAGCCATCCCATGCGGGCAAACCTACCCGGCAGGGCAGCCGAATCCTGCGGGCGTCGGTGCGGCGCATCCGGGGTGTCGATGCGTCAAGGTGGCGAGGGGCCGGTCGTGCCTGACCTGCCGCTGGTGGAGGACGGGGCCTGCGCGCGCCTCCGGGTGCGCATGGCCGGCCCGATCCACTGCGGCCCGGGCGGCCCGCTCGTGGTTACGGTGGGTGGGTGACGACAGTGAGCAAGGACGCTCCCGACCTGCCCGCCCTCGACGACCTCGCCGCGACGCTGGCTCCGGGCGCGCTGCTGACCGAGCCCGACAGCACCGCCGCCTACCGCTTCGACTACACGGCCGACGCCGGGGCAGGCACACCGCTCGCGGTGGTGCGGGCCACATCGGCGGCGGACGTGCAGGCGACGGTGCGCTGGGCCGGCGCACACGGCATACCCGTGGTGCCCCGCGGCGCGGGCAGCGGCCTGTCGGGTGGCGCCAACGCCGTCGACGGCTGCATCGTGCTGAGCCTCGAGCGGATGCGCGCCGTCGAGATCGACCCGACGACGCGGACGGCCGTCGTCGAGCCGGGGGCCCTCAACGCCGAGGTCAAGCGGGCTGCGGCGCAGCACGGCCTGTGGTACCCGCCCGACCCGTCCTCCTTCGAGATCTGCTCGATCGGCGGCAACGTCGCGACGAACGCGGGTGGCCTGTGCTGCGTGAAGTACGGCGTCACCACCGACTACGTGCTCGGTCTGGACGTCGTGCTCGCTGACGGAACGCTCGTGCGGCTGGGCGGCCAGCGGGTCAAGGACAGCGCCGGCCTCTCGCTCGTCAAGCTCTTCGTGGGGAGCGAGGGCACCCTGGGCGTCGTGACCCGCGCGACCCTGCGGCTCGTCCCCGCGCAGGCACCACCCGCCACGCTCGTCGCCACCTTCGACGACGTCGAGGCGGCCGCACGCGTCGTCGTCGCCATCGGCGCCAGCATGCGGGCCTCGATGATGGAGCTCATGGACCAGGCCTCGATCAACGCCGTCGAGGACCACCGCAGCATGGGCCTCGACCGCAGCGCCGGTGCGATGCTGCTCGCGCAGTCCGATGCGCCGGGTGCGGCGCGCGGTGAGGAGATCGCCGAGATGGAGCGCATCTGCTCCGCCGGCGGCGCCCGCGAGTGCTTCACCACGACCGACGCCGACGAGGGCGAGATGTTCGTCGCCGCACGCCGGTCGGCGATCGTCGCCATCGAGCGGCGCGGCGCCATCATGCTCGAGGACGTCGGCGTGCCCGTGCCCCGGCTGCCCGAGCTGCTCACCGGCATCGCGGCGATCGCAAGACGGCGCGAGGTCGAGATCCCGGTCGTCGCCCACGCCGGCGACGGCAACACGCACCCGATCGTCGTGCACCCGCCGGGCGACCCCGACGCCAAGGATCGGGCGGCCCTGGCCTTCTCCCAGGTGATGAGCCTCGCGATCAGCCTCGGCGGCACGATCACCGGCGAGCACGGGGTCGGCCGCCTCAAGCGCGCGGCCCTGCCCGAGCAGCTCGGCCCTGACGTCATGGCCCTCACCCACCGCATCAAGAACGCCCTCGACCCGCAGGGCATCCTCAACCCCGGAGCCGCATTCTGATGACGACCACGCCCCCCACAACCTCGCCCCGCCCCGTCGCCGAGCGCCACCTCTTCGGGCCGGGCCCCTGCAACCCCTACCCCGAGGCCACCCTCGCGCTCGCGGCGCCCCTGCTCGGCCACCTCGACCCCGACTTCCTCGCGGTGATGGACGAGACGTGCGACCTGCTCAGGTACGTCTGGGGCACCGACAACCGTCGTACGCTCCCGCTCTCGGCCACGGGCTCGGCCGGCATGGAGGCCGCCTTCGTCAACACCGTCTCCCCCGGCGACGTCGTCGTCGTCGCCGTCAACGGGCTCTTCGGTGAGCGCATGGTCGACGTGGCCGGTCGGCACGGCGCCGAGGTCGTCCGGGTCGACCACGCGTGGGGTACCCCCGTCGACGCCGAGCGCGTCGCCGCCGCCCACCCGTCGCCGAAGATCATCGCCGCCGTGCACGCCGAGACCTCGACCGGCGTCCGCTCCGACATCGCCGCGCTCGCCGCGGTCAAGGGCGACGCCCTGCTCCTCGTCGACGCCGTGACGAGCATCGGCGGCATCGAGCTGCGCGCTGACGACTGGGGCGTCGACATCGGCTACGCCGGCACCCAGAAGTGCCTCGGCGTCGCCCCCGGCCTCGCCCCCTTCACGATCAGCGACCGCGCGTTCGAGCGCCGCGTCGAGAAGCCGTCGTCGTGGTACCTCGACCTCGGGCTGCTCGGCGGCTACGTCGGAGAGGCCTCCGGCGCGGGCAAGCGCACCTACCACCACACCGCCCCGACGGCGATGGTCGCGAGCCTGCACGCCGGGCTGCGCCGCATCGCCGACGAGGGGCTCGAGAAGGTGTGGGACCGTCACGCCGAGGCCGGCCGTCTCCTGCAGGACGGTCTCGAGGAGATGGGTCTCGAGCTGTTCGCGCAGGAGGGCTCACGCCTGCCGGAGCTGACGACGGTTCGGGTGCCCGACGGGGTCGACTCGGCGGCCGTTCGCGGCTACCTGCTCGAGCGGCACAACCTCGAGATCGGAGCCGGCGTCGGCGAGTTCGCCTCCACGGTCTGGCGCATCGGTCTCATGGGCCACAACGCCCGCCCCGACCGTGTCGCCCTCGTGCTGGCAGCGCTCGAGGATGCCCTGGCCCACACGCACTGACGCGCGGCGTCTGCACACGGTTCGAGGTGATCCGCGACGGCACACGGTCGCGGACCACCTCGACCCGGGGCGGTGGCCCGGCTCAGGCGACGCCTGACCACCACACGGTCGCCAGCGACGGGTAGAACTGCTCGATCCAGAACGGTCCGGCGTTCAGGACCGAGTAGCTCGAGCCGGTCTTGCCGCTGCTCCACAGCACGCGGCCGTCGGGGGCGACGACGATCAGCTGGGCCCGGGTGGTCACGGCCGCGTGCGAGCCGGCCACACCGGTGCGCGTCTGCCAGCGCACCGTCGACCCGACGCGGTAGACGAGGTTGCCGTTGGTCTGCATGCTGAGCGTGCGCACCGGCTCGCCCTGCTGGTCGCCCCAGGCGTTCACGAGCCGCGAGTTGCTGCGCAGGATGGAGTTCGCCGGCAGCAGCGTGCTGCCCGAACCGCTCTGCCAGACCACCTTGCCGGCGGAGGTCGTCATGACGAGGTTGCCGCCGCTCGTCAGCGCGAGGGTGGTCGCACCCTTGTTCGCGGTGTTCGAGTGCCACAGCAGCGCACCGTTCGAGTGGCGCAGCGCGAGGTCCCCGTTGCAGTGGAAGGCGAGCAGCGTCGCGTCCGTGTTCGACTGGTAGCGGCCGGTGGGGTCGTCGCGGAACCACGTCCCGGTCGTGGTGTAGTCGCGGCCGCGGGAGCCGCTCATCCAGGCCGTCTCCTCGATCTCGACGAAGTCCGGGCTGACCTGCAGCGTGAACCGACCGTTGGCGAGCCGGTCGGAGGCGGTGCCCGCCTTGAGGTGGGTGCACGCCTTGAGGATCGGGCCCGGGGCGGCTTGGGCGGTGGTGGTGATCGGGCCGAGGATCGCCCCGGCGGCAAGGGTCAGAGCCGTCGTGGTGACAGCCAGCAGTCGGCGCATGATGTGCGGTTGTCTCCCTGTATTCGATGTGAGTCGCGAGAACCCTACGGGCACGGAACCGCGCACGACGCCGGAACGCTCGGTGACGTCGGGAGGAGACTTCCTGAGAGACGGCGAAGGCGGGCCCGACCTGCTGGTCGGACCCGCCTTCGCGGTGATGCTGGAGCCCCGGGCTAGCCGGGACGGCTCACTTGAGCTCGACGGTGGCGCCGGCGCCCTCGAGCTGCTCCTTGGCCTTCTCGGCCGCAGCCTTGTCGACACCCTCGAGAACGGGCTTGGGGGCGCCGTCGACGAGGTCCTTGGCCTCCTTGAGGCCGAGGCTCGTGAGCGCGCGGACCTCCTTGATGACCTGGATCTTCTTGTCGCCGGCGGCGGTGAGAACGACGTCGAACGAGTCCTTCTCCTCCTCCTCGACGGCGGCAGCGCCGCCACCGGCAGCCGCGGGGGCGGCGGCAACGGGGGCAGCAGCGGTGACCTCGAAGGTCTCCTCGAACTGCTTCACGAACTCGGAGAGCTCGATGAGGGTCATCTCCTTGAAAGCGTCAAGGAGCTCGTCGGTGCTGAGCTTCGCCATGGTGGCTTCCTTCCTAGATATTGCCGTGAGTGGCGTGTTGTTGAATCGAGCTGGTGCGCAGGTGCGCGATCAGCTCTCGTCGCCACCCTCGGCGACGTCGGTGGTTGCCTCGGCGGCCGGAGCCTCCGTGGCGGGAGCCTCGTCGGCGGCAGCCGGCGTGGCGGGACCCTGCGCCTCGACCTTCTGGCGCAGGGCGTCGACCACGCGGGCCGTCTGCGACAGAGGAGCGACGAAGAGGTAGGCGGCCTTGTTGAGGGAGCCCTTCATGGCACCCGCAAGCTTGGCCAGCAGAACCTCGCGGGACTCGAGGTCCGCGAGCTTCGTGATCTCCTCGGGGGACAAGGCCTTGCCGTCGAGGACGCCGGCCTTGATCACGAGGAGGGGGTGTGCCTTGGCGAAGTCACGCAGACCCTTGGCCGCCTCGACCGGGTCACCGGTGACGAAGGCGATGGCCGACGGGCCCTGGAGGTGGCCGTCGAAGGCCGAGATCCCGGCCTCCTTCGCGGCGAGCTCCGTGAGCGTGTTCTTGACCACGGCGTAGGTGGCGTGCTCTCGGATCGAGTTGCGCAGCTCGGAGAGCTGCTTCACGGTCAGGCCGCGGTACTCGGTGAGAACGGCCGCACCGGACTCACGGAACTTGTCCGCGATCTCGGCAATGGCTGCGCTCTTCTCGGCGTTCGCCATCTGGGCCTCCTTCCCTTGCGTGGTGACGCCGGCGAAGGGGCCCGGAGGGCCTGCACGAGAAGAGCCCCGGCGCAGGGCGCTCGGGGCTCGAAGCGGCATACTCGACGTATGCCGTGAGGCTGAGTGTCCTGCGCTGGCTGCCCGCATCGTGCGGGACCTTCGAGAGATCGTGGTTGCCCACGCCCTCCAACCGGCGGTCATTGGTCGTGGACCAGAGTACGGGCAGTCCCCCGTCCCGACCAAATCGGGGCCGCACGTGCTCGGGCGCCCGCGCGTCACGGGTGCGCTCCTCGCAATACGCGGGTAGGTGACCTAGCGTGACCCGTATGGCGCGAGGCAGCGTGGAACGCCGCCCCACCCCCCGTCAACGGCAGGCGATCCGCCGACGACGCACGTGGGCGGGTCTGGCCGTCATGCTCTGCGTCGCCGCGGACGTCTGGTCGGTGACGGGCGCGGGAGCCCGCGAGCCGGTGACGCCGGCCGGGCTCTTCAGCGTCGACCGGGTGGCCCTGGCCGCGGGGTTCGCCCCGGCCGTCGCCGTCGACCAGGTCGAACGCGTGCCCGACTCGCAGGTCGACTCACAGGCCGGGTCGTCGGGCGAGGAGGCGGCCGGTTCCGGCGCGTCGGCCACCGGGGCGGCCACCACGGGTGCGGCGGCGAAGGCGGCCGCCGGCTCGGGCGCCGGCGCCGCGAACGACGGCAAGGACGCGAAGGGCGCGGTCATCGAGTCGGGCACCGGGCGCTTCACGGTCGTGGCCGTGCCGCCCAAGGCCGTGCGCCCGGCCCCGTCGGGCGGACGTACGGTGCGCTACACGGTCGAGCTCGAGGGCGGCCTCGACGTGTCCGGCGAGCAGCTGGCCACTGTGGTCGGCACCGTCCTGACCGACCCCCGGGGGTGGCAGACCAAGGATGGCGTCCGGTTCGTCAACGTCTCCCCCGCCGCGGCCTCGAAGGGCGCAGGCATCGACCTGCGGATCACTCTCGCCAGCCCGAACACCACCGACAAGCTGTGCGCGCCGCTCCAGACCCGCGGCCAGGTGAGCTGCCACAACACGGGACGCGTCGTGCTCAACCTGCGCCGGTGGGTGCTCGGCGCCGACGCGTACGGCACCGACATCGCCGGCTACCGCACCTACCTCGTCAACCACGAGGTGGGTCACGGCATCGGCCACGCCCACGCGTACTGCGGCGGGCCGGGCAAGGTCGCGCCCGTCATGATGCAGCAGACCTACGGCCTCAAGGGCTGCACCGCGTGGCCCTGGCCGACCGCGAAGCCCGCCTGACCGTCAGTGCCTCACGGTCGTCCTCCGGGCGACCGTCAGGCCGGCCGCGACGGGTGTCGCGACCGGCCTGTCCGATGCTGCCTCGCGGAGGGATCGCGACGGTCGGTGCAGGGAGGGTCAGAGCAGCGACGTGACGGACGAGCCGACCCGCACCACCGACCCCGTCGGCAGGTTCCCGCGCACGCGGTCGGTCACGATCTCGACCATGACCACCTCGATGGACCGCGAGGTGCGGACGACCTTGTGCAGCGTCACCCGGCCGAGCCCCGGCACCGTGAGCACCGTGTTGGGCGGGACGGATGCGGAGATGGCCGGGAGTCCCTGGATGCGCAGTCCCACGAAGCGGGAGGCGTCGGTGAGGACCGGGGCCGCACCCGGGGCGGCCTGGCGGGTCGAGGTCTCGGCGACGATCGTGTCGGCGCTGATCAGGCCACCCAGCACGCGCGGAGCGCTGATCGTGTTGCGCACCCAGGAGCTGCGCTGCGTCGAGCTGACCTTCGAGAGCACATCGGTGGTCGTCGTCCCGGCCGCCACCAGGGTGGGGACGGTGGCCGCAGCGAGGGTCGCCTGACCGGAGCCTCCGGTGCACGGCACCCCCGCCAGCGCGGTACGGCTGGACGATGCGGCGCCGTCGGGGTAGCTGGCGGACGTGGCGTAGCCGTAGCCGCCGACGAGCCCGCTCACCGGGCCGGTGAGCGTCGCGCGCGACACACCGACGTCCATCCGTGAGCCGATGGGCAGCCCGAGGGCGTTCGAGCCGGTGACGACGACCCGCAGCGCCGTGGTGGAGACCCGCAGCTCGTTGCCGACGACCCCGCGGGACTGCTGGTTGAGGTAGACGGTCGCGAAGGCGGCCCCGCTCGACGACCGCAGGGTGATGGCCGAGTTCGGCGCCGGCACGCTGTTGAGCGCCCGGCCGCCGACCTTGAGCCCGACCAGCTGGGACTGGTTCGAGCCGGACAGCGCGCCGGCCAGGCCGCGCGACGCGACGCTCGTGGACGTGACGCTGTCGGCGCGGACCAGACCCTTGAGGAGGTTCACGCCCGAGGTCGTGGACGATCCCCGGCTCGCGTGGCCGGTCGTCGTCCGTGTCGTCGTCGCACTCGTGCGCGTGACGCCGACCGAGCCTGCCGCCCCGTCCACGGCGGCCGCGGACCCCGTCGCCGACCTGCCGAACACGGTCGAGCAGCTGATCGCGGCGTATGCCGTCGGCCCGGAGCGCACCACCCCGCCGATGACGACGTAGCTGCCGTAGGCGGACGCGGCGGCCCCGAGCAGCGGCGTGGCCGCCGTGGCCGGTGCGGCGGTGAGAGGTGCGGCCATCCCCGAGATGGCCGCACCGACGAGGATCGCCGTGAGTTTCCTGTTCATGCTCGTGCTCCTGTCATCGATGCCCTGCCATCGATCCCCTGACCGATGTGCCCGGAAAACGAGACCCACCGCCCGCGTGTTATGGGACACATCTGCTGTTTGTGCGGTATAGGCATTTTCGCCGGCGGACGAAGAAGGAGGCCGCCCCGAGGGGACGGCCTCCTTGTCGTCGCGGCGTGTCGCGGTGGGCGGTCAGCGAGGGTGCACGACCATCGCCGAGCCACCGCCGCGGCGCACCGTCTCGGCGGCCGCCTCGAACAGACCGCCGTCGAGGCTGCGGATCGCCGTGACCGCACCGATCTCGTTCGGTGTGCCGGCCGATGCGAGCTTGTGGCCGAGCGCGGTCAGGGCGGCACCGGTGGGCCCGTCGAGGATCGCCGGTTCTGCGCCCTCGGTGCTGCCGTTGCGCGAGCTGAGGCGCGGCGCCGCGATGGCGTCGACCAGCGGCAGCCCACGGTCGAGGTAGCCGAGGATCGTCTGCGACACCGAGGTGATGATGGTGGCCCCACCCGGAGAGCCGACGGCGAGGAACGGCTTGCCGTCCTGAAGCAGGATCGTCGGGCTCATCGACGAGCGCGGCCGCTTGCCGGGGCCCGGGAGGTTCGGGTCGGGCGCGTCGCCCTGGGTCGGGGCGAAGTTGAAGTCGGTCAGCTCGTTGTTGAGCAGGAAGCCATAGCCCGGCACCGTGATGCCCGAGCCACCCGTCTGCTCGATGGTGAGGGTGTACGAGGCGACGTTGCCCCACCGGTCTGCCACGGTCAGGTGCGTGGTCGACTGTCCCTCGCTGGGCTGTGCCGACACAGGTGCGGTGGCGCACGAGGTGTATGAGCCGTCAGGGACGCCCGGCGGGATGGGCCGCGGCGAGTAGGCCTTGGCCGGGTCGAAGAGGCAGGCGCGCTCGCCGGCGAAGCCGGTGCTCGTCAGCTCACCGACGGGGACGCCCGGCACGTCGCCGACGTAGCGGTTGCGGTCGGCGAAGGCCGTGGCCGACGCCTCGGAGAAGCGGTGGAGGTACTGCACCTGGTCGACGTCGCGCGTGGTCACGCCGGTGCGCTGCTCGTATGCCGTCATGAGGTTGAGGATCTCGGCGACGGCGATGCCACCCGAGCTGGGGACCGGCATCCCGTAGACGTCGAACCCCTTGTACTGCGAGTGGATCGGCGCCTTGGTCAGCGCCCGGTAGGAGGCGAGGTCGCGCAACGTCAGCTGCCCGCCCATGACGCTCACGCCCGGCGCCGTGTGCGGCGCGTTCGACTCTCGGACGATCGCCTCACCCAGGCGCCCGCGGTAGAGCACGTCGGTGCCCCGCGTGCGCAGCGCGCGGTAGGCCTTGGCCATGTCGGGGTTGCGGAACACGGAGCCCACGACCGGCGGCTGGTTGCCCGGCAGGAAGACCCGCTGGGTCTCGGGGAACTTGCGGAAGCGGTCGGCGTTCTGCGCGGTCTGGTCGCGGAAGGTCTGGTCGACGACGAAGCCCTGCGCCGCGAGCCGCTCGGCCGGCTTGAGCGCGGCGTTGAGCGAGAGCGTGCCGTGGTCGCGCAGAGCCTTGGCCCAGAGGGCCGGCGTGCCCGGGACACCCACTGACAGGCCGGAGCTGACCACCGTCGGGAAGTCGAGCGCATTGCCCGTCGCGGGGTCGGTGAACGTCTTGTCGGTGAACGTCGCCGGAGCCGTCTCGCGCCCGTCGATGGTCGACACCTTCTTCGAACGGGCGTCGTAGTAGACGAGGAACCCGCCGCCGCCGATGCCGGCGCTGTAGGGCTCCGTGACGCCGAGTGCGGCGGCTGTCGCGACGGCGGCGTCGGCGGCGTTGCCGCCCCGTGCCAGCACGTCGATGCCGACCTGCGAGGCGTCGCGGTCGACGGAGCTGACCGCCCCGCCGGACCCGACCATGACCGGCGCCTTGGGCAGCGTCGTCGGCTGGCCGTGCCAGCCCCTGTCGCGCTGCGGTGACGGCGCCACCGTGGGCTGGGCTCCCGCGGTCGTGGGGAGCAGTGAGAGCGGGAGGCCGACGACGAGAGCGCCGAGGACCCATCGGGAACGTGTCGTGGTGCGTGCGCTGAGACGACTCATCTTTCGACCGTACCCGCGCAAACCCCGCGGATCGCGTCGAGCACCCCACCGATCCGAGGTGACGGAGTGTTCTCTCGATCGGGCTGACAGGGATGGCCCGTGCTCGGCGCGGTGACAGAGCGTTCTCTCGATGGGGGAACGCGAGAGCCCGCCACCCCAGGGGGTGACGGGCTCTCGGTGCGTCGGGTCAGGCGATCAGGCCTGCTCCTCCTCGACGAGGAGGTTGCGCGTCTTGGAGAAGTCGAGCGGGATGCCCGGGCCCATCGTCGTGGAGACGGTGGCCTTCTCGATGTAGCGGCCCTTGGAGCTGGCCGGCTTGAGACGCAGGATCTCCTCGAGGGCAGCGGCGTAGTTCTCGACGAGCTTGGCCTCGTCGAAGGACGCCTTGCCGATGATGAAGTGGAGGTTCGCGTGCTTGTCGACGCGGAACTCGATCTTGCCGCCCTTGATGTCGGCGACGGCCTTGGCGACGTCCATCGTCACGGTGCCGGTCTTCGGGTTCGGCATGAGGCCACGCGGGCCGAGCACCTTGCCGAGTCGACCGACCTTGCCCATGAGGTCAGGGGTCGCGACGACGGCGTCGAAGTCGAGCCAGCCGCCCTGGACCTTCTCGAGCAGGTCGTCGGAGCCGACGTGGTCGGCGCCTGCCTCACGGGCGGCCTCGGCCTTGTCGCCGTTGGCGAAGACGAGGACGCGGGCGGTCTTGCCCGTGCCGTGCGGCAGGTTGACCGTGCCGCGGACGGCCTGGTCGGCCTTGCGGGGGTCGACGCCGAGGCGCATCGCGACCTCGACGGTCTCGTCGTACTTGGCCTTCGCGGTCTGCTTGGCGACGCGGACGGCCTCGAGCGGGGCGTAGACCTTGCCGGGCTGGACGAGCTCGGCGGCTGCGCGGTAGTTCTTGCTGCGCTTCATGGAACTGCTCCTTGCGTGGATTTCGTGGAGTCGTGGTGCGGGCCAGCGCTGGCCCTCCCACGTGGCCGACGGCATACGGTCCGTATGCCGTGCGGCCGGGGTGACGATCGAGCTGAGAGCTGGGCTCAGAGCTCGGTGTCGATGCCCATCGAGCGAGCGGTGCCGGCGATGATGCGCGCCGCCATCTCCTCGTCGTTGGCGTTGAGGTCTTCCATCTTCTGGCGGGCGATCTCGAGGACCTGGTCGCGCGAGAGCTTGGCGACCTTGGTCTTGTGCGGCTCACCCGAGCCCTTGGCGACGCCGGCAGCCTTCTTGATGAGCTCGGCGGCCGGCGGGGTCTTCGTCACGAAGGTGAACGAGCGGTCCTCGTAGACCGTGATCTCGACCGGGATGACGTTGCCGCGCTGGGACTCCGTCGCGGCGTTGTACGCCTTGACGAACTCCATGATGTTGACGCCGTGCTGGCCGAGGGCCGGGCCGACGGGCGGGGCGGGGGTGGCCTGACCGGCCTGGATCTGCAGCTTGATGAAGCCGGAGACCTTCTTCTTGGGGGGCATGGGTGCCTACCTTCTTCGTTGTGGGCCGACGCCGTGGGCGATGACCCGGTTGCATGCCGGTGCGGTGTGCCGCACCGAACGTGGTGGGACCTTGCTCAGATCTTGGCGACCTGGGCGAAGGAGAGCTCGACCGGGGTCTCCCGGCCGAAGATCGAGACGAGCACCTTGAGCTTCTGCGTGTCGGTGTTGATCTCGGAGATGGTGGCGGGAAGGGTCTCGAAGGGCCCCTCCATGACGGTGACCGACTCGCCGACCTCGAAGTCGACGACGCGGACGTCCTTCGGGGCGCTGGACTTCGCGCCGGCGGTGCCCTCGGCGGAGGCGGCGGCCTCGAAGGTCGGGGCGAGCATCGTGAAGACCTCGTCGATCGACAGCGGCACGGGCTGGTGCGCGTTGCCGACGAAGCCGGTCACACCCGGCGTGTGGCGCACGGCGCCCCAGCTCTCGTCGGTGAGGTCCATGCGGACGAGGACGTACCCGGGCATCCGGACGCGACGGACCTGCTTCTTCTGGCCGTTCTTGATCTCGGTGACCTCCTCCATGGGGACCTCGATCTCGAAGATGAAGTCCTCCATGTTGAGGGTCTGGATGCGCGTCTCGAGGTTCGCCTTCACGCGGTTCTCGTAGCCCGCGTAGGAGTGGATGACGAACCAGTCGCCGAAGCGGCTGCGCAGGTCGGCCTTGAAGTCGGCGACCGGGTCGCCGCTGCCGGTGGCGACGGGGGCGTCGGCGTCCACGGTCTCGTCGGACTCGTCGGCGTCGGTGGTCTCAGCGGCCTCGTCGGTGGTCTCGACTGCGGTCTCGTCGGCGGTCTCGTCGGTGGCCTCGGCGTCCTCAGCACCCGGGGCGACGTCGGAGGCCGAGAGCTCGTCGGACAGGTCCGTGGGGTCGACGACATCGGTCCCGGTGCTCTCGCCGTTCGGGGCGCCCTCGTGGGCGAACTGCTCGGACACGCTCTGACCTACTTCCTTGCTCGTGGACCAGCCGGTGGCGGCTGGCGGTGACATCCCGGGGCGCCGGCGAGGCGCCCGCGCGTCAGATCGTCGCGCCGGTGAGGGCCCACGAGATCAGCTTGCTCAGACCGAAGTCGAGCCCCGACACGAGGGCCATCATGATCACGACGAACACGACCACGACGGTGGTGTAGCGCACGAGCTCGGGGCCCGTGGGCCGCACGACCTTGCGCAGCTCGTCGAGGATCTGGCGAACGAAGAGGCTGATCGCGCCGAGGAACCGCGACACCGGGTTGCCGCCACGGGCCTTGTCAGCCCGGCCGGACCCGCGCTTGGCGCTCGTCTCCGTCACGATTCCTTCTTTCTGCCTGGGTTTCGGCCCGCGACAGCGCCCTGGCTCGTGGGGTGTCCACGTCGGGGCGAGAGCCGCGTGCCGCCTTGCACGACGACCACATCACTGGGATGCGCAGGGCAAGAGGGACTCGAACCCCCAACCGCTGGTTTTGGAGACCAGTGCTCTACCAATTGAGCTATTGCCCTTCGCCGTGACCGTTGGGGCGGTCGCGGCGGGACGGCATGCGTCAGCATGGCCAGCGAAGCCGTCCGAGGGTCGATCATACGGGACGATCCGAGTGCAAAGCCAACCGAGCCGCGCCCGGGCCCGATCGGCGCGCCCGACCCCCTGGCGAGCGCACCACCCGTGCAGCATCCGTGCACCGTCCGTGCACTGTCCCGGGACGACCCGGGCACCACCCGGCATACGGACCGGGCTGCTCGCGAGCACACCCGAGTGGCAGGATCGGGAAGGTGACGAACCCGCGCACCGCCCTCGCGTCCCTGTCCGACGACGACCTGGCCGGCTTCCTCGCCGAGCAGCGTGAAGCCTACGCGGCCCTCAAGGCCCGCGGGCTCAAGCTCGACCTCACGCGGGGCAAGCCGTCGGCCGCGCAGCTCGACCTCTCGAACGACCTGCTGACGCTGCCGTCGACGACGAAGGACCGTGCCGGCGTCGACGTGCGCAACTACGGCGGCCTCGAGGGCCTGGCCGAGCTGCGCGAGATGTTCGCCGAGCTGCTCTGGGTCGAGCCGTCGCAGGTCGTCGCGGGCGGCAACTCGAGCCTGACGATGATGTACTCCACGATCGTCGACTTCCTGCTCTTCGGCGGCGTCGACTCCCCTCGGCCGTGGTCGGAGGAGGAGAAGGTGCGCTTCGTCTGCCCGGTCCCGGGCTACGACCGCCACTTCTCGATGCTCGCGTCGTTCGGCATCGAGATGGTCACCGTCGACATGCACGACGACGGCCCCGACGTCGCTGCGGTCGAGGCGCTCGTCAAGGACGACCCGAGCATCAAGGGCATCTGGATCGTGCCGACCTACGCCAACCCGTCGGGCGCCGTCGTGTCGCAGGAGGTCGCGGCCCGCCTCGCGGCGATGCCCGCCGCGGCCCCCGACTTCACGATCTTCTGGGACAACGCCTACGCCTTCCACCACCTCACCGAGGACGAGGCCAAGAGCGCCGACATCCTCACGCTCGCCGCGGCATCGGGACACCCGAACCGGCCGATCATGTTCGCCTCGACGTCGAAGATCACGTTCGCCGGCGCCGGCGTGGCGGTGCTCGCGGCCAGCGAGGCCAACGTGAAGTGGTACCTGAAGCACCTGTCGATGAGCTCGATCGGGCCCGACAAGGTCAACCACCTGCGGCACGTCGAGTTCTTCAAGGACGCCGAGGGCGTCCGGGCCCACATGCGGAGGCACCGCGAGATCATCGCCCCGAAGTTCGCCGCGGTCGACGAGGCGCTGACCGGGGGTCTGGAGGGCCTCGAGGTGGCCGAGTGGACGCGCCCCACCGGCGGCTACTTCGTCAACCTCGACGTGCTCGACGGCACGGCTTCCCGGGTCGTGGCCCTGGCCAAGGAGGCCGGCATCGCCCTGACCCCGGCCGGCGCCTCCTTCCCGCTCGGGCACGACCCGCGCGACCGCAACATCCGGCTCGCCCCCACCTTCCCCGCGCTCGACGAGGTGCGCACCGCGATGGCCGGTGTCGCCACCTGCGTCGCGCTCGCGGCTGCCGAGAAGGTGACCGCTGACCGCGCTGCCGGGGTAGGCAACGTGAGCGACGCCGCAGCGTCGACGCCCGAGTCCGCCACCGAAGGAGCCGCCCGATGAGCGAAGCCAACAAGAACATCGACGACGACCTCACCAGCTACAGCGTCGACGACGAGGACCAGCTCCAGCCCGAGGACACCCTCGAGGACGGTGAGCTCGACGACGTGCTCGACCGGGGCTACTCCCCCAACGACCGGCCGCAGGGCGTCACCGCGCACGGCACGACGGCGTACGAGGAGTCGATCGACGAGACGATCGACGAGCGCATCCTCCAGGAGGAGCCCGACCCGAACTCGGCCTACGGGCGGCCCGACAACGAGAGCGGGCCCGACGACGACCGCATCGGCGGCGACGACCCCGACTCGATCGACGCCGAGGACGACTGGCTCGGTGACAACGAGGTCGGCGACGCGCGCGCCGGACGACTCGTCGCCGACGACGAGGGCGCCCACGACGACGACGAGAAGCAGGCCTGGGCCAGCGACGTCGGCGTCGACGGCGCCGGCGCCTCGGCCGAGGAGGCCGCGATGCACGTCGTCGACGAGATCGCCGACGAGCCCGACGAGCGCTGAGCGGCTCTCCCCGCTCGCGTATGCCGGGTGGCAGGCCGGGCGGGCCGGGAGGGCCGGCGGGCGCGGCCGGCCGGTCCGGCGCGAGCGCCGGGTGACACACTTGCCCGCATGACGCGTGCGGTGGAGACCCTCCCCAAGGCCCACCTGCACCTGCACTTCACCGGTTCCATGCGCATCGGAACCGTGCGCGACCTCGCGGCGCAACAGGGCATCCGGCTGCCCGACGCTCTGGTGAAGGGGTGGCCACCGCGGCTGGCCCGCGCCACCGACGAGCGCGGCTGGTTCCGCTTCCAGCGGCTCTACGACGCCGCACGTGCCTGCGTGCGCACCGAGGCCGACATGCGTCGCATCGTGCGCGAGGCGGCCGAGGACGACGCCGCCGAGGGCTCCCGTTGGCTGGAGATCCAGGTCGACCCGACGTCGTACGCACCCTTCGTGGGCGGCATCACGCCGGCCCTGGAGATCGTCCTCGACGAGGCGCGTGCCGTCTCGTCGGAGGGCCGCATCGGCGTCGGTGTCGTCGTCGCCGCGAGCCGCATGCGCCACCCGCTGGAGGCGCGCACCCTCGCCAGACTGGCCGCCCACCACGCCGGCGAGGAGGCCGGCGACGTCGTCGGCTTCGGACTATCGAACGACGAACGGCGCGGGCTCGTGGCCGACTTCGCCCCGGCCTTCGCCATCGCCCGCAAGGCCGGGCTCGCGCTCGTGCCGCACGGGGGTGAGCTGCTCGGCGCCCAGTCGGTGATGGAGACGCTGGAGCACCTCGATCCCGACCGCATCGGGCACGGCGTGCGCAGCGTCGAGGACCCGCAGGTGCTCGACGCCGTCGCCGAGGCCGGCGTCACGCTCGAGGTGTGCCCGGGCAGCAACGTCGCCCTCGGCGTCTACGCCGACCCCTCCGAGGTGCCGCTGCGCCGCATCGTCGACTCGGGGATCCCGGTGGCGCTCGGCGCCGACGATCCCCTCCTCTTCGGCTCCCGCCTCGCGGCGCAGTACGCCGCCGCCCGCGTCCTCGGCTTCGACGACGACGGGCTGGCCGGCCTGGCCCGAGGCTCGCTCGAGGGCAGCCGCATGCCGTCCCGACTCCGCGCGGCCGCCCTCGCCGAGGTGGACGAGTGGCTCGCGCAGCCCGGGCAGGAGACCGACCCGGCCGGCACCGGCGACCGGGGGCTGGCCGCCGAGCGTGCCTGAGCGACGGACACCGTGACTCGGGCCACACCGAGGAGTGGGGCACACCGGGGCAAAGCACCCCACGTGCAGGTGGATGTCGGCGTCCGCGCCGGTGCACCGAGTCTGCACCGAGTTTGCTCAGGGTCGGTGCGCCCGGTCATGCTGGTGCGGACATGAAGACTCCTGCCGCCGCCCTCGCCCGCCACTCGACCGCCTCCGGCGCCCACCTCCGACGACTCGCCGTCGTCGGTCTCGTCGCCCCCGTCGTCGCCCTGGCGGCCTGCAGCGGCGAGTCCCCCGTGACCGCCGACCCGACCGCGCCCGCCGGCGCGACCGCGTCGTCGACGGGCTCGGGAGACGCCTCGACGAGCCCCACCCCGGCGACCACGACGAGCACGACCTCCGGGTCGGCGGCGCCGGTGGACAAGATGACCACGAAGACGCTGACGGCGACGTTGAAGGACCCCGACCTCGGGCACACCATCACCGCCCGACGCCTCGTGCGCAACCTCTCGTGGCCGTCCGGGCAGCCCGTCGGCGCCAAGCAGTTCGAGATCGTCGGCGTGTGGGTGACGGCCAAGGCCGGCTCCCGCTACTCCGCCTCGATCGACCCCTCCATGCTGTCGCTGGTGGCCGCGAGCCCCGCGCAGAGCGTCGTGCCCACCTCCGAGTTCACCAAGCGCTGGGGCGCCACGGTGCTCAAGCCGGCCACTCGGTCGAAGACCACCGGGGGCTGGGTGTTCTTCAAGGTCGACCGCGGCACGACGAGCGCGCTCAAGCTCGGCTTCAACCGCCCGGCGTACCAGGTCAGCACGACCGGCAAGAAACTGCCGGCCAAGACCTTCACCGTCGTCCTGACGAAGTAGTCGCGGACGAGGTAGTCGCGGACGAAGTAGCCGCCGCTAGAGGGTCTCGCCGAGCAGCACGGGCTCGTTGACCAGGGAGACCCCGAAGGCGTCACGCACGCCGTCGCGCACCTGGCGCGCGAGGGCCACGACGTCGCCCGCCGTGGCGCCACCGCGGTTGGTGACCGCCAGCGTGTGCTTCGTCGACAGCGCCGCCGGAGCGGGCAGGCCGAAGCCCTTGCCGAACCCGGCGTGCTCGATGAGCCACGCCGCGCTCGTCTTGACCCGGCCGTCGGGCTCGGCGAACCGCGGAGGTGTCGGGCCCTCCCAGCCGAGCCGCTCCCCCACCCGCTCGACGAGGTCGTCGAACTGCTGCCGGCTGAGGATCGGGTTGGTGAAGAAGGACCCGCACGACCACGTGTCGGGGTCGGCATCGTCGAGCACCATGCCGCGGGAGCGGCGCTGCTCGAGCACCGCCTCGCGGGCGTCTTGGAGCGGCACCCGCGTGCCGAGCGGGACGTCGAGGCCCTTCGCCAGGGCGGCATACGCGACGGGACGGCTGAGGTCGGCCACCTCGAACTGGAAGAGCACGTCGAGCACGACGTAGCGGGCGTTGCCCTTGAAGAGCGAGTGCCGGTAGGTGAAGGCGCAGTCCGCGTTCATGAAGGTTCGCACGGTCTGCTCCCGGCGGTCCCACGTGCGCACCTGGGCGACCGTCTGCGACACGTCCTGGCCGTAGGCACCGACGTTCTGGATCGGCGTGGCGCCCGTGCGGCCCGGGATGCCGCTGAGCGCCTCGACGCCCGCCCAGCCCTCCGCGACCGCTCGCTCGACGACGTCGTCCCAGACCTCGCCCGCCGCGACGCGCACCATGGCTCCACCGCAGGAGTCGGCGGACTCGGGCGTGACGCCGCTCGTGACGATGTGCACGACGGTGCCCTGGAAGCCGTCGTCGGGGACGACGAGGTTCGAACCCCCCGAGAGGACGAGCAGCGGCTCGTCGGCGTCGTCGACCTCACGAACGGCGTCGACGAGCTCGTCGGTGGTCTCGACCGTGACGAGCCGGGCGGCCGGGCCGCCGACCCGCATCGTCGTCAGGGTCGACAGCGGGACGTCGTGATCCTCGCGCACGCGCTGGCCCCTGTTCAGTCGAGCCGTGCGACGGCCAGGGCCCGGCCCAGGACCTTCTCGCCCGCGGCGGTCGCGGTCAGCTCGACCGTGACCTGCTTCGTCTCGGGGTCGGCCGACTTGACGAGGCCTGAGACCTCGATGTCGGCGCCCGTGTCGTAGGGCACCACCACCGGGCGCGTGAACCGCACGCCGTACTCGACGACGCGGCCGGCGTCGCCCACCCAGTCGGTGACCAGGGTGACGGCCGAACCCATCGTGAACATGCCGTGCGCGATGACGTCGGGCAGGCCGACCTTCTTCGCGAAGGGCTCGTCCCAGTGGATGCGGTTGCGGTCGAGGGAAGCCCCGGCGTACTGGACGAGGCGGGCGCGGTCGACGTGGACGGTCTGCGGCGGCAGGACGTCACCGACGGAGACGCTGTCGAACGCCCGCACGGTCGTGTGGTCACGCGGCTGGGTGCTCATCACTCGCCTCCTCGGATGACGATCGTCGACGTGGCCGTGCAGACCGGCTCGCCCGCCTCGGTGGCGAGCTCGGTGCGGGTGGTCACCATGGCGTGCCCGCCCGCCTCGCGCACCGCGTCGACGTGGAGCGTGCCGATGACGGCGTCACCGGCCGTGAGCGGGCGGTGGTGGGTGAAGCGCTGCTCGCCGTGCACCACCCTGGAGAAGTCGATGCCAGCCTCGGGGTCGCGGATCAGCTGCGCGTCACACTGCTGGGCGATGAGGACGGCGAACGTCGGCGGTGCGATGACGTCGGCGTAGCCGCGGGCCCGGGCGACCTCGGCGTCGACGTGCACGGGGTCGGCCGAGCCGACCGCCTCGGCGAACTCGCGGATCTTGGCGGCACTCACCCGGTAGGTCTCGGTGGGCGGGTAGACCCGGCCCTGGAAGTCTGCGTTCACCGGCATACGGGCACCCTACCGACCGCCGGGGTCAGCGGCTCGGGGCGTCTCGACCCGGCCGTCAGCGGCGCCGGACCGGCCGGGAACGACGACGCTCCCCCGGCCGGTGGCCGAGGGAGCGTTGACGTCGAGCGCTGGGGTCAGCGGGTCTCGCGGTGCTCCGTGTGCTTGCCACACTTCGGGCAGAACTTGTTCATCGCGAGACGGTCGGGGTTGTTCCGACGGTTCTTCTTCGTGATGTAGTTGCGGTCCTTGCAGTCCACGCACGCCATCGTGATCTTGGGACGGACGTCGGTGCTCTTGCTGGCCACGGCAACCTGCTCTTTCGGGAACGTACGGGGTCTTCTGTCGTCTTGCGACGGGTGTCGCGCGGCGCGTCACGCGTTCCGGGCTCCCGGGTGACACGCAGGCGCGACGTCCTAGGTTACGCGACACCCCGGCGATTGGAGAAATCGACGTCGGTGCGCGCGGAAGTGGTAGCGGGAGCGGGGCTCGATCCCGCGACCTCACGATTATGAGTCGTGCGCTCTAACCAGCTGAGCTACCCCGCCATGGGCTGCCGCCCCGGCCTCCTCGCGATGCCGCGAGATGGCCGGGACCGGCGGACCAGAGCCCCAATAGGGAATCGAACCCTAGACCTTTTCCTTACCATGGAAACGCTCTGCCGACTGAGCTATTGGGGCACGGCCGACGCTGTGGAACCGTCACGAGAACGGGCCCGCTTCGACCTGCTGTGCGACGGCGAGACTACACGGTCGCGGCCACGGATACGAAATCGGGCGGTGCCCGTGCGCGGGACCTGCCCGCCCGACGCCGTCGGGGTGCTCGCGGCGCGCGCTCGCGGGGTCAGCCCTCGGCGTCGTGGTCGGCGAGCGCCTGCTGCGCCGACTCCTCCTCCTGCTCGCGCCGATCGCGTACGCCGGTCGCCTCGTCGAGCTCGGCCGTGACCTTCTCGAGCCGGCCCCGGGCCGTCGCCAGCCGCCGCTCGAGGTCGGCGATGCCCTCGGTCACCTCCTCGTGGCGGGCCGTCAGCACCGCCACCTGCCGGTCGGCGTTGCGCAGCTCGGACCGGGCCGTCTCGAGCGCCGCCTGCAGCCGGGCCCGCGCCGCGGCTCGCTTGGCCCTGCGCCGCTCCTCGAGGTCGAAGGCATCGTCGCCCTCGTCGCCCTCGTCCCCCGCGCCGTCCCCCGCGCCCCCGCGCAGCACCGACAGCGACGGCCGGCGGGTCCCGTCCTCGCCGCCGTCGGTCCCGAGCGCCACGACGTCCTCCACGTCGACCGAGCCGAAGCCCGAGTAGCTGAGGGCGCGCACCAGCGAGCCGGTGAGCACCGAGGCCTCCGCGTCCTCGTCGGCGATGAGGGCGGTCAGGGTGTCGCGCACCTCCTGCGCCACCCCGGCACCGAGCTTCTGACCGGCCTCGGCCGACGTCTCGGCGATGCGGTCGGCCAGGGCGTCGACGCGCCTCGACCGCTCCCGACCGAGCAGGCGCAGCTGGTCGGCGTCGAGACTGCGCTGGGCCTCGCGGAGCAGCTCGGCGAACTCACGGAAGTCCTCGAGCTCGTCGGCGTGCTCGCGCACGAAGTGGTTGACCGCCCACGCTGCGACCGTCGGCTTGCGCAGGGCCCCGATCGAGGTGGCCAGCTCCTTGTCGCCGGCCTGCTTCGCCTCGGCCACCAGCTCGGACCGCAGCGGCGTGAAGCGGGACGGCAGGGCGGCATACAGCTGCTCGACGGCGGCGCGCAGGTGCAGGATCACGCGTGCATCCTCCCGCAAACCCGCTGGTGCGGCGCGGCGCGGACGGGCAGGCTGGTCGCGTGATCTGGATCTGTGCGACCTGCGCCGTGGAGACCGACGACCTGACGCAGCCCCCACCCGAGTGCGAGGTGTGCGAGGACGACCGGCAGTGGGTGCCCGCCACGGGGCAGCGGTGGACGACCCTCGACGAGCTGCGCGAGGCCGGGACCCGCATCACCGTCGACCCCGTCGAGCCCGACCTGTGGGGGCTTCGTGCCGATCCCGAGGTCGGCATCGGCCAGCAGACGATGGTCGTGCGCACCCCCGAGGGCCTCCTGCTCTTCGACTGCGTCGGCTACGTCGACGACGCCGCCGTGGAGCTCGTGCAGTCGCTCGGTCCGACGCTGGCCGTGGCGGCGAGCCACCCCCACATGTACGGCGTGCAGACGGAATGGGCCCGGGCCCTGGGCGGCGTGCCGGTGCTCGTCGCCGACCGCGACGCCGAGTGGGTGCGGCGCAAGGACCGGCTCGTCGAGCTCTACGACGAGTCCCGCGAGGTCGCACCCGGGCTGACCCTCCACCGCGTCGGTGGGCACTTCCGCGGCCAGGCCGTGGTCGAGTGGCAGGCCGGCGCGGAGGGGCGTGGCGTGCTGCTCGCGGGCGACGCCGTCTTCCCCAACCCGGACCGGAGGTCGGTCAGCTTCCTGCGCAGCTATCCCAATCGGATTCCCCTGTCGGGCAACGTGGTCCAGCGTGTCGCAGGTCAGCTCGAGGGGCTGCACTACGACCGGCTCTACAACAACTTCGGGGCCGTGGTGCCGCAGGACGCCAAGGCCGTGGTGCGGTTCTCGGCCGACCGGCACGCCGCGTGGACCCGCGGCGACTTCGACCACCTCACCTGACGTCGCGGGAGGCCCCACGGTCGGGCTACGCGGTCGGGCTACGCGGTCGGGCTACGCGGTCGCCCGGCCGCAGCCGGCCTCCGGTCAGCCGGCCTCGAGCGTCGACTGCTTGTGCGCGGCCGGCGCGCCCGTCTTCTCGGACTCGACGATCCAGTACGGGTCGTCCTCGCTCGCCTTGAACTTCTGCCCGTCGAACGTGAACTCCTTGACGCGCCGCTCGACCGCCGTGCCGGTCGTCCGGCCCTGCGAGGTGTTCCAGTGGACGGTGTCTCCCTTGCTGATCGCCATGGCCCGATCAGAACACGCGCGAGGGCGTCGTGCCAGAGCGAACGGGAGTGGGTAGGTGCTGAGGCGACGGCGTCGTCCGGCGCCGCCTGGAATCAGCTAGAGGAGAAGCGATGAGCGACAACCCGCTGGACCCGGTGAGCGACGACCCGACGACCGAGGGGCCGGCTGACGGCGGAGCCGACACCACCAGCCATGACGGTGGTGCCGACGGCGGAGCCGACACCGCACTCGGATCAGACACCGAGTCCGACCTCGGTTCCGGCATGGGCTCGGACGCCGGCTCCACGGGCGAGGGCCCGGCGGACGGCGGCGCCGACACCGGCTCTCACGACGGCGGCGCCGACGGCGGGGCCGACACCGAGGGACCCGCTGACGGCGGAGCCGACACGAGCAGCCACGACGGTGGTGCCGACGGCGGGGCCTGATGACTGCTGCCATGACGAGCCGGGTGTCCGCCGCACGGGGCGGGCACTCGGCTCTGCGGCGACTGGTCCCGGTCGACCCCGAGACCTTCGCCCGGGAGCACTGGTCGCGCCGCCCGCTCGTCACGACCTCTGCTGACCTGCCCGGCGGGCTCACCGACCTCTTCGACGAGGACGCGGTCGACGAGCTCGTGTCCCGCCGCGGCCTGCGCGCGCCCTTCCTCCGGGTCGCCCGCGACGGCCGCACCCTCGGCGACCGCGAGTTCACCCAGGGCGGCGGCGTCGGCGCGACGGTCGCCGACCAGGTCAGTGACGACAAGCTGCTGCGCCTCTTCGGCGACGGGTCGACCATCGTCCTGCAGGGCCTGCACCGCACGTGGGGGCCGCTCATCGACTTCACCCAGCTGCTCGCCGAGGAGCTCGGGCACCCGGTCCAGGCCAACGCGTACGTCACCCCGAGCCAGAGCACCGGCTTCAGCGACCACTACGACGTGCACGACGTCTTCGTGCTGCAGATGGCGGGCGAGAAGCGCTGGCGTCTGCGCGCTCCCGTGCACCCGTCACCGCTGCGCGACGAGCCGTGGACCGACCACCGCGCCGCCGTCGAGGAGGCCGGACGCGCCGAGCCGGAGCTCGAGTTCACCCTGCGTCCGGGCGACGTGCTCTACCTCCCCCGCGGCTGGATCCATTCGGCCACCGCCCTCGGCGGCGTGAGCACCCACCTGACGCTGGGGGTCCACGTGTGGACGCGACGTCACCTCGCCGACGAGCTGGTGCGGCTGGCCCTCGAGTCCGCGAGCCGCGACGAGCGGGTTCGCGCCTCCCTCGGCGTCACCCCGTCGGGCTTCGACCGCGACTCCCTCGGGGCGGACATCGACCTCGTGCGCGAGAGCCTCGTCCGAGAGCTCCAGACGCTCGACGCAGCAGCCGTGGTCGACGCGCTCGAGTCACGAGTGCGCGGCGCCCAGCGACCGGCGCCGATCCAGCCCCTCGCCCAGCTGACCGCCGCCGACGCGCTCGAGCCGGGCACGTGCCTGCGGCTGCGCGCCCACGTCGACGCGCGCCTCGTCCCCGACGAGGACGGCTCGGTGACGCTGCGCAGCCGCCTCGGCGCCCGAGCGGTCGAGCCACACGACGTCGGCACGTTCGTGGCGCTCGTGGGCGGCGGCGTGCTCCGGGCCGACATGGTCGGACTCGAGCTGGCCCGCCGGCTCATGCGCGAAGGACTCCTCGTCTCCGCCGACGACACCTGAGCAACCAGGACTGGCCTCTCAGGTGGCGACGGCGGCCGCCAGGACGTCGCGTGCGCCGACGAGTGACGGACCGTACCACGTGAGCAGCCGGCCGCTGACGAGCGAGGTGCGCGCCGTCGTGAACGCCTCGGGACCGTCGTGCGCCGTGAACACGTAGGGCTCGTCGGGGAGCAGGACGGTGACGCCGTCGCGGTCGAGCTCGGCCAGGTCGACGTGGGGGTAGCGCTCCCGTGAGTCGGCCAGCACGTTGCGCCAGCCCAGCCGGGCCACGACGTCGCCGGTGAAGGTGTCGCGACCGACGGCCATCCACGGGTCGCGCCAGATCGCCACCGCCACGTCGAGGGTCGTCTCGGGCACGGGTCCGTCCCACTCGCGTCGTGCGGCCGACAACCAGCCCGGCGTGCCGACGTCGAGCACGTCCACGAAGAGGCGCTCCAGCGAGTCGAGCGCCGCCGGCACCGTCTCGATGTCGGTCACCCACACGGGAATGCCGTCAGCCCGCATCCTCCGGACGTCGAGCTCGCGGTTCTCCTCCTTGTTGGCGACGACGAGGTCGGGCTCCAGCGCTGCGATCGTCGCCCGGTCGGGGTTCTTGGTGCCCCGGACCCGTTGCACCTCGAGGTCGCGCGGGTGGGTGCACCAGTCGGTCGCCCCGACCAGCCGCTCCGGGCACGTCACCGCCAGAGCCTCCGTGATCGACGGGACCAGCGACACGAGGCGGCGGGGCGGCGTCGCGAACGACACGGCACACGCCAGGTCGTCGAGGAGCTCGCGCACGGTCCCTCAGACGTTGCGGCGGTACTGGCCGCCGACCTCGAAGAAGGCCTCGGTGACCTGCTGGAGCGAGCAGACCCGGGCCGCCCGCATGAGCACCTCGAAGACGTTGCCGCCCTCGATGGCGACCGCCTTGAGCGCCTCGAGCGCAGCCTTCGCCTCGACCTCGTGCTCCGCGCGGAACGCGCGGACCCGGGAGAGCTGGCTCTGCTTCTCGTCCTCGGTGCCGCGGGCCAGCACGACCTTGCGGGGCTCCTCCCCCTCGTGCGGGTTGCGGAAGGTGTTGACGCCGATGATCGGCAGGCTGCCGTCGTGCTTGCGGTGCTCGTAGAGCATCGACTCGTCCTGGATGCGGCCGCGCTGGTAGCCGGTCTCCATCGCGCCGAGCACGCCGCCGCGCTCGGTGATGCGGTCGAACTCCTTGAGCACCGCCGCTTCGACGAGGTCGGTGAGCTCGTCGATGACGAACGAGCCCTGCAGCGGGTTCTCGTTCATCGCGAGGCCCCACTCGCGGTTGATGATGAGCTGGATCGCGAGCGCCCGACGCACCGACTCCTCGGACGGCGTCGTGACGGCCTCGTCGAAAGCGTTGGTGTGCAAGGAGTTCGCGTTGTCGTAGATCGCGATGAGTGCCTGCAGCGTCGTGCGGATGTCGTTGAAGTCCATCTCCTGGGCGTGCAGGGAGCGGCCCGACGTCTGGACGTGGTACTTGAGCTTCTGGCTGCGGTCGTTCGCGCCGTACTTCTCCTTCATCGCCACGGCCCAGATGCGGCGCGCGACGCGGCCGAGGACGGAGTACTCGGGATCCATGCCGTTGCTGAAGAAGAAGCTGAGGTTGGGCGCGAAGTCGTCGATCTTCATGCCCCGCGCGAGGTAGCTCTCGACGTACGTGAAGCCGTTTGCGAGGGTGAACGCGAGCTGGCTGATGGGGTTCGCCCCGGCCTCGGCGATGTGGTAGCCCGAGATCGACACCGAGTAGAAGTTGCGGACCTTCCGCTCGATGAACCACTCCTGGATGTCGGCCATCATCTTCAGGCTGAACTCGGTGCTGAAGATGCAGGTGTTCTGGCCCTGGTCCTCCTTGAGGATGTCGGCCTGCACCGTGCCGCGCACGTTCGCGAGGGCGTATGCCGTGAGCTCGGCACGCTCGTCGTCGCTCGGCTCGCGCCCCTCCCGCTCCCGGAACGCGTCGACCTGCTGGTCGATCGCGGTGTTGAGGAAGAAGGCGAGGATCGTCGGCGCGGGGCCGTTGATGGTCATCGAGACCGACGTCGTGGGCGAGACGAGGTCGAAGCCGTCGTAGAGCGCCTTCATGTCGTCGAGCGTCGCGATCGAGACTCCGGACGTGCCGACCTTGCCGTAGACGTCGGGTCGCGGGTCGGGGTCGCGGCCGTAGAGGGTCACCGAGTCGAAGGCCGTCGACAGGCGGGTGGCCGGCTGGCCCTCGGAGAGCAGCTTGAAGCGGCGGTTGGTGCGGAACGGGTCGCCCTCGCCGGCGAACATGCGGGCGGGGTCCTCGCCCTCGCGCTTGAAGGGGAAGACACCGGCGGTGAAGGGGTAGTAGCCGGGCAGGTTCTCGCGCCGCAGGAAGCTGACGAGCTCGCCGTGGTCGCGGTAGCGCGGGAGCGCGACTCGGGGGATCTTGTTGCCCGACAGCGACTCTCGCGTGAGGGCGTTGCGGATCTCCTTATCGCGGATGGTGACGACCTGCTCGTCGCCCGAGTAGGACTCGACGACCGACGGCCACGCAGCGAGCGCGTCGGACACCTCTGCGGGGACGGCCTCGCGGGCGCCGTCGAGCAGCTCCTCGACGCCGTCGGCGGGCGAGCCCGCGTCGGTGAGCTCGTCGCGCACCGACTCGAGGCGCTGCACGCGACTGGCCGCGGCGGCATACGTGCGGGTCTTGTCGTGGTAGCCGCGGACGGTGTCGCTGATCTCGGCGAGGTAGCGCACTCGGGCGGCGGGGACGATGGTCGCGATGCGCGTGGACTGCTTGGTCGTGACGTGGGGCAGCACACCCTCCTCGACCGGCATCCCCTTCTCGGAGAGGAGGGTCCGCAGCTGCTGGTAGAGCGCGGTGACGCCGTCGTCGTTGAAGGTGGCGGCGCTCGTGCCGAAGACGGGCATGTCGGCGGGGCTCTTGCCGAAGGCCTCGCGGTTGCGCACCATCTGGCGGCCGACGTCGCGCAGGGCGTCCTCGGCGCCGCGGCGCTCGAACTTGTTGATGGCGACGACGTCGGCCTGGTCGAGCATGTCGATCTTCTCGAGCTGGCTGCTCGCGCCGAACTCGGGCGTCATCACGTAGAGCGAGATGTCGGAGTAGCGCACGACCGCCGCGTCACCCTGGCCGATGCCGGGCGTCTCGAGGATGACGAGGTCGAAGCCCGCCGCGCGCACGACGTCGAGCACGTCGTCGAGGTGCGCCGGCACCTGGGACTCGCCGCGGGTGGCGAGGCTGCGGAAGAAGACGCGGTCGCCGTCGAGCGAGCTCATGCGGATGCGGTCACCGAGCAGGGCGCCCCCACCGCGGGAGCGGGTGGGGTCGATGGCGAGCACCGCGACGCGCAGCTTGTCCTGCTGGTCGAGGCGCAGGCGGCGCACGATCTCGTCGGTGAGGCTCGACTTGCCGGAGCCGCCCGTGCCGGTGATGCCGAGCACCGGCACGCGTCGGCGGCCGGCTGCATCGCGGATGCCGGTGAGGATGGCCTCGTCGAGCTCACCCTCCTGCGCGCCGGTGATGGCGCGCGCCACGGCCGAGCGGTCGCCGGCGAGGAGCGCCTCGAGGGAGGGCGACCCGATCTCCCACGGGTCGAAGTCGCAGTCGGCGACGACGCGGTTGATCATGCCGGCGAGGCCGAGCCGCTGGCCGTCCTCGGGACTGAAGATCGTGACGCCCGACTCGCGCAGGCGCGCGATCTCGTCGGGCACGATGACGCCGCCACCGCCGCCGACGACGCGGATGTGGTCGGCGCCGTTCTCCTTGAGCAGCTGCACGAGGTACTCGAAGTACTCGACGTGACCGCCCTGGTAGGAGCTGACGGCGACGCCCTGCACGTCCTCCTCGATCGCCGCGTCGACAACCTCCTGGACCGAGCGGTTGTGCCCCAGGTGGATCACCTCGGCGCCCTGCGTCTGCATGATGCGCCGCATGATGTTGATCGACGCGTCGTGCCCGTCGAAGAGGCTGCTCGCCGTGACGAGGCGGACGTGGTGAGACGGGTGGTGGAGATCGCGCTTCGCTGCGTCGGACATGACAAAAATAGTAGGACTTCCTACTAATGGACGTCAACGCGTCTGCGACCTACGATGGCGCCATGACTGCGGACTCGACGAGTGCCGTCCCCGGCCTGGGCTTCGACCCGATCGCGCGCGCCCGCGAGCAGTGGCTCGAGCAGGGCTGGGACGCCGCCGCCGACGGCATGGCCGCGATCACCTCGCTCATGCGCGCGCACCAGATCGTCCTCGCGCGGGTCGAGGCGACCCTCAAGCCGCTCGGCGTGACCTTCGCCCGCTACGAGGTGCTCATGCTGCTGTGGTTCAGCAAGCGGGGGTCGCTGCCGATGAAGGTCATCGGCAGCCGCCTGCAGGTGCACCCCACGAGCGTCACGAACGCCGTCGACCGGCTCGAGGATGCCGGCCTGGTGACGCGCTCGACCCACCCCGAGGACCGCCGCGCCATGCTCGTCTCCCTGACGCCGTCGGGCCGCGAGCTCGCCGAGCGCGCGACCAAGGCGCTCAACACCGAGGTGTTCGAGCAGCCCGACCTCGGGGCCCGCGACGTCCACGCCCTCGTCGACGTGCTGACGCGCCTGCGGCGCGGCGCCGGCGACTTCTGACCCCACGCGGCCACCCGTCCCGTCCCGTCCCGACACCACGCCGGACAGCACGACGGCACGCGACGGCACGCGACGGCACGCGACGCCACGCCCGGCTCGTTGGCGGGACCTGCAGCGCCCGAGCCCGGTTCTCGGCAGACTGGGTCCATGGCCGATGCCCCTCCCCCGCCCGCCGACCACCTCGACTGGCTCGACGAGCAGCGACGTCGCATGCGCACCCTCGTGCGGCGCGCCCAGAACCCCGCCGGCGGCTTCGGCTGGCTCACCGACGACGGCGACCTCGACCCCGACAAGGGCGTCGAGCTGTGGATCACGGCACGGATGACGCACGTGGCCGCGCTCGCGGTGCTCGAGGGCGACTCCGGGTCGGCAGAGCTCGTCGACCACGGCGTCGCGACGTTCACGGAGGGCGGACTGCTGCACGACGCCGAGCACGGCGGCTGGTTCGCCTCGGTGCACCGCGACGGCTCACCCGACATCTCCGACAAGCGTGCCTACGAGCACGCGTTCGTCGTGCTCGCCGCGACCAGCGCGTCGGCGGCGCGCCGCCCCGGCGCGGACGACCTGCTCGACACCGCCCTGCAGACGTTCGAGCAGCGCTTCTGGCGCGAGTCCGACGGCCTCGCCGTCGACGTGTGGGACCGCACGTGGACCGAGCTCGAGGACTACCGCGGGGTCAACGCGAACATGCACTCCTTGGAGGCGCTGCTCGCGGCCTGGGACGTGACGCGCGACCCACGGTGGCTCGGCCATGCGCTGCGCATCACCGAGAACGTCGTGCACGGCTTCGCCCGGTCGTGGAACTACCGGCTGCCCGAGCACTTCGACTCGACCTGGAAGCCGCGTCCCGACTACAACCGCGAGCGCGCGACCGACAAGTTCCGTCCCTTCGGCGTCACCCCCGGCCACCTGCTCGAGTGGGCACGGCTGGCGCTGCACCTGCGTCGCGCCCTGGGCGCCGAGGCGCCGCCGTGGCTGCTCGACGACGCCCGCTCGCTCTTCGACGTCGCGGTGCACGAGGGCTGGCACGTCGACGGCAACGAGGGCTTCGTCTACACCACGGACTTCGAGGGCCACCCGGTCGTGCGTGACCGTCTGCACTGGGTCGTCGCCGAGGCCATCGGGGCTGCCCGCACGCTCGACCTCGCCACGGGAGACCCGACGTATGCCGCGTGGTACGACCGCTGGTGGCAGCACGCGCAGCGCTGGTTCGTCGACGGCGAGCAGGGGTCGTGGAGGCACGAGCTGTCACCCGAGCTCGTCCCGTCGAGCGTTGTGTGGCAAGGACGCCCGGACGTCTACCACGCCTACCAGGCCTGCCTCGTCGGCGCGCTCGGCGAGATCACGTCGTTCGCGGGCGCGCTGCGCGAAGGGGTGCTGTCCTGACCGTCAGCCGATGACGCGGTCGAGCCAGGCGTTACCGAAGACGCGCTCGGGGTCGACCCGGTCGCGCAGGGCGCGGAAGTCGCCCATCCGCGGGTAGAGCGGTGCGATGGCGTCGGACCCCGCGACGAAGCACTTGCCCCAGTGCGGGCGCGCACCCAACGGCAGCAGCGCCTCCTCGATCGCGGGCAGGACGGCATACACCCGCTCCTCGTCGCGCACCCACGTGAAGTGCACCCCGAGCACGTCGTGACCGTAGGAGCTGCTCAGCCAGTGCTCGTCGGCGGCGACGGTGCGCAGCTCGCACACCTGCAGCACCTGCGCCAGGCGCGGGCCCAGCGCACGCAGCCGCTCGACCGCGGCCAGGGCCTCGGCGCGGGGCAGCAGGTACTCGCTCTGCAGCTCCTCGCCGCGGCTCGGCGTGAACTCCATGCGGAAGTGCGGCAGCCGGTGGAGCCACGGGCCGAACACGCCGCCCTGCTCGGTGACGGACTCGGTGGGCGCCCCCTCCAGCATGTGCAGCGTGCGCGCGGCCGGCTGCGCCCCGTGCAGGTCGAGCGGCGCCTCGTCGACCCGGCTCTTGCGCCAGACCTGCTCGATGCCGGCGTCGGTCCACCGCGTGAACAGGCTGACGCTGTAGGCACTTCGGGTGACCTCTTCGATGTTCTCCACGAGGGACTCCCAGCCCAGTCCGGTGTAGACGTCCTGGCGCACGTCGTAGGTGGGCTCGATGTCGAGGGTGAGTGCGGTGACCACCCCGAGGGCGCCAAGCGACACGATGCTGCCCGGGTGGTCGGCGTCGCCGCGGCTGACGGTGCGCACCTCGCCGTCGGGCCCGACAATGTCGATGGACGCGACCGCCGTTGCGAGAGAACCGTTCTCGATGCCGGACCCGTGGGTGCCCGTCGCGACTGCACCGGCCACCGAGATGTGGGGCAGCGATGCGAGGTTGCCGAGCGCCCAGCCCGCCGCATGAAGCTGCGTGGCGACGTCGCCGTATGCCGCCCGCCCGGTCACGCGGGCCGTGCGGGTCGCCGGGTCGACCTCCACCGTGGTCGGCAGGTCGGTCAGCGACACCAGCACCCCGTCGTCGACGTCGGTGATGTCGGTGAGGTCGGTGAACGAGTGGCGCGACCCCAGGGCGCGCACGCGCGGCGCCGCGGCGACGAGCTCCTGGAGGTGCTCGACCGAGCGCACTCGCTCGATGCGCGAACGGTAGGTGTGGTTGCCGGCCCAGTTCTTCTCCGCCGTCACGTCCGTCATGGGCCCAGTCTGGCAAGGGCCCCCACCCGGGCTCGACGAGCAGGCGCCGCGGCCGCGTGGCCGGGCGTTCGCCGCGCGCCGCGGCTAGTGGCGGCGTCGGTGCGAGCGGTCCTGGTGCAGCTCGGGGTGCACGTCCTCGGGCAGCTCCTCGGGCTCGGCCCCCTCGCCGGGTGTCGCCACGCCCCAGCCCTCGGGGCTGATCGTGTCGACGGGCGGGTTGCCGACGAGGTGCGAGCGTTCCGCGCCCTCGGGGTGGTCGCGACGTTCCTGCTCCGTGCGGTCGCGATGCGAGTTCATGGAGTCCATCGAGTCACCCTTGCGACCGGCGCGTCGCGGCTCGACCATGATGAAGCCGATGACGAGGATGACGATGACACCGAACAGGACGAAGATTCCTACGCGATCACCCATGGCACCTCCCGGAAGCGGTCCGATGCTCTCGACGGTACTCCCGTAGGGGGCCGGCGAGGAGCCCATGCGCGGAACCGCTTCCGCGGGTGCATCTCGGCGCTCGGAGGTCGGCGCCGTCGTGAGGCGTCGGCGGTCAGCGCTGCTCGCGGGCGGCCTCGGCCGCCGCCACCCGGGCCTCACGCTCACGCGCGAGGCGGGTCTTGGGGTCGTTGCCCTCGCCCAGCTGGGCCGGGCCGAAGATCGTCAGGCCGATCATGCGCAGCCGGTAGCCGATGCGGTATCCGACGGACAGTCCCTTGGACTTCGAACGCGCCACGCGCTGCCTCCATAGTTAGTGTGCTAACTGTTAGTGTACAGGCAAACGCGTACCGCTCCGACGACGAGGTGAGATGACCCCGCCCACCGCCACCCGACGCGACGACCTCGCACAGCCGACCGACGGTCCACCCGATGACCTCCTGCGCCTGGACCAGCAGGTGTGCTTCGCCCTCGCCGTCGCCGCCCGGAACGTCATCGGCCTCTACCGCCCGGTGCTCGAACCGCTCGGACTGACCCACCCGCAGTACCTCGTGATGCTCGCGCTCTGGGAGCGGTCGCCACTGACGCTCCGCGAGATCAGCCGCCTGCTCAGCCTCGAGCCCGCCACCTTGTCACCGCTGCTCAAACGGCTCGAGGCCGCCGGGCTCGTCACCCGCGACCGCCACCCGGAGGACGACCGGGCCCTCGCCATCACCCTCACGCAGCGCGGACGCAGGCTGCGCACCAAGGCCCTTCAGGTGCCACCCCAGATCGTCGAGACGCTGGGCATGGACCTCGCCGAGCTGGAGGCGCTGCACGGGGCGCTGACCCGCGTCATCGCCGCCACCACCCCGCCGGGCTGACGACAGCAGGGCCCCGCCGGTTTCGGCGGGGCCCTGCTGCGTCAGAGCGACGGCGGAGAGTCGAGGGGTACCGAGGGCGGAGGCTCAGGCGGCCTCGACCTGGTGCTCGACGAGAGCGCCGAGCGCGTCGCGCAGACGGCCGAAGACCTGCGGGTCGCCGAGTACGTCGGTGTCGATGGTCGACTGCGAGACGACGACCTCGTCGAGCACGACGGCACCCGCGATGCCGGCCGAGCGACGCGCGTCCTCGTGGGCCCACTTGCCGCCGTAGGGCGTCGGCGTCGCGCCGATGACGGCGAAGGGCTTGCCGGCGATGGCACCCTGGCCGAAGGGACGCGAGAGCCAGTCGATGGCGTTGTTGAGCACGGCCGGCATGGTGCCGTTGTACTCGGGCGTCACCGCGAGCACGCGGTCGGCGCCGGCGACGGTCGCACGCAGCGCGGCCGCCGCGTCCGGGACGTTCTCGCCGTCGACGTCCTCGTTGTAGAACGGCAGCGCGGCGAGACCGTCGACGATCTCGACCTCGACGCCCGCGGGCGCCTGGTCGCGCAGGCTCTCGGCGATGCGGCGGTTCACGGAGTCGGCGCGAAGGCTGCCGACGAGGACGGCGACGCGGGTGGGGGTGCTGGGGCTGGGCGTGGAAGTCATGGACACCTAAACGGACTGTGGTCCGCTTCTATTCCGAGCCCGCCCTGCTGCCACCCGCCTAGGATCACGTCCGTGTCCACGGAGCCGTCGGTCGAGCGAACCACGTTCGACCTGCACGCCCATCCGGAGCGTCCCGAGCGACGCGACGCAGCGCGCAACCGCGAGCTGCTCCTCGACGCCGCCCATCGGCTCGTCGACCGTGACGGGGTCGAGGCCGTGACGATGGATGCCGTCGCCGCCGAGGCCGGGGTGGGCAAGGGCACGGTCTTCCGCCGTTTCGGCAGCCGCGCCGGCCTGATGACGGCCCTGCTCGACCACGCCGAGGCACGCTGGCAGGGCCGGGTCATCTCGGGCCCGCCTCCGCTCGGCCCGGGCGCCCCTCCTCTCGAGCGGCTGCTCGCCTTCGGCGCCTCCCGTCTCGACCGCACCATCACGAGCGCCGACCTCATGGTCGCCGCGGCCGGCCGACACGGGCGCTCCGGTCCCGCCGTCGCGTTCTGGACCGTGCACGTGCGTCACCTGCTCACCGAGCTCGGCGTGACCGGCGACCTCCCACTGCTCGCCATGGCCCTGCTCGCCCCGCTCGACGTGACGATCGTGGGCCAGCAGCTGGAGGCCGGCGTCAGCCGCGAGCGCATCCTCGCCGCCTGGACCGACCTCGTGGGGCGCGTCGTCGCCGGCTGCTGACCGACACCTCCCCGGACGGTTCGGTCACCCACCCGTCGGACGTTGGGACGCGGCTGCCGCACCGAGGTCCTGCAGGGTCAGCGCGTGCCGCGGCTCGTCGTCGATGACGGGCCGCTCGGTCACGCCGAGGTGCTCGTCCACGCTGAGCAGCACGCCGGGCTCGAGCATGCGCCACCGGTCGTCGTCGTCGAGGCGCTCGCTCGCCACGACGACGGCAGGGGCGTCCGACAGCTCGTGGGACACGACGCGGGTGCCGGCGGCCGACCGGTGGTCGAGCCGACCCCGTGGCTCGTGGCGTTCGAGCACCCACAGCGCGTGCGTGGCCGGGTAGCGCACCGCCCACAGACGGTGCGGCATCGTCAGGACGACGTTGACGGCATACACGGGCAGCTCTGCCGCGACCCATCGCAGCGCCGCGGTCACGCCCGCCGCGACGTCGCCACCGGCAGCCTCGGTCTCGCGCGTGACGAGGGCGAAGAGCCGCTCCGAGTCGGTGTCGCCCAGGACCCGTCGCCGGTCGTCGCCGAGGTGCCGGTCCAACACGTCGAGCCCCTCGACGACGCCGTTGTGCGCGAAGAGCCGGCCGTCCAGCTCGAACGGGTGGGTGTTCTCGGGACGCACCGCGGCACCCGAGGAGTGGCGCACGTGGGCCACGAACGTCGCGCTCGTGCGGGCACGCGCCTCACGGGCGAAGGCGGTGTCGTCCCAGGCCGCGAGCGCCTGCTTCTCGACGACAGCGCGCCCCTGCTCGTCGAAGGTGCCGAGTCCCGTCCCGTCGGGGTTGGCGTGCGACTGCGCGGACAGGCTGTCCGGGGCGTCGAGGAGCCAGAAGGTGGCCCGGACGCGGGTGCGCCCCGCGGTGAGACCGAAGAGACGGCACACGCCCGGCGCCCGGTCAGCGGCTCTCGAGGGCCTCGCGTGACTTCGCGATCGCGAAGCCCCAGCCCTGCGCGAGCGTCGGCTTGGGCGGCACCGCCACCTCGTCGGGGTTGGTCACGACGTCGAGCAGCACCGGGCCGGCGGTCGCCAGCGCCCACCCCACCGCGTCGTCGAGCTCGTCGGCGTCGGTGACCCGTCGAGCGGCGAGACCCATGGCCGTGGCGACGGCGGCGAGGTCGGGGTTGTCGAGCTCGGTGCCGAACTCGGGCAGCCCGCCCTGCTCCTGCTCGAGCTTGACCATGCCGAGGCGGCCGTTGTCGAACACGACGACCTTGACGGGCAGCTCGTGCGTCACCGCCGTACGCAGGTCGCCGAGCAGCATCATGAGCCCGCCGTCACCCGAGAACGAGACGACGGGCCGGGTGCGGTCCAGGGCCTGCGCGCCGAGCGCCATCGGCAGGGCGTTGGCCATCGAGCCGAGGTTGTAGGAGCCGACGAGCCGACGGGTGCCGCGCATCGTGACGAAGCGGGAGAGCCACGCGGTCGACATCCCGGTGTCGCTCGTGAAGATCGTCGTGTCCGGCGCCAGTCGGTCGACGGCCGCGGCCAGCGCCTCGGGGCGGATCCGCACGTCGGGGTTGTCGAACACGGCCCGGGCCCGCCCGAGCAGGGAGGAGTCGTGGTCGGGGTCGAGCAGCGCCCGCTGCCGCTCGTGCCAGGAGCGGTACGCCTTCACCGCCGTGTCGAGGTGCGCCCGGTCGTCGCGTCGCGACAACAACGGGAGCAGCGCCTCGAGCGTCGCCTTCGCGTCTCCGACGAGCGCGTGGCCGACCGGGGTGCGGCGACCGATGTGCTCACCACGCGAGTCGACCTGGACCACGACCTTCCCGGTCGGGTACCAGTCGCGGTAGGGGAAGTCGGTGCCGAGCAGGACGAGCACGTCGCAGGAGTCCATCGCCTTGGCGGCGGCCGGGTTGCCGATGAGGCCCGACTGGCCCACCTCGAAGGGGTTGTCGCGCTCCAGCCCCTCCTTCGCCTTGAGGGTGAGCACCATCGGCGCGGCGAGCACGTCGGCCAGCTCGAGCACCTGGGCGCGAGCCTCCCGGGCACCGGACCCGACGAGCAGGGTGACGGCGCCGTCGCCGCCGAGCAGGTCCGCGACACCGCGTACGGCGTCGGCGGGCGCGGCGGCCGCCACGGGCGTGGGCGCGAAGACGGGCGTCGTCGCGTGCTTCGGCACGTCGAGGTCGCCGACGTCCCCCGGCACCGTGAGCACCGCGACCCCGCGCTGCGCGTACGCGGCGTTGACGGCCTGCTCGAGCAGGTGCGGCAGCTGCGCCGGGGCGCTGAGGGTGTGGGCCCACACGCTGACGTCGGCGAAGAGCGTGTCGTTGTCGACCTCCTGGAAGAAGTCGGTGCCGATCTCGGGGCTGGGCACCTGTCCGCAGATCGCCAGCACCGGCGCGTGCGACTTCTTCGCGTCGTAGAGCCCGTTGAGCAGGTGGATCGATCCCGGCCCGACGGTGCCCATGCACACGCCGATGGTGCCCGTGAGCTGGGCCTGGGCGCTGACCGCGAAGGCGGCGACCTCCTCGTGGCGCACCCCGATCCACTCGACCCGGTCGTCCCGGCGAATGGCGTCGGTGAGCGGGTTGAGGGCGTCTCCGACGACGCCCCAGACCTGGCGCACGCCGGCGTCCGCGAGGGCGGTGACGATGTGCTCGGCGACAGTGGTCATGAGGGTCCTTCCTCAGAGGTGGCTCGGTGAGGCGTGCGGTGCGAAGCGGTCGGGCGTGGCGACGCTCCAGTCGGCGGCCCAGTCCCGTGGCGGTTCGGCGAGCAGCTGCCCCGGCTCGAGCCACTCGTAGAGCTCGGCGTACGAGAGTGTCGTCGTCGCGCTGACGTTGCGTCGCAGGTGGTGCGGGTTCAGCTGCGACGGGTCGGTGACCCCCATGGCGGCCATGATCTTCGTGGCCGAGGCGACCGTGGCCTCCTGGTAGCGCTGGACGCGCACGCTCTTGTCGCCGACGTCGAGCGCCCTTGCGCGGCGGGCGTTCTGGGTAGCGACACCACTGGGGCACTTGTCGGTGTGGCAGCGCTGGGCCTGGATGCAGCCGGCCGCCATCATCATCGCGCGGGCGGCGTTCGTGTAGTCCGCGCCCTGGACCAGCCGCTTGACGATGTCGTTGCCCGCAGCGACCTTGCCGCTCGCGCCGATCCGGATGCGGTCGCGCAGTCCGACGCCGACGAGGGCGTTGTGCAGCGTCATGAGGCCGTGCGTGAGCGGCATGCCGACGTGGTCCTCGAACTCCAGCGGAGCCGCGCCTGTGCCTCCCTCGGAGCCGTCGACGACGATGAAGTCCGGCGCCGTGCCGACCTCGAGCATCGCCTTGCAGATCGAGAGCACGTCGACGCGCGAGCCGACGCACAGCTTGAAGCCGGTGGGCTTGCCGCCCGCGAGCTCACGCATCCGGCCGATGAACTCGACGAGCTCGACGGGTGTGTGGAAGACGCGGTGCGACGACGGGCTGACGCACTTCTCCCCCTGCGGCACCTGCCGGATGTCGGCGATCTCCTTCGTCACCTTCGCGGCAGGCAGCACGCCGCCGATGCCGGGCTTCGCGCCCTGGCTCAGCTTGAGCGAGACGCACTTGACGGCGTCGTGGGCAGCCTTCTCGCGGAAGGAGTCCGGGTCGAAGTCGCCGTCCTTCGTGCGAGCCCCGAAGTAGCCGGTGCCGATCTCCCAGACGATGTCTCCACCGTTCTCGAGGTGGTAGGGCGAGAGACCGCCCTCGCCGGTGTCGTGCGCGAAACCACCCAGTGCGGCGCCCTTGTTGAGGGCGCGGATCGCGTTGGCCGACAGGGCCCCGAAGCTCATCGCCGACACGTTGAGCAACGCCATGGCGTACGGCTTCGAGCAGTCCGGACCGCCCACCACGACACGGGCCGGGTGCTCCGGCGGGTCGGTCGGGGCCACGGAGTGGACGAGGTACTCGTAGCCGACCTCGTTGACGTCGAGCTCGGTGCCGAAGGGCCTCTCCCCGTGGATGCCCTTGGCCCGCTCGTAGATGACCGAGCGCGTGTCACGGTCGAACGGCCTGCCGTCCCAGTCGCGCTCGATGAAGTACTGCTGCAGCTCGGGCCGGATCCCCTCGAGGAGGTAGCGCAGGTGCCCGATGACCGGGTATCGGCGCAGGATCGTGTGCTTCTTCTGCAGGAGGTCCCACGAGCCGAGCGCGACGATGCCGGCTCCCAGACCTCCCGCGACCGCGCCGAGGCCGTTGACGCGCTTGCCACCGGGCATGGGAACTCCTTCACCGTCGCTGCCGAGGCCGTCCCGTGCGAGAACACAGGTCCGCTCCTTGGCGATACCCACCACCGCACCCGAGCAACCTGAGCGTTTGCTGCACGCCGCGCGTCGCACAGGAGACGTCCAGCGACCGTCCAGCGAGCGCGGAGCCGGGCACGGGATCCTCGGCCGCATGGGCACCCGTCAGTCGGGGCCGCCGGCTCCCTACCGTTCCGCACGCCTGCTCACCGCCGTCCACGCGGCAGCCACGCTCGTCGCCCTGGTGCTGACCCTCGTGGCCCGCCGCCGCCCCGGACCGGTGGCCGGCGAGGACCTCTTCGGCCTGTTAAACGTCCCCGTGGCACGCACCTTCGTCTCCGTCGTGGTGCTCGCGCTGGTCACGCGAGCCCTTCTGGGGCGCAAACGAATCGGGCTCTGGCTTGTCGCCCTCTTCCAGGTGCTCGGCCTCTACGTCGGGGTGGTCGCGCTCGTGCCTGCCGCCCGCCTCCCGCTCGTCCGGATGTGGGAGAGCCGCGGCGACCTGGGCAGGGGCCTCGACATCGCCTCGATGGTCGTGGCCGTCGCCGCCCTCTGGTGGCTGCGCCGCATCCGTGAGGCGTTCACCGGCCGGCTGCAGCGTGGGTCGTGGTGGGTGGCCCTGGCGGCGCTGGGGGTGGGCAGCGCCGTCACGGTCGCTCTGGCGTGGGCCCTGCTCGGAGTGGTCGGAGCACCCCGCTCCGAGGTCGATGCCATCGTCGGCACCGTGCTCGCCGCCTTCGGCGGGGTGACGCGCCGCGCCCTCGTCGGCGTGCCCGAATGGGTCGTCGAGGCCGTGGCGGCCTGCGCCGGCCTCACCATCCTCACGACCGTCGCCCTGTTCCTGGCGTCGGCCAGACCAGGCAGCCGGTGGTCGCCCGACCGCGAGATCGCCCTCCGGCGCCTGCTCGCGCGGCACGGCGCCGACGACTCACTCGGCTACTTCGCCACGCGCCGCGACAAGGCCTCGGTCTTCTCGCCCGACGGCCGCGCGGCGGTGACCTACCGGGTGCTCGCGGGTGTGTCGCTGGCCTCGTCCGACCCCGTCGGCGACCCTGACAGCTGGCGCGCGGCGATCGAGGCCTGGCGCGCCGAGGCGCGCGAGTTCGGCTGGGTCCCGGCGGTGCTGGGCACGAGCGAGCGCGGGGCACGGGCGTATGCCGCATCGGGCGGGATGCGTGTGCTGCGGCTCGGCGACGAGGCGGTGCTCGACCCGGCCCGGTTCGACCTGCGCCGGGCCTCCCTGTCCCCGGTCCGTCACGCCGCGACGCGCGCGGCCCGGGCGGGGGTCACCGTGCAGGTGCGTCGCCAGCGCGACCTGGCGCGGGACGAGCTGGCCCACGTGGTCGCGCGCATCGACGACTGGCGCCACGGTGAGACCGAGCGCGGCTTCTCGATGGCCCTCGGTCGCCGGGGTGACCCGTCCGATGGGGACGTCCTGCTCGTGACGGCCCACCTGGCCGGGCAGGCGGGCCCGGCGCTCGTCGGCGTGCTCGGCCTCGTGCCGTGGGGCCGCCGCGGCGTCTCGCTCGACGTCATGCGGCGGTCACCCGAGGCCCCGAACGGTGTCACCGAGCTCATGGTGAGCGAGCTGCTCGACCGGGCGTCGCAGCTCGGGCTGCTGCGGGTCTCGCTCAACTTCTGCATGTTCCGCGCCGTCTTCGAGGACGCCGAGCGCCTCGGCTCGGGCTCCCTCACCCGGGTCGGCGCCTCGGTGCTGGGACGGCTCGACCGCTTCTGGCAGCTCGAGCGTCTCTACCGGTCCAACGAGAAGTTCGAGCCCGCGTGGGAGCCCCGTTTCCTCTGCTACGACGACGCGGTGTCGCTGCCGCAGGTCGCCGTGGCGGCCGCGGCCGTCGAGGGCTTCGTGCCGTGGCCGGGCCCTCGAGGCACCGGCGGCTCACTGGACCCCGAGCACCTCGCCGAGCTGGACGAGGTCGCCGCCGAGACCCTTGCGCCGGACCCCGCCGCGTTGGGCCCCCGACGCACCGACCAGTTCCGGCACCGCGCTGCGACCCTCGACCGGATGCGTGCCGCCGGGCTGGACGCCTACCCGGTCGCGGCGGCCGGCCCCACCACGTCCGTCGGCGCCCTGCCACCCGGCGCCTGGCAGCAGCCGACCCGGCTCTCGGTGGTGGGCCGGGTGCGTGACCTGCGCGACCACGGCGGCGTGGTCTTCCTCCACCTCGTCGAGGGCCGGGACGAGCTCCAGGTCCTGCTCGATGCGGCGGTCATCGGCCGTCGCTGTCTCGACCAGCTCACGGCGGTCGTCGCCGTCGGCGACCTCGTGCGCGTCGACGGGGTCACCGGGCGGTCGCGAGCCGGCACCCCCAGCCTGCTGGCCGACGGCTGGCGCATGGAGGCGAAGTCCCTGCACCCCGTGCCGTTCCGCTCGTTCGACGACCCGACCGCCCGCGCGCGCCAGCGGTCGACCGACCTGCTCACGCACCCCGAAGGGCTCGATCTGCTCCGCCAGCGGTCGGCCGTCGTCGGGTCGCTCCGCCGCACGCTCAGCGGCGACGGCTACCTGGAGGTGGAGACGCCGATGCTCCACACGGTGCACGGCGGCGCGACCGCGCGTCCCTTCCGGACGTTCATCAACGCGTACGGCGTCGACCTCTCGCTGCGCATCGCCCCCGAGCTCTACCTCAAGCGGCTGCTCGTCGCGGGGCTCGGGCCCGTCTTCGAGCTGGGCCGCAACTTCCGCAACGAGGGGGCCGACGCGACGCACAACCCCGAGTTCACCTCTCTCGAGGTCTACCGGCCGCACGCCGACTACACCACGATGCGCCGCCTCACGGAACGGCTCGTCAAGGAGGCGGCCCGGACCCTCCACGGCCGCGAGGTCCTGCCCCTTCCGCGAGCCGACGAGCTGCGCACGGGCCCAGGCGCCGCCGAGCTCGTCGACGTGAGCGGACCCTGGCGGGTCGTGCCCGTGCTGACCGCCGTCTCCGAGGCCGTCGGGCGGCCGGTCTCGCTGGAGACCGACATGGACGAGCTGCTCCGGCTCGCCGACGTGCACGGCGTCCGGGTGCGCCCCGACATGGGTGCGGGCGCCGTCCTCGAGGAGCTCTACGCGACGCTCGTCGAGCCCCGCACGGTGCGGCCGACGTTCTACACGGACTTCCCGGTCGAGACCTCACCGCTCGCTCACCCTCACCGCTCCGAGCCGGGACTGGCCGAGCGCTGGGACCTCGTCGTCGCGGGCATGGAGATCGGCACGGCCTACAGCGAGCTCACCGACCCCGTCGACCAGCGAGCCCGGCTGACCGAGCAGTCCCTCAAGGCCGCTGCCGGCGACCCCGAGGCGATGGAGGTCGACGAGGACTTCCTGCTCGCCCTCGAGCTCGGGATGCCACCCAGCGGGGGGCTCGGCATCGGCGTCGACCGGCTCGTCATGCTGCTGACCAACACCCCGATCCGATCGATCCTCACCTTCCCGTTCGTCCGCCCCCTGACGGACCACCGGAGTCCCTCGTGGAGCTGACCGACACGAGCCTCGTCGTCCTCCTCGCCGTGCTGGCACTGGCACTCTTCGGACTGGTCGTCGCCGGTGTCCCCCACATCGGGCGTCCGCCGGTCCGGCTGGCAGTGCGCGCCGCCCAGGTGCTGCTGCTCAACGTGCTCGTCGTCGCCCTGTGCGGCGCGGCCCTCAACGACCAGTACTTCTTCTACTCGAGCTGGGGCGACCTCTTCGGGAGCCGGTCGCCGGCCCTGGACGTGCACCACGGCGGCACGCCGCGCGAGGCGGTCGTGGCATCGGTGAAGGGACCGGGGCTGCGCGGGGTGACGACGCCCGTGACCTTGCCACCGCTGCCCCAGCCCGGTTCCCGGCTGCAGACCTACACCGTCGTCGCCGGGCGCTCCCACGCCGAGGGCCAGGTGTACGTCCACCTCCCCGTCGGCTACGACCCCCGATCGAGTCGCACCTACCCCGTCATCGTCGGCCTGCACGGCTTTCCCAGCGGCCCGAAGAGCTTCCTCCGGCTCGGCTTCCTCTCCGACATCGACACGCTCACCCTCGAGCACCGGATGGCCCCGTCCATCGTCGTCGTGCCCCGCATCGACACCCCCGCGGGGCTCGACACCGAGTGCGTCGACGGCGCGCCGGGCCAGCCGCAGACCGACACGTGGCTCGCCCGCGACATCCCCGCCTGGACGGTCCGCCACTTCCGGGTCGAACGGGCGCGATCCGGTTGGGCGACCATCGGCTACTCGTACGGGGCGTGGTGCGCTGCCTCGGTCTCGATGCGCCATCCCGACGTCTTCGGCGCGGCCATCGTGCTGCTGGGCTACTTCCGGCCCGACTTCTCGCGCGCCTACGACCCCCTGACGAGCCGCACCCAGCGTGCCTACGACCTCGTCGCCATGGCGCGGACCGATCCCCCACCCCTGGCGATGTGGGTGCTCACGTCGCGCGAGGACCAGCTTTCCTACCCGAGCACCTCGAGCTTCCTCAGCGCAGCCCGCGCGCCGCTCGACGTCGCCGGCACCGTGCTCGCCCACGGGGGCCACCGCGACGGCGTGTTCAGCCCGTTCATCCCCGCCGCCCTCACGTGGCTGGCCCAGACGCTGCCGGGCTTCCGTGCCTGACAAGCGGTCGCGTATGCCGTCAGGTGCGTCCGCGGAACGGTCGGCTCGGTGGTCGGCGCGGACGGGCAGCCCCCGCCCGCACCACGTCGTCGCAGCCGTCCTCGGGCTCGTCGTCCTCGTCGCGCTGGTCCTCACCGGCGTCGTGCCCGGCACGGGACCCGGGCCCGGCTCGGGCGCCGCCGGCGTGGGCGCGAGGGCGAGCGCGACGGGTGCGTCCGGCGGGGCCGGCGGGACGGCATACGCCAGCTCTCGCCCCTCCGCCACGCCACCGGGACCGCTGACGGTCGTCGGTCTCGGCGACTCCGTGCCGTCCGCCGACACGTGCGGCTGCACCGGCTACGTCGAGCAGGTCGGCACCCAGCTGGAACGCCTCACGCAGCGGCCCTGGGTGGTGCACAACGACGCGACCGGCGGCTGGACGACGACCGACGTCGCCGACGACCTGCTCACCTCCCCGACGCGGGAGCACCTGGCCGGCGCCGACCTCGTCATGGTGCAGGTGGGCGCCAACGACTTCGACCTCGGCGGCGTGGCCGACAAGGCGTGCCTGCCCGCGGCCACCTCCGACTGCTGGTCGCCGACGCTCGCCGGCCTGCGGGACGGGCTGACCCGGATCATCCACGACGTGAGGCTGGTCGACACCCGTCCCGACCTGCGCATCGCGGTGCTCGGCTACTGGAACGTGACGCTCGACGGCGCCGTCGGCCGCGCCCTCGGCTCCGACTTCGTGCTCGGCAGCGACGCGCTCACGCGCCTCGTCAACTCGACCGTCGCGCAGGTGGCGGCGGGCACCGGCGCGGTCTACGTCGACGCCTACACGCCGCTCAAGGGCGAGTCGGGCGAGCGTGACCCGACCGGCGACCTGCTCGGCGACGGCGACCACCCGAACGCCACCGGCCACACGCTGCTGCGGACCGCCGTGATCGACAGTCTGGCCGACGACGGGGCGGTCACGGTCTGGCGTGGCCTGCCGCGGTGAACCTCCGGACATACCCGTTTCGACGAGACCCTAACTCGCACAAGCGCACCCACGGCTCGACCGTTGACGACGGGGCCGAGGTGCGGTTGCGTGGGTGGGCATGACGGTCATCGGATTCCACTGCTCGCACGAGCAGATCGCCCCGGCGCAGCTGCTGCGCGACGTCCAGGCGGCCGAGGCCGCCGGGTTCACGGCCGGCATGTCGTCGGACCACCTCGTGCCCTGGAGCACCCGGCAGGGCGAGTCCGGCTACGCGTGGAGCTGGCTCGGCGCGGCCCTCGCCACCACGACCCTGCCGTTCGGGGTGGTCAACGCACCCGGGCAGCGCTACCACCCGGCCGTCGTGGCGCAGTCGATCGCGACCCTCGGGCAGATGTTCCCCGGCCGATTCTGGGCGGCCCTCGGCTCGGGCGAGGCCGCCAACGAGCGGGTCACCGGAGCCGAGTGGCCCCGCAAGGAGGTCCGCGACGCCCGGCTCGTCGAGTGCGTCGACGTGATCCGGCGGCTGCTGCACGGCGAGGAGGTGAGCCACGACGGGCTGGTGACGGTGAACCGCGGCCGCCTGTGGACCCTGCCCGATCCGGTGCCCGACCTCGTGGGCCCGGCGGTCACGCCCGGCACGGCGGCCCGGCACGCCGCCTGGGCCGACGGCCTCATCACCGTCAACCAGCCGTGCGACACCCTGCGACGGGTGCTCGCCGCCTACCGGGACGCCGGTGGCCGGGGCCCGACGCGCCTCCAGATCCACCTCAGCTGGGCGCCCACGGAGGACGAGGCCCTCGCCACCGCCCACGACCAGTGGCGCAGCAACGTGCTGGGACCACCGGTCGCCTGGGACACCGAGAGCGTCGAGGCGTTCGACCTCATCGGCGAGCTCGTGCCGCCCGAGAAGGTGCGCGAGTCGGTGCTCGTCTCGGCCGACCTCGCCCAGCACGCACAGTGGCTTCACGAGTACGTCGAGATGGGCTGGGACGAGCTCTACCTCCACTTCGTCGGCCAGCACCAGGCGCCGTTCATCGACGCCTTTGCCGAGCACGTGCTGCCGCAGCTGGAGCCGAGCAGGCCTGCGCCGACCACGGTTCCCAGCCTCGAGGTCAGGCAGGGGGCGTCGCGATGAGGGTCAGCGACACCGGCGACCTCTGGTGGAAGAACGCCGTCCTCTACTGCGCCGACGTCGAGACCTTCCACGACTCCGACGGCGACGGCGTGGGCGACCTGCGCGGCATGACCGACCACATCGAGTACCTCGCCGACCTCGGCGTCACCTGCCTCTGGCTCATGCCCTTCTATCCGACCGCCCGCAAGGACGACGGCTACGACATCACCGACTTCTTCGGGGTCGACCCGAGGCTGGGCACGCTGGGCGACTTCGTCGAGCTCGTCCGCACGGCCCGGGCCCACGGCATACGGGTCATCGTCGACTTCGTCATGAACCACACGTCCGACAAGCACCCGTGGTTCAGGTCGGCGCGCCGCAGCCGCGAGGACCCCTACCGCGACTACTACGTCTGGAGCCGCACCAAGCCCAGGTCGAGCAAGAAGGACGTCGTCTTCCCCGACCAGGAGGACAGCATCTGGGAACGCGACGAGAAGACCGGCGACTACTACCTCCACCACTTCTACAAGCACCAGCCCGACCTCAACGTCGCCAATCCGGCTGTGCAGGAAGAGATCTCGCGCACCCTCGGCTTCTGGCTCGAGCTCGGGGTGTCCGGCTTCCGCGTGGACGCGGTGCCCTTCCTCTTCGCGCGCGACGGTGTGCCGGGCGTCGACGACGCCGACCAGGAGGCCTTCAACCCCGACCGCTACCTCGGCGACGTGCGCTCCTTCGTGACCCGACGGGTGGGCGACGCGGTGCTGCTCGGCGAGGTGAACCTGCCCTACCCGGAGCAGCGGCGCTTCTTCGGCGGCGACGACGGCGACGGGCTCAACATGCAGTTCGACTTCATCGGGATGCAGCGGATGTACCTCTCGCTGGCCCGCGGCGAGGCGGCCCCGCTCGCGGACGCGCTGCGCGAGCGACCGGCTCTCGACGTGACGAGCCAGTGGGCCAGCTTCGTGCGCAACCACGACGAGCTCACCCTCGACAAGCTGACCACGTCCGAGCGCCGCGAGGTCTTCGACGCCTTCGGGCCCGACCCCGGCATGCAGCTCTACGACCGCGGGCTGCGACGGCGGCTGCCCCCGATGGTCGGTGGCGACGAGCGGCGCCTGCGCCTCGTCTACTCGCTGATGTTCTCGCTGCCCGGGACCCCCGTGCTCTTCTACGGCGAGGAGATCGGCATGGGCGAGAACCTCGACATCCCCGGCCGTCTCGCGGTGCGCAGTCCGATGCAGTGGAACAGGGGACCGAGCGGCGGGTTCTCCACGGCCCCCGCCCGCCGGCTCACCCGCCCCATGCCCGACGGCCTCTTCGGCCCGGACCACGTCAACGTCGCCGACCAGCGCCGCGACGCCGGGTCGCTGTGGTGGTTCATCCGCGGGCTGGTGCGGCGCTACCGGCAGCTGCCGCAGAGCGGCTGGGCCGCGGTGGAGGTGCTCGAGCACCCCGTGGCCTCGACCCTGGCCCACCTGAGCCGCACGGACGACTGGGCCATGGTCGGTCTCCACAACTTCGGCCCGGACGGCGCCGTGGTCCCCCTGACCCTGCCCGACGTGGCGCCGGGGTCCCGGCTCATCGACGTCCTCGACGAGCGCCGCGAGACCGAGGTCGGGGCGGGCGGAGCCGTCGAGCTCGACATCGAGCCGTACGGGTACCGGTGGCTGCTCGTCGTCGCGGAAGGCCAGGACCCCGGGATCTGAGGGCAGCGCCGTCACGCCGGCGATGGTCGAGCCGCCGCGACGGGTAGGTGCATCGGGTCACCACTTCGAGGAGCCCAGCGTGTCTGCCGTGCCGTCGCCATGTCGATCAACCTGATCTACCTCATCGCCGGCGCGGCGATGTTCCTCGCAGCTGTCCTCCCCACCGTGCTCGACCGCTATGCCGTCTCGGCCGCGATGGTGCTCCTCGTCCTGGGGATGGGCATCGGCCTGCTGCCGCTGCCCGAGGGGATGCGCCTCGACCCCCTCGTCACCAGGGCCCAGGTCGAGCGCATCACGGAGTTCACCATCCTCGTGGCGCTCATGGGCGTCGGTCTCGCGATCGACCGGTCCTTCGAGTGGCGCCGTCGGTCGGCATGGGCGTCGTGGTCGTCGACGTGGCGGCTGCTCGCGATCGCGATGCCCCTGACGATCGCGTCGGTTGCCCTGCTCGGCTGGTGGGTCGGCCTCGCGCCCGCGGCAGCCCTGCTGCTCGGTGCCGCGCTGTCGCCCACCGACCCGGTGCTGGCGAGCGACGTCCAGGTCGAGGGCCCTCGAGTCGAGACCGACGAGACGGACGACTCCGACGACGAGGCGCTCGGCGAACCCGTCGACGAGAAGGACGACGTCCGCTTCTCACTCACCTCCGAGGCCGGGCTCAACGACGGCCTGGCGTTCCCGTTCGTCACCGCCGCCGTGCTGCTCGCGTCGGCCGGGAGCGCCGGCTCGTGGGTCGCCGGCTGGTTCGCGTGGGACCTCGTGGGCAAGGTCGTCGTCGGCGTCATCGTGGGTGTCGCAGTCGGCTGGGGCCTTGCCCGCATCGCCTTCCGGTCGCCGCGACGCTCACTCCGTCTCGCCGAGCAGGGTGAGCCCCTGCTCGCGCTCGCCGCCCTCGTCATGACCTACGGCGTGAGCCAGCTCGTCGGCGGCTACGGCTTCGTCTCGGTCTTCGCCTGCGGGCTGACGCTGCGGGCGGCCGAGCGCAACCACCACTACCACCGCTCGATGCACGAGGTGGTGCAGCGCCTCGAGCGGCTGCTCACGCTCATCATCCTGCTCATGCTCGGCATGGCCATGACCAAGGGAGTCCTCGACGAGCTCGACTGGCGAGGCGTGCTCATCGCCCTGTCGCTCGTCTTCGTGCTGCGCCCGCTCGCCGGCTGGGTCAGCCTGCGGGTGCGGGCCCGCGGCAGCGACCTCCCCGGCGGCCTCGGCCGGCACGAGGCGCTCGCCACCGCCTTCTTCGGCGTCCGCGGGGTCGGCTCGCTCTACTACCTCGCGTTCGCGGCCGGTGAGCACTCCTTCCCCGAGGAGCGGTGGCTGTGGTCGACGACGGCTTTCACCATCCTCGTCTCGGTCATGGTGCACGGCGTCCTCGCGACGCCCGTCATGCGCTACCTCGACCGGCACCGCGACGCCGTGGCCTCCTGACCGACCGGGACGACAGGACCGGCCCCGGGGAGATCCCCCTCCGCGGGGCCGGTCGTGAACTGACCTCAGGCGACCTACCCTCCCCGGGGTCCTCGCCTGTGGACGGAGGTGGCGCAACGTGACCGTTCCTGTCGGCAGCTCCGGGCACGTGCCTCGACAAAGGCCCAGTGCCACGCGAACCGGCTGATCCCCCGTTCCCCCGAGCGGTCCGCGCCCACGACGGTCCGGCCCGTCCTCGCGGACGGGTTCACGTGCCGTTCCCCACCACTGCCGCCGCACGTGACGGGCCGTGTGCCGTCGATCCCTGCCTGCCAGGTGGTCCCGGCCACGTCGCTCACCTCCTGCTCCATCGTGCGGCGGCCGAGGTGTCCCGAGACAGGTGCTTCCGACCTGTCCGGGTCGGGACCTTCGGCCCGAACCGCTGCGACCTTCGTCCGTGTCGCGGGGCCCTGCTCACGTCGCACCATCGAGGAGGCGTCAGGCCCGGCGCCCCACACCGACCGGGAGAGCCCATGTGCACCGTCCTCATCACGTACTCGACCCCGCCGCCTCCGGCTGCCGGCGGGGTGCCCGAAGACCGGGACCCCCACGACGACACCGACGCCGCCTCCGTGCAGCTCATGATCGCGGGCATCGACGAGGCCGTCGCCGAGACGATCGCGACGGGGCTCGCGCGGGCCGGGCACCAGGTCACCTGCCGGCCGTGCGTCGCGAAGACCACCACCGAGCGGGGCTTCGACCTCGTCGTGGTCGTGGACCACCTGCACGTCACCCACCACAGCGACACGGCGTGGCCGCGCGTCAGCGGCGTGGCGGAGGCGACCCCGCCGTATGCCGCCGGTCAGGCCGGCGCCGCCGCCACCCCGGGCGTACGGGAGCACGAGACCGCTGCCGCCGGCCGTGCCGCCCAGCTGGGACAGGCGACGATCCCCATGACCTGGTGCGCGGACTTCCGGGCGGTCGAGGCCTGGGGGCAGAGCATCGCCGACCACCTCGTCCGCTTCCTCGAGCTGCGGGCCGAGCTCGTGCGCCTCCGGGCCGAGCTCGTGCGCTGCAAGGCGCTGCTCAAGGCCGTGACCCCCGAGCCGCGGGCGGCATCCGCCGTCGAGCTCGGCCGTCCGGTCGGCGGGGGCCGACCGCTGCACGCCGGCGAGCGCCGCCGCCCAGGCCAGACCCGGAAGGAGCTGAGATGACCATGACCCAGCACCCCGTCACCCAGGGACGAGGCGGGCCGCCGGCCAGGCGGTCCGGCCGACGACCAGCCAGCACCGACCTCAGCCCCGCCGACTGCCAGGCGCTCCTGGAGTCACGCAGCATCGGCCGCATCGGCTGGACGGCCGGGGACGGCCCGCAGATCTTCCCCGTCAGCTACGCCTGCGTCGCCGACCTCATCGTGTTCCGCACGTCGCCCTTCGGCGTCCTGTCGGAGCTGGTGCGTCCCGCCCAGGTCGTCTTCGAGGTCGACGAGCTCGACGAGCGGGCCCAGTCCGGGTGGAGCGTCATCGCGCGCGGGCGCGCCCAGGCCGTGGCGTCCCCCGCGCTGCTCACCCACCTGTGGACCGTCGACGGTGCCGAGCCGTGGGCGGCCGGCACCCGCAACCTCTTCATCGGCATCGAGGTGGAACGTCTCACCGGGCGCACGTTCGGGGCCCGTCGGCCGCCCTCGGCCGGCCGATGACGCTGCCGGCCGCCGTGCGCGCGGGCGCCAGCAAAGGCCCACGCCCGCGGGAGCTCGGTCCTAGCCTTGGTGCATGAGGCCGGCGCCGGCGAGAACCACCCGCACGAGCGGGTCGTGCTGCCCACGGCGCCGGTGGACGGCGGCCTCCTGATGGTCGAGACCGTCACGCCCGGGCCGACCGGCCCGCACTCGTCGGAGGACCGCCTCCGCGGCCTGCTCGCCGCCAACCGGTCCGTCGTGTCCGAGCTGGCGCTGCCCGCCGTCCTGCGGCGCATCGTCGAGGCCGCGAGAACGGTCTCCGGCGCGGACTACGCGGCGCTGGGGGTCATCGGAGCCGACGGCCGGCTCGAGCAGTTCGTGCACTCCGGGATGGACCCTTCCACCGTCGAGCGGGTCGGGCACCTACCCACCGGCGTCGGCGTCCTCGGGGCCGTCATCGACGAGGCGGCCCCGATCCGGCTGCACTCGATCTCCGCCGACCCCCGCGCGAGCGGCTTCCCGCCTGGACACCCGCCGATGCGGACGTTCCTCGGGGTGCCGGTGCGCTCACGCGGGCAGGTCTACGGCAACCTCTACCTGGCCGACCGGTTCGACGGTGCCGACTTCAGCTCCGACGACGAGGACCTCGTCGTCGCACTCGCCGCGAGCGCCGGCATCGCCATCGAGAACGCCCGGCTCTACGAGGAGTCGCGGCGCCGGCAGGAGTGGCTGCGCGCCTCGGCGGAGATCAGCCGCGACCTGCTCCGCCCCCGGCTCGGCGAGGCGGTGCTCGTGCGCATCGCCGATGCCGTGCTGCGGCTCGCGGACGCCGACGCGGCCACGATCGACCTGCCCGCCCGACGGCAGCCCGGGGACGGAGCCGGCACGTCGTCGTCGGCTCGTGCACCCTCGCGGCCGCCGTATGCCGCTGAGCCCGTCGCCGCGCCCGTGGGCGAACCCGTCGTCGAACTCGTCGAGCTCGTCGAGCTCGTCGTCGAGGTCGCGCGGGGAGCCGGCGCCGAGACCCGCGTCGGAACCTCGTACGCCGCCTCGTCGTCGCTCGCCGGAAGGGCCATGCGCGAGCGCCGGGCCGTGGTGACCGCCCCGGCCCCCGGTGAGGCCGAGGCAGGTTCCGGCGTCGACGGCGACCAGAACGGCTCCGAGGGCGCGGCGATGGCGTGCCCGCTCGTCGGCGACGCGGGCGTACGCGGCGCCGTCGTCGTGACGCGGCGCCCCGGTCGGGCCGCCTTCAGCGCCGCGGACGTCGAGATGGCCGAGCAGCTCGCCACGCACGCAGCCGTGGCCCTGGAGCTCGCCGACCGTCGCGCGGACGAGGAACGGGTCGCCATCCTCGAGGACCGGCACCGGATCGCCCGGGACCTGCACGACCACGTCATCCAGCGGATCTTCGCCATCGGCCTCACCCTCGACTCGGTGGCCGAGCGCAGCGACGGGGCGCACGGCGCCGCCTCCGACGCGCCCGCCGTGCGCGAGATCCTGGGTCGGGCCGTCGAGGACCTCGACGAGACGATCCGGCAGATCCGGGCGTCCATCTTCGAACTCCAGGAACCGACCGGCATCACCGCCTCGCGGGCGCGCCTGCGCGAGGTCGTCTCCGCAGCGGCCGCACCCCTCGGGTTCGAGCCCTCGCTGCGCCTCGACGGACCCGTGTCGAGCGTGCTCGAAGCCAGCCTGCTGCACGACGTGACGGCGGTGCTTCGCGAGGCCCTGACCAACGTCGTCAAGCACGCCGGAGCACAGGCGGTCGACGTCCGCGTGGCGGTGGCCGACGGGACTCTCTCCGTCGAGGTCACCGACGACGGGCCGTGCGGTCGGGCCGCTGCGAGGGGCGAGCGGCCGATGGGCGAGCGGCCGATGGGCAGCGACGTGACTCGGCGGCCCGGGGAGGACCTGACTGCCGTGGGTGAGCCGGCGCCGCCCCGGCATCGCGGACTCGCCAACCTCACGAGCCGGGCGGTGGCCCGCGGCGGCACCTGCTCCCTGCTATCCGACGAGAGGACGACGGTGCTGACATGGACGGCCCGGCTGGACCTGTGACGCGACAGCCCGCGACCGGCGCGACCGGCGCGCCCGGCCACGATCCCGTCACGGTCTTCCTGCTCGACGACCACGAGATCGTGCGCCGCGGGCTCGTCGACCTGCTCGAGTCGCACCACGGCTTCACGGTCGTCGGTGAGGCCGGCACGGCCGCCGAGGCCCTGCGGCGCATCCCGCTCCTCGCTCCCGACGTCGCGCTCCTCGACGCCCGCCTGCCCGACGGCAACGGCATCGACGTCTGTCGCGAGGTCCAGGCCAGCAGCCCTGGCACGCGGTGTCTCATCCTCACCTCGTACGACGACGACGACGCGCTGTTCGCTGCCGTGATGGCGGGCGCGTCCGGCTACCTGCTCAAGCAGATCCGCGGCACGTCGCTGACCGAGGCGGTGGCGCACGTCGCGGCAGGTCACTCGCTCATCGACCCGACACTCGTCGAGCGTCTCCTCGACCGCTTGCGCCGCCCCGAGGCCGAGACCGGTGCAGGAACCGGCTCGGGCGCCCAGTCCGGCCCGCCGCACCATGTGGCCCCGCTCACCGACCGCGAGCAGGAGATCCTCACCCTCATCGCAGAGGGACTGACGAACCGCCAGATCGGCGAGCGGCTCTACCTGGCCGAGAAGACCGTGAAGAACTACGTCTCGGGCCTGCTCGCCAAGCTGGGATTCGAACGACGCACCCAGGCAGCGGTGTACGGCGCGCAGCACCGCGACGAGTCTGGTCGCTGACGACGGCTCGGCCCACCCGGCGCAGACGGTCGCGTGACCTCTCGGCCGGCCTCGAGGTCACCGCCGTGTAACGATCCTGCGCGTGCCGCGATGGAACGGCTGAGGCGGCACCCGATCCCCCGAGCGGGTGCCGCCTCGCTCTGTGCGCGCAGGCGGGTGCGGAGCCGACTGCCTACCTCGCTGTTTCTCATGAGGGGCCCTCGGTCCCCTAGGCTGGATGCTCACCTGTTGCGGTCTAGCCCTGGCCGGCGACGGGGATCTCGTAGGAAGTCAGCTGATGGAGCCGCACGAGACCGCCGGTGCGTCCCGCGGGTCTGCGATGGGCGAAGGACCCGAGTCCGTCGTTCCCGATCGAGCCGAGGTGACCGCCCACGTCGACGCCGTCTTCGCGACGTCACCGGGCGCGTCACGGCTGACGCCCGTCGAGGCGTACCTCCTCGAGGCCCTGGAGCGGCTCGACACTGCCGAGACGAAGGCCTCCCAGCTCGAGACCGCACTGGGGCACAGCCGCGAGATCGGCGCCGCCATCGGGGTCCTCATGGCGCTGCGCAAGCTGACCCGCGACCAGGCCTTCGACCTGCTGCGCCGGGCGAGCATGGCCCAGAACGTCAAGGTGCACGTGCTCGCCGCCCGTGTCGTCGAGACGGGTTCCACCGACCCCGGCTGACGCACCCGGCAGAGCCCGTCTCAGTGTGCTTCGAGCACGAAGAAGATGAAGCAGATGAAGGCGGTCCGGTCGCCGAGGTCCGGCGGCAGCAGCTCACGGGGCGTGTCCGGCGAAAAGGGGGGCTCGCTGATCCGCGCGATGCGGAAGCCCGCCCCGGTGAACGCGTCGGACATGGCGTGCAGGGGCCGGTGCCAGTAGGTCAGCACGGCCTGCTGGTCGCCGAACGTGTACTCCTCGGAGTACTTCGTGACGGCGAAGTAGTCGGCCTCGGGCGCGCTCGACTCGAGAATGCGAGGGTGGTTGACCGACAGGAGGAGCCGCCCGCCCGGCTTGAGGATGCGGCGCAGCTCGGCGAGCGGCTCGGTCCAGTCCTCGAGGTAGTGCAGGACGAGTGAGACGACGACGTCGTCGAACTCACCGTCGGCGTACGGGAGCGGCTCGCTGAGATCGGCCACCCGCAGCTCGGCGTCGTCCCCGAGTCGTTCGCGTGCCAGCTCGAGCATGGCGACGCTGGAGTCGAAGCCCGACACGTCGGCACCTCGTGCACGGAGGTCGTCGAAGAGTGGACCGGAACCGCACCCTGCGTCGAGCACCCGGCGACCGCGCACGTCGCCGGCGAGCTGGATCATCGCCGGTCGCGCGTAGTAGTTGTTGAAGAGGCCCGCCTCGTTCGCCGTCGCGTAGCTCCGGGCGAAGCTGTCGTAGTGGTCGGCCCTCATCCAGTCCCCCATTCGTCGTGACTCCGGCGCGCCCCGGCCGGGCGACCCGGGCAAGCCTCGCACGGCCCGAGCGGTCCCGCCTGCCCAAGCCGGCGGGAGGCAGCGGAAGTCGTCGGGCCGGCCCCACCGGGAGCTCGGCGCGTCGTAGCTCGTGACGTGGTAGCCCCACGGGGGACGAACGGGTGGGGGCCACGCTCCTCACATCTCCTCGTGCGTGTCGGGGTCGCCCCCGAAGAGCCGACCGTCCTTGCGGCCCAGGGCCGAGATCGCGGCCATCTCGGCGTCGTCGAGCTCGAAGCCGAAGACGTCGAGGTTGGCCCGCTGCCGCTCGGGGTCTGCCGACTTGGGCAGCGGCAACGCACCGAGCTGCACCTGCCACCGCAGGATCGCCTGCGCCGGGGTGACGCCGTGCGCCTCTGCTGCGGCCGCGACGGGGTCGGCGCCGAACGGGGCGTTGCGCTTTCCCAGAGGACTCCAGCTCTCGGTGCGGATCCCGAGGCGGTCGTGCACGGCCCTCAGCTGCTCCTGCGAGAAGAGCGGGTGCAGCTCCACCTGGTTGACGACCGGCACGACACCGGTGGCGTCGATGATCTCGGTGAGGTGCTTCTCGGTGAAGTTGCTGACGCCGACCGACCGCACGAGGCCCCGCTCGCGGCACTCGACGAGGGCGCGGTAGGCGTCGACGTAGAGGCCGACGCTCGGGTTGGGCCAGTGGATGAGGGCGACGTCGAGCTGGTCGATGCCGAGCCGCTCGAGCGTGCCCTCGACCGAGGCGACGGCCTTGTCGAAGGCGTGGTCGCGCCCGGGCACCTTGCTCTGCACGACGAGGTCCTCGCGCGCGATCCCCGAGCGGCGGATCGCCTCGCCGACCTCGGCCTCGTTGCCGTAGTTCACGGCCGTGTCGAGCAGCCGGTACCCGGCCTCGACGGCCGACACCATCGCGCGGATGCCGTCCTCGCCCGTGAGCGGGTAGGTGCCGAAGCCGATCGCCGGGATCGACGTGCCGTCGTTGAGGGTGTGCGTGGGAACCGTCGTCATGTCGCCAACCTACGGTGCTCGCCGCGGCCCTCGCGAGGGTCGTCCCACCCGGACGGGCCCGCTCGGCGCGTCTCACCGAACGGGCCGATTGGGACGATGACGGCTGATTGAATAAGGTAAGGCGAACCTAAGCGAACACGTCGGCCGTCGACGCGACCGACACCCCCGAGACCGGGCGTCCGTGTCGACGCCGCCCCGCGCGCCTTCGGTCTCGGCGACCCGATGGAGGACCCGTGACCACCCGACGCACCGCTCTCGTCGCCGGACTGGGCGCCGCAGCCATGCTCGCCCTGTCCGCCTGCGGCAGCAGCCTCGAGGCGGGCGAGGAGCTCGACCCGGGCAAGCTGACGATCTACAGCGCCCAGCACGAGAACCTCACCGACGCATGGGCCAAGGCGTTCAAGGAGAAGACGGGCGTCGACGTACAGATCCGCTACGGCGGCGACTCGGCCATGGCGGCCCAGCTCGTGCAGGAGGGCCAGCGCTCCCCCGCCGACGTCTTCCTCACCGAGAACTCCCCGGCCATGACCACCGTGCAGAACGCGAACCTGCTGGCGCCGGTCACGCCTGCGACGCTGGGCCAGGTCGGCAAGGAGTACGCGCCGTCGACCGGCAAGTGGGTCGGCATCGCGGCCCGCTCGACCGTGCTCGTCTACAACCCCAGCAAGATCTCCGAAGCACAGCTGCCCACGTCGATCATGGACCTCCAGAAGCCGGAGTGGTCGGGCCGCTGGGGCGCGGCCGCGGGCGGCGCCGACTTCCAGGCGATCGTCTCGGCCATCGCCGCCCTCGAGGGCAAGGACAAGACGGCGGCCTGGCTCAAGGGGCTCAAGGACGGCGCCAAGATCTACAACAACAACATCGCCGTCATGAAGGCCGTCAACGCCGGCGAGGTGCCGGTCGGCATCATGTACCACTACTACTGGTACCGCGACCAGGCGCTCAGCAAGGACGGCAGCGGCAACACGAAACTGCACTACTTCAAGAACCAGGACCCCGGCGCCTTCGTCAGCCTCTCGGGCGGCGGCGTGCTCGCGTCGAGCAAGCACGCGGCCGACGCCCAGAAGTTCCTCGCCTTCGTCACGGGCAAGGAGGGGCAGGGCATCCTCGCGTCCAGCGACGCCAAGGAGTACGCCGTCGGCACGGGTGTCGAGTCCGACCCGGCCCTGCCCAAGCTCGCCTCGCTCGAGGCCCCGCCCGTCGACCCCTACACGCTCAACGGTCCCGAGGTCATCTCGATGATGACCGAGGCGGGCATCCTCTGACGTGAGTGCCCCCGTGCTCGGACGCAGCTCCACCCGCCGGCCCGGTCGCCACTGGCGACCGGGCTCCGTGGCGTCCCGGCTCGTGGCCGGGCTGGTCGCGCTCGTCTGCTGCACGCCGCTCGTCGTCATCGTCACCAAGGCCCTCGCCGTCGGCCCCGAGAAGGCGGCCCAGCTGCTGTGGCGCCCGCGGGTGGGTGAGCTCCTCGGCAACACGCTGTCGCTTGTCGTGCTGACGGTGTCGATCACCGTCGTGCTCGGGGTGGCCGCGGCGTGGCTCGTCGAGCGCACCGACCTGCCGTTGGCGGGTCTGTGGCGGGTCGTGCTCGTGTGCCCGCTGGCGGTCCCGGCCTTCGTCAACGCGTACGCGTGGGTGTCGATCCGACCCGACCTCAACGGCCTGACGGGCGCGGTGCTCGTCACCTCTCTCTCGTACTTCCCTTTCGTCTTCCTCCCCGTCGCTGCGGTCCTGCGCGGGCTCGACCGCAGCCTCGAGGACACGGCCCGCTCTCTCGGCCTCGGCCCGTGGCGGGCGTTCCTGCGCGCGACGCTGCCGCAGCTGCGCCCGGCCCTCATGGGCGGCGCCCTGCTCGTCGCCCTGCACCTGCTCGCCGAGTTCGGGGTGCTCGCGCTCGTGCGCTTCCCGACGTTCACGACGGCGATCCTCGACCAGTACCAGGTGGCCTTCGACGACGCGGCGGGCAGCGTGCTGGCCTCGGCGCTGCTGGCCCTCTGCCTCGCCTTCCTCACCATCGACCTCGTGAGCCGCGGGCGCGCCCGGCACGCGCGACTCGGCCGCGGCACCCCGCAGCGACCCACGCCGGTTCGCCTCGGCCGCCTGACGCCGGTGGCCCTCGGCGGCATCGGGCTGCTGGTGCTGCTCGCCATCGTGGTGCCGGTCGGCAGCATCGGTCGGTGGCTCGTCATGGGCGCCGACTCCCTGTCGGCCGGCGACCTGCTCGGCCCGGTGTGGAGCAGCCTGCGTCTCGCAGCCACCGCCGCGGTGCTGACGACCGTGGCCGCCTTCCCGGTCGCGTGGCTCGTCGTGCGGGCGACCGACCGCTTCGACCGGTGGGTCGCGGTGGCCGTCGAACGCTCCACCTACCTCGCCTCGTCACTGCCCGGTGTCGTCGTCGCGCTCGCCCTCGTCGGGCTGGCCGTGCGCTACCTGCCGTCCGTCTACCAGACGTCGGCGCTGCTCGTCCTGGCGTATGCCGTCCTCTTCGTCCCGCGCGCCATGGTCTCGATCCGCGCGGCCCTCGCCCACCTGCCGCCCGAGCTGGGCGACGCGGCGCGGGCCCTCGGTGACAACCCGGTTCGCGCGTTCCTGCGGGTCCAGCTGCCGCTCGTGCTGCGCGGCACGCTGGCCGGTTTCGCCCTCGTCTTCATCGCGGTCTCCACGGAGCTGACCGCGACGCTGCTGCTCGCCCCCACGGGCACGCGCACCCTGGCCACGGCCTTCTGGGCCGCGAGCGAGTCGCTCGACTACGCTGCCGCTGCTCCGTACGCCGCCGCCCTCGTCATCCTGTCGGCGCCGGTGACCTACCTGCTCATGCGACGAACGGAGGAGGTGACCGCGACGTGAGCGAGGTCCGCATCACCGATGTCACGGCATCCCACAACGGCCAGCCCGTGCTGCGGGGCATCGACCTGCACGTGCCCGAGGCCTCCACGACGGTCATCCTCGGCCCGTCGGGCTGCGGCAAGACGACGCTGCTGCGCGTCATCGCCGGCTTCCAGGCGCCCGACAGCGGTTCGGTCGCCCTCGGCGACGACGTCGTCGTCGGGCCGGGCCTGTGGCGGGCCCCCGAGCGACGCGGCGTGGGCTACGTCGCGCAGGAGGGCAACCTCTTCCCGCACCTCAGCGTCGGGGCCAACGTCGTCTACGGCCTCGACCGTGCGGCCCGTCGCGACACGGCGCGCCTGGGCGAGCTGCTGCGTCTCGTCGGGCTCGACGTGAGCCTCGCCGACCGCCGGCCCGACCAGCTCTCGGGTGGCCAGCAGCAGCGCGTCGCGCTCGCCCGTGCTCTCGCGCGCCGGCCCAAGGTGCTGCTGCTCGACGAGCCCTTCTCGTCGCTCGACGCGGCGCTGCGCACCTCGACGCGCGAGGCCGTCGCCGACGTGCTGCGCCGCCAAGGCGTCACGTCGATCCTCGTCACCCACGACCAGTCCGAGGCGCTGTCGATGGCCGACCAGGTCGCGATCATGCACGACGGGCGCTTCTCGCAGGTCGGCTCGCCGGCTGACGTCTACGACCGTCCCGCCGACACCCGGTCGGCCGGGTTCCTCGGCGACGCGGTGACGCTCGCCGGCCGGGCCGACGCCGGAACCGTGCGCCACGCGCTCGGGGTCGTCTCGGTGGAGCACGTGCCCGACGGACCCGTCGACGTGCTGCTGCGTCCCGAGCAGATCGCGCTCGTGGCCCAGGGCTCCGGCCGTCCCGCCACCGTGCTCTCGTCGACCTACTTCGGGCACGACGCCCTCATCGACCTCGACCTCGGCACCGAAGCGCGCGACGGCGACCCCGCCGGCCCACCCGCAATCGTGCGGGCCCGGGTGCGCGGGCAGGACGTGCCGCCGGCCGGCACCGTCGTCAGCCTCCAGCTGCTCGGCGAGCCGCTCGTCTTCCCGCACCCGACCAGCGCCTGAGAGCGGTCCCGTCCGGCCGTCCGGCCGGGAGCAGACCCGACGGCGCGGGCGCCCCCGTCGGGACGGGCGAATGCCGTCCGGCCCGACGGGGCGCGCTCGACCACCTGCTCGGCGGCCTACGAGCGGCGCAGCGGCCAGAGGGTGGGCCGCGGGTCGAAGCGCGTGGCGAGGCGCTGCAGGGCGACCGCTGCCAGCAGCAGCCCGAAGTCGCGCAGGGCGACGTCGTAGAAGCCCGGGACGAGCAGCAGGTTGACGATGATGCCGGCGAGCCAGGCCGCGACCACGACAGCACCGAGGCGCGGGTGCAGGAACACGACGATCCCCGCGACGACCTCGATGACGCCGACGGCATACATGGCCTGGTGCGGCGTGACGGGCAGAGGGTCCGACAGCACGGGCGCGAGGTAGCGGTCCCACTGCACCAGCAGGTTCGTGAACTTGTCGAGGCCGAACACGATCGGTGCGACCGTGAAGGCGGCGCGCAGCACGGCGTACGCCTGGTACGTCGCGTCGCTGCGCGCGTGGGATGTCGGGGCCCCTGTGGGGCTGAGGGTCGTGGCCATGCTGACCTCCAGGGTCGGTCTCCAGGTCGTCCTCCCGTGGCGGCAGCCCGTGACGCGGGCAGGCAGTGGTGGGAGGCTTGCACCGTGTTGGCGGCACGGACGGGCACGCGTCTTACCGGCGGGAGCAGACGCTCCGACCGTGGCCACGCCCTGCCGCGCGGGCCGGGTAAGACCGTGACGGCTGCCTGCGGCCAACGAGGCATGACCATCCAGCAGACCAGCCACAGGGCGCCGTGCCTCTCGCCCGGCCCGCCGCTCGACGTCGTCGCGTGGCGCGTGTGCCGGCTGCGCGAGGCCGGCTTCCCGGCCGCTCTCGCGGAGGCGCTGGCGCGCCAGCGGGTCGACCTGCACGCGCTGCTCCAGCTCGTCGACGCCGGCTGCCCGCCCGAGCTCGCCGCCCGCATCCTCGCCCCCGCCGACGACCCCCGGGGGTCCCGGTGACCGCCCTGAGCCGGGACGACCTCCCCCCACCCGGTGGCGGACCGGGCACGACGACCCGCCCGGTCCCCCCGGGCGGGCTCGCCGGGTCGGCACGCACCGAACCCGTCGACTGGGTCGTGGCGCTCTCGACACCCGGCCCGGAGCAGCAGCACGCACTGCGGCTGCTGCACCAGCTCATGGTGCGGGCGGCCGCCCACCAGGTCTGGCGCCTGCGTCACGCCCTGCCGGACGACTCCCCAGCCGCGGTCGAGGTCGTCGTGCAGCAGGCCGCCGACGAGGCCATGACCGCCCTGCTCGGCAAGCTGCACAGCTTCGAGGGCCGCAGCCGGTTCACCACGTGGGCCTTCAAGTTCGCGATCCTGCAGGCCTCGTCCGACGTGCGACGCCTCCAGTGGCGGCGCCGCGAGGTGGAGCTGCGCGACCTCGACCTCGGCACGATTGCCGCCTCCGACCACGACGACGCCGAGCACTCCGCCGAGGCTGCCGACCTCGCGAGCGCGCTCGCCCGCGCGATGAGCACCGCGCTGACGCCCTACCAGCGCCGCATCGCGGTGGCCCTGCTCGTCGACGAGGTGCCCATCGACGTGCTGGCCGAGCGGCTCGGCACCAACCGGGGCGCCCTCTACAAGACCCTGCACGAGGCCCGCCGCCGGCTCCGCGCCGAGCTCACGGAGCGGGGCTACCTCTCCCCCACCGGAGGCGCCCGATGACCACCCCCCGACCCCGTTCGCCGCTGCCACCCCGTGCCGTCGACGCGCTGCTGGTCGACACGACGCCCTGGCTGTCGTGCGACGAGTGCTTCGAGCGCATGGACGTCCACGTCGAGGCGGTCCTCGCCGACCCGCACCACCACGACGCCGCGATGGAGCACCACCTGCTCGGCTGCGCGGCCTGCGCCGACGAGGCGCGCTCCCTGCTCGACCTGCTGCGCTCAGGCACCGCCTGAGACTCGAGCCGTATGCCGCCGCGCGCGCCCGTACGTCCCGGCGGGACGGCATACGGCCGGGGACGCGTGGTCCGGTCGGCCCGCAGTCGGTCGGCGGTCAGCCTGCGGTCAGTCCTCCGTCAGGCCGACGGGCCCCGGGCCCCCGTGGACGAGCCACCGCAGCTCGCTGCGGTGCTGCAGCCCGAGCTTGCCCAGCGCCGACGAGATGTGCGTCTTGACCGTGGCGGTGCCGATGTCGAGGGCGCGGGCGATGCCGGCGTTGCCGGGGTCTCCGGTGCGGCTCGTCACGAGGGCGACGACGTCGCGCTCGCGCGGTGAGAGACCCTCGAGCGGGTCGGGGCGTGCCTCGCCGGGGCCGTCGACGGAGGCGTGCTGGCCCACCCGCGTGATGATGGCGGCCTGCACCTCGAAGCAGCGCCGGCTCAGCGCTGCGAGCCGCTCGTCGAGCGTGCCGTCCGCCGTCAGTGCGTCGAGCTCGTCGCGCAGCTCGTCGATCTCGGTGGCCATCCCGGTCAGCGCCGACGACGTGCGGTTGACCGCCAGGAGGGCGCCGGCCCGGCCGTCGTCCTCCAGCTCGGGGTAGACGAGGCTGAGGTCGAGGCGGCGTCCGGGATCGGCGGCCTGCACCCGGTCGAGCACGACACCCGCGAGCCACGTCATCGCGGTGACCACCTCGTCGGTGAAAACCGAGGGCGTGTCGCTCAGGGCGCCGATGATGCCGACGAGCCCGTCCTCGCCGATCATCGGGACGATCGCGGCATCCGCCGAGAGCTCGTCGTCGCCGAACCGCACGCCACGGTTGAGCAGCGCCCCGTCGTCGTCGCGGTAGCGGTACGGCTTGTGCGACGCCGCGATCCAGGCGACCACCCCACCCGGGCCGTAGGTCAGGCTGCCCGTCTCGAGGTAGTGACCGTTGCTGAACAGGTAGGGGTAGGAGATGCGTCGGTCGCGGTCCTTGACGAGGGCGATGTAGAAGTCGTCCACGGGTGCGATCGCCGACACCGCGGCCCGGCACGCGTCGTAGACGCCGAAGACGTCGCCGCGCCCCACCTCGTGCATCTTCTGGTCGGCGTGGCGCAGGGCGCGCACTACGGGGTCGCTGAGCGGCACGGTGCCAAGGCTAGTCCGCCGACGGCCCGATTTCTCCCAATGCCGGGGAGGGCTTCTCCCCCGAAGGGGGATGGCCTCTGTCCGCCGCCGGCCGATCCTCCGCCGCGAGCGGATGGGTGATGCTTGCCCTGCCGGTCGACGGTTCCGTGTGACTCGACGACCGGGCGGAAGTCACGTGGTTGCTCCGGGGGAGCGACCACGGCGTCCGGCGCAGGGGACCTGGCGCCGCCGGTGACCGATCCGCCCGGCTCGGGCCATTGCGGTCGCCCGGCCCCAGGCGTTCGTGGAGGGGCGCAGGGGGCCGGGCCACACCCGGGCCACAACCGGGTCACAACCGGGTCACAACCGGGTCACGCGCCGTCCATCACCCCTGGGGTCACTCGGGCCCCTCACCGGCGGTCAGGTGCTGCGACAGGTACGCCGCCGCGCCCAGGCGGCCGAGTGCGTCGACCTGGGTCTCGAACCAGTCCGCGTGGCGCTCCTCGTCGCGGACCATCTCCTCGAAGACGCTCGCGGTGCCGTGGTCGCCGAGCTCGTGGCACTCCTTGGCCGCGGCGTTGAACTGGGCCACGGCCGCCTTCTCGCTCTCGAGGCCGAGCGCCAGCATCTCCTCCGGCGTCTCCCCGATGTGGATGGCACCCAGCTTCTGCACGTTGGGGTGACCGTCGAACATGAGGATCCGGTTGATGAGGTCGTCGGCATCGCGCATCTCGTCGATCGACAGGTCGTAGAAGACCTTGCCGAGCTTGGGAAAACCCCAGTTGTCGAGCATGCGGGCATGCAGGAAGTACGTGTTCGTGACCGTCAGCTCGAAGGTCAGGGCGTCGTTGAGGAGCTCCGTGACGCGAGGGCTAGCTGGCTGCACCTTCCACCTCCAGGAATGTGTCTCGCTGGGCCTGCTCATGCTGGCAGATGACCCGCCGCACAGAGAAGACGCACGAGCCACAGTCCTGGCCGGCACCGGTGGTCTGGCAGACGTACGAGAGGTTGTGGGCTCCCGCTTCGACGGCACGCACGACGTCGCCGTCGCTCACGGCCGCGCACTGACAGATGATCACCTCGATAAGGTAAGGCTTACCTCATCACCTGTCGAGTCCGGCCCAGCGGTCGGACACCTCAGCACTTTTCTTGCAGCCGGCCTCACAGCCACGGGGTCGCCGCCTGGGAGGCGAGGCGGACGGGCGTGTTCGCCGCCCCGAACCCGCGGTAGCCACCGCGACGCTCGAGCAGCTCGACGTAGAAGCGGCCGGCGACGAGCGGGGTGTAGAGGTGGAAGAGCTCGCCCCCCGCGTCGTCGCGGTCGTAGAGCACGCCGAGCCGGCGCAGCCGCGAGAGGAGTGCCGGGTCGGGGTCGAGCCGTGCGGCGAGGTCGTCGTAGTACGCGTCCGGCACCGGCAGGAGCGGCGTCCCCGCCCCGCGCAGCACCTCGGCGCGGTCGAGCAGGTCGGTGCACGCGTACGCCAGCTGGTTGACCCCCGTCCACGTGGGCACCCCGGGGGCCCGCACCGCGATGTTGAGCACCACGCGCAGCGAGCCCGCCTCGGGCTGGAGGACGCGACTGCGCAGGCGGCCGGCGGGGTCGATGAACTCGCTGACGGGTCCGGGCCTCAGGCCGAGCAGCGTGCGGTGGAAGGAGACCTCGGCGTCGGAACGGTCGGTGTCGATCGCGAAGCCGATGTGGTCGAGCCCTCCCCAGCCGTCGTCGGCGAGCGGGGAGGCTGCGAGCGGCTGGCCGTCGAGGTGCACCTCGACGCCGGCCGGGCTGCGGGTGGCCCGCACCCGCCGAGCGCCCTCCGTGGCCTCGACGACGGGCCAGTGCAGCGCCTGGGCGCGGGCCGGCAGGTCGGACTCGGCGTCACCGCTGACGCCGATCGCCGCGACGTGCGGACGCTGGGCCGCCGCGGAGCGGCGCAGCTCGAGGTCGGAGCGCGCGTCGAGGACGACCACCGCCTCGCCGTTGCGCAGGACGGTGCGGTCCGGCGCGCCGGACGTGTCGGCGCCGCCCTCGTCGGCCGTGAAGCCCAGGCTCGTGAAGAAGCCGAGCGTGCGGGAGTCGCCGGGTGCGACCGCGAGGTCCACGACGTCCACGGTGGGCGCGGCCGGTGCCGGCGGCGGGTCGAACAGCTCGACACGCGGTCGCCGCCTGCGGTCCGACGCCTCGGGCGCGTCGACGCCGTCCCACCTGCGACGCAGCTGCTCCTCGAGGTGCAGCAGCGACCGCATCGCGTCGCGCGCCGTGTCGCGGGGGTCGGCCTCGCGCACGATGTCGCTGAAGACCTCGAGCGAGAGCGGGCCGCGGTAGCCGGCCTCGACGCAGACGCCGACGACCCCCTCGACGTCGAGCACCCCCTGGCCCGGGAAGCAGCGGTGGTGCCGGCTCCACTCGAGGACGTCCATGCTGAGGCCGTGCGCGTCGGCGATCTGGACGAAGGCGATGCGGTCCCCGGCGAGGCCCGCGAGCGCCTCGGGCCCGTCACCGCGCGCGAGCAGGTGGAAGGTGTCGACGGCGACCCCGACGTTGGCGAGGTCGGCCTTCTCGACGATGCGCCGCGCCTGACCGAACCGGTTGACGTGGGTGCCCCAGGCCAGTGCCTCGTAGGCCAGCGTGAAGCCGTGCTCGGCGGCGACGGCACCGACCGCGCCGAGCTGCTCGGCCGTGAGGTCGGGGTCGTCGACGGAGGCCGGGTGCACGGCGGAGCACACGAGGGCACGGGTCGCACCGAGCCTTTCCATCAGCTCGAACTTGGCGCGGGCGAAGCGCAGCCGGTCGGTGAAGACGTCGGGGGTGAGGCCGACGAGGTCACGCAGCGGCTGGAAGAGGTCGATGTCGAGGCCGAGGTCGGCGCACCGTCGGGCGATCGCCTCCGGCCCGAGCGGCGACGACACGACGTCGGCGTCGAAGAGCTCCACCGAGTCGAAGCGCGCCGCGGCGATGGCCTCGAGCTTGACGTCCAGGCTGCCGCTGATCGAGACGGTAGCGATTCCCTTGCGCATCAGTGCTCCTCACACCGCTCGGCTGGCGACCGTGGTCGTCTCGGTCACCGGGTCGACGCCGAGCACCTGTAGCCCGGTGAGCCGGGTGAAGTGCTCGGTCATGCGCTCCACGTTCGCGCGCTCCCCCGTGAAGAGGCCGTATGCCGTCGCGTGCTGGTGGATGGCCATCGCGCCGCCGGTCATCGTGGCGCACCCGATCGCCCGTGCCGCGTGGACGAGCTCGGTCTCGAGCGGGAAGTAGATGATCTCGGCCACCCACTGGCTCGGCCGGAGCAGGGCGGGGTCGAGCGGCATACCCGGTGAGCTCGACATGCCGACCGGCGTTGCCTGGATGAGGCCGCCGACCTGCTCGAGGGCGGAGGCGACGTCGAGGTGAACGCGGGCGCGACCCGGGCCGACGGCGGCCTCGAGCCGGCCGACGACGGCCCGGGCCCGCTCGGGCGACGTGTCGGAGACGAGCAGCTGCCGCACCCCGGCGCGCAGCGCCCCGTAGCCGACGGCGACGCCGGCGCCCCCGGCGCCGAGCAGGAGGGCGTCCTGCCCGGCGGCCTGTGGCAGCGTCGTCGAGAGGGCGGAGGCGAATCCGACCCAGTCGGTGTTGTGCCCCGTCGTGCGGCCGTCCCGGATGACGACGGTGTTGACGGCGCCGAGGGCGGCGGCCTCGGGAGAGACCTCGTCGACGAGGTCGAGCACGACGTTCTTGAACGGGTGCGTGACGTTGAGCCCGTCGAAGCCGAGGCGCACCGCCCAGCGCAGCACGTCGGCGGCATCGCCCGGGCCGAGACCCAGCTCGGCCGCGTCGACGAGCCGGTAGGCCAGCGCGTGACCCGCGGCCGCCGCCTCCTCCTCCTGGAGCGGCGCGGCGAGCGAGCTGCCGATGTGCTCTCCGAGGAGCCCGATGGCGAAGGACCTCCGGCGCTGCTGTGACGTCATGATCTGCACTCTCTCCCTGGTTGGTCGTGTGGGCTGCTGTCGACCGCTCTAGCGCGTCGCCTCACGGGTGACGGCGGTGGTGCGCACGGGCGCCGAGGCGCGGACGGTGGCGCGTCCGAGCTCGTTCGTCGGCACCTTGTGGGTGCCCCGCGGGCCGGTGGCGACGGCGACGGCCGAGATGGCGCAGGCGACGACGGCGAAGGCGGCAACCTTGGGCCAGCCGTCGCCGGTGTCGCCGAGGAGCGCTGCGGCGATGGTCGGCGTGAAACCGGCGAGCGCGAAGCCGAACTGGGTGCCGATGGCCATGCCCGACAGTCGGACGCTGGTCGGGAAGTACTCGGCGTACGTCGACGGCCAGACGGCGTTCGTCGCGCTGTAGACGATGCCGGCGAGCAGGACGCCGACGACCGCGGTGAGCGCCTGGTTGCCACTGGCGATGACGGCGACGTAGGCCGCGGAGAGCACTGCGGAGCCCGCCAGGCCGCCGAGGAAGACCGGCTTGCGGCCCACCCGGTCGGAGACGCTGCCCCAGAACGGGATCACGGCGATCGCCACGAGGTTGGAGATGATCGCGACCCACAGCATGAAGGTGGAGCTGAAGCCGACGCCGTAGGCGTCCTTCGTCGCGAAGGCCAGGGCGAAGACGGTGTAGAGCGTGTTCACCATGGCGACGAACGCCGCGAACATCACGCGCAGCACCGCACGCCAGTGGTCGCGCAGCAGGACCGAGAGCGGGGTGCGCGGGGCCGGCCGCGACTCGACCTCCGACTCGAAGGCCGGGGTCTCGTCGAGCGTGCGGCGGATGACGAAGCCGACGACGACCACGACGGCGCTGAGGAAGAACGGGACGCGCCAGCCCCACGACAGCAGCTGGTCCTCGGGGAGGAGAGCCGCGAGCGGGAGGAAGACGGCCGGGGCGAGCACCTGACCACCCTGGGTGCCGCTCAGCGTCCAGCTCGTGAAGAAGCCGCGGCGGTGGTCGGGGGCGTGCTCGAACGACATGGAGTTGGCCCCGGCCTGCTCCCCCGCTGCCGAGAGGCCCTGGAGCAGACGCAGGACGACGAGCAGGACCGGCGCGAGCATGCCGACGCTCTGGTAGGTGGGCAGGCACCCGACGAGGAAGGTCGAAACGCCCATGAGCAGGAGCGTGAAGATGAGCACCTTCTTGCGGCCGAGCTTGTCCCCCACGTGGCCGAGCAGGAACGACCCGACGGGACGCGCGACGTAGCCGACGCCGAAGGTCGCGAGGGAGGCGACGGTCGCCGCTGCCGTGTTGCCCTCGGGGAAGAAGATCTTGGGGAAGATCAGCGAGGCCGCCGTCCCGTAGATGACGAAGTCGTAGTACTCGAGCGCGCTGCCGACCCAGGCGGCGATGGCCGCCTTCTTCGGGGTGCGCGCCGGCTCGTGCGTGGTCGGGGTGGGCTCGGCCACGGACTCGGGGCCTTCGGGGCTGGGGACTGGCGTCATTGTCGATCCTCCTGTGCGGGCCACCTCGTCGCCCTGACGGGCTTGCACGTGGTGCTGACGAGAACGGCGGTGTTCGTCGGTGGGCTGTCTCGACGGTAGAGATGGCTTGCAATGACTGGCAAACGTTTGCCAAAATTTGCCACATGCCGTCCACGAGACGCCCTCACGCCGTGACCATCACCGACGTGGCCCGCGAGGCCGGGGTCGCCGCCTCGACCGTGTCGCGCGCGCTGACGAACCCCGACCGCGTCAACGTCGTGACCCGGGAGCACGTGCAGCAGGTGGCGGCCCGTCTCGGCTACCGCGCGAGCCCGGCCGCTCGCGCCCTGGGCACCGGACGCACGGCCACCCTCGCCCTCGTCCTGCCCGACATCACCAACCCGTACTTCTCCGGGCTCATCCGCGGCGCCGAGCGGCAGGCCGAGGCCACCGGGCACATCCTCGTCATCGGCGACAGCGAGGAGAACGCCCGCGCCGAGGCCCGGATGGTCGAGCGGCTCGCCCCCGGCGTCGACGGCTTCCTCCTCGGCTCGAGCCGGCTCCCCGAGGCGAAGGTCCTCCAGTTCGACGCGGCGATGCCCGTCGTCCTCGTCAACCGGCGGGTGCCGGGGGTGACGAGCGTCAGCCCCGACCAGCAGGGCGGAACGCGCCAGATCGTCGAGCACCTCGTGGCCCTCGGTCACCGCCGCGCGACCTTCCTGGCAGGGCCGCCCGAGTCATGGCTGGGACGTCAACGATGGGCCGGAATCTCCTCTGCTGCAAAGAAGCACGGCCTCAAAGTGCGGCGGCTCGGCCCCTACCACCCCTCCGTCGAGGGCGGCCTGCTCGCCGGCGAGGCCGCACTGGCCGACGGCGCCACGGCCGTCATCGCGCACAACGACCTCATGGCCATCGGAGCCCTCAAGCGGATGAAGGCCCGCGGCGTCTCCGTGCCGGGCGACGTCAGCATCGTCGGCTTCGACGACATCTTCGGCGCCGACTTCTGCGACCCCCCGCTCACGACCCTGAGCGACCGCACCGAGCAGGCCGGGCGCTCCGCCGTCGACCTGCTCGTCGCGCTCGTGCGCGAGCAGGCCCGGAAGGAGAACGACGCCCCCGCCGACATCGTCGCGCCGACGCAGCTCGTCGTCCGCGGCTCGACCGGCCCAGCGCCCACCACTCCCCCACCCGCCCCGAACGAAGGACCCGTCAGATGACCTCACACCAGCGCATCGCCGTGCTCAACGGCCCCAACCTCAACCTGCTCGGTGAGCGCCAACCGGAGGTCTACGGCCACGAGACGCTCGACGACGTCCGGGAGAGGTGCCGGCGCGCGGCCGAAGCGGCCGGGTTCGAGCTCGACTTCCGCCAGAGCAACCACGAGGGCGAGCTCGTCGACGCCATCCAGGAGCTGCGTCACTCCACCGCCGGCCTCGTCGTCAACGCCGCGGCCTACACGCACACGTCGGTGGCGATCCGCGACGCCTTGGCCGTGGTGACGGCTCCCGTCATCGAGGTGCACATCAGCAACGTCCACCGGCGCGAGTCGTTCCGCGGGCACTCCTACCTCTCCGACGTCGTCGACGGCGTCATCGTCGGCTGTGGCACGCAGGGCTATGAGCTCGCGATCGCCCGACTCACGCAGCTGGCCGCAGACGCCTGAGCAGCCGGTTCGATGTGTTCGACGGTCACCTGGGGACCGCCGAACACATCGAACGGGGGGCGCGTGTGCGCCCGGTCAGCCGTCGAGGCGCGGGGAACCCCACCGCTGCGGCTCGTCGGCCATCTCGGGGCGGGCGAGGCGCAGGTCGTCGCCGATGGCACCCGCCGTGTCGACGAGCAACCGGGCGAGCTCGTCGTCGGCGAACCGCCCCGACGAGGCGCTGGTCGTCGACACGTTGATGGCGGCGATCGCCTCCCCCCGGGGGTTGAAGACGGGTGCGGCCAGCGAGCGCAGGCCGATCTCGAGCTCCTGGTCGACGACCGCCCAGCCGCGCTCGCGGACGCGTTCCAGCTCGGCACGCAGAGCCACCGGGTCGGACACGGTTCGCGGAGTCAGGGGCTCGAGACGCACCCGACCCAGGTAGGCCTCGAGGGCGTTCGCGGGCGCGAAGGCCAGCATCGCGCGACCCATCGAGGTGGCGTAGGCGGGGAACCGTGTGCCGACGCGGATCTCGACGGCCATGATGCGGCGGGCCTGGACGCGTGCGACGTAGACGATGTCGTCGCCGTCGAAGACGGACGCCGAGGTCGACTCGCCCAGCTGCGCCGCGAGGTTCTTGAGGTGCGGCTCGGCGACGTCGGGCAGCCTGAGCGACGACAGGAAGGCGTGGCCGAGCGACAGGACACGCGGCGTCAGCGAGAACAGCTGACCGTCGCTGCGCACGAAGCCCAGCGACTCGAGCGAGAGCAGGAAGCGCCGCGCGCTGGCCCTGGTCTGCCCGGTGCGGCGGGCGACGTCGCTCAGGGTGAGGTCGCGGTGCTCTGCGTCGAAGGCGCGGATGACGTCGAGCGTCTTGGCGACCGACCGCACCATCTCACCGCCGGCGGCTGACTCGGACATGTGCCTCCTTCCGGCTCGACTGAGCCACAGCGTGATCCACCGGGTCTGTCAGGGGCGCCGCAGCGGCACCGGGACGAGGCCCTCGAGCTCCTCGAAGGTGACCCCGTGTGTCTCCCGCACGACGACCGAGCCGTCGCCACCGCCACCGTGGTCACCGTCCCGGTCGATGAGGAAGACCGCCACGTCGGTGTAGATGCGGCTCACGCAGCCCACCCCGGTGAGCGGGTAGGTGCACGCCTCGACGAGCTTGCTCTGCCCTTCGCGTGTCTGCAGGGTCATCATCACGAAGGTGTCCTTCGCCCCGATGGCGAGATCCATGGCGCCCCCGACGGCCGGGATCGCGCCGGGCTCGCCCGTGTGCCAGTTGGCGAGGTCACCGCGGGCCGACACCTGGTAGGCGCCGAGGACGCAGATGTCGAGGTGGCCGCCGCGCATCATGGCGAACGAGTCGGCGTGGTGGAAGTACGAGGCACCGGGCAGCTCGGTCACCGGGATCTTGCCGGCGTTGATGAGGTCGGGGTCGACGTCGTCACCGTGCGCCTCGGGCCCCATGCCGAGCATGCCGTTCTCGGTGTGCAGCGTGACGCCGCTGTCGGGGGCGAGGTAGTTGGACACCAGGGTGGGCTGGCCGATGCCGAGGTTGACGAAGGCGCCGTCGGGGATGTCGGCGGCGACGAGGGCGGCCAGCTCGGCCTTGCCCAGCCGGGTCGGGCCCTCGATGAAGGTCGACGGGGTCTTCAGGGAGCTCACTGGTCCTCCTCCGGTCGGGGGGTCGCGGCGGTCGGCACGACGACGACGCGGTCGACGTAGATGCCCGGCGTGACGACCACTTCGGGGTCCATCGCGCCGGTCGGGACCACCTCGTGCACCTGGACGATGGTCGTCGTGGCAGCCGCGGCCATGATCGGCCCGAAGTTGCGGGCGGTCTTGCGGTAGGTGAGGTTGCCGACGCCGTCGGCCCGGTGCGCCTTGACGAGGGCGTAGTCGGCACGGATGGGAAGCTCGAGCACGTAGTGCCGACCGTCGATCTCGCGCACCTCCTTGCCCTCGGCGAGCGGCGTGCCGTAGCCCGTGGGCGTGAAGAAGGCACCGATGCCGGCGCCCGCGGCGCGGATGCGCTCGGCGAGGTTGCCCTGCGGCACGAGCTCGAGCTCGATCTCGCCGGCCCGGTACTTCGCGTCGAACTGGTGGCTGTCGTGCTGCCGCGGGAACGAGCAGATGACCTTGCGCACGCGCCCCGCGCCGATGAGGGCGGCGAGGCCGACGTCGCCGTTGCCGGCGTTGTTGTTGACGACAGTGAGGTCGCGCGTGCCGGTCTCGACGAGGGCCTCGATGAGCTCGACCGGCTGCCCTGCCGGCCCGAAGCCCCCGATGAGCACCGTTGCGCCGTCGGGGATGTCGGCGACCGCGTCGAGCGCGCTCTGGGTGATGGTCACCATGTCAGTTCCCTTGTGTTCGATGGCTCTTGCGTATGCCGTGTGGTCACGACGTGACTCCTGCGCTGACGTTCTCGAGCACGACGGCGAGGCCCTGCCCGACGCCGATGCAGATGCAGGCCACGCCCCAGCGGCCCCCGGTGCGCTGGAGGTCTCGGGCGAGGGTGCCGAGGATGCGTCCGCCCGAGGCACCGAGCGGGTGGCCGATGGCGATGGCGCCACCGTGCCGGTTGACGATCTCGGGATCGATCGGCCACGCGTCGAGGCAGGCGAGCGACTGGGCGGCGAAGGCCTCGTTGAGCTCGACGGCGGAGACGTCGCCCCAGCCGATGCCGGCGCGCGCGAGGGCCGCGTTGGCCGCCTCGACGGGCGCGTAGCCGAAGTACTGCGGTTCGAGGGCGCTCGCGCCGCGCCCGGCGACTCGAGCAAGCGGGTCGAGTCCGATCTCGTCGTGGGCGCCCTCGCTGCCGAGCAGCACGGCCGAGGCGCCGTCGTTGAGCGGCGAGGCGTTGCCGGCGGTGACGGTGCCGCCCTCCTTGCGGAACGACGTGCGCAGCCCGGCGAGGCGCTCCTCCGTCGTGTCGGGCCGGATCGACTCGTCGCGGGCGAGGTCGACGCCCGGGACCGGGACGACGAGGTCGTCGTACCAGCCGTCGGCCCAGGCCTGGTCGGCGAGACGGTGCGACCGGGCGGCGAAGGCATCCTGCCGCTCGCGGGTGACGCCGTACTTCTCCCGGAGCTGCTCGGTCGCCTCACCGAGCGAGACGGTCCAGTCGGCGGGCATCGCCGGGTTGACAAGGCGCCACCCGAGCGTCGTCGAGGCCAGCGCGAGATCGCCTGCGGGATAAGGCTTCTCGGTCTTGGGAAGCACCCAGGGAGCCCGGCTCATGGACTCCACGCCTCCGCTGATGACGATCTCGGCGTCGCCCGTCTCGATCGAGCGTGAGGCGACCATCGCAGCGTCGAGGCTCGACCCGCACAGGCGGTTGACGGTCGAGCCGGGGATGCTCGTCGGCAGGCCCGCGAGGAGGGTGGCCATGCGCGCCACGTTGCGGTTCTCCTCGCCGGCGCCGTTGGCGTTGCCGAGGACGACCTCGTCGACCTGCTCGCCGAAGCCCCCGTCGGCCAGGCCCGGCGCGCGGCTCACGAGCTGCCTGACGACATGGGCTGCGAGATCGTCGGGTCGGGTGCCGGCGAGCTGACCGCCGAAGCGGCCGAAGGGGGTGCGGACGGCGTCGTAGACGTATGCGGCGGTGGTCATCACCGGTCTCCTGCTCCTGGACCGCCCTCGCGGTCACGGTCGTTGGTGGGGTCCTTCTCGTACTCGGCGAGCGCCTGCCCGGCGACGGCGAACGCGTGGTTGGCCGAGGGGACCCCGAGGTAGATCGCCGCCTGGAGCAGCACCTCCTGGATCTCGTCGACGCTGAGCCCGTTGCGTCGGGCCGCGCGCACGTGCATGGCGAACTCGTCCCAGTGGTCGCGGGCGACCAGGGCGGTCAGGGTGATCGCGCTGCGGGTGCGGCGGTCGAGGCCCGGACGGGTCCAGATCTCACCCCACGCGTAGCGGGTGATGAGGTCCTGGAAGGTCTCGGTGAACGGGGTGGTGCCTGCCTGCGCGCGGTCGACATGCGCGTCGGAGAGCACCTCGCGCCGCACGGCCATGCCCTCGGCGTGCGCCTGGCCCGCCGTGCGCGAGCGGCTGTCGTCACTCATGCGATGCCTCCTGCCCGCAGCGTGTCGAGGAAGTCCGCGATCCGGTGCGCCGTCGCCTTCGGCTGCTCGGCCGGAGGCAGGTGGGCCGCGCCCGCGAGGACGCCCCAGGAGCCGCCGGAGCGGTCGGCCACGAGCTCGGACATCGGCGGCGGGGCAACCTCGTCGAGCTCGCCGGCGAGGGCCAGCACCGGCACGGCGACGCCCTCGAGGTCGTCGCGCACGTCGAAAGCGGCGAGGGCCTCGCAGCACCGCGCGTAGCTGGCGCTGTCGGCGTGCTGGAGCGAGGTGAGCAGGTCGGTGGCGCAGGCAGGCTCGCGCTCGATGAATCCCGGCGCGAACCACCGCTTCGCCGAGCCCTCGACCATGACCGGGGTGCCGGCCCGGCGCACGAGGTCGGCGCGCTCGTGCCAACTGTCGGCCTCACCGATCTTCGCGCCCGAGGCGATGCTCACGACCCCCGCAAAGGCGTCGGCGTGGTCGATCGCGAGGGCGAGGGCGACGGCGCCTCCGAGGGACACGCCGGCATACGCGATGGGTCGCCGGGCCGTGGCGCGGACGTCCTCGGTCGCATCGGCGACGGCGTTGGCGAGGTCCTGCACGCTGAAGGGCTGGTCGTGCGCGGGGCTGGCGCCGTGGCCGGGCAGGTCCCAGCCGACGACGGCGAGGTCGTCGGGCAGCTCGGCGACGCAGGCCGCCCAGAGCGGCGCAACGGCGGTGCCGAGCGAGGGTCCGACGACGAGGAGGCCCGCCGGCCGCTCGGGCCGGCGCAGCTGGGTCAGGGCGATCGGGATGGTCGGGATGGTCATTGGGCTCCCCCGTGGTCGGTGCTGAGGGTGGTCGTGCGGTCGTCGCGCAGGTGCCGCGCGACGGCACGGTCGACGAGGTCGCCGGCGGCGCCGACGTAGCGGGCGGGGTCGAGAAGGTCGGCGACGGCGTCGTCGGACAGCACCTGCTCGGGCAGGTAGGCCCGCAGGATCGGCATCAGGTGCTTCGCCCGCGCGCCGCCGACGAGGGCGGGCCGGAGAGCGCTGACGGCGGAGGCACCGCCGGGCAGTCGCGCGACCTCGCGCAGGAGCCTCTCGGCGACAAGGGCCGGGCCGACCGCGTCGGCGTTGCGCCGCATGGCGTCGGCATCGACCTCGAGGCCGGTGAGCAGCTCTCGGGTCTGGGAGGCCGCGACGACGACGCGGCGGAGCAGGCGCAGCAACGCTCCCCACTCGGCGTGCCAGGCGCCGTCGGGCCGCTCGTCGACCGCGAGGCCGGCCGCGCTGTGGAGCGTCGCCCCGAGGTGGGGTGCCTCGATGGCGACCGACCGCACGAGCACCGAGAGCACGGGGTTTCGCTTCTGCGGCAGCGTGGAGGAGCCGCCGCGCCCGTCGTCGGACGGCTCGTGCACCTCGGCGATCTCGGCGCGCGACAGCGTGACCACGTCGATGGCCACCTTGCCCATGGCATCGGCGGCGCGCACGAGGCAGTCGCCCACCCGGGTCATCGGACCGCGGTCGGTGTGCCACGGCCTCCCGGGGTCGGCGAGGCCGAGCTCGTCGGCCAGCAGCCCAGCCGCCTCGGCCGAACGGCCGGGCACGAGAGCCTCGACCGCGGCAAGCGTTCCGGCCGCGCCGCCGCACTGGACCGGCAGCGTGCGCCGGAGACCGGCGAGCTCGTCGGCGACGTCGTCGAGCGCACCGAGCCAGCCGGCGGCCTTGAGCCCGAAGGTGGTCGGCAGGGCAGGCTGTGCGAGCGTGCGCGCGACCTGCACGGTGTCGCGGTGCTCGACCGCGAGGCGCGCCGCGGCGTCGGCGGCGTCTGCCAGGTGCTGGGACAGCTGCTCGGCCGCCCGGGCGACGAGAAGCATGAGTGCGCTGTCGACGACGTCCTGGCTCGTGAGCCCGCGGTGCACCGCGGCTGCGGCGTCGCCCACGCGCTCGCGCAGCGAGGCGAGCATCGGGATGACGGGGTTGCCGCCACCCTCGGCAGCAGTTCCGATGCCCTCGACGTCGTGGCCCGCAGCGTCGCAGGCGTCGGCCACGACCGCCACCACGTCGTCGTCGACGAGGCCGAGTTGTCGCTGGACGCGCACCCACGCCGACTCGACGTCGAGCATCGCCTGGAGCACGGCCCGGTCGTCGGTGAGGCCGGCGGCGCGAGGGGCGCCGGGCTCGAGCAGCCCGCTCACACCTCGTGCCTCGGGTAGCGCAGGAAGACGGTCTCGCGCTCTCCCTGCAGCCGCACGTCGAAGCGCAGCGACCCGTCGCCCTCCCGGACCGCCACGAGGGTGTCGCGGTCGGCCTGGTCGAGCGAGGAGAGGAGGGCGTCCGACTCCAGGGCCGCTGCCGGCTCGGGGAGGTAGACGCGCGTGAAGAGTCGGTTGAGCAGCCCTCGGGCGAACACCGTCATCGCGATGAACGGCGCGGAGCCCGCGGAGGTGGCTCCCGGCTCGACCGTGGTGAACGAGTAGCCGCCATCGCGCCACGTCTGGGTGCGGCCGAAGCCGGTGAACACGCCGGGGTCGCGGCGCAGCGAGCCCGGCTCGCGCACGACGCGGCCGTCGGCGTCGGGCTGCCAGATCTCGAGGAGCGCGTCGGGCACCGGTGCGCCGTGGCCGTCGGTGACGGTGCCGTGCAGCCGCACCGACCCCGGCGTGCCTGCGGGAACGAGGTGCTCGCCGTCCGCGAAGGGCAGGGCGTAGTGGTAGAAGGGCCCGACCGTCTGGCCCGGCGTGGGTGCCAGGCCGGCCGCGGCGGCATACCGCGAGTTCGCCGGTGTCTCAGACATGCTCGCCCTCCTCCATGGGGGTCGCGTGGGTGCCGGTCAGGACGATGTCCCAGCGGTAGCCGAGCAGCCACTCGTGCTCCGAGGTGTCGTGGTCGTACGTGGCCACGAGCCGGTCGCGCGCCTGCTGACTGGTGATGGCCTGGTAGATCGGGTCGAGCGCGAAGAGGGGGTCGCCCGGGAAGTACATCTGCGTGACGAGTCGCTGGGTGAACTCGGTGCCGAAGAGCGAGAAGTGCACGTGTGCCGGCCGCCAGGCGTTGCGGTGGTTGCGCCACGGGTAGGGGCCGGGCTTGATCGTGACGAACGAGTAGGAGCCGTCGTCGCCGGTGATGGCACGGCCCACGCCGGTGAAGTTCGGGTCGACCGGCGCGGGGTGCTGGTCGCGCTTGTGGATGTAGCGGCCGGCCGCGTTGGCCTGCCACACCTCGACGAGCTGACCGCGGACGGGGCGGCCGTCACCGTCGAGCACCCGGCCCGCGATGCGGATGCGCTCGCCGATCGGCTCGCCCCCGCGCTGGATGGTGAGGTCGGCCTCGAGCGGGTCGACGTCACGATGCCCGAAGACCGGCGCCACGAGCTCGATGCCCTCGGGGTCCGCGTGCCGCGGTTCCTTCGTCGGGTGGCGCAGCGCGGCGCTGCGGTAGGCGGGGAAGTCGAGGCGCGGCTGGATGCGGGCGATCCCCTGCGACTCGTCGTCGGCCTGCGCGGCCGCGATCTCGGCGCTGACCGCCGCCTGGGAGTCGCGGTCGGGCACCGCCTCACCGGCCTCGCGACCCTCGATCACCGTCTCGCTCATGTCGACCTCCTCGTCTGCGTGGAGCCGACCGTAGCAGAGTGTTCGCATTCTGCACAAGCGTTCGCTATGCGAACATCTACGAGCCCACGGAGTCGACGACCTCCGCCATCGCCGCCCGGTGGACGTGCGTGGACGCCGGAAGGCCCGAAGCCAGACCGAGCTGCACTCGGAAGCGGGTCGCCCCGGGAACGGCGAGCCCTACCGTCCAGCAGCCCTCGGCCGCATGGTGCTCCTCGTCGGTGAGCGACAGGGCCTCCGGGTCGACGTCGGAGTAGGCGTGGGCGACGGCCGACGTCGCGGCACTCAGCGCGTCGGCGCGGTCGGGAGCCGGCGCGTCGGGCGCGAACCGGCCGACCATGCGCGAGAACGCCTCTGCCACGAGGGGGGTCAGGTCGCGTGCGGGCGTGCCGTCGGCCGGCGGACTGCCCACGGCGAGAAGCACCGACAGCTGCGCCTGCCCCAGGCTGTCACGGTCGGCCCGGTGCGTACGCGACACCTCGACGACCCAGGGCAGCGCGTCGCTCGCCCCGCCCAGCACCGGCTCCAGGCACTCGAGGTAGGGCACCTCGTCGAAGCGACTGTCCGCCACCGCCTCCGTGGTGGGGAGCAGGTCGAGCAGGTAGACGTCGTGGGGCACGTCGTCGAGCGAACGAGCGCACGCCACCACGATGCGCAACCTGTCGACCCGTCCCTTGCGCAGCGCGGAGATCATGGCCCCACACTTCTCCACTCGCGTCACGGCGGCAACGGCTTGTCGAACCGTGCCGGCGCCAGGTCCCCGCGCTACGGGCCCGTCCCTGCGATCCCGGCGGCGTACCGCCGGTCGAGCTCGCGCGTGATGCGGCGCTCGCGACGCTGCAGCTCGGCCCGCCGGTGCGTCTGACCGGGGATCGGGCGGTAGCCGTTCGACGCCGCGTCGCGGTCGACCATGTCCTGCAGCCGGGCCAGCTCCGCGATGAGCTCGCGGACCGTCATCGACTCCAGGGACGGAGCCTCCCGATCGAGTGGGTGCAGCTCGACGGTCATGACCGGACCTCCTCGTCCCTCTGCGACTCCCTTCGCCCTCCCATCATCGGGCCGGCACCACCTGCAGGCAATGCCGGCCGGTTCGAGGTTCGCGAACCGTCACGGGCGCGGGAGCACCGTGAGGACCCGCTCGACGTGGTCGCGGAACTCCTGCATGAAGCCGGACAGGAAGTCGGCCGTCGACTCGTCGGTGACCTCCCCGTCGTCGGTGACCAGACCCGGCCGCAGGGTCACGTACGCCTCGGGGGCGGTCATCTGCCGGGCGTTGCAGAAGCTGAGCACCCCGCGCAGGCTCTGCTGGGCCAGCGCCGTGCCGATCTGGCCGGGAGAGGCGCCGATCACCGCCGCCGGGATGTGGTCGAACGAGTTCTGACCCCAGGGCCGCGAGGCCCAGTCGATCGCGTTCTTGAGCGCGCCGGGGATGGAGCGGTTGTACTCCGGCGTGACGAACAGGACGGCCTGAGAGCGGGCGATGGCCTCCTTGAGCGCCTTCGGCTCCGCCGGGTAGTCCGAGTCGAAGTCGGGGCTGTAGAGCGGCAGGTTGCCGATCGGGATCTCGGTGAAGCTCAGGTCTTTCGGTGCGAGCCGGATGAGCGCCTTGCTCAGGGTCCGGTTCAGCGACGTCGATGACAGGCTGCCGACGAAGTAGCCGACCTCGTACGTGGACATGCGTCCTCCTGGTGTGCGGTGGGATCGGTGGGGAGCGAGCTGCCTGACCGTGCGGACCTACCACTCCCGAGGCTCCCAGACTCGCGGAGACTTCGACACCCCTCCCTGCCGGACGGCACGGCGCCGCATTGGTTGACACGTCAACCAATCTCTGTCATATTGATTGAAGCATCAACCAACTACTCAGTCTGTGGAGGACACCGTGGCACGCATCAGCATCATCGGAACCGGCAACATGGGGCAGGCCATCGCGGGCGTCTTCGGCAAGGGCGGGCACTCCGTGCAGCTGCTCGGCGAATCCGACGCCGCCACCGCGGTCAACGGCGACATCGTCGTGCTCGCGGTCCCCTACGGCGCCGTACCGTCGATCGTCGCCGAGCGTCGCGACAGCCTCGCCGGCAAGGTCGTCGTCGACATCACCAACCCGGTGAACTTCGAGACGTTCGACTCGCTCGTCGTCCCGGCCGACGGCTCGGCCGCGGCCGAGATCGCCAAGCAGCTGCCCGAGTCGAAGGTCGTCAAGGCGTTCAACACCACGTTCGCCGGCACCCTGGCCGCCGGCACCGTCGGACCGAACACGACGACGGTGCTCCTCGCCGGTGACGACGCCGACGCGAAGTCCGAGCTCGTCGGCGCCATCGCAGCCGGTGGACTCAAGGCCGTCGACGCCGGCTCGCTGGCGCGCGCCCGCGAGCTCGAGGCCCTGGGCTTCCTGCAGATCAGCCTCGCCGCCGGCGAGAAGATCTCGTGGACGGGCGGTTTCGGCGTCGTCGCCTGAGCCCCGAATCTCCCGAACGGCCGGTCACTGGTTCCACCAGTGGCCGGCCTTCGCGTTCCCGGAGCCAGGGCGTCTCGGGCTTGCAGAGCGCAAGGAACGGTAAAGAGAGGGTCTGCTCACTCTCAAGGTTTCCCCAACCGATGGCACCCAACCTGCTGCTCTGACTCGTATGCCCGCTGCACGCGGCCCGGAGAAGGAGCGCCACATGAACGGCCAAGCCACACGAAAGGCTGGGTGGAGGGGAAACGCCAAGCGGCTCACGGTCGCTGCACTGGCCCTCGCCCTGCCGCTGATCGGGGTCGCCGCCCCACCCGCGGGAGCAGCAACACTCTCTGTCGGCCCGGTCGACAGCTCCACGGGATTCCCCCTGTGGGTCGCCGCCGGATCCGACCGGCTCGACCTCTGCCTCGACGACCCTTCGTGCCTCGGCACCTCGGCGGGCCTCGTGCCACCGGGGGGCGAGGCGTTCTGGTTCAACGCAACTGCCACCCTGGGCGGCAACACGCCCGGTCTGGTCGAGATGGCCACCGAGGCCGCGTTCGCCGCCGACGGGCCTGGTCAGGAGATCGCCTTCAACCGCATCAGGATCCGACTCGACGTACCGTCCGCGGGCACCTACCGTGTCGACTACCCCTATGGCTCGAAGACGTTCACCGTCGCGGCCGTGAGCGATGCCGGCAAGGAGATCAACTTCACGCAGGACATCGGCTGCCTGACGGTGCCGTGCGGCGCCTTCAGCGAATTGGCGGACTCCGGTGACGGCGGCGTGGGCGACGCGTTCCTCAAGTGGGACCCGTCGGTCGCCCCTGCCGCTCCGCAGGGCTTCATCGGTGACGGCCTCTCGGAGCACAAGGTCGTCGGCAGCCCCATCGGGCGCAACTTCGTCGACGTCGTCCGCACGGACCTCGCGACGCCACAGACCATCACGCACGCCGAGACCTTCGCCGTGCAGGGCAAGATCGCACGCCCTCGAGTCCTCGCCACCCCTGCACCCGGCTCTTACAACACCGCCCAGTCGGTCGTGCTCCAGGCCTCGGAGCCCGGCGCCACGATCCGCTACACGACGGACGGCAGTTCCCCGACGGACGCTTCCGGCAACGTCGTCGGTAGCGCCTCCGCCTACTCAGCGCCCATCGCGGTGACCGCTGACACGACGATCAAGGCGGTCAACGCCGTCGGTGGGGTTGCTGTCACCGACCCGGTCACGGGCCAGCCTTCGGCGCCCAGCGCCTTCACGTACGTCATCGACGACGTGGCGCCGAGCGTCACAGTCGACCCGGCAAGCGGCACCTACGCGTCCGCGCAGCTCGCCACCATGGCAGCCACGGATGCCAAGGACGCGGCAGCCAAGATTCACTACACGATCGGCACAGGTGCTGCGCCTGCGGACCCGACGCCGTCCAGCACCCTGTACACCGGCCCCGTGCCACTGAACGGCAACGCTGACGGCGCCCACACGTTCGTCAAGGCAATCGCCGTCGACGCGGCCGGCAACGTCTCCCCTGTGGTGAGTCGTGACTACGTCATCAGCGCGCCCGACGTGTCGGCGTCACCGGCCGGCGGGTCGTACACGACGGCCGTCGACGTGCGCCTCAGTGCCACCGACCCGGAGGCGCAGATCTTCTACAACACTGCCGGCCTCGATCCCGTCGTGCGCCGCAGCTCGACGGGTGCGGTGACGGGAGCCGACAACGGCACGCTCTACACCAACGACCCGATCCACCTGACCGGTGACACGACCTTGAAGTTCGTCGTTGCCGGCGCCGCGGGCCAGTCCACCGTCAAGACGGAGTCGTACCTCGTCGACATCCCCGCGAACCGTCCGCCGGGCGCGCTCGGGTCGGTCGGCCCGGTCGACGCCGCCACGGGCTACCCGTTCTGGTATGGCGACAAGGGCGGCACGAGCAGCTCCCTCGCGCCGAACCGGCTCGAGCTGTGCCTCGACGACCCGCTGTGCCCGGTCGTCGGTGACCTGCCCGACCCGAGCAAGCCGCTGTCCTACCCGGACAACTTCCCCGACGAGTCGTTCTGGTGGTCGGGTGAAGCGGCCATCGCCGTCCCTGGCGGTCCGAGCAGCCTGCTCGTCCTCGCCCAGGAGGCCGCGTTCGGCGGAGCCGGCACGGTCGTGCCTGGCGAGCAGATCTCGTTCGCCCGCCTGCGCATTCGGCTGGACGACGTGGTCCCGGGTGCGAAGTACACGGTGACATCGCCCTACGGCGTCGACGTCGTAACCGCGGACGACAGGGGCCGTGCCCGTAGCACCGAGGACGTCGGGTGCCTGGCCGCCCCCTGCACCTGGAAGGAGTCGCTTGACGGACGCATCGGACCGTTCCTGCGGTGGGACCCTTCCGTCGCTCCCGCGGCACCCGTCGGCTATGTCGGCAACCCGCTCGTCGAGCACCAAGTCGTCGGCAGCCCGCACGGGACGAACTTCTTCCGCGTCGACGGGCCGAACATCGGTGGCCCCGGCATCGACCGGGTCGAGACCGACCTGTTCACCGTCCAGGGCCGGTTGGCCCAACTGCGGGCCACCGCATCGCCCGGCGGAGCGCTCTACTCGAAGCCGCAGGACGTCGCGATCCAGGCGTCGTTCCCTGCCGAGGCCAAGATCGTGTGGACGACCGACGGGAGCAACCCGGCCGTCGACCCGGCGACGGGCGTCGTGACCAACGGCCAGGAGTTCGTGCCTGCGACCGGTGACGTCAACGCCAAGGCGCTCGTGCACGTGGCCGAGGGTCGGACCACTCTGAAGTTCATGGCCGTCGACCTGACCAGCCACAGCACCTCGCAGATCTACACCGAGGAGTACGCGGTCTCGGGCACCTTGCCCACTGTCTCGGCCTCTCCTGACCCGGCGAACGGACCGTTCCAGGGCCTGCAGGCGGTCACCTTGACGAGCAGCACGGGTTCCGCCGTCTGGTACACGACGGACGGGACGACGCCCAAGCTCGACGCGTCCGGCAACCCGCTCGGCACGACTACCAGCTTCGGCGCAGCCGTGCAGGTGGGCCGCCCGACGACGGTCAAGACTGCTGCCGTGGACGCCCTCGGCGCCCTCGGCCCGGTGGCGACGTTCGTCTACGACATCCACAACCTCAAGGCCGTCGGGCCGGTGAGCCCCACGAACGGCTATCCGGCCTGGTTCGAGGATTACGGTTCGAGCACCCTGCCGCCCGTCAAGCTGCAGCTGTGTCTCGACGACCCGCTGTGTCCGGTCGTCGGCGACCTTCCCGACCCGGCCGCACCGCTCTCGTTCCCGGACAACTTCCCCGACGAGTCGTTCTGGTGGTCTGGCGGTGCCGACTTCGCGGTCGGAGCCGGAAGGGCCCGGCTGACACTCGCCACCGAGGCGGCGTTCGCGACCCTGGACGTCCAGCCGAACCAGCAGATCGCGTTCTCGAGGATTCGGGTCCGCGCGGACAACCTGGTGCCCGGCGCGACGTACAAGGTCCTCCACCCCTATGGCGAGCTGGAGCTGACCGCGGACGCGGCTGGCGTCATCAGCAGCACCGACGACAGCGGCTGCCTCGCGGCGCCGTGCGACTTCTCACAGGTGCTGCGAGCGCCCGTCGGGCCGTTCCTCCGGTGGACCGGGACCGACGCCCCGGCAGGCTACGTCGGCGACGGGGCCACACCACACACCGTCACCGGAAGCCCGTACGGGAGGAACACGTTCCGCATCGAGCAGGTGACGGACGCGTCCGGGGCTGCGCTCACGACGCCGACGGTCGTTGGTCAGACCGACCAGTTCGTCGTTCAGGGCAAGATCGCCGCACTGCAGGCGACGGCGTCGCCGGTGGGCGGCACCTACACCACGGCGCAGCAGGTGACGCTGAGCAGCACCGACGCGGCGGCGCCGATCTTCTACACCACTGACGGCAGCACGCCGACGGCTGCGAGCACGCAGTACGCCGGGCCGATCACGATCGCGAACGAGGGGACCACGGTGCTGAAGTTCGTGGCGATCGCCAACGGCATCAGCTCGCCCGTGGTGACGGAGACGTACCTGATCGACACGATCGCGCCGACGGTGACGATGAACCCCAACGGTGGCACCTTCGCGGCCGCCCAGTCGGTCACCATCACCAGCAACGACGCCAACGCCTCGATCTACTACACGACCGACGGCTCGACCCCGACGGCGGCTGGCACGAAGTACACCGGGCCGGTTTCGGTCCCCCGCACCCTCACGCTGAAGGCCCGGGCTATCGACACCGCCGGAAACATCGGAGACGTCGTGAGTGCCAACTTCACGATCGGACTGCCCACCACGGGCCTCACCCTGGGAACGCCGTCGCCGGCGATCGTGACGTTCGGACCAACCGGGACGACCACGCTCTCGGGCGTGCTGACCAGCGCCGGTGGCCCCATCTCGGGCAGGACCGTCGCGGTGCAGTCCCGGGCGCTCGGTTCGAGCACGTGGGTCGGTGTGACGGGCAAGTCGGCAGTCACCGGTCTGGACGGCAGGTACAGCGTGACCGGAGTGAGCCCGACCGCGACCGTCGACTACCGCGCCGTCTTCCCAGGTGACGCGTCGTTCCAGGCGTCGTCCAGCGCCGCCCAGAGGGTCCAGGTGCGGGCAGTGCTCAGCCTCAACGCACCCAACCCGTCGACGGTGAGCCGTGGCCGGAACGTCACCTACAGCGGGACGCTCGCGCCGACCCACTCCGGAGCACGGATCACCATCACCGTCTCGGCGACAGGCCAGCGAGCGCTCACCGCCTCCGCCACCGTTGCCGCTAACGGGACATGGACCGTGACGACGAAGGCACCCGGCAAGGAGGGGAGTTGGAGAGTGACTGCCACGTGGGGTGGCGACGCCGACCACCTGGCTCCAACCCCGGCGGTGACGAACCTGACCGTGGTCAAGTAGCGAGACCAAGCCGGGCGTGCGCCAGCCGCACCAGTAAGGCCGAAGGGTCCTCGTCCAGGCGAGGGCCCTTCAGCCTGTCCGGATCGCCCACTTCGTCCCCTTATGCCGCGCGAGTTCAGCTGCGCTACCACGTGATTCGCGATCTCGTCCGGAAAACGAGTGCCCAAAAACTAGGGGTCACCCTTCGCTCTCAATCTGCTCCCAGCCAACGCGAGCCCGCGCACCATGGCTGCAAGGGGATCAGCTATGGGGGGATC
>JYOE01000022.1 GCA_000955875.1 Terrabacter sp. 28
CCTAAGCAGATATGCAGAACATTTGTTCTACTGGAGGTAGGGCAACGAGCAGACAGGGGAGGTGGCCGTATGCCGTACGTCGCAGCACCGCGGTCCCTCTGGTCCTGGCTTCGTGACGTCGAGTACGAGCCGGCGGCCACGGGTCACCGGTGCGGGCGGGTGCTGGTCGACGAGCGGGCCCGGTCGGTCGAAGTGACCGAGACGCTGCTGCGGGCGAGTGAGCGGGTGATGGCGCGGGTCGAGGCGCTCAAGGCCGCGAAGGCGCGGGTGGAGGCGGACCTGATGGCTGCGTACGCGGCGTTGCACACCATCGCCGAGCAGCAGATCCAAGCCTTGCCGGCGGGGTCCTCGCGGCGGGCTGCGGCGCTGGTGTCGCCGGTGCGGGTCGTCGCGGAGGAGATCGCGCTCGCGACCGGGGTCGGGGCCGGAGAGGTGGGGCGGCGGTTGACGCTCGCGACAGCGCCGCGGCGGCACCGGCGTCTGCTGGCGGCGCTGCGTGAGGGTGGCACGTCGCTCTACCGGGCGGTGCAGGTCGCGTGCGAGACGGTCCAGCTGCCGGATGCGGACGTCGCGGCGGTGGCGGAGGTTGTGCTCGCCCCGTCGCGGGATCGGCGGCCGGTGGGGCAGCGGACGTTCACAGCCCGGTTGCGGCGGGCGGTCGCCTCGGTCGACAACCGGGGTGCCGAGGAGCGGCACGCGCAGGCCAGGGCGCGGCGCGGGGTGTTCGGGCGGATGGTGGAGGACGGCATGGGCTCCCTGACCGTGACGGCTGACGCGGGCACCATCGCGGCGATCATGGACCGGCTCGACACCACCGCCCGGGGGCTCCGCGGATCAGGCGACCCGCGGACGCTGGACCAGCTGCGCTGCGACCTGGCCACCGCAGCCCTGCTTCGCAACGCGCTGACCTCGGGCGACGCCGGCCCGTTCGGCGTCGCCCCGACCACGGCCACGGGCGAGGCCGCCGCCGATGGGGGCGCCGCGGGTCCGGCCGGTCTGCCGGCGCCGTTCACCGGTGACGCGGCGGCGCGGGTGTGGCTGGTCGTGCCGTTCGAGGTCGCCACCGGGCAGAGCGACGCCGCGTGCGAGCTGCCCGGGCACGGTTGGGTCACCGCCGCCCATGCCCGCGAGCTCATGACCCGCCCCGGCTCGGTGTGGCAGACCCTGCCGGTCGACCTGCGCGACGGCCACGCGATCACCCGCCCCACGAAGGCCTACCGGCCCACCACGGCGATGGTCGAGCACGTCCGCGCCGTCGACGGCACCTGCCGCGGCCCCGACTGCACCACCCCGGCCACCCGCTGCGACCTCGACCACGAGACCCCGTGGCCGGCCGGGGAGACGTCGGTGAGCAACGTCTACGCCAAGGAACGTCGGCACCACAACCTCAAGACCCACCAGGTCTGGACCAGCACCCCGACCCCTGACGGCGGCTTGCAGTGGACCACCCTCACCGGGGCCTGTTACACCACCTACCCCAAGAACTGGCGCGACGGACTCGACCCGCCACGCGACGCGAGCCGCTCACGCCGCCCATCGGTCGACGACGATCCTCCGCCCTTCTGACCCGTCGCCGCGTCTCGCCCCCACCCCACCGGGCCGGGCCGCGCTCCCGACCGCACGAACCGGTCGGGAGCGCACGCGCCCGTTCACGCATACCCGGACCACTCCCCGTTCGGTTGGGATGGCCGTGGCTCAGTCGCCGTCGGCCGGGGCGGACGTGTCCGGCACACCCAGGACGATGCGCGTGCCGGGCGGGGCCGACTGCACGAGCCGCAGCCGCGCGAGAGCCGGGTGGGCGTCGAGCAGCTTGGCACCGTTGGCGAGCGAACGCAGGGCAGCCGTCTCCGCCCGGGCTGCCTCGAGCTGCGCCTCGCCACGACGCCGCGCGGTCGCCAGCTCGGCCGCGGCAGCCCGCAGCTCGACCGGCACGATGACGTCCTTGACGACGACCTCCGCCACGTCGGCGCCGACCCGGCGGGACACCTCGGCGGTCGCCGCGGTGATGGAGGCAGCCGGCAGCGCAGCCCCGCGGCCGACCACCCCGTCGGCGGTCAGCGTCGCGAGCGCGTCGCGCAGGGCGACCTGCGCCGCGAGGTACACCGTCGCGGCCGGGTCGTCGGACACCTCGGCGAAGGCGACCGGGTCGCCGACCGACCAGCGCACCACCGCGCTGACGCGCACCGACACCCCGTCCGAGGTGAGCACCTCCTGGGGCGCCAGCTGGAGCAGCCGCTGCCGCAGGTCGAGCACCACGAGACGCTGACCACGCAGCCGACGGTGGCGGCCCGCGGGCAGCACCTGCTCGAGGACGCCGTGTCGGTAGCGCAGCGCGCAGTGACGCGGCTCGATCGTGAACTTCGTCAGGGACATCGACATTCGGGGCGGCCTCCTTCGGGGGTCAGCTCGGCGGGACACATCAGTGGCGGATCTGCTGGTGAGCGTCGCCGACCGTGCGACGTGCGTCGCGGGGACCGGGCGCCGTGACGTGAACGACACGGGTCCGGTCCGCAGGGCGGCACACGACTTCTCACGGGCGACGACGCCCTGGGGATTCGAACCCCTGGTGCTGGGCACCGTTACCTGGAGTGGGCGCTTGGACAGAGCGCTGCATCCGTGGGCGGGTCCGACGCGCAGGACCGCAGGTGGCACGCCACCGCGGCTGCTTGCCCACCCCGTGCCTGACCAGAGTGACGGCTCGGCAGGTCTGTGCGCCAGTGGTTTTCGCCCACGCTCGTGTGCCAGCGCGCACCTCGTCAGCGGTGCCGGCTCGCCACCTGGTCCCGCGCGCGGGCGAGCCATGCTCGACGTTCTGCTTCGGGCATCCCCGGCGGGAGGCTCCGGTATGCCTTCATCCGGCGGGTGCCCATCGTGAGCACTCCCGACCCGGGCACCGCGTCGAGCTCGGCCAGCGCGTCGTGGCCCAGCTTCACCCCGATGCGGTCACCCATGGCGACCGCGAACACGTGTCCGTCGACGAGCGCGGCGAGCGTGCCGAACATCTGTCGCAGCTCGACGGAGCCGTCGTCCCCGACGAGCGCGCGCAGCTCGTCGCGGGCCGCCTCCTCGTCCAGTGACGACACGGTGCCTACTTCTTCGGCTTCTTGACCTTGGGCGGCAACGTGGCGACGTGGTCACGCGCCCGGTCGACCCACGTGGTGCGGGCGGCGTCGTCGAGGTCGGTCGGCAGCGACAGGTAGCCGCCCATCGGTCGTCCCTCCGGGCCGAAGGGGCCGCTCCCGGGGAGCGCCCGCAGCTCGTCGAGCCCGGCGGGGTCGAGCTTGACACCGACGTCCTCGCCGAAGAGCCCTGCGAACATGTTGCCGTTGACGAAGGCACCGAGGCTGCCGAACATCGGCTTCACCTCGACACCGGGAGCGTCGTTCACGAGGGACCGGAAGTGTGCCTTGGCCTCGTAGCTGTGCTTCGGCATCTGCATGACCCCATCACACCACTCCCCGCGCCATGCGTGACCTGTCAGGCGCGAAGTGGTCGTTGCGAGGCGTGCACGACGAGGAGGAAGACGGCTGCTGCGAGCGCGGTGACCCCGCAGATCGCCCAGACCGTCAGGTAGCCCGAGAGCGACGCGTGCGCCGTCGCCTCTGCGTCCACCGACCCGGCCGACGCCAGGGCGATGGCGAAGACGCTCGACGCGAAGGCGCCGCCGATGGTCTTCGTCGTGTTCGTCATGCCCGTCGCCAGGCCCGTGTGCGTCGGGGGCGCCTGTGCGGCAGCAGCCGTGGGAAGTCCCGCCACGAGCGCTCCCGAGCCGAGGCCGGCGACCACCATGTTCGTCAGGGTCTGCGCGAGCGTGTCGTGGAAGGGCAGGAAGAGCAGGTAGCCGACCGCCACCAGCAGCGCGGCGACGACCATCGCGATGCGGGTGCCGACCCGGCGACCCAGCACGTGCAGCAGCAGCGCGCCGACGGCGAGGGACAGCACGTAGCCGCCGATGATGATCGAGACGCGACCCGCGCTCGCGCCGAGACCGTAACCCGTGACCGCGGGGTCGGTGCGGGCGAACGTGGACAACGGGATCTGCGCCCCCAGCACCGAGACGCCGAAGAGGAACGCGGTCGCCTGCACCGGCCACTGCCCGCGGGCGGAGAGGATGCGCAGGTCGACGAGCGGCTCGGGGTGCGCGAGCTCGGCGCGCGCGAACGGCACGAGGGCGGCGAAGCCCAGCAGCACGACGAGCCATGGCCAGGGGCTGCCCGGCCCCACGACCCGCAGCATGACGAGACCGCCCATGACGAGACCCAGTGCCAGCGTGATCAGCCCGAAACCACGCCAGTCGGCCCCGCCGGTGCCCAACGCCGGTGACTCCTCGACACCGAACCAGATCGCGACGAGTGCCAGTGTGACGACGACCGCCGGGAGCGCGAGCAGCCCTGTCATGCCGAGGGACTCGGACAGCGCACCGCTGGTGAGCGCGCCGGCGATGACCCCCAGCTCCAGGCCTGCGACGAGCAGCCCGGCCGCACCCCGCACCCGGCTCTCGGCTCCCCCGGTGCGCCGGTGGATGATCGCGACCTCCATCGGCAGCCACACGACGTAGAAGCCCTGGATCGCCCACGCGACGAGGAAGGTCCCGAAGCTCGGCGCGAAGGCCACTCCCCACGACGCCACCGCCGTCACGACCGTCGACAGGAGCAGCACCTTGCGGTGCCCGAGGAGGTCACCGAGCCGCGCGAGCAGGGGCACGACGAGCGCCGACACGATCAGCTGCGCCGCCTCGAACCAGTTGACGTCGGCGTCCTTGATCGACAGGTGCCGCGCGATGTCCGTGAAGATCGGCGTGTAGTAGCCCTGGAGCACCCCGCTCGCGAGCTCGACGCAGATGAGGAACCCGACCACCTTGGTGATCGGGCTGCGGGCGACGGCCCGTGCGGCGTCGGAGACGACCGTGTTGTCGGACATGCGGATCCTGTTCTCGCTCAGGTACTTCGAGGATCAGAGCTGCTCGATGAGGCGGCGGTACCACGCGACCCCGTCGAGGAGGTCACGCACGCCGATGCGCTCGTCGACGCCGTGGATCGACGCCCGCTGAGCATCGCTCATCCGGAACGGCGTGAACCGGTAGACGCGCGGCCACACGCGGTGGAAGTGGCGTGAGTCCGTCGCCGCGAGCATCACGTAGGGCACCGCGACCGTGCCCGGGAAGACGTCGGCCACCGTCGCCTCGAGGAGGGCGTACGCCGTGTCGTCCGTCGGCGACACCGGGCTGGGTTCGTCTCCGCTGACGAGCGAGACCTCGACGTGGTCGTCGCCGACCGTCCGCCGGATCCGCTCGACGGCCCCGTCCACCGTCTCGCCCACCATGACGCGCATGTTGACGTGGGCCCGCGCGGTGGCAGCGATGACGTTGGCCCCCGGTGACCCGCTCAGCTGCGTCACCGCGACCGTCGTGCGCGTCAGGGCTGCGGTCTCGTGCCCGAGCCGCGGCAGCACCCGCGAGAGCAGCGGACGCAGGCGGCGCGCGTTGCCGAAGACCGCGGCGTACGGCATACGGGCGTGGGCGCCGGCGCGCTCGAGCATGTCGACGGTGGCGTCCGGCAGGTGGCTGGGGAACGGCTTGCGCTCGAGGCGCAGGATGGCTCGGGCGAGCCGGGCGGTCGCGCCCATCCGGCGGGGCGCGGACGCGTGACCGCCGTCTCCGCGGGCGACGAGGTCGACGTCGACCGTGCCCTTCTCGGAGACGCCGATCACCGCCATCGGAGCATCGACGCCCGGGAGCGCGCCCTGGACGATCGCCCCGCCCTCGTCCACGACGAACCACGGCTCGACACCACGCTCGCGCAGCAGCGCCACGGCGTCCTTGGCCGCCCGCCCCGACACCTCCTCGTTGCAGCCGAACGACAGCCACACGTCGCGTCCCGGCACGATGCCCTCGGCGAGGAGCGTCTCGACGGCAGCACACATCGCGACCAGGGACCCCTTGCAGTCGAGCGCCCCACGGCCCCAGACGAACCCGTCGACGAGCTCGGCTGCGAAGGGCGGGTGCGTCCACACCGAGGCGTCGTCGACCGGCACGACGTCGAGGTGCGCCATGAGCACCACCGGCGCCTCGCGCGTACGACCGGGCCACCGCACGAGCAGCGCGTCACCGCTGATCCGCTCGACCTCGCACTCGGCGTGCAGCCGCGGGAAGCGCTCGCGCAGCTCCGTCAGCAGGGACTCGAAGGCCGCGCGGTCCTCCTCGTCACGGTTCCAGGCCGAGACCGTCGGGATGCGGATGAGGGCGCGCAGGGCCTCGACGGCAGCGTCGGCAGCGTCGTCCCCGGTCATGGACCGGAGCGTATGCCACGCTGACGGCATGGACTACGGGCACGAGCTGCAGTTCGGGGTGTTCGCGAGCCCGGACGCGTCACGCGTGCACGAGACGCTCGAGCTGGCCCAGCTCGCCGACGTGCTCGGGCTCGACCTGTTCACCGTCCAGGACCACCCGTACAACGCCAGGCACCTCGACACCCCGACCCTGCTGACGGCCGTCGCCGCCCGCACGTCGTCGATCCGCGTCGCGGCCAACGTCGCAAACCTGCCGTTGCGCCATCCGGTCGGCATCGCCAAGCAGGTGGCGACGCTCGACGTCATCAGCGGCGGCCGGGCCGAGCTGGGGCTCGGGACCGGAGCCTTCTGGGACGCCATCGTCGCGGCCGGCGGCGAGCGCCGCTCGCCCAAGGAGGCCGTCGACGCGCTCGTCGAGGCGATCCGCGTCATCAGGGGCGCGTGGGGCCAGGACCCGGACCACCCCGGCGCCCGCTCGGTCACCGTGGAGGGGGAGCACTACTCCGTGCGAGGCCTGCGCGCGGGGCCCGTCCCGGTGCACCCCGTCGAGATCTGGCTCGGCGCCTACAAGCCCCGCATGCTCCGCCTCACCGGCAGGCTCGCCGACGGCTGGCTGCCGAGCCAGGGCTACGCCGAGCCGGACGCGCTGCCGGCACTCAACGCCGTCATCGACGAGGCCGCCGTCGCGGCCGGCCGCGGCCCGCAGGCTGTCCGCCGGATGTACAACGTCTCCGGCCGGTTCGGCACCGGCGGCGGCTTCCTGCGCGGCACGGCGGAGGTGTGGACCGAGCAGCTCGCCGAGCTGAGCCTCAAGGCGGGGGTGAGCACGTACATCCTGTCCACCGACGACCCCGACGTGCTGCGACGCTTCGCGGGCGAGGTCGCCCCGGCCGTGCGCGAGCTCGTCGACACCGAGCGGGCCCGTCGCGCGGGCGACGGCTCTCGGCGTATGCCGTCCGGTGCACCTGTCACCGCGCCCGTCACAGCCGACCGCCGTCCCCTCGAGGTGCGCCCGAGTCCTGGCAGCCCGCGCCTCGGCTCGCAGACGCCCTGGCGCGAGGACGACCGCCCCGTCGCCGCGAAGCCCGATGACGCCACCTACACCGCCGCCGAGCAGGCGGTGCCCCAGCACCTGCTCGACGTGCACGACCACCTCCGCGGCGAGCTCGCCCAGCTGCGCGACGTCGTCGGTCAGGTGCGTCGCGGGGCGCTGTCCACAGGAGCGGCGCGGTCGGTGCTGAACACGATGGCCATGCGGCAGAACAACTGGACGCTCGGCGCCTACTGCGAGACGTACTGCCGACTCGTCACCGGCCACCACACCCTCGAGGACCACAGCATCTTCGTGCACCTGCGCCGGGCCGACCCCGACCTCGGGCCGGTGATCGACCGGCTCGAGCAGGAGCACCACGTCATCGCCGACGTGCTCGAGCAGGTCGACGAGGCACTCGTGGGGCTGGTCGGCACCGACGGCTACGGGCACGCGGGCGAGGGCGCGCTCGACGAGATCGAACGCGCCCTCGACCTGCTCACCGACACGCTCCTGTCACACCTGGCGTACGAGGAGCGAGAGCTGCTGCACCCGTTGGCGCGCCACGGTTTCGGCTGAGCCGCTGCCGGCCCGAGGTCCGGGGTCAGGCGGACCGGGCTGCGGCACCGTGCTCCAGCGCCTCCACCACGGCGCCGCAGAAGTCCGGCAGGTCGTCGGGCTTGCGGCTCGTGATGAGGTTGCCGTCGACGACGAGCGACTCGTCGACCCAGTCGCCCCCGGCGTTGCGGATGTCCGTCTGCAGGCTCGGCCACGACGTGAGCCGGCGACCCTTGAGCACGTCGGCCTCGACGAGCGTCCACGGCGCGTGGCAGATCGCGGCGACCGGCTTGCCAGACGCCACGAAGTCGCGCGCGAACGCGACCGCGTCGGGCTGCGTGCGCAGGGTGTCGGGGTTCGCGACGCCGCCGGGCAGCACCAGGGCATCGAAGTCGTCGGCCCTGGCGTCCGCGACGGTCACGTCGACGGTCTTGGTGTCGCCCTTGTCGAGGTGGTTGAACATCTGCACCTCGCCCGACTCGGGGCTGACGAGGATCGCCTCGTGACCGGCGTCGGTCACGGCCTTCCACGGGTCGGTCAGCTCGACCTGCTCGATGCCCTCGCTCGCGACGAGGAATGCCACTCGCTTGCTCACGTCGTCCTCCTGTGCCGCCTCGTTGGCGGGTGGTCGGGTCGTGGCGGCGGTACGACCGCCACCTTCGGCCCCTACCCGAAGCACCCCGGTTCTCTCACGGGCCGCGAGCCCCCGCGGCGACCGACGGCCGGGCTATCGTCGGCCCATGGCCCAGGCCCCGGTCGTCCAGCTCGCGCCGAAGGTCTGGCGCATCCACCTCGTGCGCGACTTCGTCAACGGCTTCGTCCTACGCGACGACGACGGGCAGGTGACCCTCGTCGACATGGGCGTCAAGAGCTCGGGCCCGAAGGTCCTGGACGCGCTGGCGGTCATCGGCTCGGCCCCGTCCGACGTGACGCGCCTGCTGCTGACGCATGCCCACCCCGACCACGCGGGCGGCGCGGCGCACGTGGCGCGCGAGACCGGCCGCGGCTTCACGCTGCACCACGACGACGCGGCCTACGCGAGCGAGGGGTCCTCGCCCCCGCGCGACCGGAGCTTCCTGCTGGGGCGGCTCGTCGACCGCTTCTCGCGGCCCGGCCGGGACTTCGAGCCGGTGCCGGTCGAGCGCGAGCTCACCGACGGAGAGGTGCTCCCCGTCGCCGGCGGGCTGCGTGTGGTGCACACCCCCGGCCACTCCCCCGGGCACGTCTCGCTGCTGCACGAGGAGTCACGCCTGCTCATCACGGGCGACGCGATCTTCAACGTGCGTGGCGTGCGGTGGCCGGTCAAGGCGTTCTGCACGGACTTCCGGATGACCCAGCGCACCGCCCACGTGCTCGGCGACCTCGACTACGACGTCGCCGCCTTCACGCACGGGCCCGAGCTGCGCGACCGCCCCCGCGAGGCCATCCGGAGCTTCCTGTCACGGCACCGACCGGACTGAGATCCACAGGCTCTCCACAACTGTGGACAAAGGTTGGACGAGACGTGGGCGGACGAGCGGGTACGTCGGGGGCGTGACCAACTTCGGATACACCCTGATGACCGAGCAGAGCGGCCCCAAGGACCTCGTCCGCTGGGCCGTGGCCGCCGAGCAGGCGGGCTTCGACTTCGAGGTGAGCAGCGACCACTTCTCGCCCTGGCTCACCGAGCAGGGCCACGCCCCGTACGCGTGGGCCGTGCTCGGCGCCGTCGCCCAGGCCACCGAACGCGTCGAGCTCATGACCTACGTGACGTGCCCGACGATGCGCTACCACCCCGCCGTCGTGGCCCAGAAGGCCGCGACGATGCAGCTGCTCGCCGACGGGCGCTTCACGCTCGGGCTCGGCAGCGGCGAGAGCCTCAACGAGCACGTCGTCGGCGACGGCTGGCCGGGGGTCGACACGCGGCAGGAGATGCTGCGCGAGGCGATCGAGGTCATCCGCCGGCTGCACTCGGGCGACCTCGTGACCCACCACGGCGACTACTTCGACGTCGACTCGGCGCGCATCTGGGACCTGCCCGACCTCACCGTGCCCATCGCCGTGGCCGTGAGCGGCGACGCGTCCATCGAACGACTCGCGCCGCTGGCCGACCACATGATCGCCGTCGAGCCCTCGGCGGACCTCGTGTCGGAGTGGAACCGCACCGACGGCGCGCCGCGGGTCGGTGCGGACGCCCGCGCGGTCGGGCAGATCCCGATCTGCTGGGACCCCGACGAGAGCGCCGCGGTCGAGCGCGCGCACGCGCAGTTCCGGTGGTTCGGCGGTGGCTGGTCGGTCAACGCCGACCTGCCGACGCCCAAGGGCTTCGCCGGCGCCACGCAGTTCGTGCGCCCCGAGGACGTCGCGTCGTCGATCCCGTGCGGGCCCGACCTCGACGCGATCGTCGAGGCCGTACGCCCGTGGTGGGAGGCCGGGTTCACCGACGTCGCGCTCGTCCAGGTGGGCGGAGACGCGCAGCAGCGCTTCCTCGACGAGGCCGCGGGTCCGCTGCTGGAGAAGCTGCGCGCGGCAGCCGGCTGACGGGCCGCCTCAGGCCGCCTCAGGCCGCGGCGGCCCGCTCGGCCAGCAGCCGCTCGCGCCGCTTCGTGATGTCGGCGCACTCGAGGCAGACCTCCTCGGGCACGAGGCCGACGCGCATCAGCGCGGAGAAGAGCAGGCACCCGACGCAGATGCCGAAGACCGACTCGAGCGCCGGGAAGACGACCATGACGACGCCGATGCCGATGACCCAGCCGGCGGCGACCGACGACCCCGAGCCCAGGCTCACGAGCCAGAGCACGGTCGCGGCGACCGTCATGACAGCCCCGATGGTCGCCGCGAACCGCTTGGGCGGACCAGCAGTGGGGCGCTTCGGCGCGGCGACGGCGGGTCGGATCCACCGCTGCACGAGCCGGGCGACCGGGCTGGCCTTGGGCCCGAGCGCTGCCCGCAGGGAGAAGTCGACGGCGAGGACGGCGTAGAGCCACCACTGCGAGGTGGCCAGGGCGATCACGCCGACGACGAGGACGACAGCCGCGATCAGCCGCACGGTGACGTCGTCGACGACGGCGGGGAAGCGCGAGGAACTCATGCAGACATTATTGACTGCATAAGGGTTGCTTATGCAAGCGCGCCAGCATCCGGACGCGACTCCACCGTTCGCGTGCGCCGCACGTAGACGAGGTGCTCGCCGATGTGGAAGAGCAGGTCGAGCAGCGTCTTGAGGCCCATGAGCAGGGCAACCACGCCGAGGTCGTCCGCGGTGCGGCCGTCCGGACCGCCCAGCAGGAAGAAGCCGGCGATGACCGTGACGTGCAGCGCGATCATCCGGGGGTAGGGCGCCGCCATGGCCCAGCCCGGGCTCACGGCGCTGCGCTCCCCGCCGCCGAGCCAGTGCAGGCCCAGCGAGAGCATGTGGCTGAGCAGGATCGCCCCACCGGCAGCGACCCAGTCGAGCAGCCCGCCACGCACCCCCGACAGGCCGGCGAGCACCGCCGCGAAGACGCCGTGCACGAGCGTGAAGAGGCCGAAGTGCAGGGCGAAGAAGAGCGCGAGCGCCGGGTCGCCGGTCACCCACGTCTTGGCCGCCAGCCTCGACTCGAGCCGGCCGAAGTCGCCCCGGCGGCCGGCCGGGCCGCGCAGGAACGGGCGCCGCGCGGGGCGCCGGGCGGTGAGGATGCGCATCGTCGTCGCGAACCAGATGACGACGTTCTCGAACCAGTAGACGAGCAGCACGTCGCCCATCCCGAGCCGGCCCTCGAGCACGGCCCAGACGGGCAGCAGGTTGGCGCCGACGAGCATGAGCCCGCTGACGAGACGGGCCGCCGGCGCCGGGAGCCGTCGACCCAGCTGGGCCATGAGCTCGACACCGAGGATGCGCAGGAGGGCAGTCACGGGCGCCCATCGTGCCAGAGCACGGGGCGCCCGTCCTGCCGGGTGACCGGCGGCGGCTGCGCTCCTCAGCGGTCGCGCAGCACCCGGAGGGCGGCCAGCGCGCAGACGACGAACATCACGGCGCCGACCCCGGCGACGACGTCGAGGCTCGTGGAGAACGCGGCCTGGGCCGCGGCGACGAGCTCACGGGCGGCCGTCGCCGGCAGGGTCGTAGCGGCCTGCACGGCCCCGGCGAGCGAGTCGAGCGCGGAGGTCGTCGCATCGCCCGCGTGCGCGGCGGCATACGGCTCGAGCTGAGCGCGGTAGACGAACGTCGCGAGGGAGCCCAGGCCCGCGACGCCCACGGCGATCCCGAACTCCGCCGACGTCTCCGACATCGAGGCGACCGAGCCGGCGCGCTCCGGCGGTGCGGACTGCATCATGACGCCCATCGTCAGGGTCGAGGGGACCATGATCCCGAACGAGGTCAGGCACATCCCGAAGACGAGCAGGCCGAGCCCGGTTGCCGCGCCGACCTGCGTGTAGAGCGTGAGGCCGGCGGCGCAGACGAGCAGGCCCGACGCCATGCTGCGGGCGGTGCCGAGGCGTCCCGCGATCCGGGCCGACGTCGACGAGCCGAGCAGGAGGGCGATGTTCGCCGGCAACATCCACAGCCCGGCGCCGAGCGGCGAGAGGCCTGCGACGAGCTGCAGCCACTGCGAGCCGAGGAACGAGACGCCGGCCATGACGACGCCACCGACGAGCATGATCGCGAGCGCGGTCGAGAAGGCGCGGCTGCGGAAGAGCGCCAGGTCGACGAGCGGGTTGGCGATGCGGCGCTGGCGGCGCACGAAGACCAGGCCCATGGCGAGACCGACGCTCGCCGTGGTCAGCGCGACGGTCGTGTTGCCGCCGCGGGCGATCTCCTTGAAGCCGTAGATGACGGGCAGCGTCGTGGCGAGCGAGAGCATTGAGCTCGCGACGTCGACCTTGGTGCCGGCGTGGCGCTCGGACTCCGGCAGCACGCGCCGGCCGACGACCACGAGCAGAACCATGAACGGCACGCCCAGCAGGAAGGCCGAGCCCCACCAGAAGTGGGCCAGCAGCACGCCGCCGACGAGGGGGCCCACGGCCATGCCACCCATGAAGCACGAGTACCAGACACCGATCGCGGTCATCATCTGCTTCTCGTCGCTGAAGATCGTGCGGATGAGGCCCATCGTCGACGGCATCAGCGTGGCACCGGCGATGCCGAGCACGGCCCGCCAGAAGACGAGCTGACCCGGACTGCTCGCGTAGGCCGCCGCGGCGCTCGCGACACCGAACGCGACGGCGCCGGCGAGCAGGAGCCGCTTGCGGCCGATGCGGTCGCCGACGGCGCCCATCGTCACGAGGAACCCGGCGAGCACGAAGCTGTAGATGTCGAGCATCCACAGCTGCTGGGTCGTGCTGGCCCCGAGGTCTGCGGACAGCTCGGGCAGTGCGAGGTAGAGCACGCTGACGTCGAGCGACAGCAGCAGCGCGGTGAGGGCGAGGACACCGAGCGCGAGCCACTGGCGGCGCGACGGCGTGCTGGAGGTGCTGCCGGTACTGGCGGTGGTGGTGGGGCGGGCCTGGGGCTCGGTGTTCGTCGTCATGCCCCTACGTCGAACGGCCGGGCGCCGGATCGACACCGCCTCGACTGCGGTCGCGAGAATTCCTGTCGGCGCCACGGCCTACGCTCGGGGCATGGCTCTACACATCGGTGCGCACGTCGACCAGGAGGACCCCATCGCCGAGGCGAAGGCCCGTGGGGCCTCGCTCTCGCAGCTCTTCCTCGGCGACCCGCAGAGCTACAAGGGGCCGGTCGTCCGCTACGCCGGCGGCGCCGAGGGCCTCAAGGCCGACGCCGAGGCGGCCGGCGTCGACCTCTACGTGCACGCGCCCTACCCGATCAACGTCGCCAGCCTCAACAACCGCATCCGCATCCCCGGCCGCAAGCTGCTCCAGCAGCACCTGACGGCGGCCGCCGAGATCGGCGCCAAGGGTGTCATCGTGCACGGCGGCCACCTCGGGGTCGACGAGGACGCCGCAAAGGGTTTCGACAACTGGCGCAAGTGCATCGACGGCCTCGACCTGCCGGTGCCGCTGCTCATCGAGAACACCGCCGGCGGCGACAACGCCATGGCGCGCCGCCTCGAGGCGATCGCCCGGCTCTGGGACGCCATCGGGTCGGCGTCGGGCAGCGACCAGGTCGGTTTCTGCCTCGACACCTGCCACGCCCATGCGGGCGGCAACGACCTCGGCACCGTCGTCGACGAGGTGCTCGCCATCACGGGGCGTATCGACCTCGTGCACGCCAACGACTCCCGCGACGAGTTCGACTCCGGCGCCGACCGGCACACGAACTTCGGTTCGGGCCACATCGCCGGCGAGGCGCTCGCCGGGGTCATCCGGGCGGCCAAGGCGCCGGTCGTCTGCGAGACCCCGGGCGGCCTCGAGGGGCAGGCGAGCGACATCGCCTGGCTGCGGTCGCAGGTCGACTGACCGGCGGACGTACCTCCCTGACCCGCAGCAGCCGAAGTCCTGACCGACTCTTTACCCCACGGGCCCCCGCGGGCCCCTAGGTTCTTCAAGGGTTGCGCGCGGTCCGTCAATGACGCCGGTCCGCGCGTTCTCCTGTGAAGCGTGCCGCGTCCCGCCATCACCTCCTCGGTGGCGGGCCGCGGCTTTCGTGCTTCCGGCCTCGGGTAGAAAGGGCCGCATGTCTCACGCGCGGATGCACGACGACGAGCTCGTGGTCGACGAGGACCTCGTGCGCGCGCTCCTCCGCGAGCAGCTGCCGCACCTCGCCCACCTGCCCGTCCGGCGTTTCCCGTCCACCGGCACGGTGAACGCGATCGTGCGCCTCGGGGACGACCTCTACGTGCGGCTACCGCGCGTGCCCTACTGGGCCGACGACCTCGTCAAGGAGCTCGAGTGGCTCCCCCACCTCGCCCCGTCGCTGCCGCTCGCCGTGCCCGAGCCCGTCGCCGCCGGTCGGCCGAGCGACACCTTCCCGCTCGCCTGGGCGGTCTTCCGCTGGGTGCCCGGGTCGCCGTATGCCGTGGGGTCGGTCGACGAGGTGCGCGCGGCCCGCAGTCTGGCCCGGTTCGTCTCGGCTCTGCGCCGCGTGCCCGTTCCCGACGGCGCCCCACCCGGTGGCCGCGCGCCACTGGCGCAGCTCGACGCCGCGACCCGCGACGCCCTCGAACGCTCCCGTCACCTCCTCGACACGGACGCCGCTCTCGTGGCGTGGGACCGTGCCCTCGACGCCCCAGGCTTCGATGCCGAGGCCGAGCACCGGGTCTGGCTGCACGGTGACCTGCTGCCGCCCAACGTCCTCGTCGACGGAGGCGAGCTCGCGGCCGTGCTCGACTTCGGCAGCCTCGGCGCCGGCGACCCGGCGGCCGACACCATCGCGGCCTGGACGATGTTCACCCGACCCGGCCGCACGGCATACCGCGAGGCGCTCGGCGTCGACGACGCCACGTGGGAGCGGGCGCGCGGCTACGCCCTGACCCAGGCTGCGCTGATCGTCCCGTACTACGAGCACACCAACCCCGCGTTCTCGGCCATGGCGAGGCGCACGGTCGCCATGGTCGTCGAGGACGTCGAGGACGTCGAGGACGTCGGGAACGTTCTATCGCAACGCGATTCGGCTCGGTAGCGTCGGCCGCATGCTCAGCACCTCGACCTTCACGACGTCCGACTTCGACGTCACCGACTATGCACCCGACGTGACGACCGCGCTCCCGACCGGGCACCTGCGGATGCGCAAGACGTATGCCGGCGACGTGGCCGGCCGCAGCGTCACGCAGTTCACGTCGGCCTTCGACCAGACCGCGGGCGTCGGCACCTACGTCGCGATGGAGTCGTTCGAGGGGACCGTGGCCGGCCGCCGAGGCGCCTTCAACTTCGTCCACGCCGCCTCGACGAGCGGCGTGGACCGTGCGAACGAGTACGGCCTCATCGTCCCAGGCAGCGGCACCGACGAGCTGGTCGGCATCGAGGGCACGGTGCGCCTGCGCATCGACGACGACGGCACGCACCACATGGACTTCGATCACAACCTCGGCTGATCCCCGGGCCCAGCAGAGCGGCGCGGGGAGGCGTGTTCCCCGCGCCGCGCTGGCTGCCTCTCCGGCCTGCTCGGCTACCCGACCGTGACGGTCAGCGTGCTGAGCACGTCGGACCGCGAGTCGGAGACGAGGACCCGCACCGCGTAGGTGCCGGCCGCGGCCCACGTGTGCGCGCCCTCGACCGTCGCCGTGCCGTCGGCCCCGGTGGTCACCGTGGCGTCCTCGGTCACGGTGCCGTCGCCCCATTCGACCCGGGCGGTGTAGCCGCCCGCCGCCGGGACGCCGCCCTTGGCGGTGCCCAGCGTGACGTCACCGGCCTGGCCTGCGGTCGCCGTGGCGTCGCCGCCAGCCGTGACGCCGAGCGCCGAGCCGTTGTCGGCCACCGCGAACACGTGGATCCGGCCGGCCGACTTGGGGTCGCCCGTCTGGGTCGGGAGGGTGATCGACTCGACCGTCTTCCCGGCCGGCACCGTGAGCGGCGCGGTCGCGAAGAGCTTGGCGCGGCAGCTGTCGGTGCCGGTCCCGTTGAGGCGGTAGGCCATCTCGAGGGCGACGACGTTGCCGAACTGGGGCGAGCCGCACCAGTCGCCGTACTGCACCTTGTAGCTCGCCGTGGAGCCGTCGGTGAAGCGGACCGTGGCGGTCGTGTCCTGGTTCTTCTGCGTCGCCGTGCCGATGAGCGAGAGCTGCGTCGCGCCCGGTGCCAGTGTCACGGGCAGGGTCTGGCCGGCGCCGGTGGCGTTGTCCTTCTGGCCGACCGGGATGCCCGGCATCGAGAACCGCAGGTCGGTGCCAGGGACGGTGAGCAGCTTGCCCGGCACCCCACCCGCTGCGGCGAGCGCCTCACGGGACAGGCCCGCCCGGTCGCCGTCACAGGGGACGGAGTCGCCCACGTTGCCGAAGCACACGGAGTCGAACCCCGCGGCGTACGCGGGCACGGATGCCTGGTGCACGGTCGCCGAGCCGAGGGCCGACCCGCTGCCGCCCCCGGCCGTCACCGTGACCTTCGGCCGGTACGGGCCCGGCTTGCTCCACGTGTGGGTGCCGCGGACCGTGAACGAGCCGAGGTCACCGGCTGCGATCGCGCCCTCCGACGTCGTGCCGTCGCCCCAGGCGATCGTCGCCGTGGCCGTGGCCGACGGGTCCTGGCCCTGGCCGACGCCACCCGAGAAGGTCGCGACGGTCCCGGTCCAGGACGTGTCCTCAGAGGTCTCGAACGCCTCGGCCGCCGACACCTTGATGCCGGTGTTCTGGGCCTTGGAGCCGTCGGTGAGCAGCTCGACCTCCGACAGGTTCGCGGCCTCCCCGCCGACCGTCGCCGTGACGACGAGTCGGTAGGTCGTGAAGGTGCCCGTGTGCGGGATCTCGAACGGACGCGTCTGCTGGCGCCACGGGAAGACCTGCCCCGTACGCGTGTCCAGCGTCTGCCACGTGGCGCCGCCGTCCTTGCTGCCCTCGACGCGCCACGCCGACGGGTCGCCGGCCTTCGGACCCGAGGTGAGCGTGTACCAGGTCGCCCGCTGGCCGACGCCCGAGAGCGTGAAGCCGACGGTCGGCGTCGCCGAACTGAACGTCGCCGACGTGCGCGACGTGTTGTCGAAGAGCGCCTTGGCGTCCTGGCCAGAGGCCAGGTCGGTCGCCGTCGCGGTGCCGCGGCCCGGGCCGGTCGCGTCCTTGAGCGGCTTCGGCGCCTCGGTGCCCTGCGTGAGGGACGGCGGGGCGTCCTGGGCGCGCGAGCCGAAGTCGGACGGCTTGTCGCCCATGGCGAAGTCGACCGTGGTCGGGCCGGCGATCTCGCTCTGGTTGATCGAGACGCTCTTGTGCTTGGCGCCGTTGACGGTGACCGACTGCACGTAGATGTTCGTCTCCGAGTTGCCCGGCGCGTTGACGACGAGGTCACCCTGCGTGCGCTTCACCGTCACCTGGTCGAACTTCGGGGACCCGATGGCCCAGTTCGGCGAGCCGACCTGGAGCGGGTAGATGCCGAGCGAGGAGAGCACGTACCAGGCCGACATCTCGCCGTTGTCCTCGTCGCCCGGGTAGCCCTGGCCGATCTCGGACCCGACGTAGAGGCGCCGCATGATCTCGCGCACCTTCTCGGCCGTCTTCCACTGCTGGCCGGTCCAGTCGTACATGTACGCGATGTGGTGCGAGACCTGGTTGCTCTGGCCGAGCTGCCCCATGCGCACGTCACGCGCCTCGAGCATCTCGTGGATGACGCCGCCGTAGCCACCGGGCTTCGTCGCGGTCTCGGGCGTCGAGAAGAACGTGTCGAGCTTCTTGGCGAGCGCGTCGCGGCCGCCGTAGAGGTTCGCCAGGCCGTTGCCGTCGTGCGGTGCGTGGAAGGCGAAGTTCCAGGCGTTCGTCTCGGTGTAGTCGCCGCCCCAGTCCTCCGGGTCGAAGTCCGTCGGGTAGCTGCCGTCGGCGGCGCGGCCCTGGAAGAAGCCGACCTTCGGGTTGAAGAGGTTGCCGTAGTGGGTCGAACGCTCGAGGAAGTACTTCGACTCCTCGGCGAGCTGCGCGCGACGGTCTGCCGGGGTCGCCGGGTCCTTCGCGAGCGTGGCCGCCATCGTGCCGATGCCGAAGTCGTTGATCAACCCCTCGAGGCCCCACGACACGCTCTCACCGGTGTTGGTGCTCGTGTAGCCGAGGAAGGTCGAGGTGTCGAGGCCCTTGCGGCCCACGGCGCTCGACGTCGGCAGCACCGTCGCGTTCTTGACCGCGGCGTCGTACGCGCCGAGCGGGTCGGGCAGCTTGACGCCCTTGACGTACGCGTCGGCGAAGGCCACGTCGGAGCTCGTGCCCGTCATGAGGTCGGCGTAGCCCGGCGAGCTCCAGCGCGCCACCCAGCCGCCGTCGCGGTACTGCTGGACGAAGCCGTCGGCGATCTCGGCCGCCACCTCGGGGTAGAGGAGGCTGTAGGCCGGCCACACGGTGCGGTAGGTGTCCCAGAAGCCGTTGTTGACGTAGATCTTGCCGTCCTTGACAGCGGCGTTCGTCGTCGTCGCGGTGGCCGAACCCGACTTGGCCGCAACGGGACTCGCGTACTGGTAGCGCGGCGCCGCGGCCGTGCCCGTGTTCTCGAACTGGCTGTTCGGGTAGAGGTTCAGCCGGTAGAGGTTCGAGTAGAGGATCGTGCGGTCCGAGTCGTTGGCTCCCTTGACGCCGACGACACCGAGGCGGGCGTTCCACGCCTGCTTCGCGGACGCGCGTACGGCGTCGAAGTCGCGGTCGGCGAGCTCGAGCGCGTGGTTCTTCCTCGCCTGGTCGAGGGAGATGAACGACGTCGAGAGCTTGAGCACGACCTGCTTGTCGCGGCTCGTGTCGAAGCTCGCGTAGCGGGTGCCGGCGTGACCGTTCGGCGCGGTGCCGACGGCCGAGGCCGGGCGGTCGAACGTGCCGTAGACGAACATCCGGCTGCGGCCTGCCGACAAGCCGCTTCCGTTGTCGACCCAACCGGTCATCGTGCCGGTCGCGGCGTCGACGCTGAACGTGCCGTTGTCGTCACGGGTGTCGACGACGAGGCTGCCCTTGGCCGCGGACGCCGGGAACGTGAACCGGTAGACGCCGCCGTGATCGGCGGGAGCCGTCTCGGCGGTGAGGCCGCCGGCGAGGACCGCCTTGTAGTAGTCGGGGCGGGCCACCTCGGTCGCGTGGTCGAAGGCGAGGCCTCGGCCGGATGCGCTGCCGGTGGGCGTGCCCGTCGTGGCGGACGGCATCACCGACATCTGGTTGCGGTCGCCCATCCACGGGCTGGGCTCGTGCGAGATCGCAAGCCCTTGCAGCACAGGCAGGTTCGCCGAGTTGTTCTGCGACTGGTAGTTGTACTCCCACGACTGCGAGTTCGCGTCGGTCACCGGCGTGAAGAACGTGAAGCCGTTCGGCACCGCGCTGATCGGCAGGTTGTTGCCGCGGGAGAAGCCGCCCGACGCGTTGGTGCCGCGTCGCACGTCGACGTGGTTCGTGAGGTCCGAGCCGTCGACGACGGCCGGGTCACCCTGGACGGAGATGTCGTCGATCCAGCCGCCGAAGCGCGTGTCCTTGGTCGCGCCGCCCGTGTTGTCGTAGCCGACGAGCACGCGGTCGATCGTCTTGCCCGCGGCGACCTTGCCGACGTCGAGCGAGACGGCGTTCCACTGGTTGGCGTAGAGGATCTTGCCCTTGCCCTGCTCGCTCGGGCTCGCGGCGACGCCGTGCTGGTCGTCGGCTCCGAGGTCCGAGAGGTAGGTGCCGTCGGTGAACCTGAGGTCGAGCGACGCGTACGTCGACGGGTACTCCAGGTCACCGGCGACCATGTCGGGGAAGATCTTGTAGCTCAGCTGCGTCTTCGCGGTGACCGGCAGGTCGAGGTCGAAGAGGCGGTTCCACGCGTACCCCCGGCCGTCGGCCGTGTGGCCGCCCGAGTAGCGCAGCGCCTTGACGCCGGTCCACCCGACGAGGGGCTTGATGTTGAAGCCCGAGATCGGGCCGGAGCCGACGACAGTCTTCATCGGCGAGGCTGGGCCCGAGCCCGTCGAGCCGTCGGAGAGGTCCCAGTCGGCGAGCTGCACGGTGCCGCCGGAGTGCACGGCCGTGACGTTGAGGCGGTAGTACGCGTACGTCCCCGGTGTCGTCACCGTGAACGTGCGCGTCGCGAAGCGGCCGGAGAAGTCGATGCCGGTCTGGCGGTCGAGGTCGGTCCACGTCGTGCCGTCCGTCGAGCCCTGGAGGGTGAAGTCCTTGGGGTCCCGCTCGGGCGCGTCGTTGGCCGACGTGAGCGAGTAGCGCACCGCCTTGGCCGGCGTGCTGAGCTGGTAGCGCACCCACGCGCTCGAGGCGAAGGCGAGCCACTTCGAGTCGGGGTTGGCGTCCGCGAGGTTCGCCGCCACCTCGCCCGGGCCGTTCTCGGCGCTCGCGGTGACGCCGGTGACCGAGCCGAGGAGGCTGCCGTCGGTGCTCGCGGTCCCGGAGACGTTCTGCTGCCGCGCGCCGTCGGCGCCGGTCTCCACGGTCGAGAGCTCGGGCTGCGGCTGGCCCGACTCGAACGACGTCGAGAAGTCGCCCGCCCCGGCGTCCGCGGCAGGCGTGATGAGAGAGGGTGAGGCGGACGCGTCGAGCGCCCCCGCCTGGGACGGACCAGCGACCACTCCTGCGGTCGAGGTGGCCAGGACTGCCAGGGCGATGACGCCTCTGCGGATCCCGGATCTGTGGGGCATGGGGTTCCTCCGTGCTCGTCGTTGAGCCGTGCTGTCAACCCGGCGAGACTCGCCGCCGGCGACAAAGGGCGTCAACAGGGCGAAGGGTTCTTGTCCGGTCGAGACATCGAATCGGACAGAACGGCCACTGCGGGCGCCCGAGCCCGCACCACGCGTTGCCTTTTCGGGCGCCCGCTGGTCGGATGGCAGGCATGACAGCGTTGTCTGACCACCGGACAGCCATCCGCCCGACGATGGCCGATGTCGCCGCCGAGGCCCACGTCTCGGTCAAGACGGTCTCGCGCGTGGTCAACCACGAGCCGGGCGTGCGGCCGGACACCGCCGAGCGGGTCCGCGCCGTCATCGAGCGTCTCGGCTTCCGGCGCCACGACGGCGCGCGGATGATGCGCCAGGGCCGCACCTTCACCATCGCCCTCGTCGTCGAGGACCTCGCCAACCCCTTCTACTCGCAGATCGGGGCCGCGGTCGAGCGCGAGGCACGCATCCGCCAGCACCAGCTCATCACCGCGTCGGCGGAGGGCTCCCCGACGCGCGAGCGGGCCGTCATCGAGGCGCTCATCAACCGCCGGGTCGACGGCATCGTCGTCGTGCCGGCCGACGAGAGCGCCTCGTCGGACGCCGCCGTCGAGGCGAGCCAGACTCCCATCGTCTACATGGATCGCCCCGTGCGCGGCACCCCGCGCGACACCGTCCTCAGCGACAACCACGGCGGCATCCGCAGCGCCGTCGAGCACCTCGTGGCGCACGGCCACCGGAGCATCGCCCTCTTCGGTGACGACCCCGCGTTCTGGACGGCGCGCCAGCGCCGCGAGGCCTTCGTCGCGACCCACCAGTCCCTCGGCCTGCCGGGCAGCGCGCGCGTGTCGATGGGACCCCACTCACCCACGTCGGTGCGCGAGACCCTGACCCGCTGGACCCAGACGGCCGACCCCACGACGGCGGTCATCACCGGCAACAACCGCATCACCATCGCGCTGCTGCTCGCCCTGCGCGACCTCCGGCTGCCCCTGTCGCTCGTCGGCTACGACGACTTCGAGCTCGCCGACCTCGTCGACCCGCCCGTCACCGTCGTGCACCAGGACCCGGCAGCCATGGGGCAGAAGGCCGCCCAGCAGCTCTTCGCCCGGCTGCTCGGTGACGAGTCGCCCGCGCAGACCGTCGTCATGCCGACCCGACTCGTCGTGCGCGGCTCCGGCCTGCGACGGAGCCCCGCCTCGCGATGACGCTGCAACGCGCCCGACCCGCTGCCCCACCCACCGATCCGTCGAGGAGCACCCCGAACGTGTCAGCACCGACCCGCCTCGCGCTCAACACCCCGCGCCGCTTCTACCGCGGCGGGGAGCGGATCCTCGCGTTCCGCGGGCTCGAGACCCCCTCGGACTTCGACGGCCACCGGCCCGAGGACTGGCTCGCCTCGACGACGAGGCTCTTCGCCGAGGGCGGCGGCGGGGTGACCGTCCTGCCCGACGGCACGTCGCTGCCCGAGGCGCTGGCCGCCGACCCGGACCACTGGCTCGGCGCCGACCACGTCGCCGCGCACGGCGTCGAGCCGGGTCTGCTGACCAAGCTGCTCGACGCCGGCGAGCGCCTCCCCGTGCACTCGCACCCGGACCGGGCCTTCGCCGCAGCCCACCTCGACTGCGAGCACGGCAAGACCGAGGCGTGGATCGTGCTCGACGCCGAGCCCGGCGCCAGCGTCTGGCTCGGCTTCCGCGACGAGCTGCCCGCCGACGAGCTCGCTGCGCTCGTGGAGGCCCAGGACGAGCGGCTCCTCGAGGCGCTCAACCGCATCGAGGTGCGGGCCGGCGACACCGTGCTCGTGCCCGGTGGACAGCCGCACGCCATCGGTGAGGGCGTCTTCGTGCTCGAGCTGCAGGAGCCGACCGACCTGTCGGTCATGCTCGAGCACCGCCGCTTCGGCCTCGAGGAGGCGCACGCGTTCCTCGGCCTCACCGCGGCGCGTGCCCTGGAGAGCGTCGACCGCGGACCCCTCACGCAGGAGGACCTGGCCGGCCTGCGGCGTCGCTGGACCGACGTCACCGGCACGGGCCACGCCCTGCCCGAGCAGGCGACGGAGTTCTTCCGGGCCGAGGTGCTGCGCGCGACGCCGGGCTCGCCCGCGACCGGCGACGCGGGCTTCGCCGTCGTCGTCGTCGTGGCCGGATCCGGCACGTTGACGACGGCGGGCGGCGCGACGACGTCGCCCCGCCCCACCGAGGTGGAACGGGGCGACGTGCTGCTCGTGCCCTACGGGGCGGGGAAGGTGGAGCTCGACGGTGACGTCACCGTCGTGCGGTGCCTGCCGCCCGTCTGAGGGTCAGTCGGTGGTGCGGCGGATGTAGGCCCGCACCGCGAGGGGTGCCACGACGGCGGTGATGAGCACCGACCAGGCGATGCTCGCGAGCACGGGATGCTGCAGCGGCAGCGCCGAGTCGCCACGCGGGCCGGGCACGTTGCCCCAGAGCTCGCGCATCGCCTGGACGAGGGCGCTGACCGGGTTCCACTCGGCGATCGTGCGCAGCACCGGCGCCATCGCCTCGGTCGGGGCGAACGTGTTGGCGAGGAAGGTCACCGGGAAGATCGTCGTGAACATCAGGCCGTTGACCGCCTCGACGGAGCGCATCGCCGACCCGACGAGGATGCCGACCCAGATCATGGCGAACCCGAAGAGCAGGAGCAGCGCGAAGGCGAGCACCGCGTTGCCGAACCCGTTGCGGATGCGCCAACCGATGACGAGGCCGGTCATCGACATGACGAAGATGCCGATGCTCGAGTGGATGATGCCGTAGAAGCTGCGGCCGATGAGCACGGCGCCACGCGAGATCGGCAGCGACCGGAACCGGTCGATGATGCCCTTCTCGAGGTCCATGTTGAGGCCGTTGGCGACGATGAACGACGAGAACGCCATCGTCTGGGCCATGATGCCCGGCAGCAGCCACTCGCGGTACGAGGCGCTGTCGGTCTGGATGGAGCCGCCGAAGACGAAGGCGAAGAGGACGACGAACATGATCGGCTGGATCGTGACGTCGGTGAGCATCTCGGGCTGTCGCCGCGTGTGCTTGAGGTTGCGCCACACCATCATCGCGACCTGGCGGGCGAGGCTCGGCGTGGGGTAGCCGGGCGCCTGGGCGCGCGGCTCGGTGGTCGTGGTGGTGGTCGTGGACGACTGGGTCATCGGGACTCCCCCGTCTGCTCGGTGGTGGCATCCTGCTCCGCCCGGTGGCCGGTGAGGCCCAGGAACACGTCGTCGAGGCTCGGGCGCTTGAGACCGAGGTCGTCGAGGACGATCTCGGACCGGTCGAAGACGGCCGCGACGCGCGTCATGTCGGACAGGCCCTCGGCGGGCGCCGTGAGCTGCCTGGCGGACTCGTCGACGTGGACCTCACGCACGTGCGAGGCGAGCAGGGCCCGCGCCTCCTCGAGCTGCTCGGGGTGCGACACCGTGAGGACGATCGCGGCCTGGCCGGACTGGTCCTTGAGCTCGAGGGCGGTGCCCTCGGCGATGACCCGGCCGTGGTCGATGACGACGATGCGGTCGGCGAGCTGGTCGGCCTCCTCGAGGTACTGCGTCGTCAGCAGGAGGGTCGTGCCGTCACGGACGAGACCGCGGAGCACCTCCCACAGCTCGACGCGGCTGCGGGGGTCGAGCCCCGTCGTCGGCTCGTCGAGGAAGAGCACGGGTGGCGCCGCGATGAGGCTGACCGCGAGGTCGAGGCGGCGCCGCATTCCGCCGCTGTACTCCTTCGCCACCTTGTCGCCGGACTCGGCGAGTGAGAAGCGCTCGAGCAGCTCGTCCGACAGGCGACGCACCTCGGCACCCGGCAGGCCGTAGAGCGAGCCGATCAGCCGGAGGTTCTCGCGGCCCGTCAGCATCTCGTCGACGGTGGCGGCCTGGCCGGTGAGCCCCATGCTGCGCCGGACGGACTCGGGGTCGCGGGTGACGTCGAAGCCGGCCACACGCGCGGTGCCGCTCGTCGGTGTCGTGAGGGTGGTCATCATGCGGACGGTGGTCGTCTTGCCGGCGCCGTTGGGGCCGAGCAGGCCGAGCACGGAGCCGCGGGGCACGGAGAAGGAGACGTCGTCGACGGCGGTCATGTCGCCGAAGCGCTTGACGAGGTGCTCGGCCTCGATGGCCGGGCCCGTCGACCGGTCGTGCGCCGAGCGCACGTCGGAGGTGATGGTCATGTGAGGGCTCCCCAAGTGGTGTGTGCAGAGGTGAGCTGCCGGTGCGTGGATGCGCACCTTCGAGGGTAGGTGGCGACACCGACAGCGTCACCGATCCATGTGAACGGCGTCAACATCTTTGGTGAGGCCACGAGGCCACGGACGTTCGCCCACGGCGTACGGCCTCGTCGCCCGCAGGGCGGACGAGATCGGCTGTGCGCGTGCGACGCTGGACGGACGCACCCCAGATCGGAGACGGCCATGACCCAGATCGCTCCCCGGACGCCGCTGCTGCGCGAGGTCTACGGCCGCCTGCTCCGCGGCTTGCGCACCCGGCAGGGCCGCACCCTCGCCGAGGTTGCCGCACGCGCCGGCATCTCGGTCGCCTACCTCTCCGAGGTCGAGCGCGGGCTCAAGGAGCCGTCGTCCGAGGTTCTCGAGGCGATCTGCATCTCGCTCGACTCGAGCATCATGAGCCTCGTCGGCGCCGCCCACCGCGACCTTCGCGACCTCGCCGCCGACGGCGCCGTCGGCGGGCGGGTTCTCGACCTCACGTCGCGCGCCGGCTCGAGCCTCGCCGCACCCGCCGACGCACCCGCACCGCACGGGGCGGCGATGACGACCGGCATGGTCGTCATCGCCGCCTGACCTGCGGGACGGGGCTCAGTCGACGAGGCTGCCCCACGTGTTGTTGCCGACGACGCCGTCGACGACGAGGCCCACCTGAGACTGGTAGGACCGCACCGCCGTCGTCGTCGCGGGCCCGAAGGAGCCGTCGACGGTCAGCGAGTAGCCGGCGTCGACGAGCTCGCGCTGCAGGCCCTTCACCGCCTCACCGCTGCTGCCTTCACGCAGCACCGGCAGGATCGAGTACCACGTGTTGTCGCCGACGATGCCGTCGACGGTGAGCCCGTGGGCCGACTGGTAGCTGCGCACCGCCGAGTCGGTGCCCGAGCCGAAGACGCCGTCGGCCGTCACGGCCCGACCCGAGGCCCGCAACATGTACTGCAGCGTGCGCACCGCCGAGCCCGAGCTGCCGTTGCGCAGCACGGGGAGCGCTGTCTCCGTGGTGCCCCCGCCGGTGCCGCCGGTGCCGTACTTCGCGAGGACGTCGTCGGCGTACGCCACGCGCTGGGTCGTCGCACACGTGCCGCACCGCTCGAACTTCTGCATGAAGACGGTCGTCGCGCTGCTCACCGACGTCGTGCCGCGCAGCTCGGCGAGGCCGTAGCCCGAGAAGGTCGTCAGCTCGTACCAGGTGAAGTCGAGCTGGGCGGCCAGGGCGTAGCGGCTGCGCCCCGACAGCCCGGCGTACCAGGCCATGTTGTCGCGCGAGTCGGTGTCCCAACGGCCGCCCTCGCTCCACTGGGCGATGCCCATCCCGGGGCCACCGGGCTGGTCGGCGTACGGGTTGATCGGGCTGCCGGACTCCTGGATGAGGTTGCCGACGATGCCCGCGGACTGCTTCTCCGTCAGGCCCTTGCCGACGAAGTAGTCGAAGGCGATCTCGTCGTTCGACGCGGCCGATGCCGACGGCGCCGCCACGACGCCGAGCACGGCGACCGCGACGCCCGCGACGAGTCCCGCGATGCCGCGGCGGATCCTGGTGGCGCTCATGGATTCACCAACCCGCGCACGCGTCGGCGTCCCAGGCGATGCTGGAGCGGATGTCGACGTGGGCGTGGTCGTCGTGCGCCGGGTAGCCGGGGCCGAAGATGCCGCCGAAGCCGGCGTAGCGGGCCTGCTTGGCGATGCTGCAGATCGACGTCGCGCCGTCACCGGGGACGAGGTCGAGCGCCCCGCCGGTGAGGTGGACGCTGTTGCTCGCGCCGCCGACCGAGGCGTTGCAGGCCGAGTCGCGGTAGCCGGACGTGACCTTCAGCGGGTGGTCGCCGAGCTGGTGGCGCAGCGCCTCGGCGCGCCACAGGGCCCGCTTCATGTTCTCCTTCTCCGTGGCCCCGCCCGTGAAGCCCTTGCCGCAGTTGTAGCTCGCCTCGGCGTAGGTGAAGTGGACCGGTGAGCAGTCGGGGTCCTGCAGCTCGTAGATCTTCGCGAAGGTCGCCGGGCCGGCCACGCCGTCGGCGGTGAGGCCGTACGCGCGCTGGAAGTTCGTGACGGCCGTCGTCGTCTGCGAGCCGTAGGACCCGTCGATGCCCATGACCTGTCCGCGGGGCACCCAGCCGGCGACGCGGACCTGCAGCTGCGTGACGTCGCTGCCGGACGCACCCGAGCTCAGCGTGCGGGGCCACGAGTAGCACTCGTCGGCGTGGGCGGTGGGGGCCGAGACGGTCATCGTCGCCGTGGCGACACCGAGGCCGCCGAGCACGAGTGCGACGGCTGCAAAGGCGTGGGTGAGCCTGCTCCTGCGCATTTCAGGTCCTTTCGCGAGGTTTCTGCCTGTACGAAAGAGACTGGCCGAGCCTCGCCGATGTCGCGCGTCGAGCCGATGGGGAGAACTCCCCATCCCGCACGGGCCTCAGGCCCTCGCGGCCTCCGACGCGCGCTCGACGACGTGGTCGACGAGGCCGAAGTCGACGGCTTGCTCGGCGGTCAGCACCTTGTCGCGGTCGGTGTCGAGACGCAGCTGCTCGATGCTGCGGCCGGTGTGCCGGCTCAGCACCTCCTCCACCTGGGACCGCACGCGCAGCAGCTCGTCGGCCTGCAGGGCGAGGTCGCTCACCGTTCCCTGCCCGCCGGCGGACGGCTGGTGCAGCAGCACCCGCGAGTGCCGCAGGGCGAACCGTCGCCCCGACTCCCCCGCCGCGAGCAGCACTGCTGCCGCCGAGGCCGCCTGGCCGAGGCAGTACGTCGCCACGGGTGTCGGCACGAACTGCATCGTGTCGTAGATCGCCATGAGCGCCGTGAAGGACCCACCCGGGCTGTTGACGTAGAGCGACACCTCACGGTCCGCCGCCACGTCGGCGAGGTGGAGCAGCTGGGCCATGACCACGTTGGCGACGCCGTCGTCGATCTCGGTGCCCACGAAGATGATCCGCTCCTGCAGCAGCCTGCTGTAGATGTCGAAGCTGCGCTCGCCCGCCGGGGTGCGCTCCACGACGTACGGGATCGTGTAGCTCATCGCAGACCCACCTTGCGCTCGACGCCCACCGGGCGCACGTCGGCGAGCGAGGTGACGACGTGGTCGACGATCCCGTACGCCTGCGCCTCCTCGGCGCTGAACCACCGGTCGCGCTCACTGTCGTGCGTGATCTGCTCGACCGTCTGCCCGGTGTGCTCGGCCTGCAGCTCGTTGACGCGCCGCTTGACCGCCTTGAGGTTGTTGGCCTGCACCTCGACGTCTGCGGCCGTGCCCTGGATCCCGGCCGCCGGCTGGTGCATCATGATGCGCGCGTTGGGGAGGGCGAACCGCTTGCCCGGGGTGCCGGCGCCGAGCAGGAACTGGCCCATCGAGGCCGCGAATCCCACTGCGAGAGTTGACACGTCGTTGGGGATGACGCGCATCGTGTCGTAGATGGCGAGGCCCGCGGTGACCGAGCCGCCGGGGCTGTTGACGTAGAGGCTGATGTCGGTGCGCGGGTCGCGGGCCGAGAGGAGCAGCAGCTGGGCGGTGACCCGGTTGGCGACCGGGTCGTCGACCTCGGCCCCGAGGACGATGATCCGCTGGTGGAGCAGCTGCATCGACAGCTGGTCGTCCAGCAGGGTTGGCGTGAGTGTCTCGGTCATGCGAACCAGCGTTGCTCAGCGCTGCGGCATACGGAATCTCTCTCTGCCACGGGCAGATTCGCCGACAGCGTATGCCGGTCGGTGCGTGAGCGGGAGCACCGCCCAGACGCAGACGGCGAGGGCGGCGAGGAGGTAGACGTTGCCGACGAGGTGCTCGACAGGGCCCCAGGCGTACTCGCGGCGCCCGCCCCACGGAGGCCAGAGGATCGGCCGGGCCACGAAGACCGCGGTCCAGGACGCTGCCGCCCACCGGCTGCGTTCCCAGAGCACGAGGGCGACCGGCACCGCCCACACCCAGTGGTGCGACCACGAGATCGGCGAGACGACGAGCCCGGCGAGCGCCGCCAGGCACGTGGCGAGCAGCACGTCACCGCGATGCCACCGGGCCCGCGCGGTGACGACGATCGCGACGCCGACGGGCAGGGCGACTGCCAGCCACAGCGGCAGGGACGGCCGCGCGTCGAGCAGCCGCGTGAGGGCGCCGTACACGGACTGGTTGTGCGTCAGCGACGGCGGCCCCACCCGGCCCGCGTCGACGAGGCCGTCGGTCCAGTAGGACACGGCCCACCGGGGTGCCACGAGGAAACCCGACGCGACCGTCAGACCGAAGGCCACGAGCGCACGCCGGGCGGTCGCACGACGACCGACGAGGACGAGCAGCACGACGAAGACGAGCGGGGTGAGCTTCACCCCGGCGGCCAGCCCGAGCAGCACGCCGGACCAGCGCCGCTCGGTCCGGAGCAGGTCGACGAGCACGGCCGTCATGACGAGAACGTTGACCTGCCCGAAGGCGAGGTTCTGCCACACGGGCTCCAGAGCCACGGCGCCCCCGGCGACGGCGGCTGCGAGCCAGCCCGGTGCCGGGCGGTCCTGCGCGCGTCGCACCAGGGCGACGGCCGCCGCGAGCGCCGCGGTGGACGCGCCGGTCCAGACGGCAGCCGCGAGCCAGGCCGGCACGAACGCCAGGGGCACCATGACGACCGACGCGAACGGCGGGTAGGTGAACGACAAGCCGGTCACCGGGTCGCGCGGCGCCGTGGCGGGCGGCCCGGCGACCAGGGCCCGACCTGCCTCCTGGTAGACGCCGAGATCGGTGAGGCCGCCACGCAGGCTCGTCAGCACGGCGGCGGCGACGGCAGCGACGAGCACCACCGCTGCGACCGGCGCGGGTCCGGCCAGCAGGCGCACCCACCTCACCCGGGCCGGAGCCAGCACCTTCGCATCGTCGCAGACCACGGGCGCGGACCGGGCCGCACCGGATGACATGATCTGAGCCATGGATGCCGACGCCGTCGTCGTGGGAGCCGGTCTCGCCGGCCTCGTCGCCACCGCCGAGCTCGCCGACCGCGGCAAGCGGGTGGTGCTCGTCGACCAGGAGGGCGAGCAGTCGCTCGGCGGACAAGCCTTCTGGAGCTTCGGGGGGCTCTTCCTGGTCGACAGCCCCGAGCAGCGCCGGATGGGCATCCGCGACAGTCTCGAGCTCGCCACGCAGGACTGGATGGGCTCGGCACAGTTCGACCGCGACGAGGACTTCTGGCCCCGCAAGTGGGCGGAGGCGTACCTGCACTTCGCCGCGGGCGAGAAGCGCTCGTGGCTGCACGAGCAGGGGCACCGCCTCTTCCCCGTCGTCGGCTGGGCCGAGCGCGGCGACGGCCGGGCCGACGGGCACGGCAACTCCGTGCCGCGCTTCCACATCACGTGGGGAACCGGCCCCGGCATCGTCGAGCCGTTCGAGAAGCGCGTACGTGCCGCCGTCGAGAAGGGCCTCGTGACCCTGGCGTTCCGGCACCGCGTCGACGACCTCGTGCTGTCGGGCGGGACGGTGACCGGCGTACGGGGACGGGTGCTGGCGCCCGACGGCGTCGACCGCGGCCGCCCGAGCAGCCGCGAGGAGGTCGGGGACTTCGAGATCGCGGCCCAGGCCGTGGTCGTGACGAGTGGCGGCATCGGCGGCGACCACGACCTCGTGCGCCGGGCATGGCCCGAGCGGCTCGGCACGCCCCCCGCGCGCATGGTCGCCGGGGTGCCCGCCCACGTCGACGGCCGGATGCTCGGCATCACCCAGCAGGCCGGCGGCAACGTCATCAACCCCGACCGCATGTGGCACTACACCGAGGGCCTGCGCAACTGGGACCCCGTCTGGGACAACCACGGCATCCGCATCCTGCCCGGCCCGTCGTCGCTGTGGCTCGACGCGCGCGGCCGTCGTTTCCCGGCCCCCTACTTCCCCGGCTTCGACACGCTCGGCACGCTGGGGCACATCATGCGCACCGGCTACGACTACTCGTGGTTCGTGCTGACGCAGAAGATCATCGAGAAGGAGTTCGCCCTCTCCGGCTCGGAGCAGAACCCCGACCTCACCGGCAAGGACGTACGCCAGGTGCTGGGTCGCGCGCGCAGTGGCGCACCCGCGCCCGTGGAGGCGTTCATGCGCAACGGGGAGGACTTCGTCGTCGCCCGCTCGCTCGACGAGCTGGTCCGGGGGATGAACGCCCTCACCGGTGACGACCTCATCGACCTCGAGTCGCTCCGCCGTACGGTCGTGGCCCGCGACAACGAGATCGACAACGACTTCACGAAGGACGCCCAGATCACCGCCGTGCGTGGGGCACGGCACTACCGCGGCGACCGGCTGATCCGGGTCGCGAGCCCGCACAAGCTGCTCGACCCCAAGGCGGGACCGCTCGTCGCGGTCCGGCTCAACATCCTCACGCGCAAGACCCTCGGCGGGCTCGAGACGGATCTCGCGGGACGGGTGCTGCGGCCCGGCGGCGACCCGCTCCCCGGCGTCTACGCGGCCGGCGAGGTGGCCGGCTTCGGCGGTGGCGGCATGCACGGCTACAACTCGCTCGAGGGCACCTTCCTCGGCGGCTGCCTCTTCAGCGGTCGCACCGCCGGACGCTCGGTGGCGGCGGCCCTCTGACGCTGGGGACGGGGGTCTTGACGACACCCGCGCGGATCGTCTACAACGGGAACAGAGCACGAAGTTGAGCGGTTATCACTCAAGAAAGGTTCACTGAGGCCGATCAGGTCGGCCCCGTTCTCCGAGGAGTAGATCATGAGCACCACCACCTTCGACCCGTTCCGCTCCATCGACCGGACGTTCGACCGCCTGCTGGGCGAGGGCCTGCGCGGGGCATCCGCCTCCGGGTCGATCATGCCGATGGACCTCTACCGGTCCGGCGAGAGCTTCATCGCCCACATCGACCTGCCCGGCGTCGACCCGTCGACCATCGACATCGACGTCGAGGACCGCACGCTCACCGTCCGGGCCGAGCGCCGGTCGCCCGAGGCCGAGGGCGCCCAGTGGCTCTCGCGCGAGCGGCCCGCCGGCACCTTCGCCCGCCAGCTCTCGCTCGGCCGCGGCCTCGCCCTCGACCGCATCGAGGCCGACTACCGCGACGGCGTGCTGTCGCTGACCATCCCGGTCGCCGAGGAGGCGAAGCCGCGCCGCATCACCGTGTCGCACGCAGGCTCGTCGGCCGACGCGCACCGCGAGATCGAGGGGGCCGACACGGAGGCGACGAAGGAACACGCGTCCGCCTGACCAGGACCCGGGGGGCTCGGCGGTGGACCGCCGAGCCCCTGCACCTGTCCGGGTGCGGATCAGGCCGGCGCACCGACCGGGGTGGCGAGCGCTTCACCGTCCACGACCGCGCGGCGCTCGGCCGCGCGGCGCTCGGCGGCGTTGGCCGCGAGGATGACGACGAGGCCGAGGCCGGCGAAGCCTGCCCCCACCCAGAGCGGTGACGTCCAGCCGAGCCCGGCAGCCAGGGCCAGGCCCGAGAGCCAGACGCCCAGGAAGTTGCCGAGGTTGAACGCGGCGATGTTGGCCGACGACGCCATCGTCGGAGCGCCCGCCGCGTGCGCGAGCACCCGCATCTGCAGGCCCGGCACGGTCGCGAAGCCGAAGAAGCCCATCGCCAGCAGCATCGCCGCCGATCCCAGTGGGCTGTGCGCGAGCAGGGCGAAGCCGACGAGCGAGACGCCCAGCGCCACGGTGAGCAGCACGAGGGTGCGGGTGAGCGCCCGGTCTGCCCAGCGCCCGCCGAGCAGGTTGCCGACGAAGAGCCCGACGCCGAAGAGGACGAGCAGCCACGGCACCGCCGACTCGTCGAAGCCGGTGACCCGAGTGAGCAGCGGCTCGACGTACATGAACGCCCCGAACATGCCGCCGAAGACGAGCACCGTCATGCCGAGCGAGAGCCACACCTGGCCGTTGCGAAAGGCCTCGAGCTCGGCCCGGAGGCCGACGGTCGACCGGGAGCTGGGACCAGCCTCGCCGTCGGCCTCGACGTCGCCCGAGTCGGGGACCAGCGCAGCGATGCCGGCGGCCGCGACGACCCCGACGGCGGCGATGACGGCGAAGGTCGCGCGCCAGCCCCACTGCTGGCCGACGAAGGTGCCGAGCGGCACGCCGAGCACGTTGGCGAGGGTGAGGCCGCCGAACATGATCGAGATCGCGCCCGCCTTGCGGTCGGCGGCCACGAGCGAGGCCGCCAGCACGGCGCCGATGCCGAAGAACGCCCCGTGCGCGAGGGCGGCGACGACGCGACCGCCGAGCAGGACGGCATACCCGGGGGCGAGGGCCGAGAGCGCGTTGCCGGCGACGAAGAGTCCCATGAGCACCAGCAGCGCCCGCTTGGGACGCCAGCGCCCGAGCAGCGGCGGGAGCGCCAGCGCGCCGAGGACGACGGCGAGGGCATAGCCGCTGATGAGGTAGCCGGCCGTCGGGATGCTGACCCCGAGGTCGGCCGCGACGGTGCTGAGGAGGCCGGCGATGACGAACTCCGTCAGGCCGATGCCGAAGCCCCCGAGAGCGAGGGCGATGAGACCGAGTGGCATGGGTTCCTGGTCCTTCCGAACAGGTGCGGACGCCGGGGCCGAGCCTCTCTGCCTTCGCCGGTATGCCGCGCGTGCAACTACTTGATGCTGAGCGACGTTAGTTGCACGCGCGGCATATTGCAAACGCGCGCTATGATGACGGGCATGGGAATCGCGGACACCGCCGTCGAGGTGCGCGCCTCCGGGTGGCGCACCCTCGCTGCACTGCACGGGCACATCGAGGCCGCACTCGAGCGTGAGCTCGTTCGCCGGCACGGGCTGTCGGTCGTCGAGTTCACCGTGCTCGACGCGCTGTCACGTCAGGACGGCTGGCACATGCGGATGTCCCAGCTCGCCCGGGCCGCCGCGCTCTCCTCGTCGGCCACGACCCGGCTCGTCAACCGGCTCGAGGACCGCGGCCTGCTCACCCGGGTGCTCTGCGCCGACGACCGGCGAGGCATCTACACCGAGCTCACCCCCTCCGGGCGGCGACTCCACGCCGAGGCGAGCCCCACCCACGACCAGGTGCTGGAGGAGTCACTCGGCAGCGCCGGTGAGGTGCCCGAGCTCGCCGCCCTCGTCGAGTTCCTCCACCGCTCCTGACGACTGCCGATGCGGCGGTTCAGAGCCGCCCGCGGACCGGGGTGCGTTCGACCGGGTCGCCGCCCTCGGGCATGACCATCTCGGCGCGCACGCCGAGCAGCCGCACCTCGCGCTCCGGGTCGAGCGTCGCGGCCAGCTCCACCGCCGCGGCGACGACCTCGTCGCGGTCGGACGTCGGGGCGCGCAGCTTGCGGGCCTTGGTCTGGGTGAAGAACGGCGCGTAACGGACCTTGAGGGTGACCCGGAAGACCGGCCGGCCCTCCTTCGCGGTGTCGTCGAACGCCTGCTCGGCGAGGTCGCGCACCGCGTCACGCACCTCGGCGGGCGTCGTCAGGTTGCTCTGGTAGGTGGTCTCGCGGCTGTGCCCCCGCGCGATCCAGGGCGAGTCGTCGACGACGGCCGAGCCGATGCCCCGCCCCAGCTGGGAGTACCAGACGCCCATGCGAGGCCCGAACTCGCCGACGAGCGTGGCCTCGTCGGCGTCCGCGAGCTGACGCACCGTCTCGATGCCGTGACCTGCAAGGCGCTTCGACACCTTGGAGCCGACTCCCCAGAGGTCGATCGTCGGCCTGTCGCCCATGACCTCGAACCAGTTGTGGCGCGTCAGCCGGAAGACACCGCGCGGCTTGCCGAAGCCCGTGGCGATCTTGGCCCGCACCTTGTTGTCGCCGATGCCGACCGAGCTGTGCAGGTCGGTCGCCTCGAGCACGGCGCCCCGGACCCGCTGCGCGAAGGCTTCGGGGTCGTCGGTCTGCACCCCGAGGAACGCCTCGTCCCAGCCGAGCACCTCGACGACGACGCCGAGGGACCGCAACGTCTCCATGACCCGCTCGGACGCCTCGGTGTATGCCGGCGCGTCGACCGGCAGGATGACCGCGTCGGGTGCCTTGCGGGCGGCCAGACGCAACGGCATGCCCGAGCCGACCCCGAACTCGCGGGCCTCGTAGCTCGCCGTCGACACGACGGCCCGCTCGGTCGGGTCGCCGCGCCCACCGACGATGACGGGCTTGCCGACGAGCTCGGGTCGGCGCAGCAGCTCGACCGCCGCGATGAACTGGTCGAGGTCGACGTGCAGCACCCAACGGGCGGGCCCGGCGCTCATGACGCCATTGTGCCCGCGCGGACCGACAGTGCTGGCGGTGCCGGTGGGCCGGGCGGACGTCAGCCGCGCGTCGGGCGGTCGCGCTTGGCGGGCCGCCGTGGTTGGTCGGTGACCTGCCTGCCGGCCCGGAAGGTGTAGACGGCCGGCGGCTCGGGCGTGCCGGACGACTCGGTCGGTTCGGAGCGATCGACAGGCTCCGAGCGTCGAGGGGCCCCGGCGGCCTTGGGGGCGCTGGGGGCGCTGGGGGCGCTGGGGGCGCTGCGGGTCCGGGTGTCTCCGCCCGTCGGGTCGTCGTCGACGGGCGCCGGGCCGGCGGCGGCGTCCTGCTCACGCGCCGCGAGGACGACACCGTGGAAGAGCATCGCGGCGGCCAGCACCGTGAGGCCGAAGGCGCCGACGGCGAGCGGCACTCCGGTGTGGGCGCCGCCGAGCTCGGAGCGGAGCAGGTGCAGCCCGCCGGCGGCGGCACCGACGACGGCGGAACCGACGAACCAGACGATCGTGCCCCGGGTCATTGAATGCGCCACGAGGTCACTGTGGCACACGCGAGCCGGGTTGGCGCCGAGGCCTGCAGGTTCGGCTCGAGGGACGGGCGGCTGACGGGCGGCTGACGGGCGGCTGACGGGCGGGTCGCGTGGATTGTCAGTGTCCGGACGTCGCCGAGACACCCTTGGCCGCAACGGTCTTCGCCGCCTTGGCGGCGTTCTCGGCGTCCTGTCGCGCAAGCCTCGTGGCGGCCATCACGTCGGCCCTGGCCTGACCGGTGGGGACGGCCGCGCCACCGGACGCCCGGTCGGCCTTCTTCGAAGACCCGAGGATCGCCCGCGATGTGGGGTCGGGTGCGAAGCCCTGCGTTGCCGGCTGGGCCTGGGCGCGCGCCTGGCGGGCCTGCGCCGCAGCCGCCTTGGCGGCCTTGGCGAGGGCAGCCTTGGCTGCCTTCTCGTTCGCCCTGGCGGCCTTGGCAGTCTTGTCGGCGGCCTTCTTCGCGGCCTTGTCGGCAGCCTTGGACGCCTTGTCCGCAGCCTTGTCCGCGGCCTTGGACGCCTTGTCGGACGCCTTGTCGGACGCCTTGTCGGCAGCCTTGGCCGGGCCCTTGTCGGAGCCCTTGCCCGAGTTGTCGTCGGAGCGCTGCCCCGGAGTTCCGGGGCCCTCGGCGTTGCCGGGCCTCGGGTCGAGGGCGTCGAGCGCGAGCGTGAGTCCCGGGGCAACGGCCGACGGGACCGCCGGGGGTGCCTGCACAGGTGGAGCCGGCGGAACCGGCGGTGCCGACGGCGCCGCCGAAGCGGGCACCTCGGCCGGACGCGTCGCGGCCGGCGCCTGGACCGACCCGGCGGACTCGGGTGCCGAGGGCACGGCGGCATACGCGGTCTGGGTGCCGACGGAGAACGGGGAGCTGACGGGCACACCACCGGCCGCCTCGGGCTCGGCACGGCGCTCGTGCGCCGTGACGGACGGCAGGATGAGGGCCGCGACGGCGGCGCCGAGCAGCAGCGCCGCACCACGCTGGCCACCGACGGACGAGAGCGACACGCGCCCGCGGACGAGCGCGGCGATGGCCGCGAGGAGCGTCGAGACGCCGATGACGACGAAGCCTGCGGTGAGGCCACCCACGAGGCAGCTGAAGGCGACGAGGGCGCCGATGACGGCGAAGCCGGAGACCGTGCCCTCGGGCAGGCGGCGCGGCTCGGGGTCGGCGAGCAGGTCGACCGGCTCGGGGGCCAGCAGGCCCGGGCGGGCCGGCAGCGTGAACGAGGGCTCCTCGAGCGCGGCGAAAGCGGACATTTCGGACGTCACGGGGACAGTGTGGACGATCCGGGGCTCCGCGTCACGTCCCAACTCGTTGTCGCCTCCTGAGGTGCCGCCGTCGCCCCCGCGCGAGGACTCGTCACGCAGGGTGCGGGTCGGCGCACCGGCGGCGGCCCAGAGCTGCCAGCCGCGGGGCGGGACGGGCCAGGAGGGGTCGGGCAGCCAGCGGTCGACGTCAGCCGTGGCCGGCCGTCCCGGTCGCATCGGGGCACCGTGCGTGGGCGTCATGGGGGTGGTCACCGAACTCGCCTCTCCTGCGTCAGCGCGGCCCCGCTCCGTCGAGCAGGGCCTCTCATAGCAGAACAGTACGGTGCAGAGTCACGTTTTGTACCGCAAATGGTAAAAGTTGGGCAAAGTCGCCCGTGTCGCCCTCTGTCGCCCGGATGGAAGACTCTGCTCCATGCTGCGACTGGACGACCGGTGGGTCTGGGACGCCTGGACCGTCGACGACGGTGGGCGCACCCACCTGTTCTACCTGCAGGCACCACGGTCCCTCGGCGACCCGAGCCTGCGGCACGTCAACGCCACGGTGGGGCACGCCGTCTCGACCGACTGCGTCGCCTGGGAGGTCGTCGAGGACGCCCTGACCCCGTCGGACAGCGGCTTCGACGACCTCGCGATCTGGACCGGGTCGACCGTGCACGACGGCGAGCGCTGGCGGATGTTCTACACGGCCGTCTCGCGCGCGGGACACCACATCTACGACCAGCGGATCGGCTCCGCGGTCTCCGACGACCTCGTGCACTGGACCCGGGCCTCGAGCGAGCCGGCCCTCCGCATCGACCCGCGGCACTACAAGACGCTGGCCTCGCACCCCGGCCCCACCGAAGGGCCCGACCTCGAGGGCAGCAGCGAGACGTGGCGCGACCCGCTCGTGCTGCGCGACCCCGAGGGTGACGGCTGGCACCTGCTCATCACCGCCCGAGCCCGCGACGCGGCGAAGAACGACGACGGTGTCGTCGCCCACGCCTGGAGTTCCGACCTCGACTCGTGGGAGGTGCGCGGACCCCTCTGCGAGCCGGGCGCCGGCTTCGGGCAGCTCGAGGTCCTGCGCAGCCTCGTCATCGACGGGCGGCCCGTCCTCGTCTTCACCTGCCACCCCGAAGAGATGACCCCGGCGCGCCGTGCCGACGCCGACGGGTGCTGCACGTGGTCGGTGCCGTCGCCGGGCCTGCTCGGCCCGTGGGACCTGTCCCGGGCTCGGCCGTTCCGGGCCGACCCGACGCTCTTCGCGGCCCCGGTCGTGACCCGGCCCGACGGCAGCACCGTGATCTTCGGCTTCCACCACGACGGCCGGGACGGGTCGCTATGGATCGGTGACCCGATGCCGGTGACGCTGGACGCCGCGGGCTACCTCGTGCCCGCCTGACCCGACCGGCCGGCCTCCACGGGATGCAGCCCTCCCACCAGCCACGCCGGGGTCTGGTCGGCGAAGTGGTCGGCCCGGGCGTCGCCGCTCGCCCCGAAGGGCACCACCCACCGGCTCGCGTCACGGTCGGCGAGGTCCCAGACATAGCGGGCGACCGGTCCGCCGTAGCAGCGGTCGGTCACCCCGGGCGCGCTCGCCGCGGCGAGCACGCAGCCCTTGTCGCCGCCGACCGGGTCGCGCGGCACCGACGGCGCCCGGTCGCTGACGTCGAGCGCGTGCAGCGGGTCGAGCCAGTGCCGGTCACCCCACGCGGCGTCCGGGTCGTACTGTCCGGCCACGCTCTCGAGGGCCGCGCGGACCCCGTCGGCGACGTCGATGCCGCGCTCGGGGGCGAGCCGTGCCATGGAGTGCCAGCCGGCGCCGATCTGCGCGACCACCCCGGTCCACGCGGCGAAGATCGGCGAGTGGCCGCTCGGCTCGAGCATCGGCGCGAGGCTCGGGTGGTCCGAGAACCACCGCACCAGGGCGGTGCGCCAACGCGCGAAGACGGCGGCCCCGTGACTGTCGGCGTCGCTGTGGCCGTCCCACGCGAGCAACACCTCGCGCACCTGCGCCGCGCGGCCGCCCACCTCGACGGCCTCGACCAGCTCGCGCATGAGGTCGGCCTGGCCGTTGCGGGTGTCGACGTGGATCGCCGCGCAGTCGTCGACGGTCAGGCCGGTGCGCGACCCGATGAGCGAGCGGATGCGCTCGGCGCGGAACGGCGTCGCGTACTCGACCCCGAGCCCTCCCCCGCTCGCCCGGTCGTTGGCGCTCACCATGACGTCGGGCACGTCGACGGCCGGACCCCGGCGGTAGCCGTGCCAGGTGTGCCTGGAATCCCAGGCAGGCAGCGGCAGCACCATGCCCGCCTCGTCGCGGTCCGGCACCCGTCCGACGACGAGGTGGCGCATGCGTCCGCTCGTGTCGGCGACGAGCGCCGAGTTCACGGGCTCGACCCAGCGCGCGAGCGCCCGCTCGACGTCGCCGACGGTGCGGGCCCGCAACAGGGGCAGCAGCGCGCCGAAGCCGAGGTCGCTCTCGACCTGGGTCGGGGTGCGCAGGCTGAAGGGCGGCGGTCCGCATGCAGCCGCGGCCTCGTCACCGTCGCCGGCGACCGCAGCGGCGCGCTCGAGCTCGGCCTCGAGCCCGGTCACGACCGGGCCGCGCGCCGTCACGACGACGGGCACGTGCAGCTCGCCCTCGCCGCGCACCCGCACCGTCTCGGTCGTGTGCTCGACCGGCTCCCAGCCGTCGAGGCCGCGCGCCACGAGCACGGGGGCGCCGTCCTCCCCCGACCCGTCGCACCGAAGCCTCTCGAGCGTGAGGTCCTGGTAGTCGGCCATCGCGTTCGTGATGCCCCAGGCGACCGACCCCGTGTGGGCGAAGTGCTGCACGCCCGGCACCCCCGGGAACGTGAAGCCGACGACGTCGAACTCGGGGCACGCGAGCCCCACCTGCTGGTAGCAGCCGGGCAGCTCGATGGTGCGGTGCGGGTCGCCCGCGACGAGGGGCAGCCCGCTCGCGGTCTGCGCGCCGCCGATGACCCACGCGTTGCTCCCCGAGCGGTCGACACCCTCGGCGTGGAGCAGCGGCAGCGCGTCCTCCCCGAGCCGGTCGGCGACGTGGGCGTTGAAGAGCTTGGCGGGGAAGGTGCCGAAGAGCAGGTGGATGCCCCAGAAGATGCCGAGCGGCGTCCACGGCGCCCACGGGCGCGGCGCGGCGGCATACGCCTCGAGCCCGAGCGCCTCGACCTCCGGTGTGCCCGTGAGCCCCTCGGCGAGCGCGGAGTCCACCCCGTCGACGTATGCCGTGAGCCACGCCCGCGTCTCGGCGTCGAGCCGCTCGAAGCAGCGTCGCACGGTGGCCTCGAGCCGCACCTGGCGGGCGAAGCGGTCCCAGGGCACCCCGTCCGCGCCGACGTACTCGGCGGTGCGCCCCTCCATGCGCCAGCGGTGGTGCTCGATCTGCCAGCCTCGGTCGAGCGCGGTGACGCGGCCCTGGAGGCGGGTCAGCTCCAGCACGTCGTCGGCGCGCAGGTGCGGGACACCGAGGGCGTCCCTGGTCAGGCCGGCCAGGGGCTCGCGCGTCACGTGGCGTCCTTGAAGCGCCCCCACCCGTGCCACCGGTCGACGTCGATGATCGCCGTGACACGGGCACGGTCGCGCACCCGGTAGGGCTGCCCCGTGTAGTGCGACGCGATGCGGTCGATGTCGCCGAGGTCGCGGTCGTCGAAGAGCTCGACGACGCGGCCCTGGAGGCTGACGTGGGTGATCCAGTTCTCGGGGTCCATGGCGCTGAGGCTCACCCGGGGGTCGGCCCGCAGCCAGTCGAGGCGCTTGCGGCCGGCGTCCATGTTGACGACGACCTTCCCGTCCTCGAAGAGGTACCAGGTGGGCACCGAGACGGGCTGGCCGTCGGGGCGCACGCAGCTGATCGTCGCGTAGTTCGGTCGGCGCAGGAACTCGGCGACCTCCGCGGGCAGAGCGGCCCCGCTCGTGGGTCGGCCGGCCGTCACCGGTCGCCCGACGTCTTGCTCTGGATCTCTCGGAAGAACGCGTCGGAGATGCGACGGAACTGGTGCAGCGTCAGGGTGATCGGGTCGCCGGCCGACAGCCCGAGGACCGTGTGCTCGGGGTCGAGCGCCAGCTCTGGGTCGGCCAGCACCGTGCCGCCGTTCTCGACGAGCGACCGGGCGAGCACGCGCACCTCGTGCAGCGCCTTCCCGGTCTGGCCCTCGGCGGCGCTCAAGCGGTGGATGAAGCAGCCCTCGAGGACGATGAGCATGTTGTTGAAGTACTCGTACTCGAGCGACTCGAGGGCGCCCTCGAGCGCGGAGACGTCGGCGTCGCCGTGGTCACGGGCCGCCTGCGCCACCTCACGGAACATCGCCACCTGCGACTCGACCCGCGAGCGGCAGGCGTCGACGTAGTCGGGCTCGTACTCCTTCGTCCCCAGCATGGGCTCAGCGTAGCGAGCGAGCGGCCACGTTCCGGCGACTAGGTTTGGGCCATGGCAGCGCGTGAACGGAACGTGCTCGGCGGTGAGCTCGAGCCGTGCGGGACCGACCCGGTGACCGGCTTCTACCGCACCGGCTACTGCACGACGGGTCCGGAGGACCGCGGCAGCCACACCATCTGCGTCGTCGTCACCCCCGAGTTCCTCGCCCACCAGCGCAGCGTGGGCAACGACCTCGTCACGCCGCGCCCCGAGTGGCGCTTCCCCGGCCTGACGCCGGGAGACACGTGGTGCGTCGTCGCCGTGCGGTGGCTGCAGGCGCACCAGGACGGCGCGGGCGCACCGGTCGTGCTCGCCGCCACGCACGAGCGGGCGCTCGAGGTCGTGCCGTTGCAGCTGCTCCAGTCGTATGCCGCCGACGTGCCCGACGACCCGAGCTCCCTTCTCTGACATGACGGCTCACGCCCTCCCCCCTCTGGAGGCCGACTGCTCACAGTGCTTCGGGCTCTGCTGCGTCGCCCTGCCCTTCGCGCGGTCGGCCGACTTCCCCGTCGACAAGGCCGGTGGCGATCCGTGCCGCAACCTGCTCGCCGACCACCGGTGCGGCATCCACGACCGGCTCCTCGAGGGCGGTTGGCGCGGCTGCGTGACCTTCGACTGCTTCGGGGCGGGCCAGCAGGTGTCGCAGGTGACCTTCGGCGGCGTCTCGTGGCGCGAGGCGCCCACGACGGCCCCGACGATGTATGCCGTCCTGCCCGTCGTGCGCCAGCTGCACGAGATGCTCGCCCACCTCCTCGAGGCCGTCGCGCTGGGGCCTGACCCCGACACCGCCGCCGCGCTGGACGGGCTCGTCGACGATGTGGGAGCCGCCACCGCAGCCGATGCCGACACCCTCCTGGCCATCGACCTCGTCGCCCTTCGCGGGCGCGTGGGCGACCTGCTGCGGACCGTGAGCGCGACCGTGCGGGAGAGGCATCGGCGGCGTGACGGCATACGCGGGCGGTCACGGAAGGCCCGGCGGGTCGGCCCCGGCGCCGACCTCGTGGGTGCCGACCTGCGCGGGCTCGACCTGCGGGCGACGGACCTCCGCGGCGCACTGCTCATCGCCGCCGACCTCCGGGGCGCAGACCTGCGGTGGGCAGACCTGCTCGGGGCGGACCTGCGCGACGCCGACCTGCGGGGCGCGGTCGTCGACGGCGCGCTCTTCGTCACCCGGCCGCAGCTCGCGGCCGCACGCACCTGACGGCGGGCGCACTGCGCAGTTGGCGCATTCGGTCGCGCTGCGAGCGGCGAGAGCCCACAATCGAGCCACAGCGACCATCGTGACCATCGTGACCATCCGTCCCGTCGAGCACCGGAGCCGACCGTGCGCCGAGCCAGAGCCGCAGCTGCCGCCGCACTGCCGGCCGCCCTCGTCCTGGGACTGACGGCTGCCCTGACCGCCTGCACCGCAGGCAAGCCCGGCGTCGAGCTGAGCCAGGTGGCCGGATCCGGGGTCACGGGCACGCCCGTGCCGACGCAGACCGTCACGGTGACCGAGATCGACACGCGCACCGTCACCGCGACGACGACCGTCGTGCACTCGACGACCTCGACCGTGGTGGCAACGCCGACCGTCACCGTAACGGCGCTGCCGCGCCCGAGCCTCACCACGAGCACCGTCTTCAACCGCACGACAGCTCTCGCCGACTACGCCAACCTCGTCAACGACGTGCGAGTGCTGGACCGGATCCCCTTGTCTGGCAACGCGGCCGCCGTCCAGCTCGACGCGATGACCCAGCACCTGGCGCGACTCGGCGCCAACGGGCCACCGCCGGGGCTCGACGCGCCCAGCTACTACGGGAGGCTCTTCTCGCTCGGGCTCTTCGCCCGCGCGGGTGCCGACGAGGCCGCGGCCGGGTCGCCCGTCGCGACGAGCCGCTACTCGGTCGTGCGCCAGGAGACCGGCGTGCTGCTCTCGCTCGTCAACGGCGCGCTGTCGACGACCTTCACGCTGCCGCCGCCCGTGCCGCGGTCGACGGCCACTCCCTGAGCGTCAGTGCTGAGCGTCAGTGCTGAGCGTCAGTGCTGAGCGTCACCGCCTGGGTGGCGGCGGTTCGGCGTGGACGTGCCGGTTCAGCCGCGAGTGCGACCGCGGCGCGGGCACGCGCGACCAGATCGCACGTTGCAGGGCGAGGGTGAGCCAGCCCGCCAGCGCCATCCCGATGATGTTGACGACGAGCTGCAGCCCGCTGCCCCGCACCTCACCCCACGCCCCGAAGGCGAGGCCGAGGGCGACGTTGCCCGCTGCCGGAATCGTCGTGACCGAGATGAAGACGCCGCTGAGCCCGGTGACCCGGGCTGATGTCAGCGACAGCACGCCGGCGGCCGCGGCGAGCACGGCGACGATGAACGACCACTTGTCCGGCGTGTAGATGAACCCCGTCGCGGGCCGCTCGCCGGTGATGTCCTCGAGCGTCACCCAGCCGAGTGCCCGCCCGATGAGCCCGGCCACGCAGGTGACCGCGATCGCGACGGCGAAGCCCACCGCCAGGGCGCGCGCCGCCACGGCGAGCAGCAGCGGCCGGCGCCGCACCAGGGCGACCCCGAGCGCTGCCACGGCACCGAACTCGGGGCCGAGCACCATCGCGCCGATGACGAGGATCTGGGTGTCGAGGACGATGGCGATGCCGGCGATGAGCGTCGCGAGCGACATGAAGGAGAGGAACGTCCAGTTCAGCTCGCTCTCCTCGTAGGAGCGCTGGGCGACCTCGGCCCACACGACGGCGTCGGCGCTGCTGCCGGGCGTCTCCTCGTCGGCCTCGAACCCGGCCCTCGAGACCCAGGTGCTGACCGGCTCGAGCTGCAGCGTGCCGCCCTCGTGGACCCCGAGATCGCGCAGGCTCTCGACGATCGCGTTGGCGCCCTCGCGGGCGACGTCGGCCTGGACCACGTCGCCGACCGGACGCAGCGCGGCTCCTCGCATGACGGCCAGGGTGCTCACCGCCGAGGAGTCGGAGAGGACCCGGGTCACCTCCTCGGTCAGCTCGCGCGGGATCGTCGCGGTGAGTCTGAGCATGCGTGCCAGTCTGCCGCCGGCGGGGCGGTTTGACAGGACGGCGCGCACGGCCCGACAGTGACATCTGAACATCCGTTCAGATGAACGGCCTGACCGGACCGTGCCAGACGAAGCGGAGACCATGAGCACCGTCACCGGCCTCGACGCCTGCGCCACGCCCTGCGTGCACCCCGAGAAGGTGGCGCTGGCCACCGACAACGCCCCGGGGCCCGACGAGCTGGCCAGGGTGACCAGCGTCTTCAAGCTGCTCGGCGACCCCACTCGGGCACGCCTGCTCTACGCCCTCCTCGAGGCCGGCGAGCTGTGCGTCTGCGACCTGGCCGCTGCGACCGCCACCGCCGAGACCACCGTCTCGCAGGCCCTGCGACTGCTCCGCGCCTCCGCCGTCGTCACCGGCCGGCGCGAGGGACGCAACATCTACTACCGGCTCAGCGACGCGCACGTGCGTCTGCTGCTCGACGTCACCCGTGAGCACGCCCTCCACGACGGGAGTCCCCGGCCGTGAGCCACGACCACGGGTCCCACGGGTCCCACGGGTCCTTCGCGGCGCACGCCGGCGGCCGGCACCGCTGGCGGCTCGCCGTCGCCTTCGGGCTCGTCGGCGCCTTCTTCGTCGTCGAGCTCGTCGCCGGCCTGCTGTCCGGGTCGCTCGCCCTGCTCTCCGACGCCGGCCACATGGCCGCCGACGTCGTGACGCTCGGAGCCGCGCTCGTCGCGACCCGCATCGCGACCCGGGCCGACACGACGGGGCGGCGCACCTTCGGCTCCTACCGCGCCGAGGTCTTCGCCTCCGGGCTCGCGGTGCTGCTCATGCTCGGGGTGGCCGTCTACATCGTCGTCGAGGCCCTCGCCCGCATCGGGTCGCCGGCATCGGTCGCCTCGGGCACGATGCTCGCGGTCGGCGCCGTCGGCCTCGCGGTCAACGTCGCCTCGCTGATGCTGCTCCGCGGTGGCGCCGGCGAGAGCCTCAACGTCAAGGGCGCCTACCTCGAGGTGGTCGCCGACACCGTCGGCTCGATCGGGGTCGTCGTCGCGGCCCTGCTGGTCCGGGCCACGGGCAGCACCTGGTGGGACACGGTGACCGCCCTCGCCATCGCGGTCTTCGTCGCGGTGCGGGCGGTCGGGCTCGGCCGCGAGGTGGTCGCCGTGCTCGGGCAGCACGCCCCGTCCGGCATGGAGCCGACCGAGGTCCTCCGCGCGCTGTGCGACGTGCCCGGCGTCACCGAGGTGCACGACCTCCACGTCTGGACCCTCACCTCCGGCATGGACGTCGCGACGGCGCACCTCGTCACCGCCCGACCCGACGCCGGGGCGGAGGTGCTCGAGGCCGCGAGCCGGATGCTGCGCGAGCGCTTCCACGTCGCACACGCGACCCTCCAGATCGAGACCACCGACCGCAGCCAGTGCCAGGGAGCCGACTGGTGAGCACCCCATCCCTGCCGACCTTCTCGCTGCTGCCACCCTCGCGGCGGGCGGCCCTCGTGCGCCGGGCGCGGCTGCTCGCCGGCGCCTCGGTCGCCTACAACGTCGTCGAGGCCGTCGTCGCCATCGCGTCTGGCCGCATCGCCGACTCGACCGCGCTCGTCGGGTTCGGGCTCGACTCGACGGTCGAGGTGATGAGCGGCCTCGTGATCCTCTGGCAGTTCGGCCACCGCGTCCCCGAGGAGCGCGAGCACCTGGCGCGTCGCCTCATCGCCGTCTCGTTCTTCGCCCTCGCGGCCTACGTGGCCTTCGAGTCGGTGCGGGCCCTCGTGGGTCGGGAGCAGCCCGACACGTCCGTGGTCGGCATCGGGCTCGCTGCCCTCTCGCTCGCCGTCATGCCGATCCTGTCGCACTGGCAGCGACGCACCGGGCGCGAGCTCGGCTCGGGAGCGGTCGTCGCCGACGGCACCCAGACCCTGCTGTGCACCTACCTCTCGGCCGTGCTGCTCGTCGGCCTGCTCGCCAACGCGCTGCTCAGCTGGTGGTGGCTCGACGCGGTCGCCGCCCTCGTCATCGCCGGGGTCGCCGTCCGCGAGGGCCGCGCGAACTGGCGCGGCGACGCATGCTGCTGACCCGCGTGCGATCTCTTGACGGCGTGGCCCCTGGCCGACAGGGTGACCAACCGTGACACTCCGGGCCGAGTCCTCCCCCCTGCTCCGCGCGCGCCTCGCTGCCGGCACCGCCTTCTTCGTCCAGGGCCTGCTCTTCATCTCGCTGACGACGCGGCTGCCGCAGATCCAGGAGAAGTGGGACCTCGACGAGCTCGCCGTGAGCGGGCTGCTGCTCATGGTCGTGCTCCTCGCGGGCGCGGGCTCCGTCGTGGCCGAGGTCGTCGCGGCCCGCTCGTCGAGCGCCGTCGTCGTGCGCACCGGCCTCGTCGCCGCCACCGTCGGGTTCGCGGTGCTGCTGCTGGCGCCGGCCTTCTGGGTCTTCGTCGCCGGCCTGGCCGTCTACGGGCTCGCGCTCGGTCTCGTCGACGCGTCGTCGAACATGCAGGCAGTCACCGTCGAGCACCTCTACCGCCGCCCGATCCTTCCGTCGTTCCACGCGTTCTGGACGGCCGGTGGCATCCTCGGCACCCTCGTGACGCTCACGACCGTGGACGTCGACCTCGGCCCGGGCCTGCTCCCGCTGCTCGTCCTGCCGCTCGCCGCCCTGGCGGCGCCCTTCGTGCGCCGCGACCAGCTGGCGCAGTCCGACGCGGCGATCGACGTGCCGTGGCGACGCATCGCGCTGCTCGGCCTCGCGATGGTGCTCTTCTACATGGTCGACACGGCCGCCACGACGTGGGGACCGGTCTACCTCAAGGGCGCCCTCGACGCCCCGAGCGGGCTCACCGCGCTCGCGACGCTCCCCTACCTCGTCGCGACGCTGCTCGCCCGCGCGGTCGGCGACGGCCTCGTCGACCGCCACGGTGCGGTGTGGCTGCTGCGCGTCAGCGGGGTCGTCGCCGCGGCCTCGCTGGCCGTCATCGTCTTCGCGCCGACGTGGCTCGTCGCCGTCCTCGGCTTCACGGTGCTCGGCGGAGCCGTCGCGACGATCGCGCCGCTCAGCTTCTCGGCGGCGGGGGCGATCGCCGGTGGCGAGTCGGACTCTGCCGGCGAGCGCATCGACCGCACCGACCAGGTCGTGGCGCGCTTCAACCAGTTCAACTACGTCGGCGCGCTGCTCGGCGCCGTGCTCACCGGGGCCGTGGGGTCCGACGACCTGCGCCTGGGCTTCGCGGTGCCGATGGTCCTCGTGCTCGGCATCGTCCCGCTCGCGTCGCAGTTCGCGATCATCCGCCGGCGCGGCGCCGTGGTCGGGGCGCGCTGACCTCACCACGCACCTCGCGCATCACGTCGCGCAGCACGGCGAGCCCGGGCCCGATCGCCTCCTCGCGTATGCCGCCGACTCCGAACGCGAGCCCGTGGCGGGTCGGTCGTTCCAGGTGCCTCGGCGAGAGGGGGTCGACGAAGACGCCCGCTGCGAGGGCGCGGTCGGCGACCGCGAGATCGTCGAGGTCTCCGTCGCGCAGGAAGGTGCAGACGTGGAGCCCGGCGGCCGACGGGACGATCTCGAGCCGGTGCTCGAGAGCGGCCAGGCCGCGGAGCAGCTCGTCGCGGCGGGCCCGGTAGACCTTCGTCGCGCGCTTCACGTGCGCGGCGTGGTGGCCCTCGGCGAGGAAGTCGGCCAGGGCGCGCTGCGTCACCGCGTCGCCGTCCCACACCGTCACCCGCTTCGCCTCGCGCAGCGCCGGGGTGAGCGAGCTGGGCGCGATCGCGTAGCCGACCCGCAGGCCGGGCAGCAACGACTTCGAGAACGAGCCGACGTAGACGACGCGACCGTCGCGGTCGAGGCTCTGGAGGGGCTCCAGGGGCCGGTCGGCGAAACGGAACTCGCTGTCGTAGTCGTCCTCCACGAGCACGGCGTCGTGCCGGACCGCCCACTCCAGCAGGGCGATCCGGCGCGCGCGTGACATCGCGACACCTGTCGGGTGCTGGTGCGAGGGCGTGACGTAGACGAGACGGGCCGCGTCGGGCAGCGCGTCGACGACGATGCCCTCGCCGTCGACGGGCACGCCGCGCACCGTCGCGCGGTGGGTGCTGAAGAGCCGCGCGGCCGCCGTGTAGCCGGGGTCCTCGACGGCGACCACGTCGCCCGGCTCGACGAGCACCCTGGCGACCAGGTCGAGCGCCTGCTGCGCCCCTGCCGTCGTCACCACGTCGTCGGCGGAGGCGACCACGGAACGCGACACCCCGGCATACCGCGCGATCTCGCCCTCGAGCCGGCTGACGCCGCGCTCGTCGTACGTGTCCGGGGCCAGTCGTCCGCGCCGCAGGGTGCCGCTGACGATGCGCCGCCACGTCGCGAGCGGGAAGAGGGACGCGTCGGGCACGCCGACGGAGAAGTCGTACGCCGCGTCGCCCGGGACCCGTGGCGCGGCGGAGGGCGAGCGCCAGGCAGCCGTCGGCGTGACGGCCCCCGGTCGCGTACGCCGTCCCCGCGCCGTCCCCGAGCGAGCGGGCGGCACGCAGCCCGCCGCGACGAAGGTGCCCGACCCGCGCCTGCTCTCGAGGAGCTGCTCGGCGAGGAGCCGGTCGTACGCGGCGGTGACCGTGCCGCGCGAGACCCGCAGGCTGGTGGCGAGCTCACGGGTCGCCGGCACGCGGTCACCACCGGCGAGGCGACCGTCGAGCACCGCCTCGCGCAGCTGTGCGTAGATCTGGGCCGTGAGGTCGCCGGAGCCGGCGAGGGTGACGTGCAGGTCCACGGGGCGAGCCTAGAGTGGCCCAAACCGACGGGCAAGAAGTGGACCTTCTGGCCGGTCCACTCGACCGAGATTCTTGGGACCATGACCGCACCCGTCCGGCCCGCAGCCCAGACCCCGATCCTCCCTGGCGCGGGGGGCCTCACCGTCGCCCAGGGTGCAGCGCTGTCGGTGGGCGCCGTGCTCGGCACCGGGGTCATCACCCTGCCCGCGCTCGCCGCGGAGGTCGCCGGCCCGGCGTCGCTCGTCGCGTGGGCGGCCCTCGTGCTGCTGTCGGTCCCGCTCGCCAGCACGTTCGCGGCCCTCGGCGCCCGACACCCGGACGGCGGTGGCGTGTCGACGTACGTGCGGCGAGCCTTCGGCGAGCGAGCCGCCGGTGCGGTCGGCTGGTGCTTCTACTTCGCCGTGCCGGTGGGGGCGCCGCCGGCGTCGATGATGGCCGGTGGCTACGTGGCCGACGCCGTCGGTGGCGGGCGGGCGACCACCGTCGCGGTGGGCTGCGCCCTCATCGTCGGCACCGGGCTGATGAACCTCGCAGGCCTGCGCTTCTCCGGACGCGTGCAGCTCGGCCTGGCCACGGTGCTCGCGCTGCTCATGACGGCGACCATCGCGTTCGCGCTCCCCCACGGCAGCACCGCCTCGCTGACCCCCTTCGCCCCGAACGGCTGGGGCGCGGTCGGGACGGCGGCTGCGGTCCTCGTGTGGGGCTTCGCCGGCTGGGAGGCCGTCGCGTCGCTCGCCGGCGACTACCGCGACCCGCGCCGCGACGTGCCGAGGGCGACGATGGTCGCGGTCGTCGTGGTCGGTGTCCTCTACCTCGGTCTGGCCACGACGAGCCTCCTCGTGCTCGGACCGGCGACCGGCCGCAGCCAGGCGCCGTTGTCGGACCTCATGGCGATCGCGCTGGGCGAGCAGGCGAGGGTCGTCACCGCCGTCGTCGCCGTGCTGCTGACGGTCGGCGCCATGAACGCGTACTTCGCCGGTGGGTCGCGGCTCGGCGCGGCGCTCGCGCGGGACGGCGCCCTGCCCGCGTGGCTCGCCCGGGGCGGCGGCCCCGGAGAGGTGCCGCGCCGCAGCATCGTGCTCGTCATGCTGCTGTCGATGCTGTCGGTCGGGGCCTCGGTCACGCTGGACCTCGGGCTGACGCCGCTCATGCTGCTGGCCACCGGCTGCTTCACGCTCGTCTACGTGCTCGGCACGGGTGCGGCGCTGCGCCTGCTTCCGCGCGGCACCGCCGGGTGGTGGACCGCGCTCGTCGCGTTCGTGTCGGTCCTCGCACTGCTGGTTGCGAACGGGGCCCACGCACTCTGGGCGCTGGGCATCGTCGCGCTCTCGCTCGCCTACCAGCGCTTCACCCGGTCCGGGGTTCCCAGCGCAGCCCCCTAGACTTCGCCGCCGTGACGACGCAGCGCGCTGAGCGCACGCCCCTGATGCGGTGGTTCCTCGACGCCGAGGAGGCCGATCCCGGCGGCTACTACGAGCGGGAGTCGGAGGCGCAGGAGCAGCAGCACGTGCAGCCGTGGTGGCGCGTCATGTGCCTCACCGGTGTCGACTACTTCTCGACGCTCGGCTACCAGCCGGGCATCGCCGCGCTCGCCGCCGGCGCGCTGTCGCCGATCGCGACCCTCGTCCTCGTGCTCATTACGCTCTTCGGTGCGCTGCCGATGTACCGCCGCGTGGCGGCCGAGAGCCCGCACGGCGACGGCAGCCTGTCGATGCTGGAACGGCTCCTGTCGTACTGGCCGAGCAAGATCCTCGTGCTCAGCCTGCTCGGCTTCGTCGCGACCGGCTTCATCATCACCATCACGCTGTCCGCCGCCGACGCGAGCGCGCACCTCATCGAGAACCCCTACCTCAAGTCGACCCTCACCGGCCACCAAGTGGGCGTCACGCTGACGCTCCTCGTGCTGCTCGCCGCCATCTTCCTCAAGGGGTTCAAGGAGGCCATCGGGCTCGCCGTCGTGCTCGTCGTCGCCTACCTCGGCCTGAGCGCCGTCGTGCTCGTGCGGGGCATCGTCGAGATCGGCGACCACCCGAGCGCGTTCGGAGACTGGGTCGACGCGATGACCGCGGCACACTCCGCCCCGTTCGGCATCATCGGCGCCGCCCTGCTCGTCTTCCCGGCGCTCGCGCTGGGCCTCTCCGGCTTCGAGACCGGTGTCGTCGTCATGCCGCTCGTCAAGGGCGACGCGACCGACACGACGGAGCAGCCGCTGGGCCGCATCCGCAACGCCCGCAAGCTGCTGACGACCGCCGCCCTCATCATGAGCGTGCTGCTCATCGGGTCCTCGCTCGTGACGACGCTGCTCATCCCGCACGAGCAGTTCGAGCCGGGTGGGCAGGCGAACGGTCGTGCCCTCGCCTACCTCGCGCACGAGCTGCTCGGCGAGGGTTTCGGCACGCTCTACGACGCGTCGACGATCGGCATCCTCTGGTTCGCCGGCGCCTCGGCGATGGCGGGTCTGCTCAACATCGTGCCGCGCTACCTCCCGCGCTACGGGATGGCCCCCGACTGGGCCCGGTCGACGCGCCCGCTGGTCCTCGTCCTGTCGTTCATCGCCGCCGTCGTGACGCTCGCGTTCCGCGCCAACGTCGACGAGCAGGCAGGGGCGTACGCCACCGGCGTGCTCGCGCTCATGACCTCCGCCGCGATCGCCGTGTTCCTGACCGAGCTGCGCCGCGGCCACCGGGGGGCCGCCGGCTTCTTCGCCGTCGTGAGCGCGATCTTCGTCTACACGATCACGATCACCATCGAGGAGCGTCCCGAGGGTCTCGTCATCGCCCTCGTCTTCATCGCCCTCATCGTCGTCATCAGCGTCTGGTCGCGGATCGTCCGCTCGACGGAGCTGCGCGTGCAGCGGGTGGTCTACGACGAGGGGGCCAGGGCGATCCTCGACGATGCGGCGCTCGGCCCGCAGCCGCTGCGGTTCATCGCCAACAAGATCAACGCCGGCGACCGCGAGGAGTACCGCGCGAAGTCGCTCGACGTGCGCATGCACAACCACCTCAACGCTCGGCAGGGCGCGATCTTCCTCGAGGTCGAGATCAGCGACGCCAGCGACTTCGCGACGACGGTGCACGTCGGCTCCGCGGTCGTCGGCGGCCACTACATCCTCCGCGCGACCGGGCCGTCGGTGCCGAACGTGCTCGCCGCCGTGCTGCTCGACGTCCGCGACCGGGTGACCAAGCCCCCGCACGTCTACTTCGAGTGGAGCGAGAAGGCCCCGGGGCAGAACGTGCTGCGCTTCCTGCTGGCCGGGGAGGGCGACATCCCACCCCTCACGCACGAGATCATCCGTCGTGCCGAGCCGGATGCGACCAGGCGTCCGCAGGTGCACGTCGGCGGCTGAGGCTCCCGCCATCCAGGCTCCCGTCAGCCGCGTTCCCTCCACGCGTCCGGCGTGGTCCGGTAGACCCGCGACTCGCCCTCGTACCACTTCTCCATGACCCCGAGGTCGTCGAGCCCGAGACGGCGGCAGACGGCCTGGCTCGCGGCGTTCGTGGTGTGGGTGATGGCGTAGATCTCGGGGACCCCCGCGTCGAAGCCGTGCGTGATGACGGCCGTCGCGGCCTCGGTGGCGTAGCCGTGCCCCCACGAGTCGGGGTGCAGGTGCCAGCCGACCTCGACCTCTCCGTCATCGGCGTTCGGAAGCGTCAGCAGGAGCACCGAGCCGGCCACGACCCCCGTCTCGCGCACCTCGACGGCCCAGAAGCCGAGCGGGGGTGCCTCGCTGCGGCGGTGGTAGCGGTCGATCCGTTCGTGGGCCTCGTCGAGGTCCTTCATGAGCACCGGCTCGGCGTCGCCGAGCCATTTCACGACCTCCATCCGGCTCTGGATGTCCAGCACCCGGTCCGCCTCGTCGTGCGACCAGGGTCGGATGGTCAGGCGGGGCGTCTCGAGGTGCATGGCGCCACGCTCGCACCACGGCGCCCGCCGAGTCCACGCCTTTCCCGGCGCACGCCGGAGCCGACTCCAAGGCAGGATGGCCGCATGTCCGACACGCAGCCGGCGACGACGCCCGGCCATGACATCGCCGCGGCCTACGCCGCGGTCCGCCCGGAGGTCGAGGCCCACACCGCCCTCTTCGTCGAGATGGTGCGCGCCCTGCTCGACGAGGCGGGCATCAACTACCTGACGGTGAGCGGTCGCACCAAGACGGTGGCCTCCTTCACGGCCAAGGCCGAGCGCCGCCGCGACGGCGAGCTGCTCTACCCCGACCCGCTGGTCGACATCACCGACCAGGTCGGCGTGCGCGTCATCACCTACGTCCACGACGACGTCGCCGCCGTCGCCGAGCTGCTCGCCGAGGAGCTCGCCGTCCTCGACGACCGCGACATGGGCCTCGAGACCGCCCGCTCGGGGCGCTTCGGCTACGCCAGCCGGCACCTGCTCGTCGCCGTCGACGCGAGCCGCACCATCCCCGCGGCCTACGAGGGGCTGCGCCGCCGCAGCGCCTCCGTCCAGATCCGGACGGTGCTCCAGCACGCGTGGGCCGAGTTCGAGCACGACATCCGCTACAAGGGCACAGTGCCCGAGGAGCACGCCCACGACCTCGACCGGCGCTTCACGCTGGCCGCCGGTCTCATCGAGCTCGCCGACCGCGAGTTCTCCGCCATCCGCGACCGGCTGCAGATGGCGCTGCCCGCCACGCCGCACGACGCCGCCGTCCAGGACCCGCGCATCAGCTCCCAAGACCTCGCGAAGTTCCTCGCCACGAGGTACGCCGACGCAGGCTGGTCGCGCACCGACCACTACGCCTGGGTCTCCGGCCTGCTCCTCGAGCTCGGCATCACCTCGGTGGACCGCCTCGCCGAGGTCATCGAGCCCACCGACGACGCCGACCTCATCGCCCGGATGGGCTACAAGTACCCGCCCGGCGCGGTGCGACGGCTCGACGACGCACTCCTCGCGACGTTCGGTCAGCGCTACCTCGATCTCGAGGGCAACGCCCACCGGCGCGCGTCGCTGGAAGGCCGCCTCGAGCGGCTCGGCCGGGGCTGAGAAGACAAGCACCCCGACGTGTCGATTCCTGAGGGCCGAGTTCGTCAGGATGATGTGGCGAGAGTCGCCGCACCGCGCGCAGCACATCGCAGACTGCGCACCTGAGCAGAGAAGGAGCCGGCCATGACCGACACGTACGTCTACCTCATCCACGAGGGCGACTGGAACTCCGACGCCTACCTCCCCGGGGCTTCGGCACCGGACGACGGCGCCGACTCCATGAACGGCAGCTTCGCCGCCCACGCAGCCTTCGCCAAGGCCGTCGCCGAGATGGGGGCCCGCATCGTGACGGGGGAGGCACTGCAGGACTCGAAGCACGGGGGTCGGGTGGTTCCCGGTGCCGGCGACCGCAAGGTCGAGGACGCCGTCTACACCGACGGGCCCTTCACCGACACGTCCGAGGTGATCTCGGGCCTCTACGTCGTCGAGGCCGACGACGAGGACACCGCACGCCGCATCGCGGCGCTCGTCCCGACGGGCGGCCACATCGAGTGGCGCAAGGTCTTCCCGAAGACGGGGATGTGAGTGCCGTTCGGTCCAGGTGAGTTCGAGGAGGCGTGGCCGCGCATCGTGCGCGCCCTCGCCTCCTTCACCGGGAGCCTCGACGACGCCGAGGAGTACGCCGCCGAGGCCGTCGCCCGGGCGGCCGCCCACGAGCGAGCCGGCGGGGCCGCCATCGAGTCGTATGCCGCCTGGTGCACGTCCGTCGCCAAGCGTGCCTGGCTCGACGACGCCCGCCGGCGCTCGGTGGAGCGGCGGCTCGCGCCGGAGCTCGCCGGTCCCGACACCGATCCCGCCGCCGACCCGGCCACCGAGCGCATCGCCATGGATGCCGACGACCTGTCAGCCCACGCCCTCGAGGAGCTGGACGACCGGCTCGCCCTGCTCTTCGTCGCCTGCGACGAGGCCATCTCGCCCGCTTCGCGGATGGTGCTGGCCCTGCGGGTGGTCTGTGGCCTCACCGTCCCCGAGATCGCGGGCCATCTCGGGGTGCAGGAGACCGCGGCGGCCGCGCGACTGACCCGCGCCAAGCGGGCGCTCTCCGAGGCCCGCGGCACCTTCCACGTGCCCGACGTCGCCGAGCGCGCACGCCGTCTTCCCGTCGTGCTCGCCTGCGTGTCAGGGATGTTCACTGTGGCGCACCGCACCGTGCTCGACCCGGCCGACGCCCTCGCCGACACAGGACGCCAGGCCCTGTCGATCGCCGACGCCCTCGTCGCCTCCTACCCCGACGACACGGAGGTGCGGGGCCTGCGGGCCGTCATCCGGCTCGGGCTCGCGCGCCGACCCGGTCGGGTCGCGGCCGACGGCACCGGCCTCGCCCTCGACGAGGTCGACCGCCGCACGTGGGACCGCGCGCTCCTGCACGCCGGGCTCGACGACGCCACCGTCGCGGCCGCGGGTGACGGCCGGTTCGCCATCGAAGCGGCCATCGCGGGGCTGCACTCGAGCGCGCCCACGTTCGCGAGCACGGACTGGCCCCGCATCGTCCAGCTCTACGGCGCGCTCGAGGAGCGGTGGCCCTCGTCCTCGGTGCGGGTGGCGCGTCTGGTCGCGACCGCCCAGGCGCTGCTCGTCGCCCGGGACGACGACGGCGCCGCCGACGACGGCGCCGACGACACCCCCAACGACACCCTGGTCGCGCTGGCGGAGGTGGAGCGGGAGCTGGCGTCCCTCGAGTCGCACGCTCCGGCATACGCGAGCAGGGACGCCTCCCTCGCTCTCGCCGACCTCGAGTGGCGCACGGGACGGCGGGAGCACGCGGCGGCGCGCTACCGCGACCTCGCCGAGGTCGTCGCTGTCGAGCCCCTGCGCCGGTTCTGCCTGCGGAGAGCCGGACTCACTCCCCCGTGACGCCGTCGACGTTCTCGCGCAGGAAGTCGGCGTGGCCGTTGTGGCGGGCGTACTCCTCGATCATGTGCAGCAGGATCCAGCGCAGCGTGAACTCCTGGTTCTCCTTGCGGCTCAGCGTCGCCGAGCGGAAGTCCAGGCCGCCCTCCGCGAGCGCCGCGTCGATGTCACGACGGGCCTGCTCGACCGACTCGTCCATGACCCGGTGCAGCTCCTCGGGGCTGTCGTCGGCGGCCGAGGTCATCTCCCAGTCACGGTCGGCCTCCCAGTCGGCGCTCGCCCACGGTTCGGGCATCTCACGGCCGTGCAGGACCCGGCCGAACCAGCTCGCCTCGTTGAGCGCGACGTGCTTGAGCAGGGCGCCCAGGGTCAGCGTCGAGGGGGCCAGCCGCGTCCGGAGCTGCTCGGCCGTCAGCCCCTCCGTCTTCATGCGGAGCGTGTCGCGGTGGTAGTCGAGGAACGCGACGAGGGTGGTGGCCTCGTCGGCGGCGAGGGGTGGGTCGGTGCGCTGGGTGCTCGAAGGCGTCGTCATGGCGCCCGACGCTAGTGTCCGCCGGCTGGAAAACGCCTGCCCTTTACGCGCAGGCGGGAGCACACTGGGCGCGTGCCAACGTCGAGCCAGTGGGTCGCCTTCCTCGTCGCGTCGATCCTCTTCATCCAGGTCCCGGGCCCCAGCCTCCTCTTCACGATCGGCCGTGCCCTCACGGTCGGGCGGCGCGAGGCGCTGCTCTCGGTCGTCGGCAACGCCATCGGGGTCACGACCCAGGCGGTGCTCGTCGCGGTCGGCCTCGGCGCGGTCGTGGCCGCGAGCGTCACGGCCTACACCGTCGTCAAGGTGGCCGGTGCGGCATACGTCATCTGGCTCGGCGTGCAGGCCGTCCGCAACCGGCACGAGGCGCGAGAGGCGCTCGAGAAGCAGGTCTCGGCCAAGCGGGGGCACGCCCTCCGCATCGGCATGGTCGTGGGCCTCACCAACCCCAAGACGATCCTCTTCTTCGTCGCCTTCCTCCCGCAGTTCACCAACGCGGCCGCGGGGCACGTCGCCGTGCAGATGGCGGTGCTCGGCGCGGTCTTCGGCGCGCTCGCCATCTGCAGCGACAGCGTCTGGGCGCTGCTGGCGGCCAGAGCGCGGGAGTGGTTCGCGCGCAAGCCTGCTCGCCTCGACAAGCTCGGCGCCACGGGTGGCGTCATGATGGTCGGGCTCGGCGCCGTCATGATCGCCCGAGAGTAGCGGCACGAAGACGCGCCGTTCCCAGACTTCTCTGCTTGACTGCCATCGTGACGACCCCTCAAGTCACCGCAGCCGACCCGAACCCGTCGACTCGGGTTCGGGAGCACGAGCGTGCCGTCGCCGCCGCCCAGAGGGCGTATGCCGCCCTTCCGCCCGACCGGCCGGTGCGGCTCGCGAAGCGCACGTCGAACCTCTTCCGGGTGCGCAGCGACCTCGGCGCCCCGGGCCTCGACCTGTCGGCCCTGCGCGGCGTCGTGGAGGTGCGGCCGGGTGTCGACGGCGCGCCGGCCACTGCACGCGTGGGCGGCGTGACGACCTACGAGCAGCTCGTCGACGAGCTGCTGCCGCACGGCTACGTGCCGCTCGTCGTGCCGCAGCTGCGCACCATCACGATCGGCGGCGCCGTCACCGGCCTCGGCATCGAGGCCGCGTCCTTCCGCAACGGGCTGCCGCACGAGTCGGTGCTCGAGATGCGAGTGCTCACGGGCGCGGGCGAGGTCGTCACCGCGACTCCTGACGGCGAGCACGCCGACCTGTTCCGCACCTTCCCCAACTCCTACGGCTCCCTCGGCTACGCCCTCGACCTCGTCATCGAGCTGGAGCCGGCCCGGCCCTACGTCGCCCTGCGGCACGAGCGCTTCGACTCCGTCGCCGCCCTCACCGACGCGGTCGGCCCCGTCATGGAGTCGCACACCTGGGACGGGGACCGTGTCGACTTCGTGGACGGGGTCGTCTTCGGCCCGACCGAGGCGTACCTGACGCTCGGGCGCTGGACCGACCACCTCGAGGGGCAGGGCCGGCCCAGCGACTACACCGGCGAGCAGGTGTTCTACCGCTCGATCCAGCAGCGCCGCACCGACGTGCTCACCGCCCACGACTACCTCTGGCGCTGGGACACCGACTGGTTCTGGTGCAGCCGCGCGTTCGGCGCGCAGCACCCGACGATCCGGCGCCTCTGGCCCAAGCACCTGCTGCGCAGCGACGTCTACTGGAGGATCGTCGCCTTCGAGAACCGGCACCACGTCATGTCGCGCATCGACCGGCTGCGCGGGCTGCCCGACCGCGAGCGCGTCGTGCAGGACGTCGAGATCCCGCTCGAGCGCACGGCCGAGTTCGTCGACTGGTTCCTGCGCGAGGTCCCCATCGAGCCGGTCTGGCTGTGCCCGATCCAGCTGCGCGACAGGGGAACCGGCACGCCCTGGCCGCTCTACCCGATGGCCCGCGACGAGCGCTACGTCAACGTCGGCTTCTGGTCGTCGGTGCCGATCGAGCCGGGTGCCGTCGACGGTGACGTGAACCGGCGCATCGAGGCCGAGGTGACCCGGCTCGGTGGCCACAAGTCGCTCTACTCCGACGCGTACTACGACGAGGCGACGTTCGCGCGTCTCTATGGCGGCGACGGGTACGCGCCCGTCAAGGACCGCTACGACCCGGGGGGACGTCTCCCCACCCTCTACGAGAAGGCGGTGCAGGCTCGATGACCATGACGGTGGGACAGGCCTTCGACCTCGTTTTCGGTAGCGACGCCCCCGTGCGGCTCGTCGCGTGGGACGGCTCGGCGGGCGGCAGCCCCGACGGGATCGTCATGCGGCTGACGAACCCCGAGGGACTCAACCACCTGCTGACCGGCGGCTCCGAGCTGGGCCTGGCACGCGCGTACCTGCTCGGCGACCTCGTCATCGAGGGCATCGACGAGGCCGACCCGTACGAGGTGCTGCGGCTCATCGGTGACGGCCTCACCCCGCGCCGGCCCAGCGTGACGGAGGCGGCTGAGCTGGCGCGGTTCGTGGCGCGGCACCGGCCGCACCCGCCTCGACTGCCGCGCGAGGAGACACCCAGCCAGCTGCACCGGATGGCGCAGGGGCTGCGGCACGCGAAGGGTCGCGACGCCGCCGCCATCAGCCACCACTACGACGTGTCGAACGCCTTCTACGAGCGCGTGCTCGGGCCGTCGATGACCTACACGTGCGCCTGCTTCCCGACCGAGAACGCCTCGCTCGAGGAGGCCCAGGCCTACAAGTACGACCTCGTCGCGCAGAAGCTCGGCCTCCGACCGGGCATGCGCCTGCTCGACGTCGGCTGCGGCTGGGGTGGGATGGTGCGGCACGCGGTGAAGCACTACGGCGTCACCGCCCTCGGCGTCACGCTGTCGCGCGAGCAGGCGAGCTGGGCCAGGGCCGCCATCGAGGCCGACGGCATCGCCGACCGGGCCGAGGTGCGGCACGGCGACTACCGCGACGTGACGGAGCGTGGCTTCGACGCCATCAGCTCCATCGGGCTCACCGAGCACATCGGCGTCGGCAACTACCCGGCGTACTTCCGGTTCCTGCGGGACCGCCTGCGCGACGAGGGCCGCCTGCTCAACCACTGCATCACCCGGCCCGACAACAGGCACGACGGCCTCCCGTCACGCGGCTTCATCAACCGCTACGTGTTCCCCGACGGCGAGCTCACCGGCAGCGGCCACATCGTGCGCGTCATGGAGGACGAGGGCTTCGAGGTGCGCCACCACGAGAACCTCCGCGAGCACTACGCCCGCACGTGCGCGGCGTGGAACGCGAACCTGCGCAAGCACTGGGACGAGTGCGTCGAGCTGGCCGGCATCGGGACCGCGCGCGTGTGGGGTCTCTACCTCGCCGGTTCGCGACTCGGCTTCGAGAACAACGGGATCCAGCTGCACCAGGTGCTGGCGTCACGCACGAGCGCGGAGGGCGTCTCGGGCTTCCCGCTCCGACCCCAGGTGGAGCCGACGCGTCAGCCGGAGCCGCCCAGGTCGACGTCGTAGGCCTCGTAGACGAGGTCGCCGCCCTTCTGGCGGTGGCGCACGAGCCGGCCCATGAGCACGGTGAGCTCCTCGCGGAAGACGGGCAGGTCGGCCATCGTGCCGCCGTGCTCGAGGACGGCGAGGTAGCCGTGGATCGCCTCGCGCAGGTCCTGGTGCTCGGCGAGCAGCCGGTTGACCTTGCCGATGAGACGTGGGGCCGTGCGCGTGGCTCGGTCGTAGATGCCGCCCGGGCTCTCGGTGAGGGCGACGTGGTCGTCGAAGTCGTGGGCGAGCTCGGCGAGCGCGGCGCGCACGCGTTCGCGGAACATGCCGCCACGCGCGATCGGCGCCTCGAGGGCGAGGTCGACGGCGGCCACGGACTCACGCAGCTCGGCGCGGTGCAGGCGCACCCGCTCGAGGTGGCGCGCGAGGTCTTCCGACGTCACGACGGCCGGATGGTCGTCGACGACGGTCGGGCTGGGGGCGTTCGGCTGCAGGTTCATGGCGCCACCTCCGTGCCCTCCATGGTCCCCCCGGGTGCCCGGTTCGTCCAGACCTCGCACGGGCGCCTCACGGGCGGCCGTCAGGCGAGGGAGAGGAAGAGCTTCTCCATCTTCGCGACGTCGACGCCCTCGCCGTCGGGGTTCGCGAGGCACTCGCGCAGACCGGAGGCGATGACCGCGAAGCCGGCCCGGTCGAGTGCGCGGGAGACCGCCGCCAGCTGGGTGACGACCTCGGCGCAGTCGCGCCCCTCCTCGATCATCCGGACGATGCCACCGATCTGACCGCGGGCGCGGTTGAGGCGGCGGATGACGGACTGCATCTCGTCGAGGTCGAGCTCCACGGCACGCTCCTATGGCAGGCAACCCTCGGCGACGTCTCGATGGTACCCGGGGCCGTATGCCGTGCGCGGGCCAATCGACGGGTGCACCAGGGTCCGCAGGGAGAGGACGCGTCAGCGGGCGACGGTCACGGGATGTCCCCGGCGGCGCGGCGCTCGTCGTCGCTGCGCAGGATGCAGAACTCGTTGCCTTCGGGGTCGGCCATGACCACCCAGCCGCGGCCGTCGTCGGTGCGGCAGTCCTGGTCGACGGTGGCGCCGAGGGCCAGGACGCGCTCGACCTCCTCGTCGCGGGGGCGGTCGGTGGGGCGCAGGTCGAGGTGCACGCGGTTGCGCACCACCTTGGCGTCGTCGACCTGGATGAGCAGCAGCCGGTGGGACCCGTCGGGCGAGAAGATCAGGCACTCGTGGTGGCCGGGCTCGTTGGGGTCGTCGGGGTCCTCGTGGTAGCCGAGCAGGTCGGCCCACCAGACCGACTGCGCGTAGGCGTCGAGGGCGTTGATCGTCGTGTGCGAGAGGGCCAGTGCCATGCCGCACATCCTGCCGGTGACGCCGTCGGCACAACCACCGGGTTCGTCACCGGACGCGTCAACCCCGGTTGACGAACCCGAGGGGCGACTCGTACCGTTGTCAACACAGGTTGACAAGCAGTACGAGGGCGTGAGGACCGGAGCCGACGATGGAGGTCGAGGAGATGCTGAAGCTCGCGCGAGCGACCGGCGACGACGACCCGCGCGCGGCGCTCGCGGCCGCGCGCGAGCTGCGCCGCGAGGCCGACCGCACCGAGGCGACCGTCGTGCGCCGGGCCCGCCTGCAGGGTCTGTCGTTCGCCGAGATCGCCGAGGCCCTGGGCGTGAGCCGGCAGGCGGTGCACAAGAAGTACGGCCGCCGCTGACGGGCCTAACCCTCCCGGCGCAGCACGACGACGGTGTCGAGCGCGACCCGCTGTCCGTCGTCGGTGTCGACCGGGCGCTCCCGGATGCCGGACCGCTCGACGGTGACGGGCAGCCCCTGCGCGGCGTCGATCACCGCGTCGGGGTCGTAGAGCACCGTTGGGTCGCTCGGACCGCCCCAACCCTCGGCGAGGTTGCGGCCGGCGTGCCCGACGACGACCACGCGCCCACCAGGGCGCACGGCGGTGACAGCGGCCCGCAGCGCACTGCGCCACTCGTCGGCGGGCAGCTGCAGGTAGCTGAGCAGGGCGAGGTCGTACGAGTCGGGGTCGCCGGGCGGCGCCACCGTCGCGTCACCGACGACCGGGGTCAGCCGGTCGGCGTCGTGGCCGAGCCGGTCGGCGGCGAGCGATCGCATCCGCTCCACCGCCACCGACGAGTAGTCGAGCGCCACGACGGACCAGCCCTGCTCGACCATCCAGATCGCGTTGCGCCCCTCCCCCGCAGCGAGGTCGAGGGCACGACCCGGCGTCATCGGTCCGATGATCTCGGCGACGAACCGGTTCGGCTCGACCGACCACACGAGGTCGTGGGCGGCATACCGCTCGTCCCAGGCCTTGGCGTCCACAGGCTCTCCTCCTGCTTGTCGACCACCCGGTGGCAGCCGCGAATCCCATTGTGACGCCGCCCGTCTCGTTCGTCACGATCCCCGGACACCACCCCAGCCCCGGCGTAGCGTTGAGCGTGGAAGGGGTGCGCATGATGAACGTCCTCATCGTCCACGAGTCCATGTTCGGCAACACCCGGGAGATCGCGGCGGCCATCGCCGCCGGCCTGAGACGCGGCAGACCGGAGGACGACCGGAGCGTGCGCCTCGTCCACGTCGACGACGCGCCCGTCACCATCGCCGACGACGTCGACCTGCTGCTCGTCGGGGGCCCCACGCACGCCTTCGGCATGACGCGCCCGGAGACGAGGCAGGACGCCACGACGAAGGGCGCCACCTCGTCCCGCGAGGGCCTGCGCGAGTGGATCGCCTCGCTGACGCCACGCGCGGACCTCCCCGTCGTCACGTTCGACACGCGGGTCCACGTGCGGATGCTCCCCGGATCCGCCGCGCGTTCAGCGGCCAAGGCGTTGCGCCACAAGGGCTTCGAGCGGGCTGAGCAGGGCGAGACGTTCTGGGTCGAGGGAACGCCCGGACCCGTCGTGACCGGAGAGGTCGAACGCGCCGAACGCTGGGGCGCCGAGCTCGCCGCGCGCGTCTCGCACGGCGTCTCGTGAGGCGCCTGCGACCGATCCGCTAGAGCGACCCGAGCCACGGCTCGAGGTGACCGAGAACCTCCTCGGGAGCCTCGAGCTGCGGCGTGTGCCCGATCCCGTCGAGGTATGCCGTCCGCCACGCCGGGTTGAGCCGCGCGGTGCGCTGGGCGGCTCCGACCGGGACGAGCCGGTCGCGGGTGCCGTGCACGAGCAGCACCGGCTGGCGCACGCCGGCGATGAGGGCGTCGTAGCGCCGGGGCCGGCGCAGCATCGCGAGGATCGAGCGCGCCGCGCCGAGGAACTCGGTCTCGGAGATGCCGTGCTCGCGGCGCCAGGCGACGAGGCGCACGCCCGCGTCGACGACGTCGGGATCGGCCCGCGTCGGGTCGGCGAAGCAGAGGTCGACGGTGCCGAGCACCCGCTCGCGGTCGGTGTAGCGGGTGTTGAGGCTCCGGACGAAGCGCTCGCCGACCCGAGGCACGGCATACAGGCCGAAGGTGAGCGCCACCTGGGGGTCGGGACGCAGGCCGGGCGTCGGCAGGGACGGGTCGACCAGCGCCAGGCCGGCGACCTGCTCGGGGCGACGGTGGGCGAGCAGGAGCGACACCATGCCGCCCATCGAGTTGCCGCCGAGCACGGCCGGGCGGCCCAGCACCTCGTGGACGAAGCGGCTGAGCACCGCGGCGTTGTGGTGCACCGTGGTCGACCGCCCCTCGGCGGGGCTCAGCCCGAAACCGGGCAGGTCGAGGGCGACGACGCGACGCGAGCGGGCGAGCGTCGGCGCGATGCCGACCCAGTTGAGGTGCGAGCCGCCGAGGCCGTGGACGAGCACGACCGGCGGGTTGCCGGCGGAGCCGTCGGGTGCCTGGTCAGGGCCGCCGAAGTCGACCCAGTGCACCGGCCCGTCGAGGTCGAGCGTGTGGCTGCGACCGCCCCACGGGGCGGCGAGACCGAGGGGTGCCGTGGCCGGCAGCGTCGTCATGACCGCACGGTAACCCCTCCGGCCGGGCGCCGCCGACCGGTCACGACCGTGCCCGTGGTCACTGCCGCGCCGCTGCCCGCTCCGACGCGTGGGCGGCCCGTGCCCTCAGGTGCCTGGCCTCCGGCGCGTTGCCGGTGAGATCGGCGGCCCGGGACCACTCGGCCGAGGAGTCGGTCCAGCGCCCCACCCGCCCGAGCAGCTCGGCCCGGACGACGTGGAAAGGCGTGTAGCCCTCCAGCCCGAGGCGCCGGAGGTCCGACAGCGCTGCCTGCGGCCCGTCGAGCTCGGCCACGGCGACGACGCGGTTGAGGCGCACGACGTCGGTGGGCGCGACGCGCAGCAGGTGGTCGTAGAGCTGCACGATCTGCGCCCAGTCGGTGTCGGCCGCCCTGGTCGCATCGGTGTGCACGGCATTGACGGCGGCCTGCAGCTGGTAGGGCCCGGGAGCGCCCCGGCGCAGGCACCGGCGCACGAGGTCGTGACCCTCCGCGACCATCGCGGCGTCCCACCGCGAGCGGTCCTGGTCGGGGAGCAGCACGAGCTCGCCCGCTGCGTCGGTGCGCGCCGGCCGTCGCGCCTCGGTGAGCAGCATCAGCGCGAGCAGGCCCATGGCCTCGGGCTCGTCGGGCATCAGCTCGACGAGCACGCGCCCGAGCCGGATCGCCTCGAGGGCGAGGTCGGGCCGGCCGAGCTCGTCGCCCGAGCTCGCGGTGTGGCCCTCGTTGAAGACGAGGTAGATGACGGCGAGCACCGCCGCGAGCCGCCCCGGCAGGTCCGCGTCACGCGGCACGCGGTAGGGGATGCCGTTGTCGCGGATCTTCTTCTTGGCCCGCACGATCCGCTGCGCCATCGTCGCCTCCGGCACGAGGAAGGCATGCGCGATCTCGGGAGTGGTGAGCCCGCCGAGGAGGCGCAGCGTGAGGGCCACGCGCGCCTCGGGCGACAGCGCCGGGTGGCAGCAGGTGAAGACGAGGCGCAGCCGTTCGTCCTTCACCGGCCCCTCCTCCCGGGGCTCCGGCGGCGCGTGGACGACGAGGGCCTCCTCGTGGCGGGCCTCGCGTGTCGACTCGCGCCGCAGGCGGTCGATCGCCCGACGGCGCGCGGTCGTGATGATCCAGCCGGCCGGGCTCGGCGGCATACCTTCTCGGGGCCACCGCTCGACCGCCACGGCGAACGCGTCCTGCACGGCGTCCTCGGCGAGGTCGATGTCGCCGAGGGTGCGGATGAGGACGGAGACCGCGCGGCCGTGCTCGGCACGGAAGACGCGCGCGATGTCCGCACCGGTGACGGCACTCCGGGCACCTGCTGCACCGGCCGGGTCGTCGACCACGTCAGCGGTCGGTCGGCTGCTGGCCGGGGTCGTCGTGGTCGACGAAGGGACGCACCTCGACGGGCAGCCCCGTCGCCCCCGCGATGCGCTCGGCCCACCCGAGCACCGCGTCGTAGTCGTCGCACCGCACGATCGTGAAGCCACCCAGGTGCTCCTTGGCCTCGGCGAAGGGGCCGTCGGTGAGCACCGCGTCCGCCACCGCGTCGGGCTTGCGGATCGTCGTGGCGCTCGCCTGGTCACCCAGGCCGCCGGCGAACACCCAGGCGCCCGCGGCCCGGATGTCGGCGTTGACCACCTCGAGGTCGGCCATGACGCGGCTGAGGTCGAGGTCCTCGGGCGGCGGGCCGTCGGGCGAGAACAGGCTGATCAGGTAGGTCTTCATGGTCGTCTCCTCCTGCCGGGCGAGCCGGCCGGTCGTAGTGGCCGAGGGCGCGCCCTGTGCGCTCCCTCCACCGACTACACGAACGCGGCCGGTCCCGATCGACATCGTCGACACGTCGGCGCGTGACGGTCCTTCAGCCGCGGGGGCGCTGCTCGACGAGGCCCACGAGGTTGCCCTCGGAGTCGACGACGAAGGCCATCCACTCGTCGGTGCCCGCCGGCCCCAGCGTGTCGTCCTCGTGGCCGAAGATGACGTGCGGCTCGCTGCGCACCTCGATGCCGGCGGCGCGGAGCCGCTCGATGGTCGCCCCGAGGTCGTCGACGCCGAGGTAGTGCAGGGCGCTGGGCGCGCCGGCGTCGAGCAGGAGCCGGACGCCGCCGAGGTCGAAGAAGACGAGCCCCGGCGGGTCGTAGGTCGCGAGCGGCTCGGCGCCGAGCAGGTCGGAGTAGAAGGCGGACGCACGCGCGAGGTCCTCGGCGTGCTGGGCGATCTGGACGAGTGCCATGCGTTTCTCCTATGTCAAG
>JYOE01000023.1 GCA_000955875.1 Terrabacter sp. 28
CGCGACGCTGGAAGCCACGGTCGCCACGGTCGTCACGACGCTGGAAGCCGCGGTCACCGCGGTCGTCACGACGGTCGAATGACGGACGGTCATCGCGACGCTGGAAGCCGCGGTCACCGCGGTCGTCACGGCGGTCGTACGAGCGGTGCTCGTCGCGGGGGGCGCGCCACTCGCGGCCACCGACGTGCGAGCTGCCCGACGAGGCCGGGCGGGAGCTCTTGGGACCGGAGAAGGAACCGGACTTGGGTCCGCCCTTGCCGGCCTGACCGCGGTGCGGCTTCTTGGCCGCGGCGGCCTTCTTCTCGGTGGACCAGCGGGCCTTCTTGGGCGCGCCGGAGGGGGTGTGCTTGGGCATTGCGTATTCAACTCTCTTCGACTCGATGCAGACTTCGCCTCGAGCCGTGAGTCACACCACGACCATGCAGACGAGCCTCAGGCGCAGAACTGTCTGCGCCCCATGTGTACCGGTCCCCGGCATCTGTGCCGTCCGGTGTTCGGATCCGCTCCGCGTCGGTGCCGGGCCGCGCCGTCTGCGCGATCTTCCGGAAGGGGTGTCACCTCGTCGGACGAGCCTGCCCGCCGGGCATCCCCGGCGCCATCTCTTCCGTCGTGATCCGAGGAGACCTCGGAGTCGGATGCCGTCCAGTCTACCAGCGACGCAGACGCGTCCCGACCACGAGCACCGCGGCGGCGAGGCCGACCCCCACGAGGTCGACCACCGCGTCCCACACGTCACCGGAGCGGCCGGGCAGCAGGAAGTGCTGCACCAGCTCGCTGACCGGGGCGTGCAGCGCGAAGGCGACGACCGCGGCCCGCACCGACCCGAGGGCCCGCCCGACGGCATACGTGGGCACGGCGAAGACGAGCAGGTGGACCACCTTGTCGGTCCAGCTGACCGGCCCCTCGACCGTCACGACGGGCCAGTAGGGGACCGCGAGCTGGACGACGACGGCTGCCACGGCGAGCGCGACGAGCACGCGGGAGCGCCGGGAGGACGGAGGGGTCGTCATGGTCACGGAGTCTAGGTAGGTTGCGACGAGGGCCACGTGCCGCCCCGGGCCGGCCGACGAGAGGACACGCATGGGCAAGCTCAAGCGCACGGTGACCGTCAACGGCAGCGGGCGGGCCTCGGTCTCCCCCGATGTCGTTCGGCTCGACCTGCGGGTGGGTCACGACGCCGACGACGTCGCCGCGGCGCTCGCAGGGGCCACCGAGGGCATCCGCAACGTCGGCGCCGTCGTGCGCGACCGCGGGGTCGCCGACGCCGACATCCGCACGCTCGACGCGGGGGTCAACCAGCGCTGGGACAACACCGGCACGGCCGTCGGCTTCACGGCCCAGCAGCGGCTCGCGGTCACCGTGCGTCGCCTCGAGGCGGTCGGCGAGATCCTCGAGGCCGCCGCCGCGGCCGTCGGCAACGCGCTGCTCGTCGACTCCGTGCGCCTCGACGTGTCCGACCGCTCCGGCGGGCTCCGCGAGGCGCGTGACGGCGCCTTCGCGGACGCGCGCGACAAGGCACAGCAGTATGCCGGCCTGTCGGGTGCCGAGCTCGGCGCGGTGCTCGGGGTGGCCGAGGGCGGAGCGATGCCAGTCGGCAGGCGCGAGGCGAAGTTCATGGCCGTCGCGGCCGCCTCCGACGGCGGCATGCCGGTCGAGGGCGGCGACCTCGAGCTCGTGGCGAGCGTCACCGTGACCTGGGAGCTCGTCTGACCCTGCTGCGAGCACGGCCACCGCACGGAATACCCACCACTGCTCGTCCGTTGGGAGAGACATGGCTACCACTGACCTGACCGCGCAGTCCTTCGAGAAGACCGTCCTCGACAACGACATCGTGCTGGTCGACTTCTGGGCGTCCTGGTGCGGCCCGTGTCGCCAGTTCGCCCCGGTCTACGACGCCGCCTCGCAGAGCGGCGACAACGAGGGCATCGTCTTCGGCAAGGTCGACACCGAGGCCGAGCAGTCGCTCGCCCAGGCCGCCAACATCACCTCGATCCCGACCCTGATGGCCTTCAAGGAGGGCGTGCTCGTCTTCGCCCAGCCGGGAGCACTCCCCCAGTCGGCTCTGCAGGACGTCATCGAGCAGGTCAAGGCCCTCGACATGGCTCCGATCAAGCAGCAGATGGCCGCCGAGGCCGCGGCGCCCGAGCAGGCCTGAGTCCCGACGGCCATCCGCCGGCACACGGCATACGCAAGGGGGCGCCCCGACCGCCGGGGCGCCCTCTTCGCGTACTCCGCCGTTTCGGCTGTGCACCGGCGACGACCCCGTGATACTTGACCCACGCCGCGCGGGGGGCGCACGGCAGGACGGCGCGGGGAGGCACTGATGCGTGATCGGACGCACGACAAGGCGAGGCTCGCCCTCGTGGTCGCGGCGGCGAGCGCTCTGGCGCTCGGCGCCTGCTCGCAGGGCTCGCCCGCAGCGACGCCGACGGTGACGAAGACGGTCACGGCCGCGCCGTCGGTCCTCGTCTTCAACCCGGCGACGAGCGGCAAGACCCTCGCCGCTCGGATCGTGGCACGCGCCAGGGCGAGTTCGCCGTCCGACACGGTCTCGGGCGTCACGTGCGCGAACTTCCCGAACCTCAAGGTGGGCACGCACACGGACTGCCACCTGACGCTCAACGGCAAGAAGGTGACGGTGCGGGCGACGTTCACCAAGGCCGACGGTCACTACGAGCTCAAGCGCGTCGCGTGACGGACGCGCGGGCTGAGGAACAGCGTGACGTGGCCACCACGAGGTGGTGGAGGTGGCGGGAATTGAACCCGCGTCCGATGACGAGAGACCAGGACTTCTCCGGGTGCAGTGCGCTACGGCTTTTCTCGGCCCCAGGGCTCGCACGCACACGTCCCCTGACAGGCCCAGTTGAGTAAGAGTCCCGCACAGCCCCCCAACATGACTGCGCAGCAAGTTTCCTAGCTGATGCCAGGCACTGAGTCGGAAACTAGCTCAGGCTGACAGACTTCGGGGCTCGCTCAGGCGGCGAGGGCGAAGTCGGTGCGCTTGGAATTGGCACCTATTGTTTTGCAAGGAGCGTTAACGAGATAACCCTGCATCCTCGACCCGCTTCCCCTGATGTGTCGACCACCGTCGAAACCGATCACCCCCATGGGGGTGTCCACGTCACGCTGTTCAGTTCTCAACCTGCTGCTCCACCGGAGTGGAGACCACAGTATGCAGGAGGAACGCTCGACGGGTCCAAGCCATTCCCGCCTCCGACCCGTGGTCGACCGGGTTCGGCCGTTCGCACCCGCCACTAGGCTGCGGGGCGTGGTCGTCGTGGACCACCGAGCCGCCCGACCCTGGAGGTCCGATGTTCCGCAAGGTTCTCGTCGCCAACCGAGGCGAGATCGCCGTCCGGGCCTTCCGGGCCGCGACCGAGCTCGGCGCCCGCACGGTCGCCGTCTTCCCGTACGAGGACCGCAAGAGCGAGCACCGGCTCAAGGCCGACGAGGCCTACCAGATCGGCGAGGAGGGGCACCCGGTCCGCGCGTACCTCGACCACGAGGCGATCGTCGCCAAGGCGGTCGAGGCCGGCGCCGACGCCATCTACCCCGGCTACGGGTTCCTCTCGGAGAACCCGCTGCTCGCGGAGGCCTGCGACGCAGCAGGCATCACCTTTATCGGGCCGCCCGCCTCGGTGCTGCACCTGACCGGCAACAAGGCGCGTGCCATCGCGGCCGCCCGCGAGGCGGGGCTGCCCACCCTGCGCGGCTCCGAGCCGGGCACCGACCTCGACGCGCTCGAGCGGTCGGCCGACGAGATCGGCTTCCCCGTCTTCGTCAAGGCCGTGAGCGGCGGCGGTGGCCGCGGCATGCGGCGCGTCGAGGGCCGGGAGACGCTGCGCGACGCCTTGGAGGCCGCCCAGCGCGAGGCCGAGTCGGCGTTCGGCGACCCGACGCTCTACCTCGAGGAAGCGGTCGTCAACCCGCGCCACATCGAGGTCCAGGTGCTCGCCGACGGCACCGGCGAGACCGTGCACCTCTACGAGCGCGACTGCTCGCTCCAGCGGCGGCACCAGAAGGTCGTCGAGATCGCTCCGGCGCCCAACCTCGACCCCGCCATCCGCGAGAGGATGTGCGCCGACGCCGTCGCCTTTGCACGCTCCATCGGCTACGTCAACGCCGGCACCGTGGAGTTCCTCCTCGGTGAGGACGGCCGCTACGTCTTCATCGAGATGAACCCCCGCATCCAGGTCGAGCACACCGTCACCGAAGAGGTGACCGACATCGACCTCGTCGTCACCCAGATGCAGATCGCGTCGGGCGAGACCTTCGAGACGCTGGGGCTGCGGCAGGACGACATCCGCACCAAGGGCTTCGCGCTGCAGTGCCGCATCACGACCGAGGACCCCGCCAACGGTTTCCGTCCCGACGCCGGCACCATCACCGTCTACCGCTCGGCCGGCGGCAGCGGCGTGCGCCTCGACGGCGGCACCGTCTTCGTCGGGGCGGAGGTCAGCGCGCACTTCGACTCGATGCTCGTCAAGCTCACCTGCCGCGGCATGACGTTCCCCATCGCCGTGCGACGCGCCCAGCGTGCGCTGGCGGAGTTCCGCATCCGCGGCGTCTCGACGAACATCCCCTTCCTCGAGGCGGTGCTCGGCGACCCGGTGTTCCAGCAGGGGCTGGCCACGACGTCGTTCATCGACCAGCGCCCCGAGCTGCTGGCCGCGCGCGTCGGCGCCGACCGCGCCACCAAGCTGCTGACCTACCTCGCGGACGTCACGGTGAACCAGCCGAACGGTCCCGTCACGACGCGGATCCGACCGCGGCACAAGCTCCCCCAGCTTCCGGACGCACCGCTGCCGCCCGGTTCGCGCGACCGGCTCGTCGCCGACGGCCCGGAGGCCTTCGCCCGGGCGCTGCGCGAGGCGAACGACGTGGCGGTCACCGACACGACCTTCCGCGACGCCCACCAGTCGCTGCTCGCGACGCGCATGCGCACCCGCGACCTGCTCCACGTCGCCCGGCACGTCGCGCACCTGACGCCACAGCTGCTGTCGATGGAGGCCTGGGGCGGAGCCACCTACGACGTCGCCCTGCGCTTCCTTGCCGAGGACCCGTGGGAACGCCTTGCGGCGTTGCGCGAGGCGATGCCCAACATCCCCCTTCAGATGCTGCTGCGCGGGCGCAACACGGTCGGCTACACGCCCTACCCGACGGCCGTCACCGACGCCTTCGTGCGCGAGGCGGCGGCGACCGGGCTCGACATCTTCCGCATCTTCGACTCCCTCAACGACGTGTCGCAGATGCGGCCGGCCGTCGAGGCGGTGCTCGGCACCGGCACGGCCGTCGCCGAGGTCGCGCTCTGCTACACCGGCAACCTCATGTCGCCGGGAGAGCGGCTCTACACGCTCGACTACTACCTTCGCCTCGCCGAGCAGATCGTCGACACCGGCGCCCACGTGCTCGCCATCAAGGACATGGCCGGGCTGCTGCGCGCCCCGGCGGCCGCCCGCCTGGTCGCCGCCCTGCGCGAGCGGTTCGACCTGCCGGTGCACCTGCACACCCACGACACCGCCGGCGGCCAGGTCGGCACGCTGCTCGCCGCCATCGAGGCCGGGGTCGACGCGGTCGACGCCGCGACGGCCACCATGGCCGGCACGACCAGCCAGCCGTCGCTCTCGGCCCTCGTCGCGGCCACCGACGACACCGCACGGCCCACCGGGCTCGACATCGAGCACGTCTTCGCGCTCGAGCCCTACTGGGAGGCGGTGCGCCACGTCTACAAACCGTTCGAGTCGGGTCTCGACTCCCCCACCGGCCGCGTGTACTTCCACGAGATCCCCGGCGGGCAGCTGAGCAACCTGCGCCAGCAGGCCATCGCGCTGGGGCTCGGCGACCGCTTCGAGGCCGTCGAGGACATGTATGCCGCCGCGAACCGGATCCTCGGCAACATCGTCAAGGTGACGCCCAGCTCGAAGGTCGTCGGCGACCTCGCGCTCGCCCTCGTGGGTGCCGGGGCCGACCCGAAGGACTTCGAGGACGACCCCCAGCGTTTCGACATCCCCGACTCGGTCATCGGCTTCCTCAACGGCGAGCTGGGCGACCCGCCCGGAGGCTGGCCCGAGCCGTTCCGCACCAAGGCCCTGGCCGGGCGCCGGTCGAGGCCGCGCCTGACGGAGCTGACACCCGAGCAGGAGGTCGCGCTCGCCGAGACGCCGCGACGCACCCTCAACCAGCTGCTCTTCCCCGGACCGACGTCGGAGTTCGAGCGCTCGCGCGAGTCCTACGGCGACCTCTCCGTGCTCGGCACCGCCCTGTTCCTCCACGGCCTCGAGCAGGGCGAGGAGTACGAGGTCGAGATCGAGCAGGGCAAGCGGCTGCTCATCGGCGTGCAGTCGGTCGGTGAGGCCGACTCCAAGGGCATGCGCACCGTCATGTGCACCCTCAACGGTCAGTTCCGCCCCATCCAGGTGCGCGACCGGTCGGTCGAGGCCGACGTGAAGTCGGCCGAGAAGGCCGACCCCGGTGCGAAGGGCCAGGTGGCGGCGCCGTTCGCCGGGGTCGTCACGCTCGCCGTCGCCGAGGGCGACACCGTCGAACCGGGAGGCGTCGTGGCCACCATCGAGGCGATGAAGATGGAGGCGAACATCACCAGCCCCACCGGCGGCACGGTCTCGCGTCTGGCGATCGGCACGCACCAGCAGGTCGAGGGGGGCGACCTGCTGGTCGTCATCGGCTGAGCCGGATCTCCAGGGCGGGCATACCCGGCGTTCTCCTGTGGGGGCCGTCCGGGCGTGGGTACGCTCGAACGGTCGGGACGTCTGGGCAGGTGCGTGATGATCGGTCTTCAGGAGCCGAGAAGGCCCGCGGCCGGCTCGGGCCGCGGACGCGGACTCAGCGCGGCCGGATGGGCGCTCGTCATGGCGCTGTGCGCGCTCGCCATCACGGGCGGGGTGAACGTGCTGACCCGCCTGCTGCCGCCTCCGGCCACCGGCCGGGACCTCGCGGCCGTCGTGTCGACGTCGGGGGCCGGCACCATCTCGAGGCCAGGGGTCGAGGCCGATGACGCTCTCCTGACCCCCGCGCCCGCGCCGGTGCCGCCACCCAGGGCCGCTGCGCTCGAGCAGCTGACGGGCACCTGGACCGGCGTGGCGCGGCTGGGCGACCAGCGCACCCCGATGACCCTCGTCGTCACGGACTCGTGCAGCGAGGGTGCAGACTGCGGCACCCTGTCGACCGCCGACCCGGCGTGCGTCGGCACCCTCCAGCTCCTGCACGTCAGCGACGGGCCCGTCTTCGAGTTCGCGATCCCGTCGTACGCGCCCGGCAGCGCGCCCGAGTGCGTGCCCCGTGGGGACGGGGAGCTGTTCGTCCTCGGCGACGACGTGCTGGCCTACCGCACCGAGCTCGGGGAAGGCAGGACCGGCCGGCTCAGCCGCGTGCGCTAGCGGCATCGCCGTCGCCCTCGTGCCGGAGGGCACGGACAATCTCGATGGCGTCGCCGACCGAACCCGTGACGTCGGGGATCGGGAAGAGCGTGGCGCGTACGACGCGGTCGCGCCGCGCTCCCGTTCATCGCCACGGGCTACGTGCTCGTGGCCGCCGGCTTCGTCGTCTTCGGCTTCACCCGGCTCGGGGTCGGGGTGGCCGCCGCTCGGCGGGATCGTGTACGCCGCCCAGCCGAGACTGATCTGGCCCCTCTGCGGCGTCGTGGCGGGCATCGGCGCGCTGCTCGCCCTCGCGTCGGGACGTGCGGGCCGCCGGGGAGCCTCTGCTCGGACCGAGCTACCAGGAGCCGGACGACGAGCCGCCACCACCGCCGCCGGAGAAGCCGCCACCGCCGGAGAAGCCTGACGAGCCGGACGATCCCGGCGTCGACGTGAACGTGCCCGTGGAGGTCGTGGAGAACGAGTCGACCCCGTCGGCGATGCTCGTGAAGTCGGGGAACGCGTTGCCGCTCCAGACGTACCAGGTCGGCATGATGAGGGGCTGGTTCGCGGCCTCGGCCGCCTTCGCGACGTCTGCGAACGTCTTGGCCCACCGGTCGGCCACACCGAACACGACGGCATACGGGAGGTAGCGGCTGAAGATGTTGCTCGCCTCCTCGAACTCGATCTGCCCCGCCTCGGCGGTCGTGAGGTACTCCTTGAAGCCCAGCGACTGCGCGAGCACGGCCGACCCCTCGGCCGTCTTGGCGGCCATGCGGCCGCCGAGGAACCAGACGATGAGGCCCGACACCACGAGGCCGATCCCGAGCGCGATGCCGCCGGTGAAGCCACCGCCGAGGAGGGCGCTGAGGGCGGGACGACCGTAGAAGAGGACGAGGCCGCCGAGCACCGCGATGACGAGTCCGAGGCCCTGCCAGACGCCGCGCTGCGTCTGCGGCGAGGACCGGAACCAGCCGCGGGTGACGACCTCCTGGTACATCTCGGACTGGATGCGCTTGAGGGTGCTGGCGAACGTGTTCTTCAGCTCGGACAGGCGGACCGTGTCGCCGCGGCTGGAGAAGACGCCGTCGAGCAGCTGGCGCTCGTAGGGCAGCAGGCGCTCGGCGGCCGGCGGGGTGAGCCGGGTGAGCGTCCAGTCGGTGCGGCTGAACATGCCGCCGGAGTCGTTCTCCTCGATGCGCAGGAAGCCGCGCACGGCGAGGTCGATGAGCGTCGCGGAGACGTCGATGGGGTTGGCGGTCTCGTCGAGAATGGTGCCGACCATGCCGGGCTGCACGCCCCTGGGCGGCTGGAACTGCACGGCCACCGTGGTGGACCCGCCGCGCACGGTGGGGGCGGCCGGTGTGCCGTCGCCGGCGGCCCCGGTGCCGAAGGACGGCGACAGGCCCGGGGTGACGTCGGCGTAGCGCTCGTCACGGCCACGGGTCCACACGAGGGTGCCCATGACGGCCAGCGCCAGCACGGGGGCGCCGATGCCACCGAGCCAGGCGGCGGCGTTGGCGGCGGGCGCCGCGGCCGACCCGACCGACGAGCCCGAGCTGCCCTGCCGCACGTCGGGCCGTACGTCGCCGAAGGCCGACGCCGGGTAGGACGCGAGGACGGACATGGCCTCACCCGACGTGAGGCCCTGCGCCGAGAACCTCGCCGGGTCGCCGGACGTGGCCTGGCACGGGGTGTCGGAGCGCGTGACGCCCTGGTAGCAGGCGACCCTCGTCGACCCGGCCGGGGCGTTGACGGTGACCGACACCCGGTCGCGCTCGGTCATCTCGTTGGCGCCGAAGACGTTGTAGTAGAGCTCGATGGTGTCGGCCGGGGCAGTGCCCGTGGCCGGCTGGCCGTCGGCGGTGATGGGGTTCAGCACGTCGTGCAGCGTGTAGTGGATCTCGTAGACCTGGGTGCCGCTCGTGAACTCGTCGGCCGACCCGATGCGGATCTCCTTGGAGGCCCCGTTGTCGCTCACGCGGAAGGCGTCGGGGGCGCCGCTCGGGCTCGAGACGTCGACGTCGGTGAGGTCGAAGTAGCGGTAGCGGTCCTCCTCGTCGTTCCAGCCCATCCGCACGACGATGTTGCGGAAGATGCCGTGCTTCTCGGCACCACTCGGGAAGCGCCACGTGATCGTCTCGGTGACCTTCATGCTCCCGTCGGGCTGGAGGTCGTAGACGGCGGCGTAGGAGTCCATCCCCTCGTCGGTGGCAGCGTGCGCGGCGACCCCCGGGCCGGCCAGCAGCACCGCGGCCGCGAGGAGCACGGCCAGCACGCCGAGGCGCCTGCCGCGCCGCACGCTCGATCCGATCATCAGGGTCCCTCCAGTCGTCGTCCCTGCATCCTGACACCGGACGCTGCCCGGGTGCGTGAGGTTCCGGGCTGGTCAGCGACGCCGGTTGGCCGCGCTCATGGCGCGGTCGGCCTCGCGACGGTCCTGCCGCTCGCGCAGGGCGTGCCGCTTGTCGTACTCCTTCTTGCCGGTCGCGATCGCGATCTCGACCTTGGCACGGCCGTCCTTGAAGTACAGCGAGAGCGGCACGATGGTGCGGCCGCTCTCGCGCGTCTTCTGCGCGATCTTCTCGAGCTCGGCGCGGTGCAGGAGCAGCTTGCGCTTGCGGCGCGGGGCGTGGTTGTTCCACGTGCCGTTGAGGTACTCGGGGATGTGGACGTTCTCCAGGTAGAGCTCGTCACCGGTGAACATCGCGAAGCCGTCGACGAGCGAGGCGCGCCCCATGCGCAGCGCCTTGACCTCGGTGCCGGACAGCACGATGCCGGCCTCGAAGGTGTCGTCGATGAGGTAGTCGTGTCGGGCCTTGCGGTTGCTCGCGACGAGCGACCGCCCCTTCTCCTTGGGCACCGGACCGTCCTTCCGACTGCGGCTGCGCGGTTCTGCTCCGCCGCGGGGCGCGGTGGGCGCACCAACGCTACCCCGAAGGGCTGCTCTTCTCAGAGCGGGTTTCGCCGGGCCTGACGCGAGCCGTCAGAGCCAGCGGCGGGGGTTGACCGGGGTGCCGTCCTCGTAGGTGCCGAAGTGCAGGTGGCAGCCGGTCGAGTAGCCGGTGGTGCCCGAGTAGCCGATGAGCTGGCCACGCTGCACGCTGCCGCCGAACTTCACGATGCTCGACAGGTGGTTGTAGCTCGTGACGAGGTCGACGCCCCGGTGGATGCCGTGGTCGATGAGGACCTGGTTGCCCCATCCGCTCGCACGCCAGCCGGCGCGGATGACCTCACCCGGCGCGGCGGCATACACCGGGGTGCCGCAGGCGATGCCCCAGTCGAGGCCGTCGTGGAGCATCCACTTCTGCAGCACCGGGTGCCAGCGCATGCCGAAGCCGGAGGTCGTCGGGCCGTTGGCCGGGTAGGTCAGGTAGTTCGACGGCGTGTTGTCGGTGTTCTGCACGGGCGGCGGCGTCTTGGGCACGTAGACCTGACCGCGCTTCTTCGCGGCCGCAGCCTTGGCTCGCTCGGCTCGGATCTTGGCGGCCCGCTCGGCGCGCAGCTTGGCCAGCCGCTTCTGCTCGGCGATGCGGGCCTTGCGGGCGCGCTCGACGAGGATGGCCTGCAGGCGCGCGGACTCGGCACGGGCTGCGGACAGCTCGGCCGCCTCGCTCTTGCGCTGCACCGCGAGGTCGGCGGCGTAGGTGGACTGCTTCGACTTGAGCTGGTCGAGCTGGGTCTTGGCCGCGGCCGCGTTCTGGGCGGCGGTGATGGCGTTGTTCTTGGCGACGATCGCCTGGTTCTTGGCGTCGGTCGCGGCGGCGGCAGCAGCCTCAGCGCTGCGCAGGGCTGCCTCGGCCTGGCGCTTGAGCTCGGCGATCTCGCCGCGCACCGACGTGAGGTACGAGCGGGTCGAGGTGTTGTCGGCCGTCATGGCGGCGAGCTTGTCGATGGTGTCGCTCGCGACGGCGCTGGCGGTGTCGGCCATCACGAGGCGGTCGGCGAAGTCCTGCGGCGACGTCGAGCCGAAGACCATGCCGAGCTGGGACTCCTGGCTCGAGCCCTGGAAGACCTCGGCCGCGTAGGAGTCGAGGGCGTCCTGGCTGGAGACGAGGTCGGTCGCGCTCTTGGCGAGGCGCTCCTTGGCGCGCTGCTCGTTGGCCTGGGCGACCGCGAGCTTCTGGGCCACCTCCTCGTTGTGGGCGCGCGCACTGGCCTCGGCGGCGATGGCGCGTGCCTCGGTGGCCTCGGCCGCGACCTGCGCAGCCTGCGCACGTGCCTGGGTGGCTTGGGCGGAGGCGACCCGCTGCTGGGCGATCGGGAGGGCGGCGTTGGTGCGCTCGAGGTTGACGTAGGCCCGGGCGAGGGCGGCGTTGGTGCCCTCGAGCTGCTGCCCGAGCGCGGCGATCCGCTTGTCGTTGCGCTTCTTCTGGTCCGAGACCGAGTCGGCGCGTGCGGCGAGGCCGGTGCCGACCGAGACGGTGCACGCGACGACGAGGCCGGCGGCCGTCAGAGCGGTCGCGGGCCTGCGCTGGGAATCACGCCTCATGAGCCACATACGTGTCATTGGTACCACACGCCACTGGAGTTGGGGAGGGTTCGGCACGATTGTGCCGGTTCGCCCGCGGCGGCGACGGGGAATGCGTCAGACGCGCAGGTAGCGACGCAGCGTGACCCACGACGTGAGGCTCGACAGCACGACGACGCCCAGCACGACGAACGGCGCGACGTAGTAGACGTCGGCCACGCCGATGAAGGCGGTGTCGGTGAGGGTCTGGCTGAGGAAGCCGACGACGCCGTAGCGCACCGTCGCCCAGAGCATGCCCATCGCGAGCACGGCCCCGAGCACGCTGGAGAGCACCGTCTCCATGACGAACGGGAAGCGGATCGTGAAGTTCGAGGCACCGACGAGGCGCATGATGCCGGTCTCGCGTCTCCGGCTGAACGCCGTCTGCCGGATCGTCGTTGAGATGAGCATGACGGCCGCGAGCACCATGAGCGACGAGAGCGCGATGGCCGCCCACGAGACGGTGTTCATGAAGGTGAAGAACTTCTCGAGCAGCTTCTTCTGGTCCTGCACGTCGGCAACGCCGGGCATGCCCTTGATCGAGCTGGCGACGACGTCGAACTTGCCGGCGTCGTTGAGGTTCACGCGGTACGAGTCGGCGAAGTACGACTCCCCCGCCCGGGCGAGCGGCGAGTTCTTGTAGGTCTGCTTGAACCGCTCGTACGCCTCGTCGCGCGACTCGTAGTAGACCTCCTTCACCGTCGGCTTGAGCGCTTCGAGCTCGGCCTTGATCGCCTCGCGCTGGGCCTCGGTGGTCGGCTCACCCGCGCAGTTGGTGAAGCGGGTCTTCTCCGCGCAGAGCAGGACGGTGACCTGGACGCGGTCGTACCAGTAGTCCTTCATGGTGTCGACCTGCCGCTGGCCCATGAGACCGAGCCCCAGCAGGTACATCGAGATCATCGTGACGATGACGACGGAGACCGCCATCGACAGGTTGCGCCGCAGGCCGTTGCCGATCTCGCCGAGGAGGAACTGGAATCGCATGGTGTGTCTGGCTCCGTCTCGCGGTCAGCGGTCGCTCGTCTGGACGGCCTTGTGCCGCTTGAAGATCCCTCCACGAGGGCGCGGCTCGTCGGCGTCGCGGCCGATGGGCGGCAGGGCGTCGGAGTCGACCTCGGCCCCTGCATCCCCGTCGCCGTATGCCGTCGGGTCGGCGTCGTCGAAGCCGTCGGCGACGTCCGGGGTGTCGGCACCGAGCGGGCGGGGCGCCTCGTCCGGCTCGTCGAGCCGGACGCGCGGGATCGACCCGGTCGTGTAGTCGCCGGCCTCCATGTCGCTGACGAGCACGCCGCGGTCGAGCCGGATGACGCGCTTGCGCATGGCGTTGACGGTGACCGTGTCGTGCGTGGCCATGACGACCGTGGTGCCCGTGCGGTTGATGCGGTCGAGCAGCTGCACGATTCCGAGGCTCGTGTCGGGGTCGAGGTTGCCCGTGGGCTCGTCGGCGAGCAGGACCGGCGGCCGGTTGACGAAGGCGCGGGCGATCGCGACCCGCTGCTGCTCGCCGCCGGACAGCTGGTGCGGCAGTCGCTTCTCCATGCCGGCGAGGCCGACGAGCTCGAGCGTCTCGGGCACCGTCTGGCGGATGCGCGCGCGGCTGCTGCCGAGCACCTGCAGGGCGTAGGCGACGTTCTGGAACACCGTCTTGTTGGGCAGCAGCCGGAAGTCCTGGAAGACGCAGCCGATCTCGCGGCGCAGCGCCGGGACCTTGCGCTCGGGGAGCCGGTCGAGCTCGCGACCGGCGACGAGGATGCGGCCGCGCGTGGCGTCCTGCTCCTTCATGACGAGCTGCATGAGGGTCGACTTGCCCGAGCCGGACGTGCCCACCACGAAGGCGAACTCGCCCCGCGGGATCTCGAGGCTGACGTCGTCGAGCGCCGGACGGGTCGTGCGGGGGTAGGTCTTCGTCACGTTCTCGAAGAGGATCATGCGTCGGGCCTCGACTCGTACTGGACTGCAGCGGGACAGCGGTCGGGCTGGGCGGCCACCCGGGCGGCATACGTCGACGGCAAGCGTGGACGGCATACGTGGGCGGGAGCGCAGGACCGTCTCCGAGGCTACGGGCCGCGGCGGCGAAACCCGTGGAAAACCGGCAGCCCCGGCGTGGCGGCCGGGCGCCGTCCGGCAGTCAGCAGACGAGGGTGGTGAGGCCCTGCGCGGACTCCGCGCCGGAGCGCGCCAGCTTGCCCCAGCCCTGGGTGCACAGCGCGGTGGTGCGCACCGGGACGGAGTAGCTCAGCTGCTGTCGCAGCGCACCCGTGGTGAACCCGCGAGTGTCGGGCTCGCCGCGCACGGCGACCCCGACCATCGAGCGGTAGGCCGTGCCCCGCGCGTGGTACTGGTCCCACACGTAGACGGAGGCGAAGTTCATCCAGGTCGAGCCGCCGGCATCGCGGCACCAGCCGATGTACTGGCGCACCGTGAAGGCGGAGATGCCGAGGTCGGCGACGACCTTCTTGTCGCCGATCTGGCGCACGCTGGAGCACGGCGCGGAGGTGGCGGCGACCGCGCTCGGGGCGGCGGCGCTCGTTGCCGCTGGGGCCGCTGGGGCCGCAGACGCGGGACCGACGGTGACGAGGACGGTGGCGGCGGCCGCGACCAGGGTCGTCAGGGCGCGCCGGAGGACGTGGAGGGAAGACATGGGTGGAGCCTCTCGGGTGGAGCCGATGACGCGACCCTACGAGTGATGAGGGACTCCCGCCCGCCGAAACGCGACTTCGGACCGCAGGCCCGGGACGTCAGCCCTGGCGCCGGTTCTGGCCGATCTGCCAGCGGATGCCGGCCTCGATGAAACCGTCGATGTCACCGTCGAAGACCGCTGCCGGGTTGCCGGTCTCGAACTCGGTGCGCAGGTCCTTGACCATCTGGTACGGGTTGAGGACGTACGAGCGCATCTGGTCGCCCCAGCTCGCCTTGACGTCGCCGGCCATCTCCTTCTTCACCGCCGCCTCCTCGGCCTTGCGCTGGAGGAGCAGGCGCGACTGCAGCACGCGCAGGGCGGCGGCGCGGTTCTGGATCTGGCTCTTCTCGTTCTGCATCGACACGACGATGCCGGTCGGCAGGTGGGTCATGCGCACGGCCGAGTCGGTCGTGTTGACGCTCTGCCCGCCGGGGCCGCTCGAACGGAAGACGTCGATCTTCAGCTCGTTCTCGGGGATCTCGATGGAGTCGTCGCTCTCGATGAGCGGGATGACCTCTACTGCGGCGAAGCTCGTCTGGCGGCGGCCCTGGTTGTCGAAGGGGCTGATGCGCACCAGGCGGTGCGTGCCGCCCTCGACCGAGAGGTGGCCGAAGGCGTACGGCACGTTGACCTCGAAGGTGGCGGACTTGAGGCCGGCCTCCTCGGCGTACGAGGTGTCCATGACTTTGGTCGGGTAGCCGTGGCGCTCGGCCCAGCGCAGGTACATCCGCATGAGCATCTCGGCGAAGTCGGCGGCGTCGACGCCGCCGGCGCCGGCGCGGATCGTCACGACCGCCTCGCGCTCGTCGTACTCCCCCGACAGCAGGGTGCGCACCTCGAGCTCGCCGACGTCCTTGCGCAGCGCGTCGAGCTCGCGCTCGGCCTCGTCGAGGGTGGCCTGGTCGGCCTCCTCCTGGCCCATCTCGACGAGCGTCTCGAGGTCCTCGATGCGGGCGTCCATGTTGACGACACGGTCACGCTCGGAGTTGGCGCGAGACAGCGCGCTCGTCACCTGCTGGGCCTTGTCGGGGTCGTCCCACAGGTCGGGGGCGGAGGCCTGCTTCTCCAGATCGGCGATGGTCACGCCGAGGGCGTCGAGGTCGGTGACCCCGCGCACGGAATCCATCGTCGCGCGCAGTTCCTTGATCTCTTGCGTGAAGTCAACAGCCACGATCCAACAGCCTACGGCAGCACGGGCCGCGCCGTGCACGGGTGCGGCGGTGGCGATGGCCGGTGCGGCCCGGACCGGTGAGCGACGCCACAGGCGGCGCGGGACGTTGTCCTCTGACCCGTGCGCTGTGGCGGGACGAGAGTCGGATGGGAACGGCTGAGCGTCCGACGTCCCCGCGCACGCATCGTCCCGGACGGACGCGGAGGAGGTGGGCGTCATGACCATCCGGTCCGCGCCCGACAGGCCACGAACCGACGTCGCAGCAACGACTTCCCGCAGACGTGGTCCGCACCGGCTCCGCTGGTGGCTCGCGGGACTCGCCGCCCTCCTGCTCGTCGTGCACGCCGCCGGAGGCTGGTACTTCGCCGGCCGCATCGAGAGCCAGGCCCTTGCCGCGACGCCGGGCACCATGTCGCCGGCCCACGACGACGTACGCGTCACGGCGGTCGACGGCGACCGCGTCACCCTGGCTCGGGGCGTCGACGCCGCCTCCAACTTCGAGGCCGTGGCGTCCTACGGCATGGCGTGGGACGGCGGGGCCGGTCACATCGGCCCGGCCACCGTCAACGCCGACGGCACCGTCACCCGCTCCCTCGAGGTCGTGACGGGAGTCGCGCCGAAGCCCGGCGCGGGCGCGGCGGTCGAGCGCGCGTACTTCGTCGCCGACCCGTCGAAGGAGCTCGGTCTCACCCTCAGTGAGGTCACCGTCGCCGGTATGCCGGCGTGGTGGATCGCGGCGGACGCCGGCGCTGCCGGGGACGCCGTCGCCGGGACGGCGGCCGTCTTCGTGCACGGCCAGAACGGCACCCGTCTCGACGGCCTGCGCTTCGCCGAGGCCGCGCACCGGGCCGGGCTGCCCGTGCTCGTCATCAGCTACCGCAACGACGCCGCCGCTCCGGCCGATCCCTCGGGACGACTGCAGTACGGCGCGACCGAGTGGCGCGACCTCGACGCCGCCGTCGCGTGGGTGCAGGCGCACGGTGCCACGCGGGTCGTGCTCGCGGGCCAGTCGATGGGAGGTGCGGTCGTCGCGGCCTTCCTCGAGCAGTCCGACCGGCGTTCGGCCGTGTCACGCATCGTCCTCGACTGCCCCATGCTCTCGCTCGACGAGGTCGTCGCCTGGGGCGCGCGCGAGGCGCTGCCGGGAGGCGTCGCGGTGCCCGAGACCCTGCTGTGGTCGGCCGAGCGGATCGCCTCGCTGCGCTACGGCATCGACTGGGGCGCCGTCGACTACCTCGACGACACGCGCTGGCTCACCGTGCCGGCCCTCGTGACCCAGGGGTCGGCGGACCCGACCGTGCCGCCGACCATCCCGACCCGACTGCGCGACGCCCGTCCCGACCTCGTGACGCTCGTTGAGTTCCCCGGCGCGCTGCACGCGGAGTCGTGGAACGCGGACCGCGCCCGCTGGGACGACGCCGTCGGGGCGTTCCTCGACGCGTCGTGACGGGGCGCGGCGCAGGGGCGCCGCCGACACGGGTAGTCCTGCCCATTGCCAGCGGCGCCCCCGTGGGTCAGGATGCGCACACCGGGTGAGCACCGGGCCGCTCGGTCGATCAGGGGAACAGGGGAAGGACAGGGGTATGCGCATTCGTGCTGCGCTCGTGCGGCTCATCGCGGTCGTCGGGCTCGTCGCTCCGATGGGAGTGGTCACCTCCACGGCGTCGGAGGCCGCGGTGGTGTGTCCGCCGCGGCTGGGACTGACGTGGTTCAACAACAACTTCGACGCGGGGACGACCATCCCCTACACGAACACCGACTACGTGTCGCAGGGCCTCGCGTACTGGCCCGCCAAGGACTGGCTCATCACCTCGCTGAGCGACGACACCTGGCTGCCGGGCAAGAACATCCTCGCGGTGAAGAACCGCTCCACGGGCGCCCTCGTCAAGAAGGTCTTCGTCCAGTACACGAGCGGCGCGCAGATCGAGGGCCACATGGGCGGCGTCTCCGTCGCCGGCGGCAGCCTGCTGCTGTCGACGAGCTCGAACGGCAGGAACCTCTTCCGCTTCTCGCTGCGGGCGCTCGAGCTCGCGCCCCACAACACGGCCCTGAAGACGAACGGATCCTGGTCGGTCAAGGCCAGCTCGTACAACACGGCGTCGGGCGGCTACCTCTACGTCGGCACCTTCAGCGACGCGCTCAACGGCAGCTCGACGATGTGGCGCTACGCGCTCACCTCGACCCAGGCGCCCACCGGCACCCCGGTCGCGATCAGCACCCCGACGCGGGTGCAGGGCGCCGTCGTCGCCGACGGGCACTACATCTTCAGCACGTCCTACGGACGCAACTGCTACAGCCGCCTGAAGTTCCGCAAGATCGGCTCGAGCACCTACGGCCGTCCGATCGAGATCCCGCCGATGAGCGAGGGCATCGTCAACGTGCCGCGCGGCGCGGCCGGCCCCGTCAGCGACTGGGTCTACGTCAACTTCGAGTCCGGCTCCGACCAGTACAAGGACGCGACGATGCGTCAGTTCCGGTTCCAGCACGCGTACCTCACGGCGCTCACCCCGTGACGCGCTGACGGCGTACGGCCTCGTGGCCGGCGCCGGTCACGGCGAGGGGCCCACGGCGGACTGCCGTGGGCCCCTCGTCGTGACGCCGGAGGTGCTGCCTACTTGTAGTTGCCGGCCATCCACCTGAGGTCGTCCCGGGTCGGGCTGGACAGGGTCGAGGAGGAGCTGGTGTACGCGTACATCGAGCTCCTGCTCGAGCTGGAGTGGGGCAGACCCCCGCAGTGGCCGAGCTCGTGGATGGCGAGCTGCTGGCCGCCCTTGAGCGTGGCCCACGAGGGCGAGAGGTGCACGACGCAGGACGTGATGACGCCGCCGCTGCTCGACGGGCTGGCGTCTCCGACCGCCCCGAAGATCGAGGAGTCCTCGGCGACGACGGTGATGTTCGCCGCTGCCGGGTCGCTCGTGGTGACGACGTTCCACCCGGAGGTGCGCCATTCGCTCACCGCCTCCGCGATGCGGAACCAGTTGCCGCCTCCGGTCGAGTCGTAGACGACGGCCTGGGTGGCCCAACGGCCGAGGTACGCCGCAGTGGGGGCAGCCGGGGCCGGCTTGGCGGCCTGCGAGGGGGCGGCCGCGCCGAGGGCGATGCCTGCTGCTCCGGCTGTCGCGAGTGCGACGAGGACGATCCGCTTCATGTAGTGCTCCTGCTCATGAACGCCGCGTGCGCCGGGGGGTGGCGCTGTTTGTCCAAATTATCGACTTCGTCCTTGCGTGAGGCATTTTTGACGATCTCTTGACCTTTGCGGGCCTTTGGGTGGACAGGGCGGCGGGTCGGGAACGAGGAAAGGCCCACCCCGCGCACGCGGGCTGGGCCTTTCGTCGGGGGTTGGGATCGTCAGCAGTACTTCGCGCTGCCCGAGCTGCCCCACGAGCAGGTGTGGACCGTCGTGCCGGCGGCCGTCCGGAGGTAGGCGGTGTCGCCGGAGTTGTTCCAGACGTACCAGGTGTAGCCGAAGTAGCGGTTGGTCGCCGTGGCGGTGCCGCGGCCCGTGTGCACCGTCACGGTGGCGCCCGCCTTGAGCGTGAAGGCGGGGAACTTGAACGTGTAGCCCGTCTTGTCGCGCAGCGTCCAGCCGGTGAGCGACCGGTTGGTGCGCGTCGTGTTCTTGATGACGACGTACTCGGCGTTGAGGCTCGTGTTGCTGCCGGTGTCGGATCCCGGCGAGTTGTACTGGACCTTGTAGATCATGATCGCGGGCAGGGCCTGGGCCGAGCCGGCGGCGGCGATCGGGGCTGCCACGGCGAGGCCGAGGCCGGTGGCCGCGACGACGGCCTTCTTGACGTACGCGTGCATGTGCTTCCTTCACCCGGGCGGCTCGGCGGCCGCGTCGCATGCCAGTGGCGCCGCCCGATGGGCGGCGCCACGGATCCCTGTCCTGACGCACCGCACCGGCCGGCCTTGGACGTGCTGGGCACGGCGCGGGCGTCGACTCGGAGGCTACGGCCAGAAGCACGCCCGTGAGTCCGTTTTGCGAGAACTGCCCCTTTACGTCGGGAGCCCCAGCTACGTCTGGAGCCTCAGCCGAGAGGGGCGCGTGCCCGGGAGGTGACGGTGATCGTCACGCTGCCGCCGAGGGACTCGAGGACCCACCCGCTCATGGGCAGGGTGGCGGTGCCCTGGAGGGTCACCACGGCGGTGGCGCCGTCGGAGGTGCCGGTGTCGGGCACGACGGCCCACGACGTGATGCCCGGGGGCAACGGCGTGCGAGCGAGGTGGTCGCGAGCCGCCCGTGACACGGACCCGTCGGTGATCGCGAGCCGGTCGAGCACTCCCTCCTCGTAGGCCAGGCGCTCGTCGAGGGCGTCCGCGGCGTCGAGAGCTGCCGCGTCGGCGGTGTCGAGCAGGCGCATCCGGGCCAGCTGCGCGGCGGTGACGTCGACGGCGCCGAGGACGAGGAGCGTCACGAGGACGAAGAGCCCGAGGACGAGGACGCCGATCTGCCCCTCGTCCGACGCACCGGGTGGGCGAAGGCGGCGGAGGCGCCGGAGGACGCGGCGGAGGACGCGGCGGGGGGCGGGGCAGCCGCCTGCGCGCCCGGCGGCATACGCAAGGGTCATCGCGCCACGAACCTGTCGACGGACGCGACGTGCGTCGAGGTGACCGTCACTGACGAGGGGACGTGGTCGGCGATGAAGTCAGGCACCAGGGGCAGCTGGACCTCGATGGTGGCGACGGAGGTGACGCTGCCCTCCGGACGCAGGCACGGCTGGCCGTCGCACGTCACGGCGACCGCGGCCCCCTGGTCGAACGAGAAGTCGCCGAACGCCAGGGCCGCCGCTGCACGGGCCCGGACCAGGCCCTCGTCGTCGGACTGCGCGGTCACGAAGGCACGGCCGGCCTCGCGCCCAGCGAGCGAGGCCGAGAACGACGCCGCCTGGATGCGGGCAGCCGTGAGGACGAGGTAGGTCAGCGGCAGCAGGAGCAGGATCCCGAGGAAGATGAACTCGATGATGGCCCGACCGTCGTCGGCGCCGCTTGGGTGATCGCGCCGGGCGCCGCGCCGTGCTGCGCGAGCGAGCAGGCGTTCGGCGGGCGTCACGGGGACACCCCCGTGACGACCTGCTCCTCGCTGAAGGCGCGACCGGAGACGGTGAGCATGCCGGAGGGGCCGACGGGCCCGATCACGGGCAGCGGCGCCGTGACCCGGACCTCGACGACACGCACCCCGGAGTCGGTCACCGTGCGTGCCCCTTGCACGTCAACCGCGAAGGATCCGTTGAGAGAGCTGGTGATGAGCGCCTCGGTGCGGGCCACCCCGTCGCCGGGCGAGGCATCGGCTCGGGCACCGTAGCGCGCGCCCTCGGACGCCGCGGAGATGAGGGTGTTGCGCACGTAGAGCGCGAGGCCGAGCTGGAAGACCCCCATGGCGACGAAGAGGAGCAGGGCCGCGACCATCACGAACTCCGGGATGGCGGAGCCCCGGTCCCTCGAGGCGAAGGCGCGCGCGTGCGGGAGCGCGTGCGTGCCTGCATGCCGCTCGGCACGCGCGACCAGCGTCGCCGGGATCGGGAGCGTGCCGAGAACCGTCAGGCTCACGGGCCCTTGACGTCGGAGATGGCGTCGCTGAAGAGCTGCCCCAGCTGCGGACCGGCGATGGCCCAGAGGGCGGTGACCAGCCCCGCGGTCATGATCGTGATGAGGACCCAGCCGGGCACGTCACCACGGTCACGGGGACCGGAGATGCGGTGGCCCACGGCGTTGAACGCCGTTCGGGCGCGGGCCTGGGCGGCGATGATGCGGTTCATGTCTTTCTCCCTGTGATCGGTGTGGTGGTTGCACGGGCTCGAGGTGATCAGAGCCGGAAGTGCAGGAAGCTGAGGCCGGGGTAGAGCGCGAAGAGCACGGTGACGGGCAGGGTGAGGAAGACGATCGGGACCATCATGTAGATCTCCTTGCGCCCTCCCTGCTCCATCAGGGTGCGCCGGCCGTCCTCGCGGACGTCCTGCGCCTGGGCACGGAGCACCTCGGCGAGCGGCGTGCCGCGTTCGACGGCGACGACGATGCCGTCGACGAAGCGGGTGAGGCTCATCAGGCCCGTGCGGTCGGCGAGCCCCTGGAGCGCAGTGGGCAGGTTGGCGCCTGCTCGGGCATCGGCGAGGCACCGCCTGAGCTCGTCGGACAGCTCACCCTGAGACAGCCGGCAAACGCGCTCGAGCGCACCCACCGCCCCCTCCCCCGCGCTCACCGCAAGCGCGAGCAACTCTGCGACAGTGGGGAACTCGGTCAGCATGCGAGCCTCGCGACGCGTTGCGGCCCGGGTGAGCAGGTAGTCACGAACCGCGATGCCGCCGAAGACCCCGACGAGCACCATCGACACGAGGACCGGGACGGGGAACCGGCGCTGCGCCACCGCCACGACCCCGGTGAAGACGAGCCCCCCGAGGCCACCGATGGCCCCGGCCATGACCTGCTCGGCACGGAACCGGTCGACGTCGGCGGGCCGCCCGGCCCGCAGCTGCCGTCGTTCGACGGACGACGCACCGCCCATGACCGCACCGACGCGGGCGCCGAGCCGGCTGACGTAGGGGGCGAGCAGCTCGCCGAAGCCGAACGGACCCCGGGCCGGCGCCGGCCGCGACAGCAGGCTGGACGGCCGGGGCGTGTCGCGCAGGTAGGGCTCGAGGCGGTCGTCGAGCGTCGGGCGTCGGCTCGCGGGAAGGCCCGCAACCACGAGAGCGACACCAGCGAGCAGGAGCAGCCCCGCCGCCGCGCCGGTCCACGACCAGCCGTCGCGCAGGAGGTCCACGACGCCTCCGGCCGCGCCGCTCACCGCAGCACCCGCTCTTCCTCGGGCAGCCGGCCGATCCAGACCATCGCCCGGTAGGCGATGACGCACAGCCCGGCCCCGACGGCGAGCACCACCCAGCCCGTGGGCGAGGAGTAGGCCTCGAGCGAGCTTCCGTTGAGGGCCAGCAGGCCGAGGATGACCCACGGCGCACCGGCAGCGAGCCGGGCTGCGTTGATCGTCCAGCTCTGGCGCGTCTCGAGCTCGGCCCGGGTGCGCGCGTCCTCCCGCAGGAAGGACGACAGCGTTCGCAGCAGCTTGCCGAGGTCGCTGCCGCCGACCTCCCTCGCGATGCGCAGCGACTCCACGATGCGGTCGCCGACGGGGTCGCTGAGCCGGTCCTTGAGGCGGTCGAGGCAGTCGTGGAAGCGCCCGGTGGTGCGGTAGTCCTCGGCGAACGCCGTGAACGCCGGGCGCAGCTCGGCCGGACCTCGGACCGACAGCTGCGAGAGCGCCTCGGGAAGCGCGAGCCCGGCTCGCACGCCGGAGGTGATGTTGTCGACGACGTCGGGCCACAGGTCACGAAGCTTGTTGCGGCGCTTGCGCGCTCGCATGCGCACCAGCGAGATCGGCAACGCGCCGGCCATCAGCCCGAAGCAGAGCGCGATGGGAACCACGCGGGTCAGGGCGGCCACGAGCACGAAGGTGAAGGCGAGCAGGACGAACGACCCGACCACGAGGTTCACTGGCGTCAGCGACGCGTAGCCGGCCTGGTGCAGATGGTCTCTCAGCTGTGCGGTGAAGCCGCCCTGACGGGTGCGCTCCCGCGCCGGCTCCTGCGGCCAGAAGGACCAGTAGACGAAGAAGGTTCCGACGCCCAGGATCAGCCCGACAGCCAACGGCGGGATCACGGGTGTACCTGCCCCAGCAGAGCGGCCACGTCGTAGCCGGCCCGCTCGAACGCCTCTCGGTGCGGCGGGAAGCCGTCGGCACGCCTCAGCGCCCCGTCACGCGTGACGAATAGGTCGGCGATCTCGATGACGTCGCCCTCGGCGCGGCCGGGCACGGCGACGATCTCGCGCACCCGGCGGACGCCGTCCCGCTCGAGGGCCACGTGCACCACGAGGTCGACGGCCGCCGCCACAGTCGGCACGACGAACCTGCTCGACACGTTCTCACCTGCCAGCAGGGGCAGCGTGCACATCTTGGTGACCGCCTCGCGGGCGCTGTTGGCGTGGAGGGTGCACATGCCGGGCACCGCAAGTAATGCTTACGCACAGCACTCCAAAGGGGTGCAAACCGGGTTCGAGTGGCGACGGGCAGCCCTCGGACGTAGGAATGCAGAACGGCCCCCGGCTGGCGCGGGCACGCTCGCCGGGGGCCTCGACCGATCCACCTTCCCTAGAAAGGCATCACGATCATGACCAAGAGTGTCCCGAACAACGCGACCAGATACACCCCCAACCGCGTGCAGGCGTGGCTCCGCAAGGACAACAACCGCGCTGGCCTCTGGATCACCGAGCCCCGATGCTCCCTCGCGTACGCCGTCAGCAACCTCGGCGGCGCCATCGCACGCCTCGGCCACCGCATCCACGACGACGCCCCTGGCGACTATGAGCACGGCCAGCTCGACGGGCAGCAGCTCGCCACGATGGCGGCCACGACGCGCCCACGGTCCACGCGAGAGGACATGCGTGGCCTCCTGCGGGCAGTCGACCTGCCGAACGATGACGCCACGCTCAACCGCATGGGCTGGAAGGTGTCGGCATGAGCACCACGACCACCACGGCCACGTGCGACGGCCTCGAGCGGGTCTACCTGCCGAACCGGGCGGCAGGTATGCGCGCACTCTTCCTCAAGCTCTACGGGCGCGACTGCCTGTGCCGCGACGGCCAGACCTCCGAGGGGTCGAACGGCGCGTCGGGCCATTCGGGCGGGTCGGGCAGTTCGCCATCGTGGGCGACACGGGCGGCGTACCACGCCCGCACGCGCTCGCCCGGCGTGCCGCTCCACTCAGCCGGGTCGAACCGTGCCAGCTCGGGCGGGCAGTCCGTGGACGTCTCACGCTCGCGGCGCCTCACGAGGCGCCGCCGGCGATGCCGTAGACGCCCCGAATCGGGCGCGTCTGCAATCGCCCGTCGCTGGTGTCGGCGGGGATGCGCAGCGCCACGATGAGCCTCGCCAACGTGACGCGTTGCTGCCTCAGCTCGGCCGCGGCGGGGTGCACGCGCGGCCCCTGGGATGTCTCGGTCATGAGGTTGCCGGCGAGCAGCGCCTCGAGTCCGTCGCACAGGTCAGCCGTGCGGCACGCCTCCTTGAGGATCGTCACCTCATGCTCGTCGAGGTCATAGTCCGCCATGACGGCCCGCCACAGGGCGCGGCCGGATGTCTTGAGCCCGGCGGGCGGTTTGGGTGCGTTCTGGGCCATCTCAGGGCCTCCTAGGGTCGTGGGTTTCAGGTGCGGAGAGAGATTCCGCGTACACCGGAGGTGCTGCCGACGGGGAGGCTTGGGGTGCCCTCCCCTCCCCGTCGGTTCGCGGTCAGATGTACGACGGCCGCTCAGCTCGGCGGGCGGCTTCGTGAGCGTCGACGTCGCGTTCGCGCTGGTAGGCGCGGGCGTAGCGTTCGGCAACTTCGGCCGGCGTCGCGAGGCTGAGCGTGTGTCCAGCGGTGGCCACGGCCCATGGGGTGAACGCGCTGGGCAGGTCGCGGATCAGGTCGGCCGCGGTGGCCTGCGTTGCGTCGACGAACTCGACACGGGCACCGATCGGGGTTCCATCTCGTGCCCCCAGCTCTACGGCGAGTGTGGTCACGGCCTGAGCGATGGCTCGCAGCGTCGCGTCCGCCTGTCGCGCGGTCACGCCCGCCTCTGCGATGGGCAGTGAGGCGGTGGCCAGTCGGGGGTCGGTCAGCCCTTCGATCCCTGCTCGGGTGAGGATGCCGTGTGCCTCGGTGAACGTGGCCCCGGCTTTGCCGAAGGCGGGCTGCAGCGCTGCCACGAGGTCGTCGAGGTTGTCCCGGGCTGCTCGTGCCATGTCGCCACGAATGACCCTGCCCAGCGCTCCGGAGCTGGCCAGTGTGGCTAGGTGCCGGCCAACGATGGCGGCGTGGACTGCCTTGTCGGTGAGTGGGTCGCGCCCCTCGAGCAGCGCGGCGGCGGCCACGGCCTCGACCGGGGTCGTGTCGAAGGTCGCGGCGTCGGCCTTGTCGGCTGCGGTGATGAGAGCCTCGATGTTGGGCACGACGGCGGGGGGCTCGACGTCGTATCGCTGGTAGGTGTCGATCAGGCGGCGCAGTGCGTGGGGAAGGCTTCGGGTGGTCATGGGTTGTCTCGCTCTCTTGGTGGGGTGCTGGTCAGGTGAAGGGGTCGGCGTCGTGGCCGAAGAGCTCCGCGACGTAGGCGCGCATCGAGTCGTCTCCGCTGGAGCGGACGGCGTCGCCGGTGCCCTCCCTCGGCGCGATTCCGCCGTGGCGGGTCGGCTGCTTCTCGCTGCCGTCGTCAGTGGTGGCCGCGTGGCCGAAAAGGGCAGCGGCGAAGTCGCGCATTCCGTCAGTCGGGTCTGTGGCGTGCTCAGGCATGGTGTTCCTCCTGGGTGTCTGGGCTGGGGTTTGGTGTCACGCAGTTGGCGAACGTGAACGCGAGTGCGCTCACGCAGGCCGCGGCGGCTTCATCTGCGTCACCGGCGCGCCGGCCCAAGTCGCGCAGGACTTGGAGCACGGCGTTGCGGTCGCCTGCGACGGCTCCGAGGTCGATTACGAGCTGATGAACGTCGGTGACGGTCAATGCCATGACTGGGCCTCCGGCTGGGTCTCAAAGGGTTCCGGGGTCGGGTCGGGCAGTCGCAGCTCGCGGTCGATGGCTGGCGGTTCGTAGTCGCGGATGGGCGGCTGCGGTGCGGGGATCGGCGGGAGGAACTGCGGCATCGGGATGCTGGGCTGTGTAGTCATCGGTGGTGCTCCTGTCAGGTGCTGGGCCACTGCATGGCGGCTGTCATGCGGGCGTAGGTCTTGCCGGTCCCGGTGGTGTTGCGCGCTTGGAGTTCGAGGGTGATCGGGTCTCCGACAGCGCCGGGCAGCGCGGCGGGCGTGCCGAAGGTGGCTTGTCCCATGGCGAGGTTGGCGACGGTGGCGGTCGCGCCGACTTGGGTGCTGTTGGCGAGCAGTCGGACTTCGCCGGCAGCGGTGCCGTCTGCGATGTGGTTGGCGACGGCGTAGATGCGGGCGCTGCTTTTGTACGTCAGGGCGGTCGCGACGGTGGTCCACGTCGTCGTGGCGTTGTTGTCCCACGTCGGCCAGGACACGCCCGCGAAAGGGATCGGCGCGAGGGGCCACGCGGCGCCCGATCCGGAGGCGTCCTCGGTGATGAGGGGCTTGCCGTTGCTGTCGAACAGGCGCAGGCGTTGCACGGCCTCGAGTAGCGCGTCGTCGTCGGCGAACACGAGCGCGGCCTGCCCGTTGAGGCGGGTGAGGATGGCGCCGAAACCGTTGGTCGACAGTCCCCCCAGGTATGCGTACTGGCGGCCGGCGAGGTCGTTGGCGAGCAGCGACCCGCCCGCTGGAAACGACAGGCGCCCAACGTCGCTCACGTTGAGGTTGCCGTCGACGATGAGGTCTCCGTCGACCTGCAGCCCGTTGGCGCCGTTGGGCCTTGCTCCGGTTCCGGAGAACGGCGAGCGGTTCTCGAGGCTCTTGACTCGGGTGATGAGCTTCTTGAGCTCGGACCAGAGGCTGCGTGACTCGTAGTCGGGAAGTCTGCTCATGCTGCGGTGATCTCCTTGGTCTTGGTGGTCTTGGGTCGTCCGGGCTTGCGGGTGCGTGGTGAGCGGTCGATGCCGGCCCAAACTCCGTGTCGGTGGTCTTCCTCTTCCGCGAGGGCGGCGCAGGCGGCGACGAGGGGGCATCGCTGGCACCAGTGGAGGACGGCTGCGCGCTCGGCCGGGTCATCCGAGGTGAAGCGGGGCTCGTTGGCACACGGAGGCGTGCGGCCGTCGTCGAGGAGATCGCGCAGCGCCGTGTTGAAGGCGTCGCGGGCGGTCACTGCCCGGCCCTCTTCACGCACGAGGGATGGGCGCTCCAGCCCCCGCGCAGCAGCCCTCCGCAGTGCGGGCATCTGGCGCGCTCGCTCGGCTCCTTCTCGGCGGTCACGAGTCGGCCCCCGAGCACGTCGGGTGCGTGGTCTGCCCGCTGTCAATGGGAAGCAGCGGCAGGCCACAGTCGTCGCACCATGCGTCCGTGATGGGCCAGTCGTGGCCATGCTCGTCGGTCCAGCGCTTCACGAGGCCACCGCCAGACAGCGCACGCACGAGCCGTTGTGCAGCCGGTTGCCGCACGTCCCGCAGCGGCTCGGATCGTCCGCCGGTTGAGCCGGTTGGGCCAGTTCCGCCGGTTCATTTGAGAGGGTTAGACCGAACCGGCTGAAGGCGCCTCGGAGGCTCGCAGCGAGGTAGCCGCGGGGGCCGTAGGAGTTGGGGCGGTCGGTGTGGATCTTGTAGGCGGTGACCATCATGCGCCCCAGGCGCTGGGAAGTGAGGCGCTTGCCGAAGGTGGACAGCTCGCCCCACATGTCGGGGTGTGCGTGGATCAGTCGCTCGATCAGGTCTTCGGTGCTGACGAAGGTTTCTCCGTCCTGCCATGCGGCGTGGATGTGGCGCAGCAGGACGACGGCGGGGCGCTCGTTCAACAGTCCCTCTTCTCTCTCGGCCTCGAGCTCTGCCACGTCGAGCAGGGCGAGCTTGTCGACGACGTCGGGCCACCGACCGCCGGCTGCGACGGCTACGCGCTTCAGAGGCGCCCAGCGTTCGCGTGCGCGGCCCTTGACGCCCTCGGGGAGGTCTGGGCGGTTGAGTCGCACGTTGTCGCGCACCGAGCCGGCCCAGCGGCTGACGCGGGCGCCCAGGGCGCGCGCGGGCTCGTCGAGCAGTTCCCAGTCGGACTCCTCTGCCTGACCGAGAGAGTCGGGCATGAGCAGCACGCGGATGCTGCGGCTCTTGGTGTCCTCAGGCAGTGACGGGTTGTTGCCAGCCATCGCGACCGGGCAGAACGTCGGCATCTCCTTGACCGCCCACCCGCCGTCCTTCGACGGCACCGACACGGGGCGTGTGCCGCCTCGCTTGTATCCCGAGTTGAGGATGGCGATGAACTCGCCCACGTCGGTCTTGTCGGGGCTGAGGGAGCGGTCGGCCTCGTCGATGAGCATGGTGCGCAGCTCGGCGTCAAGGATGCGCGCCAGCATCGCGGGCGAGGACAGGGAAGCCATCTGCACGGGGCGCAGGCACAGCCGCTCCAGGTGCTCGAGCACCGTCGTCTTGCCACTCCCGGGCACGGGTGAGTCGAGGATCAGGCGGGGCGTCGTGTAGGTCTCGACGCAAAGGTGCGTGTGTGCCGCCCAGAGGGTGAGTAGGTCGAGGTCGGCGTCGTGCATCGTCACGACGAACCGTCCGAACCAGCGGCGCACGTCGCCCAGTACCTGCCCCGTTTCGGGTGGTCCTGCCGGTTCGTCGCCGGTCTCTACAGCCCCCTCGTCTGAACCGGCGGAACCGGCTGAACTGGCCGAACCGGCGACGTTCTCGGCGTTGTCGAGCACAACGGCCGGCGGCTCGGGTCGCACCAGTGCGCGCAGGTCATCTGCGGTGCGACCACTGGCGAGGAAGTCGTCAAGGCCGGTCTTGCCGGGCTCATCGTCGGGCAGGTGGCAGAACTCCACCAGCGCGCCCTTGCTGCTCAGGTAGTCGGCGAGCGTGTCGAGTGCTGAGCGGACTGCGGGCTTGCGGGTGACGTCGGAATCGAACGCGAGCGCCACGCGGCGGCCGTTGAGGGCGACGTCGTGCCAGTCGGCCACGGCCGTCTTGCCGCCATGCTCGTTTTTTCCGCGCCACGACCAGACACCGGGCAGCGCCACGATGCACAGGCCGGCGAGGGCGCCAGCGTCGGCCTTCTTGACGCCCTCAGTCACCCACAGGGGCACCGAGGGATCACCGAGCGCAGGACCGACACCGGGCGGCACGTCGATGCCGTTGCGCTGCCGCGCGGGAGTCTCGTACTTGACTGGCTTGCCGTCGCGCAGCCGTGGCGAGTCGGGTCGGTACTGGTAGCCCCAAACCGAGCCGTCGTCGCGCAGTGACGGCACCAACAGGCCAGGGACTCGACGGCCGGCGCCGGTGATGCCGACCTGCTCGAGCCGGGCCTTCGTGTCGACGGAGCGGTAACCGCGTGCGTCCGCGTGCTCCGGCGTGATGCCGGACTCGGCCAGCATGGCGGCGTGCTGTGGGAACAGGCTGCCCCAGCTCACTGGACGTCACCACGCAGGATGGCGAGCTCACCGGGCGCGATGACACCGACCGGCACGACACGAGCGAGTGACAGCACGGCTTCGCAGCCACGTGCTCGTGCCCTCTCCTCTGCCTTCACGGCCGCGTGCAGTGAGGCATAGTGCTGGCACTTGGTCAGGCCGTTGGTCATCGTTGTGACCACTCGGACCACGTAGGACTCTCGGCCAGCAAGTCTGAGCAGGTCCGAAGCCCTTGCGCTAGAATGAGATTGGTTGAGCGGCTTGGCAGCGGCTTGAACTTCAGGAGCGGATCCGGTTTGCCCACCGGGTCCGTTTCGCTTTGCGGGCATCAGACGGACTCACCCCGCAGCAGGATGGCGAGCCGATCGAGCTGGGCCGACTCAAGGGGTGGCCACTCGGCAACGGTCTTGGCGATGTGATCTGCGAGGCGCTCGGCCTTCATCTGGCGGCGCAGATCGGTGACGTCCGCATTGGGATCGCGGCGCTTGGTGTGAGCGATTTGGGAGCGGGTGTGTGTCCAGCTCATGGAAAAGCCTCCGGCGTGGTCAAACTTCCACCTCTGCCGGAGGCGCTTTTCCCGGATTGCTCAACGGCCATACCTGACCGGCCTGACCCCCTGAGGGGCGGCTATTACTTACAAACAGTAGCAGACTAGGGCAGCAGTCCTATGTCAACACGCCGCACGCCCAAGATTTCCCTCGCGGCTGCGACCAGTGACCCCAGCTTCTCATCCCGCAGGGGGCGGTTGCGTCCGCACTCATCACATCGCAGGACGCGGGTCATATGGTCGACGCGGAAGGTGTCCGACTCTGCCCCTCGAACCGAGTCGTTCCGGTGTACATATTCGACCCGCACGAGCCAGGGCATGTCCGGGTCAGACGTGTACGTGGCCCTCACCCGTGCGATGCGGTAGCGCTCATGAGGAGACGCCTTGCCGCCCGTGCAGACCACTTCGACCTGCATCTGACCCTCAGGAATATGCGGCGCCCCTCGTCGCCTGCTCACTGCGCACTCCTCGGCTCGATCCTGACCAAGTCAGGGTTATAGACCCTGCCTGCGCGGCCAGACGGCAGCACGGTCACGCTCATCAGCTCCCGAACCACCGCGCGCCTGCGATCCATTGTGAGGCCTTTCCACACCCGTTCAGGGTCACGACCCGCGAACTGAGCGAGCGCGCTCCCCCGCTCAGCGCGCCCCATCGCGGCCTCGACGTCGTCCAACCGCTCCTGTAAGCGCGCCGTGATCTTGGCGAGCTGCGCCCCGGTGATGCTTCCCGCGGCGAACAGGTCAGCGGCCTCCCCCATGCTCGCTCGGATGGAAACGGCCTCAACGCGTAGCCCCTCACCATCGGATGACACGGATTGGCCGGACATCGCAGGAGAAAAGTCGGCACGCCCCAGCAGGGCCAGCAGGACTCCGGTCACATGCTTGTCGAGGTCGTCGGACGATCGTGCAACATGCCCCGTCCCCGGCGTCGGGCAGCGGTAGATGGTGCGGGTTGTGCCCTTGGCGCGGTTCCGTGCCACGGTTGCCGACTTGAGCGGGGCGCCACAAGTGCCGCATGTGGCGATGCCCGCGAGCAGCCACCGAGCACGGTTGCTCGTGGAGCGGCGGCGGCTGGGGTCCGTTAGGATGGCGCACACTGCGCGCCAGGTCTCCTCGCTGACGATGGCCGGCCACGTGAGCTTGCCGACGATCTCGCCATTGAGCGCCGAGAGCCCGGCGTTGCGCGGGCGGGTCAGCACTTGGCGCATGCTCGTGTAGTTCCAGGGCTTCCCTGTCGACGTTGTGATGCCGCGATGGTTCAAGTCGGCCACGAGCGACCCCAGGGAAGCACCGGCGAGCACGGACGCGCACGCCCCGCGGATGACACCAGCCTCGCGACGATTCAGCGTCGCACTGCCATCGGTTTGCAGGTTCCATCCAAACGGCGGCGCCCCACCAAGCCACTTCCCCGCCTGTGCGGCCTGCAACTGCGCTCGCTTGGTCCGCTCACTCTTGTGCTCCACCTCGAACCGCGCCCACGCCCCGAGGGTGCGCGCCACGGCACGCCCAGCCGGGGTCGCCAAGTCGAGCTCCCCCGCTTTGACTGTCTGCGTCGTGACCTTGTGTCGCTCGCACAGGTCGACATACTCCTCGAGCTCCCGTGGGGATCGGTGCAGCCGGTCGGTGTGCCAGATCAGCACTGCGTCGACGTGCTTGGCCTCGATGTCAGCGAGCAGGGCGCGATACCCCGGACGAGGCTTCCCGCTGTAGGCCGATACGTCATTGTCGGTGTGCTCGGCCACGATGGTCCAGCCGAGACTCTTGGCGAGCGCCATGCAGTCCTGCCGCTGCCGCTCGACACCGAGGCCGGCCCCCTCGCGGTCCTGTGAGATGCGGCAGTAGATGGCCGCTCGCTTGTTCATGACTCCATTGTGCCTTGACAATGCCCGGCACGCCGCTGTTGAGGGCGATGAGCAGGTCGAGGCTCTCCTCCTGGCGCACCTCCCCCACGATGATGCGTGAGGGGCGCATGCGCAGCGCCTCCTTGACGAGGCGGCGCAGCGGCACCTCACCGGTGCCCTCGAGGCTGGGCTGGCGGCACTGCATGGACGCGACGTCGCGCTGCGGGATCTTGAGCTCGAAGACCTCTTCACACGTGACGATTCGCTCCCGTGGCGGGATCGCCGCCGCCAAGCAGTTGAGCAGGGTCGTCTTGCCGGCCTGCGTGCCACCCGCGACCAGGACGTTGAGGCCACTGGCGACCGCGGCCTCGAGGAAGGTGGCCGCCTGGCGAGGCATGGTGCCGAGCCGCACGAGGTCGTCGAGGTGGTCGGCCTTGACGACGAACTTGCGGACGTTGACCTGCCAGTGGGTCCGACTGATGTCGGGGATGACGACGTGCAGCCGGGAGCCGTCGGCGAGGGTCGCGTCGACGAAGGGGCTGGACAGGTCGACGCGGCGGCCGCTGCTCCTCAGCATGCGCTCCACCAGGTCGCGGACGTCCTCGGCCGTGAGGATCGTGGGGGTGAGCTCGGAGATGCCCCCGCGCGCGACGAACACCCTGCTGGGCTCGTTGATCCAGATCTCCTCGACCGTCGGGTCGTCGAAGTACTGCTGGAGCGGGCCGTAGCCGGCCACGACTGCGAGGATCGAGTGGACGGCGAGCCGCTGGTCGCCCAGCGAGGGCAGGCCCCCGTGCAGCGACCGCTCGTCGTAGTCCTGCACGGCGTCCTGCACGAGACGGCGGACGGCCTTGGCATCGCTCGCGGGGTCGAGCCCTGACCGTCGGATCAGCTCCCGGACCTCGCCCTCGACGTGGCGCACCGCTTCGTGTGTCGACATGCGTTCCCCTGAACCCCTGTGAGTTGCTTCGCGGACATCCTGCCCGCTGTCACCGGATCTGGCGCGTCCAAGCTAGGCGCCCCGCGAGCACCCGCGCTCCGGTCATCCACAGCCGCGCCACCGCGCAACCGGCGGGCGGCGCGACACCGTAGCGTCCGGCGCCGTAGGGCGTCGCTCGCCGTCCACAGCTGTGCACGAGCCGGCAGGCGCCGGGCGAGGAAGCGCTGTGATGGTCGGGACACGAGGAGGCACACGTGCGGCTGACGGTGACCGTCATCGACCCCGAGCACCTGGGCACCCGCCCCCGCCACGCCACGATCGAGGCCGCGGTCGGCACCCCGTTCGCCGAGGTGCGGACCCCGCTGGCCGCGGCCGTGGGCTGGGAGGCGGGGTCCGGCGAGCGCGCAACGTTCAGCGTCGATGGCGTCGCCGTGCGCGACGAGCACCGCGTCGGTGAGCTCCCGCTGGTCCGTGGAGCCCTGCTCACGGTGACGAGTCACGAGCCCGAGCGGCCCCGGGGGCGCGACGGACGCGCGGTGGAGCTGCGGGTGGTCAGTGGCAACGGCGCCGGACGGCTCATCCGTCTCGGCCGCGGCGGACACCTGGTGGGCCGCGCGGCCTCGGCGGACGTCCGCCTCGACGACCCCGGCGTCTCGCGAGCCCACGCCGTGGTCGACGTGAGCGCCGAGGGCGTACGCGTGCGCGACCTCGGCACGACGAACCCCTCCCGCGTCGACGGGGTCCCCTTGCCAACGGAGGGCGCGACGCTCGGCGAGGGGCAGCACCTCCGACTGGGCTCCACCACCGTGGTGCTGGGAGCCGTCGACGTGCGACCCGGTCACCACGAGATCGTCGACGGGAGGGTGCGCATCCACCGCCGGCCCCGCTTCGTCGACCCCCGCCCACCCGCGACTGTCACGTTCCCGACGGCGCCCACGCGCCCGGAGCACGGCCGGATGCCGCTCCTCGCGTCGTCCGCGCCACTGGTGCTCTCGGCCGTGCTGGCCGTGGCGCTCTCCTCCCCCGCGCTGCTGCTCTTCGCCCTCATGTCTCCGGTGCTGCTCCTCGGGCAGTGGTGGAGCGACCGGAGGGCCGGCCGCACCACGCATCGGCGTCAGCTCAAGGAGCACGCCGCGGCGCTCAGTCAGGCGCGACGTGACCTCGAGCTGGCCGCCCGCGACGACGCGGGGAGGCGACGGCGGGAGCACCCGGACCTCGGCCACGTGGAGGCGACCGTGCGACGGCGCGCCACGCGGCTGTGGGAGCGCCGCCCCGGCGACCCCGACCACCTCGTGCTGCGCCTCGGCACGGCGCGACAGCCGGCGCGCGTCGAGCTGCAGGGCGACGCGGTCGACGCCCTTCCCGAGGTGGACGACGTGCCGGCCCTCGTCGATCTCGGAGGGTCCGGGGTCGTCGGTATCGCCGGGCCCCGGAGGCACGCTCTGCCGCTGGCCGGTGGCCTCGCGCTGCAGGTCGCCGCGTTGCACACGCCGCGACGGCTCTCCCTGCACGTGCTGGCCGCCTCGCCCGAGACAGCCCGGGACTGGGAGTGGGCCGCCCAGCTGCCCCACGCGGCTGACGCCGACGAGGCCGCTCCGCGCATCGCGGGCGGAGCCGCCGACGTGGGCGTCCACGTCGAGGCGCTGCGCACCCTGGTGGAGAGCCGCCGCGCGGCTCGTGAGGAACGGTGGAGCATCGACACGAGCCGCACCGCGGACGTCGTGGTCGTGCTCGACGGCGCCAGCGCGCTCCGGGCCGTGCCCGGGGTCTCGGACCTGCTGGTCGACGGCCCGCCCGTCGGCCTCGCGTTTCTCTGCGTCGACGACGACGTGACCTCCCTGCCGACGGAGTCGAGGGCCGTCGTCGAGGTCGACGCGACGGGTCTGCGGGCCACGATGCGGGCTGACTCCGGTCGCCTCGACGACATCGTGCCCGACCTGCCGTCGCTGGGCTGGCTGGAAGGTGTGTGCCGCGCCATGGCGCCGCTCGTCGACGCGACCCCCGACGCCGGTTCCGTCGCCCTTCCTCGCGCGGTGTCCTTCGTCGGGCTGCACCGGCAGGCGGGCGTCGACGCCGTCACTCCCGAGGGGCTGGCCGCGTCCTGGGCGGGCGGCAGCGGAGTGCCTTCTGCCCTCGTGGGCCGCACGCCCCAGGGGGAGCTCCGCATCGATCTCGCAGCAGACGGCCCGCACGTGCTGATCGGCGGCACGACCGGGTCGGGCAAGTCTGAGCTGCTCCAGACCCTCGTGACGGGTCTCGCCGTGACGAACCGGCCCGACGACCTCGCCTTCGTCCTCGTGGACTACAAGGGCGGGTCGGCCTTCAGCGACTGCGCCCGGCTGCCACACACCGTCGGGCTCGTCACCGATCTCGATGCGGGCCTCACCGCCCGCGCTCTCACCTCCCTCGATGCCGAGATGAAGCGCCGCGAGCGCCTGCTCGCCGAGGCGGGCGCCAAGGACCTCGACGACTTCCGTCGTGCGGCTTCCGTACGCGGGGAGCGTCCTTCGCTCGGGCGCCTCGTCATCGTCGTCGACGAGTTCAAGGCGCTCGCCGACGAGTTCCCCGACTTCGTGAGCGGACTCGTGCGGGTTGCGGCGCTGGGTCGGTCGCTCGGCCTGCACCTCGTGCTCGCCACGCAGCGCCCAGCCGGGATCGTCTCCGCCGACATGCGGGCCAACGTCGCCCTGCGCATCGCGCTGCGCGTGCGCGACCGCAGCGACAGCGTCGACGTCATCGACGCCCCCGACGCCGCCTCCCTCGACCCCCGCTCACCCGGGAGGGCGTGGATCAGGGCCGGCGACGACGCGCTCACCCCGGTGCAGGCGGCCTACCTCGGCACGGTGCGCGAGCCGAGCACCTCCCCCGACCGGCCGCGGGTGGTCCGCCGCGACCTGCTGGCGCAGGCGACCTTTCCCGTTCTCGCGGGCGGAGCGGCCGTCGGTCCCGCGACCGAGCTGACCGCGGTCGTGGACGCCGCAGTCGCGGCCGCCGCCCGGCTGGGCATCGCTCCGGGCCCTCCCCCGTGGTTGCCGCCCCTGCCGTCGGCGCTGCCCGTCACCGCGCTGCCCGTCACCGCGCTGCCCGTCACCGCGCTGCCGGGACACTCGACTGGTGCGTCCGGCGTGCCGCTGGGTGTGGCCGACCTCCCGTCCGAGCAGCGGCGCGAGCCGTACGTGTGGCAGGTGGGTGACGGGCAGCACCTCGGCCTCGCGGGCGGCCCTCGCAGCGGCCGGTCGACGACTCTCGTCGCGCTGGCTCTGGGCCTCGCACAGCGTTTCGCGCCCACCGACGTCCACGTGCACGTGCTGCAGGGCATTGCCGGCCCGTGCTCGGGCCTCCGCGACCTGCCGCACGTGGGCACCGTCGCCGACGGCACCGACGCGGCACTGTGCCGTCGGCTCATCGCGCGACTCGGCCGCCTGGTCGACGGTGCGGTCGACGGTGAGGAGCAGCGGGCTCGCCACACGATCGTGCTCGTCGACGGATGGGACTCCCTCGAGGAGTCGCTGGGCGCAGTCGACCACGGCGCCACCGTCGACGCCCTGCACCGGCTGCTGCGTGACGGTCCCTCTGCGGGAGTGCAGTTCGTCGTGGCCGGGGGCCGGGCCGTCGTCTCGGGTCGCCTGCCGGGGCTGCTCGCGAGGAGGCTCGTCCTGCAGATGCCCGACCCGCTCGACCTCGTGCTCGCCGGCCTCACCCCGGCCCAGGTGTCGGCCGGGCGGCCAGCAGGCAGGGCCGTCGACGTGCTCACGGGACACGACGTGCAGCTGGCCCACCCCGGCGCCGGCCCGTCGGCCCGCGACACGAGCGAGGCCATCGACCGGGCGGCCCGGGCCTTGCGACCTGACACCGCCGCAGCCGGTCTTCCGTGGCAGATCAGGGCTCTGCCCGACCGGGTCGGCTCGACCCCGATGCTGGGTGGTCCCGACCATGTCGTCCTCGGTGTCGGCGGGGACGCTGCAAGCCCGCTGGCCCTCCCGCTCGGGACGGTGCGTCGCCTGCTGGTCGCCGGTCCCGGCCGGTCCGGGCGCTCGTCCGCGCTGGTCACCATCGGCGAGGCGCTCGTGGCCCGCGGACGATCCGTGCTCACCGTCTGCCCCCGCCGCTCACCCCTCTCGGACTGGGCCAGGGCGCAGGGGCTGCCCCACCTCTCGCAGCACGACGCCGCCGAGCTGGTGGCGGCTCGCCGGCCCGATCCCGACCTGTGCCTCCTCGTCGACGACGCGGAGGCCGTCGACGGCAGCCCCGTCGAGGCCGCGCTCGTCGAGGCCACCCGCCTCGTCGACCCCACCCACGGACTCGTCGCCGTCGGCGCAGACCTCGCCCGGGCCAACGCGGGGTTCCGGGGGCTCGTCCCGGAGGTCGCGCGCGACGGGTGCGGCCTGCTGCTCCAGCCCAGCACGCCCACCGACGGCGACGTGCTCGGGACGCGCCTCGACGTGCCGGTCGCGCGCAGGCCCGGGCGCGGCTACCTCGTGCTCGACGGCGCCGCCGAGCCGGTGCAGGTCGGCCTGACGGGCCTCGTGACGACTCCGCTCACCCGCGAGCCGGCACTGCCGGTCTGAGGAGCGAGCATCCCCGCCGCCGGGGGTGCGGCTCTGCCAGTGTTCTCCCAACACCCGGCCCGAGGAGGACCACCATGCCGCGCCGTGCCCGAGAGATCACCCTGCGCTTCCTCGCGGCCCCGACCGACGCCGGCTACTCCGGCACCGTGGGCGGCGGCCGCGTGCTCGAGTGGATCGACAAGGCCGGCTACGCGGCGGCCGCGGGATGGAGCGGCACCTACAGCGTCACGGCATACGTCGGCAACGTGCGCTTCTCACGCCCGGTCGAGGTCGGCGACCTCGTCGAGGCCACCGCGCGGGTCGTCCACACCGGCACGACGAGCATGCACATCCACGTGACGGTCGCCGCGGGCAACCCCAAGGAGGTCGACCTGCAGCCGACGACCGACTGCATCATGGTCTTCGTCGCCGTCGACGAGAACGGCAGGCCGATCCCCGTGCCGCAGCTCGTCGCCGAGGACGACCACGACCGGGAGTGGCAGCAGAGCGCCGTCAAGCGGATCGCCCTGCGCAGCGAGATCGCCGACGCGATGGCGGCCCAGACCTACAGCGACGCCGGCACCGCCCCACGCGTCGTGCTGCGCTTCCTCGCCGCCCCGACCGACGTCAACTGGGGCGGCAAGGTGCACGGCGGCATCGTCATGCGCTGGATCGACGAGGCCGCCCACGTGCTCGCCACGCAGTGGACGGGGTCGGCTGCCAACGTCGCGGTCTACGCCGGTGGCGTGCGCTTCTACCGCCCGCTCCGCATCGGCCACGTCGTCGAGGTCGAGGCCAGGCTGCTGCTGACCGGAACGTCGAGCATGCACGTCAGCGTCCACGTGCGCTCGGGCGACCCCGCCACGGGCGAGCTCGCCCTCACCACCCACTCGCTCATCGTCTTCGTCCCGCTCGACGACGACGGCAACGCCGTGCCCGCCAAGCCGTGGACCCCGGTGAGCGAGGAGGACGTCGCCCTGCGCGACCACGCCCTCGCGCTGGTGCAGATGCGCAACAGGGTCGACGCCGAGCGTCACATCCCCTGAGTGGCGAGGCGTTCGACGGCGGGGACGACCTCGGAGACGTCGGGCAACGCGTCGATCTGGTCGGCCAGGGCACCGGCGGCAGCGCGCGACCCGTCGTCGCCCAGCACCCGCTCGACGGCCGCCGCGAGCTCGGTCACGGCGTCCGTGCGACCACCGAGCCGGACGCCCGCGCCGGCCTGCTCGATCCGGGCGGCGTTGACCTCCTGGTCGGCCGCGAAGAGCGGCACGACCACCTGGGGCACCCCGGCCGCGAGGGCGGCCATCGTCGTCCCGAAGCCACCGTGTCCGACCATCGCCCCCACGAGCGGCATGACGTCCTCCTGCGGCCACCACTTGGCGACGTACGCGTTGGCCGGCCAGGGGTGCAGCGACTTCGGTTCGCCGGCCTGCCCGGTCGTGAGGAGCACGCGCACCGGCAGGCCTGCGAGGGCGTCGAGCGACCCACGGAACACGGTGCCGAGCTCGGCGAAGCCGGCCGTCACCGAACCGAACGAGACGTAGACCAGCGGCTGGTCGGGGTCGCCCCAGGTCGCCGGCAGCGAGCCCGTTCGGCTCCGGGCCGACCCGTTGCGGAACCGCACGACCGCAGCGCGTGACTCGGCAGGCGCTGCGGAGCCGGCGTCGTCGAGCCCGGCGGGCACCGACGTGAAGACACGGGCCGTCGCCGCGGCGGCGGTGCACGTGCCTGCGGGCAGGCCCACGATCTCGTCCAGCTCGCCCAGTGGCTCGTCGAGCTGCTCCCCCACCCACTCCCGCATCCGGCCCATCCCGATCGCCACCTCGGCGTGCGGCACCCCCGCACGCTCGGCCGCCGCGAGCGACCCGAACTCGCACGGCTCTCGCAGCACGACGTCAGGGCGCCACTCGTCGACGAGGTCGCGCACCCTCGGGAGGGCCGACTGGGCGTCGAGACGGCCGAAGACGTCGCGCACGACGGTGAGGTTGGCGAGCTCGGGCGACACGGACGAGAGACCGGCGAACACCGCACCCATGACCGCTGGGTCGACGTCGTCGAACGGGGCGTGGTCCAGGCCGGCGCGGGCCACGTGGCTCGCGAAGGACTCCGGTGCGGCCACGCGTACCTCGTGACCGGCCGCCGCACACGCCCGCGCGAGCGGCACCATCGGCATGAAGTGACCAGTGCCTGCCGTCGTCGAGAACAGGACGCGCATGGCTCAGGGTCGCACCGTGGGGCAGGGTCGCGGGCCCGAAGCGGTCACGCGGAGTTCACCGGATGGCCACCGCAGGAGCACCGGCGAGCGACCGCGCGAGCCCTAGCGTCACGAGCGGTCCGCGTGGTGCCGAACCCGCGCCCCCCGACCCACCCGCACAAGGAGCACTCACATGACCCCCAGGCTTCTGCCCCTGGTCGCGACGCCGCGCCACGGCTCGCGCAGCCGTATGACGTGTCACTACCGCTGCAACGACGCGTGCGACGCGCCCGTGCCGAACCAGTCCGACAACCCCAGGATGCGCGACCTCGTCGAGGGTGCCCTCGCCCGCCGGTCGGTCCTCAAGGGAGGCCTCGGTGCCGGAGCCCTCGTCGTCGGCGGCCTCACGGGCGTCGCAGCCGCGGCTCCGGCGGCCGCTGCAACCACGGCTGCCCCCACGCCTGCAGCCGCCGGCGCCGCCGCGGGCCGCACGCGAGACGTCGGCCGCGCCGCGTTCACGCCCGTCGCCCCGAACCGTGCGGACGCGGTGACCAACGCGCCGCAGTTCACGCACAACGTCGTCATCCGCTGGGGTGACCCGGTCGAGGCCGGCGCGCCGCGCTTCGACGTGCACGCGCAGACGCCCGAGGCGCAGGCCCTGCAGTTCGGCTACAACAACGACTACGTCGGCGTGCTGCCGCTCAGCGGCCGCAGCGCCCTGCTCGTGACCAACCACGAGTACACCGACGAGAACCTCATGTTCCCGACGGGCGAGTACGACGACGCGACGATCAAGAAGATCGCGATGGCGGCCCACGGCATGGCTGTCGTCACCATCGAGCGCGGCCGCGCCAAGGGCTCGTGGATCCGCTCGGACCACCGCCGCGCGAAGCACAACCGCCGCCTCACCGTGCACACCGAGTTCGCCTTCCGCGGCCCGGCGGCCGGGCACGAGCTGCTCCGCACGGCCGCCGACCCGACCGGCACCCGCGTGCTCGGCACCTTCGGCAACTGCGCCGGCGGCACGACCCCGTGGGGCACGGTCCTGTCGGGCGAGGAGAACTTCAACGGCTACTTCGACGCCTCCGGCCCGGTCGACGCCGCGAACGCGACCTCGTTCAAGCGCTACGGCCTCGCCACCGCGGCCGCGACGAACCGCGGCTGGTCCAGCGTCGACGAGCGCTTCGACCTCGCGAAGCACCCGCACGAGGCCTACCGCTTCGGCTGGGTCGTCGAGGTCGACCCCTACGAGCCCGGCTCGACACCGGTCAAGCAGACGATGCTCGGTCGCTTCAAGCACGAGGGCGCGAACGTCACGATCTCCGACGACGGCCACGCGGTGGCGTACATGGGCGACGACGAGCGCGGCGACTACCTCTACAAGTTCGTCTCGGCCGACCGCTTCCGCACGGGTGACTCACGTTCGGCCCGCACCCACAACAAGGCGCTCCTGACGAAGGGCACGCTCTACGTCGCGAAGTTCGTCGGTGACGGGGCCGGCGACGGCGAGTTCGACGGTGCCGGCACCTGGGTCGCCCTGACGTCCGACACGACCTCGTTCGTCCCCGGCATGAGCGTCGCCGAGGTGCTGGTCAACACGCGCCTCGCCGCCGACACCGTCGGCCCGACGAAGATGGACCGTCCGGAGGACGTCGAGCCCAACCCGGTCAACGGCAAGATCTACGCCGCCCTGACCAACAACTCCGACCGCGGTGTGAAGTACCCGACCGACGAGACCAACCCGCTCGCCTCGAGCATGGTCCGCTCGGCCCTCGGCGCCCCGCTGACGAGCAAGTCGGGCAACCGCAACGGGTACGTCCTCGAGCTCACCGAGCTCGGGAACGACCACACCGCAACGAAGTTCACGTGGGACCTCTTCCTCGTCTGCGGTGACCCCGAGGCCCCCGAGACCTACTTCGCCGGCTACGACAAATCGAAGGTCAGCCCGATCAGCTGCCCCGACAACGTCGCCTTCGACGCGGTCGGCAACCTCTGGATCTCGACCGACGGCAACGTGCTCGGCTCGAACGACGGTCTCTTCCGCGTGCCCGTCTCGGGCCCCGACCGCGGCAGGGTCGAGCAGTTCCTCACCGTGCCCTTCGGCGCCGAGACCTGCGGCCCGCTCGTCACCGAGGACCAGCTGTCCGTCTTCATCGCGGTCCAGCACCCCGGCGAGACCGACGGCGCCACCTTCGAGACGCCGTCGAGCACGTGGCCGCACACCGACGGCTTCCCGCGCCCGAGCGTCGTCGTCTCCTACCGCAGGTGAGCCCCCGCTCCCGGCTCGCCTGACCGCGGAGGGCCCGGCACCTCACGGGGGGTGTCGGGCCTTCGCACGCCCGGTGACGTATGCCGCCTGGTCGCGTATGCCGCCCGGGTCAGCGGCTGCGTGTCGGCAGGTGGGTGCGCGGCGCCATGCGCGGCCCGCGGCGGGGGCGGTGGTGCCCGGCCATCCCGAGCAGCTGCTGCACCCGGTAGCGGTGCCCGCGGTACGGCTCGAGCAGCTCGGCGAGGCCGTCGTCGTCCACGGGCGTCCCGGTGAGGGCCCAGCCGATGTCCTTGGCCACGTGGTAGTCGCCGAACGAGACGGAGTCGGGGTCGCCCAGCGCGCGCTGCGCCACCTCCGCGCACGTCCACACCCCGATGCCCGGCAGGGCGCGCAGGCGACGCTGCGCCTCCGCGACCGACACGCGTGCGCCCTCCTCGAGCCGGCCGGCATACCCGGCGGCGCGCACGACGGTGCGCGAGCGCGCCCCGTCGACCGAGGCCTGAAGCCACGCCCACGACGGGATGGCCGCCCACCCGGCCGGTGTCGGCGGCGCCATCAGCCCAGGGAACGGCCCCGGCGCGACCTCGCCGAAGCGCCGCACGAGCGTGCGGTAGCCGGCGAAGGCCTCCTGACCCGTGACCTTCTGCTCGATGACCGCGGGGGCGAGCGCGTCGAAGACGAGCGCGGAACGCGGCACGCGCCAGTGCGGGAACCGGCGCCACGCCTCCGCGACGAGGTCGTGGTGCGGCACGAACCCGGTCGGGTCGTCCTCCTCGCCCAGCAGCGCCGGCACCGACTCGAGCAGCCACGGCCCGCCCGGCCCCCAGGCGTGCGCGTGCACCTCGGAGTCGCCGGGACGGCACACGAGGTGGAGGGTGCCCACCCCCTCGGGCGTCTGCACGGCGCGCGTGGCCGAGCCCTCGCGCCCGAAACGGGACGTCGGGTCGCCACCGCCGCGACGGAACGCTCCGAGCTGGCCGCGCAGGGAGATCTCGCGCTCGCTGCGCCAGGCCCTGGTGACGGGGGCGGTCACGGGTGCGGTCATCACAACATCCTCGCTTACACTCGCCTCGGTCGTTGAACGAGACGACAACGGCCCGTCGGCACACGCAACTCACACCTGCACCGCCCGACCTCAGCCCCGCCGGCCGACCCGGACCGGCAGACCGAGAGCCCACAGGAAGAGGAACGATGGCCCGCGAGACGAGCCGAGACCGCCGCGAGCGCGTCGCCCAGATGCAGGCAGCACAGAAGAAGGCCGAGCGTCGCCGGCTCTTCGTCGTGATCGGCGCCTGCGTCGCCGTCATCGCGATCATCGGCGGCGCCGTCGCCTGGGCGATCGTCGGCGAGCAGAACAAGAAGGCCGAGGCGCTCCAGAGCATCAGCGGCGACATCGCCGCGGCCTCCTGCGACCCCGTCACCGACGACGCCGCGAGCGGCTCCAGCGACCACGTCGGGCCGGGCACGAACAAGGCGGACGTCACGAAGATCCAGTACGCCACCGTGCCGCCCTCGAGCGGCCAGCACTTCGCCGTGCCGGCCGTCGACAAGCGCAGGGTCTACACCGTCGCCGACGCCCCCAAGATCGAGACGCTCGTGCACAACCTCGAGCACGGCTACACGATCCTCTGGTACGACCGCTCGGTGGAGAAGGAGCAGGCCGCGAGCTTCGAGGCGCTCAGCACGAAGGTCAACGCGATGAAGGAGTCGGCGAACAAGTTCATCATCAGCCCGTGGGACCCGGCCTACGGCGCCTTCCCCGAGGGCAAGAAGTACGCCTTGTCGCACTGGTCCGCCGACTACGACCAGGCCAGCGGCAAGGTCTCGAACCAGAAGGGCCACCGCCAGCTGTGCGGCGGCCTCAACACGGCTGTCGTCGAGGACTTCGTCAAGAAGCACCCGTGGAGCTCGGCTCCCGAGCCCGGCGCGGCCTGACGCCGCCTGACGCCGGCTGACGCAGCCTGACGCCGTCCGACGCCGTCCGACGCCGTCCAGTGAAGGCCCCCGGTCACCGACCGGGGCCTTCGGCGTGCTCGCGGCGGGAACAAGAGGTGCATTCGCGATGGTTGTCGCCTTCATGACGATCACCGGCGAGTACGTCCCGAGCCCGAGCGACTGGGTGCGCAAGCAGGTCGAGGAGATCGAGCGCACCGGCACCACCGAGTCCGTGCACATCCAGAACCGGCCCGTCGTGCTGTTGACGATGCGCGGGAGGAAGAGCGGCAAGGTGCGCAAGGTGCCGCTCATGCGGGTCGAGCACGACGGGGACTTCGCTGCCGTGGCGAGCCAGGGCGGCGCACCCGAGCACCCGAAGTGGTACCGCAACCTGCAGGCGCACCCCGACATCGACCTCCAGGTCGGCACCGAGACGTGGCCGGCGCGTGCCCGCGAGCTCACGGGTGAGGAGCGCGAGCAGTGGTGGGAGCGCTGCGTCGCCGCCTTCCCGCCCTACGCGGAGTACCAGACGAAGACCGACCGGCTCATCCCCGTCTTCGTCCTCGAGCGCGTCTGAGCCACGACCAGACCCGGGGCTCAGACCGACAGGTCGTCGACCTGCTCGGCCTCGGACTGCCGCTGCCGCAGCAGGTGGTGCGAGCGCGCGTACAGCCACCCGCCGAGGGCGGCGAGCACGTCGACGACGGTGACGATGAAGCGCGACATGATCGCGACGGCGGCAGCAGCCGGCGTCGGGATCGCCGTCGACAGGATCAGCGTGAGCAGACCCTCACGCGCGCCCAGGCCGGCGGGCAGCACGACCGTGAGCATGCCGAGCGAGACCGACAGGGCGTAGCCCGTCATCGCCGCCGTGGTGAGGTCGGGGTGGGCACCCTCGCTGGCGACGGCCCGAGCGAGCAGCAGCGTGTGCACGCCGAAGGCGACCCAGACCAGCACGAAGATGACGACGGCGCGCAGCACGGCGCCCCCCGACAGGTCGTGCTCGAGCGGGTCGCGCCGCAGCGTCTTCAGCATGCGGGCGATGAGCGCGTTGAGCAGCCTCGGCACGCACAGCACGACGAGGATCGGGATGCCGAGCAGCAGCCACCAGTCGAAGCCGGACGAGGTTCGCGTGAGCAGGTAGGAGGCCGCCGGCAGCCCGACGAGGAAGCCGGTGGCGAGCGCCAGGCCGAGGGCCAGCAGCCCCGTCACCGCGGTGCGCCGGCGAGGCACCTTGAGGGCGCTCGCCATGTCGGCCTGCACGAGCACCGACCAGAGCGAGCCCGGCAGGTACTTGCCGAGCTGCCCGACGAAGTAGACGCCTGACGCGGACGCGAGATGCAGGTCGGAGCCGAGGTCGGCGAGCAGCGTCTTCCAGCCGATCATCGTCAGCCACGTGCCGACCGCGGCCGCGAGCGTCGACCAGGCGAAGGTGGCCCACGAGATCTTGTCGAGGTGGACCGACATGTCGGCCCAGTTGCGCACGACCGCGTAGACGACAGCCGCGAGGGTGACGACGGCGATGCCGACACGCAGCACGGTGATGATCTTCTGTCGGCTCATGTCGTCACCATCATCGCAGGGTCCTCGAGCGCCTCAGCGCCGGCGCAGGGTCAGGCGCACGAGGCCGTATGCCGCGTCGTCGGCCCGCGCGCGCGCCGCGGCGTCGCGCATGCGGGCGTTGACGTCTCCGTCGAGATCGCCGACGAGCACGAAGCCGAGGTCGTGGGCCCGCGCGAGGATGCCGCGCACGTCGGCGGGACCGACGGCGCCCTCGACGGCTCGCGGCCCGATCGGGATCGTCACCACGAGCAGTCCGCCCGACCGCAGTGCCCAGGACGCCTGCTCGAGCACGTGGTCGACGTCGCCGGCGTCGCAGCCGTCCGGGTGGATCCGCACGATGACGTCGAGCGAGCCGGTGTCGACGTCGAGCGCGGCGACGCTCGGGTGGCTGCCGGTGAAGTCGATCTCCACCGGTGCGAAGCCGACCGCACGGGCCCACCGCGAGAGCAGCGACCGGGTGCCGCCCTCGTCGACGATGACGGCGCTGCGGCGACCGTCGTCGCGCACGCGGACGATCGCCGCCAAGGCCCCGAGCGCCGCCCACGCCGAGACGCTGTCGAGCGAGCGGGGCAGCCCGAGCAGGCGGGCGAGGCGTCGGGCGTCGTCGGCCTCGTCGGGCTCGCCGAGCACGTCGGTCGCGAGCACCCAGTCGGGCAGGTCGTCCGGTCGCAGCTCGACGAGCGGGCGCCGGGAGGCCACGGCGTGCGAGGCGGTGCGCCGGGCGCGACGACCCAGGCGCACGGCGCGCGCGGCCACCCGCACGGCCGCCCGCCGGGCGACCGAGGAGGGGCCGCCCTCCGCCCTCTCGTCGAGGTCGTCGTCGAGGTCCTCGTCGAGCTCGTCGTCCGGCGGGTCGACGTCGTCCGGCTCACCCGACACGACGGCATACGGCTCCGGCTCGGGCAGGAGGGCGCTCTCGTCGAACGACAGCGCCTCGACCGTGCCGAGGTAGTGCGCCCACGGACCGGACAGGTCGGGCGTCTGGACCCCCTCGGCCAGCCGGCGGCGTACCTCCGGGTCGCCGAGACGGCGCAGTGCACCCGCGAGCGCCCGCTCGTCCTCCGGCGGCACGAGCAGGCCGTTGACACCGTCGTCGACCTGCTGCGAGAAGGGCGAGATGTCGGATGCGAGCACCGGCAGGCCGTGTGCGTGGCCGAGGATGACGTTCTGCGAGGCCGTCGCCGAGCGGTACGGCAGCGCGAGCACGTCGTGGTCGGCGAGGAGCGAGGCCAGCGCGTCGGCCGGCACGTAGCCGTCGCGGATCTCTACCCGGCCGGCGAGCGCCGGGTCCGACGCGAGCCGGCTGATGACGCCACGGTTGGCGCCCCAGATCTCGCCGGCGATGGTGAGCGTCACCTCCGGCACGGTGCGCATCGCGCGCAGGAGCACGTCGATGCCCTTGTACTCGCGGATGAGCCCGAGGGCGAGCAGCCGGGTGGGGCCGGGGCGGGGGTCGCGCGAGATCGGGTCGCCGCCGGGCAGGTGCGGGGGCAGGTCGGCCACCGAGACGCGGCGAGCGCCGAGGTCGTGGGCCACCCGCGCCTGGTCGGTGCTGTGCACGAGCACCGAGTCGACCCGCGCGAAGAGCAGCGACATGAGCCGGGCGTCGCCGGCGTGCGGCTCGTGCGGGAGCACGTTGTGGCACACGACCACCGACTGCGGACGAGGTCGTGCCGCACCCGGCACCGCACCGGCCGCGCGCAGCAGGGCCAGGTGGGCAGGGACGACGGCGGGCATCACGTGCACGACGAGGATGGCGTCGACGTCACGCAGCCGGCGCCCCGCCCGCACCCACGTGTCGGGCCGCGCCCAGCTGAGCGCCCGGATGGTCCTGGGGAACGGCGTCACCTCGGGCACGCCGTCGGGCACCGTCGCGTCGGCGTGGTGCAGCTTCGACGGGTAGAGGTGCGCCCACGACACGAGCGTGACGTCGTGGCCGGCGTCGGCGAGGTGGTGGGCGAGCATCGTCGTGTGGGCGGCGACGCCGCCCTTGTGCGGGTGGCTCGGGCCGACGATCGCGATGCGCAGCGCGGCCGATCCCGTGTCGTCGGGAGCCTCATCCCGAGCCTGGCCGGCTCCCGGCAGGGGGCCGTGTGACAACGCGTCCGTCATGGTCCCCCGACTCTAGTTCCACGCGTACGCCGTCGGGCGCGCTCCCCACTCACGTCGCGTGTCGGGCGGGGCACCCCGACCGCTCTAGGCTGGGCGTATGCAGAACGAGGACGTGTGGCTGGTGGTGCCGCTCTACGACGAGGCCGCCGTCATCGCCGACGTCGTGGAGCAGGCCCGCTCCGTCTTCCCCAAGATCGTCTGCGTCGACGACGGCTCGCGGGACGCCTCGGCCGACCGCGCGGAGCAGGCGGGGGCCGCGGTCGTGCGCCACCCCGTCAACCTCGGGCAGGGGGCCGCCCTGCAGACCGGCTTCGAGTACGCCCTGGGCGACCCGGCGATGCGCTACGTCGTCACCTACGACGCCGACGGACAGCACCAGATCCACGACGTCGAGGTGATGCTCGAGCGCATCCGCCGCGGCGACGTGCGCGTCGTGTTCGGCTCCCGTTTCCTCGACGAGCGCACCGAGGCCTCGGCCCTGAAGAAGCTCGTCCTGCGCGCGGCCGTGGCCTACACCAACCTCACCACCGGCACGCGCCTCACCGACGCCCACAACGGCCTGCGCGTGCTCGACCGCGACGTCGTCGCGAGGCTCGACATCACCCAGAACCGCATGGCCCACGCCTCCGAGATCGTGTCGCAGATCGGCTCGATGCGCTTCGGGGGCGAACGGGTCCGCTACGCCGAGGAGCCGGTCCACATCCTCTACACCGACTACTCGCGGGCCAAGGGCCAGTCGCTCTGGAACGCGGTCAACATCCTCGCGGAGCTGATCTGGCGATGAGCAGACAGAGCCTGATCCAGGTCATCCTCATCCTCGGCACCCTCGGGGTCGCCTGGCGCCTGCTCGTCGGCTCGGGGCAGCGCACGCAGGCCGTGCGCCGACTCGGGCTGCTCGTGCTCGCCGCCCTCGCCGTCTACTCGATCATCGACCCGAGCGGCACGTGGACCCGGGTCGCCAACTGGTTCGGCATCGGCCGTGGCGCCGACCTCATCCTCTACGGCCTGGTCGTGGCCTTCCTCGGCTTCGTCGTGACGACCTACAAGCGCTTCCGGGCCATGGAGACGCGCTACACCCGCCTCGCCCGGCGGATCGCCCTCGACGAGGCCGCGTCGGCGGTCGAGCACGTGAGGTCGACAGCATCCCCTGACACACTGTCGGGCGACGTTCCCCCGACCCCGAGCGCGAAGGCAGCCGATGCCGACTGATCCGAGCACCCCTCGCCGTCCCGACCGTGACGACGCCTACGTCGTCGACACCAGGCGACGCGTCAAGAGCCCCGCAGGCCAGGACCGACACGACGATCGCCACGACGACCGCCACGACGACCGCTACGACGGTGCGGGTCGAGGGCGACCCGCAGGTCGCGAGACCCGCTACCGCTGGCGCAAGGGCCGGATCGTCCTCATCACGCTGCTCGTGCTGCTCCTCGCCTGGATCGGCTTCCTCGTGTGGGTGCCCATGCAGGCGTGGGGCGCCGTCAACAAGGTCGACAACATCCCGTCCGGCGACCGGCCCACCGACACGTCGGGCTACAACTACCTCCTCGTCGGCTCCGACAGCCGCGAGGGCCTGACCCAGGCGCAGAAGAAGAAGTACGCGACGGGCAGCGCTGAGGGCAACCGCACCGACACGATCATGCTGGTCCACGTCTCCGAGAGCGGCGGCAAGCCGGTCATGGTCTCGCTCCCGCGCGACTCCTACGTGCCCGTCCCCGGCCACGGCTCCAACAAGATCAACGCCGCGTACGCGTTCGGTGGCCCCAAGCTGCTGACGAACACCGTCGAGCAGGTCACCGGCATCCACGTCGACGGCTACATCGAGATCGGTCTCGGCGGCTTTGCGGGCGTCGTCGACAGCGTCGGTGGCGTCGACCTGTGCGTCGCACGCGACATGAAGGACAAGCTCGCGGGCATCGACCTGAAGAAGGGGTGCCAGACCCTCGACGGCGGCAACGCCCTCGGCTACGTGCGCTCGCGCCACGAGGACCCCCTCGGCGACATCGGGCGCGCCGCCCGCCAGCGCCAGTTCCTCGGCGCCCTCATGAAGAAGGCAGCCACGCCGTCCACGGTCCTGATCCCTTGGCGCTACAAGGCTTTCGCCGACGCCTCTGCCGCCGGTCTGGCCGTCGGCCGTGAGACCGGCATCATGGACGCCGTCCGCGTGCTCCAGGCGATGCGCTCCGTGAGCAACGACGAGGGCCTGTCGCTGACGGTGCCGACCTCCGACCTCGCCTACCGCACCAGCGGTGGCGCGCTCGCCATCAAGTGGGACACCGAGCGGGCGAAGGCGCTCTTCAAGGCGCTCAAGAACGACGAGCCGCTGACCGAGCCACCGGCCGGCACCACCGTCGAGGGTGCGAAGAACAGCTGATGACCGCTCCCCTGCTGCCGGCCGACGTCCTGGCCCGGATGCTTGCGGCCGATCCCGGCCGTCCCCGCCTCACCTGGTACGACGACGAGCCCGGCCCCACGCACGGGGAGCGCATCGAGCTGAGCGCACGGGTGCTCGCGAACTGGGTGTCCAAGGCCGCGAACCTCCTGCAGGACGACGCCGCCGCCGGGCCCGGCACGACGGTCGGTCTGGACCTGCCCGCACACTGGCGCTCGCTCTACTGGGCGCTCGCGACCTGGTCGGTCGGCGCGACCGTCGTGGTCTGCGCCGAGGCGTCCGGCGCCGACGTGCTCGTCACGCACTCGCCCGAGGCCGCGGCCGCGCACGGCGGCGACACGGTGCTCGTGGCCTTGCCCGCCCTCGCGCGCAGCCACCCCGAGGCCGCGTCGGCGCCCGGCGCGGTCGACGAGGCCCGTGAGCTCTCCACCCACGGTGACCTCTTCTCCCCCATGGCCGACCCCGAGCCGGGCGACGTCGCGATCGTCGGGCCGGGCTCGCAGGCCGGCGGGACGGCATACGGCGACGTCGTCGTGGGTGACCCGTCGTGGGGTGAGGCCCCACGCGTGGTCGTCGGGGGCGCCCTGGACCGGGTGCTCCGGCAGAGCCTCGCGGCATGGTCGGCGGGCGGCTCGGTCGTGCTCGTGCGCGGCTCGCGCGACGACCTGTCCGACCGCTTCGCCTCGGAGGGCGTCACGCACGACGTCCGCGAGGACGCCTGAGCCACGACGTTCTACGCAGACAACCGGTCGAACAGCGACCACGTGCGCGAGGCGACGACGCCCGTGCTGGCGAGGCCGGCACGGGCCTGAGCGGCCTTGACCGCCTCACGGGTGGCGAGGTCGAAGACCCCGGTCTGGGCCACCCCGAGCAGACGCTGCACGGCGACGACCTGCGGTCCGCTGTCACCGGCACGCAGCACCGTCGAGCGGTCGGCCACGAACGGGAAGTCGCGCGCCTCGAGCACGTCCCACAGCTCGGGCGTCACGACGCCCGTCTGCGGCAACGCGAGCGAGCGCTGCAGCGAGACGACCTTGTCGCGCGTCACCGCACCGAAGACGCCGTCGACCGCGAGGCCTCCGAGCGCCCGCTGCAGCACCCGGACGGCCGCGCCACGTGAGCCGGTCGCGAGGGTGAGGCTCTTGTACGCCGTGTAGCTCGTCGCGACGTCGACCTTCGCCACCCCCGGGCTGGAGGTCGACCAGGTGCCGGATGTCGACGAGCTGGCGTAGGCGGTCATGACGATGTCCTCTCCGGGTTGTGCGGAACCGGTCGGCTGGGTCAGTGCGACGGTGCGCGCCGTCGCCGTCCAGCCACGGGTCACGAGGGTCTGCTGGGTGCGCGAGTCGGCGACGCCGGTCTGCGGCAGGCCGACGAACTTCTGGTACGCCGTCACCCGCGCCCGGGTGAGCGGGCCGAAGTAGCCGGTGACGGGCAGTGCCCCGAGCCTTGTCTGGAGCGTCCTGACCGCCGTGGAGGTGGTGCCGAATGCCAGCGTCGGGTAGGTGGCGGCAGTGCCGGTCGAGCCGGTCGAGCCGGTCGAGCCGGTCGAGCTGGTGGTCGCGCCCCCGCTCCAGCCGCGCACCCAGAGCCGGGCCTGCGTGACCGGGTCGGCGACGCCGGTCTGCGGCAGGCCGGCGAGCTTCTGGTACGCCGTCACCCGCGCCCGCGTCAGGGTGCCGTAGTAGCCGGTGGTCGGCAGCGAGCCGAGCTTGGCCTGCAGGATGCGTACGGCCGCCGACGTCGTGCCGAACGACAGGGTCGGGTAGGCGGCGGTGACGCTCTTCCAGGCCCGCGTCGCGAGGATCTCCTGCGTGCGCAGGTCGGCGACGCCCGTGCGGGGCAGACCCACGAAGGCCTGGTAGGCGGTGACCCGGGCCTTGGTGAGGTCGCCGTAGAAGCCGGTGGTCGGCAGGTTGCCCAGCCGGGCCTGCAGCTGGCGCACGGCCTCCGAGCGCATGCCGCTGGAGAGCTGAACGGGGGTGGTCGCCGGGACCGGCGTCGTCGGCACCGGGGCCGGAGGCGTGGCAGGCGAGCCGGCCCGCGGCAGCGCGGTGAGGTAGCTGCGGGTGGGCACCCCGGTCCACCACGAGGTGCGACCCGCGGCGCCGTCGTAGTTGAAGCTGAAGTGGATGTGGTCGGTGTGCGGCGAGACCCCGGTGTAGGGGGCCCAGCCCCGGTCGGTCGCGTAGGCGCGCCACATCTTCCGGTTGTGGATGATGTACATGATCCCGAAGCGCCGAGCCATCGCGCCCTGGACACCGTTCGCGTCGGGCGCGGTCAGCCAGCTCAGCACCGACTGCGCCACGGCCTCCTGCGCCGGGTTGTCGACGCTGAGCATCCAGTCCCACGCGCGCCCGTCGTAGTGCTCGGACGGCCCGCTGCCGCACGTGCGTCCGATGAGGGCGGTCGAGCCCATCCCGTAGTGCGACGTCATGAGGCGGGCGAAGGCCAGGACCCCGGGACGCGCCACGGGGTCGCAGACCGTCTGGCCCTGGTAGGGCACGTAGACGTCGAGCCCGCTCGGCAGCGGGCGCGCCGGGGGCGCCTGGACCGCCGCTGCGGGAGCCGCGGCCATCGGCACCGTGAGGGCGGGAAGGGCGAGGACGAGGCCCAGCGGGCGTCGGCGCAGGGCCATGAGGAACCTCTTGTCGTCGGTCGCGGATCGGACGGGGCTCGCGATAAACGCAACTCCCGCACCATTTATGCACTCCAGTCACAGGACTCACAAGGCAGTTGCGCGAATTACAGACCTGTACTTTCCGAGGTGGAGCACGTGTGCCGCGAACACATGATCGGTGGCCCTGTGGGGCGACCCCACGGCTCCCGCGCACGGCGGCGCGGATAGAGTCCGACGCATGGACAAAGTCGTCTCCTCTCCCCAGGAGGCCATCGCCGGCATCAGTGACGGAATGTCACTGTCGGTCGGCGGTTTCGGCCTCTGCGGCATTCCCTCCGTCCTCATCGCAGCGATCCACGACGCCGGGATCAGCGACCTCGAGGCCGTCTCCAACAACTGCGGCGTCGACGACTGGGGTCTCGGGATCCTGCTGCGCGACAAGCGGATCCGTCGCATGGTCAGCTCCTACGTCGGCGAGAACAAGGAGTTCGAGCGGCAGTACCTGTCGGGCGAGCTCGAGGTCGAGCTGACCCCCCAGGGCACGCTGGCCGAGCGCCTGCGGGCCGGCGGCTCGGGCATCGGCGCCTTCTTCACGATGACCGGCGTCGGCACCCAGATCGCCGAGGGCGGGCTGCCCTGGCGCTACGACGATGCCGGCAACATCGCCGTCGCGTCCCCGCCGAAGCAGACCCAGGACTTCGAGTGGATGGGTGAGACCAAGACCTTCGTGCTCGAGCAGGCCATCACGACCGACTTCGGGCTCGTGCGCGCCGCGAAGGGCGACCGGCACGGCAACCTCGTCTTCAACCAGTCGGCCCGCAACTTCAACCCGCTGTGCGCCATGGCCGGCCGCGTCACCGTCGCCGAGGTCGAGGAGCTCGTCGAGCCCGGTGAGCTCGACCCCGACCAGATCCACCTGCCGGGTATCTTCGTCCAGCGCGTGCTGCCGCTCACCCCGGAGCAGGCGGCCGAGAAGCGCATCGAGCGTCGCACCGTCCGACCGCGCCCCGACGGCACCGCCGACCAGAGCAAGGAGGCCTGAGATGGCACTGACCCGTGAGCAGATGGCGGCCCGCGCCGCGGCCGAGCTGTCCGACGGCGCCTACGTCAACCTCGGGATCGGCCTGCCGACCCTCGTGCCCAACTACGTGCCCGACGACGTCGAGATCGTGCTCCAGTCCGAGAATGGCATCCTCGGCGTCGGCGCCTACCCGTTCGACGGCGAGGAGGACCCCGACCTCATCAACGCCGGCAAGGAGACCGTGACGCTGCGCAAGGGCGCGGCGTTCTTCGACTCCGCGACGAGCTTCGGCATGATCCGCGGCGGCAAGGTCGACGCGGCGATCCTCGGCGCCATGCAGGTCTCGGCGGGCGGCGACATCGCCAACTGGATGATCCCCGGCAAGATGGTCAAGGGCATGGGCGGCGCGATGGACCTCGTCCACGGCGCCAAGAAGGTCATCGTCCTCATGGAGCACAACGCCAAGGACGGCTCCTACAAGATCGTCAAGGAGTGCTCGCTGCCCTACACCGGCCGCGGCGTCGTCCAGCGCATCATCACCGACCTCTGCGTCCTCGACGTCACGGATGCCGGCCTCGTGCTGCGCGAGCTCGCCCCGGGCGTCACGGAGGACGAGGTGCGCGAGAAGACCGAGCCCGAGATCACGGTCGACCTCACCGCCTGAGGTCGCCTTCTCGCCACAGCGGGGCGCCGGTCCACGTCAGGACCGGCGCCCCGCTGTCGTCGTCAGGGGGTGGTCACTGCCCGAGCCGGGTCGACCACGTGTGGGTGCCGGCGGGGAGTGCGGCGCCGATGGAGAAGCGTCCGGTCACGGGCTCGATGAGGAGGGCGCCGTCGCTGGCGCGCCGCACGAGCACGTCGTGTCGCCCGTCGCCCGTGAGGTCGCCGACGGACTTGAACTCGCTGAACCCGCGCCAGTCGGTCGTGCCGATGACCTGGCTGGACTGCAGCGTGCCGTTGCCGAGGCCGGCGTAGAAGTAGAGACGCCCGTCGCTCGAGCGCACACCCGCGACGTCGGTGCGGCCGTCGCCGTCGAAGTCGCCAGCCGTGATGTGGCTGAACATCTGCCAGCCGGTGGTGAGCTGACGGGAGCCGGTGAAGCCGCCCGCCCCGTTGCCGAGGTAGAGCAGGAGCGTGCCGGTGGAGGTGCGCGCGAGCAGGTCGGTGTGCCCGTCGCCGCTGAGGTCGCCGGCCGGCACGAGCAGGTTGAAGCCACCCCAGCCGGTGCCGATCTTCACGGGCGCCCGGGTGAGCAGGCCGGTGGCGCTGCCCGACCACAGCCACAGCGTGCCGTCGCTGCGGCGCGCGACGACGTCGGCGACGTTGTCGGAGTCGAACGGACCGATGCCCGTGAGCAGGCTCGTGCCGGAGAACCCGGTCGTGGTGAGGCTCTTCAGGCTGAAGCCCTTGTTGCCGTTGTAGGCGAGGGCCGCGACGCCGGAGCCGCTGGGCGTCAGCGCGTCGCCGAGAGAGTCGGCCGTGAGGTCACGCGGCAGGGTCCGGGTGGACACGGCCGGGGCCGACGTCACGGTCCACCAGGTGCTGCGCAGACCCATGGCGCTGCGGAAGGCGTCGCCGCCGACGGTCACCGAGCCGGTCGAGCCCGTGACCCGCACCGAGACGACGCGCCCGCCCCAGTCGCCGCCACCGGAGCGGCTGAGGACGGCCAGCGACGACAGGGTTCCCGTCGTCGGGTAGGCGGACTCGATGCGCGACAGGGCGAGCGAGCCGGTCCACGAGTGCGTGTTGCCCGTCACGGCGACGCCGTCGTACGGGTCGGCCTTGGCGACCTGGTACGGCAGCGACGACGCCACGGTCATGCCGCCGTTGGAGGCGCCGAACTCGGTCAGCGCGGGAGCCCCGTTGTAGCGCACCACCGAACCGGCGGTCGCCGACGTTGCGGCCGTCGAGCGGGAGTCGAGCCGTGCCGTGCGCAGGGTGCCCGCCGCGTCGTAGTCGGCGATGCCGCGGTAGACCTGGCAGCTCGACGAGTCGCACGTGTCGTAGGACGCCGAGAGGGGGTGCGCCCGGCCGTACGCCGCATAGCTGCGTGCCGCGATCGCCTGGGCCTGGAGGGCTGCGGCGGGCCAGGAGGGTGACATCTCGTTCGGCACGACGGCGCGTGCGTGCGCTTCGGCGGTCGTCGTGTTGACCGAGCGCGCTGCCGCGCCCCAGACGTGCGTCGTCACGGAGCCGGCGTAGTCGCGCTGCAGGCCCGAGGGCAGCACCACGCGCAGCACGCCCGTGGACGGACGCGAGAGCACGAGGGGCGTGGTCTTCCAGGCCTTCCAGTAGCCGCTCGACGTCCACGACGTGCCGGTGCGCCACTGGAGCGTCAGACCGCCGCCGTCGGGCACGATGCGCCACGAGGTGCCGCTGCTGAGGACGCTCGTCGCCTTGCCGTCGGAGAACGTGAGCCCGGTCTGCGGTGGCACCGTCGTGCCGCCCGAACCGAGGTCCGAGAGGTAGATGCGCAGCTGTGGGTCGCCCTGCGAGGCCAGCGTGGTGCCCGGGTAGTAGAAGGAGGTGATCTGGGCGGCCGTGAGCCCGGCGCGTGCCGCCCCGTTGGCGCCGTACTGCGACATGCCTCGACCGTGGCCCGAGCCGTGGCCGCTCAGTGTGAAGGCGGTGCCGGCAGGGCGGGTGAAGGTCTCGACGACGGGCGTCGGCGACATCGCGGTGAAGGTCTGGCGCCCCGCCGTCCACGTGCTCGCCGCGGAGCTGCGGATCGAGGAGAGCTGGGCGTAGCCGGCGCCCCCGGGGCACTCGGTGTCGCCGTAGTCCCGGTGCCCGCTCACGCGGCTCTCGGTGACCGCGGTGCCGGCGGCGTACTTCGTGTTGCCCGCGGACGTGAACGTGGCCGTGCCTGCCGGGTCGAATCCGGCCCGGTCTGCGAGCCAGGCGATGACGTTCGAGACAGCCGTCGTCGTCGCGGCGCTGAAGGCGAGCGTCGAGTGGTCGCCGATGACGGAGACCCCGACCGTCTCGGTGTTGAAGCCGGCGGTCTGGGCTCCCTGGACGAACCTCGTGAGACTGCCGTAGCGCCCCTCGTAGACCTTGCCGAAGCGGTCGACGAGGAACTGGTAGCCGATGTCGCACCAGCCCTTCGACTGCACGTGGTACGCGTAGATGCCCCGCACCAGCGAGGCCGCCTGGTCCTGGGTGTAGTCGTTCGCATTGACGGTGTGATGCACCACGGCGCCCTTGACGCCGGTGATCGTCTCGGGGACGCAGGTGCGGATGCTCTCGTCGGCGCCCCACTCGGCGCGCGTGATGATCGCCGGCTGCGTGACGGCGGCCACGGCCGACCCCGGGCGAACCCCGAGCTGGCCGTCGGCGGCGGAGGACCCGCCGTCGACGAGCGTCGCGGTGAGGCCGGCCGGCGCCGTCGTGCCGGAGGTGGCGACGCGGACCTCGAGGCCCGTGGCACCTGCGGCGGTGACAGGCTCGGTGGCCTTGCGGGCGCCGCGCGCGTCGACCGACCCCGCGTCGGGGCCGTCGGCGTCGTCTACGTCGAGCTCGAGCCAGGGGCTCCACCCGGCGGCGGTGCGCGTCCGGGCCTCGACCGTCATCCCCGCCGGCGTGGCGCCCGTGAACGTCACGCCGGCGACGTCGAACGCCGTCCCCGTCGACGTCAGGGAGGCCACGACCCGCTTGCCTGCCGCGCGCGTGCCCGGTGTGGACACCGCGGCCGAGCGCTGCTGCGCGACCGGGACGGAGGGCACCGCGACGCGCACGAGCTTCGGCTTGACCGGCGCGGGCTTGGCGCTGACGTCGACCGTCGGGAGGACGACGAAGGCGCCGGTCAGGGCGACCACCGCGACGGACGCGGAGAGGATCTTTCGGGCAGCCACGGGCACTCCTTGTCACTGGAGTGCCAAATGTCCCAAATGCCGAACAGTTCGGCAAAAAAGCCACGGAAAAGTGTTCTCACCGTGACCTTTGCGGTCATTTCGGTGGGGAGGAGCTCAGCCTTCGGCCGGCATCGAACGCAGGCCGGCGGAGAGCGCGCCGACCGCGACGGGCGCGGGCAGGAAGGTGCCGAGCAGGGCGCGCTGGCGGCGCGTCAGGGCAGCCTCGAGCGGTGCGAGCTCGGGCGCCGTGACCCGCAGCGCCGGGGTGCCGTGGACGGCCGCGAGGTTGAGCAGGGCGGTGCTGTTGGACCCGATGACGACCCGCGAGTCGACCACCTCGCGGGCGAGCTCCGCTGGGGCCGCGCCCGGCACGACCTCGAAGCCCGCATAGCGCTCGAGGTCTTCGCTCGGGTGCGGCCTCAGGACGAGCCCGATGCCGGCTGCAGCGCACTGCTCGCGCACCGCGACGAGGTGCGCGAGGTAGGTCGCCTCCGACATGACCCCGATGTCGGGCCACGGCTGGGTGAGGTAGACGGCGCGCGCCGCGGAGGGCGAGGTGCCCGACAGCCGCCGGCGGAACTCGTCGGCGACGTCCTCGCGGACCGTCCACCCGTCGCGGCCGTGCTCGTAGAGGGACCAGTGCACGTCGGTGAGCACCGCGCCCCCCGCGCTCACGACTCCCGCCCGCACGAGCGTGCGCAGCGCGCCACCCCCCTGCCGCCGGTACGCGTCGCGCCGGCTGCGCACGTTGCCGAAGGAGCCGATGCCCTCGTCGACGACGACGACCTTCGGCCTGCGGCCACGGCCCGCGACCACGAGGCGGGTCCAGGCCCGGGTTCCGGGCAGACCGATGGACAGCAGTGTCAGGTCGACCTCGCGCGGCGCCCGCCAGTGGCCCGGGCGCACCTCCGTCTCCACGACCAGCCGCGGGTGCTCGGGAAGGTAGGCGCGCACGTCCTCCTCGCCCACGCGCGCGTGGCCGAACCCGGAGCCGACGTCGAGCACCACCACCTGCACCACACCCTCGACCTGCGCCACGTGGTGGCGCAGCCAGGAGGCGGCGTACACGAGGTGGGTGACGCTGCGGACGCCCGTGAGGACGACCCGCGACGCGGGCAGCCGGTCGGTCATGGTCCTCAGACGATCGGGGGCCGGCCGGCGCGCGACAGCCGCGCCACGGTCGACCACGTCATCGGACGCCGCTCACCGGCGTCCTCGCGCACACCCTCGCGCAGGCCCCGGAACCACACGCCGAGCTTCTCTCGGTCATGCACCCGGGCCACGGTGATCGCGGACCAGACGGCGACGTACACCTCGGCCACGGGGTGCGGCAGGTTGCGCTTGGCCACCCAGACGCGGTTGCGGGCGTTCATCCGGTAGTAGACGGAGTGACGGGTCGGCTGGGTCGCGGGGTGGTTGACCACGACGTCGGGTCGGTAGCGCAGGCGCCAGCCGGCGTCGAGCAGGCGGTACGCGAGGTCGATGCCCTCGTGCCCGTACCAGAAGTGCCCCGGCCAGCCACCGACCTCCTCGAAGGCCGAGCGCCGGATCGTGCAGACGCCCTCCCAGAAGACGACGACGTCGCCACCGGCGCCGCCGCCCGTCGTCCTGAGGTGCGGCACCCAGCGCCGGGGGGTCGGCAGACCCGTCGGGTCGGCGCCGCGCGGCTGGACGACGGCGATCCGGTCGTCGAGGGCGTACTCGGCCGCGAGGCGCGAGAGCACGTCGGTCGTCGGCAGGAAGGCGTCGTCGTCGTAGAAGAAGAGGATGTCGCCGCGCGCCTCGCGCGCGCCGATGTTGCGGCCCTCGGGGATGCCGACGTTCTCCTCGAGGTGCACGGTGCGCACGGCCTCGGGGACGCCCTCGGGTCTCCAGCCGTTGCCGACCAGCACGACGTCGAGCTCGACGCCCTCCTGCGCCAGCAGGGTGTCGAGCGCCTTCTCCAGCTCTGCGGGGCGGTTGCCCATCGACAGGACCACGGCGGCCACCTTGGTCAGCGCGGGCATCGAGGCTCCTTGCAGGCGTCAGGCACCTCGTGGGGTGCGGGAGTCGGGGGCGCGCCCGCTCCCGGACGGCATCGCTATTGTAGTCGGGTCATCCGGGCAGCCCCGCGGGCGCCGGAGACCCACCACGAGAGGACCCTGTGTGACCGCCCATCTGAGCGACCAAGACATCCAGCGAGACGCCATCTCGGGAGCCCGGATCCTTGTCGGCGACATGCTGATGTGGTCCGACCTCGACTCGCTCGACGTCCCGCTGGCGGCCCGCGAGGTCGTGCGCACCGCCATCACGGCGAAGCAGCCACGGCGGGTGCTCCTGGCCGGGCCCCGGGCCGGCCTGCTCGTGGACGCGGTGCCGACCGACGTCCCCGTCGACGTCCTCGTGCGTGCCCTCCCCGACGCCCGCCTCCTGGGCGACCGCGCCGGACTCCACAAGTCCGCCGATCTCTACTGCGGCGGCCTCGACGTCTTCGAGCCCGGCCACACCTACGACCTCGTCGTCGCCCTGGGTGGTCCCGAGCGCCTGCTCGGCCCCGACTCCGAGGGGCTCACCGAGTCGCAGGTCGTGGCCCGGCTCGCGGCGCTGCTCGACGACGGCGGCCGCTTGGTGGTCGACCTCGCCAACGAGCTCGGTTTCACCGACCTCGTCGCGGCGGTGCCCGACGAGACCCTCGAGTCCGACGCGGGCTGGCACATCGGCGCGCAGGGCTTCGCCACGCGTCACCTCTTCGCGCGCGAGCGTGCGGGGCTCCTCGAGGCCGAGGGCCTGCGGCTCGAGGCGACGTTCGCCGCAATGCCGTCGGTCGACGCGCACCGCGTGCTCGTGCACGACGCCGCGCTCGGCGACGGCGCGCTGCGCGACCAGGTCGGCTTCCACGCCGGCAAGGCGATGGACGAGCACTTCGCGACGACCCCGATGCTGCGCGAGCCGCGCAACGTGGTGGAGCGCGTCGTGGAGGCAGGCATGCTCGACGAGCTCGCCCCGGGCTGGGTCGTCGTCGCCACCAAGGGAGCGGACAGCGATCAGGACGCAGCGGGCTACCCCGCGCTGGTCGTCGCCGAGGCCGACGCCGACAGCCGGTGGAGCACGGTGGCCGTCATCGCGGCCGACGGCTCCCAGACGGTCGCGTGGGCCGACTCGCGCACCGACGCCGAGACGAGCGAGGGCACCGTCTCGCGCGGCCTGGCTCCCCTGGCCCCGGGTCGGTCGTTCGAGCTCGACCTGCGTCGCGCGTGCGCGACGCGACGCCACGCCGCGATCCGCTCCCGCGTGCGCCAGTACGCCGCCTACCTGTCGGACGGCAAGATCTGGACCACGCAGACGGCCGAGCAGCGCTTCTTCGCGACGCCCGCCAACACCCTCGTCGACGGTGACCGCCTGCGCCTCGCCGACCCGTCGTGGCGCCGCACCGGGGTCGTCTCCGGCGACGACGCCCTCGTACGCGGCCTGCGTGACTTCGCGCGCCGCCTGCTCGCCTCCGGGTCGGCACACCCGTGGCGCGTGACCGTCACTCCCGACGAGCTCACCATCACGCTCGCCTCGATGGCCGGCCTCACGGTCACCGAGGCGATGATCACCCGCGTGGCTCGCATCGAGGCCGAGGTCGCCTCCACCGTGGACGGTCGGCCCGAGGACCAGCCCGAGCTGCTGGAGCGCAACCTCGAACAGGGCCGCTTCGCCCGCGACCTGCCCGCCCCCGACGAGATCGGCTTCCGCGAGCTGCTGACGCACCACCGCGTCATCTCACGCGAGCTGCGCGAGAAGCAGGGCCAGGTCAAGTGGCTCGAGGGGACCCTGCGTCACCGCGACCGCTACATCCGCACCCTCGAGCGGGTCATCGAGCGCTACGAGGACACGCTGACCTACCGCGCGGTCGAGGCCATGCGGGCACCGCGGCGCATCGCCACCGAGAAGGCCGTGGCGGTCGCCAAGTCGACGGCCCAGGACGCCCTGCCGCCCGGCGCGCTGAGCAAGGCTCGCCAGCTGGCCAAGCGCGTCCTCAAGTGACGCCGGCCTCGAGTCGGATCTAGGTCGTGGTGGCCCACGACATCCCGTGGGCCACCACGACGTCGTCGACGCGGCGCACGAGCCAGTGCACCTCGACGCCCGACAGGCGTGCGGGCGTACGCGTCACGGGTCCCTGACGGGCCAGCAGCACCATGGGCACATCGGCGAGCTTGGCCAGCACCTCGGTGGCGCACCACCGGTCCCAGATATCTTCGGGCGCCTGCGCGACCCCTCCGCCCCAGCGCTCCCCCAGGCTCGGCGGGACGCGCTGGAGCACCAGCTCGGCGTCGACGGCGTGCCCCACCTCCGGGTCGGCCGGGGCGCCCGAACCCGACCACGGGGGCAGCACCCAGCAGACCACCCGCCCGTCCGCGAGGTAGGAGTGGGCTCCTGCGACGCACCGGTGGCCGGCGCGCTCCTCGACGACGAGCGGGTGGTCGCGGACGGCCCTGGCGAGCCGGTCCGCGCGGGTGTCCATCAGATGCTGTTGCCGCCGTCGACGGTGAGCACCTGGCCGTTGATGTTGGTGTCCTTGAACAGCAGCATGTTGACGACCGGCACGATGTTGTCGGGCTCGACGAGACGCCCCGACGGCGTACGGCGGGTGATCGTGTCGAGCTGCGTCTGGCCCAGCACCGAGCTCATCTCCGACGCGAAGAAGCCGGGGGCGACGCTGTTGACGAGGGCCCGCCCGTGCATCTCGCGGGCCAGGGTGCGCATGGCACTGTCGAGCCCGCCCTTGGTCGCCGAGTACGCGACGAGACCGGAGTAGCCGCGCTGGGCGCAGACCGAGGTCACCATGACGATGCGGCCACGGTTGCCCTTCGCCATGATGCGGCGCAGCACGGCACGGGCGAGCAGCAGGGGCGCCGTCAGGTTGGTCTCGATGATCTTGGCGATCTGCTCGGGCGAGGTGTGCACGTGCAGGCTGTCCTGGCCCATGGCCGCGTTGTTGACCAGCGCGTCGATGGGTCCCAGCCGGCTCTCGGCCTCCTTGAGGAAGGCGTTGATGGCCTTGACGTCGGTGACGTCGACCGAGGCAGCGACGACGCGGTCGGGGTGCGCCGCGGCGACGGCCTCGAGCTCGGGGGTGACCGTGCGGGCGAAGGCAGCGACCTTGGCTCCCTGCGCGAGGATGTCCTCGACGATGGCCAGGCCGAGACCGCGGGAGCCGCCTGAGACGACGACCACCGATGCGGGGCCGATGGGTTCGGTCTTGTCAGACATCGCTCTTCAGGGTCTCCTTGATCGGGATCTGGTCCAGGAACCGCACCCGCCGGGGCACGGAGTAGTCGGGCAGGCGCGCAGCGCACCACGCGGTGAGCTCGGCGTCGGTGGCCTCGCCCGACAGCACGACCTCGGCGGTGACGATGCTGCCGACGATCGGCGCCTTGCGCCCACGCACGGAGGCCCAGGCCACCGCCGGGTGCGCCTGCAGGACGTCGCGCACCGCCGACGCGGACGCCTTCGCACCGCCGACGTTGATCTCGTCGGAGGCGATGCGGCCGGTGATGAGCACGCGGCCGTCGGCCACCTCGACCCGGTCGCCGGTGCGCAGCACCTGGTCGATGCCCTCGCCGCGCTTGGGCGAGGCGATGAGCAGCTCGCCGTCGTCGATGGTGAGCGTCGCGCGCCCCTCCATCTCGCGCCCGAGCCACTGTTCGGGGAAACCTGCGCGCCCGTCGTGGACGGCGATCGTCGCGCCGGCCTCGCTCGAGGCGTAGATCCACGAGACACGGGCCTTGGGGAACATCTCGGTCAGGCGGGTGAGGATGGCCTGGTCGACCGGCTCACCGCCGAGGGTGACCTGCTCGAGGGGCAGGGCCGCGACGCTCTCGGGGTCGCGGTAGAGCGCCTGGCGCCAGAACGTCGGGGTGCCCGACGCGGCGGTCACGCCGACCTCGAGCGCCCGGGCCGGCCAGGTGTCGAGCTCGTCGGGCTCGATGAAGAGCACGTCCTGCCCGGGGTGGGCGATGCTGAGCGTCACGACCTGCCACCACGCGTACGCGCCGTGGGCGTACGGGCAGAGCCAGGTGCGGCGCGGCTGGTCGCCGGCAACGGTCGTGAGGGACTCGAGCGTGTGGGCGACCTGCTTGGGACGACCCGTGCTGCCGCTCGTGAGCAGCCAGACGCGGCCCGGGGTCGCGTCACGCTCGGTCGTCGGGGTGGCGACGTCGTCGCCGTCCACGATGGCGAGGCCGGCACCGCGGAGGTCGTCGGCGAGGTCGGGCGTGACGCGCGTGCGCGACGCGACGAGGACCTCGGAGTCGGCTGTCGCGGCAGCCCACACCGCGCGGGCGGCGTCGTGGTTGTCGCGGACGAGCACCGCGGCGGCGTCAGGCAGCGGCATGCTCTCGAGCTCGTCCCAACGGCCGTCGAAGCCGCGGGTGATGATGCGGTTGGCGGCGCCGGCGAGTCGGCCAGCTCCCGCGCTCACGCGGCCTGGAGCTGCTCGAGGAAGTCGAGCACGTCGGAGATCGTCGCGATCTGGCGCAGCTCGGGGGCGTCGAAGTTCAGCTCGTCGCCGATCTCGTCCTCGACGCGGAGGGCCAGCTCGGAGAAGTCGAGCGAGCGGAAGCCGATCTCCTCGAGGTTCGCCGAGTCGTCTGCGGGCATCGACTTGCCCTGGGCCTGAAGGACCTCGGCCATCATCGTCCGGATCGCGTCACGGCTCAGTGCGCTCATGCTGTTTTTCCGCCTTGGGCTGGGGGTTGGGGCGTCCGGTAGTCTAACAACGAATCCCCCACCGACCGCCGCGGCCCCATGGAGCCCGCGGCGTCCTCATGAGGAGGGCCAGATGCTCCGCCCCGCAACCGATGCCGACAGCGAGAACGTGCTCCGGTGGCGCAACCACCCGGAGGTCCGCGCCGTCTCGCTGACCCAGCACGAGATCACCGACGAGGAGCACGCCAGGTACTGGGCGGCCACGCGTGACAACGACGCTCGCGAGATCTGGATCTACGAGCGCCACGACGTCCCGTCGGGAGTCGTCACCTACTTCGACATCGACCGCGAGGCCGGCAGCGCGTGGTGGGGCTACTACCTCGACAACGACGGTCTCAAGGAGCGCGGCGAGCTGCTGCCCGCCTGGATCGAGATCCAGCGACAGGCCAAGCGCCTGGCGTTCGACGAGCTCGGCCTCACGACGCTCGAGGGCGAGGTCCTCGAGGCCAACGAAGCCGTGCGCCGCTTCAACCGTCGAAATGGATTCGAGGAGATCGAGCGTTACACCCAAGACATCGACGGCACCCCGACACCCGTGCTGCGGGTTCGAGCCACGAAGGACTGAACGACAATGAGCACCCCGGTCGAAACCCCCGCGACGACGTCCCTCGAGATCGGCGGCATCACCGTCGGCCCCGACGCACCGCCGTTCATCATCGCCGAGATGTCGGGCAACCACGACGGCAGCCTCGACAAGGCCCTCGAGATCGTCCGGATGGCCGCCAAGGCGGGCGCCCACGCGATCAAGCTGCAGACCTACACCGCCGACACGATCACCATCGACGTCGACAAGCCCGAGTTCCGCCTCTCCGAGGGCCACGAGCTGTGGGGCTCGCGCCGCCTCTACGAGCTGTACGAGGAGGCCCACACGCCGTGGGAGTGGCACAAGCCGATCTTCGACCTCGCGCGTGAGCTCGGCATCCTGGCCTTCTCGAGCCCCTTCGACCCCACGGCGGTCGACTTCCTCGAAGGCCTTGAGGTCCCCGCGTACAAGATCGCGTCGTCCGAGATCGTCGACCTGCCGCTCATCCGCCTGGCTGCCCAGACCGGCAAGCCGCTCATCATCTCGACGGGCATGGCGTCGGTCGGTGAGATCGCGGCTGCCGTCGACGCCGCCCACTCGACCGGCAACCGCCAGGTCATGCTGCTCTCCTGCACCGTCAGCTATCCCGCCGACCCGGCGTCGTCGAACCTGCGCGGCATCCCGGTCATGCGTGAGGCGTTCGGCGTGCCCGTGGGCCTCTCCGACCACACGATGGGCATCGGAGCCGCCGTCGCCTCGGTCGCGTTCGGCTCGGTGCTCGTCGAGAAGCACGTCACCATGTCGCGCGAGGAGGGTGGCGTCGACTCCGCCTTCTCGCTGGAGCCCGACGAGCTCGCCGCCCTCGTGCGCGAGACGAAGGTCGCCTGGCAGGCCCTGGGTGAGCCGCGCATCGGTGCCCGCGAGGCCGAGCGCGAGGGGCTGCGCTTCCGTCGCTCGCTCTTCGTCGTCGAGGACGTCAAGGCCGGCGACCCCGTGACGGCACAGAACGTCCGATCCATCCGCCCCGCGAACGGCCTTGCGCCCGATGCGTTCTCGCTCGTGGAGTCCAAGCGGTTCACGCGCGACGTCGAGCGTGGCACGCCGATGTCGTGGGACCTCGTCTGACGGCGAGNNGCGGTCGGGGCCCTTCGTCGTGGGTCAGGCCTGGTCGAGGGCCGGGTCCTGCGCGGCGTCGGAGACCGGCGCGGCAGGGCCGGCCGGCTCCTGCTCCACGGCGTCACCCGGGCCGGCCTTCGACGAGGCGCTCGCCGGGACCTTGGCCGAGCCGCTCGGCTCGTGGTCGGACGACTCGTCCACGTCGTCCACGTCGACGGAGGCGTCCATCGAGACCAGCTCGTCCGACGGGTCGCCGTCGCCGGGGGCGCGGTGGCTGTCCGACCGGTGCTGGCGCCGGCGCCGGCGGGCGAAGACCGACGGCTCCTCGTCGAGCGGGGGCGCCGGCGGCGGCGTGCGCGGGGCGCGGATCTCGGGCGCCCAGCCGAAGGCGTCGATGACCTCGGCGGGCGAGAGCATCTCGTCGGCGCCGAGCTCACGGTTCGCGACCGAGGCCGCGTAGTCCATCGGCACCGAGAACTGGTGCATCTCGGGCCAGATGCGCCGGGGCTTGCCCACCCCGCCGAGCACGGCGTGGTCGGACTCCAGAGCCATCGGGTCGCCGTAGATGCCGACCTCGACCCCGGCCGCTGCGGCATACAGGATCGCGCTGCTCATGCGGTTGCTGACGACGCGCTTGTGCTGTCGCATCTCGTGCAGCTGCCGGTAGAGGAAGGCGACGTCGGTGTCCTGCCAGAGGTAGCCGCGCTGCCCGTGGGTGACGACGCGCACGCCGGCGTCCTCGTACTCGCGGCGCACCTTCGGGTTGTCGTACTCGTTCCAGTGGAGGCAGACCGTGATGGGCACGTCGCCCTCGGCCTCCTTCACCTCCTCGACGTATGCCGTGTGGCTGCCGACGACCTGCTGGCCCTCCCAGCCGTGGAACGGGTAGACGATCGTGCCGGTGCGCGGCTCGGCCGTCTCCAGCCACTCCTTCTGGCGCTCGAGCTCGAGCAGGTAGAGCCAGGGGGCGGCGACGACCATGTAGTTGCGCAGCCCGGCGGCCCAGCCACGGCGGGCGCAGGCCTCCGACCAGACGAACTTGGGGTACTGCGGCGTGAAGACGGTGCCGACGGCGAAGCCGTCGTGCATGTTCCACCCGTGCTGGAGGTAGCCCCAGATGCGCGGCGGGTGCTCGAGCCCGACGTAGCGGGCCATGATGTGGGCATGCCCGTAGAAGTGGTTCGCGTGGTGCATCGGATCAGCTCCCGACGGCGGCGCGGACGGCGTCGATGACCTTGTCGACCTGCGCGTCGGTCAGCTCGGCGTGCATCGGCAGCGAGAGCTCCTCGGCGTAGAACTGCTCGGCGTTGGGGCACATGCCCCTCTTGAAGCCGAGGTCCTCGAACATCGGGTGCCAGTAGACGGGGATGTAGTTGACCTGCACGCCGATGCCGTCGGCGCGCATCGCGTCGAAGACCTCGCGGCGGCGGCCACCGAGCACCCGCAACGGGTAGAGGTGCCAGATCGGGTCGACGTGCTCGCGCTGCGTGGGCAGCCGGATGCCGTCGACGCCGGCGAGACCCTCCTGGTAGCGCGCGAAGATCGCGGCGCGACGCTCCTTGAACGCGCTCAGCCGCTTGAGCTGGCTGAGGCCCAGCGCGGCGAGCACGTCGGGCAGGCGGTAGTTGAGGCCCCACTCGTGGACCTCCTGGTGCCAGGGGCCCTCGTCGGGGTAGCGCATCCGCGCCTGGTCGCGCACGAGGCCGATGAAGTGGAACTCGTGCGCGCGCCGGCCGAGCTCGGCGTCGGTCGTCGCGACGGCACCGCCCTCGGCGGTCGTCATGTTCTTCGTGGGGAAGAAGGAGAACGTCGTGAGGTCGGTGAGGGAGCCGACCGGCCGGCCCTTGTAGGTCGAGCCGATCGAGTGCGCGGCGTCCTCGACGACGAGCGCCCCGACCCGTCGAGCGGTCTCGTTGATCGCGTCGACCTCGATCGGGTGGCCCGCGTAGTCGACGCCGGCGATGACCTTCGTCTCGTCGGTGACGGCCGCGTCGAGCGCCACGGGGTCGATGTTCGCCGTGTCGTCCTCGACGTCGACGAAGCGGATCTTCGCGCCGAGCGCGACGGCGCACGAGGCCGTCGCGACGAACGTCATCGGGGTCGTGACGACCTCGTCGCCGGGACCGACGCCCGCAGCGGCATACGCGATGTGCAGGGCGGCGGTGCCGCTCGTCGCGCTGACGCAGCGGGTGGCACCCGACAGGGCGGCCAGCTGCTCCTCGAACGCCGTCACGGTGGGGCCGGTGGTGAGCCAGTCACCCCTCAGCACCTGGGCGACGGCTTCGACGTCCTCCTCGTTGACCGACTGGCGTCCGTAGGGGATCACCTCAGATACCCGCCTCGAGCATCTTGCGGATGTCGTCGGCACCGATCCAGATGTCGTTCTTGTCGGACGCGCAGTGGAAGCCCTCGGGGACCGGCTCGCCGTCGGTGCGGGGCTTGTAGCCCCACGTCGCGAGCTCGGGCTCGAGCACGTAGTACTTGCCGTCCATGATCATGATGGCGCGGCGGCCCTCCTCGGGGCTGATCATCTCCTCGTGGAGCTTCTCGCCCGGGCGCAGGCCGATGTCGTGCATCTTGGCGCCGGGGGCGATCGCCTGCGCGAGGTCGGTGACCAGGTGGGACGGGATGTGCGGCACGACGAGCTCACCACCCTGCATGAGCTCGAACGTGTCGAGGACCATCTGGACGGCTTCGGGCAGCGTGATGAGGAAGCGCGTGCAGCGCAGGTCGGTGATCGGGAGCGACTCGCCCGCCTCGTGCAGGGCACGGAACTTCGGGATGATCGAGCCGCGCGAGCCCGTGACGTTGCCGTAGCGCACCACGGCGAAGCGCGAGGGGTACTGCGCGGCGTAGTGGTTGCCGAGGATGAAGAGCTTGTCGGCGGTCAGCTTCGTGGCGCCGTAGAGGTTGATCGGCGAGCTCGCCTTGTCGGTCGAGAGGGCGACGACCTTCTTGACGCCCGCGTCGATGCAGGCCTCGATGACGTTCTGGCTGCCGAGGACGTTGGTCTTGACGAACTCGTGCGGGTTGTACTCGCCGGTGTCGACCTGCTTGAGCGCGGCGGCGTGCACCACGTAGTCGGTGCCGTGCATGGCGCGGCGCAGGCGGTCGAGGTCACGGACGTCACCGATGAACCAGCGCAGGCGCGGGTCGTCGTTGAACAGCTGACGGACCTCCCACTGCTTCAGCTCGTCGCGGCTGTAGATGATGACCCTCTTGGGGTTGTGGTTGTCGAGCACCTCGCGGATGAACGCCTTGCCAAAGGACCCGGTCCCACCTGTGACGAGGATCGACGACCCTTCGAGAATGCTCACCCTTTGACCTCCTGGTCATGTTCTTGACAGACGTGCTGCGCGGCCCGACGAAGGGCACCACGCACTGGGGCGCTCGACCGGCGCCGACGGCGAGATTAACACCTTCGCCCTGTTGCCCGCCCCTCCCCGGACCGGCGCCGAGGCCCTCACGGCCGCCCCGGGAGGGCCTGCGGCAGACTGGGCGCATGCCCGTGCACATCGCCCTGCGCTGCGACGCGAGGCCCGAGACGGGCACCGGTCACGTCGTGCGCTGCCTCGCGCTCGGCGACGAGCTGACGTCCCGTGGCGCTCGCGTCACCATCGTCGGCGAGGTGACGGGCGTGCCGTGGCTGACCGAGCAGGTCGAGCACCGTGGCCTGGCCGTCGTGCCGGCGCCCGACGACCCCGAGGAGCTCGCCGCGCTGGCACACGAGAACGACGTCGATGCCGTCGTGCTCGACGGCTACCACCTCGACCCCGGCTGCGGGCAGGCGCTGCACGAGGCCGGGATCACCGTGCTCTCGGTGCTCGACGACACCTTCGGCAGCGGCCAGGAGGCCGACCTCTACCTCGACCAGAACTTCGGCGCCACCCCCGCGCCCGGGGTCGACCCGGAGCGCCAGCTCCTCGGCCTCGACTACTCCCTCTTCCGTGACGAGGTGCTGCGGCACCGCCCCGTGTCCGCGCGTCGGGCGCCGAGCGACCCCCCGCGGGTGCTGGCCGTGTTCGGGGGGTCCGACCCGTATGCCGCCGCGCCGGTCGTCGTGCCGCTGCTGCTCGCTTCGGGGCGCCCCATGCACGTCGTCGCGGTCGCTGCACGGCCGGAGATCGCCGAGGCCCTCGAGGCCCTGCCGACCGCTCCGGGGCAGCACGTCGAGGTCGTCGCCCCGACCCCCGACCTCGCCGCCCTCGCCGCCTCCTGCGACGTCGCGGTGACGGCGGCGGGCAGCTCGGTGTGGGAGTTCCTGTGCCTCGGGCTGCCCTCGATGCTCGTCTGCGTCGTCGACAACCAGGGCCCGGGCTACGAGGCCGTGACCGGTCGCGGCCTCGCCGAGCCGTTCGGCCACCTCTCCGAGCTGCGCGCCGACGAGGCGGTCCGGTCGTCCGCGGTCGCCGTCGTCGAGAAGCTGCTGTCGGACCCCGAGCGGCAGGCGTCGCTGGCCTCGGCGGGGATGTCGCTCGTCGACGGGAAGGGACGCGCTCGCGTGGCCGACGCGCTTCAGTACTATCGCTCCCTACGCCCCGAGCGATGAGGCCCAGATGACCCGTGAGCGACCCCCCGCCACAGACCTGCCCACCTTCGGACCGACGTTCGATGCGATGTGCGCGGCTGCGGCGACCCACTGGCGCACCACCCTTCCGGAGGTCCCCGACAGTGCACCTGTCGTCCTCGTCGACCTGCTCATGCAGGACCTTCGGCTCGCGCTGCGCACGCTGACGCTGGCCAACAGCCTGCGTCGCATCGAGGCCGCCCGCCTGGTCGTGCTCGTCGGGCCGAACCGCTACTGGGACTCCCGGATCTGGGACGGCTACGACCGGGAGCGGTGGCTGCAGCTGGCGCGGGCCTACGGCGCCGACGACGTCATCGACGTGTCCGCGCTGACCGACCGGGTGGAGGCAGGCGGCTCCGACGTCGAGCTCCTCGGTGCGACCTTCCCGGTGGCGGCCCCGCGGGACGCGGCCGGACGCAAGCGGCTCGACGTGATGAGCGACTCCACCGCGGTGCGCCTGCTGCGCATCCCGCGCATGAGTGACGCCGTCGCGGAGGACGACGTCGCCGGGATCCGGCGTTCGGTCGCGTCGGAGGACCGCCTGTACCGCACGCTCTTCGACGCGCTGCCGGTCCGAGCCTTCGTCACCAGCCACGTCGACTACGGGCAGTGGGGGCTGGCCGTCGAGGCGGCAACCGGCTGCGGCGTGCCCGTCCTGCACGCGCAGGCGACGGGTGGCCTCAAGGCGTACGCGCTCTTCGACGGCACCGAGGGAAGCGACCTCGGTTTCCGGCGGGCCCTGTCCCTGCAGATCGCGCAGCAGTTCGAGACCCAGGTGTGGAGGCACCGCGACGTGCTCGCCGCCAGTGCCGAACGAACCGCCTGGCGCTCCAAGGCGAACCTCGGCCGGCCCTCGTGGTGGCGTGGCGGCGGCGAGATCTCCCGCCTCGACCTGCGCAGCACCGCCGAGCGGTCGGCCCTGCGTGGCCACGCCCTGGGCCGCCTCGGGCTCGACCCCGACAAGCCGGTCGTCACGGTGTTCAACCACGCGGTGTCCGATGCCGTGCAGGGCAACCACGAGGCCTTCGTCGACCTCGCCACGTGGTTCGAGAAGACGGCCGAGTACGCCGCCGGCGCGACGGACGCGAACTGGCTCTTCCTCGACCACCCCAGCCAGTTCAACTACGACCGCACCGAGCACTTCGAGCGGCTCGCCGAGCAGTACGGACGGCACTCGCACATCGTCTTCCGTCCCAGCCTCGCCCTGAGCCGCAACGCGCTCTGGAGCGTCACCGACCTCGCCGTCACGGTGCGTGGCAGCGTCAGCGCGGAGTTCCCGGCATACGGCATCCCCGCCCTGCAGGCCGGCTGGTCGGAGTGGAGCCACCTCGGCTTCAGCCGGCGGGCCGACACGGAGGCCGGGTACTTCGACGAGCTCGCGTCGTGCATCCGCGGTCTCACCGCCGGCGAGGCGCTGATGACGGAGGAGCAGTCGCGTCGTGCGCGCCTGTGGTTGTGGCTCTACCGCAGCGGCGCCGACGTCACCACTCCCCTCGTCCCGCACTGGGAGAACGGGCAGGGCACGACGCTGCACCAGCTCGTCGCCACGGCGATGAACCACGTCGAGGACGACGCCGACCCGGCCTACGTGGCGGTGCGCCGGCTGTGGGAGCGGGAGGACCCGATCCTCACGAGGATGGACCTCGGCCTCGACTCCCGGGAGCTGGCCGACTCGCATGCCCTGACCGCCCACGGGAGGTCGCTCGCCGACTCGGTGGGGCTCGCGACGGCCCACGAGGACTGGACGCCGCGCAGCGGCAGCCGCGTGGTGTCAGGCCGGTCCGCCACGCTCCGGATGGTCGAGGGTTTCGTGCGCGGCGAGGCCATCGTCGGCCGCGCCAGCCAGCCCGAGGCCGTGCTGGTCGTCGACACCGCTCCTCTCGGCTCCACGAGGAGCATCGAGGTCGAGCTGGCCCTGGACTCGCAGAGTGCCACCTGGTGGGCGGACCGGACGAGCACGCACGGCGGCGACGCAACCCGGTCCGGCCGTCGGGTGCGCATCGGGCTCGAGGGGTCCCAGGGCACCCAGGTCGACCTCGCCCCGGCGGGGACCAGCGGGCTTCCCTCGACGGCGACCGTCGTGCTGGACGTGCCCGCGACCTCGCACGGGCTGCTCGCCATCTGCGTCCACAGCAGCCCCCATGCCCCGCACGGCTACATCCCGCAGGGCGTCATCGGGCTGCGCATCAACTCCCTGGTCTTCAACCCGGCCACGGATCTCTAGCAGCACCAGTCCCAGGAGGAACCGATGCCGCGCACCCGTGTCGTCATCCAGTCGCGTCTCAACTCGTCCCGCCTGCCCGGCAAGGCCATGCTGACGATCGCGGGGATGCCGCTCATCGAGCTGGTGGCGCGGCGGGCGAGCCGCAGCGGCCACGAGGTCGTCGTGGCCACGAGCGAGGAGCAGTACGACGAGCGCATCGCCGGGCACCTCTCCTCGGTCGGGATCCCCGTCGTCCGCGGCTCGCTCGACGACGTGCTGGGCCGGTTCGTCCAGGCCACGGCCGACCTGGCGCCCGAGGACCGCGTCGTGCGGCTGACCGGCGACAACCCGGTCGCCGACGCCGACCTCGTCGACGAGCTGCTCGCCGCCCTCGACGCCAGCGACCACACGTACGGGCGGGTCGACATCGACCAGGTGCCCGAGGGCCTCGGGGCCGAGGCCTTCAGCGTCGCAGCCCTGCGCGAGGCCGCCGAGACCGCCACCGCCGCGTACGACCGCGAGCACGTCACCCCGTGGCTGCGGCGCACGCTCGGCGAGCTGCTCTTCGTGCCGCGGGGGTGCCCGGGCGACGTCCACGCCTACCGCGCCACCGTGGACACGCTCGGCGACTACGTACGCGTGTCGTCCCTCTTCGACGACGTGACCGACCCGATCGGCCGCCCCTGGCTCGCGTTCATGGAGGACCTCGCCGCCCGCGTCGACGCGGCCGGTGCCCGCATCCCGTCGTCCTCCTCGGCGGCCGGGCGCGTCTCGCGGGTCGTCCTGTCCGCCCGCGCCTTCGACGACGGCGAAGCCGGCGGCGACAAGCCCGCCGAGCGGGCCGAGCGCCTGCGCGCGCTCATCGCCGACGCCATCGAGCGCGGCGTGACCCACGTCGACGTGGGCCGCGCCGACGGCCGCAGCGAGGAGCTGCTGCGCAGCTGTGCGGAACCGGCGCTGGTCAAGCGTTTCGGCCTCATCTCGCGCCTGTGGGCGCCCGCGCTGGAGAACGCGTCGGCGACCGCGACGCACGACCTGGCGGTCGAGGCGTCGGCGGAGCGCAGCTTCGCGAACCTCGGGCGCCGGGGCGTCGACGCGCTGGTCTTCCCCGACTCGGTGACGGCCGCCCGCGGCTGGGCGCGCGCGCAGCGCTACCTGAGCGACGGCGTGGCCCGCTCGATCGGGCTCGTCGCCCACTCGGAGGCCGACCTCGAGTGGGCGGTGGCGACGCCGGACGTGGGCTTCGTCGAGGTGCACACCCCGTCGAGCCCGTCGGCCGACCGGCTCCTCGGCGAGCTGGCGACCCGCGGCGCGACGCTCGTCGCGGGCGACGACGCGTACGCCGCCTCCGGGACGGGCTCCGCGGGCCTGCCGGGCTGGGCCACCGCGACGCTGGTGACGGCTCTCGAGCCGGCCGCGTTCGACGAAGCCGTGGCGGCCGTCAACCGCTGACCAGGTCGGCCGCCGGTCAGCTGGCCGCGTTGTTGTACTGCTCGAGGATGTCGTCCATCGAGCCGTCGGCGACGAGGCGGCCGGACTGCAGGTAGAGGCCCCGGGTGCAGAAGCGGCGCAGGTCGGCCTCCGAGTGGGAGACGAGGAAGAGGGTGCGGCCCTCGCCGAGGAGCGCCTCCATGCGCTGGTAGCACTTGTCTCGGAAGGCCTTGTCGCCCACCGCGAGCACCTCGTCGACGAGGACGATCGGCTCGTCGAGCGTCGTGATGAGGGCGAAGCCGAGGCGCACCTGCATGCCGGAGCTGAAGTGGCGGAACGGCATGTCGAGGCCCGCCCTGACCTGGGGCCCGGCGAAGTCGACGATCTCGTCGAACCGCTCGGTGATCTCGGCCTTGCTCAGCCCGTGCAGGCCTGCCGTGAGCAGCACGTTCTCGCGGGCCGATAGCTCGCCGAGGAAACCACCCGTCAGCTCGATGAGCGGGGCGACACCGCCGTTGACGGCCACCGTGCCCTCGTCGGGCAGCAGCACGCCGGCGATGGTCTTGAGCAGGGTGCTCTTGCCGCCGCCGTTGGAACCGACCAGGCCGACCGCCTCGCCGGGTCCCACGCTGAACGAGACGTCCTTGAGGGCCCAGAAGGTCTCCTTGGGCGCGGTGTTCTCGCGGCGCAGCACCATCTCGCGCAGCGAGAGCTTGCGGCGTCGGGAGCGGTAGAACTCGACGCCCAGGCCCTCGACCTTGATGACGTCGGCGGTGCGCTTGGCGTCTGAGACGCGGTCGGCCACGGGTGCCACGTCAGATCTCCTTCAGGACGGCACGCTCCATGCGTGCGAACGTGACGGTGCCCCAGGCGAGGAAGGCGAGCGACATGAGCACGCCGACGAGCAGCGGGGCCATCTGGATCGGCTGAGGGAAGAAGCCGGCCCGGTAGAGCTCGAGGATGCCGCTGAACGGGTTGAACCACAGCACGGTCTGCAGCCAGTCGGGTGCCTTGTCGAGCGTGTAGATGATCGGGGTTCCGTAGAAGAGCATGCGCAGGGCAATGCGGACGACGCGGATGGTGTCGTCGGCGAGGACCGTCGCCGGGGCGAGCAGCAGGCCGATGCCCGTCTGGAGCACGAACTGCACGACGAGCGCCAGCGGGAAGAGCACGATGCGCCAGTTGAGCGTCGTCTCCCCGAGGACGAGGTAGGCGACCAGGAAGGCCAGCAGCACCGGCAGCGAGAGCAGGAACTCGATGCCCTTGGCGATGACGACCCGGATCACCCAGAGCTCGCGCGGCAGGTTGGTGGACCGCACGAGCTTCGCCTCGGACACGAGGGCTCTGGCGGTCTCGTTGACCGACGCGTTGAACCACTGCCACGGCAGCAGGCCGACGAGCAGGAACAGGAAGTACGGCTTGTGGCCCGCGTCGCCGCGCTGGAAGATCACCGCGAAGACCATGAAGTAGATCAGGGCCATCGCCAGCGGGTCGATGACGGTCCACAGGTAGCCGAGCCAGCTGCGTGCGTAGCGGACGCGCAGGTCGCGTCGGACCAGCGTCAGCAGGATGCCCCGCTGGCTCCAGATCCGGGAAAAGCGCTCCACCATCACGACTCGTCTCCTTCGGGGACCAGCTGGTCCGGCCTGCTGGTGAGGAAGCCCCAGCCCCAGCTCATGTGCATCGTGGCAAGAACGGCGGGCACCCGCGCGGCCACCTTCGCACCCTCGCCACGCGCGATGACCACTCCGCCGACACCGACCCCGGCGGCATACGCGGCCGGGATGGCCCACAGCGGCCGCCAGACCAGACCACCGACGACACCGGCGGCCACGGCCACGAGAGCGGTGGGCGGCGCAAGGTAGCGGGCGTTGATCGAACCCTTGTGGCGGGCGGCGACGACGCGACGCCAGCGGCCGTAGTCGCGGTACTGCCGGCTGAGCGCGCGCAGGCTCGGGCGGGGGCGGTACTCGACCGTGAGGGCGGGGTCGAACCAGACGACACCGCCGGCCTGGCGGATGCGGTAGTTCAGCTCCCAGTCCTGGGCACGGGTGAAGCGCGGGTCGTAGCCGCCGGCCTTCGTGAGCCACTCGCGGCGGAAGACGCCGAGGTAGACGGTGTCGGCCGGTCCGGCCTCGCCGCCGGTGTGGAAGCGGGCCCCGCCGACGCCGAGCGGTGACGTCATGGCCGTCGCCACGGCCTTCTCGAAGTCGGTGACGCCAGCCGCGTGCATGATGCCGCCGACGTTCGCCGCCCCGGTCTCGCCCAGCACGCGGACGGCGCGCTCGATGTAGCCCTCGCTGAGGAAGCCGTGCCCGTCGACGCGCACGATGATGTCGTGCGCGGCGGCCGCCACAGCGAGGTTCAGCGCCTCGGGCGTGCGGCCGGACGGGTTCTCGACGACGGTGATCCGCGAGTCGCGCTCGGCGAGACGGCGAGCGACCCCGAGGGTGTCGTCGTGGCCGGGGCCGACGGCGAGCACCACCTGGATCTGCCCGGGGTAGTCCTGGGCGACGACCGCGGCGACGGCGTCCTCCAGGTGCCTCTCCTCGTTGAGCAGCGGCATGATGACGCTGACCGGAGGTGTTGGGTCCACGCGTACGGATCCTTCTCGTTCGGGTCGGGAGTTGGAGCAGGCGATCGCGACCCGCACCGGGCCGGCCCAGCCTACCGCCCCGCGAACCTACCCCCGGCAACCGCGGAGGTCGCTGGGAGGGCGGTGGGCGCCCGCCGTGAGGCGTACGCGGCCGGGTGCCTCCTACTTGAGGAGCTGGCGGGCCATCACGATGCGCTGGACCTGGTTGGTGCCCTCGTAGATCTGGGTGATCTTGGCGTCGCGCATCATCCGCTCGAGCGGGAAGTCGCGCGTGTAGCCGGCGCCACCGAGCAGCTGGACCGCGTCGGTCGTGATCTTCATGGCGGCGTCGGACGCATAGCACTTGGCCGCGGCGCCGAAGAACGACAGGTCCTTGTCGCCGCGCTCGGACTTCGCGGCCGCGACGTAGACCATCTGGCGCGCGGCCTCGAGCTCCATCGCCATGTCGGCGAGCATGAACTGGATGCCCTGGAAGTCGGCGATGTGCTTTCCGAACTGCTTGCGCTCCTTGACGTACGCGAGGGCCTGGTCGAGCGCGCCCTGGGCGATGCCGACGGCCTGCGCGCCGATGGTGACGCGGGTGTGGTCGAGGGTGCGCAGGGCGATCTTCAGGCCGTCGCCGACCTGGCCGACGATGCGGTCACCCGGGATGCGCACGTTGTCGAAGTGCAGCTCGCGGGTCGGGCTGCCCTTGATGCCGAGCTTGCGCTCCTTCTCGCCGAAGGTGAAGCCCTCGTCGGACTTCTCGACCACGAACGCCGAGACGTTGCCGCCTCGCGGGCCGTCGGGGTCGGTGACCGCGAGGACCGTGTAGTACTCGGAGACGCCGGCGTTCGTGATCCACGACTTCTGGCCGTTCAGCACCCAGTCGTCGCCGTCCTGTCGCGCGCGGCACTTCATCGAGGCGGTGTCGGAGCCGGCCTCGCGCTCGGACAGGCCGTAGGAGAAGGTCGTCTCGCCCTTGGCCAGCGGCGGCAGGTAGCGGGACTTCACGTCGTCGCTGCCGTCGAGGATGAGCGGCAGGGAGCCGAGCTTGTTGACGGCCGGGATGAGGGAAGCCGAGGCGTCGACACGGGCGACCTCCTCGATGACGATGCACGTCGCGAGGGCGTCGGCGCCCACGCCGTCGTAGGCCTCGGGCACGTGCGGAGCGAAGAAGTCGGACGCGACGAGGGCGTCGTGCGCCTCCTGCGGGTAGCGCGCCTCCTCGTCGACGGCGGCGGCGTACGGGGCGATCTTGTCCTCGGCGATCGCGCGGATGGCCTCCCGCAGGGCCTCGTGGTCCTCGCTGGTCCGGAACAGGTCGAAGTCGGCATTCGTGCTCACGGCGCGATCCTACTCGCCGGTTCGGATTAGTAGGACGTCCTAGTGATCGACGCCACGGACGACGACTGACGGTCCCGCCAGACACTCAGAAGGGCGGCGGTTCGGGGCCGGGTGGAGGGCCCGTTCCGGGCGGTGGGCCCAGGCCGTCGCGCCAGTTCTTGGGGTAGGTCGTGTGGGTGCGGCCGGTCAGGGTGGTCCACTGCAGGCCACCGTCGGCGACGGGGGTGCTGGTCCAGACCTGGTGCGTCTTGAGGTTGTGGTGCCGGCGTTCCTTGGCGTAGAAGTTCGTCACGGCTGTCTCACCGGCCGGCCACGGGATCTCGTGGTCGAGGTCGCAGCGGGTGGCCGGGGTGGTGCAGTCGGGGCCGCGGCAGGTGCCGTCGATGGCCCGGACGTGCTCGACCATCGCGTCAGTGGGCCGGTAGGCCCTCGTCGGGCGGGTGATCGCGTGGCCGTCGCGAACATTCACGGGGAGGGTCTGCCAGACCGAGCCGGGGCGGGTCATGATCTCGCGGGCGTGGGCGGCGGTGACCCAGCCGTGCCCGGGCAGCTCGCACGCCGCGTCGCCGTGGCCGGTGGCGACCTCGAACGGCACGACGAGCCACACCCGCGCCGCCGCGTCACCCGTGAACGGCGCCGGCACACCGGCCGGACCCGCGGCGCCCCCATCGGCGGCGGCCTCGCCCGTGGCCGTGGTCAGGGCGCCGCCGACCAGGCCGGCGTCGCACGGGGTGAGGGCGTTGCGCAGCAGGGCGTGGGTGGCCAGGTCGCAGCGCAGCTGGTCCAGCGTCCGCGGGTCGCCTGATCCGCGGAGCCCCCGGGCGGTGGTGTCGAGCCGGTCCAGGATCGCCGCGATGGTGCCCGCCTCAGCCGTCACGGTCAGGGAGCCCATGCCGTCCTCCACCATCCGCCCGAACACACCCCGCCGGGCCTTGGCCTGCGCGCGCCGCTCGTCCGCGCCGCGGGTGTCGACCGAGGCGACGGCCCGCCGCAAACGGGCCGTGAACGTCCGCTGCCCCACCGGCCGCCCGTCCCGCGACGGGGCGAGCACCGCCTCCTCCACCGCCGCGACGTCCGCATCCGGCAGCTGGACCGTCTCGCAGGCGACCTGCACCGCCCGGTAGAGCGACGTGCCGCCCTCACGCAGCGCCGCCAGCAGACGCCGGTGCCGCCGCAGGGCTGTCGCGAGCGTCAACCGGCGCCCGACCTCTCCGGCCCCGACGCCGGTCGCGAGCGCGATCTCCTCCGCGACGACCCGCTCGGGCGAGACCAACGCCGCCGCCCGCCGCGACGACCCCGCCGGCAGGGCGGCGATCTGCTGTTCGGCGATGGTGTGCAACGCCCCGTACGCCGCGATCAGGTCGGCCTCCACGCGCGCCTTCACGGCCTCGAGCTCCTCGACCCGCGCCATCACCCGCTCACTCGCCCGCAGCAGGGACTCGGTCACCTCGACCGACCGCGCCCGCTCGTCGACCAGCACCGGCCCGCACCGGTGACCCGTGGCCGCCGGCTCGTACTCGACGTCACGAAGCCAGGACCAGAGGGACTGCGGTGCTGCGACGTACGGCATACGACCCCTCCCCTGTGCGACGTTCGACTACCTCTATTAGAACACCAGTTCTGCATATCTGCTTAGGTG
>JYOE01000024.1:0-504 GCA_000955875.1 Terrabacter sp. 28
AGGACGCAGCCGGACACACTTTGTCAGAGCGCCCCAGACGGAACTTCATTGATCCGACTGGGGCGCTCTTTCTTTGTGCCCGATGAACGTAGAGGTGGCGCCGACCGAGGTCGGCGCGGAAGGATGCTGAACATGAGTGACCAGGACGGCAACGACAGCCGTAACGAGCGCCGCGACCGCGATGGCGGTCAGCGAGGCCCGGCGCGGGGCCATGGCGCCGGCCGTGGCTCCGGTGCTCCCCGGTCCGGTGGGCAGCGTCGCGACGACCGCGGGGGCTACCGGTCGGATGACCGCCGTTCCGGTGGCGGCCGTGATGACCGTGGTGGCTACCGCTCGGACGACCGCCGCTCCGGTGGCGGCCGTGATGACCGTGGTGGCTACCGCTCGGACGACCGCCGCTCCGGTGGCGGCCGCGACGACCGTGGCGGCTACCGCTCGGACGACCGCCGCTCCGGCGGCGGCCGGGACGACCGTGGTGGCTACCGCTCCGGCGGTGGCCGGGAC